>CAVPQW010000009.1:0-960693 GCA_963707645.1 uncultured Actinomycetes bacterium
CGATGTCGCGGAGGAAGTCCAGCACCGACAGACTCTGCGTCCAGTCGAGGTTGTTGACGACCTGCGCCGCGGCCGGGCCGGAGAAGTCCACGAACCGCTCGACCTGCTGCTGGATCCGGGCCACCCATCCGGCCACCGTCTCCTTGCTGTTGAGCACCCGCTCCCCGGTGGCCTTGGGATCGCCGATCAGCCCGGTCGACCCGCCGACCAGGATCAGCGGTCGATGACCGGCCCGCTGCATCGCCCGAGCCACCATCAGCTGCACCAGATTGCCCATGTGCAGACTCGGAGCCGTGGGGTCGAACCCGACATAGAAGGTGACTGGTCCGGCCTCGAGATGCTCGATCAACGCGGCCTCGTCGGTGGAGTTGGCCACCAGGCCGCGCCATGTCAGCTCGTCGAAGACTGCGCTCACCCTGTCCTGCCGTCCTTTCGGTCCTGGCTCCGCGTGTCCGCGGTCCGGACCCGACCCTACTGGCCGCCACGCACGTGGTCCCACGACTATCCGGGCTGTGGAGACCCCGGATCGGGGAGACCTAACCCGTCGCCGCCTCCGAGCCCAGCGGCACGGACAGCCAAGCGGTCAGGTCCTCGACGCCGTCCCGCACCTCCGCGAGCTGCTCGCGTACGCGGACGGTCGCGGTCCCGCCCCGACCGTCGCGGCTGTCGATCGAGCCGGCGACGGTGAGAACGTCCAGCACCGCCGGCTGCAGCTGCGGCGAGATCTCCGCCAGCTGCTCGGGCGTCAGGTCGGATAGCTCGACCCCGCGCTGCTCGCAGAACTGGACCGCAGCACCGGCGATGTCGTGCGCCTCGGCGAACGGGACGCGTTGCCGAACCAGCCAGTCCGCGACGTCGGTGGCCAACGAGAACCCGCGGGACGCGAGCTCGGCCAGCCGATGGGTGTCGAAGGTGAGGGTGGTCACCAGGCCCGCCATCGCCGGCGTCAGCACCAGCAGCTGGTCCACCGAGTCGAACACCGGCTCCTTGTCCTCCTGCAGGTCGCGGTTGTAGGCCAGCGGCAGCCCCTTCAACGTCGCGAGCAGCCCGGACAGGTTGCCGATCAACCGTCCGGCCTTGCCGCGGGCGAGCTCGGCCACGTCCGGGTTCTTCTTCTGCGGCATGATGCTCGACCCGGTCGACCAGGCGTCCGCCAACCGGACGAAGCCGAACTCCTGGGTCGACCAGAGGATGACCTCCTCGCCGATCCTGGACAGGTCGACCCCGATCTGGGCGAGGACGAAGCAGGCCTCGGCCACGAGATCGCGAGCCGCCGTACCGTCGATGGAGTTCGCGGTGCTGGAATCGAAATCCCAGCAGGTCGGCGACGTAGCCAGGGTCGAGCCCCAACGAGGTGCCGGCGAGGGCGGCCGACCCGTACGGGCTGATGGCAAGCCGCCGATCAAGGTCCCGGATCCGGTCGGTGTCGCGCAGCAGCGGCCACGCGTGGGCGAGCAGGTGGTGCGACAGCAGCACCGGCTGGGCGTGCTGCAGGTGCGTACGGCCCGGCATCGGCACCCCGAGGTGGCTGCGCGGCCTGCTCGTGCAGCGCAGCGATGACCGCCTGCACCTCGGCCGCGACGTCCCGGAGCGCGCGCCGCAGGTAGAGCCGGATCAGGGTGGCGATCTGGTCGTTGCGGGAGCGACCTGCCCGCAGGCGTCCGCCGAGCTCGGGCCCGACCCGTTCGACCAGGCCGCGCTCCAGGGCGCCGTGCACATCCTCGTCGGCCGGTCGCCGGTCGGAAGGCGCCGGAGACAACATCGGCGTCCAGGCGGTCCAACCCTGAGATCATCCCGCTCAGCTCGTGGTCGGTCAGCAGGTCGGCGCGATGCAGAGCCCGGGCGTGGGCCCGGGAGCCGGCTAGGTCGTACCGGGCCAGTCGCCAGTCGAACTGGGTCGACTGGCTGAGCGCGAACATCGCCTCGGCTGGGCCGCCGGCGAACCTGCCACCCCACAGCCGCCCCTCGTGCTCGGCGTTCTCGCCCGGCTTCGTGTCACGTGCTGTCACGGTCTGCTGTCCTCGGTTCGGGGTGCTCGCTGACTCTTGTACCGAAACCCACGTCAGCTGTGGGTGGCGGTCCAAACTCTGGTGGTGGGTTTCAGGCGGTGTCGAGGCGGCGGCCACCCTGGCTCATCTCCAGGAACCGGCTGGCGATGGCGTCGCCGCCGGCCGGGTCGCGGGTGATCAACAAGATGGTGTCGTCGCCGGCGATGGTGCCGAGGATCGACTCCCAGCCGACCCGGTCGATCGCCGAGGCGAAGTACTGGGCGGCACCGGGCGGGGTGCGCAGCACCACCAGGTTCGCCGACGCCTCGGCCGAGACCAGCACCTCGCTGCACAGCCGGGCGAGCCGGCTCTCGAAGGTCGCGAACTCGCCGCGCCTGCGGGGTCCGGTCACCACCGTCGGCGGGCACCGCGTAGACGAGGTGGCCGTCGTGGCCGCGGACGCGCAGGGCGCCGATCTCCACCAGGTCGCGCGACAGCGTGCCCTGGGTGACCTGGATCTGCTCCATCGCCAGCAGCTCGGCCAGGTCGGTTGAGAGCGCACCGCGTTCTGCTCCAAGCATCGCGATGATCCGCGCCTGACGGCCGGTCTTCGTGATCGGTGCTCGGGCAGCCGAGGTCACGACGGGTGCCGCCGACCGGAACTCACCAGTGACCCGGTGGTCGACGACGGTGACCAGCTCCGCGGTCGTTCCGCGGGACGCCGCATGCAGGAAGGCCAGCACGGCCTTCTGTGCGTGGCGACGGTTCTCCGCCTCGTCCCAGACAACCGACTGCGGGCCGTCGATCACCTCGGCGCTCGATCTCCTTGCCGCGGTACGCAGGTAGACAGTGCAGGAAGATCGCGTCCGGCGCCGCGGCGGCCATCAGCTCAGCCGTCACGGCGTACGGGACGAACACCCGACTCTCGACCCATGCCGTCCTGGCCCATCGACACCCAGGTGTCGGTGGCCACGACGTCGGCTGCCGGCCACCGCGTCGTCCGGAGAGGAGGCGAGCGTCACGCTACCGCCGGTGTCGCGCGCGATCGCCTCGGCCGCTGGCCAGGATCACCGGGTCGGGCTGGTAGCCCGGCGGGGCCCCGATCCGGACGTGCAGCCCGGCCGTCGCCCCGCCCAGCAGGTAGGAGTGCGCCATGTTGTTGGCGCCGTCACCCAGGTAGGCCAAGGTGAGTCCGCGAAGCCGGCCGAACCGCTTGTGCGCCGACGGTCAGCAGGTCCGCCAGGATCTGGCAGGGGTGGTAGCTGTCGGTGAGGGCGTTGATCATCGGCACCCCCGAGCAGGCCGCCATCTCCGCCAAGGCCGACTGTGCGAACGTACGCCAGACGATCGCGACCGCCTGGCGACCGAGGACCCGCGCGGTGTCGGCGACCGACTCTCGTTCGCCGATCCCGGCCAACCGGCGTCGACGATCAGCGGGTACCCGCCCAGCTCGGCGATACCGGCCGCGAACGAGCTCTGGGTGCGCAGGGTCGGCTTGTCGAACAGGACCGCGACGCTGCGCGGCCCCTCCAACGGCTTGTACGCATACGGGTCCGCCTTCAACCGGGCGGCCAGCGCCAGCACCTCGGCCTGCTCGTCCGGGCTCAGGTCGTCGTCGGCGAGGAAGTGCCGGATCATCGCGGTGCTCCTGCGGTCGCGGCTCGGTCCAGCAGGTCGGGCAGCGCCGCGATGAAGGTGTCCAGCTGCTCGGCGGTGACGATCAGCGGTGGTGCCAGCCGGATCACGTCCGGCCGTGGCGCGTTGACGATGAACCCGGCGTCGAGCGCGGCGTCGGCGACCTGAGCGGCGACCGGCACGGTCAGCGTGATCCCCCGCAGCAGCCCTCGACCGCGGACACCGGTGATCAGCGGGTGATCAAGATCGGTGATCGTCTGCACGAGATGATCACCCAGCGTGACCGCTCGCTCCAGCAGTCCGTCCCGCTCGATCACCGCGATCACGGCCAGCCCGGCGATCGCCGCGACCGGGTTGCCACCGAAGGTGCTCCCGTGGCTGCCGGGTCCGAGCAGCGCAGCCGCTCGGCCGGCGGCCGAGGCAGGCGCCGATCGGGAAGCCGTTACCCAGCCCTTTGGCCAGGGTGACCATGTCGGCCTGCACGCCCTCGGTCGACGTGTACCAGCCAGCTCGCCGGTCCGGCCCATCCCCGTCTGCACCTCGTCGATCCAGAGCAGGGCGCCGTGCTCGATCGCAGATCGCCCGGGCCGTGTCAGATAGTCCGGCCGGCGGCACCACGATCCCGTTCTCACCCTGGATGGGTTCGAGCACGACGGCGGCGGTTGCGTCGTCCACGGCTGCGGCGAGGGCGTCGGACGTCGCCGTACGGGACGAAGACCACGTCGCCGGGCAGCGGCGCGAAGGGCTCGCGATACTTCGGGTTGTGGGTGATGGCCAGGGCACCCATGGAGCGTCCGTGGAAGGCACCTTCGGTGGCGATGATCTTGGTTCGGCCGGTGGCCCTGGTGATCTTGAAGGCTGCCTCGTTGGCTTCGGTGCCGGAGTTGGTGAAGAACACCTTCCCCTCGCCGGGCCGGTCGACCATGGCTACCAGCCGTTCAGCCAGTGCCACCTGAGCGGGCGTGGCGAAGAAGTTGGACACGTGACCGAGGGTGGCGATCTGGCCGGTGATCGCCGAGAGCACGGTCGGATGGGCGTGTCCGAGAGCGGTGACCGCCAGTCCGGACAGCAGGTCGAGGTGCTTGCGGCCGTCGGCATCCCAGACGTACGGGCCCTCGCCGCGGACGAAGACCCGCTTCGGCGTGCCGAAGGTGTTCATCAGGGACTGTTGGTAGTGCTCCAGCACCGAGGCCGATCCACCGGGCGTCGCGCCCGACAGGGCCTTGGTGACCGCCACTGCTTCGGCTGTCACCGCGCTCCCTCGGTCTGCGGCTGTGGCGGCGTGATCGGCAGCTGGCCGAACTCGCCGTTGGCCAGCTCGTGCGGCGGAATCCCGTCCGCCGCGGAGAAGACCCGGCTGCCGAGCCGGATCAGGCCGTCCTGGGTGACCATGGTGCCGATGCCCGCGTTGGTGAAGATCTCCAGCAGCAGAGCGTGCGGCACCCGCCCGTCGGTCACGGTCGCCCGCGTCAGACCGCCCTCGACGGCGCGCAGACAGGCCTCCATCTTGGGGACCATCCCGGACTCGAGCGTGGCATCATCGCCGCCAGCTCGGAGGCCGAGAGCTCCTTGATGATCGAGTCGCTGTTCGGCCAGTCGCGGTAGAGGCCTTCGACGTCGGTGAGCACGACCAGTCGCTCGGCGCCCGAGGGCCACCGCCAGGGCGGCGGCAGCGGTGTCGGCGTTGACGTTGTGCACCGCACCGTGCACGTCGGGTGCGATGCTCGCCACCACCGGGATCCGGCCGGCGCCGATCAGCCCCTCGATGGCTTCGGTGTTGCACCTCGACCACGTCACCGACCAGACCGAGGTCGACCTCCTCACCGTCGATCGACCGTGCCGCGACGCTCGGCCGTGAACAGCCCGCCGTCCTCGCCGGACATGCCGACCGCGAGGCGTGCTGTGGCGTTGATCAGTCCGACCAGCTCGCGGCCGACCTGGCCGACCAGCACCATCCGGACCACGTCCATCGCCTCCGGACTGGTGACCCGCAGACCACCGCGGAACTCCGAGGCGATGTCCAGCCGGTTGAGCACTGGGAGATCTGCGGACCGCCGCCGTGCACCACCACGGGGTGCACGCCGCAACGCTTCATGAACACGATGTCCTGGGCGAAGGCGCGCTTCAGCTCGTCGTCGATCATGGCGTTGCCGCCGTACTTGATCACCACGATCTTGCCGGCGTACGTCTCCAGCCAGGGCAGGGCCTCGGTCAGGATGGACGCCTTCTCGACCAGGGTGAGGCTGTGGAGTGCGGTGATCGTCGGGGACCCCACTGAGGTGGCAGCTGCTCGCTGCGCTGGCGCTGCTGGTCATGTCCAGTACTCCGCGTTCTCTCGGACGTAGTCGTAGGTGAGGTCGTTGGTCCAGATCCGGCCTCGTCGATCGCCGGCGTGCAGGTCGACGTCGACCGACACCTCCCGGGCGGTCAGGTCGACCAGCTCGCGTGGCTCGCCGATACCGCCGGAACGGCAGACCTGGACGCCGTTGAACGCGACGTCCAGCGGATCGGGCTCGAAGGCCGCCGAGGTGGTCCCGATGGCCGAGAGCACCCTGCCCCAGTTGGGATCGTGGCCGAAGACGGCGCACTTGAACAGGTTGTTGCGGGCGATGCTCTTGCCCACCTCGACCGCATCGTCCACGGTCGCGGCGTTGACACGTCGATGGCGATCGTGTGGCTGGAGCCCTCGGCGTCGGCGACCAGCTGGAGCGCCAGGTCGGTGCACGCCTGCGGTGACTGCCGCGGTCAGGTCAGCGGCATCGGGGGCGATACCGGAGGCTCCGCTGCTGAGCAGCAGCACGGTGTCGTTGGTGGACATGCAGCCGTCGCTGTCGACCCGGTCGAAGCTGACCCGGGCAGGCCTCGGCGAGCTGATCATGGAGCTGCGCCGGGTCGACCACGGCGTCGGTGGTGATCACCACCAGCATGGTGGCCAGGCCCGGGTGCCAACATCGCTGCACCCTTGGCCATCCCGCCGACCGACCAGCCGTCTCGCTCGTACGACGGCCTCCTTGACCACCGTGTCGGTGGTCATGATCGCCGTCGCCGCCGCCGACCCGCCGTCGGCCGCCAGGCCGTCGACCAGAGTCGGGATCGTCGCGGTGATCTTGTCCATCGGCAGCCGGACGCCGATCAGCCCGGTGGAGCAGACCGCCACGTCGATCGGGTCCGACGTCGAGGCCGGCCGCCTGAGAGCGGGGCGACACGCTCGGCCGTGCGGTGGGTGTCGGCGAAGCCGTCCGGACCGGTGCAGGCGTTGGCGCCACCGGAGTTCAAGATCACAGCCTGCAGACGCGCCGGTCGGCCAGCACCTGCTCGGGACCACAGCACGGGGGCCGCCTTGACCCGGTTGCTGGTGAAGACGCCGGCCGCCGCCTTGCGCGGCCCGTGGTTGACGCACCAGGGCCAGGTCGGGCTTGCCGCTCGGCTTCAGACCCCGCGGTCACACCGGACGCCGAGAAGCCCTGTGGGTGGCTCACACTCATGTGTCCAGCTCCTCGATCTCGACCGTGTGACCGGCGGCCTCCCAGACCTCGATGGCGTGACCGGCCTGCGGCGACGGGCACCAGGATCCAGTCGGTGTCGAAGGTGGACTGCGCCAGGATGGAGATGCCGGCGTCGGCGAGCGGTCGAGGCAGCCCGGCGAGCACCCCGATCAAGCGAGTGGTCGAGCGGTCCGTCGATGCTGAACGCGGCGAACGGTCCCGACGCCGGTGACAGTTCCGGGAACGGCCTCGTAGCCGCAGATGATCGACAGCTCGTCGGCGGTCCGGGAGACGCTCCAGAACGGCGACTCGTGGCTCGTCGTCCAGCGCCCAGCGCGGCACCGCAGTCGTGCGCCGGCAGCTGGGCCAGGCCCACCTCGCCCGCGTGCCGGGTGAGCTGCCAGCGCGACCGGCGTCGTCACGGCGCCACCCCGACGACGGGCAGACCGGTGCGTCTCGGGCAGGCCGAGCGCCAGGTTCATGCACTGCACGGCGCCGCCCGCGGTGCCCTTGGTCAGGTTGTCCAGCGCCGCCACGGCGACCAGCCGGCCGGCGGCCGCGTCGACGGCCACCTGCACGTGCACCGCGTTGGAGCCGAGCACGGACTGGGTCTGCGGCCACTGCCCGGGCGGCAGGAGGTGGACGAACGGCTCGTCGGCGTACGCCTCGGCGTAGACCTCGTACACCTGCTCGGTGGTGAGTCGCGGAGTCGCGCGAGCGGCGCGGTGCAGGTGGCCAGGATGCCGCGGGACATCGGCACCAGCACCGGCGTGAAGGAGACGGTCGGCGCGATCCGCCCCGCAGGCGCGCGAGGTTCTGGACGAGCTCGGGGGTGTGCCGGTGCACGCCGCCGACGCCGTACGCGCTGGCCGAGCCCATCAGCTCCGAGCCCAGCAGGTGCGGCTTGAGCGACTGGCCGGCACCGGACGGTCCGCTGGCCGCCACGATCACGACGTCGCCGGGCGTCGGTCAGGCCGGCGGTCGACGGCCGGCAGCAGGGCCAGCGTCGCCGGTGGTCGGGTAGCAGCCCGGGCACGGCGATCCGGCGGGTCCCGGCGAGCTTCTCCCGCTGGCCGGGCAGCTCGGGCAGGCCGTACGGCCAGGTGCCGGCATGCGTCGGTGCCGTAGAACTGCTGCCAGGCCGACGCGGTCGACCAGCCGGAAGTCGGCGCCGCAGTCGATGATCACGGTGTCGGCTCCCGAGCTCGTCGGCGACCTGGCGCCGAGGCGCCGTGCGGCAGGGCGAGGAAGACCACGTCGTGGCCGGCGAGAGTCTGCGACGGCGTGGTCGCCGACGACCCGGTCGGCGAGCGGCACCAGGTGCGGCTGGTGGTCACCGAGGCGGCTGCCGGCGCTCGCGTCCCGCCGTCACCGCGCCGATCTCCACCTCCGGGTGGCCGAGCAGCAGGCGCAGCAGCTCCCCGCCCGCATAGCCGGTCGCACCGGCCACCGCTACGCTCTTGCATCTGCATGAGTATGCCATAGACCGCATGATTATGCAAGCAGGATGGGCGAGAGTTGCGTGACCGCGGCAGGATGGCGACATGGCCGAACACCGGAAATGGGATGACTTGTCAGCCGCGCAGCGGGCCGGGATCGGCTTGTTGGGCCTGGTGCAGTTCGGCCTGATGATCGCCGCCCAGGCCGACCTGACCCGGCGCGACGCCGATCAGGTCAAGGGACCCAAGCCGTTGTGGCGAGCGGTGAGCTTGATCAACTTCGTCGGTCCGCTGGCCTACTTCGCCCTGGGCCGCCGCTGAGGCCTCGAACACCGAGTCAGAGGACGCGCGGCTCGACGCCGACCTCCTCGACCGCGGCGGCGACCGCGGCATCCCGGCGCCCCGGCCTCGGCGTCGGTCAGGGTGCGGTCGGGCGCCCGGAAGCGCAGCGCGAACGCCAGCGACTTCTTGCCCTCGCCGATCTGCGGACCGGTGTAGACGTCGAACAGCCGGACCGACTCCAGCAGCGGCCCGGCGCCCCGACCGCAGCGCCGCCTCCACCGCGGCCGCCGGAACGTCGCGTCGACGATCAGCGCCACGTCCTCCTTGGCCACCGGGTAGGACGAGATCGGCCGCCACGCTCGCCGCCGGCGGAGCGGCCGCGATCAGCGCGTCCAGGTCGAACTCGGCCGCACGCGTCCGCGCCGGCAGACCGAAGGCCTCGCAGACCTGCGGGTGCAGCTCACCGGCGTAGCCGATCACGACCTCCGCCGGTGGACGGCAGAACTCCGCGCACCGGCCCGGGTGCCAGGGCGCCTGCTCGGCCGCCCGCCGACGTCAGCGTCGACGCCCAGCGCGCGCGCGGCCATCTCGACGAAGGCCACGGCGTGCCGCCAGCCGACCGGCTCGCCCGGCCCGGCCAGCCGGCCGGCCGCCAGCTGCCCGGTCAGCACCGACGGCGCAGGTGCCGCGGCTGCTCGGCCAGCGCGGCGTCCATCGCGGCGAGCTCGTCCTCGGTCGGCCGCTGCGTCGACCGCCGGACGCGGTGCGGCGACGCGCGGCTGCCGCGGCGAAGAAGACCGACCCGGTCTCGTACAGGGCCAGGTCGTCGTTGCCCCGGCTGCGTGTTGCGGGCCACCGCGCCGAACAGCCCGGGCAGCAGCGTCGTCCGCAGGTACGGGCTGGTCTCGGCCAGCGGGTTGAGGATCCGGACCAGCGCGCGCCGGCGGATCGTCGGCCGGCACGCCGAGCTGGTCCAGCTCCGCCGCCGCGACGAACGGGAAGCTGAGCACCTCGACGAAGCCGGCGGCCACGACGGCGGCGTTGACGGCGCGGCGGGCCCGCTGGGCGCGGGTCAGACCGCGACCGACCGGGGCCCGCGGCACGACCGGCTCGATGGTGTCGTAGCCGACGAGCCGGCCGACCTCCTCGACGTAGTCGTACGGGTCGCGCAGGTCGGGACGCCAGCTCGGCGGGCGCGATGGTCAGCTGGCCGCCCTCGACGGCGACGCTCGGCACCGACGGCGCTGCAGCAGCTCGATCACCGTCGCGGCCGGTCGACCGGCGTGCCGAGGATCCGGCCCGGCAGGTCGGCCGTCGATGCGTGGTCGGCGCGGCCGGCTGGCACGGCGCCGACGACGGTCTCGTCGGCGACCAGGGTGCCGCCGGCCAGCTCGACCAGCAGGGCGGCGACCCGGTGGGCGGCCGCGTAGGCGGCCGCCGGGATCGACCCCGCGCTCGAACCGCCGGGAGGCCTCCGAGCGACAGCTTGTGCCGCCGCGAGGTGCGGGCGATGGTCATCGCGTCGAAGTGCGCCGCCTCGATCACCACGTTGGTGGTGGCCGCGCGAGATCTCGGTCGAGGCGCCGCCCATCACGCCCGGCCAGCCCGATCGGACCGGAGTCGTCGGTGATCAGCAGGTCGTCGGGATCGAGAGTCGCGGACCACGTCGTCGAGGGTGGTGAGCTTCTCCCCCGGCTGCGCCTGGCGGACCACGATGGGCCCGGCGAGCTGGTCGGCGTCGTAGGCGTGGATCGGCTGACCGGTCTCGAGCATCACGTAGTTGGTGATGTCGACGGCCAGCGAGATCGACCGCATCCCGGCCAGCTGGACCCGGCGGGCCAGCCAGCGCGGGCTCGGCCGGGTCGGGTCGATCCCGGTGACGCTGACGGCGACGAACAGCGGGCAGGCCGTCGGACTCCGATCGGACCGGGTAACCCGTCGCCGCCTCGGCCGGGGTCGGCCGGTCCACCGGGTCGGTGAAGCCGACGCCCGTCGGCCTGGGCCGACTCCCGGGCCAGTCCGCGGATCGACAGGCAGTAGCCGCGGTCGGGGGTGACGGCGATGTCCAGCACGTCGTCGCGCAGCTGCAGCACCGCGGCGGCGTCGGCTGCCCGGCATCCAGGCGCTCGGCGACCGGTCAGCACCATGATGCCGGCGTGGTCGTCGCCGAGCCCGAGCTCGCGGGCCGAGCAGATCATGCCGTCGGAGACGTGGCCGTACGTCTTCCGCGCGGCGATCGCGAACCCGCCCGGCAGCACCGCGCCGGGCAGCGCCACGACGACGAAGTCGCCGACGGCGAAGTTGTGGGCACCGCAGACGATGCCCCGCGAGGCGGCTCGCCCGTCACTCGGGCCGGCGTCGTTGTGCTCGGCCCGACGTCGACCCGGCACCAGCGGATGACCTTGCCGTTCTTGTGCGGTCTCGACCTCGTAGGACGAGCACCCGCCCGACCACGAGCGGCCCGGTGACGTCGGCCCCGGCCCGCTCGACGGTCTCGACCTCGAGACCGGCACGGATCAGCTGCTCGGCCAGGTCGCGACCGTCGAGCTCGGCGGGCAGCGCGACGTAGTCGCGCAGCCAGCACAGCGGCGCCCTCATCGAGCGCTCCCTTGCTTGACGCGCTCATCGCGCGAGCCCCACCAGGGAGCGGCTGAAGCGCACGTCGCCCTCGATCATGTCGCGCATGTCCTCGGCGTTGTTGCGGAACATCAGGGTGCGGTCGACGCCCATGCCGAACGCGAAGCCGGAGTAGACGTCGGAGTCGACGCCGCAGGCCTCGAGCACCCGCGGGTTGACCACGCCGCAGCCGCCCCACTCGATCCAGCCCTCGCTCTTGCAGGTCCGGCACGGGTCGGTCCGGGTTGCCGACCGAGTCGCCGTGGCAGACGAAGCACTGCAGGTCGACCTCGGCCGACGGCTCGGTGAACGGGAAGTAGTTCGGCCGCATCCGGGTCCGGGTGTCGCCGAACATGGCGCGGGCGAAGTGGTCGAGCGTGCCGCGCAGGTCGCCCAGCGTGATGCCCTTGTCGACCACCAGGCCCTCGATCTGGTGGAAGACCGGCAGGTGGGTCGCGTCGTACTCGTCGGCGCGGTACGACCTTGCCCGGACAGACGACGTAGATCGGCAGCTCGCGGGTGAGCATCGCGCGGGCCTGCACCGGCGAGGTGTGGGTGCGCAGCACGATCCCGCCGTCGGCTCGGCTCGACGAAGAGGGTGTCCTGCATCGTGCGGGCCGGGTGGTCGGGGATGAAGTTGAGGGCGTCGAAGTTGAGCCACTCCGCCTCGAGCTCGGGGCCCTCGGCGACCTCCCAGCCCATGGCGACGAAGACGTCCTCCATCTGGTCCATCAGCGCGGTGATCGGGTGGACCGCGCCCTGCGGGCGCCAGGTCGACCGGCAGCGTGACGTCGACCCGCTCGTCGACCAGCGCGGTCCAGCTCGGCCGCGGCGATCTCGGCCTCGCGCGCCTTGAGGGCGGCGTTGATCCGGCCGCGCGCCTGGCCGATCCGCGCGCCGGCGTCCTTGCGGGCCTGCGGCGGCAGCGCGCCGATCTCCCGGTTGGCCAGCGCGATCGGCGACCGGTCGGCGGCGTGGGCGAGCCGAGCCTGCCTTGAGCTCGGCCACCGTGGTCGCCGCGGCGAAGGCGGCCAGCGCCTCGGCGACCATGGCCTCGACGTTCTCGGCGTTCAGCGGCGCGACCTGGACGGGGTCGTAGCTCGTGTTCGGCCCGGACATCGGCTCCTGCTCGTTCGTGGATCGGACTGGGCGCCGGGCGCGACGCCCGGGACAGTCTAGGACGCGAGTCGTGCCTCAGTCCGTGCTCCGGCTTATCGGGCCCCGAGCCTGTCGACGGGCTGCACTAGCCGTCGGCAGGCTCAGCAAGCGTCGGCATGCTGCGCGGTGGCGGTGGCGTAGAGCAGGACCGCGGCGGCGGTGGACGAGGTTGAGGCTCTCGGCCCGGCCGTAGATCGGCAGGGCGACCAGCCGGTCCAGCAGCGCGGCGTGCTCGGCCGGCAGGCCCCAGGCCTCGTTGCCGAACACCCACAGCGTCGGCCGGGCCAGCTCCCCGGCGGCCGCCAGGTCGTCGACGGTGCGCTCGCGCGGCGCCGTCGGCCCCGAGCACCGCCAGACCGGCGGCACGGGCGAGTCGCGACCGCCTCGGCCAGGTCGACGCCGACGGCGATCGGCAGGTGGAAGAGGCTGCCGGTGCTGGCCCGGACGGTCTTGGGGTTGTAGAGCGTCGACCGAGTCGCCGGAGACCAGCACCGCGTCGGCACCGAACGCGTCGGCGCAGCGGATCACGGTGCCGAGGTTGCCGGGGTCGCGGACCTGGTCGCAGAGCACGCACCAGCCGCGGCACCGGTCGTCAGCGCCTCGGCGAGCGGGACGTCGACCGACCGGCAGATCGCCAGGATGCCCTGCGGGGTGACGGTGTCGGCCAGCTCGGCGAAGGCCCTGGCCGGCACGGTGGCCATCGGAACGCCGGCGTCGCGCCGCCGCGCTGCAGCAGGTCCTGCTGGCCGGCGACCGCAGCCTCGGCGACGAGCAGCCGACGGACGTGACGTCGCCGGCGACCAGCGCCTCCGCGACGGCCTGCCGGCCCTCGGCCAGGAACTCGCCGGCCGTCTGCCGCTCCTTGCGGCGGAGCAGCCGACGAGCCGACCGCAGCACCCCCGCCGAGGCGGCGGCGGTGCGATCGGCTCGTCGATCGAGCTCGGGGCGGGGTCGGCCGGGTCGAGTCAGTCAGGACGTCAGGCGGCCGCGGCCGCGGCCGGCTGGTTGGCCTTGGCGACCTCGACCAGCGCGGCGAAGGCGGTCGGGTCGGTGACGGCGAGATCGGCGAGGATCTTGCGGTCGACCTCGACCCCGGCGGTCTTGAGCCCGGAGATGAAGCGGTTGTAGGTCATCCCCTCGGCGCGGGCCGCGGCGTTGATCCGCTGGATCCACAGCTTGCGGAAGTCGCCCTTGCGGGCGCGACGGTCGCGGTAGGCGTAGACGCCGGAGTGGGTGACCTGCTCCTTGGCCTTGCGGTAGAGCCGGGAGCGCTGGCCGCGGTAGCCGGAGGCCTGCTCGAGGACCTCGCGGCGCTTCTTGTGCGCGTTGACCGAGCGCTTGACGCGTGCCATGCGAGTTACTCCTTGATTGTCGAGTCGAGTGGCGGTAGGTGGAGTCAGGCGTCACTTGCCGAGCAGCCGGCGGGCCTTGGCGGCGTCGCCCGTGGCCAGCACCTCGTCGCCGTCGAGCCGGCGGGTCCGGCGTGCTCGGACTTGTGCTCGTTGAGGTGCATCTTGCCCGCCTTGCGGTGCATGATCTTGCCCGAACCGGTGACCCTGAACCGCTTCTTCGCACCGGAGTGCGTCTTCATCTTCGGCATGTGCTGCCGCTCCATTTCTCATCTCGTTCCGCCGGCCCGTGGGCGGCACACGCAGTGCCCGCGGGCCGAACTGCGGCCCGGCGGGTCGTGCCGGACCCGAGCTCAGCTCAGGTCGATGTCGGGGTCGAGGTTGTCGGCCGGACCGCGTCGCCGCTTCTGGCGCGGTGCCTGCGGCCGCTGCCTGCGCCCGGTGCTCGGCCAGCTCGCTGCTGCTCGGCGTCGGCATCGGCCTGTCGCTCGGCCGCCCGGCGGTCCCGCTCGGCCCGCGACCTCGGCTCGCGCCTCGGTCTTCTTCTTGTGCGGTCCGAGCACCATCAGCATGTTGCGGCCGTCCTGCTTCGGCGACGGACTCGACGAAGCCGAACTCGTCCACGTCGTCGGCCAGCTTCTTGCAGCAGGTTGTAGCCGAGCTCGGGGCGCGACTGCTCGCGACCACGGAACATGATGGTGATCTTGACCTTGTCCCCGGCCTTGAGGAAGCGCACGACGTGACCCTTCTTGGTCTCGTAGTCGTGGCTGTCGATCTTCGGCCGGAGCTTCATCTCCTTGATCACGGTGTTGGTCTGGTTGCGGCGGCTCTCGCGCGCCTTCTGGGCGTTCTCGTACTTGAACTTGCCGTAGTCCATGAGCTTGGCCACCGGCGGACGGGCCATCGGGGCCACCTCCACCAGGTCGAGCTCGGACTCGCGCGCCAGGCGCAGGGCGTCCTCGATCCGTACGATCCCGACCTGCTCCCCGGCCGGTCCGACGAGTCGGACCTCGGGGACGCGAATGCGATCGTTGATTCGCGGTTCGGTGCTGATCTGTCCTCCATGGGTTGGGTGTGATGGTGCGATCGACTCAGCCACGCAGCGTCGGAACCGCCGGCGGTGGCCGGAGAACCAGAAAGGGCCTCCGCGCACGCGAAGACCCTGACCACGTGCGAGCAGCCGGACGCCGTCCGGGAGCACGTCGCCGATGACGGACCCGACGACGATCTGTGATGTCGTGCGGGTGGGAGATCAGGTCTCCGCTTGGCGGATCCAGCACGAGGCCGAATCGGTCGGAGACACAGGTTATCACCGCGTGCGACACGCGGTCACATCCGCCGAGCGAGCAGCCTGGACGCCTGACTCTCCGGCTCACGAACGTCGGCGGCTGTCGACGCTATTCCGCGGTCGGCGACCGCCCAGCCGAACCCGTCGTCCGAGCTCGACCAGGCGGTGGCCCGGCGGCCAGCTGCGCTCAGCACCTCGCCGTCGAGGACCAGAGCGGATCCGGACCGGCGACGTCGACCACCAGCGCCGCCGCACCCTCGGCCAGCGCCGTCTCGGCGGCCATGTCGAGGGTGACCGGCACCGGCCGGGCGCGCGCGTCCCAGGCTCGGAGGGAGTCCAGCCCGGTGAAGGCCGAGCAGGGCGCGCCGCCCGTCGGCGGCCTGCATCATGACCACCGCCATCTCGGCCTCCTTGTCCGAAGCCAGACCCCCGGTCGTGGTGCCGAGCCGGGTGGCGGTGGCCACGACCGGTACCAGCAGCTCGATCGGCGCAGCAGCGTCGGCGCACGGCGCGCAGGTAGTGCGCGTCGGGACCGTCGCCGGCTCGGCGGCGAACTGTCGCGAGGCGCCGGCTCGGACGCCGGGCCTGGGCAGCCGCCGTCGTCACCGGGCGAACGGGCGACGGGCGTCAGCGATCCGGTCGTCGGGCGGTGTGCTCCGACGGCGTGATTCCACCGCGACGAAGGGGCTGCTGTCAGCAGGCACCGAGACGACCGTAGCGGGCCGATCGCCAGAACCCCCGGAGCCGTGCCAGGGCGCAGCGGGTGGCTCTCCCCGATCGGTCGCGCGCCGGTCGCTGTGGCAGGCTTGGGAGGATGCCTGCCGCTGACACCGTGCTCCTGCCCCTCTGCGTCGGTCTGCCCTGCTCGGGGTGATCATCACCGGGCATCGCCTGGCGCCGGGGCAGCAAGGGCCGGGTGCTGCAGGGCGATCGGGCTGGCCCTCGCCCCGATCGCGCTCTACTTCACCGGGCTGCTGCGGCTTCGTCTGGGACGCCGTCGTGGCGGTGGTCGGCTGGGCGTCCAGCATCATCTTCTCCGCCGCGCGTCTGGTTCGGGCTGTCGCCTGCTCGGCCTCTGCGTCGTGCTCTGGGTGGTCGGGGGCTCGTCGCCCGGCGGGCCGCTGCGCAGGGCGAGGCAGCTCCGGCCGTCGCACGAGGCGGCCAGCCGGCGGTCGAGCCGCGCGGGTCGTCACGGCGGTCGGCGCGACGGCACCGGCGAAGTCGGCACCGGAGCAGTCGGCGAAGCGGAAGCGCTCCCGCTCAGGACATCGATCGACGACATGGCCGAGATCGAGGCGCTGCTCAAGAACCGCGGGATCGAGTAGGTCACGCGACACCTCGGGCCAGCGCGCGCGATGCGCCCACCGTTCAGCGGCGGCGGGCGACTGGTCCGGCCGGCGCGCGCAGCTCCTCGGCGACGGCGTCGGCCGCGTACGCACCGTCGCCGGCCTGGATGCCCATCAGCATCTGTGCTTCTCGGCGTCGACGTCCGTCCTCGAGGGCGGCCGTCGGCCGGGATCAGCAGCAGTGCGCCCAGGGGTCGCCCGGGCCGGAGCATGACCTTGTGCACCCTCGACCAGGCGATCACGGTGCGTACGCAGCCCGTTGCGGAACGCAGCCCGTCCTCGTCGGCCCGCACGATAGCTCGCCGCCGAGGGCCAGCAGACCGAACACGAACGAGGAAGCCCAGGATCAGCAGCAGGGTCACCGACTGGGACACGGTGAACAGCGCCCGGAGATCTGGCGGCAGCGCGAACCAGCCGACCGAAGCGTCAGGCAGCGACGAGCGCGCGTGACGCCACCAGGCACGACCAGCCGCAGTCGGTCGCGACCGATAGGTCACGGGAGCCGTTCGCGGCGGGTGCGGACGCTCAGATCCGGCAGGCGGCGATGTCGGTGACCAGGATCGCCCGAGCGCCGATCGCCCACAGGTCGTCCATGATCTGCTGCGCCTCGCTCGCGCGGCACCATCGCCCGCACCGCGTGCCAGCCCTCCTTGGCCAGCGGGGAGACGGTCGGCGACTCCAGACCCGGGGTGATCGCGCAGGCCGTCGTCGACCGCATCGCTGACGTCGTAGTCCATCATCACGTAGTTGCGGGCGACCAGGACGCCGTTCAGCCGGCGTTCGAGCTGGTCGAAGCCCGTCGGCGGCTCGGCGCGCGGTCCGGCGTGATCAGGATCGCCTCGGACTGCAGGATCGGGTCGCCGAACAGCTCCAGCCCGGCCTGCCGCAGCGTCGTGCCGGTCTCGACGACGTCGGCGATCGACGTCGGCGACGCCCAGCCGGATGGCGGTCTCCACCGCTCCGTCCAGCGGGATCAGCCGGACGCGAGACGCCGCGCTCGGCCAGGTAGGCGCCCGACCAGGCCCGGGTAGGAGGTCGCCAGCCGCAGGCCCTGCAGCTTCGTCGATCGTGAGGTCGCTGCCGACCGGCGCGGCGAACCGGAAGCGGCTGCGACCGAAGCCGAGCGGCATCACCTCGGTCGGCGTGCGCGCCGGAGTCGAGCAGCATGTCGCGGCCGGTGATGCCGACGTCGAGGGTGCCCTCGCCGACGTACACGGCGATGTCGCGCGGGCGCAGGTAGAAGAACTCGACCCCGTTGGCCTCGTCGAGCAGGACGAGCTCCTTGGGGTCGGTGCGCTGGGCGTACCCGGCCTCGCGCAGCATCTGCGCCGCCGCATCGGACAGCGAGCCCTTGTTGGGCACCGCGATCTTGATCAGCGTGGTCGGCCTGCGGCCACGTCGAAGTCACGGCGGCCATCCTAGGTCGCCGCGCGCTCGGCCGATCTCAGGCGGTCGGTGGCGACTCGCGACGGCCTCGATGACCGGCCTCAGAGGTGGGCGTACACGTCTCCAGCGTCCGAGGTCGAGGGCCAGCATCAGCACCTGCAGGTGGTAGAGCAGCTGGCTGATCTCGAGCGCGGCGTCGTCCCGGGCTCTGGTACTCGGCCGCCATCCAGACCTCGGCGGCCTCCTCGACGATCTTCTTGCCGATCTCGTGCACGCCGGCCTCGACCCGGGCGACCGTCGAGGAGCCCGGGTCGCCGGCGGCCACCTTCGCCGCTCAGCTCGGCGAACAGGTCGTCGAAGGTCTTGCCGGCCACGACGGTCGGCCACGCCTAGGCCACACCCGACTGGCTGTCGAGCTATCCAGACCTATTCGGGCTCAGCTCGACAGAGCTTCGGCGAGCTGGGCGGGCTCGGCCTCGGCTCAGCCGACGGTCTCGATCTCCGGCGAGTCGACGGCGACCGGCTCGCCGCGTCCCGGTCCCGGCGCTCGATCCGCCACCAGGAGATGAAGCCGATCACGCAGAACGCGCCGTAGACGATGTACATGATCGCCGACGGGTAGTAGCCGGCGGTGCAGCAGCAGCGGCACGCCGACCAGGTCGACCGCGATCCAGATCAGCCAGAACTCGACCCAGCCGCGGGCCATCCCGTACGTCGCCAGGATCGAGCCGGTGAGGATCCAGGCGTCGGCCGCCGGGCCCCACGAGCCGAGCGCCTTCAGGCGAAGTAGGAGACGGTCCACAGCACGACGGCCGCGACCACCAGCTGGAGGCGGCCCCTCCGCCCGCCCAGCCGGGCTTGACGCCGACACCTCTCGCCCTCGCCCGCGCCGGACTTGCGGAACTGGTACCAGCGGTACCCAGCCGTAGACGCTGACGATGAGGAAGAAGACCTGGCGGCCGGCCTGGCCCCACAGGTCGAGGTCCTGCGGGGTGTGGAACACCCCGCCGAGGAACACGGTGAACAACAAGATGTTGCCGACGATGCCGATCGGCCAGGCGGCGACCTTGCGCCGCATGCCGAGGATGGCGCTGGCCAGGCCGAAGCCGTTGCCGATGATCTCCCGCCACAGGATGCCGGGACCGATGTCGATCTTGGCGTTCAGCAACCGCGAGCAGTACGTCCGAGAAGCCCATGATGGTCTCCTCCACTCGTCCGGTCGCACGAACACCGGGGTGTAAGAGGACGCCGACCGTCGCACGGACGGCGTCGACGCCGACGCGTCGACAGCACTCGCGTGAACCTCCCATCCGGACTTTCACCGTCGGTCCTGGAGTTTCACCAGATCAACCGCTGCTGGCTGCAGCGGGTCGCGGACTGTCACCGCCGGTTCGGACTTGCACCGACCCCGGAACACGCGCGAGTTGTCAACTCGTCGAGCAAATCCTACGACGGGTTACCGGGGTGACGGAACACGCGTGCCACGCGTGGACGACACACCGCCGACACGCCGGTGCGAACGCCCTGAGCGGCACGGGCCATCACCATCAGAGCGCGACGCCGAGCAGGGCGTCGCCGAGCCGGGCGACCAGGGCCGGCGCCTCGGCGTCGTCGCTGTCGATGGCGGTCGAGGCACCGGCCCAGGCGTCGACCGCGGCGAGCGCGGCCGGCGCGTCCAGGTCGTCGGCGAGCGCGGCCGCGGACCGCCGTGATCGCCTCGTCGGCGTTCAGCGCGGAGTCCAGCCGGACGGCCTCGCGCCAGGCCTGCCAGCCGCTCCTGCGCGGCGGCCAGCACGTCGTCGGTCCACTCCCAGTCGTCGCGGTAGTGGTGCGCGAGCAGCGCGAGCCGGATGGCCATCGGGTCGACGCCGGCCTCGCGCAGCGTGGAGACGAAGACCAGGTTGCCCCGGGACTTCGACATCTTCTCCCCGTCGAGCCCGACCATCCCGCTGTGCAGGTAGACCTGGGCGAACGGCTGGTCGGTCGCCACCCGGCCCTCGGCGGCGCACATCTCGTGGTGCGGGAAGATCAGGTCGCTGCCGCCGCCCTGGACGTCGAAGTCGGCGCCGAGCAGGTCCAGCGCGATCGCGGTGCACTCGATGTGCCAGCCCGGCCGGCCGGGGCCGAACGGCGAGTCCCAGGCCGGCTCGCCCGGGCGCTGCAGGCGCCAGACCAGGCAGTCCAGCGGGTCCTTCTTGCCGGGCCGGTCCGGGTCGCCGCCGCGCTCGGCGAAGATCGCGAGCGCCTGCTGGCCGATCCAGGTGGGACAGGAAGCCGAACTCGGGGTCGCTGGCCTGGGCGAAGTAGAGGTCCGGGTAGTCGGGGTCGTCGACGGCGTAGACCGCCCCCTTGGCCTGCAGGTCGGCGATCAGGTCGACCACCTCGCGGATCGACTCGACGGCACCGACGTAGTGCGCCGGCGGGAGCACGTTGAGCGCGGCCATGTCCTCGCGGAAGAGCTCGGTCTGCTCGGCCGCCAGCTGCTGCCAGTCGACGCCGGTCGCGGCGGCCCGCTCCAGCAGCGGGTCGTCGACGTCGGTGACGTTCTGCACGTAGTCGACGTCGAGCCCGGCGTCGCGCCAGACCCGGTTCAGCAGGTCGAAGGCGACGTAGGTGTTGGCGTGGCCGATGTGGGTGGCGTCGTACGGGGTGATGCCGCAGACGTACATCCGGGCGGCCGTCGCGGTCGGATCCGGTCCGGCCGGCGACGAGCTGCCGGCGGGCGGTGTCGAAGAGCCGCAGCCCCGGCCGCTCCGCGGTGGGTTCGAGCCGGGGAACCTCGGGCGCGGGCCAGGCCTGCATGCGGGCCACCCTAATGGCGGTCGCGAGAGCGCTGCCTCACCGCTCGATCCCCGACTCCGCGAGGGATCGAGCACCGCGCGACAGGGACTCACGAGGGTCGGGCCGTCGGGCAGTCGGCTAGCCGGGCCGCTCACCGTCAGAACGGCGGCCAGGGGATGGCCGGCCAGTGGCCGCGCGGCCGCGGGAACCGGCCGCGCTGCAGCAGCCGCTCGGCACGCGACCAGAGCGCCTCGATCTCCGGCTCGGCCAGCAGCTCGCCGAGCCGGTCGGGGTCGTCGTCGCGGACCCGGCGCACGGCCGCCAGCTCGGCGTCGGTCAGCTCGGTGCCGGCCCAGCCCCACAGCAGGGTGCGCAGCTTCGGGTCGGTGTGGAAGCAGATGCCGTGGTCGACGCCGAACACCCGGCCGCCGCTGGCCAGGATGTGGCCGCCCTTGCGGTCGGCGTTGTTGATCAGCACGTCGAAGACGGCCAGCCGGCGCAGCGGTGGGCAGTCGGCGTGGATGACCGACACCGAGCCGGTCGTCGGCGTCCAGCCCGTCGACCACGGCGAACCAGCCTCTGCGGGGCACCTGCGCGGACGGCACCAGGTCGACCAGCGCGTCGGTCTCGTCGGCGTCGACGCTCCACCCAGACCTGCAGCGAACCCGGGCCCGAGCGGCCCGTCGACCAGCACGGTCACCGGCACGACGTCGAAGCCGCCGACCCGGGACACCTCGTACGCGGCCACCTCGCGCAGGCCGAGGGTGCCGGCGGGAAGTCCCACAGCGGCCGCTCGCCCCGGATCGGCTTGTAGACGCACTCGATCGGCCGGCGTCGGTGGTGAGCGACGGCGAGGAAGGTGGCGTTCGAGGCCTGGACCAGCCGGCCGGCGATCTCCAGCTCGCCGTCGGCCAGCGCGGCGGTCAGCGCCGGGTGCGGCTCGTCGGGGATCTCAGCGGCGCTTGGTCAAGTGGGCCGGCCGAGGCTCAGGAGCGAACAGCGGCCGGCGGTAGCCGTTGGCCCGCGGGCAGATGTGCCCGTCGGGATCGAGCGGCTGCAGGCAGAACGGGCAGGGCGGCCGGCCGGCCGCGACCAGGGCCTGGGCGCCGGGCGACGAAGTCGCGGGCGTACGACGCGGTGATCTTGACGACGAACACCTCGTCGGCGTCGATCTCCGTCGCCGCCCTCGGCCGCGGCTCGCCGGTGCGGCGGACAGCTCGGGATCCTCGTCCTCGGCTCCTCGTCCTCGCCGTCGACGTTGGAGAACAGCTCGATGACGATCCGGTCGATCTCGGGTCCCAGGCGATCGTCATGGTGCCGACCCGGAACTCCTCGGTGATCGGCGCGTCCAGCGGCTCGGTGTCGCTCGGCCGGTCATGCGCCGGCGGCACCTCGGCCGCCGGGCCGCTGCGGCGCAGCACCTCGTCCAGCACCCGGTCCAGGTGCTCGGCCAGCACCGACACCTGCTGCTTCTCCACGACCACGGTGGTGATCCGGTTGCCCTCCCGGGCCTGCAGGAAGAAGGTCCGCTCGCCGGGCTGGCCGACGGTGCCGGCCACGAACCGGTCCGGCGCGTCGTAGCGGTGAACGAGGATCGCCATGTCGTCAGCCTAGTCCGGTGCTCAGGGGGTCGACTCCTGCTGCACCCAGGCCGCCGCCCACGGGGGCGTCGTCGGAACTGCGCCGCGGTGCGGCGGGAGCGCTTCGGCGGCCGGCTTGCGGCGGCGGGAACATCGCCGCCAGGTCGCCACCGGTGGAGTTCATGGTGACCACGTACGGCCGAGCGGCGGTGTAGCGGACGATCGACACCGACGCCGGGTCGACCAGGATCCGCTGGAAGGTGTCGAGGTGCATGCCGAGCGCGTCGGCCAGGATCGCCTTGATCACGTCACCGTGCGAGACCGCGGCCCAGACCGCGTGCTCGCCGTGCTCGGCGGTGACCTTCTCGTCCCAGGCCCGGATCGCGCCGACGGCGCGCGCGGCCATCTCGGTCATCGCCTCACCTCCGGGGAACCGGACGGCCGACGGCTGCTGCTGCACGGTCGTCCAGAGCTTCTCCTTGCTCAGCTCCTTGAGCGTGCGACCGGTCCAGTCGCCGTAGCCGCACTCGATCAGGCCCGCGTCCGTGCTGCTCGGCACGGTGCCGCTCCGGTGCGGCCAGCAGCGCCTGTGCGGTCTGCCGGCAGCGGCGCAGCGGCGAGCTGACCAGGGCGGCGAGCGGCAGCGCGGCCAGCCGTTCACCCAGGGCGGCTGCCTGCGCGCGGCCGACCTCGTCGAGCTCGACACCGGGGGTGCGGCCCGCCAGCACGCCCGCGGTGTTGGCGGAGGTCCGCCCGTGGCGGATCAGCAGGACCGTCGCCATGATTCGAGCCTAGTGGTCACAACCGCGAGGTTCGGTCGCAACCACTGGTCGAGTCCTCAGGAGGAGATCGGCAGGTAGCGACCGCGTAGGTGCCCGAGCAGGTCCGCGTCCCCTGCGGCGATGTCGAGGTGGTCGATCCTGGCCGTCAGCACCGTGGACCAGCCGACGGTCCGGGCCTCGAGAACCGTCGCTCCCAGCCAGCCGGCGGCGTCGGCCAGCACCGGCCCGTACGAGCTCTGCTGCCAGTCGCCGAGTCGGAACGGACCGCCCGGCGCCGGCGCCAGGCCGGCGAACGCGTCGGGCAGGTGCCGGTGCTGCCAGCCGAGCAGGCTGACGGCGACCCGGCCGCCGGCGGTCCGCCGGGCGCGGCGGCCTCGGTGAGATCGGCCTCGGGGTCGAGCACCCCGAGCAGACTCGGCTCGGGACCGTCGGCGACCAGCATCGAGGACACGGTCCAGCCGACACGACGGTCGCCGGCGTACGCCGTCCACAGGCTGACCGGCGCGATCATCCGGCCGCGGAAGCGCCGCAGCGGATCGCGCTCTCCCTCCGGCGGCAGGAACGGGTGCTCGCTGTGGATGGTCACGGAGCCTCCCAGTTGTCCGGACGACTGAGAAGCATCTCCCTCACGTTCTCGCGCCCTCGCTGCGCAGTCTCGGCACCGCACGCCACGAGAGATCTTGCCCACACTTGCCGGTGACGCCCGCTCGGCGCATGCCCAGCCTCTACGGTGGTGCGGGCCTTCTGGGCCGCGGACGAAGCCGAGTGGACGAAGGTGGATCGATGGGCTGGCTCGAGGCACTGGTGCTGGGCATCGTGCAGGGACTCACCGAGTTCCTGCCGATCTCCTCCAGCGCGCACCAGTCGATCGTCGGCCAGTTCTTCGGCGGCGAGGACCCGGGCTCGGCGTTCACCGCGATCACCCAGCTCGGCACCGAGGCGGCGGTGATCATCTACTTCCGCAAGGACATCTGGCTGATCATCAGGCACTGGTGCCTGGCCCTGGTCGGCAAGATCCCGCGGGACGATCCCGAGGCCCGGATGGGCTGGCTGGTGATCATCGGCTCGATCCCGATCATCGTGCTCGGACTGCTGTTCCAGGACGCAGATCGACTACGCGCCTGCGCAACCTGTGGATCACCGTCGCGATGCTGGCCGGCTTCGGCATCGTGATCGGCATCGTCGACCACTTCGCCCGCAACCTACGCCCGCTCGAGTCACTCACCTGGGGCGCACGGCATGATCTACGGCCTCGCCCAGTCGCTGGCCCTGATCCCGGGCGTGTCCCGGTCGGGGGCGACGATCACGGCCGGTCTGGCTCTGGGCTACCGGCGCGAGGCGGCCGCGAAGTACTCGTTCCTGCTGGCCATTCCGGCCGTGGTCGGCTCCGGCCTCTTCAAGCTGCTCGACATCTCCACCGACCCGGTCGAACCGGCCTGGGGGCCGATCGTCCTGGCCACGGTGGTCTCGTTCGTGATCGGGCTGGCGGTGATCGCCTGGCTGCTGACGCTACATCAGCACCCACAACTTCCTGCCGTTCGTGATCTACCGGCTGGCGCTGGCCGCGCTGGTCGCGGTCCTGCTGCTCACCGGGGTGCTGGAGCCGCTGCCCACCGGCTAGTGGCGACCGACGACGCCTGTCGCGGTCAGGCGACGCCCGGCCAGCTCCAGCGCCTCGGCGCCGCGGTCAGCGCGGCCAGCTTCTCCTCGAGGTTGCTCCCGTAGCGGAGCCAGCGCGCGGTGGTCACGCCCGGCCGCGGCGAACGCGGCCGAGCCGCTCGGCGATCCGCTCCTCGGGCCCGAGCAGCGAGGTCGAGTCGATGAACTCGTACGGGACCGCCGCCATCGCGTCGCGGGGCCGGCGGGCCAGGTAGAGGTCCTGGACGTCGCGGCCGCCTCGCCGTAGCCCATCCGGACCGCGAGCGGGTTGTAGAAGTTCTGCTCGCGGCTGCCCATGCCGCCGACGTACAGGGCGGCGTACGGCCCGGACCGGGTCGGCGCAGCGCCCGCGGGTCGGCCCCGACCACGACCGGGACCGTCGGCACCACGTCGAAGCCGTCCAGCGTCTAGCCCGGCCCGCTCCCGACCGGCCGGATGCTGGCCGAGCTGCTCCTCGGCGAACTCCGGGGCGATAGAAGATCGCCAGCCAGCCGTCGGCGATCTCCCCGGCGAGCTCGAGGTTCTTCGGCCCGACCGCGGCCAGGTAGATCGGGAGTCCGCTCGCGCATGCGGGCGCGATCGTCAGCTTCAGCGCCTTGCCGGGACCGTCGGGCAGCGGCAGCTGGTAGTGCGCCCGTCGTACGCGACCGTCTTGCGGGCCAGCGCCAGCCGGACGATGTCGACGTACTCCCGGGTCCGCGGCCAGCGGCCGGTCGAACCGGACCCCGTGCCAGCCCTCCGACACCTGCGGCCCGGAGACGCCCGAGCCCGAGCCGGAACCGGCCGCCGCTGCAGCAGGTCGAGGCTGGCGGCGGTCATCGCGGTCATCGCGGGCGTGCGGGCGGGGATCTGCATCACCGCCGACCCGACGTCGATCCGTCGGTCTGCGCGGCCAGCCAGGCCAGCACGGTCGGGCTGTCCGAGCCGTACGCCTCCGCCGCCCACACCACGTCGAAGCCGAGCGCCTCCGCGTGCCGGGTCGAGCGCGCAGCTGCCGTCGCGCGTCGTCGGCGCCGACCAGGTAGCCGAGGTTCAGTCCGAGTCGCATGAGGCCAGCTCGACTCGCCAGTAGCCGACGCGGCACCGTCGCCGGCGTGTGCGAGAGGCGGCGACCGGAGTGCGTGGGCACGCGGTCCGGGCCACTAGCTCTCGCTCCATGGAGACCCGTCGGGTCGGGACCAGCGGGCTGCGTACGTCGCGGCTGGGACTCGGCACGATGACCTGGGGCCGGGACACCCCGGAGGACGCAGGCGCGCGCGGCTGCTGGAGATGTTCTGCGAGGCCGGCGGGACGCTGATCGACACGGCGGCGGCGTACGGCGCCGGGGACGCCGAGCGGCTGGTCGGCAGGCTGGTCGACGAGGTCGACCCGGCGCGACGACGTGGTGATCGCCACCAAGGCCGGCTTCGTGATCCGCGACGGGAAGCGGATCGTCGACACCTCCCGGCGCGCGCTGCTGCGCGACCTGGACGGGTTCGCTGGAGCGGCTGGGCACCGACTACGTCGACCTGTGGCAGGTGCACGCCTGGGGCGAGCGCGCCGCTGGAGGAGACGCTGAGCGCGATGGACTACGCGGTCGACCGGGGCTGGCCCGCTACGTCGGGGTGTCGCAACTTCGTCGGCTGGCAGACCGCGCAGGCCGCGACCTGGCAGCAGGCCGTGCCCGGTCGGGCGCCGATCGTCAGCGCGCAGGTGGAGTACTCGCTGCTGGCCCGGCGGGCGGAGGTCGAGGTGCTGCCGGCGGCGCAGGCGTTCGGGATCGGGTGTCTTCCCGTGGTCGCCGCTGGGTCGCGGGGTGCTGACCGGCCAGTACCGCGTCCGGGATCCCCGCGGGGCTCGCGGGCCGCCTCCGACCACTTCGCCTGGTTCGTCGCAGCCCTACCTGGAGCAGCGCGCACGGGGCGTGGTCGAGGCCGTCGCCCGGGCCGCGGACGGGCTGGACCTGACCCCGCTGCAGGTCGCGCTGCTGTGGGTCCGCGACGCCCCGGGGTGACCGCTCCGCTGCTCGGCGCCCGGACCGCCGGCCAGCTCGCGCCGGCGCTGGCAACCGAGGAGCTGACGCTGCCGGCCGAGATCGTCTCCGCGCTGGACGACGTGTCGGGCGGCGCCAACCTGCTGCGCGACGCCCTGAGTTGATCAGACCTGCGGTTGCTCGGGCCGCCTCGCGGCCTGACAAGTCGGCGATCACCGAGGTCGGCTGGGTGGGCTCAGCACCGTGAGCGGTGAGGGACCCGGATGATCTTGCGCCGGATCCAGACGTCGCGGGTGCCGTCGCGGTAGCGGCGCAGCCGGGTCAGCTCCCAGCCGCCGTACTCCGCATGCTCGGTCAGCAGCTGGCGGACCGCGCTGCGCGGGAGCGTGCCGGTCCAGCCGGACCTTCGCTCCTCGTACTCGACTGCGGCTCTCATCGCCGACAGCTAACCAGGCTCATGGCGCCGCCGCGAGATCGGGTGCCGAGACCCGGAGTGTCGCGGCCGGACGCTCGTCGCTCAGGCCTGGTCGAGGAACCGGTCCAGCACCCGGGCGCCGAACTCCAGGGACTCGGTCGGGACCCGTTCGTCGACCCCGTGGAACAGGCCGACGAAGTCCAGGTCGGGCGGCAGCCGGAGCGGGGCGAAGCCGAAGCAGCGGATGCCGCGCCGGTCCCAGGCCTTCGCGTCGGTGCCGCCGCTCATCAGGTACGGCACGGCCCGGGCGCCCGGGTCCTCCGCCACCAGGCAGGATCTGCATCGCCTCCACCAGGGCGCCGGAGAACTCGGTCTCGACCGCGGGCTGGTCACGTCGCCATCTCGTAGCGGACCTTGTCCCCGAGCAGCTCGGTGATGGTCGCGTAGAACTCGTCTCGGCCGCCCGGCACGAACCGGCCGTCGATCGCCGCGGTCGCCCGGCCCGGGATGACGTTGTGCTTGTAGCCCGCCTGCAGCATCGTCGGGTTCGCGGTGTTGCGACATGGTCGCGCCGACCATCCGGGCGATGCTGCCGAGCCGGGCCAGGGTCTCCTCGGCTCGGTCGGGATCGAGCTCGATCCCGAACGCGTCCGAGACCGCCTCCAGGAACGCCTGCTGGGCGTCGGTGATCCGGTGCGGCCACTCGTACGTGCCGATCCGGGCCACCGCCGCCGCGAGCTCGGTCACCGCGTTGTCGTCGTTGCGGAACGAGCCGTGCCCGGCCCGGCCGTCGGCGATCAGGTTGAGCCAGGCCATCCCCTTCTCGGCGGTCTGGACCAGGTAGAGCCGCAGGTCGTCGCGGACGGTCAGCGAGAAGCCGCCGACCTCGCCGATCGCCTCGGTGCAGCCCTCGACAGCGTCCGGGTGGTGCTCCACCAGCCACATCGCGCCCTTGGCCGCTGCCGGCCTCCTCGTCGGCGGTGAAGATCAGCCGGATCGGTCGTCGCGGGGCGCGGCCCGGCCCGGGCCCGGGCGCGGACGACGCTGAGCACCATGGCGTCGAAGTCCTTCATGTCGACCGCCCCGCGACCCCAGACGCAGCCGTCGACGACCTCGCCGGCGAACGGGTGGCACGCGACCAGTCGTCGGCGTTGGCCGGGACGACGTCGAGGTGGCCGTGCACCAGCAGCGGACGGCAGGTCCGGTCGACGCCCTCGGGCGCCCAGGGCGCCACCAGCGAGGTCCGGCCGGGCTCGGACTCGTACAGCTCGGCGTCGATGCCGACCTCGTCGAGCAGCCCGGCGACGTGCTCGGCGGCCGTCCGCTCGCCCGGACCGGGCTCGGGGCCGTAGTTCGAGGTGTCGATCCGGATCAGGTCGCGGCAGAGGTCGACGACCTCGGGCCGTCGGGCACGCGTCGGCCCGGGCCATCGGCTCAGGCCCAGGTGCGGCGGTCATGGTCGCGCCGGTCTTCACTCACCGGCCATCGTCGCCGGCTCGGTGCGGGTCGCCGACAATGGCTCGGTGATGCACGTGCGCACGCCGACGGTCCTGGCTGGTCTGGGGCGTCGGCGTCCTCGCCTACGCGGTGGCGGTCTTCCAGCGCACCTCGCTGGGCGTGGCCGCCGAGGACGCGACCGCTCGGTTCGGGATCGGCGCCTCGGTGCTGTCGCTCTTCGCCGTGGTGCAGCTGATCATGTACGCGGCCATGCAGATCCCGGTCGGGGTGCTGGTCGACCGGTTCGGCTCGCGGGTGATGATCGCCGCGGGCGCGCTGGTGATGGCCGGCGGGCCAGGTCGCACTGGCGCTCGTCGACACCCCGTGGGGCGTGATCGGGGCCCGCATCCTGGTCGGCACCGGCGACGCGATGACCTTCATCTCGGTGCTCCGGCTGATCCCGGCCTGGTTCCCGACCCGCCAGGTGCCGCTGGTGACCCAGCTGACCGGCCTGCTCGGTCAGGTGGGCCAGGTCGCGAGCACCATCCCGCTGGTGGCCGCTGCTGAACGGTGCCGGCTGGACACTCGTCCTACCTCGGCGCCGCCGCGGTCGGGGTGCTGTTGGCGGTCCTGGTGCTTCCTGGCCGTCCGCGATCTCCGCCCGGCGCGCCGGAGCCGACCGCCGCACGCGAGCTGGCGGCAGGCGCTGCGCGATCTGCGGGCGTCGTTCGCCGCAGCCCGGCACCCGGCTGGGCCTGTGGAGGCACTTCACCACCCAGTTCTCCGGGATGGTCTTCGCGCTGCTCTGGGGCTTCCCGTTCATGACCCTCGGGCTGGGCTACTCCCCCGACCCTGGCCGGCTGGCTGCTGACGCTGATGGTGCTGGCGGCGACGGTGATCGGACCGGTGCTCGGCGCGCTGACCGCGCCGCTACCCGATGCGCCGGTCGAACCTGATCTTCGGCGTGCTGATCTGGACCATCGCGATCTGGACCGTGGTGCTGCTGTGGCCCGGTGCGGCGCCGCTGCCGGTCATCGTGGTGCTGGTGCTGAGTCTGGCGGCGTACGGTCCGGCGTCGGCGGTCGGCTTCGACTTCGCCCGCACCTTCAACCCGTCGACCCGGCTGGGGGCGGCGACCGGGATCGTCAACATGGGCGGGTTCACCGCCTCGCTGGTGACGATCTTCGTGATCGGCGTGATCCTCGACCTGCTGGCCCCCGACGGCGACTACGACGTGGCCGACTTCAAGATCGCCTTCTGCTTCCAGTACGTGGTGTGGGCGTTCGGCCTGCTCAGCCTGCGCCGGACCCGCCGGCTGGCCCGGGCCGAGCTGCGGGCGCAGGGCACGATGATCGACCCGCTGCCGCAGGCGATCGCCCGGCACTGGCACGGCTGGCGGGAGCACTGAGCAGTGCGCGGACGCCGCATGCCGTCGGAGCCGATCGGAGGTGCTGATCGGAATGGTTCGGTGGCAGTCCGGGCTTGCTATAGTTCTCGTCGCTGTCCGGCCTGGACGGCGGAGTCCGGGTGGCGGAATAGGTAGACGCGCTAGCTTGAGGTGCTAGTGCCCCTTACAGGGCATGGGGGTTCAAGTCCCCCCTCGGACACAGTGCTTACCCCCCTGTGGATAAGCGGCTCAGCTTGACCCATGAGATCGGCTACAGCAGGTGCAAGATCGAGTTTCGCGGTCAGCCGCCGAGCACTGTGATCCCAGGTCAGACTGAGTCCGATGCTCGCGTAGAACTCGTGCAGCAGCTCTGGTGAGCGGTCCTCCGACAAGACGTCCTCGACCTGGTCGCCCAGCACCGCCAGCGCCTGCTCCACCTGCTCGCGGGCCGGGACCTCGGCGGGCGCGTCCAGTGCGTCGAGCTCGGCCCGGGCTGCGTTCGCGTCGGCCTGGGCTGCGGTGATCGGAGCGGCCAACGACTCCGCCGGGAAGGTGCCGAGCGCCAGGGCGTCGACCAGGCGGCGCAGCTTCTCCCGGGCATCACCCTCGCGTCGCCGCAGCAACTCGACCCGGCTGTCCGGCCGCGGCGGCTCGACGACGTTCACCAGGGCGTTAACTGTGGCGGCCAGAGCAGGGCCTCGCAGCAGCTCCGTCAGCCACGGGTTGATCCGCTGCAGGACCGCGGTCTGGCCGATGGATACCGACGCCGGATGGTCCAGCAGCGTTCCGGGGGTGAGGTCACGTGCCCGGCACCGGTAGCGCACCCATGGCTCTGCCGACTTCTGCACCTGCATCCGCCGGCCGCAGATCGTGCACGTCATCAGCCCCTTCAGGGGGTAGGACGCGCCTCTGTTGCGTGCGTGCTTCCCCGGATTGGCCTTGGCGGCGTCGGCCCGGGCGTTCAGGAGGTGGTTGGCGCGGGTCCAGGTGAAGACGTCGACGATCGCCTCGTGCGCCTGATCGCGGGACCGAACGGGGCGCTGGTCGGAACGCACCAGCCGGGTCCGGTAGCCCAGCGTCGGGTCGTCAGGGTCGACCAGTTGCTCGGACTTGGCGAAGGTGCCCCAGACCTCATAGCCGGTGTAGCGAGCGTTGCTGATGATCGCGCGGACGGTCGGAATCTGCCAGCCCACCTGATCACGGTGCCGGTTGCGCTCCGGGTCGGCGGCTGACGGGCACGGGACCTCGTCGACGTTGAGGCCGGTCACGATCTGTCGAAAGCTGCGGCCCGCCAGAAACTCAGCGAAGATGCGCCGGACCACCTCGGCGTGCTCGGGCACGACCACGAGTCTTTTCATCCGGTACCCCTCGGCCGCCTTCCGTGGGTTCGGGTGTGGCGCGTACGACTCCGTCGTGTACCCGTACGGTGGCCGACCACCCTGGTAGCGGCCCTGGGTCTCCACTTGCGCAGCCATGCCGAGGCGCACCCGTTCCTGCACCCGTTGGCGCTCGCCGCGGCTCATGCCGCCCGTCAGGGTCATCAGCATGTAGTGGGAGGAGTTGCGGGGATCGTAAACCCCGCCGAGCTCCGGCACGTACAGCCGGACGCCGTGGTGCTCCAAGACCGGGGCAACCTCGGAGAACTGCGAGCCGTACCAGCAGCGCTGACCCTCCCCCACCACCAGCGCATTCCAGCCGCGTGCCGGGTCCTGCAAGGCCGCCATCAGCCGTGCCGCCTCGATCCGGCGCCGCCACGGGAGGCTGCGGGACTGCCCAATGTCGAAGAACTCTTCGACGATCTGCGCGTCGGGCGCGGCCACGGCAAGCAGGTTCGTGGCGGCGCGGAGCTGCCAGGCCCGAGACGTGACCGGGTCCTGCGCATCCTCAGTAGAGCAGCGGCCATAGAAGGCCAGTCCGGTCGGCATCCGAGACGCCGATACGGGGGCAACAGATGCGTCAAACTCCGCCCAAGGGTCGCTCACGATGCTTCCTCTCCGCTTCGACAGGCCGCCGAGCTGCAGCAGCCTCCTGGACCAAGGCCCACAATGCCCGAACCACGCGCGGGTTCGCCAGCAGCACGTCGACCGGCAGGACGGGAGCATCGAACACCGAGATCGGGTCGGGCGCAGCCCTCCGAATCGGGCGACTGTTGAGCGCTGTCATGAGTTCACGTCTGCGGCGTGATCGCGTCTCGTGGTTCGAAATCCGCAGTACTAGCGCAGCAGACGAGCGCAACGGAACGACCATCGGCCGGCGCCAGGACTTCCGATGCGGAACGCGCTGCAAGGCAGGTGGCCGGTCGGCGGGCGGCGGACAAGAACCCACCGTTCGACGCAAAGTCGCCGCCCTGACTGCCAGGCAGGACACGGATCCCGATTCGCGTCCGGCGCCAGCTGTCGGACACGGCCGAGGCGACGGTCAAGGGCGACCGCTGAGTTGGTCATTGAACCTGCACCTCGTGGGCAGCTCCAAGCCAGATATCGACGTTCGGTAGTGGGATCACGTCGTGGGCGGCTTGCCAGAGCTGCTGAACGAGTTGATCACCCACGTCGTGGGGATTGGTGATGGTCGAGCCTGACCACCAGAAGCTGTTCGGGTTGGTGTCGGCCTCGATGTACACCTCGGCGGTCAGTCCGGGGATCTGTTCGGCCAGTCGCTGGGCCGCCCCTCACCACACTCCCTCGGGACCGATGCAACCGATTGACGCCGGTACTGCGAGGACCAGGCGATGTTGCAAGGGAACCTTTGACGAGTCGGCGGCTTGCTGGCATCAGGTTCCTGGGTCACAGTGGCGGGATGTCGACGGTGCGCGCGCAGGTTGCCCGGCTCCGCCAGGTGGCGCTGGCCGCGCTCGGCCGCTACCCGCTGCCGGACGGACGACTCACGTTCGTCACGCCACGGAGAGAACACCACGTTCCGGCACGTCAGCGCGGTTGGCCGGCACCTGGTCAGGGTGCACCGGCCGCACCGGCACGGCCGAGACGTGGACTCAGCGGCCGCCATCCGCTCCGAGCTCGCTTGGCTGCGGGCCATCCGAATGGACACCGATCTGGCCGTGCCGGAGCCGCTGGCGGCCCGGGACGGCGCCCTGGCTGTCGAGGCGTTCGCGGCCGGCGAGACGCGGATCTGCTCGGTGCTGCGCTGGATGGACGGGCGCATCCGCGAGGCGTCCGCTCACCCGGTCCACCTCCGTCGCCTCGGTGACGCGATGGCGCGTCTGCACGACCAGGCCGATGCCTGGACGCCGCCGCCGGACTTCGTGCGCATCCGGTGGGATCACGACACCTTCTTCGGCGACGTCATGGTGTACGGCAACACACCGGCCCGTGGCTGCTGGGCGCTGCTGCCGGCGGAGGTCCGCACTCGCTTCGAGGCGGTCGCGGCTCGGATGGCCGAGATCATGCCCGCCGTCGGCGGGGTCGGGCTCATCCACGCCGACCTGCACCTGGGCAACGCGCTGTTCCACCGCGGCGGGGTCCGGCTGATCGACTTCGACGACTGCGGCACCGGCGCCCGCCTGTACGAACTCGCCGTAGCGCTGTGGGAACTGCGGGACCGCCCCGACTACTCGATGTTTCGGCAGGCGCTGCTGTCCGGCTACCGCACATGGCGCGACATCGACGTCAGCCATCTCGACGACTTCATCGCGCTGCGTCAGGTCGCGTTCGATCTCTGGTACACCGGCATCGCCCAGGTGAACCCCGCGTTCGCCGCGAAACTCGACGGGGTCCACCATTGGTCGCTCTCGATGCTCGACCTGGTCGAAGCGGCTGAACGCGCAACAAGCCACCATTCGACCCCACCGACTCGAACGGCTGACTTCGCGAGGATGACGAGCAGCACGGGTTCGTAGTCGGCCGCGAACCGGGCCTGCCCTTCTCTGGCGCACGACGAGACCTTCGCGCCAGTTGGTACTGGTGAGGGGTTCCAGGCGAAGCGCAGTGTGCCTCATAGGCCGAATTTGTCGTCGCCGAAGCCGAGCGCCCGGTTCGCAGTGATGATTGCTGCGTTGTTCGGATGGTGGAGAGTACGCAGCTGTTGAGCGCCCCAGCTGGCGGCCACAGCGAGGGCCCAGGCGCTTCATGGCAGTTGCAATGCCCTCCCGCCGGTGAGTCGGGAGGACGCCGAGGTCATCTCGACGAACGCCCACTCCCGACCTGGCGGGCAAGTCAACTGACACTACCCGACCAAGAGCTGGCCTTCGTTGCGGGTGTCGAAGGCGAGAATGATCCCGTCAGTTCGGACGGATTCCGCATCGAAGCGCAGCGCCTGGTACTCCTCGAAGCTGAAGAAGGTGCCGCGATCGGGGATGTCTGAGCTGCACGTCTTGTTCAATTCATAGACCGTTCGACGGTGGGCGGCGGTGTCGCCCCATGCGTGGAGAGAGCTGATTTCCACACCAGCCGCCATGCTCTGAACGGTGGTAGCTGGAGGTCTTGGAAATCTCGGGACAACTCCACCCACTGCACCGACATCCTCCCAATGGTCCCAGTACCGCCGAATGGCGTCGCCACAAGCCGTCGGTTCTGCGGCGTGGTCGAGCCGGCGACGCAGTTTGGCTGGACGCTGACGGGTTGGTGCAGCGAAACCGGCCTGCGGACGCGGGAGTCGGGCCGTGGCGTGTGCGACGATCCTCGCCATGGGTGATTTCAGCGTGGTGGTCGGTGCCGGCACCTTGCGCAGCGGAGCACCCGACGCCGTGACCTTTCCGCACCAGTGGACGGCACACGGTGTGACCGTCGATACCTCCTTCACCGGAGCACACCTGCTGCACCTGGCGGCAGCGGCCTGCGTCTTGAATGACGTCTATCGGGAGGCCGGGACGCTCGGAGTCGACGTTCGTGGTGTTCGCGTGTCCGCAACCGGCGATTCGAGCCTGACAGCTGGAGGTCGACCGGTATCCGCTACAGCGTTCGGGTCGACACCGCCGCGTCACCGGATGAGGTCGACGGGCTGCTCCGGCGCGTCGACTCCGTGGCGGAGATTCCGAAGGCGATCCGCGCAGGTGCGCGGGTCGAGCGTTTCCACGAGTGGTTGCGGTCTGGCTGGCGACAGTCGAACTGCATCAGCGACCTCGCTAACAGCCGGGCTTCCGGTATCGGTGAGCGACCGCCCAGCGAGACGCACGCAGAGCGACGGGTGCACTGCGTGTCGTCAGCGGGCGAGCCGGCTGACCAGTACCGGCTGCCCTGGACCGGCCAGCTCCCCGACGGCGCTCCGTCGGCCGGCAACTGCCATCAGAACGGCTTCGGCCGGTCCGGTGATTTCCGCTCCCGAGCCGTGATTCCAGTCCAGGTCGGTCGGCGTCAGGCGTACACCACGGGCGAGGTGCCACCCCGGGAGTTCGGGGCTGCGGAGGCTGTCGTCCAGGACACACCGCAGTCGTTCGGCCGGGATCTGGCGTGGCATCCCGAGCGGGCGACGGATGTCTTGATGATGGATGGTGACATCGAGTAAGGCCAGCCGGCCCCCGAAGGTTGTGGCCAGCCCCTGCGGCCGAAGATGAGCGCGCAGCCTTTCCAGGAGCTGTTCGGTGCTGAGCGATGCGGGTTCGTCAACGCCGACCTGGTTGATGTGGACGATTCGACCGCGGATGGCGCGGTGAAGCATGCCGAGCAGGGTGACGCCGTCGAAGCTCATCACATGAGCGACCACGTCCCGTACACGCCAACGCTCACAAAGCGAAGGCGCCTCCCACTGTTCGAGCGTCAGAGTCGCCAAGAGATCGGCCAGCTCAGTCCGCTCGGCCGTGGCCATCTCGAGCCGTTCACGTACCACTTCCCATCCGCTACCGCTGCAGGGCGTGAGTGTAATGATCATGGCATCCGATTGGCCCCGGCATCGGCGGCGACCAGGACCCGTGGCCGGCGAGCAGTCGATGGATCGTCGATAGCCGACCGCTCAGTGCGAACGCCGACCGACCTAAACGCCGTTTCACGGGGTGGGTAACGGTGAGGAAGCTCGACAAGGGGATCAAAGACGTTTCCGACCTGTACCAACTGGTGACAACGGAGCCGCCGCGTAGTGGCTCATTGTGAGTCTGGTGGGGGGTCGAACAACGCGAGCTCGGCAGCGTCGGGCGTCTGGAAAAGGGCGGCCCATTCGTCGAGGTGGGTGCGGCGGATGGGTGCGCTGTCCCAGGGTGGCTTCGAGTTCCGGGCCTCGATGCGTCGCCAGAGTTCGTCCACCGGCACCTCGAGGAAGTGCAGTTCGATTCCGACACCAAGGTCACGAGCTACCGATCGCACCTGGTCACGTTCGATCCGCGCCGCGAACCCGAAGTCGAGGACAACGCTGAGGCCGAGGCGCACGATCTCCTGGGCGAGCTGCCAGAGTTGGTGATTCACCTTCGCCTGGGTCGTCGTGGCCCACGGGGTGGGTCCGAGGGCCCAAAGCCATTCATCCTTCGTGAGGCGTACGGCGCTCCGGTCCGCGGCTAACTGTTTGGCGAGTGTGGTCTTGCCCGCCCCGGGCAGTCCGCAGGTGAGAATCAGTCGGGCCTCGCTCACCTGGTTCAGTCAAGCAGTTCTGCGACAAAACTGTGTGCCGCAGGCGGACCGTTGAATGATGAGTCTGTCAACCTCAGTTGGCCCCAGGGTGACGCCGCTATCGGGGCCCCGGCAGTGCCCGCGGCGTGTTTCCACCTGTGTTCCCAACCGGGGTGAACCTGCTCCTTTGGTGCTGGCGTTGGAGCCGCTCGGGGAGTTCGGGCTGCTGGTGCAGCGGCGGGTTCGGTCGAGGTGGCTGCTGGTACCGTTGGCGGTCTGTACCTGGGCTTTGGCGCACGTCTCCGGCGTGCACGCCACGATGGCTGGTGTGCTGCTGGCGTTCACCGTCCCGGTGCTGCGAACTCGGGCCGCCGGCGGCCCTGAGGCCGGACCGGGGATGGCCGAGCACTTCGAGCACGTGATGCGGCCTCTGACGGCGGGGTTCGCGGTACCGGTGTTCGCGTTCTTCGCCGCCGGGGTCACGGTCGGCGGCCTGCAGGGTTTGGGTGCGCGCTGACCGACACGGTGGCGATCGGCATCATCGTCGGTCTGGTGGCCGGCAAGACGGTCGGCATCTTCGGCGCCACCTATCTGATGGCACGGTTCACCCGCGCCCGTCTCGATGAGGATCGCCGCTGGGTCGACGTGGCCGGGCTCGCGGTGCTGGCCTGGATCGGGTTCACCGTTTCCCTGTTGACCGGCGACCTGGCCTACGGCCCCGACAGTGCTCGCGGCGAACACGTGAAAGTGGGGGTGCTGGTCGGATCGTTGACGGCGGCGGTGATCGCCGCCGTCATCCTGCGATTCGCAACCGCACCTACCGGCGGCTCTGTGAGGCCGAAGCGCTCGACACCGACCAGGACGGCACCCCCGACGTCTACGAGGTGGACTCGAGCCGGCCAGCGGCCCCGTAACGCGCCCGGGTAAGGCTCTCGCGGCGCGAAGCGCGGAGGGCTACTGTGAGGACTGGTGTGCCGGGATGCCTGGTCGGCGTCGTACTGGCGCTAGCGAAAGGCACACACCATGGCCGCGATCAGTGGCGCGCCCGAATTCCCGGACACCACCTCCCCAACTCTGCAGCCGCCTCGTTCGGCGACGCACACCCGCACTGGAGAAACACGTGGTGGGCCCCAGGTAGCGGATCCGGTCCGAAGGTCTGGGGAAGCGGTACGGCGGGGTGTGGGCGGTGCGGGACCTGGATCTCAGTGTTGCCGCGGGGGAGGTGTTCGGCTTCCTGGGCCCGAACGGGGCGGGCAAGTCGACCACGATCCGGCTGCTGCTCGGGCTGGCTCGACCGACCGTCGGGCAGGCGTGGCTGGCCGGCCACCGCGCTGAGGATGTGGGCCGAGCGCATGAGCAAGGTGGCGTATGTGCCGGCCGACGTGGCGTTGTGGCCGCAGCTGACCGGCCGGCAGGTGTTGGAGCTGGTCGGGCACCTTGGGCCGCGGCCGGACTTGGTCTACCGGGGGGAACTGGTCGACCGGTTCGACCTCGACCTGGACAAGCGGTGCAGGACCTACTCCTCGGGGAATCGGCAGAAGGTGGCGTTGGTGGCGGCGTTCGCGACCAGGGCGCCGGTGCTGATCCTGGACGAGCCGACCAGCGGGCTGGACCCGTTGATGGAACGCGCGTTCCGGGTCGCTGTCGGGGAGGCCCGCGACGCCGGTCAGACGGTGTTCGTGAGCTCCCACCAGCTCGCCGAGGTGGAGGCGATCTGTGACCGGGTCGGGATCCTGCGCGCCGGGGAGCTGCTCGAGGTCGCCGGACTGGACCAGCTGCGTCGGCTCCGCCGGGTCGAGATCGATGTGGTGGCCTGGGCGATAGGGATCTGGGTGTACTTCCTGGTGATCGGACTCCTGGCACCTGCAGGCCGTGCCGTACGAGAGCGTGAACTGGACCGGCGCCGTCGGGATGACGCTCACCGCGGTCCTGCTCGCCGTGATCGGTCTGATCGGCTTCCACCGACGCGACCTCCGTGGCTGACACCCAGCCGACCTCATGGCTGACCCGACCACCCGCACGCCTGACTCAACGTCCGCTGCTGTTGACACTTGCAAGGAGAACGCGATGCGCAACTTGATTCTGACCTTCGGCACACGGGGCGACGTGCAGCCCTATGTGGCCCTGGCCCACGCCGTGATCGCCGCCGGGCATGAAGCGGCCGTCTGCACGGCGGAGGGCTTCCGGCCCTTGGTCGAAGACGCCGCCGTGCCGTACCTGCACATGAGCAACGACATGTTGGACCTCATCCAGTCTGAGATGCCGACGATGAGCGGTGTCACCGATAGCTTCCGGCTGGTCCGTCGGATGACGGCGGCCATGCGCGCCTCCCTGCACGAGCAGTGGCAGGCCGCCCAAACCTTCGAACCGGATCTGCTGATCTACCATCCGAAGAGTCTCGGCGGACTGCACATCGCTGAACGGCTGCACATCCCAGCGGCCGTGTCGCTGCCGCTGCCGTTCTTCACCCCGACCCGAGCCTTCCCGGTGCCGTTCATCGCGCGGTGGCCACTCGGCGGCACCGCGAACCGGCTCAGCTACCAGTTCAACCGGTTCACCGCTCTGGCCTACGGCGGCATGATCAACACCTTCCGCCGCAACACTCTCGGGTTGGCGCCGCTGAGCCGGTGGAGTGACTACCTGACCTTGCCCGACGGCCGCCCGGTCCCCGTGCTCTACGGGTTCAGCTCCGCCGTCGTCCCGGTCCCGGCCGACTACCCGCCGCATGCCCATGTCACCGGGTACTGGTTTCTGCCCGACCAGGCGGCCTGGCAGCCGCCGGCAGAGCTGCAGTCTTTCCTGGCCGCCGGTGAGCCGCCGCTCTACATCGGCTTCGGCAGCATGGGCTTCGGCAAGAACGCCACCACACGGGGCGCCACCATCCTCGAGGCCGTCCGCCGCGTCGGTGCCCGAGCTGTGGTCGCCACCGGATGGGGCGGCATCGATGCCACCACCGGACCCTCCGACGATGTGCTCGTCGTGCGCGATGTCCCGCACGAGTGGCTGTTGCCGCGCACCGCCGCTGTCGTCCATCACGGCGGCGCGGGCACCACCGCCGCCGGTCTCCGCGCCGGACGACCCACCCTGGTCTGCCCCGTCCTCGGCGATCAAGGCTTCTGGGCCGAACGCGTCTACAGCCTGGGCGCCGGACCCCGTCCCATACCCATCCGGCGGCTCACGACGGCCAACCTCACCGAACGCTTGAACCAGCTCCTCACCGACCAGAGTTACCGATCAACTACGGACCGCCTCGGCGAGGCGATCCGGTCCGAGGACGGCACCGGCCAAGCCCTGCGGACGCTGGAACGCATCATCTAACGGGGTGGGAGTGCCGTAAGACCCTCGTGCGGGACGCAGGCATCGACCGTTCGGCGGAACGCGCAGGCCGTCGTTAGGTCAGCTAGTGTCGCTCCTGCCACTGGCGCGGCCGGAGCTCGCCGGTCGGGATCGTAAGGTTCTGAGGTGCGATCTGAGTGTAGCGGCGCGCCGCGCCGTGCCGCTGCAACTGGTCCATCATCATTCGCAATATGGATGAGACAACCCTCCACAAGAACGCCGACCGAGTCGCTGCGATCTTCAACGCACTGTCCATCTTCGTGCTGGTCGTCGGGGCGCTCGGCGCGATCGCCGTACTGATCGCGGGATTCGCCGGCGCCGGGATGAGCCGTGGCGGCGGATCATCGATCGCCGCGATCGTCGGTGGCATCGTCGGAGCGCTCGTCGCGGTCATCTACACCCTGATCGCCTGGGCCGGTGTGCAGTTGGCAGCCTTGGTCGCCGGCTATATCAAGGTGAAGACCGCGCTTCCGCCGGCGGCGGGTCCAGGATCCCAGTACCCGCCGAGCTGAGCCGTCCGGCCCGCGGCGTCGGCATTCAGACGGCCTATCGAGACCGGCTTCGGGGCGCGGACGATCACCCAGGACGACGTCACCGTAAACGGTCCCTCCTATGACGCGAACCGGCCCGATCGTCCCGGCCGGCGAACAGCTGATCAAGCTTCAGTAGCCAGCGACCGGCGTGGAGGTATAGGCCAAGGGTCGTCAGCAACGGCGGCCGCCTCACGCGCCGCGCTCAACGATCGCCGTGTGGGACGCACGCAGTAGCCGATCCGCTGCCGACGTACTGACGGTGGGCCACATGTGCTGGAATCGAATTGCATTATGGGTGCGAAGCCGCGTAGTTCTGAGTCGGCAGCGCTGTGTCACGCTGAGTGACCACTGCCTGAGGAGGCCAGATGAGCGTGATCGCGCCGTGGTTGTCCGTCCGTGATGCTGGCGCGGCGGTCGCGTTCTACCACCGCGCCTTCGGTGCGGCCACCGGCGAGCTCGCAGAAGTCGGCGGCGAGCTCCAGGTAGGCGAGTTGTTCGTGGACGGGGCACGCTTCTGGGTCCAGCTCGACCCGGACCTACCTGCAAGCTTGGATCCGGCCCGGGCGGTTCGGATGATCCTGACGATTGCCGATCCCGACACCGCGTTCCAGCGCGCACTCGCTGCCGGAGCAACACAAATAGCCGGCATGCACGACGAAGGCGGCTGGCGAACCGGCCGCCTTGTCGACCCATTCGGCCACCAGTGGGAACTCGCACAGCCAACTAACTGAGCTGCGTCAAAAGCCGTCCCTCAACCGAAGCAGAATCTGGCCACATCGTGGCCGTAGGCGAGCGACCGCTCGATCGCATCAGTAGCGGACCGTCGAGCGAGAACGGCTCGGACGCATAAAAGGAACGGCCGTCTGGGACGGGCCGGTGTGCGTGGTCAGGACACTTCTGCGAGATTGATGCAGGTGAGCTCGGCTACGGACCGGTGTTTGTGGATCTCACCTAGTGAGGTGACTCCGCAGTCGCCGCCGACGTCGGCTCAACGGTTCGCCGCAGCCATCGCGGACCGTTGTGACGTCGTCGTTATCGGGCTCCAGGTCTGGCTCACCGATCCCGTCCAGCCGTACGACTTGCTGACCGAAGTTACGGCCGTCCAATGTGCGGCCCGGGACCGAGGGTGGAGCCGCTACCACCTGTTCGGCTTCTCCGCCGGGGCGACCGTCGCCCTGGCCGCAGCGCGGGCCAACCCGGACACCGTTCGCTCTGTCGCCCTCGTCGAACCAGCCACCATCGGAGACGACGACTGGAGCCCGACCGAAAAGCAGTGGCGCCACGATCTGAGCCGCGTCCGTCGGCTGCCGCCCAACCAGCGGTCAACTGCCTTCCGCAGACTCCTGATGGCGGCAGACGAGGAGGTCCCCGCAGAATTGGGGCCACCTCCGCTCTGGGACACCAAGACGGACCGGCTGGAAGACCTGCTGGCCAGGATCGGATTCGACAGCGGCGAGCCTGAGCGATCTCACCCAACCGGCGCTGATCATCTCTGGCGCCCAAAGCAATCCACGGTTTCCACCAGCTGGCTGAACGTTTGGTCGACGTTCTCCCGAACGCGACCTCCACGACGCTGCCCCAATGCAGCCACTTGAGACCGCCCCATCGCGCCGCACCCGACCAGCTCGACGCACGGTTGAGATGCTGTGGAGCCGAACCCCAGACACGAGGTCCTTTGCATGACCGAGCCGACGTACCCGGTTCAGCGTCCACGGTCCATGCGGACGTGTCTGGGGGACGTTGGTCATTCGAAGACGGGACGTCGCCTAACGGACCGCGCATGCACAGCCAGGCTCTGGTCTTGCACCTGTCGCTCGACGATCGCTCAGCGGCAATGCGGCCGAAAGAGTTCGGCGAGTACCGGTCACCCATCGCCATGACTTTCGTCTAATGTTGCCCGACGCCGCCCATACGTCGTCGAGGTCGACAAAGCGCGTCGTCGATCCGGCGCGGCTCCCGTCACAGTTCAGGGCCGGACGATCTTGATGTTGAAGTCCGACGTGTCAAGCGCGAGGGCGACCCGGACCCAGAAAGCCACGTACATCTCGGCGCCACGAGCGGTGGACAGGTTACCGAGGTCGATCACATCGCAATGGCCCATCTGCGCAAGGAGCCTGGTCACCATTTCCTTTGCGGCATCGTCGTCCCCTGAGACGAACACGCTGGTGGTTTCCCCGAGAGCCCCAGGGTCGATCATCAGCCGGTTGTTCAGCGTGTTCAGACTCTTGACCACCCGGGTCGCCGAGAACCGTCGCTGAATCTGCTCAGCCAGGGAGTCGTCGTCCTTCACGAACAGTCGCGGAGGCATGCCGCTGTCTGGTTCAAGTGGGTTGGAGATGTCGAGTAGCACCTTGTCAGCGAGATTGGCCTCGCCCACCTGGTCAAGTACGTCGATCGATACAGCGCCACCAGCGGCATTGATGACCAGGTCGGCGCGACTTGCCGCCTCGGCGAATGTCACCAGCAAGACGTCAGGATTCTCGGTTAGCCAGGCCAATACATTGGAGCGGGCGCCGGTCACATCGGGATTTCGGGTACCCATGACGACCTGGTGGTCCAGGCCGGCGAGTCGGCCCGCGATCGCCCGCCCGACCGGGCCGGAGCCAAGAACAGCAATGCGCACGGTGCAGAACCTATCGCGGTGAGCACCAGCGATCGGAGGCCGCAGAACGGATCCGCCACCAGACGCTGCTTGAGAGCCCGATTCCCCTTCCTCCTGCGATGCAGCGTGCGGGCCGATCTTCGCAGTCGAGAACAAGGAGTGCTCGATCGTCAGGAGCGGACCGCCAAGCGGGCACCTCGGTTCGAGCGGTCCGTGTCTCACACGTTGCGCTCAACCACCGATGTGCGGAGCACGCAATGCAACCGCTCAGCGGAACGCTGATCTTTGCTCGGGTGTAGGGGTTCTGGTCGAGTTCGTTGTCTTGACCAGGAGACCGTCTGGGCCGCTCACATGATCTGACGACCGCAGCGTTCACCATTCGTCGCTGGATCGGCGGCGACACCATGACGAATGTGTGTCGAAGGCCGATCGGTCACTGCGCGCGTCCCGGGCGACGAGCGGATAGCGAACGCGGCGTCGAGGTCGTCGGCTGTGGCGTATCGCCAAGTCCTGCGGCTGCGATGTCGGGGGAGGTGGCCTCGGGGCTTCCTGGTCGAGGTTGGACGGCTTCAGCCGCTCAGCCCGGGCGACCGCCCCACGTCTTCAACCAGTACTGTGCCTTGGAGTAGACGGTGGGGATCTGGCGGATGAACTTGTCGGTCGGGCAGAGCTTGCCGTTTCCGCTCGACCACACGGCGCCGGTCTGTTTGCGGCACCAGGTCGTGCGGTCGTTGCGATCGAATCTGCCGAAGTTGCCGTCGATCCCGAGGCGGTGCCAGGCCAGGCCGCTCAGGTCGTTCACTGTCGCGATCCGGTTGGGCACCCCGCAGTGGATGACAGCCCAGGCGAAGATCTTCGCGAGATTCCGCAACTGGGTGTCAGTCATCTTGTCGCCCACGAGCCCTGCATGCTCGACAGAAATGCTCCTCGCGTTGCCGTTGAGATCGGCGGCCGCCCGTCGATTCATGTACTGGTGCTGGCGTGGAGCACCGGAGCGTGGGTTGTAGAAGTGTGCGTAGCTACCTCCGGCGCCTTTGTTCGGGCCGTAGATGTCGGAACTTCTGGTCACCGCAATATGGATGGTGACGCGTTTCGGGTTCATGGCGGTGGTCGAGCGGCCTGTGATGGGGTCCCAGACCGCGAAGCGGGCACGGCGTCGGGGGTTGACTGCCGCCTCAGCGGGGAGAGCCTCAAGTCCGGCCATGGCTGCCGCCGTGGCCGCGGAGCCGAGCATCAGCGTCCTGCGGGCGATCTTGTGCGCTTCTGTCATGTAGGCACGCTAAAGGGACAGGGGGTCGTCGCAGCGAAGCCAGATCCTCACGTCAATCAACCGAGGCCCGCATCCGGCGAATCTTCGAAGCTGGCGAGCGTCTCTTCCATCGTCACTCACCGACCGTCCATCGAGACGAGCTACATCGTCGCCCCTGGCGTCCGACTGATGGCAGCCTTGTACCAGCGGGCGTCGGATCAGACCCGATGGTTCGCAGCCACCTCGCGAACCATCACGCAGTTGCCCAGGCCCTTGGGCCGGTCATACGTGAAGCCCTCGCGCTCGTACATCGTGCGGGTGCCGTTGTAGAGGAACGACGAGTTCTTCTTCCGGACTCCGCTGGTGTCGTGCGGGTAGCCCTCGACCACGCCACCGCCGGCCTGCGCGATCAGCTCGACAGCTCCGCGCAGCGCGGCCGCCGCCAGGCCCTGACCGCGATAGCCGCGCTCCACCAGGATGCAGGTGACCCGGTAGTCGGGCAGCCGCTCGGCAGTGGCGAGGTACTCCTTGCGGTGCTGGATGTTGGGAAGCTCCTCGGGTGACCCGTACTCCGCCCAGGCGACGGCCCGGTCGCCGTCGTAGACCAGGGCCGCGTGCGCGATTCCCTCAGCCACCAGACGCTGCTTCAACGCCCGGTTCCCTTCGGCGGTCTGGCCCTTCTCCGCGCAGTCGGGATGGAAGTGTATGCACCAGCAGCTGGCGAACATGCCCTTGTTCCGCTCGACGAGAGCGGCGAAGTCGTTGAACGTGTCCGGGGTGAGCGCCCTGATCGTGAGGTCGGACATGACGGCAACGTACCTGGGATGGCGGACGTCGCGCGTCCGGTGACGCACGCAGCCGCGGCTCACCCAGTCATTCGAGAGGTCGAGCGACCCCCCGGCGACCCGGATCGGAGACAGCCTGTCGCCTTGGTCGAACGTTCGCACAAGGGCGCTGCCCGGCGATGGTTCGACCAAGCGCCGCGGTTCACGCCCAACGAGGACGCCCGTGAGCTGGCGGCTCAAAACTGTCCCGGTGTCAACGGATGGAGACGGTGCTGCCGACCGACACGAGCGCCGCTTCGCCCTTTAGCCGAGGCGACGGCGTGCCTGACGGGTGGAGGGTCGATGCGCTCAGCGGCACCGACAGCTCAATCCGGACAGGTGCACCGCGCCGACCGCGGTCATCGCTCGGCGACGACGTGGTTTGCCCGATGGTTCAGGTCGCACGTCGCGAGGTAGATGCGCTGCCCTCGTGGACGCCACCCGCAAGCGGTCGGTCTTGCGCGGACGACGGTCGCCGCAAGAGGGACCGTTTAGCGGGAAGCACCCAGTGGCTGACGTCAGTTCCTGGCGTCAGCACAGGCGTTTTGCAGCAGCAGCGGCGCGTGTCAGTGTGGGTGGGTCTCACCTTCGTTATCGGCTTCCAGGATCATGCCGACGGAGGTCGCGCAGGCGTCGCCCTTCCATGCTTCGGCGCCTTCGCGCAGTGCGAAGGCGGCAATCACGATGCCGGCGATCGAGTCCGCCCACCACCAGCCCAGCGTGCTGTTGAGGATGAGCCCGATGAGGACTGCTGCCGACAGGTAGGTGCAGACGAGAGTCTGCTTGGAGTCCGCGACCGCCGTGGCCGAGCCGACCTCGCGACCGGCGCGCCGTTCGGCGTAGGACAGGAACGGCATCACGATCACGCTGAGCGCGGTGAGGACGATCCCGACCGTGCTGTGCTGCACGTCAACGCCACCGCTGAGCGCCTGGATCGAGCTGGCGGCGACATAGGCCGCCAGGGCGAAGAAGGCCACTGCGATCACCCGCAGCGTCGGCTTATCCCACCGTTCGGGATCACGGCGGGTGAACTGCCACGCGACCGCGGCCGCGGACAAGACCTCGACCGTGGAATCGAGTCCAAACCCGACCAGGGCAGCCGACGACGCCACGGTGCCGGCGGTGATGGCGACGATGGCTTCGATCAGGTTGTAGCCGATCGTCACTGCCACGATGAGGCGGATTCGACGATGCAGCACCTGACGCCGCGCATCGGACAGCGTGTGGAGCGCCATCAGCAGGTGCATCCTTGCCCGCCGCAACAGTCAGGTTCGACGAACAGGACCACCCGCAGCAGCTCATCCAGCGCCGGAGCCAGGTGGGGATCGGTGAGGCGGTACCAGCTCCGACGGCCATCGGGGACAGCCTCGACTAGGCCACACCCTCGCAGACACGCGAGATGGTTCGACATCACCTGCCGTGACACCTCGAGTGCGTCGGCAAGGTCAGAGGGGTATCCCGGCGCCACTCGTAGCGCCAGCAGGATCCCGGCACGAGTCGGATCCGACAGTGCATGCCCGAGCCGGGCTAAAGCCGCGGTGTGGCTCAGCGACGCAGTAGATACAACCACAACGCAACGTTACAGCAAATCGTGAATTAAGTGACTGGTGAACTGTGTCGCTCTAGGTCGCCACCCAAGACGGTGTCCGTAAGACCTCCGTCATTCGAAGCAGGTTCGAGCTCGATGCGCCGCCAACGGGGCGCAGTGCCGATCTTGGGTGGCGGACCCGGGCGGGTGGGGCCAATCACGGAATCGCGATGAGTTATCTGTGTGCTCGACGATCCATCTGTCTCCGCAAGGCAGCGATGTCCATGCTGGTCCAGTGCTCGATCAGCCTGCCGTCCTTCACACGGAAGATGTCGATGAACTCCCACTCCACGATGTTTCCGCTCGCCTGGTGGCCCCACAACTCTCCCCGATGGGTTCCCCGGAATGTCTTGCGGGTGGCGACAAGATCACGTTCCGCGAGCTGCTCGTCGATCTCCATGGTGGCGTCGGGGAACCCGTCGAGCAGTTGGCCGTAGAAGGTCTGGAATCCTGCTGCCGGCCGATTTCGGTCCTCCGCGAATCGACCGCTGGGTCGTTCTGGAGTGCGCGGAGCTGGTTTGGCGTGAGGTTGGTCGAGAAGCCGCCGAGTGCGTTGTCGAAGACGTTGTCGACATGGATGCGCATGCGCGCCTGAAGCTCCGAGACGTGCTTGCGCACGCGAACGCCGTCGACTACTCGTTCAGGCGTGGCGGTCGATCGCGTCGCGGTGGTCGTCGGGCGGCGGACCAGGTAGGTCTGCGTCTCCGACACCTGCTGCGTGACGGCATCGTCCTTGAAAACGACGATGTACGGATGGCTCTGCTCACCGGCCATCGTCATTCCGGCCGGTGCGGCGACAGCCAGCAACAGCAGCGTCATGAAAGTGATCCGGCGTGTGGGTCGCCGCCTGGGGTGCGGCTTTCTTGACCCCCTCGAGTCCATCGGGCTGGACGCTATGGACCGAAGTGCGGTGCAGATAGGGCGTGGACGTACCGGTCCGTGACAGGACCTTGGGATGGAGAAGGGCGGTCAGGCGCGGTCCGTGAGAGTCCCGAGGCCCAAATAGACCGCTTGTTCGGTACCACGCTGCGACCTATACTTGCGGGCCGTGCCTCGCAAGCCTCCGTCGAGCTCGAATTCAGCTCCCGCGGCCGACCCGCTGACCGGTTTCACACCGGCCACAGCCGACTGGTTCCGCTCGACTTTCGCCGAGCCAACCGCCGCCCAGGCACAAGGTTGGCCAGCCATCGCCGCCGGTCAGCACACGCTGATTTGCGCGCCAACAGGGTCAGGCAAGACCCTGGCGGCCTTCCTGTGGTGCCTCGACCGCCTGATGAGCGAACCGGTGCCTGAGGATCCGTTGCGCAGGCTGCGCGTCCTCTACGTCTCGCCGCTCAAGGCGCTCGTTCACGACGTGAACCGCAACCTTCGATCGCCGCTGGCCGGCATCGCGCTGGCGGCACGCAACCGCGGCGAGACCGCGCGCGAGGTGTCCGTTGCCATGCGCACCGGCGACACGCCCGCCGAGGAGCGGCGCGAATTTGGCAAGCGGCCACCGGACATCCTCGTCACCACGCCGGAGTCGCTGTACCTGCTGCTCACGTCCCAGGCACGCGAGGCGCTGCGCGGCGTGGAGTGGGTGATCGTCGATGAGATCCACGCGCTTGCCGGCACCAAGCGCGGCGCCCACCTGGCGCTGTCGCTGGAGCGACTCGAGGCACTGACGGCCAAGCCGCCTCAGCGCATCGGTCTCTCGGCAACGCAACGACCGCTGAGCGTGGTCGCGGGTTATCTCGGCGGCCGCGACGGGGGAGAGGCCGAACCGAGCGACGGAGCAGCGGCCGCGGCACGGGCCGTGCAGATCGTCGATGCCGGTGTGCGCAAGCCGCTGGAGATCCAGGTCGTGGTGCCTGTGGAGGACATGGCCGCGCTGGGCGAGGTACTGCCCATCGAGCAGCAACCCGGCGGCTCCGCCGCGCAGATGGACGCGCGCAGCTCAATCTGGCCGCAGATCCATCCCAGGATCCTTGAGCTGATTCGGGCCCACCGCTCGACCATCGTGTTCGTCAACAGCCGGCGCCTTGCCGAACGCCTTTCGCTGAAGCTCAACGAGTTGGCCGGGGAAGAACTCGTTCGCGCCCACCACGGCAGCCTGGCGAGGGAAGAGCGGCTGCTCATCGAGGAGCAGCTCAAGGACGGCCGGCTCCCCGCGCTCGTTGCCACCTCCAGCCTCGAGCTGGGCATCGACATGGGCGCGGTCGACCTCGTCATCCAGGTGGAATCGCCGGGGTCCGTCGCCCGCGGCCTGCAGCGAATTGGTCGAGCCGGGCACCAGGTGGGCGAGCCGTCCAAGGGCGTGATCTTCCCCAAGTACCGTGGCGACCTCCTGGAATGCGCCGTGGTCGTGCGCAGGATGCTCGACGGCGACATCGAGCCCACCGTCATCCCACGCAACCCGCTCGACGTCCTCGCCCAGCAGCTGGTCGCTGCGGCCGCTGAGAGGAAGTGGCCCGTCGAGGACCTTTTCCGACTCGTGCGGCGCGCCGAAAACTTCGCCGATCTGGGGCGTGACTCGTTCGAGGCCACGCTGGGCATGCTCGCCGGGCACTACCCGGGTGACGAGTTCGCCGAGCTGCGGCCGCGCGTCATCTGGGACCGCACCGCGGGCACCGTGGAGAGCCGGCGCGACGCCAAGACGGTCGCCGTGATCAGTGGCGGCACGATCCCGGATCGCGGCCTTTTTGGCGTCTATCTGTCCGATCCGGACATCGACCAGTCCGCGGGACCCGGCACCAAGGCACGCCAGGCACGCGCCGGCGGCCGTCGCGTCGGCGAGCTTGACGAGGAGATGGTCTACGAGGCACGCGAGGGCGAGGTCATCCTCCTGGGAGCCAGCGCGTGGCGCATCGAGCAGATCACGCACGACCGCGTGCTGGTCTCGCCGGCGCCCGGCCAACCGGGCAAGATCCCGTTCTGGAAGGGCGACGGGCCGGGCCGGCCGATCGAGCTGGGACGCGCGATGGGCGAGTTCACGCGGACGATCTCAGAGGAAGCAGGCGCGGGATCGAAGGGCCGCAAGCAGGCCGATAAGCGCCTTCGCGAAGAGCACGAGCTGGATCCACTGGCGGCGAGCAACCTGCTCGACTACCTGGCCGAGGAGCTGTCGGTCACCGGCGCCCTGCCCACCGACCGCACGATCGTGCTGCAGCGCTTCCGCGACGAGCTCGGCGATTGGCGGATCTGCCTGCTGACACCATTTGGTGCGCGGGTCCACGCTCCGTGGGCGCTGGCGATCGAGGCTCGGTTGCGCGAAAAGCTGGGCCTCGATGTGCAGCCGATCTGGTCGGACGACGGCATCGTGATCCGGTTGCCGATGACCGACGAGCTGGGCGTGCCGGCGCTCTCCGATGACGGATTGAGCGGTAGCGCGACGTCTGGATCGGGCGGAGGAGCCGTCTCCGCGGCCGAAGAGGCCATCCGCATCGGCTCGGAAGAGGTGGAGGAGCTGGTCATCGGCGCGCTGGGTGGCTCGTCGATGTTCTCCAGCCGCTTCCGCGAGAACGCGGCACGGGCATTGCTCCTGCCGCGCCGCCGGGCAGGCCAGCGGACACCGCTGTGGCAGATGCGCCAGCGCTCCGCACAGCTCCTGTCAGTTGCCAGCCGTTACGGCTCCTTCCCGATCATCCTCGAGACGTACCGCGAGTGCCTCCAGGACGTGTTCGACCTGCCGGCGCTGCGCGGCATCCTGGCGGCGATCGAGCGGCGCGATTCGCATCGTCAGCGTGGAGACGAGGCGGGCGTCACCGTTCGCCAGCTCGCTGATGTTCGACTACATCGCCTCGTACATGTACGAGGGCGACGCGCCGCTTGTCGACCGCCGCGCCCAGGCCCTGGCGTTGGATCGAGACCTCCTGCGTGAGCTTCTTGGTGCCGAGGAGCTGCGCGAGCTGCTCGATGCCGACGCCCTGGCCGAGCTCGAGCTGGAGCTCCAGTTCCTGACGCCCGATCGTGCGGCAGGCTCTGCCGATGCCGTGCACGACCTGCTGCGGCGGCTGGGCGACCTGAGCGCCGATGAGGTTGCCGCCCGCGTGCGCGGCCAGGACGAACGAGCGCGCGACGCAGCCGCGGGGGAGTGGCTTGAAGCCCTGGCGGCCGACCGGCGCGCTGTAGTCGTTCGAATTCGAGGCGAGCAGCGCTGGATCGCCATGGAGGACGTGGCGCGCTACCGCGACGCGCTGGGGATCGCGGTGCCGGTTGGCGTGCCGCAGGCGCTGCTCAATGCGACCACGGAGCCACTCACCGCGTTGCTCACCCGGTGGGCGCGCCATCACGGCCCGTTCCTGGCCACGGAACCTGCGGCCCGTTGGGGCTTGCCTGTTGCGGACGTTGAGGCAGAGCTGGAACGCCTGCTCGTTGCCGGCACGCTGCTGCGCGGCGAGTTCCGCCCTGACGGCGTCGAACGCGAGTGGTGCCACCCAGACGTCCTGCGGCTCCTACGGCGACGCTCGCTGGCCCGGCTGCGCCGCGAGATCGAGCCAGTCGAGCCCAGCGCGCTGGCACGCTTCCTGCCGCGCTGGCAGGGGTTGGGCGACCGGCGCACGGGCATTGACCGTTTGGCCGAGGTGATCGCCCAGCTCGAGGGCACGCCGCTGCCGGCCAGCGTGCTCGAGCGTGACGTCCTGCCGGCGCGCGTCGCCGGTTACTCCCCGCGGCTTCTCGACGAGCTCGGAGCGGCTGGTGAGGTCGTGTGGATCGGCCTCGGTTCGCTTGGCCAGGACGACGGTCGCGTCGCGCTGTATCGGCCGGATCGGCTGCCGCTCCTGTTGACCAGCGTCGACGCTGGTGAGCCGCCGCAGCCCAGCTGGCTGCACGACGTGATCCGCACCCATCTCGGCGAGCGAGGCGCCTCGTTCTATCGCGACCTGCTCGCGGCCGCCTTGCGTGCTGCAGCCGAACGCGGTGAACGGCCGGTTCGTGAACGCGAGCTGCTGGACGCGTTGTGGGACCTCGTCTGGACCACCGAGGTGACCAACGACACGTTCGCCCCCTTGCGAGCGCTGCGCTGGCCCCGAACCGGATCGAGCCGGCGCACCGGGCCCACGTCCACCCCTCGACCCCGATTCGCCTCGACCGCTCGGATGGGACCGCCCGAGGCGGCCGGTCGCTGGTCGCTGGTCAAGGATGCCCTTGCTACCGCGGTTGATCTGCGCGGCGGTGCGCCGACCGAAACGGAGCGACGGCACGCCCAGGCTCTGCGCCTGCTCGATGCGTACGGCGTTGTCACGCGAGACACGGTCGCCGGGGAGGGGCTGGCGGGCGGCTTTTCGGCGGTCTATCCGGTGCTGCGCGAGATGGAAGAGCGCGGCCGCGTTCGGCGCGGCTACTTCGTGGAGGGTCTCGGTGGCGCGCAATTCTGCATCCCCGCTGCCCTCGACCGCCTCCGCGCCGAGCGCGCCGATGCGAGCGGCGACCGAAACCCCACCGAGGCCATGATTCTGGGCGCTGCCGATCCGGCCAACCCGTACGGTGCGTCGCTGGCGTGGCCGCGCTGGTCGGAGGAGGACCGCCGACCGCTGGCCCGCGCCGCCGGCGCCTACGTCGTGCTGATCGACGGTGAGCCTGTTCTGTACCTGGAGCGCGGCGGCAAGACCCTCCAGACCCTGCCCGCGTTTGCCGATCGCGACACAGCGGAGATGGCACTCTCGGCACTGCGCCAGCTGGTGGCCGACGGCCGGTTCCGCTCACTCCAGATCGAGCGCGTCGACGGCGTGCCGGTGGGCAAATCGCCGCATGCCGAGGCACTATCCGTGGCCGGCTTCCAGCGTTCGTATCGAGGCTGGCTGCTCAAGGCTTGATGGGCGGCGCGATACATGCCTGAGGGCGACACCCTCGCTCGAATCGCGGTCGTGCTTGATCGTGCCCTGACCGGCCAGACGGTCACCGCGGCACGGGGTCGTCCCGGAGGAGCGCGGCTGGACCGGGTGGCAGGAACGACCGTGGAATCCGTCGAGGCTCGCGGCAAGCACCTGCTGATCAGCTTCTCCAACGACATGACGCTCCACACACATCTGGCGCTGCATGGGCAGTGGCACCGGTATCGACCTGGCGAGCGGTGGCGCCGTTCGCCGTCACGTGCCGTCGCGGTGATCGAGACGCCGGCCTCCGTGGCCGTCTGTTTCGACGCGCCGACGGTGCAACTCCTCGACACGCGCGCGCTGGCGCTGCATCCGGGCCTAAATCGGCTTGGTCCCGATACGGCGAAGGAAGACTTCGACATTGATGCGGCGTTTGCCGCACTCCGCCAGCCGAGTCGCGCCACCGAGACGATTGGGGACGTGCTGCTCGATCAGCGTGCCGTGGCGGGCCTGGGCAACGTCTATCGCAGCGAGCTGTGCTTCCTCGAGCGCATCGACCCGTTCACGCCGGTCGCCGACGTGGATGACGCGGTCCTGAAAAGACTGCTGGAGCGTGGCGCCGCGCTGATCCAGGCGAACTCACGCGGCGGCGCGCGCGTCACGACGCCAGCCGGAACGAGTGGCAGGCTCTACGTCTACAACCGCACTGGCCGGCCCTGCCGCCGCTGCGGCACGCTCATCCAGTCACGAGCAGCTCTCTCGCCCAAATACGGCAATCCGCGTCGGGTCTACTGGTGTCCCAGCTGTCAGCGGTAACGAATGCGTGGATCGATGTAGCCGTACAGGATGTCGACCAGCGTGTTGAATACAGCGACGGTGAACGCGTAGATCAGGGTCATTGCCATGATCAGGCCGTAGTCACGCTGGGCTATGCCCTGGACGTAGTAGCGGCCGATCCCCGGGATGCCGAAGAACTGCTCGATGATGAATGAGCCGGTCACGAGGAACGCGAGCGCCGGTCCCAGGATCGTGACGACGGGAATCAGTGCGTTGCGGATCATGTGTCGCACAACGACGGCACGCTCCCGCAGACCCTTCGAGTGAGCCGTCCGGACGTAATCCTTGCGAGAGACCTCGAGCATTGATGCCCTGGTGTACCGGGCAATCTGAGCGATCTCGTATCCCGCCAACGCGAGCACGGGCAAGATCCACGAGTCGGGTCCCTTCCAACCAGTGGCCGGAAGGATCTTGAGCGTCGCGCTGAAGACGATGACCAGCAGGAGCGCAAGGACGAACGTGGGCATCGCAATTCCAATGACGGAAACGATCGTCGCGAGGTAGTCAGGCAGCTTGTTGTGCCATAGGGCGCCGACGATGCCAAGTGGCAGGCCCACTCCCAGCGCGAGCGCGAACGCCATCACTCCAAGCTGGATCGTTGCCGGCGCGCCCTGGGCAACCAGCTGGTTGATGGATCGGTCGCCGTACTTGAAAGACGGACCGAAGTCGCCGCGCATCACGTCCAGCAGCCAGCGGCCGTATTGCTGCCAAACGGGCTCCTCGAGGTGGTAGGACTTGGCGATCGCGGCCTCGACACCCGGCGCAACCTGCTTTTCAGAGGCCCACGGCCCACCCGGCACAAGGTGCATGAGGGAAAAGGTGATGATCGAGATCGCGAAGAGGACCGGGATCAGCCAGAGGAGCCTGCGGGCAACATAAGGCAGGATTGCTCGGCGTCCTAGTGCTGCGAGTCAGGCTGAAAGTCGACTGCCAAGACGGCGCACATAGGACGATCCCTCCCTGTTGGTCATCGTAAACGCAGTCGGGTTCGAGCGTTGATTTGATGGCTATCGAACGGTGTCAGAACTCCCTTAAAGGCTCTTGACCGCACGCATATCCTGCATACCGGCCACGCCAGCGGCGTGCGGCCAGGTGGGATAGGAACCGGTCGCTCGACCGGCCATGGGAAAGGGAGGGATCATGCCCGGTCACCTTCGGTCACGGCTGGGGGCCGTGCTGGTAATCGGTGCCATTTGGCTGGGTGCGCTGGCGATGCCAGCGGCCGCCGCCGGCACCGTCCGTTACGTCGACGACAACATGGCCAACGCGTGCCACGGCACGCATCTCCATACGATCCAGGCCGCGATCAATGCGTCGAGCGCCAAGGACGTCGTGTACGTCTGTCCGGGCACCTATCACGAAGACCTCGTCATCGATGTACCCGGACTGACCGTCCAGTCCCTGGAGTACCGCAAGGCCAAGCTCGTCCCGCCGGCCCCCGAAAACGATGGCCTTGGGGCGATGGTCGTCATTCCGGCAGATGGCGTGAAGTTCCGCGGATTCAAGATCGAGTTTCCGGCGGGCGATCCGCTTCCGCCGCCGCCCGTCAAGCAGGGCGGTGCCGGCGGTGCCGGCGGGAGCGCCACGTGCGCCGGGTTTGAGGTAGCCATCGTCTCGCTCGGCCAGCGAGTCGGAGTCTGGGGCAACCACATCAGCACCATCGGCGATGCGACGCTGAGCGGTGCGTGCGGCTACGGCATCGGCATCCTGTTCGAGGGCCTGGACCTCGAACACCGTCAACTACACCAAGCTTGGCAAGCAGCATTCGTCGGCCAAGCGGAACTACATCCGCGACTTCAAGCTTGGCCGGCATCCTCGCCGAAGGCGTTACGTCTGTGCGAATCTCGCGCAACCAGATCCGCTACGTCCACCAGGACGACCCGTTCACTTGCGTGCCGATCAACACGATCACTGCGCCAACCCGTCGCTTACGTTTCCGTGCGAGGAGCCCGGTTTCCTTGACAAGGCGCCGCTCAACGGAGCGTTCGAGGACTCGGTTGGCATCGGTGTGTTCGGAGCCAAGGCAGACATAAACAACAACAGCGTCTTCTCGACGCTGGACTACGCGCTGCTCTTTGGGAGCGCTCTGCCGCTCGGTGGCGGCATCATCACCAACAGCGCAGCGCCTGGCTCCCGCATTACCGAGAACCAGGTCAACAGCGTGTTCCTTGGCATTGGCGTCGACCCCGAGGGTATCGTTCGTCGCGGTTCGGCCGACCGGCGTACCACCGTCCGGGTCAATGGACATCACGTTCAATCGTGCTAGTGAAGGGCTTTGCCGGCATCGTTGTCGACAGCAGCGACAACTACATCTAGGCGAACCGGGCTCGTCGACTCCACCTCCTTGGGATCGGGACCGACGTCGGCTAGAACAATATGTTCCTTCAGAACGACGCCCGATACAACGCTGGCTTCGGTCCCGGCTACGACTGCTTTCTGACGATACCGGCGGTGGCGTTGGCGGGGGAACAGAGGGTACGAACAACCTCTGGACGGATAACCTCGGGCTCGACAACACACCGCAGGACATTTGCTTCCCGCTCTCGCCGTTCCCCATCTGATCGACCGCGAGTGGTTAAGAGGGAGGTTCTGCCAATGTGGCGGACCTCCCTTTTTCGTTTGGCTAAGTCTCTAGGTGGCTGCAGCCTCTGAGCTGGTCGCGGCTGGGTGGCCGAACAACCACTCGCGGCTGAGCCGCGGTGGCCAGTCGCGCGACCATCAGCCAGGGCACGACCGCCCACGCCAGGATCATGTAGTCGACGCGCAGCGGCCGCGGGTAGTTCAGCACGATCTCCAGCTGTCTCACGGTCTCCGGCCAGGTCGCCAGCGTCAGCAGCGCGATCACCCCCAGGAAGCCGAGCCCGGGCAGCCATGCGCTGCGTGGCGTGAACGGCAGGAGCACCGCGGGCACGAACTTCAGCCCAGTTCCCAGCGCCCACAAAAGGCCACCCACCCGCGGCCCTGTCCAGAACGCGGCCCAGATGCCGAGCGCGATGAAGACATTGATGTTGCCGGTGTCGAAGTTTGCCGCGATCGATGGGCCCAGCACGACCACGAACAGTGCCGCAGCCAGTGGCCTGCGGTCATACGCCCAGAAGACCGAGATGCCGAAGAGCGCGACGATCGCCGCCCGCCAGACGATCCAGGCGATGTTCCAGGGCAGCAGCGCCCACGGCAGGAACAGATACAGCGACCACGGAGAGTAGGCGTAGGGCAGGGCGCCCTCGGTCGGCGTCACGTAAAGGCCCGGCACTACCTGGTAGATGTCCTCGCCGTTGAGCCATCGATGGACGGCCGTCCAGTAGGCGAACGCATCCGAGCCGGCCTGATCGCCGCGTGCCCAGAGAAAGGCAAAAACGAGCCCGCCGGTGAGGCCGATAAGGGCGATGGCGAGCAGGCGGCGCGGGTCGCGCAGGCGCGCGCTGACGGTCACCGTGGACCTCGGTCAGGGGGGAGTGATTGGGCGGGGCTTCGTTCGTCCTCCTCGGCCAAACGTGTTGGGCGCCCCCGCCCGCGGCACATCCTAATGGTTTCGCTAGCAGTCACTCTCCGCAGTATCGCTGCGACCGTTTAGTACCTGCCACCACCGGGCGTGGCATACTCCGCCGGATGACCGAGGGCCATGTCATCATCATTGGTGGCGCAGAAGACAAAATTCGCGAGCGGGTGATTCTGACCCGTTTTATCAAGCTGGCCGGCGGTTCTGATGCCCGAAATCGCGGTGATCAGCACTGCCTCGTCGCTCGGCCCCCTCGCCGGCGAGATGTACCGCCGCGTATTTGGGGAGCTTGGCGCGGCCGAGGTCCATCCCATCCACGCGATGACCCGCTCGCAGGCCAACGATCCCGAAGCTGCGCGCACTGTCCACGATTCGACGGGCATCTTCCTCACCGGTGGCAACCAGCTGCGCCTCTCGTCCACCATTGGCGGTACGGCACTTGCCCAGCAGATCGTGCGGCGTCACCGCGAAGGCGCCGTTATTGCTGGCACGAGCGCAGGTGCCTCCGCGATGAGCACGCACATGGTCGCATTCGGCGCAAGTGGTTCGACCCCCAAACAACGCATGGTCCAGATGGCGGCCGGGCTCGGAATTCTGCCCGGAGTGATCATCGACCAGCATTTCGAGGCTCGAAATCGACTGGGCCGCCTGCTCGCGATCATCGCCTCCAATCCGTCCTTGCTGGGCATCGGCGTCGACGAGGACACCGCGGGCGTGGTCGGGCCGGATCGCGTCCTGGAAGTGATCGGGCGGCGCAGCGTGACGATCCTCGACGGTGCCGAGTCCGAGACGGACGCCTGGGAGGTCAAGGCCCACCGCCCGGTGATGATCAGCAACGTCGTCCTGCACTCGCTGCCGCAGGGTTATCGCTTCGATCTGGAGCGTCGCGAGCGGGTCGCGGCACCTATGCTGCGCGCTCTGGAGTCCGAATTCGATCGCCTCCAGCTGATTTCAGGAGAGGCCGATCACTACTACCCGCACTCCCAAGAAAGCGCCGACAAGAGCCGATAAGGCATCGGCAGCCGCCGCCAAACGCAACGGTAAATCCGGTGCCGGTCTGGAGCCGACGCTGCGCATCCTCGACACACGCGTACTGCGCGGCCCGAACGTCTGGTGGCGAACGCCGGCAATCGCGATGCACGTCGACCTGGGCGTGCTCGAGGAGTGGCCCAGCAACACCATTCCGGGCTTCAACGACGCGCTGATCGGGCTTCTGCCGACCCTCGAGGACCATGCCTGCTCGCTCGGTCGTCGCGGCGGCTTCATCAGCAGGCTCAAGGAGGGAACGTGGCTTGGCCACGTGTCCGAGCACGTGGCCATCGAGCTGCAGAGCCTCGCCGGCACGGAAGTGCACCTAGGCAAGACGCGCGGCGCCGGACCAACAGGCCACTACAACGTCGTCTACGAATACCGGGAAGAGGATGTTGGCCTGGAGGCGGGCCGCATGGCCGTGGCTCTGGTCAACCATCTGGTGGCGCCAGAGAAGTCTCCTTTCGAATTCATGGACGCCCTCGACGGCTTGATCCTCCTTGCCGAACGCGAGGCATTCGGACCATCCACCGGCGCACTGATCGACGAAGCCGAATCGCGTGACATCCCGTGGATCCGCCTCGACCGTCACTCGCTCGTACAGCTCGGGCAAGGCGTCCACCAGCAGAGGATCCGCGCCACGATGACGTCGCAAACGGGCGCCATTGGGGTCGATATCGCCTCCAACAAGAGCCTGACCAACAGTCTCCTGTCGTCCGCCGGCCTGCCGGTTCCCAAGTCGGAGGTGGTCCGTTCGGCCGACGTGGCGGCGACAGCTGCGGCGAAGATCGGCTATCCCGTTGTCGTCAAGCCGCTCGACGGCAACCACGGGCGCGGAGTGAGCCTCGACCTGCGCTCGGAAGAAGACGTCCGGCGCGCTTATCCGATCGCCCTCGAGGAGAGCCGCAGCCGCGACGTGGTCGTGGAGTCATACGTCACGGGCAACGACTATCGCGTCCTGGTCATCGGCGGCAAGCTCGCCGCCGTAGCGGAGCGCGTTCCGGCGAGCGTCGTTGGCGACGGCAAGCTGACGGTGCGCCAGCTGGTCGAGAAGGAAAACGCCGATCCGCGGCGTGGCATCGGACATGAGCGCGTCCTGACGCGGATCAGGATCACCGAAGCGGCCGAGGAGATGGTCGCCAAGCAGGGCCTGACGCTCGAAGCGGTGCCGGCAGCCGGCCAGCGCGTCCAGCTCGTGGCGACTGGAAACATGTCGACCGGTGGCACGTCGATCGATCGGACTCGTGAGGCTCACCCCGACAACGTCGAGATCGCGGAGACCGCGGCGCAGGTGGTGGGCCTGGACGTGGCCGGCATCGACTTCATCGCGCCAGACATCACGGTCCCGGTGCGTGAGCAGGGCGGCGCGATCGTCGAGGTCAACGCAGCGCCGGGCTTCCGCATGCACACCCACCCCACCGAGGGCGAGCCGCAGTTCGTGGCCAAGCCGCTTATCGACCTGCTCTTCGCGCCCGGGTCGAATGCCCGCATCCCGATCATCTCTGTGACCGGCACCAACGGCAAGACGACGACCGTGCGCATGATCGGCCACATCCTGAAGCTGATGGGCCGGCGGGTGGGGATGACCACCACCGACGGGATCGTTGTCGACGGCCGCCTCATTCGTAAAGGCGACATGAGCGGGCCGCGGTCGGCGCAGATGGTGCTGCAGAACCCGTCGGTCGACACCGCGGTCTTCGAGGTCGCACGCGGCGGCATCCTGCGCGAAGGTCTCGGCTACGACCGCAACGACGTCGCTGTCGTCACGAACGTGACTGGCGACCACCTGGGGCTGCGCGGTGTGGAGACCATGGCGCAGCTGGCGCACGTCAAGTCGGTCATCGTGGAAGCGGTGCCGCGCGCAGGTTTCGCGGTACTCAATGCAGACGACCCGCTCGTGGCGCGAATGGCGCGCCAGTGCCGGGGCTCGGTCGTGTACTTCTCGATGGCCGAGCCAGGTACGGACGCGGCCGACCGGATCACCGGGCACCTGGGCCGCGGCGGCGCGGCGATGGTCGTGCAGCAGACAGACGACGGAGAGCTCGTCGTGCTGCGCCACGCCGATCGCACGATGCCGCTCCTGTACACGCACCTGATCCCCGCCACGTTCGGCGGCCGCGCCCGGATGAACGTCGCCAACGCCCTGGCGGCAGCCGCAGCCGCGTGGGCGGCCGGCGCGCATCTGCACGACATCCGGCAGGGCCTGCGGACCTTCACGACGTCGTTCTTTCAGGCACCCGGCCGCCTGAACGAGATCGACCTGAACGGCTACAAGGTGATCCTCGACTACTGCCACAACGTCGATGGCATGCGGCGGTTGACGGAGTTCGTTGACGCGCTCATGGAGCCGACCAACGGCAATGGCTCATCCGAACGGGGGAACCCCGCGCGCGCCATCGCGGTGATTGGTATGCCCGGTGATCGACGCGACGAGGACCATCTCGAGTACGGCCGGCTGGCCGGGCATTCGTTCGACGTCGTGATCGTGCGCGAGGACAAGAACCTGCGCGGACGGAAGAGCGGCGAGGGCGCGGAGCTGGTCGCCGCAGGCGTCAGGAAGGCGCAGAAGGAAGGCGGCCGGAACAGCGAGGTTCAGATCGTGCTGAACGAGCTCGAATCGGCCGTCGCCGGACTGAAGGCGGCAACCCAGGGCGACACCGTTGTCATCTGCGCGGACGACACGGCCGGCGTCTACCGCCGCGTCATGGTCGAAGCCAAATCGCGCGGCGCCGCGATCGCAGACCCCGGCGAGTTTTCGGCCGAGGAGGGCTGAGGACTACTCGGGAGTCCGGGGGCTGTTCAGGTCGAGGATCTGGACTGTGCCGTCGTGGGCGTTCGTTACCCACAGATCGCTGCCCCTGATGATCATCCGCCGGGGCAGATTGCCCGCCGAGAAGACGGCGGTTACCTCGTTCGTCTCGGGATCAATGCCCGCCACCCCGAGCGCGCCGGTGACTGCCGCGTAGACCAGGCCGTCGGGGTCCACGAGGATGCCTTCCGTTGCGGTACCGGTCGGGACGGTGGCCACAACCGTGTTCGTGTCTGGATCGATGCGCGAGACGTTGCCGTCGCGAACGTTCGCCACCCACACCGCGTCGTCTGTGAAGCCGATGCCCTCGGGGCCGAAACCGCCGTCGACCGTGGCGATCACCTCGTTTGTCGCGGGATCGATGCGCGAGATCGTTGCCTCACCGAAGTTCGTGACCCACACCGAACCGAAGCCGAGGCCGACGTGGCGCGGTTCGCGGCCGGTGTCGATCGTGGCCACGACCTCGTTCGTCTCGGGGTCGATGCGCTTGACTTGCCCGTCTTCCTCCATCGTCACCCAGACGCCGTCGTCGTCGCCGATGACGCCCTCGGGCTGCGGCCCCACATCGATAGTTTTGATGACCTCGACCGTCTCGGGATCAACCCGCGCCACCTGACCAAGCTCGTGGAGCGTTACCCACAGTGAGCCCGCGGCGTAGGTCACGCCGATCGCGCCGAGCCCAACGTTGAGCGGATCCAGGACCTCGTGCGTCTGCGGATCGATGCGCACGAGGTTGCCCGGAGAAGTAGCACGCCACCCAGACCGTGTCAGCGGCCTCGGCGATGCCGATCGGCTCGGCGTCGATCGTGATGACGGTGGCGCGCCGCTGGCGGCGGGCGACGTGGATGATTGGGCGGCTGTGGCCGTGGCCTGTGATGGCGTGGAGTTGGGCGTCGCCGCGGGCACTGTCGAAGAGGACGCAGTCTCGTACGCGGCAGTAGGGGCGGGGGTTGGCGACGCGCCGCCGCACGCAACGGCGATGAGGGCGATGATCGCAACAGCTGGGAGGGCCTTCGCCTTCATTCGGCCGTTCGCAGACCTAGTTTCTCGACCAGCCACTCGTCGCGGTCGGCGCGCGCCTCTTCGTTCAGCCCGTGATCCGTGTCGTAGTGCGTCGAATTTGCCACTGGCACCTGCCGACGCGCTGGTTGTCCTGCGGCGTTTTCGAGCGGGAATGAACCGGTCGTTGTCGGCGAACTGGAGCAGTACCGGGCGCCCGCCCGCATTCGGAAGCGTCTCGACCGGGTCGTAGGGCACCAGCGCGGCCTTGTACGCGTCAACGTCGTCGCTGATGACCCAGTACTTCGCGAACCAGTCGGCCCATCGCGCGGTGGGCGCCATCATGACAAGCGCCTGCGGGCCGATCATCCCGCGCGAACAGGAACCGATTCGTACATCGAGCCGAAGTCATGGCCGACCAGCGCCGTGCGCGCAGGATCGACCTCTGGACGCGCGAGTAGGGCCTCGTACGCAGAGCTCAGCATCGCGAGGTCCGCATCGAGCGCGGCTGTGTCGTGGGCGATCGATTCGGGGTCCTCGTGCCACGGGAATGAGCCGTCCACGAGGATCGACGTGACTCCTCGGCTCGCCATCTCCTTGGCCTCGTCGAGAAACTCGGTTCGATTCGAGGTTGGCGAGCCGGACTCGAGCCAGTGGAACCACAGGATTCCAGCGGTACTTCCCGCTGCCGCGTCCTCCGGCCTGACCAGGTACGCCGGGCGAGTGCCTCCACCGAGGTTGATGTCTTCAACTACGACGGGGGATGCGGTGCGCGAGGCAGTGGGGGTGGCGGTCGCCGGAATCGTTGTCGCGGGCGTCGGGGACATCGGTGTAGTCGTCGACGGGTGTATCGAAGTCGAGGGACCAGCAGAACAGGCGCCCAGCGCCGCAAACGCGATGACTGACACGACCACCCTGCCTCTCGCGATCATTGACGGCGCAACCTTACCAAGTGATGGAGAAAAGTCCATCATTCAGAGGCACCATGAAGAAATCGTCACCGACGCTTTCCGAACCAGACGCGGTCGAACCCAGCGCGGTTCCGACGGATGCCGACGCGCCCTACAAGGAACGCGATGCGACGCCGTCCGAGATGCGCGCGCTTGGCCACGGGCTGCGCTGGAGGATCCTGCGGATCACGCTCAACAAGTCGATGACCAACAAGCAGATCGCCGATCGGCTGGGTCGCGACCCGGGGACGGTCCTGCATCACGTGAAGGTGCTCGTCCGCGAAGGCTTTCTCGCGCCCGAGAGCGTGCGATCCGGCAAACGTGGCGCGCACGAGATCCCATACCGGGCGACGGGCAAGTCATGGCGGATCAGGCTCAAGCCGGACGCGGGCAACGTGGCGGCTATCTTGGACGCGGTGCGGGAAGAGGTGACCGAGATGGGCGACGCCGCGGCGGTTACCACGCTACGTCTGGGTGTGCGTCTGAAGCCAGACGACCTGGCCGAGCTGAAGCGCCGAATCGTCGCTATCGGCGCCGAGTTCGAGCCGCTGGACGACCCTTCCGGGGAGCCGATCGGGTTGCTGGCGATGGTTCATCGGCGGCGCCCATGAGAGCGCGCAGCTCAGCGACCTGGGCGGCGTCGTCCACCGGCTGACCGCCGAGGCCAACCAGGACGTCGTGAACCTCGTCACGAAGGCGGTGGCACATCGCGACCAGGACATGCGGCGACCCGTCGGTTATCGCTGCCAGTCTGCCGGGAGTCGTGAGCTCGCCACGGACGCCGCTCACCTCGTCGTGATAGACGGGCACGTTGGCTGCGGCCACGCCGGCCGATTTCAATCCTTCGCGTAGCTCCCCGATGACGCTCTCCCGGGATCTGCCGCGCAGGTAGGGGATGCCCTCGCGAATCGCGACCTCGTCGGCGCGCGATCCGGCCATGAACGCCAGGGCGCGCATGTAGTCGGCAGGGCGGTCGCCCGCCGATCCCAAGAGCACGCTGAGGGTCGCGCGCCGTTTGCCGCGCTTACCTACCAGCGCCTCGGCCGTGTCCAACAGTGTTTCCAGGCCTGCGACGTTGTGCGCGTAGTCGATGACCACCAGCCGATTGCCAAGCCGAAAGGCGTTCAGGCGGCCGGGGAGCAGGTCCATGGTGTTCCGAACGTCGCCCAAACCGGAGCGCACCTGGGCGATGGTGAAACCCAGAGCACGGGCGCCACCTGCGGCAGCGAGTGCGTTGGCGACGTTGTGGCGCGCCAGGCCGCCGATGGTCGCCGGGATCTCTGCGGCCGGCATGATCCGCCGCGACTTCTCGCCCTCTTGCTCCACGAGCCACCCGTCGTCGCCCAGAACGTAGGCTCGTCCCCCTCGCGCCAGGTGGCGGCGGATCCGTGGGCTTCGTGGTTTGAGGCTGAACAGCCAAACCGGCGCCGAGGCATGCCGGCCAGCGGCCGCGACCAGGTCGTCGTCGGCATTGAGGACCACCGCCCCCTTCGGCTTCGTCACGCGCGTGATCACGGACTTCACCTCGGCCAGCTCGGGCAGCGTGTGCAGGCCCTGCAGGTCCAAATGGTCGCCGCTGACGTTGGTCAGCACGCTCGCATCGTTCGACTCGTAGCCCAGGCCGCGCAACAGGATCCCGCCGCGCGCCGTTTCGAGCACGGCCAGGTCCACGTCCGATCGCCCGAGGATCGAGTGGGCACCCTGTGGCCCGGTGAAGTCGCCGGCCTCGACCATTCGCTCATCGACGATCACGCCATCGGTGGTTGTCATACCCACGTGGCGGCCGGCAAGCAGCGCGATGTGGGCAATCATGCGCGTCGTGGTGCTCTTGCCGTTGGTGCCGCTCACGCTGATCACGGGGACGCGGCGATGCGCGTCGGCGACCATCATCGGCACCCGGCCGTTCGTGGACGACGCCACGCGGCGCGCTCCGCGCTCGGCCATGGCTGAGTCTCGGCCGCCGTTCTCTTCGAGACGCAGCGCGGTCCGAGCAATCGTCTCGCCTTCGCCCTCGTCCACCCATGGATAGGCAACGACCCAGTGGCCCGGTTCGCTGGTGCGATGGATGGTGACCGACACGCTTCGGCCGAGGCCCTTGCGGTGCAGCCAGCGCACGTGATCGGCCAGCTCGACGACGGCTCGTGGCGCCTTGTTCTTGGAGACGGTCTCGCCCAGGCGAACCAGGGCGTGCTTGCTCGGCAGGCGATCGCCATACCAGGTCCGGCGCCTGCCAACGGTCACTTCGATCCGAACGGCCGGCTCCAGCAGGTACAGATTTGGCCCGTCAAGCAGGCGAATTTCGATCAGTCGCACAGTCGCGGGAGTATAGGAGCGACCCGCCGCGGCGAATGGTCGCGTAAAGTCCGCCGGTGATTTCCGACGAAGAGCTGCAGCGGCTGCTATCCAAGGTGGAGGCGGCGCTGCCCGACTACCTTGCCGACCTCGAGCGCCTGGTCAACGTCGATTGCGGTAGCTACACAAAGGCCGGTGTCGATGAGATCGGCGGCTGGGTGGCGACGCGCCTTCGCGACCTTGGCGCCGAGGTGACTGTCCAACCGAATGAGGAGCTGGGCGATGTCGTCGTCGGAAGATTTTCCGGCGCAGGCGACAAGCAGGCCCTGCTGGTCGGGCACATGGACACCGTGTTCGACGCCGGAACGGTTGCCGCGAGGCCCTTTGTCACGCGTGACGGACGGGCGACGGGACCGGGCGTCGACGACATGAAGGGCGGCCTGCTGTGTGGGCTGTATGCCCTACAAGCGCTGCGCGAAATCGGCGACAAGGATTGGCTTCCGTTCAGCAATTTGACGCTGGTCGCCAATCCGGACGAGGAGCTGGGATCGCCAACGAGCACCGACACCATCCGCGCCCACGCCGAAACGGCGGATATCGCGTTCGTCCTTGAAGCCGCACGGGAGAACGGCGACATCGTCAGCGCGAGGAAGGGGATCGCCGATTTCGTGATCCGGATCGACGGCCGCGCCGCACATGCTGGTGTGGAACCCGAACGTGGCCGTAGCGCGATCGTCGAGGCAGCGCACAAGATCCAGGCACTCACCGCCCTTAACGGCCGCTGGCCGGGCGTGACGGTCAACGTCGGCGTGATGCGCGGTGGAATGCGGCCCAACATCGTTGCCGAGACGGCTGAGCTGGAGATCGACCTGCGCGCCACCAATCGGACGGACATGGAGGCAGCCGCGGCGGCGATCCGCGAGGTCGCGGCGCAATCAACCGTCCCCGACGTGACGGCCACGGTCAAAAATCGGGCGTGGTGGTGGCCGATGGAGCGAACCGCGACGACGGCGAAGCTGGCCGACATGGCGATCGAGCTGGCCGGGCGGCTGGGCTTCGAGCTGGCCGACACTTCCACCGGTGGCGCCTCTGACGCCAACACGACGTCGGGCGTTGGCGCGCCCACCCTCGACGGGCTGGGTCCCGTAGGCGGGAACGCCCACGCCCCGACGGAGTACATGGAGCTCGATTCGATCGTGCCGCGGACGACTCTGCTCGCCGCGCTACTGCTCAGCGTCAGCCGCCAGCCGTCGATGCGCGCCAAGTCGTCGGACTCCGACTGATGGCCCGCGACACCACCTACGACTTCATCGTCATCGGCGCCGGAGCAGCAGGCGAGGCCGCGGGACACGAGGCTCGTCGTCTGGGCGCGAGCGTGCTGGTGGTCGAACGCGAGCTCGTCGGTGGATCTTGCCCGTTCTGGGCGTGCATGCCCTCGAAGGCGCTGCTGCATGCGGCCGGGATCCACCATCTGGGCGGCGACTACTCGTGGCGCCACGCGTCCAACTTCCGCGACTGGATAACCAGCCGCGAGCACCGCAAGACGTCCGATGACAGCGGCCACATCAAGTCGCTCGAAAAGGCCGGCGCCAAGGTCGCCAAGGGCACCGCCCAGGTCACCGGTCCTGGCGCTGTCCGTATCTCGAGCACGGGCAAGGCAGCGCGTAACGCCAAGGCACGCAACCTGATCGTCGCCGTAGGCACCCACTCGACCGTGCCCGACCTGCCGGGGATCGACAAGATCAAGCCGTGGACCAATCACGAGGCCACTTCCACCCGGAACTTGCCCAAAAGCCTGCTGGTGATGGGTGGCGGCCCGACGGGCGTTGAGCTTGCCCAGGCCTTTGCGCGGTTCGGCGTTCCGGTCACGATCGTGCACCCGGAGAGTCGGCTCAACAACCGCGACCACCCGAGCAACTCGGCAGTGCTCGAGCGTGCCCTGACCCAGGACGGCGTGAAGCTCCGGTTCGGGGTCAAGGTCACGGAGATCAAACCGGCGACGGGCCGCGGCAAACCCCACCGGATGGTCCTCTCCGACGGATCGCGCGAGCGCGGCCACGAGGTGCTGCTGGCGGTCGGCCGTACCGCGCCGCTCGACGGGCTTGGCCTCGAAACCATCGGTGTGGAGCTTCACGAGGGCCGCGTCAAGCCCGACGACCACCTGCGCATCGCCGAGAACACGTACGTCGTGGGCGACCCGGCAGGGCCCGAGATGCACACGCACCTGGCCCACTACGAGGGCGAGATGGCGGTCAAGGTCGCGCTCGGCCGCCCGGTCAAGCCCGATTTCTCCGCGATCCCGCGCGCGACCTACACCGATCCAGAGACTGCCGGCGTGGGCCTCCGTCTCGATGAGGCCACCGAGCGCGGGCACGATGCGTTCGAGGAGACGGTCGACCTGGAGTCGAGCGCCAAGGGCAACGTCACAGAGTCATTCGGCCACGCGACGGTGGTCGTCGACAAGAAGTCGCACCTCGTCCTGGGCACGTTCATTGCCGGGCCGGGAGCGCCGGAAGCGATTCACGAGGCGGTGCTGGCGGTGAAGACCAAGGTTCCGATCGAGACGCTGGCCGACACGATCCACGCATTCCCGACCACCTCACGGGTGCTTGGGTCGGCATTCGTCGCCGCGGCTCGGCGGCTGGAGAAGTAGCGAGACCAAACCGGCGAGCCGGTCAGCAATCGAAGACGAACCAGCACAACTCGTTGCGCAGGCGCTGGTCGTCGAGCACGAGCTCACGGATTTCGGTGGAAAGCTGGGAGCGCTGCCATTCGCACTCGAGACGACCTGCGCTCTCCGTTTCGCCTTCCGGCGCAGCGGCACGTGCGGCCCTGATCGCGTAGGCGGCCGCGCCGAGCTCGTGCGCAGCGACGTGCGCGACGGCCGCTGCCTGGCCGGCAGCAAACGCAGCATGCCGTGCCGCCCCACTGAGGTCTCTCGCGGCGCCGTTGGCGTGGCCGGCCGCCGTGCGAGCCTCCGTCATCTTGATCTCACTCCGCGCCCACGCACGCACGGAGTCGATCGCCCGTCGCGGGCGGTCGTCACTCCGCCGTGCTTGTTCGAAGTGGTGCAGCACATGTTGGGCGCAGTCGGCCGCCCACACGGCGAGCAACCGGTGGTCGTCGTCAGTGAGGCTGCCGCCGCGACGCACGGTGATGAACCTGGGATCCCGAACCTTGGGCAGGATCACCTGTTGAGAAAGTCGATGATCGCCTGGGCGAGCGGTGCGACTCGCGGGCTGCCCAGCCCGGTCGAGTAATCCCATCCCGGACCTGCCTCGAACAGCAGGTTGCCGCCGCGGATGACGTCGTGGAAGACGGCGCCCGCTGGTTGCTCGGCCGATATCTGGTACAGCGTTGGGCCGAGTGCACCCAGCGAATCCACGCCCTGCGTCCCGGCCAGCTGACGAGTCAGGGCCATGGACCCGGCCCAGAACGGCGCGGCCGCGCTGGTGCCGCCCACCTGGCCGCTGACCAGGCCCTGCCCGGGCTCGGTGTACACGATGAAGAAGCCGCTCGACGGATCGGCCGGGCCGGCGACATCCGGCACCTGCCGCTTGCCGTTGCTTGCCGAGTTGTTGACACCTGTGCCGACCTGCCATGACGGCCGGTCGATGAACGTCGACAGGCCACCGCCGCCACCGCCTCCGCTGAGCGGCTCTTCCCAGCCGGCCTCGGACAGGTAGCTGCCATCCTCGCGGGTGGACAGGAAGGTGCCGCCGACGCCGATGACGCTGTCGCTCGTGGAAGGCCACTGCGCGTCCTGCGAAAGGTCACGATCGAACGGATCCTGCGATACCTGTACGCGACGGCAACCGAACGCGCCGTCGTCGCCGCTTGCCACGAAGACGCTGATGCCCGCGGCGAACGCGGCCGCGAACTCGCGCTCCTCGGCGCGCAACGCACTGGGCACGCTGTACTTCTCGCAGAGTCCCCAGCTGATGCTCACGATCTGGGCCTTGGCATCCGCGACGATGCGTGACATCACCGCGGCGAAACCATCGGCCGTGTTTGGGCCCTCGTAGTTGATGAGCTGGGTTTGGGGTGCGATGCCGCGGATCACCTGGATGTCCAGCGCCACCTCGCCCGTGCCCGGTCCCGGATCCTGAACGGCACCGGGAACACGGACCGTCTGAATCGATGGCGCGTCGAAACCCTCGCGCTGATCGAACAGCGCCACGTCACTGGCCGTGAACGTGTCGAACGACACGATGGCGACGGTTTGGCCCTCGCCGTGCATGCCCGCCTCGTGGAGCGGATCGATCTCGTAGGCGCGCGCCACGGTCGTGGGTACCAATCCACCGGCCGGCACGCCCGAGAAGAGGATCCCGCCGAACGCCGGTTCCAGGACCGGCTCGGTGTCGAGACCAAGGATGGCCGCCACCTCGTCACGTACAGCCGATGGCACGTTTGGCTCGCCGCTTGGACGGTGGTACGTCTCGCCGTCCGGAGCGATCCAATCCTGGAGAGTGATGCCGAGCAACCCGTTCACCTCGGAGGCCGTGCCGCTCGCCGCGATTGACGTTCGTTGCGGCACCGTCGAGGCGCTCAGCCCGGCCGATTCCAGCCAACCGACAACGTCGTTGACGGCATCCTCGTCCAGTCCGAAACGCTCGCCGAATTCAGTAGGCGTCAGGAACTGGTGGTAATCGGGCGAATCGGGATTGTTCAGGCGTCCCATGAAGGCGGTCAACGCAGCTTCGTTGGGCAGATTGAGGCTGACCGTGAAATGGACCTGTTCCGTGCCGCCCGTCGGACCCACCAGCGACGGTGCGGACGTGGCGGAGTCGGCTGATGCGGCCGTCGAGGGAGGGGGAGTGGTGGAACCACCGGGCACGGTCGGCTGGCGCTCACCAACGGACTGGCACGCCATCACGGTAAGCAGCGCCACGATCACGAAGCAGGCTCTGAACCGCCGGCGAACGGCGATCACGTCGAAGCGCCCCAGTCGAACGTTTTGAGGATGTCGTCGACTGTGCCCCGCACCATGAACTGAGCGGTGTCCGACCCGAATTGGGCATCCGGCTCGGCGACGAGGATGACCACGGCAACTGTGATGCGGCCGTTGGTCGAGGCAAGGACGGTCACGCCGCCCGGCGCGGATGGAGTGCCGTCGCTGTTGGTCAGGATGCCCGAGAAGACCTTCGCCTCGCCGCTGATGTAGCCGATGCTCGGCCCGAGCACCGTGTCGTAGTCGTCCCTGTCCTCGGTTCGGCCGATCATGAACCCATCGATCACCTGCAGCTCGCGCTGGATCATCTCGGCCGGCGTGATGTCGTCCGCGGTGGCCTCGACCACGACCTGGGCGTCGTAGAAGTTGAAGTTGAGGACGGCGAGTGAATCTGTCGACTGCGACAGGTTGAAGTTCTCGGCGTCGAATTCGAACCCGTAGTCGAGGCTTCCGCTGCGCCACGACGAGCCGCCGAGGACGACAGGCGGCGAGGAGCTTTCGGGTGTCGCGATCGGGGCAGGCGTGGCTGGACCAGTCGGCTGAGGACCGGTCGGCTGCGGGGTCGCGGGCGAGGTCTCGGGCGGGTGCGTGGCCGGACGCCCGGGGCTCTCGAGCGGGCCTGGCGTTGGTGACGCGGCGGCAATCGGCGGCAGCGATGGACCCGGTGCGCACGGCCTGCCCGGCACGCACGGCGGCTGGGGAGGTGGCGGCTGATTGAAGACGATGGCGGCCGCGGCGATGCCGATCACCACGACCAGGATCCCGACGAACAGCGCGACGATGACGGCCGGATTGGCACCTCTCCTGTTCGGTGGCATTGCGTACGGCAGGGGAGGCCCACCCCAGCTTGGCGGCGGCTGGCCGGGAGTCCAGGTAGGTGGCTGCTGCCCCGCACCCCAGGTGGGCGGTTGTTGGCCCGGCGGGTAGCTCACCGTGGCTCCTCGGCGGTAGGAGGAGCGGGAGCCGCGACGTCAGCTTGTGGCTTCGTCTTCGGCAGGGCGCGCAGCGAGATCCCGCAGTTGCCGCAGAAGGTGTGCTCGGGAGTCAATCGGCCGCAGTTGGGGCAGGTGATAGTGCGTTCGACATCGATCTCGCGCGACTCCTGCATCAAGCCCAGGTGAAGCGCCCGGCGAAGCCAGATCAAAGCGATCGCCGCGATGACGGCCAGGACGAGGGTCGCCGGGATGAGCGTCAGCGCGGCCTTGGCGAGTCCGGCTGCGACGAGCAGCGCTGCTCCCGCGAGAAGCGCAACGATGGGCATGCCCACCACCCCAAGAGAGCTGCGATCGGTGATCGGCGCTCGATAGCGAAGCCAGAAGGCGGCTGCCACGGCCCCGATGGCGCCCGCCGCGATCACTGGCTGCAGCACGCCCAGCGATATCAGCTGGATCGCCGAAGTCAGCGGGTCGCTCTGGCTGCGCAGGCCGGCGCTCAGGAGCGGCAAAGATTGAACGATCAGCTGTGCGCCGGTAAACGACACGGCCGAGGCCGCTCCGAACGTGGCACCGTCCAGAACGTCGTTGAAACGGCGCTGGCTCAGCAGCAGCAGAGGGCCGATGAGCATCAGGACGCCCTCGAAGAGCGGCACCGCGACTCCGGCGAGCAGGATCGTCTCCGGCTTTGGACCGCCGATCGACGAGCCGAGGGGCAATCCACGAAGGATGAAACCAGCCACGATGCCGGCCACGGCTCCCCATGCCATGGTGGCGCCGATCACCCAGATGGGCTCGTCCTCGTAGATGTCGATCACCCACAGATAAAGCACCATCAAGAGCGGTACGAGGACCGCCGCCGCCACGAGGGCGACTGGGAAGAAGCCAAGTAGACCGAGTCCAGCGACGATAGCGACACCCGCGGCGAGTGAGACGCGAAATGCGCCCATCTGGGCGTGCGGCAGCTGCGGGAAGAGCGTGCTGTACAGGGCGATGGCGTTAGCCGATTCCTCGGGCGCCGCCGCAAAGCGTGCCCGCTTGTGCCGCCTCGCCTCAGCGGTGTACTCGTCGCTCAGGGGGTCGCCACAGCGAATGCAGTACTCGAGCCGCGGGACCCGGTTACCGCATTGATTGCAGGTGATCAGGGCGGACGGCGTCGGTGAAGCTGCTGGCTCCTGGGACTCGTTCGGCGGCGCGCCTTCGGCGTGCTCGTCAGTCATCTAGCGCAGGCAATTCGGCACGGCCACGGCACGACCAAATTCAGCGCAGGTACGTCTCGCCGCCTTCGTCGCAGACCGTGTACATCGCATGCCGTTCACGCGCGTAGCCGGCAACGTGCAGGCGGCCGTTGATGTGCGTGGGACAAACGAACACCCACGTCCGGTTCGGGCGGCCGGGTTCGTCAGGCTGGTCGTAAGTCAGCGGCTCGGACTCGGCGGTGATCTTGTCGGCCAGCCCATCGAACTGTGCAACGGCACGTTCGATGAAGGCGGCACGATCATGCTCCGTCTCAGTGCTGTACGGGTAGCTCTGGGCAATGTTCGACGTCACATGGCCTCCGGACAAGGGAATGGCCAGCCGCGGAGGTCGTTGAGCGCGGCGCGACCGGCCGGCGCCGAGTATACCGCGCAAAACCGGCCGTCCAGCGCCTCGTCGCCTATCCGCAACACCTCCGAACTGTGTCGATTTGCGCCGTCGATCAACCCACCCATCGCCGTCACTTTTATAGCGGCGGATCGAGCTCTCCGGCATATACTCGCCGGCGGGGTCGATGCAAGAAAAGACGGAGGGTCCAAGCGATGTCGGACGGCGGCAAGGGCGGCCACAAATCCAAGGAGGCCGCGTTTCACACGTTGGTCGGACGTGCTCTCACTGACCACGAGTTTCGCAAGCAGCTGCGTGGCGATAGCGTAGATGAGGCCCTCGCGTCAGTGGGTGTCGAGCCCACTGCCGACGTCAAGAAGGCCCTCAGCGCCGCGATGGACAACGTGGACGAGCTTGCGAATCAGTTCGGCGGCGTCAAGGCGGCGACGTAGGCAACACACCAGTCCGACAAAACGTTTGGGCCGAGCTTCAAAGCAGGGAACGACTCCGCTGGTGGCCCACCGTGGAGCGCCTGCTCGGCAAGCTGCCTCCGAATCTCCACCAACAGGCCGAGCAGCTCACCTTTGAGCTGGCACTCCGAGCTTCGTCGACCGGCGACCCGCGTGATGCGTTCCTGGGCGTCGATCACTTGCCTCTCTTGTCAATCGGAGGCTGGCTGCTCAACGACCTGAGCATGCGTAACTCCGGACTGGCCGGCGGTTCGCGCGAAGAGCTTGAGCGCGGCCTATTCACGGCCAGCTTCCTCGGGGCTATGCGCGCGCAGGCGATCGACAGCATCGACGATCCCTCATCTTTCTTCGACCAACGCTTTGCAGCCATAGCCCGGTGGTGCGGCGACGAAGCCTTGGTCGAACTGCGGCGTCTGATCCCGGCCGATGATGGGTTCTGGGTCGTCGAGCCCGAAGACGGCGAACCCGAAACCGATGGAGTCGACAAACCGATTTCGCTCCTTTGGTTGTCGACCGCCGTCCTGGCGGCGATGGCGGCCGCTCATCTTGCCAGGGCCGACCGCGAGCAGATCGAGGCGATCACCGACCTAGTCGCCGACATTTGCGTCGCGTTCCAGATCTGGGATGAGCTGTCGTCCCTCAGTCGGGATCTGGGACAGGGCCGACTGACGTTTCCAATCGCTCAGATCGCTCGAACGGCCGGCATACCGCTGGAGCCGATGCCCGACCAGCTCCAGGTTCTGGGCGCGATGGTGCTCACTAACGGCCTGGAAAACGTCCTCGACAGCGCGTCATCCCATCTTGCCGCCAGTCGCGAACAGGCGCGGGTGCTCAACCTTCCAACGTTGACCGGCTTCCTGGACGACGCCGCCGCGGCGCACGCTGTTCGACGCAGCGAGGCTCATCGGCGGCAGCGGATTCGCAGGGGCCGGCGTGAGTCCAGGCGTGTCGTTCCACCTGGAGGCGCCGACGCGAGAGAAGGCGACCTCGATGGCCGAAGCGTTTCTGTTGTCCGACGTGACGTTTCGCGAGAGCTGGGAGACGCATCGCGAGGGCATGCTCGGCGCCGACTTGGTCTCGGCTCGCTTTCCGGCCGGGCTGATCCTCGAGATCCTGCAGCGAACCGGCCACAGGTTGCCCGACGCGGTCGACGAATTCATCGCGCACGCCGAGACCAACGGTTTTCGCTACTACGACCACCCTGCGTCGGATCCCGACGCGGACACCGTGGGCGCGGTTCTGCGGGTGCTGAAGTACGCGGACAGCCGTCGCGAATTATCCGGCACGAGCCTGCTCCTCGTGGCGCTCGGGGATCCCTCGCGCACATCTTCGTCCTCATGTCACTCGCGCGACAGGCCCGTGAGGTTGAGGCAGTCGAGGGCTGATCCGGTCCGAATGGGCGCCTCCGGCCGCCGAAGGAGCAGGCCTCGGCAGCCGGAGAACGCCGTCCCCGGGCGGACTCACGGCGCCGGGTCCGGACCCCAATCGGGCCTGTCGTCCAGCCCACCGTCCGTCAGCTGCACGAGCCCGCTCCCGTCCGCATTCACGATCCAGATGTTCTCCGCGCTGCCGTCGGGGGTCGAACGTGCGAAGGTGATCCACCTGCCGTCGGGCGACCAGCCGGGGGAGTAGCAGCCGAACGACTTCGGGTCGGAGAGTGCGCCGCCGCATCCGGGAGCGATCGGCAGGGCATGCGGAGAGCTGCCGTCGGCGTTGACGATCCAGATCGCCTTGTGATGGTTCTGGGTGTCGCGGGCGACGAGAAGGATCCGGTCGTCGGTCGGGGACCAGCTCCCGGCGAACGTATCGTCGACGAGCACCCCCGGCGGTGAGATCCGTCGGACCCCGCTTCCGTCGACATCGGTGACGAAGATCCCGACCCTTCCGTCCTCGGCAGAGCGGAGAAACACGAGTCGGTTTCCGTCGGGGGAGTAGTCGCCCGGGATGTCGTCCCCTCCAGGGTCCGTCGTGATCCGGGAGAGACCACCGCCGTCGGCCACTCGGATCGAGTAGATTCCATTCCGGCTCGGGTCGTCGACGCCGAAGCTCTCACAGGCAAGGCGCTTCCCATCTGGGGTCCACGCGCCGCCGCAGAAGGTCTCCAACGCCGGGTCCGGCGGCGGTATCCTCCGGAGCTCGCCGGACATGGGATCGATGACGTGCGCTGCGGCTCCATCGTCGCAGCAGAAGATGTGGATCTCGGTACCGTCGGGTGACCACATGGGGTCCGCTGAGGAGCCGTCGGAGAACAGTGGGCGCACGTCGCTGCCGTCAGCGTTCACGATGTAGGTGACACCCTCGCCGGCCAGCACCCCCTCGGAAGGATCGCCCCGTACGAACACGATCCGACCGCCCGGACCCTCGATGGCGGCCGGGCCGGAGGGCTCGGTCTGAGTGGGGCCGGAGGGCTCGGTCTGAGTGGGGCCGGAGGGCTCGGTCTGAGTGGGGCCGGAGGGCTCTGCGGCGACCGAACCGGACGGTTCGGCGACGTTCGGGGGATCCTCGCCGCACGCGATGAGCATCAGCGACCCCAGCAGGGCGGCAGAGGCGATCCAGCTTCTCTTCATGGCTCCCTCGCTTTGGTTGACGAGGGTGAGTCGCCCGAGCGACCGTCGCGGTTGAGTCAGGGGCGACTCTTTCCATTCCGTCGGCATGAGGCCGTGCCCGTGGGGTTCCCTGTCGTTGCGGCGTGCGAACGTATGTTCGTGTCGTCCGAGGGAACCATCCTGCACGCCGACGTGGACTCGTTCTACGCGTCGGTCGAGCAGCGCGATGACCCTGGTCTGCGCGGCCGCCCGGTCATCGTCGGCGCGGGTGTCGTGCTGGCGGCCAGCTACGAGGCCAAGGCGTACGGCGTCCGCACGCCGATGAGCGGGGCGATCGCTCGCCGGCTCTGCCCGCACGCGATCGTCGTTCGCCCGCGGATGGCGGCCTACAGCGAGGCGAGCAAGGCCCTCTTCGAGGTGTTCGACCAGACGACGCCGTTCGTCGAGGGGCTTTCGATCGACGAGGCGTTCCTCGAAGTCGGTGGACTGTTGAGGATCTCCGGCACGCCCACCGAGATCGCGGTGCGCCTTCGCCGGGACGTACTCGACCAGGTCGGCCTCCCGATCTCGGTCGGCGTCGCCAGAACCAAGTTCCTCGCCAAGGTCGCCAGCGGCGTCGCGAAGCCCGACGGCCTGCTGGTCGTGCCGAAGGGCGGCGAGCTGGAGTTCCTGCATCCGCTGCCGGTCGAGGCGCTCTGGGGCGTCGGGCCGATCACCGCCTCCAAGCTCAACGACCACGGCATCACCCGGGTGGGGCAGGTTGCGGACCTCGGCGAGACGACGCTGGTGCAGATGCTCGGCCGGGCGTCAGGTCGTCACATCCACGCCCTCGCCCACAATCGCGATCCCCGGCCCGTCCAGGTCGGACGCCGCCGCCGTTCGATGGGGTCGCAGCGCGCGCTCGGTCGCAGGCCGCGATCACCGGAGGCCCTGGACGAGTTCCTCATCGCGCTGGTGGACCGTCTGGGGCGAAGGCTCCGAGCGGCCCACCGCGTGTGCCGAACCGTCGTGCTCCGTCTGCGGTTCGACGACTTCTCCCGCGCGACCCGCTCACACACCCTGTTCGAGGCGACGGCGCAGACGCCGACGATCCTCGCCGCGGCGAGGGGGCTGCTCGCGGCGGCGCTGCCGATGATCCGGCGTCAGGGCATCACGCTCATCGGGGTGACCCTGAGCAACCTTGACAGCGACCGCGCCATCCAGCTGGCGCTGCCGTTCGATCCCCGGTCGGCTCAGGCGTTGGACGCCACGCTGGATACGGTGCGCGACCGGTTCGGATCGGGGTCCGTCACCCGGGCCGTGCTGCTGGGTCGCGACCTCGGCCCGTCGGTGCCGCTCCTTCCCGACTGAACCCGACGGGACCGCCAGGCATTCAGCGCCGGCGAGCCGTGTGGAGACGGAGCGCGCCCGCGACGCCCTTCAGCTCCACGGGTCCGATCTCGTCGAACGTCAGCGGCGTTCCCTCCGCCGCGTCCACGACCTCCTGGCTCACCAGCACCTCGCCGGGCCTGGCGTACTCGGCGATCCTCGCCGCGAGGTTCACGGTGCGGCCGAAATAGTCGCCCTCCTGGAAGACGACCGGCCCGGCGTGGATGCCCACGTGGGCGGGCGGAAAGCCGTGGCTAGCGGCGCCCTCCACCATGTCGAGGGCGGACAGGACGCCCTGACCCGGGTCCCGGAAGTAGAACATCACCCCGTCGCCGAGCCACTTCACCGGCCGCCCTTCGTATTCCAGGGAGGACCGCCGGACCAGGGCGGCCAGCCTTCCGGCGAGGTCCGCCGCGGCCTCGTCTCCCCGCTCCTCGGTCAGCCGGGTGTACCCCGTGATGTCGAGAAAGCACATCGCCGGAGGATGGTGCAGCCGGCGGAGCAGACCGGTCCGTTCCAGCGCAGCCTCGACGTCCTCGAGGGCGCTCTGGCTCCAGGCGTGTTCCTGCTGGCCGTGATAGATCGCGAGCAGCACCTGCTCCATGAAGGGGGCGATCCGGGAACCGAAGTCGGCCTGGGCATCGAGCATCTCGGCGGTCGACATGCCCTGCTCGAGGAGGGGGACCTCGACATCGCTGCGCCACCAGTCGGTCTCCGTCTCGGCGATCCGGCGCAGGCTGTCCGCGCAGACCCGGAGCCACCGCTCGATCGCGACGGGCCGGACCCCGTTCGAGAGATGGAGCTCGATCGTCTGCACGACCGACAGCTCGTCCTCGCGGACCCGATCCTCCGGTCGCGGCTCCGCGAGGCCGACGGCCTCGCGAACCACCTTCAGCAGGTCCATGGGGATCCCCGTGCGCTCGCTCAGCTCGTGGAACGTCGTGCCGCTGACCTCGGCGAACTGATCGAACGCGCTCGCATCCAGATAGGAGAACGAGAGCGTTCCGTCCCGGATGGCGGCGGCCATCCCGTCGAGCGGCACGCCCGCCACGTCCAAGCCGTGCACCCACTTCGCCCTGCGCACGTCGCCCTGGGAGAACGTGTCTGCCGTGCCGGGCTTCAGGATCGCGAGCTCGACCAGCCGATCGACGTACCCGGGATCGACCCCGGCCCTCCGGGCCACTTCCTCACGCGAGTACTCCACCACGGGCTGCCGATCGTAGTCGCAGTCCGCGGAGCCGTGCCCTCCCCCTACGGTCCCGACGTCACCCGAGCGGACCGCGCGCGAAGCAGTTCGAGACGTCGTTGTCGTCGACCGGGCTGAAGTTGTCGGAGCGGGAGGTGAACGCGACGAAGCGCCCGTTGGCGGACACCGAGCCGTAGAAGCTGTCCTCGTGCCCGATGCCGCCGGAGGGGCCGACGGACATCAACCGGGTGGTTCCGCTCTCGTTGTCGTGGAGGAACACGTCCACGAACCCGGACACGCCGCCGAGGTTGTCGGCGTCCGACTCGAACGAGACGAAGCGTCCGTTTGCCGACACCGTTGGCGTGCCGCTGTCGTCGTCTCCAGGCGCCCCCGCCGACGTCTTGCTCATCAGCCGGGTGGTCCCGGTCTTGATGTCGTGCAGGTACACGTCGTTGGTGTCCGTGCCGCCGGGAAGGTTCGACGCGTCCGTCTCGAAGGCGACGTACCGGCCGTCGGTGCCTGATGGAGCCTCCGTAGGCGAATGCCCCCGCATCGAGGAACGCCCCGCTCGAGGTCTTGCTCACCAGGCGCGTGTTCCCCGTTGCCAGGGTGTGGACGAACACCCGGGCGATGCCGTCCGGCCCGGGCAGGTTGTTCGCGAGCGACTGGAAGGAGACCCGGCCGCCGTCGCCGGACACCGAGGCATAGTCGCTGTCCCCGTTCGCGGGGACGCCCGACGACGTCATGGAGACCAGCCGCGTCGTGTGGTTCTTGCGGTCCCGGACGTAGACGCTGGCGACCGTGTCGTCGCCGGGGAGGATGTCCGCGGTCGAGTGGAACGCGACGAATCGCCCGCCGGACGAGACGGTCGGATTGTCGCTGTCGCCGTCGAGCTCGTCTCCCGCCGAGGTCTGGCTCACGAGGAAGGTCGTTCCGGTCTGCAGGTCACGGAGGAAGACGTCCTCCGTGCCATCGCTGCCGGGAAGGTTGTCCGCCGCGCTCGAGAAGGCCACGAATCTCCCGCTTGCGGAGATGGCCGATGCGTCCGAGCTGTCCATGTCGGCCGGCGCTCCGGCGGTGTTCTTGCTGACGAGCCTCGTCGTTCCCTGCACCAGGTCCCGAACGTAGACGTCCCGCGTCGCGTCGGAGCCGGGAAGCGCGTCGTCGTCGACGCTGAACACGACGAACCGGCCGTCCCCCGAGATCGGGCGCCCGCCGTAGGTCGAGCAGCTCCCGTGCACGGCGTCGATTCCCTGGAATCGGCTCACGAGCTGCGTCGACGCGCCGCCGGCGGACGCCGGAGCCATGGGAGTGATCCACACAACCAGGCCAATGAGCGGTGCCAGCAGTCGGCCCCTCACCGTGTCTCCCTCCGCGCTGAGATCGACGGGCCCGGCGATGATATCCCGGCCCGGATCGACCGATGAGCTCGTTCCCCGAACCCGGTCCTCACCAGTGACGACACCGAAGGAGCGGAACGATGAGCGAGCGGCACGACGCGGCGACGAGAACGGTGTGGGACCGGCTGGCCGCGGTCAAGGCCCGGTACGACCCGGAGAACCTGTTCCACGTCAACCAGAACGTTCCGCTGGCGGCGCCGCCCGGCTGAGGACCCCGCTGCGCCTCCTCGCCGGGCGGCCCATCAGCCACCACCCCGGCGTTCAGCGCACCCCGGACCGCTCCTCGGCGAGCGCGAGCAGCCCGTCGAACCCGCGGCGCATGTACTTCGCGGCCATCCTCCACACCGGGCCGCGGATCACCGGCGCCGTCATGACCCAGAACGCGCCCTCGAGTCGCGTCAGTTCCTCCGTGTAGCTCACGGTGCAGCCGTCCGCTCCGGGCGTGATCACGTACCGGTGGATCGCCGTCGCGAGCCACGGCTCCGTGCCCGGCTTGCCCTCCCGGCGCCCTTCGGTCACGAACTCGAACACCTCGGGCCGCGTGGCCTCGGTCACGACCGAGCGGTCGATCCAGCGGGCGGCCTTCCCGTCCGAACCCGTCGTGCGGAACTCGGTCCCGACCGTGGCCGGTCCCTCGGGCGCGTCCAGCGTGAGCAGCCGCGTGGTCTCGGACTGACGCTCACCGGCCCACTCCAGGTGGCTCCGGAGATCCGCCAGCAGGTCGTAGACGACCTCGGCCGGCGCCCGCGTCGTTCCCTCGAACCGCAGCGCTGGTTCGGGCCACCGCCGCCTGGCCGCTTCGGCCCTCGCCGCTTCTTTCGTCGATGCCATGTCCCACCTCCGCTCGTCCATCCGTTGATCGAAGATTCGCTGAAGGCGACGGAGGAAGGATCGGAAGGAATACCGAATTTCCCCGCGGGAGCAGGCCGTGGGCTACTACCGGCGAGGCCGGGAGCAGGGCATGCGCAGGCGAGGGGGGTTGCTTTCGAGGGGGATGGTTGGTGTTGGGCCGGCCGCACCCGGCCCTCACCGAGATGGATCAGTCGGGTCTCAGCCGCCCCAGGGGCCCCAGCCGTGCCGGTGCACCATGCGGATGGACACGATGATGTTGCTCCGTGCGTTGAGGATCCTGTTCTGCAGGTAGTTGAACCCGTAGGTGTGGTACCGGTCGTTCCACCACGTGGTTCCCTGCTGGTAGATCCCCTTGTAACGCCCGCTCGGGTTGACGGCGTACGGGTTGAAGCGGCTCTCCCGCCAGGCGATGTAGAGCGCCTTGTCGGCGCCGCCCTGAACGGGATAGTGGGCGACAGCGCACTTGATCGTGTGCTTCACCTGCCACTTGTTGAACCCTCCATCCTTCTCCCACCACGGGAACTCGCAGATGCCGGCCGCCTTGGCCGGCGTGCTGTTGAACACCACGCCTCCGGTTGCGAGCAACCCGAGGGCGAGGACGATCACGAGAAATCGTCGGATCACGATGCCTCCTTCGAGGTGGAGGTCGGGCCGACTTGGCCCGACGCGCCTTTCAGGACGGTGACTCTTGGCTACCACCTCCTGCCTGGTCGGGCGCCCCGGGTCGCGGGGAGCACCTGCTCCCGTCACACACCACCCGGCCCAGAGCGCGCTCGAACGCGATGAAGCCCTGTGGGGAAGGTGGGTGTTGCAGCGGGCGGATCGAGCGGAACCATGGGGCCGGTCGTGACTACCCGGGCGCCAACGGGGCCGAGCCTATCAGGGAGTGGGCACAAGTGGCCACCGGACGGGGGATGGGGCCACGCGGCCGGGCGATCGCGCCGGGGCCGGGCGGGCGACCCGCGCGGGCGGGACGCGCCGGCTCAGCCTCCGAGCATGGGCGTGACGTCGTTCGGATCGCCGGGGTTGATGCTCACCGGGACGACGGCGCCGGGGTACAGCCGGGCCAGGCCGCCCGGGGGAACCGTCATCTGCTTGGTGACGCGGCGGGGCGCCTGCCCGGGCGCCGTGACGTCCATATCGATCTGCATCTCCATCCCCGTCGGCGTGCTGTTCACGGTCCGGGTGGCGACGATGGCGGCCTGGGCGGCCCCGGGGGCCACGGTGGGGGACCAGGTCGGGCCGGCGCCCGGGAGCGCGAAGCTGGCCGGGGAGACGCCGGGGGTGGCGCCGCCCGTCCAGGCGGTCTGGCCGCTCGACATCTGCGGCGACATCTGCGCGACCTCCTCCCACGTCTTCGGGCCGCCGACGCTCGGCCGCATCCGGAACCACAGGATCATCAGGGTCAGGATGATCGATGCGGCGAACGCGCTCGCGATCACCCAGGGGACGTAGTTCGCGGCCTCCTCGGCCCCCTGCCCGGCGCAGCTCGCCTCGGCGCAGCTCGTGATGCTGGTCGCCGACGTGATGATCTTGATGAGGAAATAGCCGAACACCCCCCACGCGATGACGTCGAGCACGATCAGCAGGATCCCGATGCTCTTGCGCTTGTTGGCCATGGGTCGCTCCAGAAGGGGTCCGTTGGGGTCCGAGTCGTCGCAGCCAGCGGGAGTATGTCGGCCGTGCCCCGCGTGGGCAAGCCAACCCCTACAGCAGGTGGGGCATCACCTGGTGGGCGAACTCTTCGACGCGGGCCTCGCCGCCGGCCGGCCACGGCACGACGAGATAGCCGAACCCGAGGTCCCGCAGGGCACGCGACCGCTCCGCGACCGCGTCCCAGTCGTCGTCGATCGGGAGGTTGGTGGCGAGCGCGACCTCGGCCGGGTCCCGCCCGGCGTCCGCGGCGGCCTTCCGGAAGACGTCGAGCTTGTGGGGCAGCTCCTCGAAGTCGCTGAAGCAGTGCCAGACGTCGGCGCGGCGCGCGGCGATCGGGATGGTCGCCCGGTCGCCGCCGGCGCCGATCCAGATCGGCGGGTGCGGACGCTGGACCGGCCGCGGACGGTAGGTGGCGCCGTCGAGCCGGTAGTGGGTCCCCCGGAACGAGGCGTCGTCCTCCGTCATCAGCAGCCGGACGACCTGGACGGCCTCCTCGAGCCGTTCGGTCCGCTCGCGGTCTCCGGGGAACTCGATCCCCAGCTCGTGATGTTCCTCCGGGAACGACGACGCGCCGAGGGCGACGTCGAGGCGGCCGTTCGAGACGTGGTCCACGGTGACGGCCTCGGCCGCAAGGATCGACGGGTTCCGGAACATCACGCCGGAGACCATGGCGCCGAGCCGGATGCGCTCGGTCCGGGCGGCCAGGGCCGCAAGGAGGGTCCAGGCCTCGAGGCACGGGCCGGCCGGGTCGCCGCCCATGGCCTTGAGATGGTCGAAGATCCAGGCGCCCTCGAACCCGTGCTCCTCGGCGAGTCGCACGCGGCCGAGGAGCTCCGGCCACGTCAGGTGGTGCTGGTTCGTCTTCAGTCCGAAGCGCATGCGAGCGCCTTTGGGGTGGGGTCCGCGTGACGGCGCCGGCTGCGGTCCCGCGTGGGCGGCGGTTCGCGAAGCACCGGTCCCCGGGAGAACGCCGGGATCGTCACGTGGGCGATCGGCCCGATCGTCACGGCGTACAGCACGGTGCCGACGCCGACCGTCCCGCCGAGCAGCCATCCGACGACGAGCACGCAGAGCTCGATCGCCGTCCGGACGACCCGCAGCGAGTGCCCGCGGTTCGCGATCCCGACCATCAGGCCGTCCCGGGGGCCCGGGCCCATGGCCGCGCCGATGTACAGCCCGGTCGCGACCCCGCATAGCGCGATCCCGCCGACCATCAGCGCCCACCGGACGCCGATCGCGTGGACGTACGGGATCGCGAGGAGCGTGACGTCGAGCCAGACGCCGATCAGCAGGACGTTGCTGATCGTCCCGATCCCGGGCCGCTGGCGGAGCGGGATCCACAGCAGCAGCACGGCGCCCCCGACCAGGATCACCCACGCCCCGATCGACAGTCCGAACGTTCGGGACAGGCCCTGGTGGAACACGTCCCACGGGTCGAGGCCGAGCCTGCCACGCACGAGCATCGCCGCGCTCAGGCCGTACAGGAACAGGCCGACCTGGAGCTGGACGAACCGGGCCCAGAACGGCCACGGCCGTCGCGCGGGGACGGGCGCGACGGGCCCCGGCGAGGTCTCGTTCCGTCGTTCCGGCCGTCCCATGACCGTTGGATCATCCCGCAAAGTGGCCTTGACAGTCCATAGCCAATCGTGCGCCAATGGCCGTCATGGAGGTGCGCTCCGCGGTCCGGGGGAACGAGCTCGCGCGGCTCCTCGGCGAATGGGAGGGGCCGGGGCCGGGCTACGCCGCGCTCGCGGGGGCCCTGCGCTCCCTGGTGCTCGACGGGCGGCTGCCGCTCCGGGCGCGGCTGCCGTCGGAGCGCGAGCTCGCGGTGACGCTGGGGGTCAGCCGGACCACGACCACGGCCGCGTACGACCTGCTGCGCGGCGAGGGGTATCTCGAGAGCCGGCAGGGCTCGGGCAGCCGGGTCGCCCTGCCCACCGGGGGCGCCGCGGAGCGCGAGCTCGCGGCAGACGGCCGGGACGGGGAGGGCTCGGACGCGATCGACATGACGATCGCCGCGATGCCGGCCCCGGGCTCGATGGTCGACGCCGTCGAGCGGGCCACCCGCGACCTGGCCGGCCACCTCGGGAGCACCGGCTACGACCCGACAGGCCTGCCGTCGCTCCGTCGTGCCGTCGCCGGGCACTTCGCCGACCGGGGCGTCCCGACCACCGAGGAGCAGGTCGTGATCACGTCGGGCGCGCAGCACGCGCTGACGCTCCTGCTCGACGTGCTGCTGGCGCCGGGCGACCCCGCGCTGGTCGAGGTGCCGAGCTACCCGAACGCGCTCGAGGCGTTCCGCCGGTCGGGAGCGCGGTTCGTTCCGTCGGCCATCGGCCGGGACGGCTGGGACCTGGACCTCCTCGCGGCGCAGCTCCGGGACCACGTGCCGCGCCTCGCCTACCTCCTTCCGGATTTCCAGAACCCGACCGGCTTCCTGATGGGCGACGACGAACGCGGTTCGCTCGTGCGGGCGGCCGGCCGTTCGGCGACCCATCTGATCGTCGACGAGACCTTCGCGCTGCTCGACCTGGAACCCTGGCGGCCCCGGCCGAGCCCCATGGCGGCGCACGACCGGGGAGGCGGGCGCGTCGTGACGGTGGGGTCGATGAGCAAGTCGTTCTGGGGCGGCCTCCGGGTCGGGTGGATCCGGTGCTCGCCGCCGCTCGCCCGCCGGCTGGCACGGGCCCGGGCGGCGATCGACCTTGCCACGCCCGTGCTCGAACAGCTCGTGGCCGAACATCTCCTGCGGTCGAGCCAGACCGTGCTCGACGAACGACGGCGGCTGCTGGCCGAGCGCCGGGACGCGCTCACTGCGGCCCTGGGGAAGGACCTGCCGGCCTGGCGGTTCCGTGTACCCCGCGGCGGGCTGTGCCTGTGGGCCGAGATGGACCGCCCGGACGCCGAAGCGCTTGCGGTCGCCGCGGGCCGGGAGGGCGTGCGGGTGGTGCCGGGGCCGACATTCGGCGCGGACGGGTCGTTGGAGGCGAACGTGCGGCTGCCGTTCACACAGCCTCCCGACCGGCTGGCGGAGGCCGCGCGCCGGCTCGCGTCTGCCGAACGGGGCCTCCGCGACGCAGACGCCCGTCCCCGGGAGGGCCGGATCGCGTGAGGCGGATCCGCGTCGGACCGTCCGAGGACGTCCGCGTCTCGACGATCGAGCTGTTCTTCGACCTGGTCTTCGTCTTCACGATCACGCAGCTCACGAGCGTGGTCACGGCCGAGCCCAACATCGTCGGCGTGCTCCGGGCGTTCCTGATCTTCGGCAACGTCTGGTGGATGTACGGCGGGTACGCGTGGCTGACGAACGCCGTGCCGCCCCGGGAGCCCGTGCTCCGCCTGTTCATCCTGGTCGGGATGGCGGCGTTCCTCGTCGTCGCCCTCTCGATCCCAGAGGCGTTCGGCGACGCCGGGGTCGCGTTCGGGATCGGGTACCTCGTCGTGAACCTCGTGCACACGGCGATGTTCCTCAAGTCGAGCGAGGAGACCGCCCTGCGCTCGATGATGAAGCTCGGCCCGATGAACATCCTCATGGCGCTGCTGGTCCTCGCCGCCGGGTTCACGGATGGGGCGTGGCAGTGGGCGCTGTGGACCGCGGCGTTCGTCGGGCACTGGATCACGCCGTACCTGACGGCCGTGCAGGGGTTCAAGCTCCGACCGCGTCACTTCGTCGAACGGCACGGCCTCATCGTCCTGATCGCGCTGGGGGAGTCGGTGGTCGCGGTGGGGCTCGGTCTGCGGGGGCAGGACCTCACCGGCGGACTGGTGCTGACCTCGGTGCTGGGGCTCGCCATGGCCGCCGCGATGTGGTGGCTGTATTTCGACGGCGAGGACGCGCGGGCCGAGGAGGCGCTGATCGGGGCGCCCGACGACCGGGTGACCTGGCTCTGCCTGTACGCATTCGGGTTCGCGTTCGCGCCGATCCTGTTCGGCATCGTGCTCCTGTCGGCCGGGATGCAAGGCGCGCTGACCGGTTACGGGGTTCCGGCCACGCCGGCGGCCGCGTGGTTCATGTCGTCGGGGGTGGCGTCGTACGTGGCGGGTTTCTGCTACTTCCGATGGGTCCTCGGGATCGGCGCGATCGGCGTGCGCGCGGCGCTCGCCACCCTGATGCTCCCGACCGCCTTCGTCGGGCTGGCGGTCTCTCCGGAGGCCCAGCTGGCGACGATGCTGGCGCTCACCACCGCGGCGATCCTGGTGGAGCGCCGGGTCGAACGGGTCCCGGCCCCGGCGGCGGAGGCGGCCTGACCGGACCCGACCGGCGGCGTTCGGTAGCGTGGTCCGGCAATGCTGCTGACCCTGACCTCGCGAACCGCTCCGGCGACCGACCTCGGGTTCCTGCTGCACAAGAACCCGGAGAACGTCCGCTCGGTCGACCTGGCGTTCGGGACGGCCCACGTCGTCTGGCCCGAGGCGTCGGAGGAGCGCGCGACGGTGGCGGTGCTGCTCGAGGTGGACGCAGTCGGCCTGGTCCGGCGGGGGCGGGCACGCGGCGAGTCGGCGCTGGCCGACTACGTGAACGACCGGCCGTACGTGGCGTCGTCGTTCCTGTCGGTCGCCATCGCGAAGCTGTTCGGCACGGCGATGGCCGGCAAGTCCGAGGACCGGCCGGAGCTCGTCGACGCGCCGCTCGCCCTCGAGGTCCGCATCCCCGTGCTGCCGTGCCGGGGCGGCGAGCCGATGCTGCGGCGGCTGTTCGAACCGCTCGGGTACGGCGTCGCGGCGGCGACGATCCCGCTCGACGAGCGGTTCCCGGAATGGGGCGACAGCCGGTACCTCGACGCGACGCTCGAGGTGCGGGCGCCCGTCCGGCGGGTGCTGGAACACCTGTACGTGCTCCTGCCGGTGCTCGACGACGCCAAGCACTACTGGGTGGCGCAGGACGAGATCGAGAAGCTCCTGCGCAAGGGCGAGGCCTGGCTCGGGGAGCACCCCGACCGCGACCTCATCACGCGGCGCTACCTCCGGTACCGCTGGGGCCTGACGCGTGAGGCGCTGGCCCGGCTGTCCGAGGAGGACCAGGCCGACGCCGATCCCGACGCCGCCGCGGCCGAGCACGACCGCGAGGAGCGGGGCTTCGAGGACCAGGTTCGTCTGCGGGACGCGCGGATCGGATCGATCCTGGCGGCGCTCCGCGCCGCCGGCGCCCGCCGGGTGCTCGACCTCGGGTGCGGGGACGGGCGCCTCCTCCAGGCGTTGATGCGCGACGGGCAGTTCGAACGGATCGTCGGGATGGACGTGTCCGCGACGGCGCTCGCGCTGGCCGGGCGGCGGCTGCACATCGACACGATGTCGCCGAAGCAGCACGAGCGGCTCGAGCTGATCCAGGGGTCGCTCACCTACCGCGACCGGCGCCTCGAGGGCCACGACGCCGCGGTGCTGATGGAGGTCGTCGAGCACCTCGACGCGGAGCGTCTCGGCGCGGTCGAGCGAACCGTGTTCGCCGAGGCCCGGCCGTCCACGGTGATCGTGACCACGCCGAACGTCGAGTACAACGTCCGGTTCGAGGGGCTCGCCCCCGGGTCGCTCCGGCACCGCGACCACCGCTTCGAGTGGACCCGCAGTGAGTTCCGCGAATGGGCGGGCGGGGTCGCGGAGCGGAACGGCTACGCGGCGCGGTTCCTCCCGGTCGGCGCGGAGGACCCCGAGGTCGGATCGCCGACCCAGATGGCGGTGTTCGGCCGGTGACGACCACCATCGAGATCCCCGAGCTGTCGCTCGTCGTCCTGATCGGCGCGAGCGGGTCCGGCAAGTCGTCGTTCGCGGCGAAGCACTTCCTGCCGACCGAGGTGCTGTCGTCCGACCACGCCCGGGGCATGGTCGCGGACGACGAGAACGACCAGGCAGCCACGAAGGAGGCGTTCGAGATCGTCCACTTCGTGGCGGCCAAGCGGCTCGGCCTCGGCCGGCTCACGGTGATCGACGCGACGAACGTGCAGCCCGACTCCCGCAAGCCGCTCCTCGCGCTGGCGCGGGAGCACCACGTGCTGCCGGTGGCGATCGTCCTCGACGTCCCCGAGCAGGTCGCCCTGGAACGGAACCGCACGCGCCCGGACCGGCAGTTCGGCCCGCACGTGGTCCGGCGGCAGCAGGGCATGCTGAAGCGTTCGCTCAGCCGGCTGGATCGGGAGGGGTTCCGGCGGGTGTTCGTGCTGAAGGGCGAGCGCCAGATCGAGGACGCCGTGATCGTCCGGGAGAAGGCCTGGACCGACCGGTCGGATGAGCGCGGGCCGTTCGACATCGTCGGCGACGTCCACGGGTGCTCGGCCGAGCTCCGCGAGCTGCTGACGGCGCTCGGGTACTCCGCCGAGGCGGACGCTGACGGTGTGTGGCGCCACCCGGAGGGCCGCGTGGCGGTGTTCGTCGGCGACCTCGTCGACCGCGGGCCGGACACGCCCGGCGTCCTGCGGACGGTCATGGCCATGAGCGCCGCCGGCACCGCGATCTGCGTTCCGGGGAACCACGAGAACAAGCTCACCAGGGCGCTCAAGGGGCGGAACGTCCAGATCACCCACGGACTTGCGGAGTCGCTCCAGCAGCTGGAGGCCGAGCCGCAGGACTTCCGTTCCAAAGTGAGCGAGTTCCTCGAGGGGCTGGTCAGCCACTACGTGCTCGACGGGCGCCGGCTGGTCGTCGCCCATGCCGGGATGCGGGAGGAGATGCAGGGCCGCGCCTCGTCGGCCGTCCGGGAGTTCGCGCTGTACGGCGAAACCACCGGCGAGACCGACGAGTTCGGCCTCCCGGTGCGGTACGCGTGGGCCAACGACTACCGCGGCTCGGCCGCCGTCGTCTACGGGCACACGCCCGTCCCCGAGGCGACCTGGGTCAACGGCACGATCTGCCTCGACACGGGGTGCGTCTTCGGCGGCAAGCTCACCGCGCTGCGCTGGCCGGAGCGCGAGCTCGTCTCCGTGCCGGCGCACCGGACGTGGTACGAGCCGATCAGGCCGTTCCTGGCCGAGGGCGAACAGGCCCCGCTGGCCGACGACCGCGCTCCCGGGCCGCCCGACGTGCTCGACATCGCCGACGTGCTGGGGCGGCGCGGGATCGAGACGCGGCTGATGGGCCGGGTGACAATCCCCGAGGAGAACGCCGCCGCCGCGCTCGAGGTGATGAGCCGGTTCGCCGTCGACCCACGGTGGCTCGTCTACCTGCCGCCGACCATGTCGCCGGTGGCGACCAGCGAGCGCGGCGACCTGCTGGAGCACCCGGCCGAGGCGTTCTCGCTGTACCGGCGCGACGGCGTCCCGTCGGTCGTGTGCGAGGAGAAGCACATGGGCTCGCGCGCCGTGGCCGTCGTGTGTCGCACGCCCGAGGCCGCCGAGCGCCGGTTCGGCATGCCCGGCGCGGACGGCGCCGTGTTCACTCGGACCGGGCGTCCGTTCTTCCAGCCGGGGATGCATGCGGAGGTGCTGGCCGCGATGGGGGAGGGGATCGGCGGGGCCGGACTGTGGGACGAGCTCGCGACCGACTGGCTCCTGCTCGATTGCGAGGTGCTGCCCTGGTCGCTGAAGGCCGAGGACCTCCTCCGCCGTCAGTACGCGGCGGTGGGCGCCTCGTCGACGCGCGCCCTGGCCGCGGCGGTCGAGTCCCTGGCGGCGGCGGAGGGCCGCGGCGTCGCGGTCGGCGAGATCGCGGAACGGCAGCGCGACCGGCTCGCCATGGCCTCGGCGTTCGTCGAGGCCTACCGCCCGTACTGCTGGCCGGTGTCCTCCGTGGCGGACGTCAGCGTGGCGCCCTTCCAGGTGCTGGCCGCCGAGGGCGGTTCGCTGTTCGAACAGGACCATGCGTGGCACATGGCCCTCGCTGACCGGCTGGCGGCAGCGGCGCCGGGCGTGTTCCGGGCCACGGGCAACGTCGTCGTCGACGTGACCGACCAGGCTGCGGTCGACGCCGCCACCGCGTGGTGGGAGGACCTCGTCGCGCGTGGCGGCGAGGGCATGGTCGTGAAGCCGGTCCCGCCGGTCGTCCGGGGCAGCCGCGGCATCATCCAGCCCGGCGTGAAGGTCCGCGGCCCCGAGTACCTCAGGATCATCTACGGCCCGGAATACTCGGCGCCGATGAACCTCGAACGCCTTCGCCAGCGGTCGCTCGGCCGCAAGCGCTCGCTCGCGGCGCGGGAGTTCGCCCTGGGGGTCGAGGCGCTCGAGCGATTCGCCCGCGGCGAGCCGCTGTGGCGCGTGCACGAGTGCGTGTTCGGCGTCCTGGCCATGGAGTCGGAGCCGGTCGACCCCCGCCTGTAGCCGCGCGGGCCGCGGCTACGCGTACCGGATGCGGGGGTCGAGCCAGGCGTAGGCGATGTCGACCAGCAGGTTCATGAACGTGATCGCGACGGCGACCACGACCGTGACGTCGAGCACCGCGTACAGGTCGGCGTGCCGGACCGCCTGGACGGAGTAGGCGCCGAGCCCGGGCAGGTTGAACACGGTCTCGGTGATGACCGCTCCGCCGAACAGCGCCCCGAGGTCCATCCCGAGCATGGTCACGAGCGGGAGCATCGCGGACCGGAACGCGTGCCGGAAGATCACCCGCCGCTCCGACAGCCCCTTGCCCCGCGCCGTCTGCACGTAGTCCTCGTCGAGGGCCTCGATCATCGACGCCCGGCTCATCCGCGCGTAGTACGCGGCGAACAGCATCGCCAGGACGACCCAGGGCACCATCATGTGGCCGAACCACGGCCAGAACCCCTCGGCGAGCGACCGGTAGCCGGCGCCGGGGATGATCCCGAGCTTGAACCAGAACACGTACAACACCATCATCCCGAGGAAGAACACGGGGGTGGACGCGGCGACCAGCGCGAACCCCATGGAGAAACGGTCCGCCTTCGACCGGGGTTTGAGCGCCGAGATGATCCCGAGCGGGATGCCGATCAGGAGCCACACGACGGCCGCTCCCAGCGCGAGCTGGAACGTAACGATGGCCCGGCTGGCGATGATCGGCTTCAGGGCGGTGCGCGTCTGGAACGACATCCACATCCCCGGCCATCCGTACTGGTCGCCGAGGAACAGGTGCTTCATGAACAGCCCGTACTGCACGTAGAACGGCCGGTCGAGCCCGAGCGCCGACTTTGTGAACTCGCTGGCCTGCGTGGTCTCGGCGCCGTGCGTGAACCGCTCGTACACCGAGGTGTTGGGCGGCATCACGAAGTAGATGACGAACGTGATCGTGATCATGATCACGAGGACGACCACGGCCCACAGCATCCGCCGGCCGATGTACCTCCCCATGCCGCCGTTCTCCTCGCGTCGGGCGCCCGATCCACTTCGGATCGGGCTTGCGTCACCGGTTCGCTCTGCTAACCTGAGCAGACATACAAACCGGTTACAGCACGTTAGCCGGTTAGCCGCCGACCGTCAACGGGGAGGACCGGGTTGGAACGGACGCCGATGAATGCCTTCGCGGTGCGGGTCGACGGCCTGCCCCTGCCGGCCCCCATCGCCGGGCATCCCGCGCTCGACTTCTGCAACACCCTGGCCGGCTGGGACGACGAGGTTCCCGGAGACTACTTCCGGACGTACGACCACCTGGCCGCCTTCGCGGCGGGATGGGAGCTCGTCGACGACGACGTCGCGACGGCGCTCCGCGAACGGGCCGCCGCCCAGCGCGGGGCGGCCAATGCGGCGCTGCAGGCGGCCCGGGAGTTCCGGACCTCCCTCTACCGCGTGCTGACCGACCCCGGTCCGGCCCCCGACCTCGAGCTCGTGGCCCAGACCATCCGGCGTGCCGCGGCCGCCTCCGAGCTGGAGCAGCTCGGCGACGGCCGGTACCGGTGGGCGCTCCCGGCGTCGGCCGGGCTGCGGGTCCCGCTGCACGCCGTTGCCGGCTCGGCGTCGGAGTTCCTGCTCTCGGGCGACGCCCCGTCCGTGGGGAAGTGCCCCGGCGACGGGTGCGGGTGGTTGTTCCTCGACCGCTCCGGGCGGCGGCGGTGGTGCACGATGTCGACGTGCGGCAATCGCGCCAAGGCCCGCCGGTTCTCGGAACGACGCCGGACGCGCGTCACGCGCTGACGGCCCGGCTCCCGCCCGTCAGCCGCCGCACTGGACGGGACAGATGATGACCGCGTTGCTCTTGTCGACGTATCCGACGACCTTCTCGTCGGAGGCCAGCTTCACCGGATAGAACCCCTTCTCGTCGTGCTCGATCTGGAACACGCGCTCGCCTTCCTGGAGCTGCAGGATGACCTCGGCCGAGGGGTCGGCGGCGGCGAGCAGCGGCGTGTCCTTGGTGATCGTCGCCGTGCCGATCACGGGGTTGTTCGGATCCAGAGGGACGACCTGCGCCGTCTTGGTGGCGGTGGCCTCGGTCGTGAAGTTGAAGTTCTGCTTGTTCGTACCGCTCGCGAAGGCGGCGACCGCGAACACGACCCCGACGATGAGGCCGATGCTGATCACGCCGGACAAGACGCCACGGCGCCGCTTCGACGTGTTCTCCTTCTTCTCCACCGTGCGGGCGTCGTCGTACACCGTCGCCGCGTCGCCGAGCGCGGAGACGCCCATCAGCGTGCCGACGCCGGCGCTCTCGATGCTCCCGGCGTCCTTCGCCCATTCGGCCACGGTGGGCTTCTTGAGCGCCTCCCGGGCGCTCTGGCGGAGCGCCTCGTCGTCCTTGGTGTCCAGCAGCCCCCGGAAGATCTTGGCCCGGGTCCGCCATGCGGCCTGGGAGTAGACGTCGGGCCCGCCCGCCTCCTTGCTCTGGTTCACGAGCGTGGCCCAGGCGTCGAATTCGGCGTGCCACCGGTCGTCGAGCTCCTTGAACCGCGGCGTCTTCGTCGCGTCGGCGTAGAGGCTGAGCACCCGGTCGGTGTCCATGATCCGGAGGGCGGCGTTGGCCGACCACGTCGGGAACGGCCCGTCGACCTCGGCCGCGAGCTCGGCGAGGCCCTGCTCGCTCAGCTCGTAGCCGATGAACTCGGCGTTCTGGCGGGGGTCGAGCCGCATGATGACCCGGAGCAGCCGCGTGTCCTCCGCCACCGAGCGGTCGCCCTGGATCTCGTGGATGTCGCCGGCGAGCGCGTCGTCGTGGAGCACGGTGCGGGCCTGTGCCTCGACCTCGCCCCGGGACAGCGCGGCGACGGCCTCGGTCCAGTTGGCGTTGAGCGCGTCCGCGAGGGCCTTCGGCGAGTCGGCACCCGTCAGTCGCAGGCCGTTGGTTCCGGCGTCGCCCTCGGTCTCGTTCGCCACGCCACCTCTCCCTTCGCGTCCGCTCGAGTCGTCCTGCCCGACCACCGCCGCCTCTCGGCGGTTCGATGCGTCGGCGCGCGCTTCGCGCCTCGGAGCGAAGCACGCCTCCGAAGCGTTCGTCAATGACAGGGTAGCCCTTCGCGCCGCGTCCCGGAGGGCCTCGGGCGGTGCGGTCGGGGGCGCTTGACCGACCGGCGGCGCTGCGATTGGCTGGCCTGCGTGGAAGCGACCCGGGCCGGCCCGCTCGAACACGGCGAAGGCAGCGACGACGACACCTCTGCCGGGCGGCTTCGGCCGTGGCTGGTGGCCGCGCGGGAGACGGCGGTCGTCGCCGGGGTCGGGCTCGCCGTGGGGTGCGCGGTCTCGTTCCTGCTGGCCGCCGGCGTCCCGGGGCTCGGACCGGCCGGCGCGCTGCGCGGCGGGGTGGTGTTGTTCCTGCTGTTCCACCACGTCGGGATCCAGGCGGCGATGGGCTCGCTGCACCTGCCGCACCACGCCGACACCTGGCTCACGCTGCCGACCGGGTACGCGGTCGACGCCACGGTCGCGTTCGCGATCCTCGGCGGCACGGCGCTCGTCGTGTGGCGGCTGGCTCGAGCGGGGGCCGCCGTGGCCGCAGTCACCGGCGGGCGTCCCCGCGACCGCGGCTTCTCGGGGGCCCGGGTCGCCGTTCCCTATGCGATCGTGACCTTCCTGCTCGGGTGGACCGTGCACGCGTTGGTCCGGTTCCCCGAGACGCCGCCGGCTGTGGTCCACCCCTCGCACATCGCCTCCCTGATGTGGCCGCTCGCCCTGGCCGGGGTGGCCGGCTTCGTCGGCGGGGTGCGCTCGGGGCCGGGCGGCGCGTGGGCCTCGGAGTGGTGGGAGTCGGACGAGTGGCCCCGCCGGTGGCACGGCGCGTTCGCCGGCGGGATCCGGATGCTCCTGGTCGGGATGGCGCTGTCGCTCGCCGGGTTCCTCCTGGTGGCGGCCGTGCGGAACGGCGACACCGCGCAGTACGCCGGGGACGCGCTGTCGGGTGGACCGGTCGCCGGGCTCGGCGTCGCATCGCTCGCCGTCCTCCTGCTGCCGAACATCGCCCTGTGGGTCATGGCGCCGGCGTTCGGGGGCTGCCTCCAGATCGCGAGCGGGTTCGGGTTCACCTCCGGCCCGTACTGCGCGGTGAGCTACGGGAACGTCCCGACCCACGTGCTGCCCGACCGGGACATCTACTGGGGCCTCCAGCAGCTGGGCCCGCCGCCGGCTGTGTTCTGGCTGTTCCTGCTGGTGCCGCTCGTCGCGGTGATCGCAGGGACGCTCCGCGGCGTACGGGCCGGCGAGGCGCGGACCGGGCGGGAGGGAGCGTTCCTCGGGCTCCTGACCGGGTTCGTGTTCATCGGGCTATTCCTCGCCGCGCTCGTGCTGTCGACGGTGAGCGTGCGGCTGGTGGGGCCCCTGTCGTACATCGGCTCCGGCTACTTCCGGTACGGGCCGCAGCCTTTCGACGCGATCCAGCTCGGGATCACGTGGGCGGTGATCGGGGGCACGTTCGTCGGGTGGCTGGCCGGGCGGCGGGCGGCGCGGGCCGGCGCGCGCGGGCCCTGACCCGCCGGAGCGTCACCAGATCAGCTCGGGGGAGTCCTCGTCGAGGATTCCGGTGACGAGCCGCTCCGGCCCGAACACCCGGACCAGGGAGTCGCGGAGGTCGTCGTGGACCTGCAGCGCGAGGTCCGGCTCGAGCTCGCCGAGCACCTCGGAGAGGACCATGGCGTCCGTCGTGGTCGCACGGACCAACCCCTCGCGGGCCTGCCGCCACACGAGGTGCCGGGTCAGCACGGTCGAACCGTCGGCGTACGCGATCTCGCCGGGCGCCACGTCCTCAGGGCCGTCCGCGTCGAGCGCCGTGAACCGGTCGCCCTCGCGCGTTCGGCGGAGCTCGACCTCCCCGGCGATCGCATCGAGATCGAACGCGCCGGCCGGAGTGAGGTGCCGGAGCGAGACCGCGTGGTACAGGTCGACGAGCGGGAGGATCCGGGGCGGATCGCCTCCCTTCGTGGCCCGGCGGACCATGGCCTCGACCGAGCTCGAGTAGTCGCGGGGGTGCGCGCCGATCGCCCGGAACGCCGGGCGCCACGGCGCGACGCGGGGGTGGGACTGCGCGTTGCCGTGCGCCAGGCCCTCCGCGCCGGCGAATCGCCAGGCCTCGACCAGCTCGGGTCCGACGTCCTCACCGGGCTCCCCGACGCCCAGCGCGACGGCCGTCACCACGCGCATCCCGGGCAGCACGCGGAACACGGCCGGGTGGATGACGAACCGGGGCTCGCTCATGTCGGGCCGGGAGACTACCGGCCCCATCTGAACGGCCGCTCGGGCTAGCATCGCCCTTGCCTGGAGACGAGCCTTGAGCAAGGGAGGCGCCATGTGGGTCCGGACGCAGAACGACGAGCTGCTGAACCTCGAGCACGTCGAGTACGTGCTGGTCGAGGAGGACGACGAGGGCATCGCCTACGAGCTCCGGGCCTACTCGGTCGGCTGGGAGCCGGAGGACGACAACGAGTTCTACACGCTGGTTGCGGCGCCGACCGATGTCGAGGCATCTCGCTCGATGGACCGGCTCGTCGATGCCCTGAAGGCGGGGGACGAGGTGATCGACTTCCGCGACGCCCCCGCGGTGCAGTGGAGCACCGGGCTCGACCCGGACGCCTGAGCGCCTGGGTCAATCGACGTTCGAGCAGTCGCGTTCCTCGAGTGGGAGCGGGTCCCGCGGCTCGCCGCCGAAGTCGAACGCCTCGAGCAGGTCCCCCGCGATGCGATCCCGCGGCCCGAGCGTCTGCAGGCCGTGGATGCGTTCGATCATGCGCAGGACGCTCGAGAACTCGAGCGGCGCCGAGTCGACGAACCCAGGCCTCGCCCACGGCGAGATGATGATCGCCGGGACCCGCGGCCCGAGCCCGTAGATGTCGAGGTGCGGCGGCGGCACGTGGTCGTAGAACCCGCCGAAGTCGTCCCACACCAGCACCACCGCGGTCGAGTCCCAGTCCGGGCCCTGCATGACGGCGTCCATCGCGCGCACGGTCCAGTTCTCGCCGTTGCAGATGCTCGCCGGGGGGTGTTCGGACAGGGCGACCGGCGGCGTGAGCCACGACACCGCCGGGAGCTTCCCGGCAAGCGCGTCGGGGATGAAGTCCGGCTCCGGCACCCGGTTGCGCCGCATGGGCCCGAACCACACGTGACGGATCTGCCGGAGCGGGTCCACGAACCGGTTGTCGCCCCGGTAGTACTTCCAGCTCACGCCCGCGTCGGTGAGCTCGTCGGGCAGGACCTGCACGTCGAAGCACGGCCACCGGGGGATCAGGAACTGCCCGACCTGCCCCGCGGTGTCGTGCGACTCCTCCAGCATGAACACGTGCCGGACTTCCTCGTCGGTCAGGATGCGGAACGAGGTCGCGCGCTCCTCGGGGTCGTCGCAGTACTCCCGGTCCACGTTGTCGCTCCCGAACTGGCCGGGGGCCTCGTGGTCGACGAACCGGTCGGACTGGCCCGCGATCGTCCACAGGTGCTCGGGACCGGTTGGGCCGTACACGGATGAGAAGAACCTGTCCGCGAGCGTGTAGCGCTTCGCCCACGCCCAGTAGGACGGGATCTGGTCGCGCCGGAGCTGCACGTAGGACTCCAGGTCGTGGCCGTTCCAGAGCTGATCGAAGCAGTTCATCCTGCCGCCGTTGATCGCCTGCATCCCCGGGATGAAGTGGTGCTCGACGTCCGGCGTGTGGTCGACGGTCTCGTGGAGCGGAACCGTCCTGCCGTCGCAGGTCTTCCCCGTCGTCGCCCCGTCCGCCCCCGGGAACCGGCCGAAGTAGGTGTCGAAGGTACGGTTCTCCTTGATGAGGAACACGATGTGTTTCAGGTGCTTCTGCGCCGCAGCAAGTTGGTGGTCGTCGGCGAGCAGGGTTCCGGGGATGGTCTCGAGGCCGCGCGGGATGCCGGTGTCATCTGGGGTGTCCGTGCCCGCGGGAGAGGGCGAGCCGGGCGTCGGGTCGGTGGTCGTCGTTCCGGCGGTCGTCGGTTCGATGACGACCTTCGACGGAGTCGGGCGGCCATCCGTCGGCGGTTGGGCCGTGCACGCAGCCAGCAACGCGATGCCCGCGAGCAGGGCGGCCCCCCTCGCTCGGCGTGGTCGGCGGGCTACCGGCCGGAGAATCTCGGCTCCCGGCGCTCGAAGTACGCCGCCACCGCTTCCTTGTGATCGTCGCTCGCCAGGCATTCGGCCTGGGCATCGCGCTCACCGGCCATGACGGCCTCGAGCGGCTCGCTGCCGGCGCGGTCGACAAGCGCCTTGACGTGGCGGACCGGCAGGGGAGCGCGGCCGGCGACCTCGCGGGCGAGCGCCTCGGCGGCCTGCTGGAGCTCGTCCGCCGCGACGACGCGGTTGACCACCCCCCACCGCTCGGCCTCGGCGGCGTCGAACCGGGCGCTCGTCCAGATCAGCTCCTTGGCCCTTGCCGGTCCCACCAGCTGCGAGAGCCGGGCGTTCCCGCCGAGGTCGGGGATGATCCCGAAGTTCAGCTCGAGGATGCCGAACGACGTCCCCTCGGCCGCCACGCGGAGGTCGCACGCGAGCGCGAGCTGGCACCCGGCGCCGAGCGCGTGGCCCTGCACGGCCGCGATGGTGGGCTTCGTCATGGAGGCCAGGATCGCGAACGGCCGCTGGGCGACGCCCATGAATTCCCGGGTCTGTTCCGGCGGCTGCGCAAGCTGCTCGCCGAACGCCGACAGGTCGATGCCGGCGCAGAACGACTGACCCTCGCCGCGCACGAGCACCGCCCGGACCTCGACGTCGTCCGCCGCGTCCTGAGCCGCGTCGCCGAGCTCCTGGAACATCGCCGCGTTCATCGCGTTGCGCTTGTCGGGGCGGTTCAGGGCGATCGTGGCGAGGCCCTCGTCCACGCCGTACGCGATCGTCTCGTAGGGCACGCGCACCTCCTGAGGAGTCATATGCTTTCCCGGTGAGCCGCCTCGGGGAGCCCGGGACGCAGCGCACGGGATGCTACCTGTGCGGACGCCCGACGTACGACCCGGACAAGCGCTCCCGGCCGTGGGCCCGCGCGGCGGCCGGCGGCCGCCAGGTCCTGGTCTGTCCCGTCTGCCAGCAGGAACGCCCCGACTGGCAAGCGGGCCTGGACCGCTGCGAACGGTGTTCGTCGACCCGGCTCTCGGCGATGCTGGGGGAGATCGTCTGCCGGGCCTGCGGAACGGTCCAGGGCGCCGAGCCGGCCGAGCCCGGAGAACCCCACTTCTCGGGCGCTTAGCTCAGCGGAAGAGCGCTCGCATAGAGCTAGCGGGAAGGGCACGGCGCCGTCATCCGAATGCAGCGCGCCCGTTCGTACACTCCCGGCAATGACCGGCCAACTGGATGACGACGTGTCGGTGAAGACGCCTCCACGGCGCGAGGGTCGCCTGTTCCCGATCGCAGCCGCCTCCGGCGTCGGAATCGGGTTGTTCTCGATCCTCGCCGACGGGATCCTGCCCGGCCGGCTGTTCGTGTTGCTCGGCAACATGGCTGCGCCATGGGGGTTCGTGGCATTCCTCGTGGGCCGGCGGGCGTCGTCGATTCGGCGCGGCGCGATCGCGGGCGCGATGACACTCGTCGTCGGCGTGGTGGTCTATTACATCGGCGCCGCGATCCGCTCGTACGCGTTCGGTGGGCAGACCATCGCGTGGACGGTCGTGGCCCTTGTGGCGGGTCCCGTCATGGGACTGTGCGGAGCGGCGACCGCGGCCCGCCCGTCACGACCGCCAATTGCCGCGGTCGTCGTTCCCTCGGCAATGCTCGTCGCCGAAGCTCTCTTCCAGCTCTACACCGACCGGGCATGGCGGTGGAACCTTGCCACGGTGCCGTACCGACTGGCCGAGCTCGGCCTGGCGCTCGCACTCGTCGCTGGGGGGTTCCTCGTGCCGCGCCTGCTCATGAAGGACCCGCACGACCGGCACCTCGCGTATCTGCTCGTTCCCGCGGTCGCGGTTGTCGGCGCAGCCGGGCTCGTGATGTTCGAACGGCTCATCGTCCGAATCACGTAGCCGGCAGGAGGGCAGGGTTCCAGCAAATGGGTCCGCTGAACAGCACCCCGGCCCGCCGCCCTCGCGTCGCCGTCGATCTCGAATTCATCCCCGCACTCCACTCCGGGCCGCGCCCGCTGGCTCGCGGAAGACGCAGTTCGGCCCGGTGTTGATGCACGAGTCGACGAGGCGCTCCAGCGTCGGCTGGTCCCACGTGTTCCAGAAGTCGGCGTGGACCGTGGAGCCCGGCTGCGCGCCCGACGCCATGTCCGAGGACAGCTCCGCGGCAGTTCCGTCGTGAAGGTCGTAGAGAACGTGGACGACGAGCCTGGGTACCGTCAACGGGTGCGAGGTCGGGCACATCTTGGCCGACGGATATGCGAGGTGGCTGTTGTGATTGGCCGAGTCGGTGGAGACACCGTCCCAGCAGGACGGGAAGGTGACGATCATTCGGAGGAACTCCGTCCCGCAGTCAGGTGGCGAGGCGGACACCGGGCCGGCGCGGACGCACATCCAGCCGACTTTCCGCTTCCCGACGCTAGTTCCCGAAGGAACGCCGACGGTGGCCCCGGCGATCATCCTCAGGTCGGGCGGGAATGCCACCGTCCGTCCGCGAATCCCCCAGTAGTAGACGTTGACCACGCGGATGCTCACCGCAGCTCCACCAACCATGAGCGTCGGCACCCAGTAGCCAGCCGTATCGCCCGGCACCGCGCAGGTCGTCCGTCCGCCGACCATGCCGGCGTATGTGGAGTCGGCGTCCGTCGTCACGTTCCCGAAGAAGTCGTGGTTGTGCGCCGCTCCCGGTCGGCCCGGCAGCGCGATGGGATCGTCCTGGAGCCGATGTGAGAGCCTGCACGTCAGCCAGAACCGCCCGTCTCTGAGCTTGGACGACGCTTCCGCCGACGGCGTCACGACCGTCGCCAAGGCGAACGAAACCAACATCAGACACAAGAGTCGTGCGCGCAGCCAATCCCCCCGATTGATGCCCGGAACAGTAGCCCAATTCGGTGTCGAGTGAGGACCGTGGCCCACCCTGTCACGGGTACCATCGCCCAGGAGGAGGGCCGAGCGGACGAAGGCGACGGACTTGAAAGTCGTGCGCGCTCCTCCCGCCGACTGCCGCGCGACCTATAAAGCTTTCAGGGGGGGGTGCCTCCTCCTCCTCATCCTGCCGAATCCCGGCTCATGCACCCTCCTCGTGTCCAATCTCGTGGACAACTCCGGGTGTGCCGGCCGATGCCAGACTCCGCCCGCATACCTCGACACGGCGATCTCCCCGCCCAGCTTCGCGCGGCCCGTAGCTGGCCGCCCCTCCGCCAGAAAGGCGCGTCGATGGTGGCCGAGGCCCGGGATCACGACGCCGACCAGGCGGTGATGGCCGCGGCCCGGAAGTCTCAGCCGTCGTAGCAGTTCCCCACGACCCAGTGCTTCACGTCCCAAATGCACCGAGTGGAGGACGAGGTTGACGCTCCTCAGCAGACCTTGAAGCTCGCACTCGGGTTGTCATATTTGCATCTGTCCACAACGGTGCCACCCGGCCGTATGAGCGTCGCGGTGTCTTTGTCGTTGTTCCAGATGTACGAGTCGCTTCCCACGAACAGGTCGATCCGCTCCGGAGTCCAGCCGGGCGCCAGGACCAGTGTGGATCCTGAGGAGCTGCCCCGGCGTCAAGTCGCAGCAGTTGATCTTGATGATGCGTCCACCGGCGTCGCGGACCCTCCACCACTTCAAGTCCACCTTGGTCGTGCCCTCGTTGCGGATCTGGACCCACTCAGCATTGAGGCTCTTGGCCGAGCCGGTATCCGCCCCGGGCGAGTCGTAGTAGATCTTGGTGATCCTCAGGGGCAGCAGACGCTGCGGAAGCGAATCCGAGAAGCAGACAGGCGGCCAGCGTTACGACCACTCCCACGCGGCGGATGGTCATTCGCGACACCTCCCCGAGAGTGAAGGCGGACCGGCCCATCATCGGCCTGTGACTCAAGAGGAATCAAGTCATTGGCGGTGGTCCCCGCCGCCTGTGCCCGATGGGCGCCACGCGGGTCCCAACACCGGGTACGAGGCGTGACGACCCCACCCGCGTGGGAGGATCAGCTTTGAGCGACATGAGGATTCCGGAGATCGAAACATGGACTCTCGAAGTCCTTGACCGGCCCAGGCGAGGTCAGCCGGTCGAGGATTCGCGGGTCGAACTGAAGCCCGAGTGGCCGAGTGATCAGGACGGGCGGCTCGAAGGATCGCAGCACATGCAAACGCTGCTAATGGGTCTCCGGTTCTTCGGATCATGAGACACCGGGGCGCTTAGCTCAGCGGAAGAGCGCTCGCCTTACAAGCGAGAGGTCGCTGGTTCGAACCCAGCAGCGCCCACAAACTCGATCGCCCGCCGGCATCCGCTGGGCTTCGACACGCGTATCAGTTTCGTGGCCGGAACATGGCCCGGACTTTGCCTGTGCTTCAACCGGGCCCTGGCACGATGCCGCGGGGAGCCTTCGAGAAGGGCAGGGGCATGGAGCACAGGCGGGGGGATCACGCTGGCGGCTGCCGTGGCCGCGTTCCTGGTGATTGGACTGACGCAGGTGGCGGGGGCGGAGGCTGCGCCCGACGGCACGCTCGTGTTCGCGAGCAGCGGCGTGCCCGAGCTCAACCCGGCCGGGGACTACGACATCTTCACGATGAACCCGGACGGGTCGAACCTGGTGAACCTGACCGAGGCGCCGGACGACACCCTCGACGGGCCGCAGGACACCCAGCCGAAGTGGTCGCCGGACGGCACGCGGATCCTGTTCCTCTCCACCGTGAGCGGGGAGGACTCGGAGCTGTGGGTCATGGGTCGCGACGGCGGGAACCGCCAGCAGCTCACCGACAACTCCTTCCCGGACTTCGGTGGAACCTGGTCGCCCGACGGCACCCGGGTCGCGTGGGCGGTCGACGACACCGAGCACTTTGACTTCGACATCTGGGTCATGGACGCGGACGGGTCGAACCAGAACCCCGTGACCGCCGAGCCTCCCGAGGAGCTCCAGTTCAACGAGTGGCAGCCGGACTGGGCGCCGAACGGGCGAATCGTCTTCTCGGCGACGACGCTGGTCCCGTTCGAGGGGGCCGTTGGGGCCTTCTACAAGATCTTCTCGATGAAACCTGACGGCACCGATCGAGTCGTGCTCTCGGAGGGACCGGACCCGACCGACGACGTCCCGAACCACGATGAGCAGCCGGCGGTGTCGCCCGACGGCGCCTGGATCGCGTTCGCCACGAACAAGCAGCCCGAGCAGGACTGGGACGTCGTGGTGATCCGAACGAGCGACGGGGCGCAGTTCAACCTCACGAACACCTACCCCGAGGAGGAGCTGTTCCCCGTGTGGTCCCCCGACGGCGCCACGCTGCTCTTCGTGAGCAACGTGTCGGGGGACCTCTTCTCGATCGACGTGGCCGACTTCCCGACCGCAGCTGCTGTGGCGGGCGGGCTGCCGTACGAACGGTTCACGTCGGTCGGCGGCATCCAGTCGGCCGACTGGCACGGGCGCGGGCCGGACTGCACGCGATCCGGCACCGCGGGACCGGACGTGGTGAAGGGAACCCCTGCGCGGGACGTGCTTTGCGGCTTGGGCGGGGATGACGTCCTCCGGGGCTTCGGCGGGAACGACGTGCTGATCGGCGGGCCCGGACGCGACATGCTCGACGGAGGCGAGGGCCGCGACGTGCTCCGGGAGGGACGTGGTCGGACCGGTTGTCCGGCGGCCACGGCGCGGACTCGCTGTTCGGCGGGCGCGGCAACGACGAACTCCTCGGCGGCCGTGGCACCGATGTGTGCGTCCAAGGGCCGGGCGCCGGACTCCGATCGAGCTGCGAGGCCTGAGCAAGCCGCGAGCAACGACGAGGTGCAGGCGAACACCTACGATGCGGCGATGCGGTTGGGCGTCACGCCGCCGGTCGAGGTCGCCGGGTTCCCGGCCGCCGTCGACATCTGCGTCAGGGCCGAGGGGCTCGGCTACACCGATGTGTGGACGGCGGAGGTCGGCGCCGTCGACGCGTTCTCACCCCTGGCGGCGGTGGCGGTTCGGACGTCGAAGGTCCGGCTCGGCACCGGGCTGATCCCGGTCTACACGCGTCCGCCGGCGCTTGTCGCGATGAGCGCGGCCGGCGTCCAGAACCTGTCCGGCGGACGGTTCGTCCTCGGGATCGGCGCGTCCTCCCCGGCCATCGTCGAGGGCTGGATGGGCACGCCGCTCGACCGGCCGGTGCGGCGGATCGAGGAGTACGTCGCGCTGCTCCGCGACATGCTCGACGGCAAGAAGGTCGACCACGACGGGGACACGGTGAGCGCCCACGGGTTCCGCCTACAGATCAGCGTCGACCATCCCGTGCCGATCCACGTCGGCGCGCTCGGGCCGAAGATGTGCCGCCTGGCCGGCCGCGTCGCCGACGGGGTGCTGTTCTTCCTGATGACGCCCGACGGCGTCCGCCGGTCCCTGGAGCAGGTCCACGAGGGCGCGAGGGAGGCGGGACGCGACCCGGCCGAGATCGATGCGTTCATCCGCCTGCCGGTGAGCCTCGGCGACCCGCCGGATCTCGCCAGGTTCATGGCCCGGCGGCTGCTGACCGGCTACGCGATCGTCCCGGCCTACAACGCCTCGCTCGCGCGGCAGGGGTTCGCCGACGAGGCCGGCGAGATCGCCGGCGCGTGGGCGGCGGGGGAGCGCGACCGGGCGACCGAGTCCTTCACCGACGAGCTGCTCGACGCCACGTTCCTGCTCGGCGACGCCGACGAGTCGAGGAGGCGGATCCAGGAGTTCCGCGACGCCGGGATCACGACGCCCGTCCTCATGCCGATCTCCGTCGCCGGCACGATGGAGGAGCGGGCGGAACGCGTCCGAGCACTGGTCGAAGCCCTCGCCCCGTAGGCGTGCTGCCGGGGACCGCGAACGCTGGCGAACTTTGCCCCGTTTGCCAGATACAGCGGCATGCCGCGCCGCTCCGGGGCTGTGCTGGCTAGGCTGCGGCCGACCCGTCGAAGTGCAACGGAAGGCTCAGGCCGCGGGCGTTTCCATGATCCGGAGCACCCCTGTGGTGAGCAGGCGCCGCCGGACCGCTCCCTCCGAGTGCTCCACGGTCAGCACCTTCCCGCCGCGCTGCGATTCGCGGAACAGGTGCACCAGCACGGCGATCCCCTCGAGGTCGATCGCCTCGACGTCGTGGATGTCGAGGTGGATCCTTCGAACGTCGTCGTCCCCGTAGAGCTCGGAGATCTGGCGCTCCACCCGCGGCGTCGCCGTGTCCCGGGTCAGCGTTCCCGCGAGCTCGAGAGTGACCTCACTCGTCTCCCGTCCGCTGACACGACAGGTCAGGACGCGTTCCCCGGAGGTCGTTCGGCCGGTCCACATATACGTCTCCTACCCGAAACGCAGAAGGCATACGCAGCGACTTCGGTGCCGGGCATCCGGGCCGAACGGGCCGGTCGGCGCGCTCCGCGCAGGACTGCGGTCCTAGTGCGAATGTCCGGCGGGCCCCCGGATGGGGGATTTGAGGCCTATTCGGGGGCCCGCCGGCTCAACTCGGTGAGAGTGGGACCGATACCGGGGGGAACACCCCCCCGGTCGGAAGGAGGGCTCGGTCCTCACCGAGGGCCGAGCCCCTCCGACCACTCCCCTTGAGCACGGCCATCGCTGGCCAGTGTTCGCTAGCCGGTACCCTGTGCTGCACATGGCAGCCGAACGGGTCCAGGGTCGCTAGATGCGGGGGATGGAACGCATCCTCGCCCTGCAGGAGCTGGATTCGGCCATCGACCGTATGCACGCGCGCCAGCAGGCGCTGGAGGCCGGCGAGGAAGCCATTGCCGCCCGGGCGCGCATGGACCAGATCGAACGGGCCGTCGGCGAGCTCCGGCTGGAGATGGGCGCCGTGGACCGGGAGGTCCAGCGCCTCGAGAACGACGCCGACATGATCGGGCGCAAGGCCGACGCCGAGGAGAAGCGGATGTACGACGGCTCCGTGGCCAACCCCAAGGAGCTCGAGTCCATCCAGCACGAGGTGAAGAGCCTCCGGGACCGCCGCAAACGCATCGACGACGAGCTGCTCGACCGGATGGTCGAACGCGAGGATCTCGAGACCAAGATCGCGGGCGGCGACCAGCAGCTGACCGAGGCCCGGGAACGCCTGAGCCGAGGTCCGGGGCGCCGCAGGCGTCGAGCTCGACGAGATCGAACGGAACCTGGCGCGAAGCTCCGCCGAACGCGAGGCGATGCTGCCCGAGTTCGACGAGGAGCTGGTCGACCTGTACGAGGAGCTCCGGCGGTCGAAGCGCGGCGTCGGCGCAGCCGCCCTCGTCGACGGGGTCTGCTCGGGCTGCCACCAGAAGCTCTCGGCGGCCGAACTGGCCCACCTCAAGGCCTCCGACGTGAAGCGCTGCGAGTACTGCAACCGGATCCTCGTGCCGGTGACCGCGGCGCCCGCCGCCTCGTGACCCGCCGCCGGGAGGCCTGGCGGTGCGGGTGACGGTCTGGAGCGACGGCGCCGCGCGGGGGAATCCCGGCCCGGCCGGCATCGGCGCCGTCGTGGCGAACGACGACGGCGGCGAGATCCTCGCCCGCGTCGCGGAGGGCATCGGCGTCGCCACGAACAATGTCGCCGAGTACCGGGCCGCGATCGCCGGGCTCCGGGCGGCGGCGGACCTCGGCGCCGACGCGGTGACCCTCAAGGCCGACAGCCGTTTGCTCATCGAGCAACTCCGGGGGAAGTTCCGGGTCAAGAACCCGACCCTCCAGGTGCTCCATGCGGAGGCCCGCAAGGAGATCGCCCGGTTCGTCCACGTCCGGTTGGTTCACGTCGCCCGCGAGCTCAACAAGGCCGCCGACAAGGCTGCGAACGAGGGCGTCGACGCCTGGCTGATGTCGAACCTCGCCCCCGAGCCGGAGGGGCCGGACCCGTCGCTCTGGGAGTAGTTGGGCGGCGGTCCGCGTTCTATCCTTTGGAACGGAGGAGCCGGCCGGGCGGCCGCGGTGGTCCTTTCGGATCGTCGAGGAAAGTCCGGACTCCGCAGGGCGCGGTGGTGGGTAACTCCCACCGCTCGGGCTGCGACCCGGGTCGGGACAGTGCCACAGAAAACAGACCGCCCGCGGCCGGCTTGCCGAGCCCGGGCGGGTAAGGGTGAAACGGTGAGGTAAGAGCTCACCAGCAGGCCGGGTGACCGGCCTCGGCTCGGCAAACCCCACCCGGAGCAAGACCAAGCAGGGAGCGTTCGACCGCGGCCCGCGGGAGCTCCCGGGTAGGCCGCACGAGGGCCGTTTGGCCCCGCGCCCGCTGCGACGGTCAAGCTTGACGTCGCGGCGGACGAGAGAGATGGTCGCCCCGCCGCGCGGTAACGCGCGGCGGACAGAATCCGGCTTACAGGCCGGCTCCTCCGCTCCATCCCACCGGGACCCGGGGCCTGATCGGCCTCCGGGCGGTACCGTCGCCGGATGCGTTCCCCGCGCCGACGGCACCCGTTCCTCGTGACGGCCGTTGTCGTGATCGCGCTGGCGGCGTGCAGTCCGGGCCCGTCGTTGCCGGCCGGCGTCGCCGAGGCGTCGGGGGCCGCGCCGGCGATCGGAGGGTCGACGCTCGACGGCGGTGAGGCCCCTTCGCTCGACGGGCACGTGCTCGTCGTGAACTTCTGGAACCCGTACTGCGCGCCGTGCCGGGTCGAGGCCCCGGTGTTGGAGGCCGCCTCGAAGCGGCTCGCCGACCGGGGTGTCACGGTGCTCGGCGTCCACTACACGGGCGAACAGTGGCCGAAGAGCGTCCCCGACGCGCTGTCCTTCGTCCGCGCGGCGCACCTGACCTATCCCGTCGTGCCCGACGACGGCGCTCGCATCGCCACCGCGTTCGGCATCCGCGGCATCCCGTCGACGGTGATCGTGGACGAGAGCGGCGAGATGCGCTTCCGAGTGCTGGGGCCGCTGCGGCGGCAGGTGCTGGACGACCTGGTCGACGAGGTCCTGGGGGACGCGCTACGCCCTGACGCCGGCCGCGACCGCCCGGGCCAGCTGCTTCCCGGCGTGGTACGAGGACCGGACGAGCGGCCCCGCCTCGACGTGGGCGAACCCGATCTCCTCCAGCCCGACGCGCGCGTGCGTCGGCGAACTCGTCGGGGTGCACCCAGCGGTCGACGGGCAGGTGGAACGTGGTCGGCTGGAGGTACTGGCCCATCGTGAGGATGTCGATCCCGGCGTCGCGGAGGTCGGCCATGGCGCTCGCGGACCTCCTCGGGCCGCTCGCCCATCCCCAGGATGAGGTTCGACTTGGTCACTTGCCCGGCGCGGGCCCGCTTCGCGAACCGCAGCACGTCGAGCGACCGGTCGTAGCCGAACGCCGGCCGGATCCGGCCGTGCAGCCGCCGGACCGTCTCGAGGTTGTGGGCGAACACGTCGGGCTCCGCCTCGATCACGGTCGCGATGTCGCGCTCGCCGCCGGTGAAGTCGCTCGGCAGCACCTCGACGGCGCATGCCGGGAACCGCCTCGCGCACGGCGCGGATCGCAGGCGGCCCAGATGCGGGCCCCGCCGTCCGGCAGGTCGTCGCGAGCCACCCCGGTGAGCACGACGTAGCGCAGGCCCATCGAGCGGACGGCGTCGGCGACGCGCGCCGGTTCGTTCTCGTCGACCGCGAACGGCTTGGCCGTCATCACGTCGCAGAACCCGCAGCGGCGGGTGCACCGGTCGCCGAGGATGAGGAAGGTCGCCTCGCGTTCCTCCCAGCACTCGTAGATGTTCGGGCAGCCGGCCTCCTCGCAGACCGTGTGCAGCGACTGCGAGCGCATGATCCGCTTGAGGTCGGAGTAGTTCGGGCCGGTCTGGGCCTTGACCTTGAGCCACTCGGGCCGCCGTGCGGGCCGGGCGGTCTGGGCGCACCCCACGGAATGGGCGACGTGGGTGTCCTCGACCGGGGCCGGCCCGCCGGCCACGGTCGAGCCGGCCGTGGCACCGGTTGTAGAAGCGGCCGTTGAACCGCCGTGGAACCGCCGGTCACGCCCACGATCGGCAGGTGGAGACGCCGCCGGTGGGGGTTGTGGTCGCGCGCGGAGGGCATCGCCACAAGTCTAGCGGGGACGGAACAGGCCCCCGGCGTCCGCGCCCGCGCGCTGCTCCGCGAGGCCCCCGGGGCCGGGTCAGAACTTCGCGAGCTCGAGCATCCGGGCGTGGATGCCCTCGGCGTTCGGCATGAAGACGTGCTCGAGCGGCCCGGCGAACGGCATGGCCGGGATGTCGGGGCCGCCGATCCGCACGAGCGGCGCCGTCGAGGTCGAACAGCAGCTCCTCGGCGATCGTCGGCGACGACCTCGGCGCCGGCCCCGTAGCGTCCGGTTGTCCTCGTAGACGACCATGGCCTTCGCCGGTCTTGCGCACCGATTCGAGGATCGTCGTCGCGTCGAGCGGCGCGATCGTCCGGAGGTCGACGACCTCGACCTCGAGCCCGTCCTCGGTCGCCAGCCGCTCCGGCGGCCTCGAGGCACAGGTGGAGCATGCAGCCCGTAGGTGACGACCGTCAGGTCGTCGCCCTCGCGCTTGACGTCGGCCACGCCGATCGGCACCTGCGTACGGCGTCGTCGGGCACCTCGCCCTTGATCAGCCGGTAGGTCTTCTTGTGCTCGAGGAACAGCACCGGGTCGGGGTCGTCGATCGCCGCGCGCAGCAGCCCTGCGACGTCGGCCGGGGTGGACGGCACCACGACCTTGAGCCCGGGGATGTGGCGCGTAGAACGCCTCGATGGACTGCGAGTGGTACAGCGCGCCGTGCACGCCGCCGCCCCACGGCGCCCGGACGACGAGCGGCACGCCGAAGTCGCCGTTCGACCGGTAGCGGATCCGGGCCGCCTCGCTGACCAGCTGGTCGAACGCCGGGTGGATGAAGTCGGCGAACTGGATCTCGGCGATCGGGAGCAGCCCGTGCAGCGCCATGCCCGATCGCGACGCCGACGATGCCGCGACTCGGCGAGCGGCGTGTCGATCACGCGGTCGCTCGCCGAACTCGTCGAGGAAGCCCGTCGGTGACCCGGAACACCCCGCCCCGGGCGCCGACGTCCTCGCCGAGGACGACCACGCGCTCGTCGGCCTGCATCTCCTCCTGGAGCGTGTCGTGGATGGTCTGGACGACGTTCTTCTCGGTCATGTCAGGCCCCCTCGTCGAGGCCGTCGGCCGGGCGCCGGGGCTCGGCGGGAACGGCCTCGCCGCCGGTCGTCTCCAGGCCGCCGGCCGCCCGGCGCTCGAGTCGGCGAACAGGTGCCAGCATCGCGCGTCTCCGGCGCGGGGTCCGGCGCGTTCCACGCCCGGTCGACCTCGGCGTCGACCTCGGCCTTGATCTCGGCTCGGAGCTGCTCGCGCCGTCGGCGTCGAGGAGCCCGATGCTCCTGGAGGTAGCTGCCCGAACAGCACGATGCGGGTCCTTGGCCTTGGCCTCCTCGACCTCCTCGCGGCTGCGGTAGGTCCGGTCGTCGTCGTCGGACGTGTGGGCGTGGAACCGGTACGTCTTGCACTCGATCGAGCGTGGGCCCGCCGCCCGCGCCGGGCCCGGTCGACCGCCCGCGTGCATGGTCTCGTAGCACGGCCAGGACGTCGTTCCCGTCGACGACGACGCCCTCGAACCCGTACGCCGTGCGCCCGGTCGGCCACGTCGTCCACGCCCATCTGCTTCGACAGCGGCACGGAGATCGCGTAGCCGGTTGTTCTCGCAGACGCAGATCACCGGCAGCTGGTGGATGCCGGAGAAGTTCAGCCCCTCGTGCCAGTCGCCCTCGGAGGTGCCGCCGTCGCCGAACCAGCACGCCACGACGGCGTCCTCGCCCCGGTACTTGACGGCGTAGGCGATCCCGGCCGCGTGCGGGATCTGGGTGGCGATGGGGGAGGAGCCGGTGATGATGTTGAGCCGGCGCGATCCCCAGTGGGCCGGCATCTGGCGGCCGCCGCGAGCTCGGGTCGTCGGCCTTGCCGAACACGCCGAGGAACACGTCGTACGGCGTCATCCCGGCGACGAGGCACACCGCCATGTCGCGGTAGTAGGGGAGGAACGATGTCCTGGCCCGCGCCGCAGGGCCCAGGCCGTGCCGACCTGGCACGCCCTCGTGGCCCGGACACCGGCACGACGAACGGCGCCTTGCCCTGCCGGTTCAGCCGGAACTGGGCCTCGTCGCACAGCCGGGCCGTGAGCATGGTCCGGTACATGGCGAGCAGGTCGTCGTCGGTGAGCCCGAGCGACCCGTGGCGGGTCCCGGACTGCTGTACCTCGGTGGCCACCGTGCGAGCCTCCTTCGCGTTCGCCGTGCCTCGTCGTGCGTCGCACAGGGGCAGCCGACGGCGGTGAACCCTCGTGTCGCGGGCGGTCCGGTGGCGGACCCGGAGTGGCTCCTGCGGCAGATGCTCCCGGGGGGCGAGTCTAATCGAGCGACAGCCGGGGCATGGTGCGGGGGATGGACCGGTACAATCCGGCGCCATGCCGGGTGCAGCCGCTGGGGGGGACCCCGGCCTTCGCGACGAAGTCGCGAAGGCCGTGGCCGACGTGCTCGGCCTGGCCGGCGCGACGCCCGAACCGGCGCGTCGCGCTCGCCACCTTCGGCTTCGACTCGCTGGCCTATGCGGAGCTCGGCGCGGCGCTGTCCGAGTCCCGGGGGATCGACCTGCTCGACGCCGGCCTGATCCGCATCGAGACGCTCGAGGACCTGAAGGATGCCGTCGAGCAGGCGGCCGCGCATCCCGGCGCCGCCGGCGAGCTCGTGCCGTTGACGTTCGGCACCCGGCAGCGGTTCGCCAAGTCCACGATCGTCGGGGCTGCTGCGTTGGTGGTTCGACCTGGAGGTCGTCGGGGCCGACCTCATGCCTTCGACCGGCCCGGTGGTCCTGTGCATGAACCACGAGTCGATCCTCGACATCCCCGCGGTGGCCGTGGGGAGCACCCGGCCGATCACGTTCATGGCGAAGCGCGAGCTGTTCCGGTCCCCGGCCGTCTCCCGCGCCTGGGGCCGGCTCGGCGCGTTCTCGGTCGACCGGGACCTGTTCGACCTGCGGGCCATCCGCATCGGGCTCGAGGTCGTGCGCCGCGGCGAGGTGCTCGGCATGTACCCGGAGGGAACGCGGCAGCCGGGGACGCTGCTCGAGTTCCTCTCGGGGGCGCCGTGGATCGCGCTGTCGACGGGCGCGCCGTTGCTGCCGTGCGCCATCGCGGGGACCGAGCGCGCGCTCCCGCGGGGCAAGCGGATGCCCCGACGGATCCCGATCCGGGTCACGTTCCTGCCGCCGGTCGAGGTCGAGCCGGTCGACGACCCCGTCAAGCGTCGCGTCGAGGCCGAGCGCCTCGCCGCCGACCTCCGCGAGTCGATCCGGCCACTCCTCTCGTACTGACCTCCGTCGCCGGGAGCCGGAACCGCGGCCGGGTTCCGATCCGCGGAATTGCCGGGCCCGGTCGTGCGTTCTCGCCAACGGATAACCTGAACGTCGACGCGCTGCGGCGCACAATGCCCGTCCGCGCGTCGACCGAACATCTCGAGGAGCGCACACCATGAGCACCGCAGCAGCGTCCGCAGAGCCCGTCGTCGTCGACGTCGGAGACGACGACTTCGTCGAGAAGGTCATCGAGGAGTCCAAGCGTCGCCCGGTCGTCGTCGACTTCTGGGCGGCGTGGTGCGGCCCCTGCCGCGTCCTCGGGCCCGTCCTCGAGAAGGTGGCCCAGGACCACGGCGGGGAGTTCCTCCTGGCGAAGGTCGACACCGACGCCAACCCGTTCGTGGCGAGGCAGTTCCAGATCCAGAGCATCCCGAACGTATGGGCGTTCGTGGACGGCCGGCCGGTGGACCAGTTCATCGGGGCCTATCCGGAGCCGGCCGTGCGGGAGTTCGTGCAGCGCCTGCTGCCGACCGAAGCGGACCGGGACGCCGCCGAGGCAGCCGAGGCCGCGGCCTCCGGCGACCCCGAGGCCGCCGAACAAGGGTTCCGGGAGGCGCTCGACGCCGACCCGTCGAACCGCCCGGCGCGGCTCGGCCTCGGCGCACTGCTCGCGGACCGCGGCGACGCGGACGAGGCCCGCGAGATGCTGCAGCCCCTGCTGCCGGACCCCGACGCGGACCGCCTGCTCGCAGGGCTACGGGTGCGGGACTGGGCCGGGCTCGCCGACGGCTCGCCGCTGACCCAGGCCAAGCGCATGGCCGGCGAGGGCCGGTACCGGGAGGCGCTCGACGGCCTGCTCGGCGCCGTCCGGTACTCGCCCGACGACCGCGACTCGGCGCGGGGCGCGATGCTCGACGTGTTCTCGGTGCTCGGCGAGGACGATCCGCTCGTCCGCGAGTACCGCTCGAAGCTCGCGGCCGCCCTGTTCTGATGGCCGACCCCTCCGACCCCTCCGACGCCGGCGACCCGCTGGAGCAGGCGAGCGGGCGTCCGCCCGTTCGGCGACGTCCAGGACCGCATCCGGCGGTGGTGGGACGCGGACGCGGCCACCTACGACCACACGCCGTCCCATGCCGCAACCGACCCCGTCGAAGCGGCGGCCTGGCGGGCGGCGCTCCTCCGCTTCCTCCCGCCGCCGCCCGCGAAGGTGCTGGACGTGGGCGCCGGAACGGGGGCCATGACGCTCCTCGCCGCCGAGCTGGGGTTCCGGGTGACCGCCCTCGACCTGTCCGACGAGATGCTCGGCCGAGCCCGGCTGAAGGCCGCGGACCGCGGGCTCGACGTCGACTTCCACGTGGGCGTCGGGATCGGAACCGCCGCCCGGGCCGTTCGACGCCGTCATGGAGCGCCATGTGCTGTGGACGACGATGGACCCCGTCGGGACGCTCGAGGCGTGGCGCCGGGTCACGGCGCCCGGTGGGCGGCTCGTGCTGTTCGAGGGGGTCTGGCGCCCGGGCGACTCGCTCGGCCGGGCCCGCCAGTCGGTCGCCGACCGCGTGCGGAAGATGCGGGGCGAGGGCCACGACCACCACGGGGAGTACGACGAGGAGATGCTGGCGAGCCTCCCCCTCGCCCGCCTGACCTCCCCCGGCCCGCTGCTCGAGGCCGTGGACGAGGCGGGGTGGCAGGCCGTCCGTCTCGAACGGATCCGCGACGTCGAGTGGGTCCGGCAGCAGCACGCCGGCGTCTCCGGCCGGATCGCCGGCGTGGCCCCGCAGTTCGCGGTCATCGCCGACGCGGCTCGCTGAGGACGTCCCGTTCCCGCAGGCGCACCGTTCCGCCACCCGTCCCCGAGGCTCCGGGCCGTTCGCACCTGATCGCGTCCCGGCCTCCCCGGCAGGCTGAAGTCCGACGAGCGTTCCACCGTGGCCGGACGTGGCCGGACGGGATCCAAGTCGACGTACGGGTCCCGCACCGGCCGGGAAGCGAGGACTCCATGGACACGTTGACCGAGCCGAGGGTGCTGGCCCCGCCGGCGGTCGCCGCGCGGACGATCGACGCGGTGAAGCGGTACGGGACCGGAAACGCCGAGGTCCGCGCGCTCGACGGGGTGACGGTCTCGTTCGAAAGCGGTGGGTTCACCGCGATCATGGGGCCGTCGGGCTCCGGGAAGTCGACGCTCCTGCACTGCCTCGCGGGGCTCGACACCCTGACCGAGGGCCGGGTCTTGCTCGGCGACGTCGACCTGTCGACGCTCTCCGAGAAGGAGCTCACGCTCCTGCGGCGCGACCGGGTCGGGTTCATCTTCCAGTTCTTCAACCTGGTCCCGACGCTCACGGCCGGCGACAACGTGTCGCTGCCGCTCGCGCTCGCCGGAAGGAAGGCCGACGAGGAGTGGCTGGCGACCGTGGTCCGGACGCTCGGGATCGAGGACCGGCTGTCGCACCTCCCCGCCGAACTCTCGGGCGGGCAGCAGCAGCGGGTCGCCGCGGCCAGGGCCCTCGTGAACCGGCCGGAGATCGTGTTCGCCGACGAGCCGACGGGCAACCTCGACTCGCGCGCCGGTGCCGAGGTGCTGCGGTTCATGCGGCAGGCCGTCGACGAGTTCGGCCAGACGATCGTGATGGTCACCCACGACGCCTCGGCGGCCAGCCGGGCCGACCGAGTGGTGTTCCTGGGCGACGGGCGGATCGTCGACGAGATGCTCCACCCCACAGCGGAGCAGATCTTCGAGCACATGAAGGGGCTGGGTGAGTAGCCATGCTCCGGGTCATCCTCTCGGGCCTCCGGGCCCACAAGGCGAGGCTGGCGCGGACGGCCATCGCGGTCGTGATGGGCGTCGCGTTCGTGGCCGGCACGTACGTGTTCACCGACACGCTCGACCGGATGTTCGACGGCATCGTCGATCAGTCCACCCAGGGGGTCGACGTGTACATCCGCTCGAACGCCGACTTCGTGAACGTCGGCATGTCCGGCAATCGGCAGCCGGTGCCCCAGACGGTGGTCGACCGGGTCCGCGGTGTCGACGGCGTCCGCATGGCCAACGGCTACGTCCAGGGGATGGCGGCGCTGATCGACCGGAACGGCGACCCGGTCCGCACGGGGGGCGGGCCCATGCTCGGCGGGTCGTGGCAGCCGTCGCCGACGTCGGCAATCCGCCTGGAGCGCGGCGTGGTTCCGTCCGGGCGCGACCAGGTCGCCCTGGACACGGGGACGTCTTCTCGGTTCGGGTTCGACGTGGGCGATCGCATCCGGATCGTGACCGGGGGACCCGTGGGGGAGTTCCGGGTCGTCGGGGTCGTCCGGTTCGGCCGCGACCAGAACCTCGGGGGGGCGACGATGGCGCTGTTCGACCTGCGGACGGCGCAGGAGCTGTACCACCGGGTCGGTGAGGTCGACGGGGTCGAGGTCGTCGGCGACCCCGGCATCCGCCCGACGGACCTCGCCGCGCGGATCCAGCCGGTGCTGCCCCTCGGCGTCGAGGCGGTCACCTCGGCCACCGTGGCCCAGGAGGGCCACGACGTGTTCGGGTACTACATGGGCTTCTTCTCGACGGCGCTGCTGGTGTTCGCCCTGATCGCGATGTTCGTCGGGGCGTTCCTCATCTTCAACACGTTCACGATCATCGTGGCCCAGCAGACCCGTGAGTACGGGCTGCTCCGGGCGCTGGGGGCGAGCCCCCGGCAGGTCACGGCGTCGGTCATGGCGGAGGCGGGGGTGGTGGGCGTGCTCGCCTCGGCGCTCGGGGTCGGCGTCGGGCTCCTCGTCGCCCGGGGGCTGCAGGCCCTGCTGCTGGCGTTCGGCATGAACCTCCCGGCCGGCGGCCTGGTGTTCCAGGCCCGGACGCTCGATTGTGGCCACGGCGATGGGGATCGTCGTGACGATGCTGTCGGCGCTGCTCCCGGCCCGGAAGGCCGCCCGGATCCCGCCGATCGCGGCCATGCGGCAGACGACGGCGCACGCCCGGTCGATCCGGGCCCGCGGGATCGTCGGGGCCGCGCTCCTGGCGGCCGGCGCAGCGCTGGTCGGGGTGGGCCTGTTCGGCGGCGTCTCGACCGGCATCGCATGGGTCGGCGGCGGCGCGATCCTGGCGTTCGCCGGGGTTCGGCATGGCGAGCGCCGCGGTGGCCCGGCCGCTCGCGTCGTTCATCTCGCTGCCCTTCGGCGCCCTCGCCGGCGAGCCCGGGCGCCTCGCCCGCGAGAACTCCCAGCGGAACCCCCGCCGGACCGCGACCACGGCGGCCGCGCTGATGATCGGCGTGGGGCTGATCACGTTCGTGTCGGTGTTCTCGGCGTCGATCAAGGCCTCGGCGAACCAAGGGCTGGACTCGATGCTCAAGGCCGACTACGTCGTGACGGGCCAGTCGGGCTTCGGCGGGCATCGTGCCGTTCAGCCCGCTCGTGGCCGGCCGGCTGGAGTCGCTGCCCGAGCTCGCGGCGGTCTCGCCACTGCGAGTGGGGGAGTGGAGGCAGGGCGACTCGCCGCGGTTCCTGGCGGCGGTCGACCCGTACACGGTCGAGCGGGTCGTCGACCTCGGGATGCGTTCCGGTTCGGTGGAGGCGCTGCGGGACGGCGGAGTGCTGGTCCGCGACGCCGTGGCCGAGCAGGACGGCCTGGTGGTCGGGGACCGGCTGACCATGCGGTTCGCCCGGACGGGGACCCAGCACGTGCTGGTGGCCGGCACGTTCCACAACGGGGACGCGCCGCCGGCGCTGCAGTCCGACTACCTGATCTCGATCCGCACGTTCGAGCAGCAGTTCAGCATGGGCCAGCAGCAGGACACGAGCGTGTTCGTGAAGGGCGCCGAGGGCTACACCCCGGCCCAGGTCCGCGCCGAGCTCGACCGGGTCGTGAAGGAGTTCCCGACGGCCCAGGTGATGGACCAGGCCGACCTCAAGGCCGAGCAGGCCCGCCAGGTCGACCAGCTCATGGGCCTCATGACGGCGCTCCTGATGCTGGCCGTGATCATCGGCCTCGTCGGCATCGCGAACACCCTCAGCCTGTCGATCCTCGAACGGACCCGTGAGCTCGGGCTCCTGCGGGCGGTCGGGATGACGCGCCGGCAGGCCCGGTCGATGATCCGGTGGGAGGCAGCCGTGATCGCGCTGATCGGGGCGGTCCTCGGCGTGGCGATCGGGCTCGTGTTCGGGTGGGCGGTCGTCACCGCGCTGCAGGACTCCGGGATCACGGTGTTCGCCGTGCCGGGCGTTCAGCTCGCCGTCACCGTCGCGCTGGCCGGCCTGGCCGGGGTGATCGCGGCGCTGCCGCCGGCCCGCCGGGCCGCGAAGCTCGACGTGCTGAAGGCGGTGGTGGCGGAGTAGCCGGCGTCAGCCGAGTGCCGGCGCGGCCGTCGGCATCTCGACGGGCGACGGCTCGAGCGCCAGGCCGAACACCTCGCCGAAACGCGCCGCGACGATCGGGGCCATCTCGGCGACGGTCACCTCGCGGCCGGCCAGCTCCGAGAGCGTGGCGACGCCGCGGTCGGCGAGCCCACAGGGAACGATCGCGTCGAACCACCCCAGGTCGGTGGTGCAGTTGAGCGCGAATCCGTGCAGGGTGACCCGGGCGTGGGTCAGCTTCACGCCGATCGCGCAGACCTTGCGGTCGCCGCTCCACACGCCCGTGGCCTCCTTGTCGCGGTGCAGCGCGACCCCGACCTGCGCCGCCGAGCGGATGACGGCCTCCTCGATCTTCCGGAGGTGGTCGATCACATCGGGCTTCACGCCGAGGTCGAGCACCGGGTATCCGACCAGCTGCCCCGGCCCGTGGAACGTCACGCTCCCGCCCCGGTCGACGCGCTCGAGCGAGGCCCCAGACGACAAGATGCGGTCCTCGCTCCACCGGACGTGGTCGTCCTTCGCACGGCGCCCGGCGGTGAACACCGGCGGGTGTTCGAGGATGATCAGCGAATCGGGGACCTCGCCGGCCCCGCGCCGTTCGGCGAGGTCGTGCATGAACGCGTTCGCCTCGGCGTAGGGGACCAGTCCGTCGGGCCGGATCAGCCAGCCGGGGCGCGGAGCGTTCATCAGCCCTGCGGAAGGTAATGCGCGAGCTCGGGCGTGAAGTCCCAGGTCTCGAGGTTCTGCTTCAGCCGGCCGAGGAACTGCGCGGCCGTCGCGCCGTCGATCACGCGGTGGTCCCACGACATCGACAGGTAGACCATGTGCCGGATCGCGATGGCGTCGTCGATCACGACCGGGCGCTTCTCGACCGCGTCGAACGCCAGGATGCCCGTATTCCCCTGGTTGATGATGGGCACGCTCATGATCGACCCGAACGGCCCTGGGTTGGTGATGGTGAACGTCGACCCGTGGACCTCGTCGGGCTTCAGCTTGCGCGAACGGGCCCGCGCCGCGATGTCGCTGATCGTGCGGGCCAGCCCGACCACGTTCATCCCGTCGGCGTCTTTGACGGCCGGGACGATCAGGCCCTCCTCGTACGCGACCGCGATGCCGAGGTTGACGTAGCGCTTGAAGACGACCTCCTCGCCGCGGAGCTCCGCGTTGACGTCCGGGAACGCGAGCAGCGCGTCGCACACGGCGCGCGAGACGAACGGCAGGTAGGTGAGCGAGATGCCCTCGGCGGCCTTGAACGCATCCTTGGCCCGGTTCCGGAGCTGGGCGACGTTCTCCATGTTGACCTCGACCAGGTTCCAGGCCCGGGCCGTGGTCTGGAGGGAGGCGACCATGTGCTTGGCGATCGCCTTGCGGATGTGGCTGAGCGGACGGACCTCCTCGCGGGCGCCGGGTTCGGCCGAGGCGGCGGCGGGGACCGGCGCCGCGGCGGGCTCCGCCGGCTGGACGGCCGGGACGGTTGCGGGCGCGACTGCCGGCGCGGCCGCGGCGGGCTGCTGCGCCGCGGCGGCGGGGGCCGCCGCGGCGGCTGCCGGAGCCGCGGGCGGAGCGGCGCCGCCGGACTCGATGTACGCCGTGATGTCGCTCTTGGTGATGCGGCCGCCGGTGCCGGTTCCCCGGACCTGGCTGAGGTCGATGGAGTGCTCCTCGGCCAGCCGCCGGACGAGGGGGGACAGGATGTGGCTCCGTTCGCCGCCCCCGCCGATCTGCCCGCCGCCCGCCGGGGCGCCGATCGCCGCCGGAACCTGGGGCTGTTCCACGCCGAGCTGGCCCTGTTGCGGCGCCGCCTGCCCGTCGCCGCCGGGCCCCTGCGCCTCGGCCGCGGCCGGCATCTCCTGCTCGCCGACGGGCTGCTCCTCCGCGGGCTTCGGCTCCTCGGTGTCGGCCGAATCCTGTTCCTCCCCGGCCCGTTCCTCCTCCTGCGGCTCTGTCTCCGCGGCAACTGCGGCCGGCTCGGAGGGGACCTCGGCGGTCTGCTGGCCGGAGGAGCCGTCGTCGATCTCGGCGAGGTTCGTCCCGACGGAGACCGTCTCGCCCTCCTGGACCAGGATCTTCGTCAGGGTGCCGGCGACCGGCGAGGGGACCTCCGTGTCGACCTTGTCCGTGGAGATCTCGAACAACGGCTCGTCGCGGCCGATCTCCTCGCCCTCGGACTTCAGCCACTTCAGGATCGTCCCCTCGATGACGGTCTCGCCGAGCTGGGGCATGGTCACGGTGGTCGGCATCTGCGACAGGCCTCCTCTACGTGCTCCGAGCGACGGACACAACGGACACCGGGCTCACCACTTCGACAGCCGGTCCACGGTCGCGACGATGTCGTCGACCTGCGGCAGGAACGCGTCCTCGAGGGGCGGGGAGAACGGCACGGCGTGGTTCGGCGGCGCGAGCCGCATCACCGGGGCGTCGAGGTGCTCGAACGCCTCCTCGGCGATGATCGCCGACACCTCGCTCCCGATCCCGAGGAACTTCAGGGACTCGTACAGCACCAGCGCGTGGGACGTCTTCGCCACCGAGTTCACGATGGTCTCGGTGTCGAGCGGGTACACGGTGCGCAGGTCGACCACCTCGGCGGAGATGCCCTGTTCGGCCAGGTCCTCGGCGGCCTCGAGCGCCTTGTGGACCATCGCCCCGTACGTGATGATCGAAACGTCGTCGCCCGCCCGCTTCACGTCGGCCTTCCCGATCGGAATCGTGAAGTCGGGGTCCTCCGGCACCTGTTCCTTGATCCGCCGGTAGATCCACTTGTGCTCGAGGAACACCACCGGGTTGTCGTCGCGGATGGCCGCCTTGAGCAGGCCTTTGGCGTCCGTCGGGAACGCCGGGCAGATCACCTTGAGGCCGCCGACGTGGGCGAACAGCGGCTCGGGGTTCTGCGAGTGGAACGCCGACGCCCGCACGCCGCCCCCGCTCGGGCCGCGGAGGACCATCGGCAGCGGCACGCCCGACCGGTACGTGTACTTCGCCGTGGTCGCGACGATCTCGTCGAACCCGCAGGTCATGAAGTCCGCGTACTGGAACTCCGCGATCGGCCGGAACCCCTCCATGGCCGCGCCGGCCGCCATGCCGACGATGGTCTCCTCCATGATCGGCGTGTCCCACACGCGCTCCGGGCCGAACCGCTCGATGAATCCCTCGGTGACCTTGAACGCGCCGCCGTAGATCCCGATGTCCTCGCCGAGGAGGAACACCCGCTCGTCGCGCTCCATCTCCTCCCACATCGCCTCCGCGACGGCGATGAGGTAGGTGGCCTCGCCCTTGTCGGTCCGCTTGCCGCGGGGCTCGGCGCCGTGGCCAGCCGCGCCGCCCTCGGACTCGTCCTTCTCGGCCTGCTTCGACCGGGCCGCTTCCTGGGCTGCGCGGTCGGGCTGGCCCTCGGCCTTCTCGGCCTGCTCGGCCGCCGTCTGCGGTGAGGCCTGCGGCGTGTCGCCGCCGACCCGGGACCGTACGTCGTCGTCGCTCATCAGCCAGTCCCTCCGGACCGCGACGGTTCGCGTTCCCAGTAGCCGTCCTCCCAGAACACGCCGAGGTCGACGTCGCCGGCATCGGGCAGCGGCGACTGCTGGGCGAACTCGAACCCCTCGTCGAACTCCCGCTCCACGTCTGCGCGGACCTCCTGCACGCGGGCCTCGTCGATCACGCCCTCACGGACCAGCAGCTCGGCGAAGTTCTTCACGGGGTCGCGGTTGGTCATGTACTCGTCGAGCAGCTCCTTGGCCATGTACTTGGCGGGGTCGTGGCCGGCATGGCCCTTCCACCGCAGCGAGACCGACTCGATGAGCGTGGGGCCCTCGCCCCGGCGGGCCCGTTCCACAGCCTGGCGAACCGTCGAGTAGACCTGCAGGACGTCGGTCCCGTCGATGCGGTAGCCGGGCATGCCGTACGCCGGGCCGCGCTCGGCGATGGTCGGCACGGGAAACTCCGACCGGTTCGGCGTCGAGTAGGCGAACTGGTTGTTGTTCACCACCCACACGACCGGCAGGCGCTTGATGCCGGAGACGTTGAGGCATTCGTGCCACCTGCCGTTCGACGTGGCGCCGTCGCCGCAGATCGCGAGGGCCACCCGGTCCTCGCCGCGCATCTGGTAGGCGAGCGCCGCGCCGGCCGCGACCGGATACCCGTTGGGGAGGTTCGACAGCACCGTGAACGTCTTCGAGCCGTACCAGTCCCCGATGTGGCTGTTGCCGTCCCGCGCCCCGTGTGTAGCCGTCGATCCGGCCCCAGAACTGCGCCATGACCCGCTTCAGGTCGAGGCCCTTGGCCAGCTGGGCGCTCAGGTCGCGGTGGGTCGGGAACAGCGAGTCGTCGGGCCCCAGCGCGTACGCCGCGCCGACGTGCGTGCCCTCCTGCCCCGGCCGGAGTAGATCGCGCCAGGCAGGCGACCCTGCCGGTACAGCGTCTCCATGCGCTCGTCGAAGTACCTGCACAGCACCAGCAGGTGGAGCAGCTCGGCGAGCTGGTCCTCCTCCAGGCCCGAGGCATCGATCGCGGCTCGGCCGCCCGGCATGGGGACGTGCGTGGCCGGCGTCCCCGCCGGAGGGGGCGGTGCCTGCGTCTGCATCTGATCGGTCTCGTTCGCCACGTTCGAACGGCTCCTGTCGTCTGGTCTACGGCGTGTGCAGCGACTTGCCGGCGAGCGCCAGGTGCGCCTCGCCGATCGCTTCGGACAGGGACGGGTGGGGGTGGATCAGCGCGGCCACTTCGGCCGGCACCGCCTCCCAGTTCACGATGAGCATGCCCTCGGCGATGAGGTCGGTGACGTGCGGCCCGATCATGTGAATCCCGAGGACGGGGCCGCCGCCGGACTCCGCGAGGACCTTCACGAGGCCGCCCTCGCCGAGGATGTTCGCCTTGCCGATGCCCTGCATGTGCAGCTTCTCGACGTCCAGCTCGTAGCCCCGCTCCAGGGCCTGCGTCTCGGTGAGGCCGACGCTCGCGATCTCGGGCGAGCAGTAGGTCACGCGGCACACCCCCGTGTAGTCGATCTCCGGCGGGTCCAGCTCCGCGATGCGTTCGGCCACGGAGATGCCCTCCGCGAACGACACGTGCGCGAGCTGGTACGGCGTCGCCGCCAGGTCGCCGATGGCCCACACGTGCGGGACGGTGGTCTGGAGCTTGCCGTCGACCTTGACGTAGCCGCGGTCGAGCTCGACGCCGGCCTCCTCGTACCCCAGGCCGTCGGAGATCGGCCCCCGGCCCACGGCGACCAGGCAGATGTCCGCGGTGACCATCTCGGTCTGGCCCTTCGCCTCGTAGGTCACGCGCACCGCACTTTCGGTCTCCTGCACGTCCTGCACCTTCGCGTCGGCGAACGACTTGATGCCGCGCTTGCGGTAGGCCCGGTCGACCTCCTTCGAGATCTCCTCGTCCTCGAGCGGCGCGAGGCGCGGCAGGGCCTCGATCAGCGTGACCTCGGCGCCCATCGACCGGTAGAACGAGGCGAACTCGAGCCCCACCGCGCCGGCGCCGATCACGACGGCGCTCGAGGGAACGTAGTCGAGCGACAGGGCCTGGTCGCTCGTGATGACCCGGTCGCCGATACTCATGCCCGGCAGCAGCCGGGCGTACGAGCCGGACGCGAGGACGACGTCGGTCGCCTCGACGATGCGGCCGTCGACGTCGAGCGCCGTCTTCCCGGCCACAAGGCGGGCGGTGCCCTGGATCACGTCGATCTTGCGGGCCTTGACGAGCCCGGTGACGCCGCTGACCAGCTTGTCGACGACCTTCGCCTTGAACGCCTGTACCGCGGGCCAGTCCGGCTGCCCCGAGGCCTGGATGCCCCAGGTCTCCGAGCGGTTGATCGCGTCCATGACGGCCCCCGTCTGCAGCAGGGCCTTGGTGGGGATGCAACCGCGGAGCAGGCAGGTGCCCCCGAGGCGGTCGTCCCGCTCGATCAGCGCGACGCGCTTGCCGAGCTGCGCTGCACGCAGGGCGGCTGAGTAGCCGCCGGTCCCGGCGCCGAGCACGGCGACGTCGTAGGTCTCCTCCGGCATCCCACAAGTCCTTTCCAGGTCGAGCGCGGGCGGGCACGGTCACCCGTCCGTGCCGTCGGACCAATCGTACCGCCGAGCGGAAACGCCCCGCAGTACGGCCTGCGCGGCGGCCGTTAGGATCACCGCGGCATGGAGGCGCGCGGCGACATCGGACTGCATCGGACCCCGCTCGAGCCAGAGCACCGCGAGCTCGGCGCCAAGATCGGCATGTTCGCCGGATGGGCCATGCCGATCGAGTATGCGGGCACGCTCGCCGAGCACGAGGCCGTCCGCGAGCGCGCCGGGCTGTTCGACCTCATGCACCTCGGCAAGGTCACGATCGACGGCCCCGGGGCGTTCGACGTGCTCCAGCGGACGGTGACGAACGACCTCGGCAAGGTCGCGGTCGGCGGCGCGCAGTACAACAACGTGCTGAACGACCGCGGGGGGATCGTCGACGACGTCATCGTGTACCGGCTCGGCGAGGACCGGTGGTACACGGTCCCGAACGGCGCCAACACGCACAAGGTCCACCGGATCCTGCTCGATCAGGCCGGGGGCGCCGAGGCCGAGATCGTCCTGCACGAGGACTGGTGCTTCCTCGCCGTCCAGGGGCCGAACGCGCCCGCCATCGTCGGTGAGGTGTTCCCAGAGGCCGGCGCGCTCGACTACATGCACGTCACCGAGGCGGAGTTCGGCGGCGAGCAGCTGATCCTGTCGCGGTCGGGATACACCGGCGAGGTCGGGTTCGAGCTGTTCCCGCCGGAGGAGGTCGTCCACGAGCTGTGGGCGGCGCTCATGCAGGCCGGCGATCCGCAGGGCATGCAGCCGATCGGCCTGGCCGCCCGCGACACGCTCCGGCTCGAGATGGGCTACCCGCTGCACGGCCAGGACATCTCCGAGGAACGAACCCCGCTCGAGGCCGGTCTGTCGTGGGCGGTGGCGCTGGACAAGGGGGAGTTCCTCGGCCGCGACGCGCTCGTTCGGCAGAAGGAGGAGGGCGTCCCGGCGCGGCTGTGGGGCCTCGAGATGGAGGGCCGGCTGATCCCGCGGCCGCACTATCCGGTGCTGTCGGGTGACGAGCAGGTGGGGGAGACCACCAGCGGGACGTTCTCGCCGACGCTCCGGAAGGGGATCGCGCTGGCCTACCTGTCGCCGCGCGAGCGGTTCTCCCCGGGCGACCGGGTGGAGGTCGACGTCAGGGGGCGCCGGGGCGAGGCCCTGGTCGCCCGGCCGCCCTTCGTGGACCGAAGCCCGAAGTCCTGATCCCGCCGAACCGCCGGCACCGCCGCCCGGCCCTGGCCTCGAGTCTCGGGTCTCAGCCGAGCCTGGCCGACTGCCGCGCCGCCCGCATGAGCTCGGCGACGGACGCGCTGCCGTACTGGGCCGAGCGGATGATCGTCTGGAGGCGCTTCTCGGCGGAGGGGCTCTCGGGGACGACCGCGACCGCGAGGTACAGCCCCGAGGTCGGGATCCCGAGCTGGCGCAGGGGGCCGAACCCCGGCGCCGCCACGAAGTAGGCCCATCGGGTGTAGTGGCCGCGCTGCTTGCACGTGCCGGTGCCTTGTTCCACGTAGTCGGCCGGCGAGTAGGGGTCGCCGGCCAGCGGGCGGTGGTTCACCAGCACGGTGAAGTGCTCGCGCTGACAGGTTCGCGACGACACGACCGACGGGATCGCCGGGCCGGCCGCCGCGAAGTAGTACAGGTCGGAGGGGATGCCCACGCGCGTGACGTCGACCCACGTCACCTCGATCCCGGCGACCGTCCCGTCCATGTGCCCCCACCGCTTCGGATGGGGCGATGCCACCAGCCCCTGGCGCAGGGAGTCCATGTCGATCGAGACGCTTTCCCACTGCCTCGGGACGAGGGCCTGCACCGGACCGGTCTCGACGGTCGCGAAGGGGGCGGCGAGCGGCTGGTAGTTGGAGGTGTCGATCACGGGCGGTGCGTACGAGCCGCCGGACGGCTGGCGAGCGGATGCCTGCCCGCACCCAACGGCGAGCGTCAGCAGGCAACCGACGGCGATCGTTCTTCGCACCGGCTTCGTACCCCCGCGGGAGTCTAGCCCGACCCGAACACCGAGCGCCACCGACAGGACCCGGTTCGCGAACGTCGGCGCGGCGCCTACAATCCCGGCAACCGCATACCGCTGCCGAGGTGGCGACGGACGGGAGGCACCCGTCCGGCCGGACCGGGCGCGCGAGATCGCGCAGCCCGGGAAGAGGGAAGCCGGTGTGAATCCGGCACGGTCGCGCCACTGTCACCGGGGAGCGGACCCGAGACACGCCACTGGGCGATGTTCCCGGGCGAATCCCGCTGAACGTCAGCGAGGTCGTCCGGGAGGCCCGGGAAGGTTCGGGCGCCGCGAGGATCCGGGGAGTCAGGAGACCTGCTTCGGGAGCCGAGGAGCACGCGTTCCTTCGCGTGAGAGGAGGCGCTCCATGAGCAGGTACACGGCGTCGCTGCTGGCGGCGCTCGCGGTCCTGGCCCTGGCGGCCGGGGCGTGTTCGAACGGCTCGCCCGAGCCGGGCTCCACCACCGCCACGTCCGGCGCGACGACCGCCGCCGCGACGACGGCCCCGTCCACCGCGGCCACCACCGGTTCCACGACGGCCGCGACCACCGCCCCGACGTCGGCGCCGGCGGCGTTTCCCATGACGGTCGCCGACGACGACGGGGTCGAGGTGACGCTCGACGCGGCGCCCGAGCGGATCGTGACGTTCGCCCCGTCGGCCACCGAAGTGCTGTTCGCGCTCGGCCTCGGCGACGAGATCGTCGGCGTCTCCGGCGCGTTCGACGACTACCCCAAGGCCGCCAAGGGCATCGAGGAGGTCGGCGGTGCCGGGGAGTTCGGCGTCGACCCCAACGTCGAGAAGGTCGTCTCGCTCGAGCCCGACCTCATGCTGACGATCGAGGGCGGCGACCAGTGGAAGCAGGAGCTCCGCGACCTCGACATCCCGGTCTTCACGACGAACTCGACGGACTTCGACGACGTGCTGCACGACATCGAGACCGTCGGGACCATCACCGGCGCGACCGAGCAGGCGGCGACGCTGACCGGGGCGATGCGCGCCCGCGGGCAGCAGGTCCAGTCGGCCGTCGCCGCCGAGGACCCGGTGTCGTGCTTCTTCGAGGTGAGCTTCGACCCCCTGTACAGCGTCGGGCCCGGGTCGTTCATCTACGACCTCCTGCAGCGGGCGGGATGCGACCCGGTGACGGCCGACGCCAAGGACGCGTACCCGCAGTGGTCGGTCGAGGACCTGGTCCGCGACGACCCGACCGTGTACCTCGTGTCGTCGGAGTCGGGCGGAACGGTGCAGCAGGTCGAAAAGCGGCCCGGGTACGACGCGTTGTCGGCGGTGCAGAACGACCGTGTGGTGCTCGTCGACTCGGACCTCGTGAGCAGGGCGGGGCCGCGGGTGGCGGACGGGCTGTCGGCGCTCGCCCGGGCGCTCCATCCGGAAGCGCTGCCCGCGCCGTGAGCCGATGACGCGCACGCGGCTCGCGCGCCGGTACCGGACCACCATGGTCCTGCTGGCGCTCGCGCTGGTCGCGTCGATCCTGCTGGGGGTGGGGCTGGGCGCGGTCGGGATCGCTCCGGGCACCGTCCTCCGGCTGTTCGCCTGGAAGCTCGGCCTCGCCGACCGGCCGGACGTTCCGAAGAGCGTCGAGGCGATCCTGTTCCAGCTGCGGCTGCCCCGGGTGCTGCTGGCCGCCGTGGTCGGGGTCGGGCTCGCGGTGGCCGGGACGCTGTTCCAGGGGCTGTTCCGGAACCCGATGGCCGACCCGGCGGTGATCGGGGTGTCGTCGGGCGCCGCGCTCGGGGCGATCGTCGTGATCGTGGCCGGCGGGACCGGCCTGCTCGCGGGCTACGGCGTGGCCGCCGCGGCCTTCGCGGGGGCCATGATGGTGGCGTTCCTCGTGTACCGGCTGGCCCGGGTCGGCCCTGCGGTCCATGTGGTCACGCTCCTGCTGGCGGGGATCGCGGTGGCCGCGGTGATGTCCGGGGTGATGTCGCTCGTCATGTCGTTCTCGGGCGAACAGATCCGGAACATCTACTTCTGGATCCTCGGCGGGCTCGAGGCCCGAGGGTGGGAGTCGCTCCAGGTGGTGACCCCGCTCGTCGCCGTCGGGACGGCGTTCGCCTTCCTCTCCGTGAACGACCTCAACGTGATGGCGCTCGGGGAGGAACGGGCCGCCCAGCTCGGGGTCGAGGTCGAGCGGTTCAAGCGGCGGACGCTGGCCGTGGGATCGCTGCTCGCGGCGGCGGCCGTGTCGGTGAGCGGCGTGATCGGGTTCGTCGGGCTGATGACCCCGCACCTGCTTCGGCTCGTCGTGGGGGCCGACCACCGCCGGCTGCTGCCGGCCGTGGTACTGGCCGGGCCGACCATCCTGATCCTGGCCGACCTGGCGTCGCGGCTCGTGATCGCGCCGGAGGAGCTGCCCCTCGGTGCGGTGACGGCGATACTCGGCGGGCCGTTCTTCCTGTACCTCCTGCGGCGCCAGCGGCGGGGCGCCGGCGGCGGGGTGTTCGCGTGAGCCCGGGCGGCGGCGGCCTGGCCGTCCACGACGTGGTCGCGGGGTACGGCGGTCGGGACGTCCTGCGGGGGGTCTCGATCGGTGTGCGCCCCGGCGAGGTGGTCGGGCTGGTCGGCCCGAACGGCTCCGGCAAGACCACGCTCGTCCGGGTCGCATCGCGCGCGCTGCGCCCCCGGGCGGGGAGCGTCCGCGTCGACGGCGAGGACCCGTACACCCTCCCGTCCCGGCGCGCGGCGCGGCTGGTCGCCGTGGTGCCGCAGGACCTCGCGCCGGTGTTCTCGTTCACCTCGCTCGAGGTCGTGCTGATGGGACGGGCGCCGTACCGCTCCCGCTGGAGCGGCGGAACCGGCGAGGACTGGGCGGCGGCCCGGGCGGCCATGGACGCGACCGGCGTGCACCACCTCGCCGAGCGGCCCATGGAGGAGCTGTCCGGCGGGGAACGCCGGCGCGTCGTGCTGGCGCAGGCCCTGGCGCAGGAGGCGCCGGTGCTGCTGCTCGACGAGCCGACCACCCACCTCGACGTCCGGCACGTCCTCGACCTGCTGGCCGTCGTGCGCCGGCTCGCCTCGCAGGACCGCCGGGCGGTGCTCGGCGTGTTCCACGATCTGAACCTGGCCGCGGCGACCTGCGACCGCATGGTCGCCCTTCACGAGGGCGTGGTGGTCGCCGAGGGCCTGCCGGGGGAGGTGGTGACGCGGGACCTGCTGCGAGAGGTCTACGGCGTCGAGACGGACGTCCACCCGAACGCGGTGACCGGCCGGCCGGTCGTCGCGCTCAACCCGCCGATCGGGGTTACGCCCCCCGCCGGGCCCGACCGCGCCCACGTGGTCGGCGGCGCCGGCCGGGGATCGCCCTGCGTCCGGCTGCTTGCGGAGATGGGGTTCGAGGTCACGACCGGCGTCCTCCACGCGTCGGACACCGACGACGACGTCGCCGGCCGTCTCAACCTGCTCCGCGTGTCGGTTCCGCCGTTCTCCGAGATCGACGAGGCCGCCGCCGAGGAGTGCCGGGCGCTGATGCTGGCGTCGGCGGTGGTCGTCGTCGCGGATGCGCCGTTCGGCCCTGGCAACGTCGCGAACCTCCGCATTGCCCTCGAGTCCGCGCGCGCCGGCGTGAAGGTCGTGCTCGTCGAGCAGATCCCGATGGCGGAACGCGACTTCACCGGCGGGGAGGCATCGGCCCTGTGGGCGGAGCTCCGGTCGATGGGCGAGGTGGTGGGGTCTTCCGAGGAGCTTGCGTCGAAGGTCCGGTAGCCGCCGAGCGACAGCTCGTTCAGCCGGCCGAGCCGGAGACCGGCCCGTCGTCCGTGACCTCGATCATCGAGACCGTGGCAGGGGCCCGCAGGTCATCGGACGTCGCCGGGACCCGTACGTCGCCGGGCATCGGCGGGACCAGCACGTCGTCCTGCATCGCCGGCAGGATCAGGTCGTCCTCGTCCGCCGCTGCGGCGATGGCCCGGATGACGTCGATCGGTGACGCCTCACGGTGCACGTCCGTCGAGACCACCCGGCCGCTCTCGTCCACCCGGCCCACGCGGATGCCCATGCCGCCCGCGCCGGGAGGCACGGTCGGGATGCAGAACGACACCCGAGTGCCGCCGGCGGGGAGCGGGTCGGCCCACAGGATGCCACCGTGCAGCAGGATGAGCCGCCGTGCGAGGTGCAACCCCAGTCCCACGCCGGCCCGTTCCTTCCGCATGACCTCGTCGCCCGTCACGAAGGGCTCGTGGAACGCGAGCGACGCAATCTCCCGGGACAGCCCCAGGCCGGTGTCGGTCACCGAGAACACGACGCCCTCGTCCTGCGCGCGAAGGCGGATCCGGACCAGCGACGCGGCCGGGGAGTACCGGCAGGCGTTGTCGACGAGCTGGGCGACGGCCTCGGAGATCCGGGCGGGGTCGACGACCGCGTACATGGTCTCCGGCACGTCGCGTTCCATCCGGATCAGCGGGTAGCGCTTCCCGACCCGGTCGCCCACGTCGTGGACCATTGCCGCCAGGTCGGTCCGGGCCACGCTGAAGTCCACGGTGCCCCGGTCGAGGTCGGCGATGGACAGGATCTCCTCGACAAGGCCCGTCAACCGGTCGACGGCGTTGTCCATCTTCGTCAGGAACTCCGTCTCGTCCTCGGGGGACAGCCGACGGTCCCGCAGCAGGTGCGCGACGCCCTTCACGATCGTCACGGGCGTGCGGAGCTCGTGGGAGACGTTCGCCAGGAACTCGGCCTTGGCGTGGGTGACCTCCTGGACCTTCATGGTCGCGTCGGCCAGGGCGCGCCCGAGCTCGCGCTCGCGGTGGACGCCCTCGGCGAACCGGCCGAACAGGGTCGCCGCCAGCCTGGGCGACACGACCGCGCCGCCGTCCAGCACCGCCCCGAGCGCCCGGATGACCTCGGCCGGGCCGTCCTCCTTCAGCAGGTACCCGGAGGCGCCGGCTCGGATGATCTCGGCGGCGTCCTCCGGCGCGGGCGATCCCGACCAGCACACGATCGGCGTGGACGGCGCGACCGCCCTGAGCCGCTGGATGAGGTCCGGGCCCCACAGCCGGGGCATGGCGGGGTCGGTGATGATGACGTCCGGGCGGGCCCGGACGGCGAGCTCGACGGAGTGGTACCCGTCGGTCGAAGCCTCGGTGACGGCGTCCCAGCCGGTCCGGGACAGGGCATGCTCCAGCACCGCCACGTCCGGTGGCGTGCCAGACAACAGCATCGTGACGGCCATCCGGTTTCAGGTATCGGCGGAACGGCCTCGGAAGTTGAACCGACACTTGCCCCGCCGAGGGCCCAAGGGCCGACGGGCGGGGAGCGCCGCTACTCGACGATGCCCCGGCGGATGGCGATGGCCACGGCCTGCGCCCGGTCGTTCGCGCCGAGCTTCTCGAAGATGCGCTCGAGGTGCGTCTTCACCGTGTGGGGCGAGATCGAGAGGTCGTGGGCGACCTCCTTGGTGGTCGCGCCGTAGGCGACCATCTGCAGGATCTCTGCCTCCCGCTTCGACAGGGGGGCGTCGGGGCGGCGGTCCACGGTCTGCACCTCCTCGATGAACGCGCGCGTGAGGCTGGGGTGGATGACGGCTTTCCCCTCCAAGGCCAGCCGCGCAGCCTTCACGAGCTCTTCCGCGGACACGTCCTTCAACAGGTACCCGGACACGCCGGCCGCGATGGCGTCGGCGATGGCGGACCTCGATTCCTCGACCGTGAACAGGATCACCTTGGTGTCCGGGCTCACGTCGCGGATGATCTTGGTCGCCTCGAGGCCGCCCATGCCGGGCATCCGGACGTCCATGAACACGACCTCGGGCTTGACCTCCTCGATGAGGTCGATGGCCTCCTCGCCCGATTCCGGCCTCGCCGACGATCTCGACCTCGTCCGTGCCGGTGACAGGGCGGTTCGCAGCCCGCTCCGAGTGATGGGATGGTCGTCGACGATCATGACCCGCATGCTCACGCCAAGCACCTCACAGGGGCGTCGGGGGGGCCGGCCCCTAGAATAGACCGAGGAGGTCCACCCGATGAACGAAGCGAGCGAGCGGATCGAGACCGAGGAGATGGAGGCTCCGTGGCTTCGCCGAGAGCCCGTCGCGGCCGAGACGGCGGTCCCGGAGTCGAACGGCGACGCCGTCCACGAACGGACAGGCCGGCGTCTCGGAGCAGGTGATCCTCGAGGCACTGAAGGCCGTGCATCGACCCCGAGCTGGGGATCAACATCGTCGACCTCGGGCTCGTCTACGACGTGGACATCACCGACGGGCACGTCCACGTCACCTACACGCTCACCACCATGGGCTGCCCGATCGGTCCGCTCATCGAGGCCGAGATGCACCAGCTACTCGACCGGCTCGCCGGCGTCGACTCGTTCGACGCGGAGATGGTGCTCCGTCCGCCGTGGTCCCCGGAGATGATGTCCGAGGAGGCCAAGGAGGCCCTCGGGTTCTTCTAGCGGCCGCGAGCACCGCGCCTCCGGCTTCGTTCGCGACCCGGAGTGGCCTCGCTGAACCCTCGCTCGTTGCAGTTGCAAGTCGCTCAAGGCCCGGACTAGGATTTCCGACCTGTCCGATGGAGTTTCCGCACCCCGGGGGAAGGAGGAGCCATGGCCGAGTACACGAACCCCGAGCGCGCTGGTCGACACGGACTGGCTCGAGAGACATCTGTCCGATCCGTCGCTCCGGATCGTCGAGGTGGACGAGGACACCAGCCGCCTACGAGAAGGGCCACATCCAGGGGCCCTCGGGTGGAACTGGAACACCGACCTCCACGCGGCGATCGGGCGCGACTACGTGGACCAGGCCGGCCTGTCGGCCCTGCTGCAGCGGCCGGCGTCGGCGCCGACACGACGGTCATCCTGTACGGCGGCAACAACAACTGGTTCGCCGCGTACGCGTACTGGATCCTGAAGTACCGCGGCTTCGACAACGTCAAGCTGCTGAACGGCGGCCGCAAGAAGTGGGAGCTCGAGAGCCGCGAGCTGTCGAGCGACGCCCCCTCGTATCGACGCGACGAGACTACCAGCGTGTCCGGTCGGTGAACGAGAACATCCGCGCGCTCCGCGACGAGGTGCTGGCGCGTCAGGCCGGCGGCGGCTCGTTCGTGGACGTCCGTTCCCCGGAGGAGTACCGCGGCGAGAAGCTCGCGCCCGACCACCTGCCGCAGGAGCAGGCCCAGGTGCCCGGGCACATCCCCGGCGCGGCCAACGTCCCGTGGGTGAAGGCCGCCAACGACGACGGCACCTTCAAGAGCGCCGACGAGCTGCGCGGCGCTGTACGAGGGCGAGGGCGTCACCTCGGACAAGGAGGTCATCGCGTACTGCCGGATCGGTGAGCGCTCGTCGCACACGTGGTTCGTCCTGACCGAGCTGCTCGGGTACGGCGAACGTCAAGAACTACGACGGGTCCTGGACCGAGTACGGCTCGCTGGTCGGGCGTCCCGGTCGAGAAGGATAGCCCGGATCGGTCGAGCTCTGAGAGGGAGCCACGGAGAGGCGCCGCCTCCCGGGCGGCCCTGGCCCCTCGGCATCCGACCTCCGGATCGACTTCGACCTCGGCCGGCGGTAGACTGATTGGGCAGGCAGTCCGGGCCCGCCCAGGGGCCCGATGACCGGCAGCCCGCACGGGAGTAGACTCGAGCGCATGGCGGTCACCCAGGAAGAGCACCTCCGCGAACTCGAGCAAGGGGTACCGCTTCGGCTGGCACGACCCCGACCACTCGGTGTTCGCGCCGAAGAAGGGGCTGTCCGAGGCGGTCGTCGAGGAGATCTCCGCGCGCAAGAGCGAGCCCGACTGGATGCGGAAGTGCGCGGCTGAAGGCGCTGCGCCACTTCGGGGCCAGCGGCCCATGCCGTGGTGGGGGGCCGACCTCTCGGACATCGACTTCGACGACATCTACTACTTCATCCGCTCGACCGAGAAGCAGGCCCAGTCCTGGGAGGACCTGCCCGGAGGACATCAAGGGGACCTGGGACAAGCTCGGGATCCCCGAGGCGGAGAAGAAGTACCTCGGCGGCGTGTCGCGCGCAGTACGAGTGCGAGGTCGTGTACCACAAGATCCGCGACGAGCTCGACCAGATGGGTGTGCTGTTCTGCGACATGGACACGGCGCTGCGTGACCACCCCGACCTGGTCCGCGAGTACTTCGGGACGATCATCCCGGCCAACGACAACAAGTTCGCGGCGCTGAACTCCGCCGTGTGGTCCGGCGGTTCGTTCATCTACGTGCCGCCGGGCGTCCAGGTCGACATCCCGCTGCAGGCCTACTTCCGCATCAACCAGGAGAACATGGGCCAGTTCGAGCGGACGCTGATCATCGCCGACGAGGGCTCGTACGTGCACTACGTCGAGGGCTGCTCGGCCCCGATCTACACGTCCGACTCGCTGCACTCCGCGGTGGTCGAGATCGTCGTGAAGAAGGGCGCGCGCGTCCGGTACACGACCATCCAGAACTGGTCGACCAACGTCTACAACCTCGTCACCAAGCGGGCGGCCGCGTACGAGGACTCCGTGATGGAGTGGATCGACGGCAACATCGGCTCGAAGGTCACGATGAAGTACCCGTCGATCTACCTGCTCGGCAAGGGCGCCCGTGGCGAGGTGCTGTCGGTGGCGTACGCCGGCAAGGGCATGCACACCGACGCCGGCGGCAAGGCCATCCACGCCGCGCCGTACACGACCAGCGTGATCAACTCGAAGTCCGTTTCCAAGGACGGCGGGCGCACGGGGTACCGCGGGCTGATCCGGGTGGAGCCCGACGCCCACCACGCCAAGTCGACGGTCCGGTGCGACGCGCTGATCCTCGACGACGACTCGCGGTCGGACACCTACCCGTACATCGAGGTGGAGGACGAGACCGCGTCGCTCGGCCACGAGGCCACGGTCGCAAGCGTCGGCGACGACCAGCTGTTCTACCTGATGAGCCGGGGCCTCACCGAGGCCGAGGCCACCGCCATGATCGTGAACGGCTTCATCGAGCCGATCACCCGCGAGCTCCCGATGGAATACGCGGTCGAGCTCAACCGGCTGATCGAGCTCCAGATGGAGGGCTCGGTCGGCTAGCCGCCGAGTCGAATCGCGTCGTCCCGAACCGCCGCACCGAATCACCGCCTGGCCGTCCTGTTCTAGGGTCGTTCCTCCATTCCACGTGCGAGGAGGGATCGGCCATGGGCGAGTCGACCGAGGGCGTCTGGCGCATCGACGGGGGCGAGGCGGAGGAACGCGGGGACGCCTCGACGTGGCGGGACGACGGGGTCGAGGCGCTCACGTACTCCAACCCCTTCGGCCACGAGATCGAGCGGGTGTGGTTCGACGGCCGCGTCGTGTTCGCGTCGGAACAGGGCGAGCTCGACATCGACCTCGGCCGGGTCAAGGTGGCGCAGGAGTATCAGGTCGTGTACTCGGCGGACCTCGACGATGCGGGCAAGCCCCTCGAGGAGCCGGAGCGGGTTCCCGGCCAGTTCAACATCTACGACTCGGTGCCGGGCATGGAGCAGTACTCGCCCCTGTGGCAGTTCAACTACGTGGTCGTGCCGCGCGACTACGAGGCCAACACGCTTCGCTCCGAGCGGGACTGCCTCGAGAGCGGCTACCCGATCCTGCAGAGCACCGTCGTTGAGAACTGACCGGTGATCTGACCGCCGCGGTCGCGGCGGACGGAACCTGCACACGAGGAGGGGGCGCCGCCTGCAGGCGGCGCCCCCTCCGACGCTTACGAGGTGGTGACTCCGGCGTCTACGCCGGCGTCATCACCGCTTCGATGAGCAACTTGCAGCCGTCGTGCCCGGCGTTGGCCACCGGCGCCGCGCCGACCACGAGCGGCGGCTGGAACACGAACTGGGCCGCGCCGCCCGAGTCGCACCGCGCGATGCTGGTCGCCTTGTTCCTGATCCCGAGGTACTCGTTCTTCTTCACCGCGATGTGGAGCCCGGTGAACTTGAGGATCTTGTAGTCGTGTCTCGACGAATCGCTCGCTGCCGTGCTGCAGCACGCGGGCCATTCGCCGTGATCTTGCCCATGGCGCTCGAGCCGCTGATCTGCGACAGGAACCCGACGACCGGGACGAACGAACCGGCCTTGCCGGCGATGACCCAGATCTGGGTGATGGTGCCGGCGGACGGGGCCTTGATGCCGCCCGGAGCGGCAGAGGCGCTGAACTGCATGCGGGTGCACGGCGCGTCGGCGAGGTCGCCGTTCTCGGGGTCGACGTCCGCGCACTTGTGCGGCGGCACCGAGTTGGACGGCTGTGTGTTCGTGGTGAGGTTGTACCCGAACTTCACCGGCGTCTTGCCCGGTTGCTTGGCCGCCGAAGCAGACCCGATCATTACCGCTACCAATATCATGCCGACCGCGGCCGCCATCAGGGCACGCGACATTCGACTCATGGAACGAACCTCCTCCCCCCGAGGGATTGGGACTGGAGGCGGAGCATGACGGCCCACGACGGCCGAAGCAAGCGACACGTCGCACAACCGGCGTAGCATCGGGGCGCCACCTGGACCGAAAGGCCCCGCGATGAGCGCGACTCGGACCGCGATCCGGACCTGCCCGCTGTGCGAGGCGACCTGCGGGCTCGAGCTGACCCTCGAGGACCGCACGCTGGTGAAGGTCCGGGGGGACGCCGACGACGTGTTCAGCCACGGCTACGTCTGCCCCAAGGCGCTCGCGCTCGTCGATCTCGAGAACGACCCCGACGTCGTCCGGCGTCCGCTGATCCGCGACGGCGACGGGCATCGCGAGGCGACGTGGGAGGAGGCGTTCGAGCTGATCGACGCCCGCCTCCGGCCGATCATGGCGGAGCACGGCAACGACTCGGTCGCGGTGTACCTGGGGAACCCCAACGTCCACAACCTGGCCGGGATGCTCTACACGCCCGTGCTGCTGCTCGGGCTCGGCACGGCGAACGTCTACACGGCCACCAGCGTCGACCAGATGCCGAAGCAGGTGTCCAACGCGTACCTGTTCGGCTCCGGGTTCTCGTTCCCCATCCCCGACGTCGACCGGACGCAGCACTTCCTGATGCTCGGCGCCAACCCCATGGTGTCGAACGGCAGCCTGTTCACCGCGCCGGACCTCCCCGGACGGCTCCGCGCGCTGAAGGCGCGGGGCGGGAAGCTCGTCGTCGTCGACCCGCGCCGGACCGAGACGGCACGGCGTGCCGACGAGCACCACGCGATCGTGCCGGGCACCGACGCGCACCTGCTGTTCGCCATGGTCCACACGCTGTTCGCCGAGGGCCTCACCAAGCCCGGCCGGCTCGAGGAGCACACCGCCGGCATCGACGTCGTCCGTGGCCTGGCCGAGCCGTTCACGCCGGAGGCGGTCGCGCCGGTCACCGGCATCGCCGCCGACGACATCCGGCGGCTGACCCGCGAGCTCGCGGCGGCCGAGTCGCGCCGTCGTCTACGGGCGCGTGGGCACGAGCACGCAGGAGTTCGGGACGCTCGCGTCGTGGCTGGTCGACGTCCTCAACGTCCTGACCGGCAACCTCGACCGGCCGGGCGGCGCGATGTTCACCAAGCCCGCCACGGGGGTCAACAACACCTCCGGGACGGCCGGGGTGGGGAAGGGGACGACCTTCGGCAAGCGGCACACGCGCGTTCGGGGATTCCCGGAGCATTTCAACGAGTTCCCGCTGGCCGCACTGGCGGAGGAGATCCTGGAGCCCGGCGACGGCCGGATCCGGGCGTTCATCTCGATCGCCGGCAACCCGGCGGTGTCCGGGCCGAACGCCAGGGCGATCGACCGGGCGCTGGACTCGCTCGAGTTCATGGTCTCGGTCGACCTGTACGTGAACGAGACCACGCGCCACGCCGACGTCATCCTGCCGGCGGAGTCCAACCTGACGCGCGGGCACTACGACGCCGCGTTCGCCGTGCTGTCCTGCCGGAACGTGGCGAACTACTCGCCGCCTGCGTTGGAGGCGGAGCCCGGTTCGCTCCACGAGTGGGAGGTGCTGCTGCGCCTCGCCGCCATCGTCACCGGCCAGGGGCCGGCCGCCGACATCGTCGGGTTCGACGGGTTCGTCGCCCGGGGGCTGCTCGAGCGCGGCGTGAACAACCCGCTCTCTCCGGCGCACGGCGTGGACGCGAACGAGGCGTGGCCGATCGTCGCGGGCGCGTTCGAGGGGCCGGAGCGGCTGCTCGACATCCTGCTGCGGACCGGGCCCTACGGCGAGGCCTTCGGCCGCGACCCCGACGGGCTCTCCCTGCAGACGCTGCTCGACAACCCGCACGGCGTCGACCTCGGGCCCCTGCAGGAACGCGTCCCGGAGATGCTCCGGACGCCGTCGGGCAAGATCGAGCTGGCGCCGGAGCCGATCGTGGAGGACGTCGAGCGGCTGCGCTCGTCGCTCGACCGGCGGCGGAACGGCGAGCTGGTCCTGATCGGCCGCCGGCAGCTCCGGTCGAACAACTCGTGGATGCACAACCTGCCGTCGCTCGCCGGCGGGAGCAACACGTGCACGCTCCAGATCCACCCGGACGACGCGTCGCGACTGGGCGTCGAGGACGGCAAGCCGGCGCGGGTCACGTCCTCGGCGGGCTCGGTCGACATCGAGGTCGAGGTCACGGACGCGCTCCGGCCGGGCGTGGTGAGCATCCCGCACGGCTGGGGCGACGGGAACGGCGACGTCCGGATGCGCGTGGCGGCCGGCCAGCCGGCGGTCAACTCGAACGTGCTCGCGCCGCCCGAGGTCGACCCGCTGTCGGGCGTCGCGATCCTCAACGGCATCCCGGTGACGGTCGCCCCCTCCTGAGGGCGATCAGCGGTGCCGAGACGGGCGCTCCAGCTGATCGAGGCGCAGCTCGACGAGGCGTACCGGATGCTCCGCGAACGCCTCGACGGCTTGACCGACGAGGAGTTCGGCTGGGAACCGGCGCCCGGCGCGTGGACCGTGCACCCGGACGAGCGCGGCATGTGGGTCGCGGACTACGCCGAACCCGACCCTGTCCCGGCCCCGATCACCACGATCGGCTGACGCGTCGTCCACGTGTCGGACTGCAAGCTCATGTACCACGAGTACGCGTTCGGCCCCGGCGAGCAGCAGTGGCCCGACCTGGAGGCGGACCACACGGCCGGCGCCGCGCTCCGGTCCCTGGAGGAACGCAACACGACGCTCGCCGGCGCTGTCGCGGCGCTGGACGACGACGCCGAGTTCGACGCCATCCGGGTGACCAACTGGGGCGAGCCATGGCCGACCTGGCGGATCCTCTGGACGATGGTCCACCACGACCTGTGGCACGGGGGCGAGATCGGCGCCCTCCGCGACCTCTACCGCATTACGGTGGCGGGCACTTGATGTTGAGCGCGTACCGAATGGCGTAGTCCAGCATCGTGACCTTCACCGGGCCGATGCGGCCGATGGGCCTTGGCTCGAGGAATGACCGCTCGACGGATTGCAGATCGTCGCACTGCGCAACCGAATCGCGGGGTAGGCCCTCGGGGACGCCGATGGGCACCTCGGAGTCAAGTCGTCGGATCTGAGTGGAGATCGGGGCCACGGTGAGCTTCGGCCTTCTCTGGATGCCTTCGTCGCGGAGAACGAGCAGCACGGGGCGCCGCCCCGCCGGGGCAGGAAGGTCCGCCCAGTAGATCTCACCCCTCCTCATCGACCTTGACGACCTCGGCGACCCCGTTCTTTCCAGGCACCAGCTTTTCCCCTCTCCGCGCCATCGCCGCGTATTCGTCGTCCCATTGCCACCCGTCCGGGTGCTCGCGGTAGCTCTCGGCGTACCGGCGATCGGCTTCCCGCTCCCTCTCGTCGTCAAGCCACTCGCGGCTCGCCTGCCGGATCGCCTCCGAGCGGCTGATACCGGCTGCACTCGCTGCTTGATCCAGTTCGCGGACGAGCTCGTCGTCGAGCTGTACGAGCACCTGCTTCCTCGCCATGCCTGCGACGCTAGCATATGAATGACCCAATGGCCCCCTCGCTCCCGTCCCTTCGGGATTGCAGCACGAGGCACTGTAACATGCTCCGCGGGGGCGGTGAATCCGACCCCGTTGATAGACTTTGGATCGACAGCGCGGAACCGCCGGTGAGCAGCAGGGACGGCGACGCGGCCGGCTACTCGACTCAGGAGTCCGACACCTTGGCGGACATCGCCACTCGCAACGGGTTCGATCGTGCTGCCCTCGATGGGCTGCCGCCTGCGAACGCGTTCCTGCAGGAGCTCAGGGAACAGGCATTCGAGGAGTTCGTGACGCTTCCGGTCCCCGCCCAGGAGACCGAGGAATGGCGCTACACCGACCTCTCCGGGCTCGACTTCGGCGACGTATCGCGCCGTTCGCGTCCGGAGGCACACGTGCGACCTCGCTCGATGAGGTCCCGGGAGCGATCCTCGAGGCGGCCGGCGACGTCGGCGAGCGGGCCGGGTTCCTCGTCCAGCGGAACTCCGAGGTGCTCATCGCGCACCTCGACCCGAAGGTGGACCAGGCCGGCGTGCACTTCGAATCCATCGACGACGCGGTCGCGGACCATCCAGAGCTGGTCGAGGGAAGGCTGCACGAGCTCGTCCCGACGGACCGCACGAAGTTCACGGCGCTGCACGGGGCGTTCCGCACCGGCGGAACGTTCGTGCTGGTGCCGGACGGCGTTCGCGTCGAGCTGCCGATCCAGGCCCTGACCTACCTCGACGCCGACGGCGCCGCGATCTTCCCGCACACGCTCATCGTGGTCGGGGCACAGGCCGAGGTGACCTTCGTCGACCGGTACGTGTCGCCCGACCTGACCAACGCGCTCTCCGACGCCGTCGTCGAGGTCCACTGCGGCCCGGCCTCGAAGGTCCGGTACGTCTCGCTCCAGGAATGGGGCTCGGGCGTCACCCACCTCTCGGTCCAGCGGGCGCGGCTCGAGCGGGACGCGGAGTTCCACTCGCTGTCGGTCGCGTTCGGCGCCGACCTCAGCCGCAACGAGTTCGAGTCGGTGCTGAGCGAGCCGGGCGCGTCGAGCGAGATGCTCGGCCTGTACTTCGCCGACGGCTCGCAGCACTTCGACCACCGGACGCTGCAGGACCACGAGGCGGGCAACGGCAAGAGCGACCTGTTGTACAAGGGCGCGCTCAAGGGCCATTCCCGGGCCATCTACTCCGGGTGGGTGCACATCCGGCCGCACGCGAGCAACAGCAACGCGTTCCAGACCAACCGCAACGTCGTGCTCTCCGAGCACGCCAAGGCCGACGCCATCCCCAACCTCGAGATCGAGAACAACGAGGTCCGGTGCGGCCACGCCGCGAGCGTGGGCCCGGTCGACGAGGAGGCGCTGTTCTACCTGCAGAGCCGCGGCATCCCGCGCAAGGAGGCCGAGCGACTCATCGTGTTCGGGTTCTTCCAGGAGGTCTTGGACCGGATCGAGATCGCCGAGGTCCGCACCGGCATCGAGCAGGCCATCGAGCGGGAGCTGGAGCGCTAGGAATGGCCCTGGTCAAGGTGGCGACGACGCAGGAGGTACCCGAGGGCGAAGCGCGCCGGTTCCGGCACGACTCGACCGAGGTGGCCGTGGCCAACCTCGGTGGCGGCGAGTTCCGGGCCATCGACGCCATCTGCTCGCACGCCCTGTCCTACCTGGACGAGGGCGAGGTGGACCCGGACATGGAGACCATCGAGTGCGCGAAGCACGGCTCGACGTTCGACCTGAACACGGGCCGGCCGCGCACCCTGCCGGCGACCCAGCCGGTGCGGGTGTTCCCGGTGAAGATCGACGGCGACGACATCCTGATCGAGGTGGACGACTGACATGGCGACGACGGAAGCAGAACCGCTCACGACCACGGCCGAGCTGGAGATCCGCGATCTCCACGCGACGGTCGAGGGCAAGGAGATCCTCAAGGGCATCGACCTCACGGTCCGCCAGGGCGAGACCCACGCCCTGATGGGCCCGAACGGCAGCGGCAAGTCGACGCTCGCCAACGTGCTGATGGGCACGGCCCGGCTACGTGGTCACGGCAGGCGAGGTCCGGTTCAAGGGCGAGGCCATCCTGGCCCTCACGCCCGATCAGCGCGCCGCGCGGGGACTGTTCCTGGCGATGCAGTACCCGGTGGAGGTGCCCGGCGTGAGCGTCGTGAACTTCCTTCGGACGGCGTACAAGGCCGTGAAGGGTGAGGACATCTCGGCGCTCGGGTTCCGCAAGCACATGAAGGAGAAGATGGAGCTCCTCGGCGTCGAGGACGAGATGGTCCGGCGCTACGTCAACCAGGGGTTCTCCGGCGGCGAGAAGAAGAAGAACGAGATCCTCCAGCTCGCCGTGCTCGAGCCCGACATCGCCATCCTCGACGAGACGGACTCCGGGCTCGACATCGACTCGCTGAAGTCGGTCGCCACCGGCGTGGAGAAGCTCATCGGACCCTCGCTCGGCGTGCTCGTCATCACGCACTACCAGCGGATCCTCAACTACATCCACCCGGACTTCGTCCACGTGATGATGGGCGGGCGGATCGTGAAGGAGGGCGGCCCCGAGCTCGCGAAGGAGCTCGAGGACAAGGGCTACGAGGGCATCCGGCAGGAGGTCGGGCTCTCGGCGGAGGAGGCCGGCGGTCCCACTCCCGCCGGCGACGGGAAGGAATAGGAGCCGGAATGGCCACCACGGCACGGCAGGCGCTCGACGTCGAGCGCATCCGGAAGGACTTCCCGATCCTCGACCGGACGATCCACGACAAGCCGCTCGTCTACCTCGACTCCGCGGCGACCTCACAGAAGCCGCGCGCCGTGATCGAAGCGGTCGTCGACTACTACGAGCGCCACAACGCGAACATCCATCGGAGCGTCCACACGCTGGCCGAGGAGGCCACGGTCGCCTACGAGAACGCCCGGGCCCGGCTGGCGGGCTTCGTGGGAGCGCCTTCGTCCGACTGCATCGTGTTCAACCGGGGGACGACCGAGGCCATCAACCTGGTCGCGCACGGCTGGGGGAGGAAGTTCCTGCGGGAGGGCGACGAGATCGTGCTCTCCGAGCTCGAACACCACTCGAACATCATCCCGTGGCAGCTCACGGCGGCGGCGACGGGGGCGGTCCTGAAGTACGTGCCGGTCACCGACGAGGGCCGGCTCGACCTCGACGCGTACGACTCGCTGCTCGGGCCCAAGACGAAGATCGTCGCGATCAGCGGCATGTCGAACGTCCTCGGCACCATGCCGCCGCTCCGCCGGATCGCCGACGACGCCCACGCCGTCGGCGCGATCGTGCTGGTCGACGGCGCCCAGCTGGTGCCGCACGCGCCGGTCGACGTCGCGATGCTCGACTGCGACTTCCTGACGATCTCCGGGCACAAGATGCTCGGGCCGACGGCCTCGGGCGGCCTGTACGGGAAGCGCGAGCTCCTGGAGCTCATGGACCCGTTCATGGGCGGCGGGGAGATGATCCGCGAGGTCGGCCGGGACTCGTCCACGTGGCGCGAGATCCCGTGGAAGTTCGAGGCCGGCACAATGAACATCGCCGAGGAGATCGGCCTCGCCGCGGCGATCGACTACCTCGAGCCGATCGGCATGGAGGCCGTACGGGCCTACGAGGAGGACGTCGCCCAGTACGCCATCGACCGGCTCCTGGAGGTCGGCGCAATGGTGTTCGGCCCGCACGACATGACCGAACGCGGCGCCGAGGTGTCGTTCTGGTTCCAGGACATCCACCCGCACGACCTGTCGCAGGTGCTCGACCAGGAGGGCGTGGCCATCCGGGCAGGCCACCACTGCACGCAGATCCTGCACCGGGTGCTCGGCGTTCCGGCGACAGCTCGGGCGTCGTTCTACCTGTACAGCACGCGGGACGAGGTCGACGCGCTGATCGCGGCGCTCGACAAGGCCGCCGCGCTGTTCGCCTGAGCCGTCGATACACTGGCGCCATGTCCCTCGACGACCTCTACAAAGAAGTCATCCTCGACCACTACAAGAACCCCCGGAACAAGCGCGAGCTGCCGGAGGCCGAACTGTCGTGCTCCCGGAACAACCCGCTGTGCGGGGACGAGATCACCGTCTACGCGCACGTGGAGGACGGGACGGTGGCGGACGTCGCCTTCGTCGGGCAAGGGTGTTCGATCTCGCAGTCGAGCGCCTCGATGCTGACCCAAGCCGTGAAGGGCAAGCCGGTGCCGGACGCGCTGCACCTGGCGGCCGACTTCCGCGGCATGATGGCCGGCGAGGTCGACCCGTCCGAGGACGAGTTCGGCGACCTCGTCGCGCTGAAGGGCGTCGTGAAGTACCCGATCCGCATCAAGTGCGCCGTGCTGGCCTGGGACGTCCTGCAGGAGGCGCTCGCCGGCGCCGGTGAGGCCACCGCGTCGGCCGCCCACTGACGGCCGGCACGTGAAGGCGCTCGGGCTGGCCTGGATCGGGGTCTTCCCAGAACGCTTCGACGAGACCGTTGCGTTCTTCTGCGACGTCGCCGGCCTCTCCGTGTTCGAACAGGAACCCGACGTCGTGCATCTCGCCACCGCGCGGGGCGACATGGTGGAGGTGTTCCGGCCGGAGGCCCGGTACGACTTCGCGACGAGCGGTCCGATCCCGGGCTTCCTCGTCAAGGACGTCAACGAGGCCACCGACGCGCTCCGGGGCGCAGGCGTGGAGCTCCTCGGCTCGGGCCGATGGCGGGACGACGCCTGGCAGCATTTCCGGGCGCCGGACGGATTCGTCTACGAGGTGAAGAGCGGCCCGTACGACGCGTTCGCGCCGGGCCTGGGGGTGGTGTGGGCGGGCGCGCGCTCCGCGCGCGCCCGCGATATGGCCGACTTCGCCGAGCGCGTGCTCGGTATGGAACGGACCGGAGACGAGCCGGCGATGGTGCACCTCCGGATGGCGAACGGCGACGGCTTCGAGGTGTTCCTGCCGGAGGACCCTCACCACGCGTTCATGGACACCGGGCCGGTGGTGGCGTTCGGCGTGGAGGACCTCGACGCGGCGGTCGACAGGCTCGACATGCACGGGGCCGAGCGATTCATGGACGGGGTCCGCACCGACGGCGTCGACCGGTGGGTGCACTTCCGGGCGCCCGACGGGTGCGTGTACGAGTTGTTCCAGCGCGGCTGACGACGCGGGCGCCTGGGTCGCGGCGGCACGGGCGCAGCCGATAGGGTTCGCACCCACATGGCCTACAAGACCATCAACCTCCGCAAGCCCAGCCTGGACTGGCTGCTGGTCTTCATCCCCATCGCGGCGTTCTTCGACTATGTCGCGCACAACGAGCTGCTGACGTTCCTCACCGCCGCGGCGGCGATCATCCCCCTGGCGGGCCTGATCGGGCGGGCGACAGAGCAACTGGCGGAGCACGCAGGGCCGCGCATCGGCGGATTGCTCAACGCGACCTTCGGGAACGTGGCCGAGCTGATCATCTCGTTCTTCCTGATCCTGGACAACGAGATCGACGTCGTGCTGGCGTCGCTCACCGGTTCGATCATCGGGAACCTGCTGCTGGTCCTCGGCCTGTCGCTCCTGGTCGGCGGCATCAAGTACAAGGAGCAGCACTTCAACGCCGCGGCGGCCGGCGTCCACTCGACGTCACTGATGCTCGCGGTGGCCGGCCTGCTGATGCCGGCGCTGTTCGTGCTGACCACGCACTCCAAGGAGTTCGTCGAACGGGAGACCGTGAGCATCGTCGTGGCGCTCGTCCTGATGGCGCTCTACGGGCTCGCGCTGCTGTTCACCATGGTCACGCACGAGCACCTGTTCCGCGTTCCGACAGAGCACGAGGAGCCGGAGTGGCCGAAGCGGCGGGCCATCACGGTGCTCCTGATCGCCACGGGGCTCACCGCGTGGATGTCCGAGATGCTGGTCGGGGCGCTCGAGCCTGCGCTCGCGGACATCGGCCTGTCGAAGTTCTTTGTCGGCCTGATCGTGATCCCGATCATCGGCAACGCCGCCGAGCACAGCAGCGCGGTGACGTTCGCCCTGAAGAACCGGCTCGACATCACGCTCGAGATCGCCATCGGCTCGTCGGTGCAGATCGCGCTGTTCGTGGCGCCGCTGCTGGTGTTCATCAGCCTGGCGGTCGGGCACCCGATGAGCTTCCTGTTCAGCCCGTTCGAGATCGCCGCGGTGGCGCTGTCGGCCGTGCTCGTGTCGATGGTCTCCCGCGACGGCGAGAGCAACTGGCTCGAAGGGGCGCAGCTGCTGGGGACGTACGTGATCATGGCCGTGTCCTTCTTCTTCGTGCAGGAGCTGTAGACGGTGCGCACACGCGGGGGGCGACGCTGGTCCTGGCCGCCGTGGTGGTCATGTCGGGCTGGGCACTCGCGGCGCCGGCCGCGCTGGGCCAGGAGAAGTCGTTCACGTTCCCGGAGGTGGCGATCGACGCCACCGTGCTGCCCGACGGGAGCATGGATCTGGTCGAGCACCGGACCTTCCTGTTCACCGGCGGGGCGTTCAGCGTGGGGACGTACGGCGTCGACTGGCCGAAGGCGCTCGTCGAGTCGTTCCAGGTCGAGCAAGGCGGCCAGGCCCTGGGCCTCAACCCGGTCGACGACGGAACGCCCTACTACCGGACCGAGTGGTTCTTCCCCGGCTTCGAGACCGGCCGGCAGACGTTCGACATCTCCTACCGGGTCCGGTGCGCGGTGCGGGTCTACACGAACCTGTCGCACCTGTACTGGCAGTTCGTCGGGACCTCCGACGCCGGAACCGACCGGGTGCGGGTGACGCTGCACCTGCCGGGCGTGGCGACTGGTAACTACACCCGGCCGGACCACGACTGCCCGCCGCCCCCGCCCGAGGCGCCGGAGTCGGTGCCGTCGCGGCCGCTCACGCGCTCGGAGGTCGGGGCGAGAGCCTTCAGCGACGCGCAGGGGACGTTCGACATCCCCGAACCCGCAGACGGTGGTGTTCGACGTGCGCGGCCTCGGGGCCGACCAGTTCGTGGAGGGCTCGGTGAACTTCCCGGCCCAGGCCGTGCCGCTCGCGTTCCAGGTGGACAAGGAGATCGGCGAGGACGACTTCATCCGCGAGGCGGTCCCGGGGACGCACTGGTGGGACTTCCCGAGCCACCGCAAGTCGCTGACCCTGTGGCTCCTGCTGGGGCTGCCGGTCCTCTGGCTGAGCATCGTGATCTTCACCCGCGTGAAGGACCGGCTCGGGGTCCCCGACGACGTGACGCAGCCGCCGGAGCCGATCGACCCCGTCGACCTCGCGGTGCTGTGGGGGGCGATGCGCGGCCAGACGTTCTCGATGACGGCCTACTCCACCGAGATCCTCCACCTCGCCCGGACCGGGATCATCGACATGCAGCCGGTCGGCACCGTGTCGAACCCGAGCGACTTCCGGGTGAAGCTCATGCACGAGCCGCAGACGGAGGTCGACCAGGACTTCGTCCGGTTCATGTTCGGCAAGGGAACCAAGCCGGGCGAGCCCGCGCGGCCCGACGTCCCCCCGTCGAAGGGCGGCGTCGAGTCCGAGGACGGCCGGGTCTCGCTGAACTCCTTGCGGCGCAAGGGTTCCGAAAGCGCGTTCAAGAAATGGTCGAACGACGCGAAGACGCGGTCCCGGAGCCGGATGGGGACGCTGCCCAAGGAGCAGAAGCGGCTGGGCCGGCGGGTCATCGCATGGACGATGCTGCTCGGCGCGGTCGGCGGGTCGGCGCTCTCCATCTGGGCCGGGATCCCGCAGCTCCTCCAGGCGTTCATCTGGGAGGCGATCATCATCGGCGGGATCATGCTGGTGTCGGTCCCGCCGAAGCTCGACCCGGAGCTCAAGGCGCGGATGCAGCCCTGGCGTGGCTTCCGGAAGTACCTGAAGAACTTCTCGTCGCTCCCGGACGCGCCGGCGCTCGCCATCGTCATCTGGGAGCAGTACCTCGAGTACGCGGCGGCCATGGGCATCGCGAGCGAGGTGGCCAAGCAGGTCGGGTCGCTCGTCCCGCAGGAACGTCTCCCGTCGCCGTGGCCGGGCGCGCCGACCGGGCCGAACGCCTTGTTCTGGCTGACGTCGCTGCACCGGCTCTCCGCCATCCCGCCCTCGACCGCCGTGCACAGCGGCTCGTCGTCCTCGTCGGGGATCAGCTCGTTCTCGAGCTCGGGCGGGTCGTTCTCGAGCGGGGGCGGGTTTGGCGGCGGCGGGACGCACGTCGGGGCGCGCTGAGATCGGCCGCCGCTTCGCCGCGCTCGGCCACTGAGGGAGTTCGCCGGGGGGCTGAGGGCGAGCGCACCTATGATTGACGACGATGTTCCTTCGGGAGAACGAGGTCGGGCAGAACGTCGCGCCGTGGCTCGAGCGCGGCGAGACCATGCTGGATCTGGGGGCCGGGACCGGGTTCATGAGCCGGTGGCTCGCCAAGCAGACCGGTGTCGTGCCGACCCTCACGGACCAGGTCAGCTACCACAACCGCGAGCAGGGGCTTCCGTTCATCCAGTCGGACGACCCTTTCTCGGTTCCGGTCTCGGATGACTCGTTCGACGTGGTGCTGATGCTGTTCGTCTTCCACCACGTGGAGCACTACGCGGACCAGGCGCGCCTGCTCGACGAGGCCATCCGCATCGCCCGGCGCCGCGTGATCGTCATGGAGGACACGCCGGAGAACCGGCTCGACCTGATGTTCAACAAGGCCTGGGACTGGCTGTTGAACCGGCGGCACGGCGTCCCCTGCCCGTTCACGTTCCGGAACCCGGACGGCTGGCTGCGGCTGTTCAAGGACCGGAACCTCTCGATCGTCCACACGCACACGTACAAGCCGCTGTGGCCGACGTTCAAGATGTACCCGCACTCGCTGTTCGTCCTGGACCTGTAGGCCGGACCCCGGGTGACCCTGCGGATCGAGTTCTCGGAGGACCCGCGCGACTTCACGAGGCGCGACTGGTCCGACCTCGTCGACGCGGACCCTGCGGCGACGTTCTTCCACCGGCCCCGGTTCCTCAAGCTGTACTGGGAGGAGTTCGGGGAGGAGGCCAACCTGCTGCTCGCGTTCGCGGTCGACGACGACGACGGGACGGTCGGGGCCTGCGCGTTCGAGCGGGTCGACGGCCTGCTGCGGTTCCTCGGAGGAACCGAGGTCACGGACTACATGGGGCCGGTCGCCGCGCCCGGGCACGAGGACGCCGTGGCTGCGGCCTTGCTCACTGCCCTGGTGGAGCGCGACGACTGGCGCGAGGCCGACTTCCTCGGCCTCGGCGAGGAGTCGCCGTGGCTGCTCCGGCTGACGACGGCCGCCGGAGCGTGCGGGCTGACGGTCGAGCCCGGGCTTGACGCGGTGGCGCCGTTCCTCGCGCTGCCGCCGACGTGGGAGGAGTACCTGGCCGGACTCTCCGGCAAGCTCCGGCACGAAGTGAAGCGGAAAGCCCGCCGCCTCGACGAGGAGCTCGGGGGGCACAGGGTGGTGTTCGCGATGCCCGAGTCACTCGACGCCGATCTCGGGCTGTTCACCGAGATGCACCGGTCCAGCGAGGGACCGAAGGGGCGGTTCATGGTGCCGGGCATGGAGCTGTTCTTCCGGCGGCTCGGCGAGCTGTTCATCCCGGAGGGGGAGTTCCACCTCGCCTTCCTCGAGGCCGGCGGCGCGAGGTCGGCCGGCGCGATCGCATTCCGGCACCGCGGCGTGTTCTACCTCTACAACTCGGCGTTCGACCGCTCCCTCCAACGCCTCGCGCCAGGGATGGTCCTTGTGGCCGACCTCATCGAACACGCCATCGACGACGGCTGTCAGGTGTTTGACCTGCTGAAGGGCGACCTCGAGTACAAGTACCGCTTCGGCTCGGTCCGCCGGGAAGTCCGTTGTCTGGGCATCACCCGCGGCTCCGAGTGAGACGCCACTCGCGTGGGCAGAGGGCGTGTCGCCCGGTCGCTGACGGTCCGACTTTCAATGCGGTTTCGAGCTGCGTCCCCCGGCACGCCCGCCCGGGTGGCTGGGCTCTTCGCCTCGAATGTCCCCGTGGGCGATGGATCTCCTTGGCGGTGATGACGGTTGCTTCCTCCCAGGCCACTGTCATCGATCGATGATTCTCGGGGGAGGTCAACGCTCGTCGACATCCCAGCCTGTCGGATCGTCGTGGTCCTTACGAAATCGCTGCTCACCGGCCCGGGCAACGGGTCCTTCCCCGCGAAGATGATGTCGCTCGTCGACTGTTCGTGCATGTCACCGATCGGCGACACGACGCTGGGAGAAGAGAGCATGGAGGTCCCATACTCCAAGGGACGTTGCGATCGTCGCTGGTGCATCTTCCTCCCCGTCGCCCGAAGCCACTGCCGCTGGAATCCCGGCCTCTTCTCATTCTTGCCCGGCTACATGAACACGGCGAGGAGTTGTTCCCGCCCGGGAAACGCTCTCCTGTCTGAGTGAAAGGAGCTCGATGAACATGATCTGTCCGCCCCCAGCCGAGGTGACGTCTCCGCTGGGGAGCCCGCCATGGCGACCGTCCGGGGAGTCGGGGTGGTTGCCGCGCGACCGGACGGCGTGCGAGTGACGTTCACCGTCCAGCACCGCGCCGGAACCGCAGACGAGGCCCTGGCCGAGACTGCTCACAAAGCCGAGGCGCTGGAAGGCCTCTTCGGCGATGCCGGGATCGACCCCGAACACTGGGTCACGACCAGGCTCAGCTTGGACGAGTGGACCGAGTGGGAGGAGTCCTCGAGGCGAGACGTCCACCGAGGCTACGTGGCCTCGAACCGCGTCGATGTCACGGTGCGAGACCTGGGTTCCCTGGGCCGGCTCCTGGCGGAAGCCGTCGGCCGCACCGAGGCCGGCGTTCGAGGGCCCTGGTGGCATGTCGCCTCCGACAACCCCGCCCATCAAGCATCCCGTCGCATGGCCATGACCGATGCTCGGCGTCGCGCCGAGGACTACATGGGCGCGGCCGGACTCGTTCTCGGTGATCTCATCGAGGTCGTCGAGGTCGGCGCCGAACATGCTCGCCATATGACGCGCCCCGCCCGTAGCGGTGGATATGTCCTTTCGGGGGGAGGAGGCGAGATGCCCGTGCACGGAGAGGGGCTGGAGGTCGTTGCCGCTGTTGACGCGACGTACCGGGTCTCGACCGCTTAGCGCCCGAAGCAACCGCAGGCCGGCTTCCACTTGACGGCTCCGTCGGGATTGGAAGTCGGCTACGACGCCGTGACGTGGCCGGTCGCGAGCAGGTTGCCCTTGCCGTCGTAGACCGCGACCCGGTTGTAGTCCGAGATGTCGTTGTGGGTGACCAGCCAGGCGTCGGTGGAACCCTCGGGGCTGAATTCCGTCTCGTGCATGTCGATCCGGCCGGTCGGCGAACGCAGCACGACCTTGGCCTTGCCGGTGGCACCGGGGGAGCGGACCAGCACGAGCACCCAGGACTGCCCCACGTCGGAGTCGTAGAGGATCGCGCTTCCGTCGACCTGGCGGCCATTGGCGCCGTGCAGGCCGGCCACGCGGACCTCACGCCCGCCGAGCGCGTCGAGGAACTGCTGGTAGGCCTCCGCCTTCTCGCGGAAGCGCGACGCACTCGTCGATGCGGACACCGCCCAGGTGAGCGTTCCGGCGAGGACCACCAGCGCCGCGGCGGCCGCGACCCATCGCCACGGGCGGCGGTGCTCGCGCAGGTCGACGACGTTCCCGGCCGGCTCCTCGGACCGTTCGTCGGCGAGCGCCCCGAGGACCCGGTCGCGGAGCTCCGGCGGAGGGTCGGCCTGGTGCGCGGCTCGGGAGAACGTTGCCAGCCCCTCGCCGAGCATGGCCAGCTCGTTGCGGCACCCGCCGCAGCCGCGCAGGTGGCGGCGGACCGCGGCGTCGTCGGCGTCGTCGAGCGTCCCGAGCAGGTGCTCGGGGAGCAGGTCGCGGATCTCGTCACACGCTGACAGCGCAGCGGCCTCGCGGGTCAAGGGGCGCCTCCGGGGTTGTCGGGCTGGAGCGCCTCCCGCAACCGGAGGAGCCCCGAACGGATCCGTGTCTTCGCGGTGCCGAGCGGGATGCCCTCGAGCTCGGCGACCTCGGCGCTCGTCTTTCCGCCGAAGTACGCGAGCTCGAGCGCAGCGCGCTGGCCGTCCGTGAGGCCGGTCATGGCGGCGCGGGCCCGTTCGACCATGTCCCGTGTTTCGACCACCCGGTCGGGGCCGGGCTCGGGGTCGGCGTCGTCGAGCGGCCGGACCGCGTCGAGCGTCCGGGCGTCGAGCACCCGCCGCCGAAGCGTGTCGAGCGCCAGGCTGCGGGCGATCAGCAGCACCCACGTGTCGAGCGAGCCCCGCGCGGGGTCGTAGCGGTCGGCCGAGCGCAGGATCTTGACGAACGCGTCCTGCACCAGGTCCTCCGCCTGCGTCTCGTTCCCCAGCATCACCAGTCCCAGTCCGTAGATGCGCGACGAATAGCGGTCGTACAGGTCCTCGGAGGCCCGGGCGTCCCCGGCCGCGAACCTCCGCATCAAGCGGGGGTCCGGCGGGGTCGGCGAACGTGATCGCATGCGTCGCAACGGTATCGCTTGGGACATACGGACGGGAAGGCGTTCCGGCTTGCGGCGCCACTCCGGAATCCGCCGCCGGGCTCGCGGCTGAAGTCCGAGGCTCAGCCGAAGACGCGGAGCGCCCGGAGCACCTCGAGTCCCAGTTCGGCGTCGCCGCCGAGGACGAGCGTCCCGTTCTCGACGTACTCGTCCGCCGGCACGCGCCGGGTGGCGACCATGGCGAACGCGTACGAACGCCCGCCGACGGTCGCGTCGGCCCGGCGACCCTCCGCGGGGACCTCCCGGGCGCCGAGCCCGTGGTGCCACCTGCCGCCGCCGGCGCCTTCGAGCTCGATGAGCACGCTCCGGCCCCGGTAGGACTTGCCGGCCAGGCCGAGCGCCCACGGCAGGGCCCGGACCGCGAGGTCGTTGAGCGCGTAGATCGGCAAGTGCTCGCTCCGCGGCTCCAGGCCGGCTCCGGCCCGGATGTCCTCGCCGTGCGACCACCACTCGGCCACGCGCGACTGGACCAGATACCGAACGGGGATGTCACCCGCGAACCAGGGCACGCGGCGGTCCTTCCAGTCGTCGTCGCTCACGGTCGCGGCACGCTGGAGGAACAGGTCCGCGGCCGACCCCCACTCCCGGATGACCTGGAACACCGGCGCGTCGGACCGCCTCCGAACGGCGAACGAGTTGAACCCCTCGACGGTGGGGTCGCGCCGGGCGTCCTCGCTCTTGAGGAACTCCTGGAGCTCGGCCGGTTCCTCGCCAACGAGCACGGCCGCGGCGGCGACCTCGGCGGCGGCGACGTGGGCGACCAGGTCGCGGACCCGGCGCCCCGGGACGGGGCTGTCGGCCTCCCACTTCTCGGGCGGCGTGTACTGGATCGTCCGACCCAGTGCCTCCCGCTCGTGGCGGGCGATCCCGAGCAGTTCCTGGTGCTCGATGCTCATTCCGAGGTCTCCGGAGGTGCGGCGATGCGGGCCATCCGTGGTTCGGCGGATTGTAACCTCCGCCCGATGCGCGTCCTGTTCGCCCCGGACAAGTTCCGCGGAACGCTCACCGCCAACGAGGCCGCCCGGGCCCTGGCCGGCGGGTGGCTCGCCGTGCGCCCCGGCGACGAGGCCGAGGAGGTCCCCATGGCCGACGGCGGCGAGGGAACGCTCGACGCTCTGGTGGCCGCGCTCGGCGGGGAGCGCCTGGCGCGACGGGTCACCGGGCCCCTCGGCGCCACGGTCGAGGCGGCGTTCGGGCTGGTCCCGGGCCCGGACGGCCCGACGGGGGTGGTCGAGATGGCACTCGCCTCGGGCCTCGCGCTGATCCCGGACGGCCGTCGCGATCCCCGCGTGACCAGCACGCGGGGGACCGGCGAGCTGATCCTCGAGGCGGTGCGCGCCGGCGCCAAGTCCGTCGTGGTCTGCCTCGGCGGGAGCGGGACGAACGACGGCGGCGCCGGGATGGCACAGGCGCTGGGGTTCCGCCTGCTGGACGCCGCGGGGCACGAGCTGGAACCGGGCGGCGCCGCGATGGCCGGTCTCGAGCGGATCGACGCGTCGGCGACGGCGGGGGAGCTGGGCGGGGTCCGGTTCGTCGTCGCGAGCGACGTCGACAACCCGCTGACGGGGCCGCACGGGGCCTCGGCCGTGTACGGGCCGCAGAAAGGCGCGCGGCCCGACGACGTCCGGCTCCTCGACGCCGCCCTGGGGCGCCTGGCCGACGTGGTCCGGCGCGACCTGGGGCGGGACGCAGCAGACCGGCCGGGCGCGGGAGCCGCCGGGGGATTGGGGTACGGGCTGATGGCGTTCCTCGAGGCCGAGGTGCGGTCGGGGATCGACGTCGTGATGGAGGCGACCAGGTTCGACGAGCGCCTGGCCGCCGCCGACGTGGTCGTCACCGGCGAGGGCAAGTTCGACGAGCAGTCGTTCCGGGGGAAGACGGTCGGCGCGGTGCTCGAGGCGGCCCGGCGGCACGGACTGGCGGCGGCCGTGGTGGCCGGGGTGGCCGACGCCGATGCCGGCGACGTGCCGGTGCTGTCCCTGATCGAGGTGGCCGGGAGGCGCCGGGCGTTCGACGACGCCGCCGGGGCCCTCGCCGAGGCAGCCGGCCGGCTGGCGGCCCGCGATGATTGGCTCCGCACGACGAGGAAGGAGCGCGAGTGAGTCGTTCGATGGACCGCTTCATGGCGTCGGCCGCCGAGCTCGGCGTTCGGGTCGAGCCGCGCCGGTTCCCCGAGGGAACGAAGACCGCCCAGGACGCCGCCCGGGCCATCGGGTGCGACGTCGACCAGATCGTGAAGTCGCTCGTGTTCGTGGCGGACGGGGAGCCGTTCCTGGCGCTCACCGCCGGGTCGAACCGGGCCGACCAGGCGAAGCTCGCCGCGCTCATGGGCGCCGATCACGTCCGGCGCGCCGACGCGGAGGAGGCACGGGCGGCGACCGGCTACGGGATCGGCGGGACGCCGCCGTTCGGCCATCCGAGGCGGCTGCGCGTGTTCGTCGACCGCGACCTGCTCGGCCACGACGAGGTGTGGGCGGCGGCGGGCACGCCGGACTCGGTGTTCCCTCTCACGCCCGACGAGTTGGTCCGCGCCTCCGGGGCCGAGCCGGCCGACTTCCGGGAGGAATAAGCAGCGCTTCGGAGGTGGAATCGCACCCCGCGGGTATACTTCCTGACGCAACCAAGTCCGCCCCGAGCCACGGAGAGCAGGCACGATGATCCAGCTGACCGAGTCCGCCGCATCCAAGGTCAAGGAACTCCTCGTCGAGGAGGGCCGCAACGACATCGCGCTCCGCGTCGCCGTCCAGCCGGGCGGGTGCAGCGGGCTCCGCTACGCCATGTACCTCGACGACCAGGTCGGCGACGCCGACGTGGCCGAGGAGCAGCACGGCGTGCGCCTGGTGATCGACCGGATGAGCGTGCCGTACATCGCGGAGGCGACGATCGACTTCGTCGACACCCTCGAGGCGTCGGGCTTCACGATCGACAACCCGGTCGCCACCGGCACCTGCGCCTGCGGCAACTCGTTCCACTAGTTCCGAACGCGGCCGTTCACCGATCCTCCGGCGCCACCGCGTCCTTCAGCATGCGTTCGACGCTGGAGCCGGGATCCCGCGCCAGCAGGGCGTAGGCGAGGACGACCTCGCTCAACACCGCGAACGCCCCGACCGTGAGGATCAGCGGGATCTCGACCGCCAGCTCGCCGAGGAACCCGAGCGAGTCCCATGCCCGGAGCAGCACCGCATGGGCGGCGGCCTCCACTGCGAGGATGGGAACCACGAGCCCGATCGCGACCCATGCGTGCGGCCAGGTCAGCCGCAACGAGTGGCGAACCGCCCGGAGGGGCCCGTGGCGTTCGATGGTGACAAGCGGTCCGACGATGCCGACGAGCGCCGCGATGACGAGTCCCGGGATCGCCCCGACCAGGGCGCCGAACGTCACCAGCAGGGTGACCACGATGTCGGCGACGAGGAGGGTTCCGAACGGGAGCGAACGCAGCGCCTCGGCCAGCGAGGGCGGCGGCTCGCCCCGGACCGATGCCCCGACGAGCTCGTCCATCACCCCGCCGAGCAGGACCAGGCCGAGCAGCGCGAGGAACTCCGCTGCCGACGGCAGGACCGAGACGAGGTAGGCGAGCTCGTCGGTGGTGTCCGCGGGAAGCGACGTCTCGAGCGCGTGAAGTCCGCGGCTCACGAGGATCAGCGGAAGGAGCACGACGAGCGAGGCCGCCGCCACCCGCGCGGGATGCAGCCGATACAGGCGGCCTGCGCCCTTGAGGATCGACCCGACCCGGATCTGGGCGATGTGCGGATGCACGTCCGCCTGATCGGTCTCCGCTGATCGTCCCTGCTCCACCCACACCTCGCTGGTCGGCTGCTCGGCACGGTAGCCGCTGCGATCGACCTCGGGCCGCCAGGGCCCCCCGTTCCGCATTCGCTTGACCACGCGGTGCCCCGACCCCAGACTTCGCCGCAACAAAGCTGGCGTTGGGCCAACAAGGGGGGGTCGACATGCATGCTGCGCAGGTCATGGGTCGGGCGGGGAGGCTCCTCGTCGTTCTCGCGGCGATCGTTGCAGGGGTGATCGCGCCACCCTCAGCGGCCTCGGCGGCCTCCTGCCAGGCCTGGGGCGCGCAACCGGCGAACGCGCCCGGCAGGAACACGCAGCTCGTCGGAGTGAGCGTGGTCTCGAAGTGCCTCACCTGGGCGGCCGGGGCGAGCAACACGAACGGCACCGATCCGACGACCCTCGTCGAGCGCTGGAACGGCACCGCGTGGAAGATCCTGCCGAGCCCGAGTCCGGCCAACTCGGAGTTCACGGGCGTGGCCGCGACGTCGCCCGGCAACGCCTGGGCGGTGGGCCAGACCGTCGACGCCGGCTTCGTCCACGTGCTCATCGAACACTGGAACGGCACCTCCTGGGCGCTCCAGCAGGCGCCGGATCCCGGCACCGATGCCCGCCTCACCGGCGTGACGGCGCTGTCCTCGACCCGCGCCTGGGCGGTCGGCCAGCGGATCGTGAACGGGGTCGCCCGGACGCTCGTCGAACGCTGGAACGGCATCGCATGGAAGGTGCAGGTGAGCCCGAACCCCGGCGCGCCAGACGCCCACCACCTCCTGCTGGCCGCGTCGGCCACCTCGGCCAACAATGCCTGGGCGGTCGGCTACCGGGTCGCCGGATCGACCACGGTGCCACTGATCCTGCACTGGAACGGGACGGCATGGCAGGCGCAGGGCGCCCCGTCGTTCGGCTCCGATCCCGTCGTCCTGCGCGCGGTCGCGGCGACGTCCGCCGCCAACGCCTGGGCTGTCGGCGACGTCGTCCACAGCGGCATGCACCGGACCCTCGTGCTCCATTGGAACGGCACGTCGTGGAAGCGGCAGGCGAGCCCCGGCGTGGGCGGAAGCCTCCTGATCGGGGTCGCGGCCACCTCGGCGACCAACGCGTGGGCGGTCGGGGCCGGATCGAAGAACGGGCACCAGGTCACGGTCATCGAGCGGTGGAACGGCACCGCCTGGAAGCTGCAGACGTCGCCGAATCCGGGCGACACCGCCAACGGGCTCGCCGCGGTGGACGCGAGCTCGGCCACGAACGCCTGGGCGGTGGGCAACTCGATCGACGCCGGCGACGGTATCGGGCTCGCCCTCCACTGCTGCTGACGGTCCGCCGAACGACCACCGACGTTCGGCCGTTGACCGGCCATCGGGGCGCTGCTAGCCTCACCTGACGCATCGGGAGCGCCCCGGCCGGGTTCGGCGGGCCGGGGACGGCAACCTGGGACGGACACCCAAGGTGCCTTCCCTCGCGAGAGGGAGATGTGGCTCCCGGAGGCCGCTCGACACGAGCAGCGGTCCCCCGGGCGCAACGAAGTGTCCGGACGGGCGCGCTGCGTGGTCCGTTCTCCCGAAGCGGAGAACGGGCTTTTTCGTTTCCGCCGGCAGGAACGGAAGGAGGACGAACGTGGCGTTCCGGGTGACGGCGGTCGGGTCGTACCCCCGGCCGCCCGCGGAGGGGGGCGGGTTCCGCCTGCGGAAGACCCTGCAGGCGCTCGACCGGGGCGAGTCGACTCCCGAGGATGTCCGCGACGCCGAAGACGCCCTGACCGCGGAGATCCTGGCCGAACAGGCCGCCGCCGGCGTCGACCTGGTCACCGACGGGCAGGTCCGGTGGGACGACCCGCTGACCCGGGCGGCCGAGGGCCTCGACGGGTTCGCGATCTCCGGCCTGATCCGGTTCTTCGACAACAACACGTACTTCCGCCAGCCGGTCGTCAAGGGCCCGGTCCGGCGGACTGCGCCGATGCTGGTCGACGAGTTCGCCTTCGCAAACGCGAACTCCGAGCCTCCGGTGAAGGCCGTGCTGTGCGGGCCGTACACGCTCGCGGCGCTGTCGGCCGACGAGCACTACCGGGACCGCGGGGCGCTGCTGGCCGACCTGGCCGCGGCGCTCCGTGACGAGGCCCGGGACCTGGCGGCCGCCGGGGCCACGGTCATCCAGTTCGACGAGCCCGCCATGGCGCGCGTGCCGGGCTCGCCGCCGGGCGACCTCGACGCGCTCGCCGCAGTGGCCGAGACCCTCGTCGACGGCGTCGAGGCCACGACGGTTCTCGCGACGTACTTCGGCGACGTGGTGCCACTCGGGCCGGCGTTGTTCGATCTGCCGTTCGACGGGTTCGGCCTCGACCTGGTTGCGGGGTCGCAGAGCGTCGACCTGCTCGCGGAGCTGCCCGCGGAGAAGCAGTTGCAGGCCGGCATCGCCGACGCGAGGAACACCCGGCTCGAGCCCGTCGAGGACCTGGTCCGCATGGTCGGGGACATCGCCGAGAGCGTGTCCCTCGAGCGGCTGTGGATCGCGCCGTCGTGCGGGCTCGAGTTCCTGCCCCGCGAGGCCGCCGAGCGGAAGCTCCGGCTGCTGGCAGAGGTGAAGGAGCGTGCGTCGTGACCGAGGTGAAGGGGCTGTGGACGACGCAGGTGGGGTCGCTCCCCAAGCCGCCGGAGATCCTGGCTGCGCGGGCCGACTTCGCGAAGGGCCGCATGCCGCGCGAGGAGCTGAAGCGCCTGGAGCTGAAGGCAACCGAGGACTGGGTGCGCTTCCAGGACGAGATCGGGATGGACGTCATCGTGGACGGCGAGCAGTACCGCGGCGACATGGTGGCGTTCTTCGCCGAGGAGCTCGAGGGGTTCACCAGGGGCGGGCTGGTCCGTTCCTACGGGAATCGCTACTACCGCAAGCCGGTCATCACCGGCGACCTCCGGCGGACGCACCCGATCACCCTGGAGTGGTGGGAGTTCGCGCAGTCGCTCACCGACAAGCCGGTCAAGGGCATGCTCACCGGGCCGTACACGATCCGCGACTGGTCGTTCGACGAGCACTACGACTCGCGCGAGGACGCGGTGATGGCGCTCGCCGAGGTCATCCGCGAGGAGGCGGAGGGGTTGCGCGACGCGGGCGCGACGTTCATCCAGATCGACGAACCGGCCGTCTCGACCCGCATGGACGAGCTGGAGCTCGCGATCAAGGCGCTCGGCGTGGTCACCGCGGGACTCGACGGCGTCCACACGGTCACGCACATCTGCTACGGCGACTTCCACAACGCCTACCCGAAGATGCTCGACCTGCCCGTCGACCAGATCGACCTCGAGATGACCAACTCGAACTTCGACCTGCTCGACGCGTTCCGCGAGGTCCCGTTCATCAAGTCGATCGGGCTCGGCGTGGTCGACTCGCACTCCCACCGCATCGAGTCGGAAGACGAGGTGGCGGCGGGGATCCGGCGGTCGCTCGGGGTGATTCCGCCGGAGCGGACCTTCGTCGACCCGGACTGCGGGCTCAAGACGAGGACCGTGGACGAGGCCAAGGAGAAGCTCCGGGTGGTCGTCGAGGGAACGCGCCGGGTGCGCGCGGAGATCGGGCTGTAGATGGCGGCGCCACCGGCAGACGCGATGATCGACGGCGAGGCGACCCCGGTCGTGGGCGCACCGGCGTGCCCGTGCGGCGGTGAGATGTGGTTCCTGCGGTTCGGCTACGAGTCGTGGGTCTGCCGCAGGAACACCCGGCACTGGTTCCGCCCGGCCGTCGAGCGATGGTCGCGCGACGCGCAAGCGCTGGCCGTACAGACCGAGGGCTGACTTCGGAGTCGATTCCCTGGGCTCTCGATTACCCGCCGTTCGGCAGGAGCCCTTCGAGCTCGTCGAGCGTCTCCTGGTCGAGCTCGAGGTCCCCGGCCCCGGCGTTGGCGCTCGCGTGCTTGGGGTTCCTCGTCCCGGCGATAGCGGCCGTCACGCCGGGCTGCGCGGCGGTCCACGCCAGGGCCACCTGGGCGGACGTGGCATCGAGCCGCTCCGCGATCTTCTCCACGCTTGCGGCCACCTGCAGGCTCTTCTCCAGGTTTCCCGGGCCGAACAGGCGGGCGGAGTCGGGATCCTCGGGCGACCCGCGCCAGTCGCCCTCCGCGTACACGGTCTCGGGCGAGATCGCGCCGGTGAGCAAGCCGAACGCGAGCGGTCCGTACGCCAGGACGCCGGTGCCCTGCTCGCCGCACCACCGGATGAGCTCGCGGTCGTCGAGCCACAGCATCGAGAACTGCTGCTGGAGCGAGTCGACGTGCCGGACGGCCTCGCAGCGTTCGATCATGGCCCGGTCGAAGTTCGACACGCCCACGGCGCCCACCAGGCCGTCGTCGACGAGCTGCGCCATGGCGCCCCAGGTCTCCTCGAGCGGCACGCCGGTCGAGTCGGGCCAGTGCAGCTGGTACAGCCCGAGGTGGTCGACGCCGAGCCGCGCCATGCTCTCCTCGGCCGCCAGCCGGACCTGCTCCGGGCGGAATCCGGTTCCTTCCGGCTCCGGCCCGACCTTGGTCGCGATGAGGACGTGGTCGCGGCCCCGGATTGCCTCGCCGACGATTCGCTCCGACACCCCGTTCCCGTACACCTCAGCGGTGTCGACCCAGTTGCACCCGGCGTCGATCGCCGCCCGGATCGCCTCGATCACGCGTTCCTCGGAATCGTTCGCCCCCCAGCTCTCCCCACCGGCCTCCCACGAGCCGAACCCGACCACGCTGATCTCCGGCCCCTGCGAGCCGAGCTTCCTCATGCGCATGCGTTCATCCTCCTCGAATGGTGCCGCTCGGGGACGCGGGCGGTCGGACGGGGGTCATCATGGCATCGGACGCACGGGACCGATGCCCCGCCTGTCCCCGTCACGTGCTCGTTCCCGCTTTGATTCCGCCCTGATGACTTCCCGGAGGCGTTACCATCGGTGTGGAGGACGGGCCCGCGCCTTGAGCGGCCCCTGCTGCTGATGACCCCGAAGACCGTCGAAGAGCGGGAGCGCGTCGTCGTCCGGTTCGCCGGTGACTCCGGCGACGGGATGCAGTTGACCGGCGACCGCTTCACGAGCGCCACCGCGGTGCTCGGCAACGACCTGGCCACGCTACCGGACTTCCCCGCCGAGATCCGGGCGCCGGCCGGGACGCTCGCCGGGGTCTCGGCATTCCAGATCCACTTCTCCAGCAGCGACATCACCACGCCGGGGACCGCCCGAACGTGCTGGTCGCCATGAACCCGGCCGCCCTGAAGACCAACCTCGGCTCGCTCGAGGGCGGCGGGACGCTGATCGTGAACGAGGACGCGTTCATCGACCGCAACCTCGAGAAGGCCGGCTACAAGGCGAACCCGCTCGACGACGGGTCGCTCGACGGCTACCAGCTGTTCCGGGTGCCCATGACGACCATCACGGTCCGGGCCACCGAGGGTCTCGAGATCACCAAGAAGGACGCCGAGCGCTCGAAGAACATGTTCGCGCTGGGCCTCGTTTCCTGGATGTTCGGGCGCCCGACCGATGTCACCGACCGGTGGATCGAGGCCAAGTTCGCCGGCAAGGAGGACATCAAGGAGGCCAACCTCCAGGCGTTCCACGCCGGCTACAACTTCGGCGAGACGACCGAGCTGTTCGCGCACTCGTACGAGGTCAAGGCGTTCGAGGCCACGCCCGGGCTGTACCGGAACGTCAGCGGCGCGACCGCCTTGAGCTGGGGCCTCATCGCCGCCTCCGTCCGCAGCGGACTGCCGCTGTTCTACGCGTCGTACCCGATCACGCCGGCGTCCGAGCTGCTCCACGAGCTCTCCAGGCGAAAGAACTTCGGCGTGCGCACCCTGCAGGCCGAGGACGAGATCGCCGCGGCCGGCGCCGCGCTGGGGGCCGCGTTCGGCGGCTCGCTCGGCGTGACCGGCACGAGCGGCCCGGGCCTCGACCTCAAGACCGAGACCGTCGGGCTGGCCGTGATGCTCGAGCTCCCGATGATCGTCGTGGACGTCATGCGGTCGGGCCCGTCGACGGGCATGCCGACCAAGACCGAGGCCGCCGACCTGCTCCAGGCGCTGTACGGCCGCCACGGCGAGTCGCCACTGCCGATCGTGGCGGCGTCAACGCCGTCGGACTGCTTCGACACCGCGATCGAGGCCGTGCGGATCGCGGTGAAATACCGGACGCCGGTCATCCTGCTCTCGGACACGTTCCTGGGGAACTCGAGCGAGCCGTGGCTGCTGCCGGACGTGGCAACGCTTCCGACGATCGACCCCAACTTCGCGAAGGGGCCGAACACGCCGGACGGCTTCATGCGGTACCTGCGCGACCAGAACGGCGCGCCGCCGTGGGCGCTGCCGGGCACCGAAGGCCTGGAACACCGCATCGGCGGCCTCGAGAAGGACGACGCCGGCAACATCTCCTACGACGCCGCCAACCACGAGCGGATGACGCAGCTCCGGGCCGACAAGGTGGCCGGGATCGCGAACGACATCCCGGAGATCGAGGTCGACGACGAGACCGGCGACGCGCCGTTGCTGGTGCTGGGCTGGGGCTCGACGTTCGGCGCCATCCGCGCGGCGGTGCGGCGGGCCCGGGCCAACGGGGCCAAGGTGGCCGGGGCGCACATCCGCCACCTCAGCCCGCTCCCGCGGAACATCGGCGACGTGCTTCGGCGCTACGAGACGGTCCTCGTTCCCGAGATGAACACCGGCCAGCTCCAGAAGGTGCTGCGGGCGGAGTTCCTCCTGGACATCCAGGGCTACCACCGCGTGACCGGGCATCCGATCTCGGCGGAGGAGCTGGAGGAAGAGATCATGCGGAGGCTGTCGTGACGGACGTGACCACCACGGGGAACGGAGCCGGCGGGCCCGAGACCGCGTCCGGGCCGCTGACGCTCACCAAGAAGGACTTCACCTCGGACCAGGAGGTTCGGTGGTGCCCGGGCTGCGGCGACTACGCGATCCTCGCCGCGGTGCAGTCGTTCATGCCGACGCTCGGCGTGCCGCCGCACCGGACCGTGTTCATCAGCGGGATCGGCTGCTCGGGCCGGTTCACGTACTACATGGACACGTACGGCATGCACGGGATCCACGGGAGGGCGCCGGCCATCGCGACGGGCCTGGCCACCTCGCGGCGCGATCTCAGCGTCTGGGTCGTCACCGGCGACGGCGACGCGCTGTCGATCGGCGGCAACCACCTGATCCACGCTTTGCGGCGCAACGTGAACCTGAAGATCCTGATGTTCAACAACCAGATCTACGGGCTGACCAAGGGCCAGTACTCGCCGACGAGCGAGGAGGGCAAGGTCACGAAGTCGACGCCGTTCGGCTCGCTCGACCACCCGTTCAACCCGGTGGCGCTGGCGCTCGGGGCCGAGGGCGCGTTCGTCGCTCGGACGATCGACAACGACCGGACGCACCTGACCGAGGTGCTCCGGGAGGCGGCCGAGCACCGCGGGGCCGCGTTCGTCGAGATCTATCAGAACTGCAACGTGTTCAACGACGGCGCCTTCGACGCGCTCCGGGACAAGGCGTCCGGGGCGGTGCACAACCAGATCCGCATCCAGCACGGCCAGCCGGTGGTGTTCGACAACGGCGAGCGGTGCGTGCGTGTCGGGCCGAACGGCCGGCTCGAGATCGCCTCGACTGCGGACACACCGGCAGAGCAGATCGTGGTGCACGACGAGCACTCCGACGACCCGACGCTCGCGTTCCAGCTGGCGCACCTGTCCTCGCGGCCGACCACGCCGACGCCGATCGGGGTGTTCCGTTCGATCGAACGGGCGGTCTACGGGGACGCGATGGACGCGCAGATCGAACAGGCCACCGAGCGGCTCGGCGCGGGCGACCTCGCGAAGCTGCTCACCGGCGGCGACACCTGGGAAGTGAAGTAGCGCCCGGACTCAGTCAGCGTCCAGCAGCCACGTTGCGACGTTGACGTTGTGCTCGATCACGTCGTCCTCGTCGCCGAACGACCACGCCAGGGTCTGGGCGAACGCCCACCGCCGCGAGCGGTCGCGGTCGAGGCCGAGCTCCGACGTCAGCCGATCCAGCCGATGCAGGACGTCCTCGCGCCTCGATCCCAGCTCCCAGCCTCGGATGAGTGCGGCGAGCCCGAGCGCTCGTTCGCCGGCGAGGGGCTTGGGGTCGATCACGAGCCACGGCCGGCGAGCGGCACGCAGGACGTTCCCAGCGTGGAGATCCTGGTGCAGCAAGACGCGCTCGGGTGGCGCCGTCGTCGTGAGTTCGTCGATCTCGTGCAGCGCCGCGTCCAGCAGGCGGCGCTCGAACGGCCTGCCGATGCGCTCCCAGTCGGTCGGGAGGTGCGACGCCCACCAGGCGGCCTCGTCCTCCATCCGTCGGAACGGCTCGCCAGCGGGCTTCCACAGGCGGGGGAGCAGGTCCACGACGACGTCGAGCGCCTCCTCGGCCTGGAGGTCATGGAGCGGCGTCCCTGGGTCGCATCGTTCCAGCAGGAACGCGTCCCGTTCGTCGTCGCGGTCCAACATCCGAACGGCGCCGTCGCCGCCCCACAGCCGCAGAGCGTCCGCAGCGTGTTCGTTCTCCCGGCCGGGGAACTGCACCCGCAGGACGACCTGCTCGCCGTCCTCGCGTTCGGCCCGAATCACGACCGACTCGTAGGCGTCTGCGTAGACCTCGCCGAGCGCGAGCTTCCACGCCTTCGCGCACTCCGCGACGAGAGCGGGAAGCGATTCCAGCCAGGCCCGCCCGCTGTCCGAGCTTCGCAGCCACGCGAGGCCTTCCGGGATCCGGAGGGTCAGCGGGGTTCTCCGCGAGCGCGGCTGAACGCCTCCACCGAGGCCGCCTGCACGCGTGCCAGGCGTTCCACGAGCGGGGGCAGCTGCTGCAGGAAGTCGTCGATCGCGGCATCCGTGGTCGTCAGCCCGAGGCCCATGCGGAACGCGACGGTGTCGGGTGCCCCCATCGCCGCCAGCACCGCCGAGGGCTCGGCCGGTGACCCCGTCGCCACCGACCCGGCGTCGAGGCGGAAGCCACGTTCGTCGAGCGCTTCGAGGAGCGCCTCCGGGTCCACGCCCTCGACCGACCAGGCGACGAGATGCGGGGTTCGCTGGGTCGCGTGGCCGTGAAGGCGGGCGCCGGGGACGTCGGCTTCGATCGCCCGCCGGACCTTCGTCGTGAGGGGCCACAGCCGGGCGGCCTCATCGGCCATGCCGGCGAGCGACGCCTCGAGCGCTGCCGCCATCGCCACGATGCCCGGGAGGTTCGGGGCGCCGGGCCGGCGGCGCCGCTCCCGGTCGTCGCCATGCCGAACCGGGAGCGACAGGCCGGTGCGCGCGTACAGCGCGCCGACGCCGGGCGGGCCGCCGAACTTGTGCGCGGAGAGCGAGAGCAGGTCGACGCCGAGGTCGCCGACGTCGACCGGGAGCCGGCCGACCGTCTGGCAGGCGTCCGTGTGCAACGGCACGCCCCGCTCCCGCGGCCAGGAACGCCGCCTCGGCGACCGGCTGCAGGGTTCCGACCTCGTGGTTCGCCTGCTGGACGGAGGTCAGGAGCACGTCGTCGCCCGCGGAGGAGCTCGACGAAGCGGTCGACGTCGAGCCGTCCCTCCTCGTCCACGTCGGCGGTGTCCACGGCGTAGCCGGCCTCGCGTGAGGGCCCGGCACGTGCCGGCCACGGCGGGGTGTTCGACCGACGAGGTCACGACCCGGCCGTGCGGCCCGCGCGCCCGGGTCAGCCCCCACACGGCGAGCGCCACCGACTCCGTTCCGCCAGAGGTGAACACGAGCTCGTCCGGCCGGGCCCCGATGGCTGCCGCGACGCGCTCCCGAGCGTCCTCGAGGGCGGCCTCCGCCTCGCGGCCGTCCTGGTGGCGGCGGAGCGGATCGCCGAACCGGTCGAGCGCGTCGTCGAACGCCGCCCGCGCCGCCGGGTGCAGCGGCGTGGCGGAGTGATGGTCGAAGTAGCCCGCCGGGTCGCTCACCGAGCCGGAATCTTGGCAGACGGCCCGCCTCGCGGCTCCGTCGCCCTTGCGCCGCAGCGGAAACGAGTGCGGATGCGACGGTTCTGACCTTCTCATGGCGGGTGGCCGGTGCTATCATCCCCGCCACTTCCAGCCGGGGCCCGCGCCCGGAATCGAGGGGGAGCGGGCAATGGCGCGATCGACGCAGGACCTCAAGGAACCGGAGCCTGAGCAGGCGCGCGAGCGCCCCGCCGGGCGGCAGTGCCGCGTCTGCGAGATCAAGCTGTCCGCCTACAACCCCAACCCCTACTGCTGGCAGCACATGATCGGCCAGCCGTGGCGCGGCCCGACCGCCAAACCGAAGTTCTAGCGGCTCACTGCAGCTCGGCAGGGCCGCAGAAGAGCGTCAGTCGGACCTCTTGGCCGCCGCGCACGCCCTGCAACAGGGCTGCGCCCGCTCGGCTGACGTAGAGCAGCTCCGGCGAGTCGACCGAACCGGTCGGCCGGATGCCGATCTCGCGGCGCACCGACGTAGGGATCTGTTCGAAGCCCACTGGTCGCATGCGCTGGGCGTACCACGCGAAGGCCTCGGGGACGCCGCCGGCACCCAGCCAGTCGCTGTGGCCGAGCGAGAACCGTTCCATCTTCGACACGGGCGGAACGGCCGGAACGCGGTTCATCGCGCTCAGGAGCGAGACGTCGCGGCCCTGCGTTCTCCGATGGGCGAGGGGGTAGAGCGGCACCGAGGAGCAGGTCGTCGCGCCGAGCGGAGCTCGCCGGTTCGGCGTCCTGTCCGTCGCTGGATTGCGCGGAAGGTTCGAGCGGCACCGGGGCGCTCGGGACGACCCGCTTCGAGCCGGTCGTTCGGGCGGCGGCGTCCTCCTGACGCAGGAGCACGGCCGGCACGACGGCGAGCACCGCGAGCGCGGTGAACACCGCCAAGGCTCGACGTTCGGCGTTCACCGTTCGAGTATGGACCCGGTTCCCAGAGCCGGGAAGTGGTTGTCGGGGTTCCCTGTTTCCGGGTTGACTGTCGGTCATGGACACGGCTTCCCGCGACGCCAACCAGCCGCCTCCGCTCGTCGACTACGACCCGCTCGCGTCGGATCCTGCGCTCGAGGACGGCCTCCGGCGCGAGGGCGCGGCATGGGCCGAGGACCGCGTCAGGAAGGCCGGGTTGCTTGCAGCCGGCGAGGCGCTCGAATGGGGCCGGCTGGCGAACACCTACCCGCCCGTGCTCCGCACGCACGACCGGTTCGGCGAGCGCATCGACGAGGTCGAGTTCCACCCCGCCTGGCATTCGCTGATGACGGCGGGCGTCGAGCTCGGGCTCCACGCGTCGCCCTGGCGCGAGCCGGGCGAGGGCGCGCACGTCGCGCGGGCGGCGGCGTTCATGCTGCTGGCCCAGGCCGAGTCGGGGTTCGGCTGTCCGATCTCGATGACGTACGCGGCGGTGCCCGCGCTCCGAGCCCAGCCCGAGCTGGCCGAGATCTGGGAACCGCGCCTGACCTCGCTCGACTACGACCCGCGCATGGTCCCGGCGACGGAGAAGTCCGGCGCGCTGTCCGGGATGGCCATGACCGAACGGCAGGGGGGCTCGGACGTGCGGGCGAACACGACGACGGCCGAACCGGCCGACGGCGCGTGGGCGGTCACCGGCGCCAAGTGGTTCTGCTCGGCGCCGATGTGCGACGCGTTCCTGGTGCTCGCGCAGACCGCGAACGGCCTCTCGTGCTTCCTGCTCCCGCGGTGGCGGCCGGACGGCACGAGGAACGCGTTCCACATCCAGCGGCTCAAGGACAAGCTCGGGAACCGTTCCAACGCGAGCTCCGAGGTCGAGTTCCACGCGGCCTACGCGGAGCTCGTCGGTCCCGAGGGGCGCGGCGTGCCGACCATCATCGAGATGGTCAACCACACCCGGCTCGACTGCGTGCTCGGCTCGACCGGCCTGATGCGCCGCGCCGTCGCCGAGGCCGCGCACCACGCCGCCCACCGCAGCGCCTTCGGCCGGTTCCTCGCCGACCAGCCGCTCATGCGGAACGTGATCGCCGACCTCCAGGTCGAGACCGAGGCCGCCACGCTGACCGCGCTCCGCCTCGCGCGGGCCTACGACGAGGCCTGGGCCGGCGACGCGCAGGCGCGGGCGTTCGCCCGGCTCGCCACCGCCGTGAGCAAGTACTGGGTGTGCAAGCGAACCCCGCCGACGGTCGCCGAGGCGCTGGAATGCCTGGGCGGCAACGGGTTCGTCGAGGAGTCGACCCTGCCGCGGCTGTTCCGGGAGAGCCCGCTCAACTCGATCTGGGAGGGCTCGGGGAACGTCATCGCGCTCGACGTGCTCCGGGCGATGGCCCGCAGCCCCGAGTCCGTCGATGCGTTCTTCTCGGAGGTCGCCATTGCCGAGGGGACGGAACCGCGGCTCGACGCCGCCGCGGCCAAGCTCCGCGACGAGCTCGCCGACGCGACCGACATCGAACAGCGGGCGAGGCGGCTCGTCGAACGGATGGCGCTCGTCTTCCAGGGATCGCTGCTCGTGCGCCACGGCGACCCGGCGGTCACGGCGGCGTTCGTCACGCTCACGGCTGGAGGGCGACCGCGGACTCGCCTTCGGAACGCTCCCGACGGGCGTCGACACGGCGCGGATCGTCGAGCGCGCGACCCCGAGTCTCCGGTAACCGCCCCGCTACGCCGGCTCGTCGCTCCAGTCGGACTCGGTCGGGCCGCCGATGGGGTGTTCGGACTTCCGAGCCGACGTCAGCTTCTCCCGGCCGTCGAGGAACGCGAACCAGTAGACGGCCGCCGCGACGATCCCGCCGCCGATCGGGCCGATCCAGTAGACCCACCAGTCCTCCCAGTGACCGCCGACCACCTCGGGCCCGAACGCCCGGGCCGGGTTCATGGCGGCCCCGGTGAGCGGCCCGGCGGCCAGGATGCCGAACGTCATGACGAGCCCGATCGAGAGCCCCGCCGTCTTGGCGAACGGCCCCCGATCGTCGACCGCGGTGCCGTACACGGCGAGCACCAGGAAGAACGTCAGCACGGCCTCGATCAGCACGCCCTGCCCGGACGAGACGCCGAGGCCGAGGCCGGGCGCGCCGAGGTTGGCCGCCTTCCAGGACGGCTCCGGGTACAGCCCGCGGGCCAGCGCGGCGGCGGCGACCGCGGCCACCAGCTGCGTGACGATGTACAGCCCGGCCAGGCCCGTCTTGATGTTCCCGGTGACCCAGACGCCGATCGTCACCGCCGGGTTGAAGTGGGCGCCGGAGAGGTGGGCGAGGATCGAGACCATCACCGCCGAGCACGATGCCCGTCGCCAGCGCGACCCCGATGAGGCCGCCACCCGAGGCGGCCATGATCGTCGCGCCCACTCCGATGAACACCAGCGCGAACGTCCCGATGAACTCCGCGGTGAGCTGTTGTCCGGTCTTCTCCATGCGCCCTTCCCCTTGCCGCGTCGACACAGGCACCCGCGCCCGGCGGTCGGGCCCGGAGCCCCGGCTAGAATGCGGGCCGATGAGAGTATTGCTCACCTCCGCCAGCGAGTCCGTGAAGGAACAGATGCGTCTCGCGGTCTCCGGCATCGAGCGGAAGCTCGGCGAGCGCCTGGAGTTCATCGAGGCGAAGAACGGCGAGAACGGCGTCAAGCTCGCCCGGAAGTTCGAGCCCGAGATCGTCCTGGCCGACGAGATCCAGTCCCGTGCGGGGGCGTTCGCCCTGACCAAGGACCTGCGCGACCAGCTCCCGCCGTACGAGGGCGTCATCGTGATCCTGCTGGACCGGCCGCACGACGCCTGGCTCGCCCGGTGGTCGGGCGCCGACGCCTGGTTCGTGAAGCCGGCCGACCCGTTCGCCCTGGCCGACCGCGTGGTGGAGGCGCTCGAGTCGCGCCGAGCCGCTCGCGAAGGAACCACCCCCCGAGGCGAAGCCGCACCCGTCGAGAAGGAGACCGCGTGAAGATCCGAGGCACCTGCCAGAACTGCGGCCGCGACTTCCTGAGCCAGCAGGTCATGGCATCGGGCGGTCACTGCTGGCACTGCGGCAAGCCGTACCAGCCGCACTACACGGCGGTGTTCGTCGAGGCGATCGCGCAGGTGGAGATCGCCGGGTCCGCCCTGGAGGCGGCACTCGAGAAGCTCGCTGGGATGGAGGCGGCCGTCGTGCTCGACGAGGACACGGTGATGGCCCCCACGAAGGCGCACCTCGAGTCCATCCGGGCGGCCGGCGAGGCCCACGCCAAGGCCGCCCGGCCCGCGGGATGACGGGCGTGCCCGACGACAACCGCTACGGCGTCCGGGTCGAGGACGTGGAGGGTTCGTCCTGGCGGGTCGTGATCGTCGACCCGGGCGGCGGCGACATCGAGCAGCGTGCGTGCTCCGACGAGGCCGAGGCGCGCACGTATGCTTCCACCGTCCGCCAGCACATCTACTGGCTGTCGGAGGAGAAGTTCCGGCAGTACTACCGGCTCCCCGAGCCGGCCGGAGGGTAGCGATGGGCTTCAACGCGATGCAGCCCGGAAAGGTGAAGAAGGGCGACATCATCTTCCTGGTGTCGGGCCTGCTGGTCATCGCGGCGCTCGTCGTCTGGGCCCTGCGGTAGGCCGGGCCGTGGCCGGGTTCGACCCCGAGCTCGCCGGCGAGTCGTACTGCTACCTCACCACCACGGGCCGGGTGACCGGCGACCCCCACACGATCGAGATCTGGTTCGGCATGACGTCCGATGGGCGCGCGCTGTACCTGCTCTCCGGTGGCGGCGACCGCAGCGACTGGGTCCGGAACCTCCGGGCCGATCCGTCGGTGACCGTCCGGCTGGGCTCGCGGGAGGCCGACGAGGTGGCCGCCACGGCGCGTGTCGTGGAGCCTGGGGACGAGGACGAGGCCGCGCGGCGGCTGCTCGCCGCGAAGTACCAGGGCTGGGACGACACCAAGGCGATGAGCAGCTGGGCGCGAACGGCGCTCCCGATGGCCGTGGAGCCCGTGCGATGAACGCCCCACGGGTCGAGGAGGGCGTCCGCTACCGGAGCCCGTTGCGGCGCCGCATCGCGAGCGCCGACGACATCTTCAACGCGCTCGACGTGATGCTGGAGATCGCGCTCGCGGTCGGCGGCCTGGTCGTGGTCGGGGCGGCCGTGCTGCTCGGGATCCCGCTGGTGTGGGCGATCGTCGGCATCGCGGCGCTCGTGGTCGCGGTGTTTGCGGTGCTCATCTGGATCGAGTCCCGCAGCTCGGTGACCGTCACGACGGACGGCATCGAGGTCCGGAACGGGCTGAGCACGCGGAAGCTCCCCTGGACGGAGATCGGTCGGTTCGAGGGCGGCGACGGTGAGGGCGCCGCGGTCCTGCGGTCCGGATCTCGGATCGAGCTGCGCGGGATTCGGGACCGGCTCGGCTTCCAGCACTTCTGGTTGATCCAGGAGCTCAACGACCGGCTCGCGTCCATGCAGCGGGCGAAGGAGTCCGGGTTCTGGGGGCCGCCCCCACCATGAGCCGAACGCCCCGATCACCATGAGCTGAACAGGCGTCCTCCGGGAACGAGGAGCGATCGATGCGAACACGACGACTCGGCACGAACGGCCCGGAGGTCTCCGCGATCGGCCTCGGGTGCATGGGGATGTCCGACCTGTACGGCCCCGCGGATCGCGACGAGAGCATCGCCACCATCCACGCGGCGCTCGACGCGGGGATCACGCTGCTCGACACCGGCGACTACTACGGCATGGGGCACAACGAGATGCTGATCCGCGACGCCCTCGAGGGCCGCGACCGCGACGGCGTCCTGATCAGCGTGAAGTTCGGCGGGCAGCGTTCGCCGGACGGGCAGTGGATCGGTTTCGACGGCAGGCCGAACGCGGTGAAGACCGCGCTCGCCTACACGCTCCGGCGGCTGGGCACCGACCACGTGGACGTGTACCGCCCGGGCCGGGTCGATGCGTCCGTGCCGATCGAAGAGACCGTCGGCGCGATCGCCGAGATGGTCGAGGCCGGCTACGTGCGGTTCCTGGGCCTCTCCGAAGCGGGCGCGGAGACGGTTCGGCGGGCCAACGTTGTGCACCCGGTCGCCGACCTCCAGATCGAGTACTCGCTGCTCTCGCGGGGGATCGAGCGCGAGATCCTCCCGGCGTGCCGCGAACTCGGCGTTGGGATCACGGCATACGGCGTGCTGACGCGCGGATTGCTGAGCGGCCACTGGTCCAAGGACCGCGAGGTGGCTCCGAGCGACATCCGGACGCGGCATCCGCGGTTCAGCGAGGAGAACGTCGATCGGAACCTCGAGCTGGTGGAGGCGCTCCGGGCGGTCGCCGACGCGAAAGGCGCGACGGTCGCCCAGGTGGCGATCGCGTGGGTGCTGTCGCGCGGCGAGGACATCGTGCCGCTCGTCGGCGCCCGCCGCCGCGACCGGCTCGACGAAGCGCTGGGCGCTCTCGACCTGGAGCTCACGGAGGACGACCTGGCCGACATCGAACGCGCCGTCCCGCCCGGCGCGGCGGCCGGCGACCGCTACGACGAGCGCCAGATGGCGATGCTCGACAGCGAACGCGAATCCGACGCCTGAGCCGCGCCGAGGCGGTGATCGGGGTGTCGGTGAGCTATTCGATCGGCGCGGCGAACGGCTAGCGCTGGCCCTGGCCCTCGTCGAAGCCGATCGAGAACAGCCGGTCGAGGTCGTGCTTCGAGTACACCTGGAACGCGATGAGCGTCTCCGTCCGGGCGACGCCGTCGACCTTGGCGACGCCCTCGGGGATCACGCGGCTGAGCTCGTCGTGGTCGCCCACGCGGATGATCGACCACCAGGTCGTACTCACCGGCGACGGAGTACACCTCGGACACGCCGGGGATGTCGGCGATGGCCTGGGCGGCCTCGGGGATCTCGTCGATCTCGCACTGCACCAGCACGACCGCGTTGACCATCGTGGAAGCCTCCCTCACGCCCGTTCGAGCACGATCGCCATGCCCATGCCGCCGCTGATGCAGAGCGTGCCAGGGCGAGCGACGGTCGCGCTCGCGGAGCTCGTAGGCCGCCGTCGAGCACGATGCGCGCGCCGGTCATCCCGATGGGGTGGCCGAGCGCGATGCCGCCGCCCTTCGGGTTCAGCTTGTCGTGGTCGAGCTTGAGCTCGCGGTCGCACGCCAGGACCTGCGCGGCGAACGCCTCGTTCACCTCGATCACGTCGAAGTCCTGCAGCGACAGCCCGGTCTTCTCGAGCACCTTGCGGGTCGCCGGGACGACGCCGATGCCCATGTACGGCGGGGTCCACGCCGGCGCTCGCGTACGGCGACGATCTGGGCGAGCGGCGTCCGGCCCTCCGACTCGGCGCGAGCGAGCTCATCAGGACCATCGAGGCGGCGCCGTCGGTGATGCCGGACGAGTTGCCGGCGGTCACCGTTCCTCCGTCGCCGAGAACGTCGCCTTGAGCGTGGCGCAGGCCCTCCATCGTGGTGTCCTCGCGGGGGTGTTCGTCCGTCGGACGAACACGGTGACCTCGCCCTTCGCCCGGGAACCTCGACGGGCGTGATCTCCTTGCGCGCCGGCCCTCCCGGCCCGACGCGCCTTCTGCTGGGAGGCGGAGCGCGAACTCGTCCTGTTCCTCACGGGAGATGCCGTAGCTTCGCGGCGAGGTTCTCCGCGGTCTCGCCCATCAGCAGGCCGCAGAGCGGATCGAGGAATCCATCCCTGTACATGCCGTCGTGGACCGTGGCGTTGCCCATCCGGTAGCCGAACCGCATGCGGTCCATGAGGAACGGCGTCCGGGACATGTTCTCCTGCCGCCGGCGACGACCACCTCGGCGTTGCCGAGCATGATCTGCTCGGCCGCGATGCTGGACGGCCGGGTCCCGGAGCCGCAGGCCATGTTGACCGTGATGCCCGGCGAGTCTCCTGCCGAGATCCCGCTCGGTAGGCCACCTGGCGGGCGGTGTTCGGGCCGTTGCCGGCCTGGCGCGCGTGGCCGAACACGACCTCCTCGACCTGGTCGGCCTCGATCGCGGCCCGGCGCAGGGCCTCTGGTGTGGCCACGACGCCCAGGTCGACCGCGGGCACCTCGGCCAGCGTGCCCAGGAAGTTGCCGATGGGCGTGCGGGCGCCTTCGAGGATGACCGCGGTTTCCATGGAACCCAGTGTAGACGCGGCCGTCGGGTCAGCGCCGGTCGACGGCGCGCAGGCGAGCCAGCAGGTCTGCCAGGCGGCGGCCGCCATCGACGGGTTCGGAGAGCGGGCGCTCGGCATCGACGAGGGCCGGCGGGCGGCGGGCGAGCACGGAGCGGACCGCGGCGATCTCGTCGGCGCGTTCCGGGGGGCAGGGGAGTGGAGCCGCCGCCGCGTGCGGCGGCGGCTCCACGGAGGTCGCGACCGACCCCGAGTCGATAAGGACGGGGGCGCCGGCCGGATTCGCGAAGCGAATCCGGCCGGCGCCGAGCAGCCAGCGGTCCTGGCGCCTGCGGGCGATGGCCTCGGCCAACGCCCGCAGGCGGTCCCGTGCCAGGGCTGCCTCCTCGAAGCGCTCCAGGGAAGCGAGCCGCATCATCCGGGCCTCGAGCGCTTCGAGGAGCCCGCCCGGGGAGGAGAGCGAGTGGATGAGCCCGCGGACGAGCTCCTCGTAGCGTTCGGGGGTGACACGGCCGTCGCACGGCGCGGTGCACCGGCCGAGATCGGCGAGCACGCAGGGTGAGAACCGGGTGGAGCGGCCCATCGAGCGCGTGCACCGGCGGACCGGCACGACGTCCTCGATGGCGTCCTTCGCCATCCGTGCGATGCCCCGGCTGTGGAACGGGCCGAGGTACACGACATCGCTGCCGCGAAGCGTCGGCGGGCCCGGCGTCGAGACGACCTTGAGCCGCGGCCACGCCTCGGTCATGTCGACCTTGAGGTAGGCGTAGGCCCGCCACGTCCGGCCCCGCCGGTTGTACGGCGGCTCGTGCCGGGCGATCAGCCGGGCCTCGGCCACGAGCGACTCGAGGTCCGACGAGCACTCCCGGTGGTCCACCCGCGCGGTCTTCGCCAGCAGGTCGCGGACGCGTTTGCGCGTGTCGCCGTAGAAGTACGACTTCACGCGCGACCGGAGGTCGGTGGCCTTGCCGACGTAGAGCACCCGGCCGTGGCGGTCGACGAACAGGTACACGCCCCGGGCGTGGGGGAGCGCGTCGGCCAGCCGGATCTTGGCGTAGTGGGGCTGGCCCCGGGCCCGCATGGCCTCCCGGAGGTCGCCGAGCGTGAGGATGCCGAGCCGCCCGCCGAGCTCGAGCAGCGAGTGGAGCACCTCGGCGCACGTCTCGGCGTCGGGGAACGCCCGGTGCGTCGGCGTGGCCCGCGTCCGGAAGTGCCGGGCCAGCGTGGCCAGGCGCACGTTCCGGACCTCCTGCCACGCGACCCGCCGGGCGAGCTTGGCCGTGCACACCGGCGGGCCATCGGGATCCGGATACCCGAGCGACCGCGCCGCCGCCCGCACGAACCCGAAGTCGAACTGCGCGTTGTGCGCGACGAAGACGCTTCCCTGCAGGAACTCGAGCAGCGACGGCAGCACCTGTTCGATCGGGGGCGCGTGCATGACGTCGAGGTCGTCGAGCCCGGTGAGGTGGGTGATGAACCTGGGGATCGGCTCGCCGGGGTTCACCAGCGAGTGGAACGTCCCGATCCGCTCGCCGGCGAGGTACTTCACGACGCCGATCTCGGTGATCGAACACGTCCGGGGCGACCCGCCCGTCGTCTCCAGGTCGATCACGCAGAACGGGACGCGATGGAGCGGGGTGTCCGGATCGAGCACCGCGTCCACGCCGGCCGGCTGCAGCAACGTCTGCCTCCCGGGGCCGCGGGAACGGCGACGTTACCGAACACGTGTTCGATAGTCAAGCCGAACGGCAATCCGAACGCTCGGCACGCGTGGTGGCCGGTGGACGCGCGGCTGGTCAGGCCACGTGGCGGGCGATGCGGCGGCGCTGCTGCTCGGTGAACCCGCCCCACACGCCGTAGCGCTCCCGGTTCTTGATGGCCCAGGACAGACACGTGTCCCGGATCGAGCAGGCCCCGCAATAGCTGAGGGCGAGGCCGGCGTCCTCCTCCGAGGCGGGAAAGAACACCTCGGGGTCGATGCCGTAGCATGCCGCCCGGTCCTGCCAGAGGTCCGGCGGCATCGGGTCCTTCGGGAAGACGCGACACATCGAAATCGAACATCGTCTCGCTCATGAACATGCCTTCCTCGATCCCACCACTCACCGGCACCACCACACTTCCTTCCTCGATCGCGGCTCCGGGGCAAGTGGGCGCTTCCCCACCTATGTCTAGCACGGTCGGCTTCGAAGATGGAAGGGGGATTTTCGCGATCTCACCCGAATTTCTCCCGTTGTGGAGGTTCGCGCGCGCCGATCGTCCCGATTCGCACTGGTCAGGAGGGGTGGCGGTGACCGGGCCACTCGACGGGGTCAGGGTCCTCGACTGCAGCCGGCTGCTCCCCGGTGGATACGCGACCCTGCTGATGGCCGACCTGGGAGCCGACGTCGTGAAGGTCGAGGAGCCCGCCCGGGGCGACTACATCCGGTGGACGCCGCCGCTCGTCGACGGGGAGTCCACGGCCCACCGCGCGCTCAACCGGGGCAAGCGCAGCGTCGTGGTGAACCTCAAGGACCCGGCCGGAGCGGAGCTCCTGCGGCGCCTGTCCGGGGGGTTCGACGTCCTGGTCGAGTCGTTCCGGCCGGGCGTGATGGACCGGCTCGGCGTGGGCCCCTCGGCGCTCATGGAGGCGAACCCGCGGCTCGTCTACTGCGCGATCAGCGGGTACGGGCAGGACGGGCCGTATCGCGACCGGGTCGGCCACGATCTCAACTACATCGGGTTCGCCGGGATGCTCGACCTCAACGGTCTTGATGGCGGCCCGCCGGTGGTCCCCGCCGTGCAGGTCGGCGACATGGCGGGCGGGGGGATGGCTGCCGTGATCGGCGTCCTGGCGGCGCTGCTGGAACGCGAACGAACCGGCCGGGGGCGGTTCGTGGACACCGCGATGATGGATGGCGTGGTCTCCTGGCTGTCGATCCACGCCGGGGCGTTCCTGCAGTCGGGGGAGGAACCGCGGCGCGGCCGCATGCCGCTGTCGGGCGCGTACGCCTGCTATGGCGTGTACGAGTGCGGGGACGGGAAGTGGCTCACGGTCGGGGCGCTGGAACCTCAGTTCTGGACGGCGCTGTGCACCGCCCTCGAGCTCCCCGACCTCGTGCACACCCAGTTCGGCCCCCAGGACCAGCAGCAGGCGATGCGCGCGCGGCTGTCGTCGGCCTTCGCCACGAAGCCCCGCGACGAGTGGGTGGAACGGCTGAGCGCGATCGAGGCATGTGTGGGCCCGGTGAACTCGCCGTCGGAGGCCTTCGCCGACCCCCAGGTCGTAGCATCGCGGGCTGGTGGCCGAAGTCGACGGGCGCCGGGTCGGCCCGACCTCGCCGTTCGTGCTGGACGGCGAGCGGTTCCAGCGCCTCACGCCGGCGCCGGGCCTCGGCCAGCACACCGACGAGGTGCTGCGCGAGGCCGGGCTCGGCGACGACGAGATCGAAGCGCTCCGCGCGGCCGGAACGACCGCCTGAAGCGTCAGCCGGACGGCGCTGGGCGAGCGGCGCCCCGGCGTCGACGGTGAGGTCGGCGTCCCGGGCCTCCCACCGGATCCACCCGATGCAGGCCGTTCCGTCGCCGTCGTCGAGCGGCGCGACGCTCGTGACGCGCCCGACCGGCTCGCCGTCGGCGGTGATCTGCGCCATCGGGTAGACGCGCTCAGGCGGTCTGGAAGGGCAGCACCAGCCGGGGAGGGTGGCCGAGGTTCCGGACCTTGGCGACCGACTCCTGGCCGAGGAAGCACCCCTTGGTGGCGTCGATGAGGTCGTCGACCCCGACCTCGGCGGGGAGCCAGTCTCGTCGCCGAAGTCGACGCCGAACCGAGGCACGCCGCACCGGATGCGCGCAGACCTCCGCAGTCCTCGGAGCGTGGCCTCGAGCACATCTCGTCGACTGCCGATGCGGCCGCAGGCTCGCTCCTCCGGGCGTCGGAGATCGCCGGGACCCAGCCGAGCGGTCCCGAGCGTCCGGGCCAGGCCGATGAACTGCGCCGTCGAGTATCGGCTGTCGACCACGGCCACTCCGCGCCCGTCCGGTCGGCCGAGGGTGACGTCGGAGGAAAGGATGTAGCGGTCGAGGAGGTCGCTCGATCCGCTCCGGCTGCGGTGCGGGTCCTGCAGGCGAGGAATCCGGCCGGGGCGCCCCCCTGGTCGCGCGATCGACTCGACGTGGAAGTCGGCCTGGACCCGCCCGGTTCGGTCGAGGAACAGGGTCCGGCGGAGCTCGTTCGGCCCGATGTCGTCGACGCGGTTCGTCACCAGGTCGTTGAGCCACCGATCGCGTCCGACCCGGCGACCGTCACCGTCAGCCACCCGGCGACAGGTCGAGCGAACGCGCCGGTTCCCTCTTCCAGCGCGCGCACTCCGTCCGTTACCGGCATCGTTCTGCCAGCATACGGGCGCCGTGGACGTGCCCCGGACGCTCATCGTCACGAACGACTTCCCGCCCCGCGTGGGCGGGGTGCAGCAGTACGTGTGGAACGTGGCGGCCAATCTGCCCGCCGACCGCGTCGCCGTCGTCGCGCCGAACTGGCCGGGGTGGCGGGAGCACGACGCCGCCGTGCCGTTCCCGGTGGAGCGCTTCCCGACGACGTTCCTGTGGCCCTCGACCGACCTGCTGCGCCGGGTGCGGATCGCGGCCGAGGATCACGGCGCCGAGGTCGTGCTGTTTGGCCACGGGCTGCCCCTCGCGCTCCTCGGGCCGCGCCTCGGCCTCCCGTACATCGTGGCGACCCACGGGACCGAGTACTGGTTCGCCCTGACGCCCGTGCTGCACGCGTTGCTCGGCCGGGCCACCGCTCGGGCGAGCCGGGTCCTCGCGGTCAGCCGGTTCACCGGCGGGGTCATCGGGACCGCGGTGCCGAGCGAACGTCCCGCTGTCGCTCCTGCCACCCGGCGTGGACGCCGAGCGGTTCCGCCCGGGCGCGGGTGATCCGGACGCGATCCGGCGCCGCCACGGGCGATCCAGGCAGACCGGCCGCTCGTGGTCTGCGTGTCGAGGCTGGTGCAGCGCAAGGGCCAGGACGTGCTCATCGAGGCCATGCCGGCGATCCGGCGGAGGGAACCCGACGCCGTGCTGCTGGTCGTCGGCGGCGGGCCGGACCGCGAGCGCCTCGAGCAGATGGCCGCGAAGGCGCCCGCAGGCTCGGTCGTGTTCGCCGGCGAGGTCGCCGACGCCGATCTCCCCGCCTACCACGCGGCCGCGGACGTGTTCGCAATGCCGTGCCGCTCGCGACTGGCCGGGCTCGAGGTCGAGGGGTTCGGGATCGTGTTTCTCGAGGCGGCGGCCGCCGGACAGGCCGGCGGTGGCCGGCGACTCCGGTGGAGCAGCCGAGGCCGTCGTCGACGGCGAGACCGGTCTGCGTCGTCGACGGGCGCCACCCGGGCGCCGTGGCCGAGGCGGTCGGCGCCCTCCTCGCCGACCCGAGCCGGGCCGAGGCCATGGGCAAGGCCGGCCGCACCCGCGTCGAGCGGCTGTTCACGTGGCCGCGACTCGTCGGCCACTGGCGCGGTGGTTGACGGAGGCGTCACGATAGGCGCCCAGCCGACCCGAGGCCACAGGGAGGACCGCGATGCCGGGCGACACCATCACCACGCGCTTCCACGAAACTGTCGAACGCCGAGGCGAACGCAGCCGCGCTCAAGTACAAGGCGGACGGCGAGTGGCGCGAGATCTCCTGGAACGGCTACGCGGAGGCCGTGCGCGAGGTGGCCACGGGCCTCGCGGCGCTCGGCGTCGAGCCGGGGCAGGCCGTCTGCATCCTGTCGGCGAACCGCCCCGAGTGGCACATCGCCGACGTCGGCGCCATGTGCGCCGGCGCCGTCACGGCCCCGATCTACACGACCAGCTCGCCGTCGCAGGCCGCGTACATCGCCGGCCACTGCGACGCCGCGGTGATCTTCGTGGAGAACGAGGAACAGCTCCGCAAGGTCGAGAAGGAGCGCTCGGAGCTCCCCGCCCTCCGCCATGCCGTCGTGATCGACGACTACCCGGAGAGCGCCGACGGGTTCGTCCTGTCGATGGCCGACGCTCCGCGAACGGGGCCGCGCGTACGACGCCGAGCACCCCGGCGAGTACGACGAACGAAGCACGACGGCGGGCCCCGGGGACGTCGCGACGATCGTGTACACGTCGGGGACGACCGGCCCGCCCAAGGGCGCGATGCTCACGCACGACAACGTGGTGTGGACGGTCGGCTCGCTGCTGCAGGTGTTCGACGAGCCGTTCGGGACAGGCCGGCGGCTGTCCTTCCTGCCCCTGAGCCACATCGCAGAGCGCATCACGAGCCACATGTCGCAGGTCGTGAACGGCATCGAGACGTGGTTCGCGGAATCGCTCGACACCGTGCTCGCAGGATCTCCAGGCCTGCCGGCCCACCGTGTTCTTCGCGGTGCCCCGGGTGTGGGAGAAGTTCTACGCCGGCATCCAGGCCCGCCTGGGCGGTCTCCCCGAGGAGCAGCGCATGGCCGCCGAGGGCGCTGTGTACGTGAGCACCGCCGTCGTCGAGATGCGCCAGTCGGGCGAGGAGCCCATCGAGGAGATGACGCACGGCCTGCACGAGGCCGAGGAGAAGATGTTCGGCCCGCTCCGTGCGGCGCTCGGGCTCGACCAGTGCCAGGTCTTCATCTCCGGCGCGGCGCCGATCAACGTCGACATCCTCAAGTTCTTCCACGCGGTGAACATGCCGATCGCCGAGGTGTACGGGCAGACCGAGGGGACCGGCCCCACGTCGTTGAACCCACCGCGAGCGGATCAAGATCGGAACCGTCGGCCCGCCGATCCCGGGCGTCGAGGTCCGGATCGCCGAGGACGGCGAGGTGCTCGTCAAGGGCGGGAACGTGTTCCCCGGCTACTTCCGCAACGAGGACGCCACCGCGGAGATGCTCGCCGACGGGTGGATGCACACCGGCGACGTCGGCGAGCTCGACGACGACGGGTACCTGAAGATCACCGACCGGAAGAAGGACCTGATCATCACGTCCAGCGGCAAGAACGTCGCGCCGCAGGAGCTCGAGAACGCGCTGAAGTACCACCCGCTGATCAGCCAGGCCGTCGTGGTCGGCGACCGCCGTCCGTACCTGGTCGCGCTGATCACGCTCGACCCGGAGGCGCTGGCGAAGTTCGCGGAGGAACGGGGCCTCGCCTCGACCGACCCGGCCGAGCTCTCGCCGGGACCCCGCGGTGGAGGAGTCCGTCGCGGCCGCCGTCGAGTCGGTGAACTCGCAGTTCTCCCGGGCCGAGGGCATCAAGCGCTGGAAGCTCCTGGAGCGCGACTTCCTGATGGAGGCCGAGGAGATCACCCCGACGCTGAAGGTCCGCCGCCGGGCCATCCTCGAGAAGTTCGCCGGCGACGTCGACGATCTCTACGCCTGACGGAGCACGGACGGGAATTCCCCGCCCCCCTCGGGGTTCGCGGCCATCGTTCGGGCGCGTGATGCACACTTCGTACATGGCTCGCTGCCGACGCCGGGCGCTTCGCATCGCGGCCCTCGCGACCTGGCCGGCGTCGCTCCTGAACGCGCCGCCCGCGCTCGCCGCGACGCCGAGCGAGGCGCCATCACCCTCGCCGAGCGGCGGATTGGGCTCCACGGGGAGCGGGGCCGGCTACGTCATCCTCGCGGCCATCCTCATCGGCCGCCCTGATCTTCTCCACCTGGAGGCTCAGGCGGGACCGGTGAACGGCCGAAGACATCTGGGAGGTACCGAGCCGGTCCGTTCGCTCGACCACGGGTTCGTGCGGGTGACGCCGAGCCGGGTCTTCGAGGTGCTCCGCGATCCCGCGGGCTACCCGGCCTGGTGGCCGGGGGCGAGGGCGCTCGGCGACGGGCGTCTCGCGCTCCCTGGGATTCCACCGGCGTGGGTCCGGCCGACGGGGTGCGGCCGGGGACCGGCCTGTACGTCCGGTTCCGGAACGGGCGCGGCGACGCGTCCTGCGGGCACCTGGAGTGGTACCTGGAGGCGTTCGAGGAGGGCACGGTGGTGAGCTGCATCGCCGACCTGCGGGTCGCGCGGGCGTGGCGCGAGGCGCCGCGTCCTCCGCATGCGCGCCGGGTTCCGCTCGGCACTGGTGTCGCTGAAGGGGATGTTGGAGTGACCGAAGAGCAGAGTTTCCGGTGTCCGCGGTGCGGGGCCCTGGCTGCGGCGGGCGCCGAGTGGTGCGGGCAGTGCTTCGCCAGGCTCGGCAGGCCCGCCGAACCGACCGTCGCCCGTTCCGCACCGCAGGCCGGAACGGCGCCCGAGGCCAACCATCCGAACGTGCCGCCGCCGCCGATGCCGGTCCCGCCCGGCGAGCCGGGCGGCGACCGGGATCGGCGGGTCACCGATGAGCGCAGGGGAGGCGATCCCCGCCGCGCGCCGGTGGACCGCCGCGTCGGCGAGGACCGCCGCTCCGTCGACGGCCGCCCGACCCCCGCATCGCTCCTGGCCGCGCTGTGGGAGATGCCGACCGTGCCCGAGCCCGAGCGCCTCGCGCCGCCGTCCGGGCCGATGGACCGTCATCCGAGCAGGACCGCGGCGGGGCACGCGCCCGAGGCGGACGAGCCGACGTTCCTCGACGCCCCCCCGAGGGCCACCTGGCCGTGCGCCGTCTGCGATACCCCGAACGACCTCGAGCGGGACACCTGCGCGTCGTGCGGGGCGCCGTTCTCGCGGCTGTTCCAGGAGCCCGACGTCCGGCCGGAGGTCGACCCGAAGAAGGCGTTCAAGTTCTCGCTGATCTTTCCCGGCCTCGGACACGCGGTGGCCGGCCGGAAGCCCGAGGGCGCGGCGCGGGCCATCCTGTTCGTCTGGTGCGCCGCCACGGCGCTCCTGCTGCTCTTGACCCACCCCGTAGGCGGGCTCGGGATGCTGGCTCCGATGGCGGTCGTGTTCGTCCTCGGGTCGATCGTCTGGTACCTGATCACCGCGGTCGACGCGTACCGGGTGGCGACCGGCGACAAGCAGCTCGTGAGCGCGAAGGTGATGCTCTACAGCGTCGCCGCGCTGATGATGCTGTCGGTCGGGTCGGTGTTCCTGATGGTGACCAAGGTCGGCCACCTGCCCCATTGACCCGGGCGGAAATCAGTCCGGGAAGCCGTCCAGAGCCGCCGCGAGGTCCGCCAGCCGCTCGATCACGGCGTCGGGTTGGACGTCGTGGCCCGGTTCCTCCTGCCGGAACTCCCGCGTGAGCACGGTGCGCATGCCGGCCGACTGCGCGCCCCCGACGTCGTCGATCAGGCGGTCGCCGACGAACACCGCCGCCCCGGCCTCGACCCCGACCTTGTCGAGCGCGTCGCGGAAGATCGCCGGGTCGGGCTTGCGCGTTCCGACCTCGCTCGAGAACGTCGTGGCGTCGAGCAGCGGCAGGATGCCGAGTGCGTCGAGGTCCGCCCGCATGAGGCCGGGGAGCAGGGTGATGTTCGACACCAGCCCAAGGCGGAGGCCGCGGCCCCGGAGCGCCCGGAGCGCCTCCAGCGTCTCGTCGCTCACCGTGATGGTCTTCGAGTACGCGGAGTGGTCGAGCGCGACCACGTGCCGCACGACGTCGGCCGGGACCGTGAGCCCGAGGGTGGCCGACAGCACGTCGTCGAACGTCGCGACGAGGTCGAGCTCCTCCATCCGACGCGCCTCGTAGGACGCGCCCACCCTGCGGTCGACCTCGCCGGCCACGCGGTCGATGAGGTGGCCCACCTCGGGCGCCTCGATGTACAGCGCCGCCTCGATCCGGGCCCGGATCTCCTCGTAGGCCGCGAGGAGGGCCTCCTCGGTCCGCCGGAAGTCCACCAGCGTGTGGCCGTAGTCGAAGAGCACCGCGCGCACCTCCATGGCGCGCGAAGTATGGCGTCCGGGCGCCGCGGTTGTCGCCCGTGGGGGCGGCGGGTGAGACTCACGGCCGTGCGCGTCACCGTCATCAGCGACCTGCACGGAGCCGCTGGGCGCCTCCGAGAGGCCGCGGCCGGGTGCGATGCCCTCGTCGTGCTCGGCGACCTCATCAACGTCATCGACTACCACGACATGGACGGCATCCTGGTCGACATCTTCGGGCGGGAACCGGTCGCCGCCGCGGCCGAGCTGCGGGCCAGGGGCCGGTTCGAGGAGGCGCGCGCGACGATCAGGGAGCACGCCGACCCCGACCTCGACTGGCGGGCCCGGTTCGCAGAGCTCGCCGCGGCGCAGTACGCGGAGGTCCTCGACGCGCTCCCTGTCGGCAGCGTGATCACGTACGGCAACGTCGACGTCCCCGATCTGCTGCGGTCGATGCTCCCCGACGGCGTCCGGCTGGTCGACGGTGAGGTGTTCGAGCTGGCGGGCCTGCGATGGGGCCTGGTCGGGGGCGGCGTCCGGACGCCGCTCGGGGTTCCGGGGGAGGTTCCGGACGAGGACTGGCGGGGAAAGCTCGATGCGCTGGGCGAGGTCGACGTGGTCGGGACGCACATGCCGCCGCGCATCCCGTGGTACTGCTACGACACGGTGGCGGCGAAGTTCGAGCCCGGATCGACGCCGCTCCTGGCGTTCATCCAGGAACGACAGCCGCGGTACGCCCTGTTCGGCCACGTCCACCAGCCGCTGGTCGACCGGGGCGGGATCGGGCGGACCGAGCTGGTGAACGTGGGGCACTTCCGCGCCACCGGCCGCGGGTGGACGTACGAGATCGCGGACTGACGCGTCGGGCCGCGACCGACAGCGGGGCCGGCGTGTGGGCCCCTCGAGGAGGAGGAGGAGGGGACGTGGCGGAGCAGACCGAGGGTTCGATCACGATCAACGCGTCGGCCGGCGAGGTCATGGCCGTCATCGAGGACTACGAGGCCTACCCGGAGTGGAACGACCTCCGCTCCGTCGAGATTCGGAGCAAGGACTCGCAGGGCCGGGGCTCCGAGGTCGAGATGGCGGCGAAGGCGCCGGTGCTCGGCGACGTCAAGTACGTTCTGAAGTACGAGTACAAGCCCGACAACGGCGGCGTCTCGTGGACCACCAAGGAGATCGTCGAGGGCGGCATCAAGGACATCACCGGCGAATACGACCTCGAGGAGCTCGACGACGCGGAGACCAAGGTCACGTACCGGATGGCCATCGACCTCAAGATGAAGGTGCCCGGGTTCATCCGCCGGCAGGGCGAGAAGACCATCGTCGACGGCGCCCTGAAGGGTCTCAAGAAGCGGGTCGAGGGGGGCTGAGATCGAGGGGGACGACGCCCCGCGGACGGCCGGTCCGGCCGAGCCGCTAATCTAGGCCCGCTATGCGGGTCCTGTTGTTCACCGGGAAGGGCGGCGTCGGCAAGACGACCGTGGCCGCCTCCACGGCCGCCGCAGCCGCGCGCGCCGGCAAGCGGGTCATGGTCATGTCGACCGACCCCGCGCACTCGCTGGCGGACTCGTTCGACGTGGAGATCGGCTCGGAGACGACCGCGCTCGCGGACAATCTGTGGGCGCAGCAGATCGACGCCCAGCACCGACTCGAGCAGAACTGGCGCGAGATCCAGGAGTACTTCATCGCGCTGATGAACTGGGCCGGCGTCGACACGATCCAGGCCGAAGAGCTCTCCGTGATCCCGGGACTCGACGAGATCTTCAGCCTGATCGACGTGAAGCAGCACGTCGAGTCCCAGAAGTACGACCTGCTGGTGGTGGACTGCGCGCCCACGGCCGAGACGCTCCGGCTCCTGTCGCTGCCGGAGATCATGAACTGGTACATCGAGCGGATCTTCCCGGTGGAACGCCGAGTGGTGAAGACGCTCCGCCCGCTCGTCACGAAGATCACGTCGCTGCCGATCGCCGACGACCGGTTCTTCGCGAGCGTCGAGAAGCTCCACCGGAACCTCGAGGCCGTCCGCCGGATCCTGATCGACGAATCCATCTCGAGCGTCCGCCTGGTGGTGAACCCGGAGAAGATGGTCATCGCCGAGGCCCGCCGGACGTACACGTACCTGTCGCTGTTCGGCTATCGGTGCGATGCGATCGTCGTGAACCGGATCATCCCGGACACGGTCACCGACCCCTACTTCGGCAAGTGGAAGGAGATCCAGGCCGAGCACCTGGCCACGGTCCATGAGTCGTTCGATCCGCTGCCGATCCTGACCGCGAAGCTGTTCGACCAGGAGATGGTCGGGCTCGACCTGCTCGGGCGGATGGCCGAGGAGGTGTACGGGGACCTCGACCCCACGGCGATCCTGCACGTCGAGGAGCCGATCCGGGTCCGCAAGCGCGGCCAGGCATACGTGCTGTCGATGCGGCTGCCGTTCGCCGAGCGCGAGGACCTCGACATGCACCGCCGGGGCGACGAGCTGTTCGTCAAGGTCGGCGCCTACAAGCGCAACCTGATCCTGCCGCAGACGTTGCAGCGGCTCGAGATCCGGGACGCCTCGTTCGTGGAGGACCGGCTCGAGATCCGGTTCGCCCGCGAGCCCCGGCCCCTCGCCGAGGCGGCGCCGACGCGGTGAGCGGACCGAAACGACCGAACGACGACCTGGGAAGGGGGACGAGGCATGGCTGAGGCCCGGGGGGATCGGGCGCACGCTCGACCCGGAGCGGGGGAACATCCCGCGCGGCCTCGTCCGCACGCGCGTCGGACGGCCCCGGCCCGTCCTCGGAGGAGGCCGCGCCGTTCCGGGGCGCGTTCGGCGCCGCCGCCGGGCACGTGTGCCCGGTGGCGTTCTGCCCGGTCGGCATGGCGCTGACGTTCGCCGAGGCCGCCCGGCCGGAGGTCGTCCAACACCTCATGGCTGCCGGCCAGGAGCTCCTGCTCGCCGTGAAAGCCATGATCGACGCCCGGGCCGAGGCCGTTTCGGAGGCGCCGGGGTTCGAGCACATCCGGATCCGGTGAACGAGGCCATCGGCCTGGACGTCGGTGGCACCAAGATCGCCGGCTTCCGGGTCGCCGGGGACGGGACCGTGCTCGAGCGCGACCGGGAGCCCACGCCCGGCGGGGGCGACGGCGGGGCCGTGCTCGAGGCGATGGAGGCCATGGCCAAGCGGCTCGCGGGACCCGATGTCGTCGCGATCGGGGTCGGCGTGGCCGGCATGGTGGAGGAGGCGACCGGCGTAGTCCGATACGGCCCGAACCTGCCGTTCCGCGAGGTGCCGATGCGCGAACGGCTCGCGGCGAGCACCGGCCTGCCCTGCCTGCTCGACAACGACGCGACCGCGGCCGGGTGGGCGGAGTTCCTGCTCGGGGCCGGACGGGGGAGCACCGACATGCTGCTCGTCACGGTGGGCACCGGCATCGGGGGAGCTATCGTTTCGGGGGGCCGACCCTTCCGCGGCGCCCACGGCTTCGCGGCGGAGATCGGGCACGTGATCGTCGAACCGAACGGCCCCCGCTGCGGCTGCGGCAATCTCGGCTGCTGGGAGCAGGTTGCCTCAGGCCGGGCCCTCGGCCGGCTCGGGCGGCTGGCCGGGGAACGCGAGCCGGGTTCCCAGATCGTGGAGCTCGCGGGCGGCGACCCGGGGCGGATCACCGGCCGCGTCGTGACCCAGGCCGCCTCGCAGGGCGACCCCGCGGCGATCGAGGTGCTCGCCGAGGTCGGGCGGCGGCTGGGGACCGGGATCGCCGGTTTCGTCAACGTCCTCGACCCGGACGTCGTCGTGGTCGGCGGCGGCGTCGCCGACGCGGGCGACCTGCTGCTGGACCCGGCCCGGGAGGCCATGCGGGAGGCGATCGAGGGCCACGGCCACCGCCCGGAGGTCCCGCTGGTTGCCGCACAGTTGGGGAACGACGCCGGCGGGATCGGCGCCGCGCTGCTCGCGCTGGAGGCGGCCGGATGACCCCGAAGCTCGGCCTCGTCCTCCCGCTGTTCTCCGGGAACACCGACCGCGTGCTGGGTGCCGCCCGGGACGCGGAAGCCCTCGGCTACGACGGCGTGTTCGTGTTCGACCACTTCTTCCCGCCGGGCGCCGCGCCCGACCGGCCGTCGCTCGAGGCGTTCACCACGCTGGCGGCAGTGGGGGCGGTGACCGAACGGGTCCGCGTGGGGACCCTGGTGGCCCGGGCCCAGCTCCGACCGGCCGGGCTCCTCGCGAAGATGGCCGTCGGCATCGACGAGCAGACCGGCGGCCGGATGATCCTCGGTGTCGGCACCGGCGACCCGATCGACGAGCCGGAGCACCGGGCGTTCGGCATCCCGACGCTGTCGAAGGCCGAGCGCCGGGTGCACCTCGCCGAACTCGTGGCGACGGTGAAGGCGCTGTTCCGGGGCGACGGATGGGAGGGGGGCGACCAGGTCCCGCCGGTGGCCGGCCCGCTCCTGCCGCCTCCGGTCCGGGCGGGCGGCCCGCCGGTGTGGGTGGGAGCCCAGGCCGAGGAGGTGGTCCGGCTGGCCGGCAGGGTCGCCGACGGCTGGAACGGCTGGGGCTCGCCGCCGGAGGACTTCGCGCGGAAGGCGACCCTCCTCGCCGAGGAGGCCGGAGCGGCGGGCCGGGAGGTCGAGGCAACGTGGGCCGGGATCGCGCTGGTGGGGGAGGACGAGGCCGAGGCGGACCGGCTGGCCGAGGCCCGGCGGCAGCGCGGTATGTCCTCCGAGGAGGTCTGGATCGGCGGGGCGGAGCGGTTCGGCGAGCATGTGGCGGCCCTGGGGGACGCGGGCGCGACCTGGGTGATCGTGGTGCCGGCAGGCCCGGTCGATCGCGCCGAGGTCATCCTGCGCGCGGCCCGCGCGACCGGCTGACCCGACGGGCTGGCCCAGCCGATCAGCTCCCGACGAACGGCTCCTCGCCCGGGACCTCGTTCTGCGGGAGGAACACCCGGAACGACGCGCCGCCGCCCTCCCGTTCCTCGACCCAGGCCCGGCCCCCGTGCAGCTGGGCGAACCGGCTCACCAGCGACAGGCCGACGCCGACTCCCGGGGCGTGCAGTGGCGCGTCGGGGCCGCGCGTGAACGCGTCGAACACGGCATCCCGATAGTCCTCCGGCACGCCCGGCCCGTCGTCCTCGACGGCGAGCAGCGCGCCGCCGGGAACGGCCCGCACCCGGACCCACACCCGGCTGTCCTTCGGCGTGTGGCGGACGCTGTTCGCCAGGAGGTTCTCGAGGATCCGTTCGACCTTGGCGGAGTCGAGCCCGATCACGACGGGCGCGGTGTCGACGTCCACCGGCCGGTGCGTCCCTGCATCGGATTCACGGATCACCCGCCGGGCAAGCTGGGCGAGGTCGACGGCGTGCAGCGTGGGCTCCACGATGCCGCGATCCAGCCGGTCGAGGTCGAGCAGGTCCGAGAGCAGGCGTTCGAGCTTGCGGGCGTTCGTCGCGATGCGGCCGGCGATGTCGCGGGCCTCGTCCTGCGGCAGATCCAGGTCCGTACGCTCCAGCGTGAGGGCGAAGCCCAGCACCGCCGACAGCGGCGTCCGGAGCTCATGGCTGACCGCGTGGAGAAACGTGTTCTTGAGCTCGTCGAGGGCCCGGAGGCGGTCGCCGGCGTCGCGCTCGAGCTCGAGGGCCCGGTGGAGGTCGTCCTCGGCCCGCTTGCGCTCGGTCACGTCGATCATCACGCCCTGCCAGTAGGAGGCCGGCCCGTCGGCCTCGCGAAGGAGGACGGCCTCGTTCCGGATCCACACGACGCGGCCGTCGCGCGCGATGACCCGGTACTCCGAGCTGAACGGCTCCTCGGTCTCCTCGTGGAAAGCGTCCTCGGCGACGACCCGCTCGCGATCGTCGGGGTGGAGGATGCGCTGCCACAGCCCGCGGTCGGGGAGGCACTCCTCGACCGTGTAGCCGACGAGCCGCTCGATCTGGGGGCTCACGTACAGCGTCGGGCCGCGGTCGCCCCGCTCGACGATGTAGGTCACCATCGGGATGGTCTCGACGAGGGACCGGTACCGCTGCTCCGCCTCGCGCAGCCGGCGGTCGACCGCCTTGCGGCCGCTGATGTCGCGGACGACGATCTGCCCGGCCGGGCGGCCGCCGTACACGAACGGGATGCCCGCCACCTCGACGTCGACCTCCGTCCCGTCGAGCCGGACGAACACCTCCTCCATGAGCGGGGCCGAGCGGCCCTCGTGGGCCCCGCGGGCCCGCTCCTTGACCAGGTCGTGGAAGTCGGCGCGGACGATCTGCAGGATGGGCAGGCCGACGAGGTCGCGGGGGCGCTCCGCCCCCAGCAGGCGCGCCGCCGCGTGGTTGGCGAACACGAACCGCCCCTCGCGGTGGACGAGGATCGCGTCCGGCGACATGTCGACGAGACGGCGGTACCGCTCTTCGCTGTCGCGGAGGGCCTCCTCGGCCCGCACCTGGTCCGTCACGTCGAACATCACGCCCTGCAGCAGGGCCGGACGTCCGGAGGTCTCGGCCAGCACCACCCCTTCGTCCCGCATCCACACGACCCGGCCGTCGCGGGCCAGCATTCGGTATTGGCAGGTCAAGCGGCCGTTCGCGAGGGCCTGTTCCTCGCCCGCCAGGTAGTCGTCCCGGTCGTCCGGATGGATCCGGGAGAAGAACAGGTCGGGGTCGGCCATCCACTCGGCGGCGGTGAAGCCGAGGACGGTCTCGACCTGGGGGCTCACATAGCGCCACTCGCCGGAGGCGCCGAACTCGGCCGTGTACGTGATGGCAGGGACCCGTTCGACCAGGTGACGGAACCCGGCGTCGGTCTCGACGCGCTCTCCCTCCTCACGCCGGCGGTCCGAGACGTCGACGGCGACGGCGACGGCCCCGAGGACCGTTTCCCCCTCCCCGAGCGGCTCGACCCGGGCCTCGTAGGTCCTGCCGGCCGCGCCGAACTCGAAGTTGGAGGGCTGCCCTTCGAACGCCCGACGGTGCGCCGCCGCGGCGATGCCGGCGGCATGTCCCATGGGAACAGCGTCGAACAGTGGGCGCCCGTTCGCACCCGCGCCGGACGGGACGCGTCCCGACGGCCCGGCCAGCCACAGCAGGCGCATCGAGGTGTCGGTCGCCCACGCGAAGCCGGGCAGTCCGCGCGCGGGAAGGAACACGCCCATCGGCTCGAGGGCCGATCGGCGGTCGGCGGATGGTGCTCCGCTGGCCACCCGTTTCCTCCCGTCGGATCCCGGCGCCCCCGCGGCTCGCGGGCACGGCCTTGCCCGTCTATCGGCGCCTGACGGCCCCTGCCGTAGCCGTTTCGGCACGACCGCGGGCCGTATCGGCCATGGGCGCGAAGGCACTAGTGCTTTCGCCTGTCGCCGAAATCCGCCGCGTCCCGGGGCAGTTCCGCCGGATGGCTCGTTCACCGATTTCGGGTAGATGCCGATACTCCTTTCCAGGGAGGAATCCATCACGAGGACCCCGAACGGAGAAGCGAATCGACGTCATGAGTGACCGCGCCCCGCCCGGTTGGGTGCAGGCCGAGGCCGTCGTGGCCGGGGAGATCTGCGGCGAGACCGACGCGGAGCGGCTCCAAGCGGACTTCGTCGCCACCGTGGCGCACGAGCTCCGGACGCCCCTCACGCCGCTCAAGGGGTTCCTGGCGACGCTCATCGCGGGCACCGGCGAGGACGATCCCGCGGCCCGTCAGGAGTACTACCGGATCATGCAGAAGCAGGTCGGCAGGCTGGAGCTGCTCATCGCCGACCTGCTCGAGGTGTCGCGGCTCGAGGGCGGCCAGGTGCACGTCGACGCGCGCCGGCTCGATCTCACCGGGGTGGTCCGCGAACAGCTGGCCGACTTCAAACGAGAGCAGCCCGACCGCGAGATCCGCCTCCGGGCCCCGGCCGAGCCGGTGTTCGTCAGCGGGGACCCGCTCCGGGTCGGCCAGGTCGTGTCGAACCTCGTCTCGAACGCCCTGAAGTATTCGGATCACGGCGCGCCCATCGAGGTCACGCTCCTGTGGGCCGGCGACGGAGACGCCGTCGTCTCGGTCCAGGACGAGGGCGAGGGCATCCCCGCGTCGGAGCAGGAGCGCGTGTTCGAGCGGTTCCACCGGGTCGAGAACGCCATGACCCGTCGAACGAGCGGGACCGGGCTCGGCCTGTACATCGCCAAGCGCTTGGTGGAGGCCATGCGCGGCCGCCTGTGGGTCGTCTCGAGCCCGGGGCATGGCTCCACGTTCTCCTTCAGCCTGCCGACCGACGCGCCCCGGCCGGGCTGAGCCCGGGCTCCGAACGCGGCACGCTCGAAAGAATCGGTCAGGGTTGACCGTGTCAGCGGCGGACCTGTGCGGATACGCTGAGCCGCCTGCGCACGATCCGACAGCGACCACGAACGGGCCGAGGGGGGAAGGGGAGGTCATGGGCGAGCGACGCCGCGTGCTGATCATGGGGGCCGCCGGGCGCGACTTCCACAACTTCAACACCGTGTACCGGGACGATCCGGACACGGAGGTCGTGGCGTTCACCGCCACCCAGATTCCCTTCATCGAGGACCGGACCTATCCCGCTGAGCTCGCCGGGGAGCGGTACCCGAACGGCATCCCGATCCACCTCGAGTCCGAGCTCGACCGGCTGATCCGCGACCTCGCGGTCGACGACGTCGTGTTCTCGTACTCGGACGTCTCGCACGAATACGTCATGCACCGCGGCTCGCAGGTCCTCGCCGCCGGCGCGAACTACGTCCTGCTCGGGCCGAACGCGACGATGCTGCAGGCGACGGTCCCGGTCGTCGCCGTGTGCGCCGTCCGCACGGGCGCGGGCAAGAGCCAGACCACCCGCAAGGTGGCCCAAACCCTCCGGGAGGCCGGCAAGACGTCGGTGGTCGTCCGCCACCCGATGCCGTATGGGGACCTGACGAAGCAGCGCGTCCAGCGGTTCGCGTCGTTCGACGACCTCGAGGCGGCGAACACTACCGTCGAGGAGCGGGAGGAGTACGAGCACCACCTCAAGGAGGGCTCGGTCGTCTACGCGGGCGTCGACTACGGCTCCATCCTCGAGCAGGCCCAGCAGGAGTGCGACGTGCTGCTGTGGGACGGCGGGAACAACGACCTCCCGTTCTACCGGCCGACGGTGCACCTCGTCGTGGCCGACCCGCTCCGCGCCGGCCACGAGGTGACGTACCACCCGGGCGAGGCGAACCTGCGGATGGCGGACGTCGTGGTGATCAACAAGGTCGACAGCGCGACGCCGGAGCAGATCGCCGCGGTCGAGGGGTCGATCGCGGAGGCCAATCCGGGCGCCACGGTGATCAAGGCCGCCAGCCCGGTCACGGTCGACAACCCGGACGCCCTGCAGGGCAGGCGGGTGGTCGTCGTCGAGGACGGCCCGACGCTCACGCACGGCGAGATGAAATACGGCGCCGGCGTGGTCGCCGCGCGGCAGGCCAACGCGGATGTGGTGGATCCCCGCCCGTACGCCGTCGGCACGCTCAAGGAGACCTACGAGAAGTACGACGTGGGCCCCGTGCTGCCGGCCATGGGATATTCGGCGGGACAGCTCGACGAGATGCGCCAGATGATCGACGCGGCCGACTGCGATCTCGTGGTGATCGCCACGCCGATCGACCTCCGGTCGCTCATCGACATCTCGAAGCCGGCGGTCCGGGTCACGTACGAGCTCCGCGAGGCCGAGGGGTCCCCGACCGTTCGCGACGTGCTCGCGCCGGTGCTCGGGTAGCGCCCGCGCCGCGATTCGGCCGGAACGGGCTCGGGTACTCTCGGCGTCGTGGATCTCCGGGTGCTCGTTCACAACGTCAGGGGATTCAAGGCAGGTCCGGAGGAGGTCGCCGCCTCCGTGGCCGAGCACGTGCCCGACGTCGCCATGATCTCCGAGGCGGGCACCAGGCGCCGGTTCCTCCGGTACGCCCGTGCCCTCGACATGGAGCCGGCCGCCCCGAGCCTCCTGCCGCTCGCGAGGACCGTCCGGAACGCCATCCTCGTCCGGCCCCCGTGGCGCGTCGTCCGGTTCCACGTCCATCGGTTCCACGCGTCGAAGCGCTTCTATCCGCGCGGGGCGCTCGTCGCGGTCCTCGGGCGCGCCGGGTACCGCATCCACGCCCTGTCGGTCCACCTCGGCCTGGCGGGGGAGGAGCGCCGGCGTCACGCCGAGGAGCTCACCAACCTCACCGCGGCGTTCCACGGCCCGACCATCATCGGCGGCGACTTCAACGAGAGCGCGACGTCGTCCGCCGTCCGGTGGATCTCGGAACGGTACTGGGACGCCTGGGAGCGAGGCGGGGACCCGGACGCGTCCGGCGCGACGTTCCCCTCGTCCGATCCGACGTCGAGGATCGACTACCTGTTCGTCTCGGAGGAGTTCCACGTGGACGGGGCGTGGGTGCTCGGCGGCGTGGTCGTCGACCCGGAGTCCGACCGGTCCCGCCCGACGGAGGGGTTGGCCGCCCGCGGCGTCGAAGTGGTTCCGTCGGACCACCTGCCGGTCGTCGTGGACCTGACGCTCGACTGACTCCCGTCGGTCGGGTCCTCAGGTCGCGAACCGGCTCCGGGCGATCTTCGCGGTGACATCGGCGGCGCCGTCGGTGCCGAGCCGCGAGGTGTTGAGCACGGCGTCGTACAGCAGCGGATCGGAGATGTCGACGCCGTAGAACCGCCGGACGTAGCCCGCCCGCTCGGCGTCGACCCTGCGGCATGCCTCCCGCGCCTCGTTCTCGGGCAGCTGCTGGGACCGCATCACGCGCGCCACGCGGTCGGGGAGCTCCCCGACCAGCAGGACGTGCACGGCGTCGGGCCGGTCCTGGAGCGCCGCTTGCCCTCCGCGGCCCATGACCACGAACCCCCCGGCCGACGCCATCGACTCGAGGACGTGGCGGACCTCCTCTGCCAGCAGCCGGTCGTCGGCGGCCGCCGGCGCGACGAGCCCGAATTCCGGGCTCGCCGCGGCGAGTGCGAGCCCCACCTTCTCGACGAGCGCGGGGACGTGCTCGTCGAGATGATCCGCGAGGTCCTCGTCGAGGCCGACCCGGGCCGCGGCCTGTTCCACGATCTCGCGATCGGCGAAGCGATAGCCGAGCGACTCCGCGATGGCTGTCGCCACGGTCATGCCGCCGGCGCCGTACTGGCGTGAGACGGTGACGACCCCCATGCCGGGCTCAGGCTGCGCTCGGGGGGGCCGGCGACGTCACGACCGGCGGGGGCGTCCCCGGGCGCCGGGGTTCCGGAACAGCTGGATCCCGGCGTACACGCCGAAGAGGGCGGCCGCGCCGACCAGCACGATCAGGGCGATCGCGAAGGACCATTCGAGGATTCCCCACGCTGCGACCAGCTGCTCGCCTCTTCCATGGACGGCCGGGTCGGGTTGCTCGCCGGGCCGGAGGTGAGGCTGTAGTCTAGGTCAGCGACGCCGACCCCGGGGTGAGGGAACGCGGATGTTCTATTGGCTGGTCAAGCACATATTCCTCGGTCCGCTGCTGAAGCTGCTGTACCGGCCGAAGGCGCGGGGCCTCGAGAACGTGCCCGCGGACGGGCCGGTCATCCTCGCCGCCAACCACGTGTCCTTCATGGACTCCCTGTTCATCCCGCTCGTGCTGAAGCGCCGCGTCGTGTACCTCGGCAAGTCGGACTACTTCGACCACGCGCGCACCCGGTGGTTCTTCAAGATGGTGAATGTCATCCCGGTGAAGCGGGAAGGCGGAACCGCCGGTGAGGCCGCCATCCGGGCCGGCGTGCGCGAGCTCGAGAAGGGCCTCGTGGTCGGGATCTACCCGGAGGGAACGCGGAGCCCCGACGGGCGCCTCTACCGCGGCAAGACCGGGGTCGCGCGCATGGCCGTGCTGGCGGGCGCGCCGATCATCCCGGTCGGTGTGTTCGGGACCCGCGAGCTCCAGCCGCCCGATCGGAAGATGCCGAAGATGTCGGGGCGGGTCCAGGTGGTGTTCGGCAAGCCGCTGTCGTTCGAGCGGTTCGCGGGACGGGACCGGGACCGGTTCGTCCTGCGGTCGGTGACCGACGAGGTCATGTACGAGATCATGATGGTCACCGGCCAGGAGTACGTCGACGAGTACGCGTCGCGCGTGAAGGCCGTGCTGGCGAAGCAGGCGGAGGCCGCCGCGAAGGTCGGCGAGGAGGGCGCTCAGGCTCCTCCGGAGCCCGATCTCCCGGGAGAGCCGGGAACGCTCACGGATGACGAGGCCGCTGGTGCGACCGTCAGCGTGGTGGAGACGCCGGACAGCGCGCCCACCGGGGAGCGCGCGTCATCCTGATCCGTCTCAGATCGCGGATCGTCTGATTCCTCCAGGAGTGCGGCCGTCCTGATCGATCGCGCGGGCTAGTTCGCGATCAGTGGGGGAGTGACGACCGGGCCGGCGGGAACGCCGGGCTCGATGGCGCGCTGGACGTTCCCGTCCTGGATCCACTTGGTAGCGCACTTCACGCAATAGGCGCGACGTTTGCTGGACAGCACGACGACCACCCGGGCGGAATCACATACGGGGCAACGAACCATCAGCCTCGCCTCCCTCGGGCCGCGGTGGTCGTCGAGAGCAACGTCGCGCGGCCACGAACATTGCCCAACTGGCGTACCCGGACACTCTCGTCACAAACGGGAAAAGAGTGACAGGAATTCCATTTGTGCGTTTGCTCTGCTGACAAGGACGCACGAACGCGCGCATCCGTTCCGGTGCCCGGCGAAGATCCCCGGTTCCCGGTACCGGCTCAGTCGCGGGCCCAGCCGAGCGATCGCGACACGGCCTCCCGCCACCGGGCGTACCGCGCACCGACATCGACGCCTTCCGTGGGCTCGAACTCGCGGTCGAGCTGCCAGTGTTCCGCGACCTCGTCCCGGTCCGACCACACGCCGACGCCGAGCCCGGCCAGGTAGGCGGCGCCGAGCGCGGTGGTCTCGAGCACGCGGGGCCGCCGCACCGGGACGCCGAGCACGTCGGCCTGGAGCTGCATCAGCAGGTCGTCGACGCTCGCGCCGCCGTCGGCCTTGAGCTCGGTGAACTCGATCCCGGCGTCGTCGCGCATGGCGTCGACGACGTCCTTCGTCTGGAACGCGATGGCCTCGAGCGTCGCGCGGGCGATGTGCGCGGCCGTGGTCCCGCGCGTGATGCCGACGATCACGCCGCGCGCGTAGGGGTCCCAGTGCGGCGCGCCGAGGCCGGTGAGCGCGGGGACGAACACCACCCCGCCGCTGTCCTCGACCTGCGCAGCGAGGCCCTCGACGGCCGCCGAGTCGTCGATGATGCCGAGCCCGTCGCGGAGCCACTGCACGGCGCTCCCGGTGACGAAGATCGAGCCCTCGAGCGCGTACGGGACCTCGCCCTCGGACGTGGCGGCGATGGTGGTGATCAGCCCGGCCGCCGACGCGGGGGCGGTCGTCCCGGTGTGCATGAGGACGAACGAGCCGGTGCCGTAGGTGTTCTTGCCGGAGCCGGCCTCGAAGCACGCCTGCCCGACGAGGGCGGCCTGCTGATCGCCGGCGATGCCGGCGATCGGCACCTCGGCGCCGAAGAACGCGGACGCTTCGGTACGACCGAAGCGTCCGCACGACGCCCGCACCTCGGGGAGCACGGACCGCGGCACGCCGAGCCGTTCGAGCAGCCGGTCGTCCCAGTCGAGCGCGTGGATGTCGTACAGCAGCGTCCGGGAGGCGTTGGTGTGGTCGGTGGCGTGCACGTCCCCGCCCGTGAGCCGGGCGAGGACGTACGAGTCGGTGGTCCCGAAGGCGAGGCGACCGGCCTCGGCCGCCTCGCGGGCCCCCTCCACGTGCTCGAGCAGCCAGTGGACCTTGGTGCCGGAGAAGTACGGGTCGATCACCAGGCCGGTGCGCTCGCGGATGTGGGGCTCGAGCCCCTCCTCGCGGAGGGCCTCGCACAGGTCGGCGGTCCGCCGATCCTGCCACACGATCGCCGGCGCGATCGGCCGCAGCGTCCCGCGGTCCCACAGCACCGTCGTCTCCCGCTGGTTCGTGATGCCGATTGCGGCGACGTCCGCGGCCTGCACGCCGCCGTTGGACATGGCCTCGACGCAGGCGGCGGTGAGCGCCGTCCACCAGTCCTCGGGATCGTGTTCCACCCAGCCGGGCCGGGGGAACGACTGCGGGAACTCGCGGTACCCCTTGGCGGCCACACGCCCTCCGTCCTCCACGAGCAGTGCCGTGACGCCGGTCGTGCCCGCGTCGATGCCGAGGACGTGCGCCATGACCGCGGAGCGTACCGGACGGCCCGGCGGCGCCGAATTGCTGGCCGCGGCCGCCCCTGAAACGATGCACCCGGAGGCGAACGCGAGGAAGGGCGCGCGAGTTGGCGATGCGGATGGGGATTCTGTGCGGCGGGGGCCCGGCCCCCGGGATGAACTCCGTGATCTCGGCCGCCACGATCGAGGCGGTGAACTCCGGCTGGGAGGTTGTCGGGATCCTCGACGGGTTCGAGCACCTCATCACGGGGGTCACGACGGAGACGCGCACGCTCGAGCATCACCGACGTCTCCCGGATCCACGCGCAGGGCGGCTCGGTGCTGCGGACCTCGCGGGCCAATCCGACGCTCCGCGACGAGGGCTCGGACGATCCCGACTGGCGCCTGCCGGAACTGCGTGGCCGCCGTGCGGGAGCTCGGCCTCGGCGCGCTCGTCACCATCGGCGGGCGACGACACGGCGTTCTCGCGCGCAGGCCATCGCGAGGGCCGCCGGCGGGTCGCCTCCGCGTGGCGCATGTCCCGAAGACGATCGACAACGACCTGCCGCTGCCGGGCGGGGTTCCGACGTTCGGCTTCGAGACGGCGCGGAGCGTCGGCGTCGACCTCGTGAACAACCTGATGACCGACGCCATCACCACCCAGCGGTGGTACCTCGTGGTTGCGATGGGCCGCTCCGCCGGCCATCTCGCGCTCGGCATCGGTAAGGCCGCCGGCGCCACGCTCACGGTGATCGCCGAGGAGTTCCCCGCCGACCGAGCCGATCTCACTCGACCACCTCGTCGACATCGTGGAGACGGCCATGGTCAAGCGGGACGCGCACGGCCGGCCGTTCGGCGTGGTCGTCCTGGCCGAGGGGATCGGCCTCCGCCTGCGCGAGGAGGACCTCAAGACGGCCATGCCGGACGTGGAGCTCGACGAGCACGGCCACATCCGCCTGGCCGAGCTCGAGCTGCACCGGGTGCTCGCGAAGCTCGTGAAGGAACGGTTCAAGGCGCGCGGGAAGAAGGTCACGATCGAGGGCGACGAACATCGGCTACGAGCTGCGGTGCGCGCCGCCGATCCCGTTCGACATCGAGTACACGCGCGACCTCGGGTACGGCGCGGTGGAGTACCTGCGCGACGCGACCACGCTCGGGAGCGAGGACCCCGGCGCGATGATCACGATCCGCGAGGGCCACATGGATGCGCTGCCCGTTCGGCTCCTTCAGCGATCCCGACACCGGCCGCGTCCGGATCCGCGAGGTGAACGTCGACAGCCACTCGTACCGGGTCGCCCGCGAGTACATGATCCGGCTCGAGCGCGAGGACCTCGAGGACGAGTCGTCACTCGCCGCCCTGGCCGAGGCCGCGGGCACCTCACCGGCGGAGTTCCGCGAACACTACGCCCACGTCGCCGAGCTCTGACGTCGGGGGCCGGGCGGATCCTTCCGGCGCTTCGGCGTCCTAGAACAGCCCGGTCGTCTTCCCGTCCGCGTCGACGTCGACATTGGCGAACGCCGGCTTCTTGCCGAGTCCGGGCATGAGCATGATGTCGCCGCACAGCACCACCGCGAACCCCGCCCCGACCGACGCGTACAGGTTCCTGACCGGCAGCGTGAACCCCTTCGGGCGCCCGCGCTGGGTGGCGTCGTGCGACAGCGACATGTGCGTCTTGGCCATGCACACCGGCAGCTCTCCGAGCCCGAGGTCCTCGAGCCGGGCCAGCCGGAACTCCGCGTCCTTGGAGTAGTCGACGCCGTCGGCGCCGTACAGCGAGGTGGCGATGCGCTCGATCTGGGCCCGGATCTGCAGCCCGGCCGGGTTGAGCGGCGTGAACTCGCTCTCCGGCTCGCTCGCCTCGACCACCGCGTTCGCCAGGTCGACCGACCCCGCGCCGCCCTTCTCGAACCCCTCGTTGACGACCACGCTCTTCGCGCCCGCCTCCCGGGCCAGCGTCGCGACCAGCTCGATCTCGCCGTCGGTGTCCGTGTGGAACCGGTTGATGGCGACCACGCACGGCAGGTGGAACGTGTTCACGATGTCGATGTGCGCGGCGAGGTTCTCCACGCCGCGCTGCAGGGCGGCGTCGTCGCGGTTGCCGAGGTCCGCGTCGGGGACGCCGCCGTGCGACTTCAGGGCGCGCACGGTGGCGACGAGGACGGCGGCCGAGGGCTTGACCTCGCCGTACCGGCACACGATGTGCGCGAACTTCTCGAAGCCGAGGTCCGAGCCGAACCCGGCCTCGGTGATCACGTAGTCGGCGAGCTTCATGCCGACCCGGTTCGCGAGGATCGAGTTGTTCCCGGTGGCGATGTTCCCGAACGGGCCGGTGTGGATGAGTGTCGGCTGGCCCTCGATGGTCTGGACCAGGTTCGGGCGGATCGCGTCCTTCAGCAGCACGGTCATGGCGCCGGCGACGTTGAGGTCCTCCGCGGTGACGGGCTGCTTGCGTCGGGTCTCGGCGACGACGATGCGGCCGAGGCGCTTCCGGAGGTCGGCCAGACTGCCCGACAGGCCGAGCAGCGCCATGATCTCGGACGCCGCCGTGATGACGAACGTCGACTCCCGGGGAACGCCGTGCGCCGTGCCGCCCAGGCCGATGATGATCTCGCGCAGCGACCGGTCGTTGACGTCGAGGGTGCGGGGCCACGTGATGGAACGGGCCTCGATCTCGAGCGGGTTGTCGTTGTAGATCGACGCGTCGAGCGCGGCGGCGAGCAGGTTGTGTGCCGCCGTGACCGCGTGGAAGTCGCCGTTGAGGTGGAGGTTGATGTCCTCCATCGGCAGGACCTGCGCGAAGCCCCCCCCGGTGCCGCCGCCCTTCACGCCGAACACCGGGCCGACCGACGGTTCCCGCATGCAGAGCACGACCTTCTTGCCGATCGCGCCGAGTCCCTGGGTCAGGCCGATGGCGGTGGTGGTCTTGCCCTCGCCGGCCTTGGTCGGCGTGATCGCCGTGACCACGACCAGGCGCCCGTCGGGCCGGTCGGCGAGCCGGTCGAGGACGGACAGGCTCACCTTGGCCTTGTGCCGGCCGTACGGCTCCACCTCGCCCGTTTCCAGCCCGGCGCTCGCCGCGACGTCTTCGATCGGCCGGAGCGTGGCCTCCTGGGCGATCTCGAGTCCGCTCTTCATCGCGTACCCCCTTTGCCTGATGTCAGTGGCTGGTCCTCGGCGCGTTCCTGGCCTCCATCGCGGCCCGGTGGATCGGCAGCAGGCGGTCGACCACCCGCTGGTTGGCCGGCGTCGGGACGCCGTGCTCGCCACCGTAGCGGACCACGGCCCCGTTCAGCGCCTCGACCTCGAGCGGCTTGCCGCGCTGGACGTCGCGGGCCATGGACGAGCTGAAGTCCGGCTCGAGCTGGTGCTCGGCGTATGCGCGCACCGTGTCGGGCAGGCCGGGCGGGATCGCGATGCCCATCGTGCGGGCGAGGGCGTCGGTCTCGGCCAGGACGTCGCGAAGCAGCTGGTCGGTGTCGGGATCGGCCAGCACGTCGCCGATCGTGCCGCCCGCGTACGCGGTGACGCCGCCGAGGCCGGTGATCACGACGAGCTTCAGCCACAGCGCGGCCAGGATGTCGTCCGTCATCGTGACGGGCACGCCCGCCGAGGTCACGACATCGCCGAGCCGCCTCGCCGCGGGCTGCTCGTCGGCGCTGAACGCTCCGAGCGTGAGCTCCGACTGGGCGCCGCGTTGGGCGACAACGCCGGGCTCGACGACGAACGCCTCGATGCGGCTCGTTCCGCCGATCACGACGGCATGCGGGAATCGTTCCTGGAGGAAGGTCTCGTTGTCGACACCGTTCTGGAGCGAACAGATCACCGTGCCCTCGCGTACGGCCGGCGTGATCGCGTCCGCAGCGCCGGCGTTGTCGTACGTCTTCACCAGGAAGAAGACCGCGTCCACCGGCGGGTCCGATGCGCCGATGTGATCGGTCGCGTCGACCGTGTCGAGCCGGACGTCGCCGAGGTCGGCTCGGAGGTCGAGCCCGTTCGCCTGCAAGGCCTCGAGCATCGCGCCGCGGGCCAGGAACCGGACGTCGTTGCCGGCGGCGGCCAGCCGGGCGCCGTAGTACCCGCCGACCCCCCCGGTTCCGGCGATCAGGATGCGCATGGCGTCGTCAGGCTCCGGCGGCACGGCCGCCAATATACTGGCCGGACTGTTCCCTCCTGACCGGGAGACCACCGTGACGAACGCGCCGATCGACCTCCGTTCCGACACCGTCACCAAGCCGTCCGACGCGATGCGCAAGGCCATGGCCGAGGCCGAGGTCGGCGACGACTGGTACGGCGACGATCCGACGGTGAACCGGCTTCAGGACAGGGCCGCCGAGCTCACGGGGCGGGAGGCGGCCGCGTATCTGCCGACCGGGACCATGTGCACCCAGGTCGCTCTGCACGCGCTGACACGGTCGGGCCGGCTCGTCGTGTGCGAGGCGGCGTCGCACGTCGGGGGAACCGAGGTCGTCTCGTCCGCGGTGCTCTCGGGGGTCGGGTTCGTGCGGCTGACCGGCGACCGGCGGGGGCTGATCGACGCGGAGCAGGTCGCCACAGCGCTCGAGCCGGACCCGTACGACGTCGACATCGTCGACCTCGTCTGCCTGGAGAACACCCACCAGGTCGGCGGCGGCACGCCGATGCCGGTCGAGGACGTCCGCGCGATCCACAAGGTGTGCGCCGACCGCGGGGTGGCGCTGTACATGGACGGGGCGCGCGTGTTCAACGCCTGTGCCGCGACCGGCGCCGACGTCTCCGACTACGCCTCCGAGGTCGAGGCGATGATGTTCTGCCTGTCGAAGGGGCTGGGCGCGCCGATCGGCTCGATGCTGATCGGCGACCGCGAGTTCATTCGCGAGGCCCGTCGGCTGAAGATCCTGTTCGGCGGGGCGTGGCGGCAGGCCGGCGTGATGGCCGCGGCCGGCCTGATCGCTCTGGAAGAGGGGCCGAAGCGGCTGCACGAGGACCACGCGCGGGCCAAGCGGCTCGCGGAGGGGGTCGCCTCGTTGCTCCCGGGGACGATCGACCCCGAGGCCGCCCTGACGAACATCCTGTTCGTGGACGTAACGGCCGCCGGGCACGACGTACTGGAGTTCCGGGAGCGGCTCGCCGCCGAGGGCGTGCTCGTCACCATGGTAGCGGGGAAGGTCCGCATGCTGACCCACGTGAACATCGGCGACGCGGACATCGACGCGGCGCTCGGCGCGTGGAAGCGGGTTGTGGACTCGCTCCCGTCGGGAGGAACGCCGGCGCAGTTGTCGCAGTCGCAGGAGGGCAGACCGACATGAAGCTGTTCGGACCGAAGGTCTCGGAGGACCAGGCCAAGCGTGTGCCGCCGGGCAATCGCCTCGTACGCGGCTGGCCGGTGTTGCACTACGGCCCGATCCCGAAGTTCGACGAGGCCGAGTGGGACCTCACCGTCGACGGCCTCGTCGAGAGCCCGGTCACGCAGACCTACGCCGAGCTCAAGGCGCTCCCGAACGTCGACGTCGGGGCCGACATGCACTGCGTGACCGGCTGGACCACGCTCGACAACACGTGGCACGGCGTGTCGTTCCGCACGCTGCTCGACATGGCGAAGCCGAAGCCCGAGGCCAAGTGGGTCATCGCGCACTGCGACTACGGCTACACGTCGAACCTGTCGCTCGAGGCCATGCTGAAGGACGACGTCCTGGTGGCCTGGGCGCACAACGGCGAGGACCTGACGGCCGAGCACGGGTACCCGCTCCGGCTCGTCGTTCCCCAGCGCTACGCGTGGAAGAGCGCGAAGTGGCTCCGCGGACTCGAGCTGACGGACCACAACCGCCGGGGGTTCTGGGAGGTCCGCGGGTACCACGTCCACGCCGATCCCTGGCCCGAGGAGCGCTACTCGTACCAGGAAGGCCCCCGCGCGGAGCTCGAGCCCTAAGCGAGGGTTGGGTCAGCTGACGGCGGCGCGCTCGCGACGACGGTTTGTCCGACGCCTGGTTGCCGTTGCCGCGCTGACGGCGTCGCTCGTGCCATTCGCGTCGAAGCCGGCGTGGGCGTGCTCATGCGTGTCGCTGACGAAGGCTGAGCAGGGCGCGCAGGCCGTTGCGGTCTTTACCGGCACCGCTGCGCGCATCGACGAGGTGGGCTCGAGACGCGTCGTGAACTTCGACGTCGACACCGTGTACAAGGGACCGGTCGATCCGTCGATCGACGTGAAGACCGGCCGGGGAGGGGGGGACTGCGGCGTCGAGTTCGAGATCGACGAGCGCTACACGGTCTTCGCGTCGGGATCAACGGACTCGTTGGGCGCCGGGACCTGCGGCGGCAACCCGGTGGCGGGAGATATCGATCCCGCCGCCTACGGACTCGGGCCGGGTTCCGGCCTCGACCCCCCGGTGACCGGGCTGCACCGGCCGCTCCCCGTCTGGCTGATCGTGTTCACCATCCTCGCCGGCGTCATCGTGGTGACCGCGCTCGTGCTGACCGCTCGCCGCCGCCGGCGGACTTCCGGATGAGCTACGCGAAGTGGCGAGCCGCGATCGAGCCGGCCGTCCGGGCCGACAGCGCCTGGGCTGTGAGCGTCGGGTTGGCGCCGCCGACGCCGGGGAGCACGCTCGTGTCGGCGACATAGAGCCCATCGACCTCGTGCGCCTCGCAGGAGGCGTCGATCACGCTCGTGGCCGGATCGGAGCCCATGCGCATCGTTCCCATGATGTGGGTCATGAGGACGGTCTGGCGGATGTTGGCGCGGTGCGTCGACGTGGCGCCGGCCGCGCACAGGATCTCGACGCACTTGCGCGCCAGCCAGTCCTGGCGTTCCTGCGAGGCGGGAGTCGCGTGGTAGACGACCTTCGGAACCGGCCCGTGCTCGTCGGCCGGCCAGTCGTCGGCGAGCGTCACGCGGTTGTCGGAGTGGGACTCGTCGTTCGTCGAGAGCGTCAGCGACAGCGTCCGTGCGTACTCGCCGATGCGGCGCTGGGCGTCCTCGCCCCAGAACCGGCCCTGCGTGTCCCACGGTTCGTTCGGGTCCGGCCGGTCCCAGAAGCCGGCGCCGGCGCCGGCGATCACCGCCGCGAACGCCTGCGGCCCGTACCCCTGCGTGAAGATCGTCCCGTACCCGGGGAAGTCGGCCCGGGCCATGGTGACCTGTCCGACGTCGGGGTGGAGCTCGCGGTCGAAGAACCCGGTGACGATGTCCTGGAGGTGCGTGGTCAGGCGGCGACCGACCGTGTCGTGGGAATTCGGGAGTCCGGAGTTCAGCCACAGGCGGGGGTTCTCGATGGAGCCACCGGCGAGCACGACGACCGCGGCCTCGGCTTCGTGGGACTCACCGGTCTCGGTGTCGCGCCACCGGACTCCGCGGGCCCGGGCGGGCCTCCCGTTGCCCGAGACACCGTTCTCGAACAGCACCGCCGTCGCGAACGCATTCGGGACGACCTCGCAGTTGCCGGTCGCCACCGCCGCGGGGACGTAGCTCACGTTCGTCGCCCGCTTGGCCTTGCGCTCGAGCGGCGCCCCGATGGGGTTCGCGCACCCCTGGAGGCAGTGCCCGCACATCGTGCACCCGACCAGGTCGGGGGAGGTGAGGTCGGTCTCGGGCGTCATCTCCGCGATCGGAAGGATCGCGTTGTGGCAGGGCCGCCACACTGGCTCGGCGACGTCGCGTTCCTCGCTCTTGCGCAGGCCGATCGCCTCGCATCCGTCGGCGAACGCCGCGTCCTTGACCGCCAGGTCGCGGACGAGCGTCACCGGGAGGAATTCCTCCACCCGCTCGTACCAGGGAACGAGGTCGTCGTAGGCGATGGGCCACTTCGCGTCGACGTTCGGGATGAACGCGCGCGGCGAGATCCCGTTGTAGTGCAGCGTGGAACCGCCCACGCCGGCGGTCTGCAGGATGATGTTCGCGCCCTCCCGACGCCGGATCCACGGCGGCTTGGTCCGGTCGCCCGGCCCCCACCGGAACCGTCCGTCCATCAGCGCGCTCATGTCGTGCTCGAGCCGCGTGAAGTCCTTCGACGGGTCGTGCCAGGGGCCGGCCTCGAGCATCAGCACCTTCAGGCCGCGCCCCGCGAGCTCGTAGGCCGCGACCGGCCCGCCGCCGCCGGCGCCGACGACGACGACGTCCGGCGAGTTCATGGTCATGGCGAATCCCCGGTCGTCGCCGGCGAGGCGCCCATGTAGTCCGGATGGCCGAACGACGGCCCCGCGTACCCGACCCGGTCCCACGCGGCCCCCCGCTCCCCGAGCGCTGCCCGCGACTCGGAGTACACCCCGCCGAGCGTGAACACGAACACCGCGTCGATGGCCTCCCGGATGTCCTGGGAGTCCTCGCTCGCCATCAGCCGGAACACCTCGCCCCGTTCCTCGGGCGTGAGCTCCGCGAACGCGGCCCCGGCGCGGATGTCCATCGCGTAGGCGTCGAGCAGCGCCGCGAGCATCTCGGTGAACCCGGGGAGGTACATCTCGAGCTGCTTGGCGACGTGGTGCTCCACGCCGAGGTCGACCGCGCCGGGCTGGCCGTCGACGGGCGGTGCGACGGCGTCGATGGCGGCCCGGAGCGTTGCGAGCGCGGGTTCGTCCGGCATGCGGGGGACATTTCATCATGACCGGCGGTCAGTTCGCACACGCCGCCCGTCAGCTCGCCGGCGCCAGCTCCTTCAGGGTGGCCACGTCGCGGCGCCGGACCTCCTCGTCGCCCGGCGTCTCGCACATCACGACGCAATCCCGGACCTCCGGCTGGGCGAGGATCGCGGCGAACCCCTCGGCGCCGATCTCTCCCGTTCCCACGTTGGCGTGGCGGTCCCGACGGGCTCCGCGGGGGAACGCCGCGTCGTTCGCGTGCACGGCGACCAGGCGCGACGCGAGCGGCGTGGCCCGCAGCTCCTCGAAGCACGCCCGGACGCCGTCCGGCTCGTCGAGCGCGTAGCCGGCGGCGAACAGGTGGCACGTGTCGAGGCACAGCCGGAGCCGGTCGCTCGCCCCGACCGCGTCGAACAGGCGCACCGCCTCGGCGATCGTGCTCGCCACCGCGCCCGCGGTCCCGGCCATGAGCTCGACCACCGGCCAGGCCTCCGAGTCGACTGCGGCGATCTCGTCGAGCGCGGCGGCCGCGCGGGCCAGGCCCTCGCCGGGCTCGCCCCGGCCGCCGGCGCCCGCGTGGACGACCAGCCCCCGCGCGCCGAGCTGGTCCGCGGCAACCAGCGTGGCCCTGCACAGCTCGATCGAGCGCCGGTGGAACGCGTCGTTCGGCGACGCGATGTTCACCACGTAGGGCGCATGGAGGAACGCGGCCCGGATGCCGCCTTCGAGGCAGGCCGTCCGGAAACCGGCGGCGGCGGTGTCGGGGATGCTCGGCGGGCGCCATTGCCGCGCGTTCGAAGCGAAGAACTGCACGGCGTCGGCGCCGATTGCCCGCGCGGAGGGAACGACCGACGGCAGGCCGCCGTGGGTTCGGATGTGCGCGCCGACGATCACCGCGGAAGGCTACCGGCGCCGCTCAGGCGACGTAGATCGTGACCTCGTCGCCCTGCTTGCGCTCGATGTCCCGGCCCGGGGTCTGGCCGACGACCGTGGCGCACTGGGAGTTCGGGATGCACACCGTCGACACGTCGAGGCCGAGCGCATCGAGCTGCGTCTTGGCCTCGGCCACCGGAAGCCCGATCACGTACGGCATGGGGAACGTCCTCGGCCCGAGCGAGATGACGAGCGCCACCTTCGAGCCGATCGGCACGCTCGCCCCCGCGTTCGGGGCCTGGCTGACGACGTCGCCCGCGGGAACGGTGCTCGAGTAGTCCTGCGAGAGCTTCGGCTCGAGCCCCTTCGCCACGAGGATCGACTGCGCGTCGCCGCTCGTCTGGCCGACCACGTCCGGAACGTTGACCGGCTGGCGCCCGTCGCTGACCGTGATGATCACGTCGGAGCCGAACAGGATCTGCTGCCCGGCGGAGGGGTTCTGTTCGATGATCGACCCCTCGTGCACGGTGTCGTTGAAAGCGTGCTTGATGCGGACCCCCAGCCCGGCCGCCACGAGCGCCTCCTGCGCATCGGCGATCCGCTTGCCGGTGACGATCGGAACCGTCCGAAGCGGAAGCCCGGCCGAGAGCCGGAGGACAACGTCGGCGCCCTTCTCGACCTTCGCGCCGGGTTCGAGGCTCTGCCGGAGCACCTCGCCCTCGGGAACGGTGGTCGAGGTCAAGGGGGGGCCGAATTGCGGGTCGAGGCCTGCTCGCAGGATCCGCGTCTGCGCGTCGGTCTGGGTCAGGCCGATCACCCGCGGCACGTGCGTGTAGTGCGGGATCACGTACGCCCAGGCGGCCAGTGCGGCGACGGCCAGCAGGGCGACCGCCATCAACGCGATCGTGACCCGGCGGAGGATCCGGCGGCGCCGCGCCTTCGGCGACATCCGTTGGGGGATCGTGACGGTGAACGCGCGGTCCTCCTCCGAGTGGACGTCCGCGGGCAGCTCCTGCACGAGCTCGGCGAGCGACGCGGCGGCCGGCAGCGACGGCGCGACGGCGAGGAGCCCGGCCCGGAGGTCGGCGGCCGAGTCGGGCCGTCGGTCGCGGTCCTTCTCCGTCGACGCGATGACGAGCCGGTCGAGCGCATGCGGCACGCTCGGTTCGGACTCCGACGGCGGCGGGACCGGGTCGGACAGGTGGCGGTATGCGATGGCGAGCGAGGTCTCCCCGGAGAACGGGACATGCCCCGTGAGGAGCTCGTAGGCCACGATGCCGGTGGCGTACAGGTCGGTGCGGGGGTCGGCCGGCTCGCCCTGGATCTGCTCCGGCGCGAGGTACTGCACCGTGCCGGTGACGGTTCCCGGAGCCTGGCTGACCCGGGACTCCGCGAACGCCCTGGCGAGGCCGAAGTCCGCGACCTTGACCTGGCCCTCGGGCGTGACGAGCACGTTCTCGGGCTTCACGTCGCGGTGGACGATGCCGTGGCTGTGCGCGTGGTCGAGCGCGGCGAGCATCTGCACGAGGACCTCGACCGCCTGCTGCGCCTCGAGCTGTTCGAAATGGGTGAGCAGGTCGCGGAGGTTCCGGCCCCGGACGAACTCCATGACCATGAAATAGGTCCCGTTGGTGGTGGAGCCCCAGTCGTGCACGGCGACGATGTTGGGGTGGGAGAGCAGGGCGGCCGCGCGGGCCTCCCGCCGGAACCGCTCGATGAACCCGGGGTCGCCGGCCAGGTTCCGGTGCAGGACCTTGATGGCGACGTCGCGGGCGAGAACCGAGTCGCGGGCGCGGTACACCTCACCCATGCCGCCCGAAGCGACCTTGGTGATGATCTGGTACCGCGCGCGGACGGCCGTCGTCTGACTCACTTCCGACTCGTTTCCCGTCTGGGGGGCCGCGGGGAGGCGTGCGCCCATTGTAGGTGGCGTCACGGGGCCGGGCGGGAGGTTTCTGTCGGCGAGTACTGACTCGGCGCCGGGTCTCGCGCCGCGTCAGCGAACGAGGCGGGGCCGGGCGCCGACGATCTCGTCGATCAGGCCGTATTCCTTGGCCGCCTCGGGCGTGAGCCAGAAGTCGCGGTCGGTGTCCTGCCGGATGCGCTCGATGGGCTGGCCGGTCCGTTCCGCGAGGATCGCGTCGACCCGTTCCCTGAGGAACATGAACTCCTTCGCGTGGATCTCGATGTCGCGTGCGGTCCCCTGGATGCCGCCGTGGGGCTGGTGGATGAGGATCCGGGCGTGGGGGGTGGCCGAACGGACCCCGGTTCCGGTGGCGAGGATCACCGCGGCGCTCGAAGCGGCCATCCCGACGCAGCGCGTGTGGACGGTGGATTCGACGAGCTGCACCGTGTCATGGACGGCGAACAGGCCGGTGACGTCGCCGCCGGGGGAGTCGATGTACAGGGTGATGTCGTCGTCCCCCTGGGCGTCGAGCGCGAGGAGCTGGGCGGCCACGTCGTCCGCGACGCTGTCCTTGATCTCGCCGCGGAGGAACACCAACCGCTGCTGGAACAACCGCCGGTAGGCGAAGTCCTCGATCACGAGTGCGTCGTGCCGGTCGTGCTGGTCCTGATCGATGCTCCGGGGACCCGGTTCGTTCGTGCCCATGGTGTGCTCGCTCCCATCCTGCGCTAGAGTGCAACCTCACGGTTGCGCGATCCTATCGCCGTGCGGTTCGGAAGTGCAACCCGGAGGTTGCGAATGCTGATGGAACCCGATGACGACACTGTCGCGCGCGAGGTCCAGCTGGATTCGTCCGTGGACGAGGTGTGGGCGGCGCTCACGCGGCCCGAGGGGCTTTCGGCGTGGCTCGGCGACGAGGTGATCGAGCTCGACGTCCGCTCCGGCGGTCGGGGAACGATCCGGCGCGCCGACGGCGCCGTGCGTCGAATCTCGGTGGAGTCGGTGGATCCGGGACGGCGGCTCTCCTTCCGATGGTGGCCCTTCGTGGGCCAGGGCGGCGCTGCTCCCGTGGGAAGCTCCCTCGTCGAGTTCATCGTGGAGGAACGCAACGACGGCACCCTGCTTCGGGTCGTCGAGCGGGCGCCACTGGTTCGTCTGCGAACCGCTCCCGGCGCGGCGGGAGCCATGGACGCACGAATTGATCTCCCTTGGACAGCCTCGCCGCCGGCCAATGAGCTGGAGGGTCGGCTGGAAGTTCGGGCGGGATTCGCAGGCCGCTCAGTGGAGGCCTCCGCACGATGACCGGCACGCGCGTGGTGGAACCGCGGACCCCGGCCGCGTGGGAGCCGTGTTCCAGGCGCTGTCGGATCCCACCCGGCGTGAGGTCGTTTCCATGCTGTCCCGGGCCGGCCCCGTGACGGCAACCGAGCTCGCCGCGCGCCTCCCGGTCACTCGCCAGGCGGTGGCGAAGCATCTCGCGGCGCTTGCCGATGCAGGCCTGGTCGTGGCCGCGCGCGAGGGGAGAGAGGTCCGCTACCGGCTCACCCCCTCACCGATGAACGAGACCATGTCGTGGATGGCCACCGTCGGGGCGGAATGGGACGAGCGCCTGCGCGCGCTGAAGCGCCACCTCGGCACACGCTGAATCGCTGGCCCTACGAGGCCACGTTCGGGATGGTGTGGAGCGGCGCTTCAGGCGACCCAAGGAGGGGCCGGTCCCGCGTGGAACCGGACGCCGTCCGGACGGATCCAGATCACCTCGCCGATTGGTTCGCGGCGGATGGACCAGCCGTACTCGTGCACCAGGCGGTGATGGAACAGACAGGTGAGGACCAGGTTCTCGAGGTCGGTCTTGCCGCCGCGGGACCACCACTCGATGTGATGGGCCTGCGTCCACCGGGTGGCTCCGCAACCGGGGAACGTGCATCCGCGGTCCCGGTGCCGGAGCTGGCGAACCATCCACTCCGACGGCTCACGGGCTACGCGACCCAAACCGACCACATCGCCGGCAGCGTTCTCGACGAGCGCCTGCACCCGGGCCGTACAGAGCAGTCGCTGTGCCGCCAGCTGTGGGATGACGGCCGGCGTCCCTTCAATCTCGACACCCGAGCCGTTACCAGCGGACGCATCAACATTCGCATGCACCACAACGGTTGCCCGATCCGGGTCCGGATCGGAGGCGAGCTGGGCGGACGCCATGGCGACCAACGCATCAGCTAGGCGCTGGGACCTGAAGTGCCGGTGTTCTTCCCCAGGCATTCGCGGCAACGAGTCCGCCAGTCGGCTCAGCGCGCGCTCGACGACCGCCCCGTGGGCCGAGGGGAGCTCGCCTTGGAACCCGAAGCGGCGACCCTCGTCGAAGTACCAGGTCTCCACGAACCGGGATTCCTCGATCGAGACGACCTCCTGTTCGGCATCGCGCTTTTCGAGGTTCCCTCGGTGGCGGATCCGACCGGCGGCCACGTCCTGAGCCCAGGCGACGAGATCGCGTTCGGTCTCCGGCGTTGCGAAGCGAGTGAGCTCCACGACCTTGTCGATACCGAGCCGGCCAGATGCAAGCGCCTCCGAGACGATGGGCAGATCGCCGAGCGCACGAGCGGACGCGATCCAGCGCTGGGCCTTCCAGAACGAGACCCCGTAGCGGATGTACAGCCATTGCGCCATGTCGGCGGCGTCGCAGTCGCGCCACAGCTCCAGCCGATCGACTTCCGCGATCAGCCGAAGGAAGTCCAGCTGGGCCGCGCACGCACGCCGATGTGCGCGGTCCAAGCCTTCGATCAACTCTTCGCCGGAGCGGGCGCTTTCCATTCGGGGCTCCCAACCTCGATAGGCCGGGGGAGGTAGAAACACACTAGCGAACATACGTTCGATTGTCAAGAGGTAGAGCAAGGAAAGCGAAGGAACTTGGAGCGGGGGGACCGGAAGCCCGGTGCACGGGGGCATTGGTCCGCGGTGGTCGGATGGGTTCCCGCGCCACGCCGGCTCCACGCGGTTCCCAGGCCACGCCTGCCCCCTGCGGTTCGGCGCGCCAGGCCGGCCGCGCCGACGCTGCCTGGTCGCCCGCGGTGTGGGCTCGGGCCGGGGCCTTCTATACTCGATGAGAGCACCACCGGGGAGCTCGGGGAACCGGGCTGAGAGGCCGGCCACACGACGACCGCCGGCGACCCGACAGGACCTGATCCCGGTAATGCGGGCGAAGGGAGGAACGGGGAGGCCCACACCGACCTCCCCACGACACATGCCCATCGAAGACCCACTCGTCATCGCCGGACCGCGAGTTCGACTCGCGGCTCATCGTCGGCACCGGCAAGTTCGGTTCGTTCGAGACAGATGCGCGACGCCCTCGAGGCGAGCGGAACGAACATGGTCACCGTGGCCCTGAGACGGGTCGACCTCGACGCCACCGGCGGGCCCGACATCCTCGAGTTCATCGACCGAGACGCGCTACCTGATCCTGCCGAACACGTCCGGCGCGGTCGACGCCGACGAGGCCGTCCGGATCGCGCGCCTGGCCCGAGCCGCCGGGCTCCCCACGTGGATCAAGCTCGAGGTCACGCCCGAGCCCCGCTACCTCCTGCCCGACCCGGTCGAGACGCTCACGGCCGCCGAGGCGCTCACCCACGACGGGTTCACCGTGCTGCCGTACATCGGCGCCGACCCCGTCCTCGCCAAGCGCCTGGAGGAGGTGGGGTGCGCGACGGTCATGCCGCTCGGCTCGTGGATCGGCTCGAACCAGGGCGTCCGCACGCGCGACGCCATCCGGATCATCGTCGAACAGGCCACCGTTCCCGTCGTCGTCGACGCCGGCCTCGGCGCGCCGTCGCATGCCGCCGAGGCCATGGAGCTCGGCTGCGACGCCGTCCTCGTCAACACCGCGATCGCGGTCGCCGCCGATCCGGTCAGGGGATGGCCAGGGCGTTCGCCGAGGGAACGACGGCCGGTCGTCGCGCGCTACCTCGCCGGACGGGCGCCCGAGCGCACCCGACGCCGAGGCCTCGAGCCCGCTCGAGGGGTTCCTCCAGAAGCTCGTCACGTCCCAGGCCGACACGGCGGTGACCGAACCGTGAAGGCCGACCGAGCGCCGACGCATCGCTACCGGCGGGCCGTCCTGTGACCCGGCCCGGTCGTCCGTTCCGGCGGTCACGGTCTCAAACCGCTCGAACACCCCGCGGACCGTCACGGCGACGGGTTCGACGACCCCCAGCCGAAGACGACCTTCGCCGACGAGCTCGAGCGGCTGCCGTTCGACGAGCTTCTCGACATCGCCGACACCGCCACGTACCAGCGCGTCGATGCCGCGTTCGCCGCCCACCCGCTCGACCGCACCCTGCAGGACTTCGCCGCACTGCTCTCGCCCACCGCGCGAGAACGGCTGCCGAGCATCGCCGAGGCTTCCCGGCGCCTGACCATCGCCCGGTTCGGCAACACGATGCGCATGTACGCGCCCCTGTACCTGTCGAACGAATGCCTCACGACGTGCACGTACTGCGGGTTCGCCCGCGAGCTGCCCATCGCCAGACGGACCCTGACCCCCGACGAGACGCTCGAGGAGGCCCGTCACCTCCTCCGGCAGGGGTTCCGTTCGATCCTGCTCCTCACCGGCGAACACGAGCGCCTCACCGGCGTCGAGTTCCTCGAGGAACGCATCGCCCTCCTCGCGAACGAGGTTCCCCAGCTGTCGATCGAGGTCCAGGTCTGGAGCGAGGACGAGTACCGGCGGCTGCAGCAGGCCGGGTGCGAGGGCGTCGTCATCTACCAGGAGACCTACCACCCGGACACGTACCGCAGGGTGCACCTGGCCGGTCGCAAGCGCCACTACCGGTGGCGGCTCCTCGGGCCCGGAGCGCGCCGCACGCGCCGGCATGCGCCGGATCGGGATCGGGGCGCTGTTCGGCCTCCACGACGACTGGCGGTACGAGGCCATCGCGGTGGCCGCGCACGCCCGGTTCCTCATGAAGCGGTACTGGCGCTCGCAGGTCGCCGTCAGCGTCCCGCGCATGCGGCCGAGCGCGTCGGGCTACCAGCCACGGACGCTGCTCGGCGACCGCGACCTGGTGCAGCTGATCGGCGCCATGCGGCTGACCCTCCCGGACGCCGGCATCGTGCTCTCCGCACGCGAGGACGCCACACTCCGCGACGGGCTGTTCCAGGTCGGCGTCACCCACACGAGCGCCGGCAGCCACACCGACCCCGGCGGGTACGAGCACCCGGACGAGGCCACGGAACAGTTCGAGGTGGCCGACACGCGTTCGCCGCGGGAGGTCGCCGCGAAGCTCCGCGAGCTCGGCTACGACCCGGTGTGGGAGGACTGGTCGCGCCTCACGCCGAGCGCGGAGGTCGATGCTCAGCCGCGGGCCCGCGGTAGCCTGCCGGTCCGATGGCCAAGAAGAACGCGCGCCCCGACTTCCGCCCGCGCAAGGCGACCCGGCGACACAAGTTCCGGGTGTGGATCGAGCGCGGGATCCTCGGCGTGATGATGACCATGGTGGCGTGGGTGGTCGAGCGCCGCCTGCTCAAGGTCCTGAAGTCGGGCACGTCGTCGAAGAAGGCGCTCGAGAAGTCCGAACGCGAGGAGCACCTCCGGACGCGGAACCCGATGCGACCCGAGGCCGGGGTCGCCGCCGGAAGCGACGAAGACCCGAGGTCATAGGATCGCGCGGCGGCGGAAGGCGCGGCTACCGTTCCGGCGCAAGCAGGTCCAGCAGCAGCCCGCCGAGCAGCAGCCCTCCGATCGTCCCCAACGTGATCGGCACCCAGGTCGCCACCTTGTCCGACGCGGCTGTCAGCCCGGCGGCGAGCAGCGCGCCGCCCGGACGTGATCGCGAGCGCCAGGCGCCGCCCGGCCCGGCGGATCGTGTCCTCCAGCCGCTCGGTCCCCTTGAAGTGGACCTGCAGCTTGGGACCGGGGCGCGCGCCGGCCATCCGTTCCACGGCCTCGACCAGCCGCCCCAGCCGGACCCGGAGCTTCTGCGCCTCGTAGAAGATCTTGCCGGGGTTCGTCTTGCCGCGCAGCTGACCGGTCATCCGCTTCAGGACGAACTGCCCCGCAACGGCGAACGGGTCGAGGTCGGGGTCGAGCTCCGCGGTCGCGAGCTGCATCTGCGCCAGCGCCTTCCCGGTGAGCGCCAGCGACGACGGCAGCGGGACGTCGTGCCGGATCGAGATCTCGGTGACCTCCTGCAGGATCGGCCCGAGCTGGATCTCCCGGAGCGACACGTCGTGGTACCGCGACATCAGCCGGCCGAGGTCCTCCCGGAACGCGTCCACGTCGACCTCCACCCGGCTCTCGTCGCCGGCCAGCATCAGCGTGACGTCCGCCAGGAACGAGACGTCGCCGTTCGCGAATGCGAGCAGGAGCAGCAGCAGCAGCTCGCGGATCTCCGGCCCGACCTCGCCGACCATTCCGAAGTCGAGGAAGTAGATCCGGTCGTTCCACCACATGAGGTTCCCCGGGTGCGGGTCGGCGTGGAAGAACCCGTCCTGCAGGATCTGCCGGTAGTACGACTCGAGCAGCTGCCGCGCGGCCTCCTTGCGCTCCGTTCCCTCGGGGATGTCCTTGAGCGGGATCCCCTGGACCTCCTCCATCACCAGCAGCCGGTCGGTCGAGTAGTCGTGGTACACGCGCGGCACGTCGAGCCGGTCGTACGGCTCGAGCACCTCCCGCATGCGTTCGATGTTCCGGGCCTCCTGGCGGAAGTCGAGCTCGCGCCGGAGCGACTCGGAGAGGTGCTCGATGATCGCCGGCATGTCGAACACCTGCCGGAACGCCGGCCGGTGCTTCGTCTTCTCGGCGAACCGCTCGAGCAGGCCGAGGTCCTGGAGGATGTCCCGCCGCGCCGTGGGCCGCTGGATCTTCACGACCACGCGCTCGCCGGTCTCGAGCGTGGCCCGGTGGACCTCGGCGATCGTGCCCGCCGCGAGCGGCTCCGGTTCGATCGAATGGAACACGTCCTCCCACGGGACGCCGAGCTCCTCCTCCATGACCTCGACGACCTCCTCCTCGGTCAGCGGGGTCACGCGGTCCTGGAGCGTGGCGAGCTCCTCGATGAACGCCGGGGGCATGAGGTCCGGCCGGGTCGAGAGGATCTGGCCGAGCTTGGCGAACGTCGGCCCGAGCTCCTCCATGGCGCTGCGCAGGGCGCGGGCCCGTTCCCGGCTGGTGGCCTCGGAGTCGTCGTCGCTCGGCGAGAACACCTCGCGGACGCCGTACTTGCCCATGACCCGGCCGATCCGCGCCGCCCGGCCGAGGAGCGAGCCCTGGATGGCTTCCTCCTCCTCGGTGAGCGCGGCGTGCTGGAGGTCCGTGCGCGTCGGGATGGCGCGGGCCTCGCCGGGAGCGGTGTTCACGATGATCACGGTGCAGCTCGCGTTGTGGCTGACCCGGTTCGGGACGTTCCCCAGCAGGAACTTCTTCCGCCCGCTCATGCCGAGGTTGCCGACGACCACGACGTCGACGGCCTCCTCGTCGGCGACCTGGACGATGGCACGGGCCGGGTCGGGGTCGACGGTGACGCGGGCCAGGCCCTTCTGGCCGGCGAGCTGCGCGGCCATGTCCTGCAGGCCGGGGAGCGCGGCCTCGACGGCGGCGGCCTCGGCGGTGCCGGTCTCGGTCGGCGCGTCCTCCTCCGGGATGATCACCTGGAGCAGCAGCAGGTCGGCGCCGTAGTTCCGGGCCATGTTCGCGGCCCAGTCGACGGCCTTGGACGCGGTGTCCGAGCGGTCGGTGGCGACGAGGATGCGGTTGACGTCGAGCAAGGGCGGGGTTCCTCCGGGATTCGAGCGCGCGGAAAGCCTACCGGCCCGGTGCCGCGAGCAGACGGAGCCCGTCACACGAATCGCGGGTCGGGGCATAGTACGAACGGAACTCGGCCGCGCGGTGAGGAGAGGGGCCCGGTGGAGCGAGACCTCGACGACGACGAGCTGCTGCTCCTCTCGCGCGTCCGGCCGGAGGCGTTCGGAGAGCTGTACGACCGGCACGCGGAGGCGCTGCTCCGGTTCTTCGCCCGGCGGACGTACGACCCGGACGTGGCGGCGGAGCTGACCGCGGAGACGTTCGCGCAGGCGTTCGTGTCGCGGATGAAGTTCGTCCCACAGGGCGGGGAGCGGCGGCCTGGCTGTACGGGATCGCGAAGCACCAGCTGTCGCGCTTCCACAGGCGGGGGGCCGTCGACGCGAAGGCGAGGAAGAAGCTCGGGCTGCCCGCCCGGGAGCTGTCGAACGAGGACTACGACCGGATCGAGGAGCTGATGGACACGGAGGACGTCAGGGGAGCGGTGGCGGACGCGTTCCGGCTGCTCTCGCCCGACCAGCAGGAGGCCGTGAACCTCCGCGTGGTCGAGGGGCGTTCCTACGACGAGGTCGCCGCCATGACGGGGGCTTCCGAGCAGACGGCGAGGGCGCGGGTGAGCCGCGGGCTCCGGCGCCTGGGGTCGATGCTCGAGAAACAGGGCATCGATCCAGACGAGCCGGCGGAGCCGGTGGAACTCGAGGCGGTCGAGATGGAAACGGGAGGGCGGTCGTGAGCACGGACATCGCGTTTCTCCAGGACCTCCGGGCCGACCTCATGCGTGCGGCCGCCCGGACCGCGGCGGCGCCGAGTCGCACGCCCCGCACGCGGAAGACCCGCCGCCCGTTGTCGAGGTGGAAGCTCGTCGGCGCCCTGGCCGCCACGACGATCGTGGCGTCGGGCTCGGTCGGCCTGATGGTGAACGGCGGCTTCCCGCTCGGCCAGCCGATCGCGCTCGCACGCGGTGGGAACAGTCGGCAGAGGCGCCGTCCCCCGCCCTGCCGGGAGCGCTCCGCGGCCGGGACCGTCCACGGGATCAACTACAGGTCTGCGGACAGCTGTCGACCATCGACCTGCGATCGGCGCCGGAGTGGTGCGCCGACCGACAGTCGCCGCAACCCGGTCACGGGGGCGGTCCGGCGATCGCCGGACGTTCCGCGATGCCCGAGTCGACGGTCGACGGGGTGCCGGCGATCGGGCCGAACATCGTCAAGACCGGGGAGCTCGAGGTCCGGGTGCGACCGGCACGACGTTCGTCGACGCAGTTCCAGAAGGCGATCGCGATCGCGGAGCGGTACGGCGGCTACGTGCAGACGTCGGCGACGTCCGGGACGAAGACGCGGTCGGGGACCATGACCATGCGGGTTCCAGCGGACAAGTTCGCGCTGGCGGTCGGGGACCTGCGGCTGCTCGGGACCGTGCTGCACCAGGAGGTCAGCCGGCGTCGACGTGACGGCGCAGTTCGTCGACCTCGCCGCGCGGCTGCAGGAATGCCGAGGCGCAGGAGGCGCTCGCTGCGGAAGCTGCTGGCGAAGCGCCGACGGTCGACGCGACGCTGCGCGTGAACCGCGTGCTGTCCGACACCGAGCTGCAGATCGAGGAGCTCCAGGGCCAGCTCCGGGTGCTCGAGAACCGGTCAGACCTCGGCACGATCCACCTCGCGATTTCGGAGGACAGGGCGCCGAGGTCGTCGCACCGCCCACCGATCAGGTGAAGAACCCCCCGATCACGAAGGCGTTCCGCCAGGGCGTGGCGGGGTTCCTCGGGGTGCTGTTCTCGGTCGTCGTCGGGCTCGGCTACCTGCTCCCGGTGATCGTGGTCGCGCTGGTGGCCTGGTTCGTGGTCCGGCGGATCCGGAGGTCGCGGGTCGCCACCCCGGCTTGATCGGAACCGCACGAGGTGTCGTCGGCTGAGCGTGCGGCCGCCCGGCGGTATTGGGGAATCCCGCCGGACGGCCGCACCGCGCGGTTCCCGAACGGTTCCCGCGTACGGCGCGTTCCTACACTGGGCGGCGATGCAGGTCACGGCGAACGGCAAGCCGTACGAGATCGAGCGACGACACGACCGTGGACGGGTTCATCCGTCTCCGCGGGCTGGACCCGCGAGCTCGTCGTGGTCGAGCTGAACGGCGAGGCGCTGGAACGCCCCCGCTACGCATCGACCGCCCTCGCCGACGGCGACCGGCTCGAGCTGGTTCGCGCCGTGGCCGGGGGCTGAGCGGGCGTGGAGGCTGCACGCGCGACGGGCACGCCTGGCCGCCGCGCGCTCTACGTGGTGACCGGCGCCCGCACGCGCGGGGCGACCTCGCGGGGTTCCTCGACGCGATCCTCGGGGCGGGCGTCGACATCGTGCAGCTCCGGGAGAAGGAGGCCGAGGCCGGCGACCTGCTGCGGTGGGGCGAGGTGTTCCGCGATGCGGCCGAACGGCACGGCGCGCTGTTCACGATGAACGACCGGCCGGACGTGGCGCTCGCGCTCGGCGCGGACGGGGTGCACGTCGGGCAGAACGACCTGCCGCCGGCGGTGGCCCGGCGGATCCTCGGGCCGGACGCGATCGTCGGGCTCTCCTGCCATTCGCCGGAGCAGCTCGACGCGGCGTCGCACGACGCCGACTACGTGACGGCAGGCCCGGTCCACGCGACACCGACCAAGCCGGGCCGGCCGGGGACGGGGCTCGACGTGGTCCGCCACGCCGCGGCGACGGTCGAACGGCCGTGGTTCGCGATCGGCGGGATCGACCCGACGACGCTGGGCGACGCCGTCGAGGCCGGCGCCCGGCGCATCGTCGTCGTCCGCGCGGTGACCGAGGCGGACGACCCCGCCGCCGCGGTCCGGACGCTCCTCGCGCGGCCTCCGGTCGGCTGATTCGGGAACGCGGCTCAGGCCGCCGCGGGCTCCCGGCGGTCGGAATGCCGCCGTGCGGCCCGCGAGCACCGGCGGCCACGAACCCGCCCGCGGCGACCAGGAGGAAGGTGACGACGCCCGGCGCCTCCGCCGGGTGGAATCCGAGCTTGGTCGTCACCAGCGCGGCGAGCGTCAGCATCGCCGCGCCGGCCGCCGGCGCGACCGACAGCACCACGAGCGGCCGGGCGTTCGTTCCCCAGGAACCACAGCGCCCACCCCAGCCCGGCCATCGCCGAGCAGCGCCACCAGCGCGACGGCCTGGAGCACGCCGGTCTCGGTCGACGGGCACGACCCGGAGCGGGCGGGGGCGCCGCGATGCGGCGCGCCGGCGCCGGACCGCGGAGCAGCGCCACGCCGGGGGCGATCACGGTGGCGCCGCGACCGGTCGAGCGCCAGCCGGTACTCCTTCTCGCCGAGCGCCTCCGGCACGAGGATCACGGCGCCGTCCCGGAGCGCGGCCGCGCCGTCGTCGTAGAACGGCCGGTTGTGGAGGTTCGCCTCCCGGCTCTTCACGCGGGTGAACCGCCCGGCCAGCAGGTCGTCAGGCTCCGCCGGGAACGACGAACACCCGTTCCTGGTGTTCGGGGTCGAGCGCCGCGCGGACGGTTCGTTCCTTGAGGGAGATCGAGATCGGCCCGGACGAGCCGAGCGGCCCGACGCCGACGACGACCGGGCGGTCGCCGGGCAGGCCGTCGACGTACGTCTCGATGGACCGGGCCTGGTCGAACGCGCCCTGTTCGAACCACTGCTCGGGGCCGCGGGTGTCCGCCGGCCCGAACCACCACGCCACGGTCGGGAACGGTCGAGCAGCCCGATCACGACGGCGGCCACCGCGATCCCGGCCGCCCGGCCCGCGCGCCGGGCCACCCACCGCCCGATGGTCCACACGAGCGCTCCCAGCGCGACGGCCATCGGCAGGGCCACGAGCAGCCCGAGGAACCGGTGCGGCGGAACCGCCAGCGTGATCGCCGCGACGGCGATGCCCAGCAGGCACACCGCCGTCCACCCGCCGAGCATCCGGAGGAACGGTCCCCGCTCGGGCACGTCGCTCGCGTTCGTTCGCGGCGGGCCGGGCGACGAGCCACCCGCCGACGGCGGCCGGCAGGGCCATCGCCCATGCCGCCATGCCCTTGAGGTCCTCGCCGAACTTCGGCAGGTACCGGGTGTGGAGCTCGCCGATCTCGCGGGTCCGGAACGACGACCCCAGCACCGGGTAGATCAGCGACAGCCGTCGCGACCGCGGCGATCCCGCCCGCGGCGACCAGGGTCCCGGCCTCCGTCCGCAGCGAGCGGACGTCCCCGTCGCGGCGGGCCCGGACCGACGCCGGGAGCGCCAGCACCCACCACGCCGCCAGGAACAGCGCCGCCACCGGCATGAACAGCCAATGCGAGAGCGCCGCCGCCGCGAGGAGCAGCATCGCGCCGACGAACCCCGGTCCGCCAGTCGACCACCCGGATCAGCAGGAGGAACGCCACGACGACGAACAGCAGGTTCATCAGGTTCGAGACGTTCTCGCCGACCAGGCGGGTAGTTCCCACGGTCATGCCGGAGACGGTGGCGACGGCGGCCCACCGCCACCACTCCTGCGGCCCGGTGCCGATCGCGGCGATCGCGCCGACCACGAGCGCCAGCATGGCCGACGAGGACGAACGGCAGCACGACCTCCATGCGGAGCGCCGAGAGCCCGGTGAGCGACGAGAGCGTCGCCGACAGCAGCGCGTGGCCGGGCCGGGCGGCGGTGTCGAGCGGGCCGATCCCGACGTGCCCGACGTAGTCGGCGCGCCACACGTACCAGGGCGTGTCCCACCCCATCGGGAGCGAGAAGTGCCGGACCCGGTAGACCAGGAAGTACAGGAGGAACGTCGCCACGAACACGGCGCCGATCCCGACCGCCGCGCCGAGCCACGGCCGGAGCGCCGGCCAGGCGCCGGTCGCCGAACCCGGGCCGGCGCGCTCGCGGCCCGTTCGCCGGGTGGTCCGTTCCGACGACGAGGAATCCGTCTTCACGATGCCGGCTCCGGGTCCGGCTCGGTGTCCCCGGTGTCTGCGGTGCCGAGCCGTCCCGAGAGCGCGGCGACCGCCCACCCGGCCGCGGCAGCGACGACGAGCACGGCGACGCCCCCGCTTCCTCCGAGCCGGATCCCGGCCCGGTCCGCGATGACGCCCGCGGCGACGACGACCGCGACGCCGATCCCCGGCGCCAGCGCCGCGCCGTCGAACGCGGCGACCCGCCCCGTGGCCGCGAGCGACCAGCCCGAGCCGGCGACCCAGACCAGGGCGAGCAGTGCGACCGCCGACCACCCGACCGCGCCGGCCGGGATCGTTCGCATGTCAGGCTGCGCCCGGACCAGTGAAGAGGCCGGGTCCGCGGGTCCGTCGACGACCCAGGCCCCGTTCGGTCCTGCCGGGTGCGACTCCGCCCATGCCTTCAGGAAGGCCGTTGGTCGGGGTTCGCCGCGGGCAGGAGCAGCGCGACCGGGCGGGGTTCGCGGCGTAGCAGCGGCCGAACGTCGCGGAAGTACCGCCACGAGGTTCCGTCGAAGTCGGCGACCTCCGGGGTCACGGGCCGGACGGTCGTCGGATGTCCCGCTCGGTAGACGGCCGGGTCGCCGAGGTACATGTATGCGTGCTCGATCCGGTCGGCCGGGAGCGCGGCGCGGATCGTGTGGGCGAACAGGGCCACGGCGACGCCGGGGTTCCCGTGGGCGTTCGCGACGAACACGATCGGCGTCGACTCCGGCACGCCGGCCCGATCGAGGTACGCGGCCGCGTCCCGCACCTGACGGTCGAGCTCCGCGTTGATCTGGGGCCGAACCCCCGACCACAGGGCCTGGGCGGCGACGGCGCCGCCGACGAGGAACGCCACGGCGACGACCACCCCGACGGCACGCCCGGCCGCCGGCCACCGGCGCGCCAGGACGGCGGGGAGCACCACGGCGCCGGCGGCGAGCGCCAGCGGAACCGGCAGCGCGAAGGCCAGGAACCGGTGCGTCGGAACGGTCGCGCCGATCGCCGCGACCAGGCCGGCGAGCAGCGCTGCCCCGGTCCAGGCGCCGAGCACGGCGAACGTAACCCGTCGGCGGCCGGCGGCCTCCGCACGAACGTCGGCATCGCGGCCGTCCCGCCACAGCGCCCAGGCTCCGACGGCCGCGCCGGGCAGCGTCAGCCACGGCGCGTAGCGGGCGAGGTCCTTCCCGACCTTCTTGTCGTATTCGGCCTTGGCCTGCGGCGAGGTCTTCGGCGCCTTCGGACCGGCCCCCAGCACGCCGTACAGGGCGACCGCGCCCGCGGCCGCGCCGCCCGCCGCCACCGACACCAAGGCGCCCGACTCGGTTCGCAGGAGCCCGGTGCCGCCATCCCGCCATGCTCGTCGCGACCGCCCGAGCAGCGCCACGGCCGCCGCCACGAGGATCCCGGCGAACAGCAGCGCGAACGACCAGTGCACGAGCGCCGCCGCGCCGAGCAGTACCGCCGGTGCCACCACGCCCCGGCCTCGTGCCGCGGCCGCCACGGCCAGCGCGGCCACCGCAAGGATCACGGCTGCGACCATCAGGTTGTCCTGGTACGTCTCGGGCCCCGCCATCCGGGCGACCCATGCAGACGCGCCCACGGAGGCGCCGACCACCGCGGCCTGCCACCGCCGGAGGCCGAACCCGACCGTCGCCAGCCCGGCGCACGCCAGCCCGATCGCCGCCGCCATCGCGATGGGCAGCGCCTCGGCCACCCGGGCGGCGTCGAGCCCGAGCGCTCTGCCGGCGACGAGCGCCACGACCGCGAACGCCGGCCGGTCGGGGCTGCCGTTGACCGGCGGGGGGAGCCGGTCGGGGAGCGCTGTCACGCCGACGTGCGACGCGAGTGCGGTCTTCCACAGGTTCTTCGCCGTGTCCCATCCGAGCGGCTCGGTGAACCCGTGGACCGCGTACGTCGAGGCGAAGAACGGGACGACGACGGCGACGATGGCGAGGAGGGCGGCGGCGCCGCCGAAGGCGGCGACGGCGCGGCGACGGCGCGGCGACCCGGCCCCGGGGGCCGGGGCGTCGCCCTCCGGCGGACCGGCCGGCGCCGGGACCTGCGTCTTCACGGGGCCACGGTAGCAAGGCCCCGCCGTCGCGCAAGGGCCCGCCGAAGGCGAAGGGGCGGCTCGCCTTCGGCGGGCCGCCCCTTCGGGAGATGCGGTACGGAACGGGGAGCTACGGCTGGACGCAGAGCCCCTCCGGGCTCGACGTCTTGCAGCGGTTCTTGGAGAACTCGTTGCCGCTCGCTCCGCTCTGGTCGTTGATGTCGAACTCGAGGTTCCGGTACAGGACGTTCGCCCGGATCTCGTTGCCGTTCGGCGTGGAGCCGCCGTCCGTCCCGGACGGTGTCGAAGAGCGCGATGCCGCCGCTGATGGCGGTCCCGCCGCTCGGCTGGTTCCTCCGGACGGTGTTGTGCAGGATCTGGTTGTTGCTCGCCCCGAGCAGCCCGATGCCGACACCCGAGAGCGGCGGGCCCTCACCGCCCGGGCAGGACTTGTTGTTCTGGTACGACGTCGTTGTTCACGAGCGTCCACCCGTGCACGTTGTTCGGGGCCCCCGTGTTCAGCAGCGCGAAGCCCATGCAGTTGCCGTGGGCGACGTTCGAGTCTGCCCGGCCGACGTTCGCGTCGCGGAAGAAGAACCCGAACAGGTTGTCCCACGCCTGGTTGCCGATGACGGTCGCGTCGGCGTTCCTGGAGTCGCCGATGTAGTAGCCGGCCTCACCCGAGCCGGTCGCCCGGTTGTAGTAGTACGTCAGGCCCGCGCAGTCGAAGCACGTGATGCCGTACTCGCCGTTGTCCTGCGCGAAGTTGTGCTGGACCGTCAGGTCCTTCGCCCCGAAGCCGACCAGCCCGAACGCCGGGAAGCCCCGGAAGACGAACCCCACGACGGTGACGCCGGTCCTCCGGTGGATGCCGCCCTCGGTCTGCTGGCCGAATACGCAGAAGCCGGCCGCGCCGTGGCAGACACTTGTTGCTCGATTCCGGTGGCATGAGGATGGTGCCGCCCGCGTTCGGACCGGCCCCCCGGAGCGTCAGGTGATCCTTGTTGATGACGACGGACTCGTGGTACACGCCCTTCCGGACGACGATCGTGTCGCCGGGCGACGCGTGGTTGACCGCCCGCTGAATCGAATCGCCGGGCTCCACCACGATCGTGGCTGCATTGGCCGCGGGCGCCAGGCCAAGCATCGCCGCGAACATGGCCGCGACGAGGAACGACACACCGAACACTCGCTTCATGAAACAGAACCTCCCCTTGATTGTGTGCGCGGCGAAACCGTATCGGGGCCGGCACCCGACTGGCAATGCACCGATCGAACACACCAGCCCCGGCGACGCCGGGATCGGTGTGAAGCGGGCCGGCCGAGGCGGCTACCGGAGCCAGGTCTGGATGATGGCCTTGGAGAAGTTCCAGCCGTACTTCAACGACTTCGGCTTCTTCGACTTGCCGCCGGCCCGGGCCTTGATCGTGATCGGTACCTCGATGATCCGCGCGCGGTGGCGGAGGCCCTCGATGAGCAGCTCGCTCGTCCAGAACTGGTCCTGGGTCAGCACGAACTTCCGCAGCACGTCGGTTCGGGTGGCGCGGTATCCACTCGACGGATCGGTGATCCGCTGGCCGGTCATGATCGTCACCATCCGCGAGAAGAAGTGCACGCCGATGTGCCGGACGATGCTCTCCTTCTCGAACTCCCCGAGCAGCCGTGACCCGTTCACCATGTCGGCCTCGCCGTGCAGGACCGGCAGGACGACCACCGGCATCTCCTCGGGGAGGTGCTGCCCGTCGGCGTCGAGCGACACCACGACCTCGGCGTTCAGCATGGCGGCCACCTCGTAGCCGACCCGCAGGGCCAGGCCGCCGCCGCGCCGGATGGGGTTCCGGACGACGATCGCCCCGGCCCGCCGCGCCACGTCGGCGGTTCCGTCGTCGCTCGCGTCGTCGACGACGATCGCCACAACGGGATAGCCCTCGATCGAGTCGGGGATGTCGCGGATCACCGCGGCAACGTTCTCGGCCTCGTTGTACGCCGGGGACACCGCGACGATGCACGGCCCGGTCGGCAGCCGGTCGCCCAGGCGCCGCTGCTCGTCCTCGAATTCCTTCACCGCGAGCGCCTCGACCAGCAGGCGCAGGGCACGTTCGTTCTGGTCGGTGCTCGCCATGTTCCGCACGATCAGCGCGAACATGATCAGGAGCGCGAACAGCGCGACCGCGATCAGCCGCTGCCCGCTCCCGTGCTCCCTGCTGAACGAGAACAGGTCGAACACGGGCGTGAAGATCACCGGCGCGAGCGCCAGCAGGATCAGGACCACGCCGAGCGCCCATGTGATCAGCAGGTTCAGCCGGCTGATCGCGCGGCGCCGGTACCGGACGATCGCAAGGACGAGCAGCCCGATGGCGAAGATGCCCCCGATGATCCGGAGCGTGAACACGGTGTTACCGCGCCGCGCCCTGTTCCACGGCGGCGCGCCACCGCGTGGAGGGCATGATGTGGTCGGCGATCACCCGGTCCCGGTACTTCGCGATCTCGTCGAACATCGACTCCACCAGCGTGTCGGACAGCAGGTGCGGTTCCAGCCCGAGGTCGAGGAGCTTGGTGTGCTTCGCGTTGTAGTAGTGCTCCTCCTTCTCGAACCGCGGGTTGTCGACGTGGTCGATCGTGACCTCGAGCCCGTGGTGCTCACCGGCGCGCTTGACGGTCTCGGCAAGCTCCGTGATCGAGAACGACTCGGTGAACTGGTTGAACACGCGGAACTCGCCCTGGTCGGCCGGGTTCAGCGTCGCCAGCTCGACGCACTGGATGGTGTCGACGATGTTGAGGTAGCCGCGGGTCTGGCCGCCCTTGCCGTACACGGTGAGCGGATGCCCGATCACGGCCTGCAGGCAGAACCGGTTGAGCGCGGTCCCGAAGACCTCGTCGTAGTCGAACCGTGTCAGCAGCCGGTCGTCGATCTTGGTCTCCTCGGTCTCGATGCCGTAGACGACGCCCTGGTTGAGGTCGGTCGCCCGCAGCCCCCAGACGCGGCACGCGAAGTGGATGTTGTGCGAGTCGTGCACCTTCGACAGGTGATACCAGGACCCCGGCAGCTTGGGGAACGGCAGCGTGTCCTTGCGCCCGCCGACCTCCAGGTCGATGTAGCCCTCCTCGATGTCGATGTTCGGCGTGCCGTACTCGCCCATGGTCCCGAGCTTCACGAGGTGCGCGTCGGGGGCCAGGTCGGCCATGGCGAACAGGATGTTGAGGTTGCCGACGACGTTGTTGTACTGCGTGAACACGGCGTGCTCGCGGCTCTTGTGCGAATACGGCGCGGACGGCATCTCGCCGTAGTGGATGATCGCCTCCGGCTGGAAGTCGGAGAAGATCCGCTCGACCACCTCGTACTCACAGATGTTGTCCTCGGTGACGCCGACGTCGAGCCCGGTGATCTCCTTCCACGCCTTCGCGCGGTCGGGGAGCGAGGCGCCGATCGGCGTGAGCGAGTCGGTGCCCTGCTCCTTGTGGGCCCGCCGCCGGAGGTAGTTGTCGATCGCGAAGACTTCGTGCCCCCGCTTCGAGAAGTGCATGGCGGTGGGCCACCCGAGGTAGCCGTCTCCGCCAAGGATCAGGATGCGCATGCTCGTCGAGTTCCTTTCCCGCTGGTGATGTGTGGCGGCGGGGCGCTGGCCCGCCGGGACCGCAACAGTGTAGCGATCCGACCTGTCCGGGACCCGCAGGTCAGCGCGGTGTTCGTTGACGAGCGGGGTGCCCACCGGTAGCCTCAGCAGGACCGGGTGCGCGGGATCGGTTGGTCGTGTCCGCACGGTCCGCGCCCCCCTGGAGAGCTCTGTGGCCGAAACGCAACCGACGCGATCACCCAGCTTCGAGCTCCGCGACTACTTCCGCATCGTGTGGACCCGGAAATGGACCGCGTTCATCCTCGTGGTCCTGGTCGTGGGCGGGATCATGTTCCTGTCCTTCCGGCAGACGCCGATCTACCAGTCCCAGGTCAAGGTCGTCACGCCGACGGCGCCGCAGACGCAGAACACCGCGGGTGTCCCGGTCGTCCAGCGCATCGACCCCGAGGTCGAGGCCCAGATCGCCGTGAGCTACCTGGTGTCCTCCCTCGTGCAGGGGGCGATCCCGTGGGCCAAGGACGTCAACCCCGACCAGCTGGCGAAGTTCGTCACCGTCGCGCCGCTCAAGAACGCCGGGGCGATCCTGCTGTTCCAGGCGCAGCACCCGAACCCCGAGCGCGCGGCGGACCTGGCAGAGGGCTTCGCCACGCAGTACCTCGCCTACCGCAACCAGGCCACCCTGAAGCCGTTCCAGCAGGCCCTCTCGAAGTGGAAGTCCCAGCGGGTCAACGACCAGCAGGCGCTCGACACCTTCAATGCGGTGCACCCCTTCAAGGTCACCGAGCCCAAGGTCATCACCAGCCAGCGCAACGACCTCGAGACGGCGGTGCAGCTGGACAACCAGTACATCGCGCAGAACGCGCAGGCCATCAGCCAGGTGAACTCGGACGCAAGCGACGCGATCCTCCAGCCGGCCAAGGTCTCCCACCACCCGGTCAGGCCGGACCACATCCGTGACGCGATCTTCGCCGTGATCATCGGGCTGGCGCTCGGGATCGGGGCTGCGTTCCTGCGGGACTACGCGGACGACTCGCTGCGCGGTCCGGACGACCTCGAGCGGCAGGCCGGCGCGCCGTTGCTCGGCGTCATCCCGCACGTGTCCAGCAAGGCCATGGCCAAGGGCCGGAGATCGGAGCAGTACCTCGTCTCCGTGGCCGACCCCAAGGCGCCGGCGACCGAGTCCTACCGGACGCTCCGGACCAACCTGTTGTTCTTCTCGGTCGGCGGCCCGATTCGCCGCCTGCTGATCGCGAGCCCGGTGAAGGGCGAGGGCAAGTCGACCACCGCCGCCAACCTGGCCACGGTCATGGCGCTCGCCGGGCAGCGGGTGCTGTTGATCGGCGCCGACCTCCGGCGGCCGTCGATCCACAAGTTCTTCGGGCTGTCAAACCGCGTCGGGCTGTCGAGCGTGCTCTCCGGCCAGGCGACGCTGATGGAGGCCATACAGGACCCCGGCGTGAAGGGCCTGCGGGTCATGGCCGGCGGCCCGATCCCGCCGAACCCGGCCGAGCTGCTCGGGTCGGTGGCGATGAAGCAGTTCCTGGAGCAGGCCGCCGAGGCCGCCGACTGGGTGATCCTCGACGGTCCGCCGGTGCTCGGCCTGGCGGACGCCTCGGTGCTGGCGACGCTGTCGGATGCCGTCCTGCTGGTGGTCAACGAAGCAACCAACCGCCGCGTCCTCGCCCACGCGCGCGACCAGCTGGCCAAGGTCCGTTCGCGGGTGGTCGGCGCGGTGCTCAACAACTTCGGCCCGGCGACCTCGTACTACTACTACGCGGACTACTACGCGTACACCTCGTCGTACTACTACGAGGCGGAGGGCGAGGAGAAGGGCCGCGCCAAGCGCAAGGAGGAGCGCAAGGCCAAGGAGGCCGCCAAGTCCGAGCGCAAGCGCCGCCGGGGCAAGGCCGCGTCGAACGGCAACGGGTTCGAGACCGGCGTCGACCTCGAGACCGAGACGGTCGAGGTCGCCGGGCCGGCGACGAACGGCAAGGTCGGCGAGCGGGTCGAGGTCACCACCGGCGGTTCCTCCCCGGAGGCCACCCCGGAGTCCGGATCCGAGTCGGAGCGCGTCGGAGTCGGAGTCGGAGTCGGAGTCCACCACCTCCTTCTTCAAGTGAGCCCGGGGCCTGCCGGCCGATCCGAGTCGCCCGGCCCGGTCCGCGTCCTCTGGCTGATCAAGGGCCTGGGCCCCGGCGGCGCCGAACGCCTGCTCGTGGACGCCGCGCCGTTCGTCGACCGCGGCAGCTATGAGGTCGAGTGCGCGTACCTCCTGCCCTGGAAGGACCATCTCGCCGCCGATCTGGAACGCGCCGGCGTCAAGGTCCACTGCCTGGAGGTCCGCCGCCCGTGGAACCCTTCGTGGCTCGGCAGGTTCCGCGAATTCCTGGCGGCCGGCGGGTTCGACGTCGTCCACGCGCACCTGCCGTCGGCGGGTGTGGGCGCCCGGCTCGCCTCACGCAAGATGGGCGCACGGCGGCCGGCGGTCGTCTACACCGAGCACAACACGTGGAACCGCTACCGGCCGGTCACCCGCCGGGCCAATGCGCGGACGTTCGGGCTGAACGACGCCGTGATCGCGGTGTCGCGGGGGGTCGAGGCCTCGATCAGGCTGCCGGCGGACGTGTCGGTCGACGTGACGGTGATCCCGAACGGAGTCGACGCCGATCGAGTGCGACGCGATGCGAAGACGCGGGACGCGGCTCGCGCGGAGCTCGAGTTGGTTCCCGATGCCCTCGTCGTGGGAACGGTGGGCGGCATCACGGCGAAGAAGGGTCACGTGAACCTGGTGCGGGCCGCGCGGATGGTCGTCGACGACCTGCCCGGTACGCGATTCGTGTTCGTCGGGCTGCCGATCGACCCGGGCCCGGTGCGGCAGGAGATCGACCGGCTGGACCTCGCGCCGAACGTGACGCTCGTCGGCTACCTCCCCGACGCCTGGCGGGTGATGCCGGGATTCGACGTGTACTGCCTGCCGTCGCGGTTCGAGGGCATGCCGGTGTCGCTGCTCGAAGCGATGGCCCTCGGGCTCCCGTGCGTCGCGACCTCGGTGGGCGGGGTACCAGAGGTGGTGACCGACGGGCTCGACGCCGTGGTGGTTTCGCCGGACCAACCGGACGCACTGGCGTCGGCCCTCATCGGACTGCTCCGGGACCCTCCGCGTCGCGCGGAGATGGGGGAGCGGGCCCGCGCGACCGTCGAGGGCTTTTCGATCGAGGCGATGGTCCGGCGGACCGAGGCCGTCTACGAGGCCGCGCTGGCGCACCGCGCCGCGGCAGCCGCGGGATGAGCGGAACGCCGCCGATCGACGTCCGGCCCATGGAGGACGACGACGTCGACGCGGTCGTCGACCTGCTCGGCCGGGCGCTCGGCCCGGGGCCGGGCGGCGCCGACCGCCGGGAGCTGTTCGTCTGGAAGCACCTCCGGAACCCGTTCGGGCGGTCCATCGCCCTGGTCGCGGAGGACGAAGGACGACTCGTCGGGGTTCGGGCGTTCATGCGGTGGCGGTTCGGGACCGCGGACGGCGCGGAAGTCGAGGCGGTCCGGGCGGTCGACACGGCCACGGCGCCAGAGGTGCAGCGGCGGGGGGTGTTCTCCTCGCTGACCCGCGCGGGGCTCGACCGGTGTGCCGCGGAGGGCATTCCGTTGGTGTTCAACACTCCGAACTCGAAGAGCCTGCCCGGCTATCTCAAGCTCGGGTGGCGGGAGGTCGCGAAGTGGCCGATGTGGCTGCGGGTGCGGCGGCCGGTGAAGATGGCGGGCGCCGCGGTTCGCCGCGACCTGAGCTCCGGCGGACCGGTCGCGCCCGGGTCGGACCGGCTGCGGACGGCGGACGAGCTCCTGGGTCGGGCGAACCTCGAGCCGGTGTCGGCGTCGCCGACGGCCGCCGGGCTCTCGACGCGGCGGTCCGGGGCGTACCTCCGGTGGCGCTACGCGGAGGGCCCGCTTCCGTACCACGGGCTGTTCGCCGACGACCCGCCCGCGCTGGTCCTGGCTCGTATCCGTTCGCGGGGGTCGCTCACCGAGGCGGTCGTGTGCGAGGCGCTCGGCGATTCCGGGGCACTGTCCGGCCTGCTGCGCGAGGTGCCCCGCGCCGCGAAGGCCGACCACGCGGTGGCGCACTTCGGCCCCGGATCGGCGGCGCACGAGGCGCTGCGCGGGGCCGGGTACCGACGGCTCCCCAAGGCCGGTATGACGTTCGTCGTGCGCCCGGTCGAGGGCGTGGGCCCGCCGCCCGGGTCGCCGGACCCGCTCGCGGCCTCCTCGTGGTCGCTCTCGCTGGGCGACCTGGAGCTGTTCTGATGGCCGTTCGGCCTGCGAAGGTGCGGGAACACCGGGACCCCGGCCGGTAGCATGAGCGCAGTGCCGACCCAGCTGATCCTGTCCCGCCCCGCCCGCCGGCCGTCCGTGTTGATCGTGTGGATCGGCGTGCTCGCCGCGGCGATCGGGATCGTCTACGCGATGGGCAAGTCGGGGTTCGAGGGACAGATGTACCTCGTCACCGTAGCGCTCGTCGGGGTCGTCGCGGCGTTCGTCCTGCCCAAGGCGGTCCGGCGGGACGGCGGTCTGTCCCTCCCGTTCGTCGTCGGCGCGCTCGGGCTGCACCTCGTCGGGAGCCTCTTGCGCTTCATCATCATCCAAGCCGTGTATCACGGCGTCGCCGACGCCAACGGCTACTACGGAGCGGGGAAGACGTTCGCGCCGCTGTTCCGTTCACTGCAGTTCCCGGCGCTGCAGGACCCCTACCTCGGAACGCCGTTCGTGAACTGGTCCACGGGGATCCTGTTCGCGATCATCGGCTCGTCGCTCCTCGGAGGGTTCGTCGTGCACTCCGCACTGGCGTTCGTCGGCGGCTGGTACTTCTACAAGGCGTTCCGCCTCGCGTTCCCGGAGGGCGACTCCAGGCTCTTCGCGATCCTCATCTTCTACCTGCCGTCGATGTGGTACTGGCCGTCGAGCCTCGGCAAGGACTCGCTGGTGATGCTGTTCCTGGGGCTCGGGGTGTACGGGTTCGCGCTGCTGTTCCGGGCGGTGATGTTCCGCGGCCTCGTCTGCGCTGGGCTCGGGCTGCTGGGGACGTTCATGATCCGGCCGCCCATCGCGACGGCGCTCATGGTGGCGGCCGCAGCCGCGTTCCTGCTGCGTCCGGCTCGCCGACAGTCACCGCAGGTCACGGCGATGACCTGGCTCATCATGGTGCCGGCCCTGGCGTTCGTGGCGTTCTTCACGATCACCCACACGGCGACGTACCTCGGGAACTCGAACGCTATCGAGGCGTTCCAGGCCAACCGGTCGACGGACTTCAATACCGGCGAGACCGGGTCGAACTTCACCCCGCCGGACGCGCTGTCGCCGGTCGGATTCCCCCAGGCCGTGATCACGACGAACTTCCGGCCGTTCCCGTGGGAGGCGGGCGGGTTCTTCCCGACGCTCACCTCGCTCGAGGGGGTGTTGCTGGGACTGCTGATCCTGGCCCGGCGCAGGGAGATCTTCCGCGGCCTCCGACGATGGCGGTCGAACGGCATGATCCTGTTCGCGCTGGGGGCGTTCCTGGCGTTCTCGGTGATCCTGTCATCGCTCGCGAACTTCGGCCTGCTCGCGCGGCAGCGGACCCAGGTGCTGCCGTTCCTGTTCATGCTGATCTGCATGGTCGCGAAGCCGCGGCGGCAGCGCACCGGCGAGTACGACTGGAAGGCCGAGGCGGAGGCGTCCGAAAGCGGGGCCGAGGCGACGGAGGCCGAACCGGAGCCGGCGGCCCTCCCGGCGTGAGCGTCCGCTTCGCCGCGGTCTCCGTGGCGAAGAAGGCCGTGAAGCTGGCCCTGCTGGCGCCGGCCGCAGCGAAGAAGACGACCGAGCCCGGCCTGTTCGTCCTCATCTACCATCGCGTCGGCGCCGGGCAGGGCCAGGAGATGGACGAACCCGAGGCGCTGTTCCGGCGGCAGATGGACTGGCTGTCGGCGAACGCCGACGTCGTCGGGCTGCGCGAAGGGCTCGACCTGTTGGAGGCCGGGTCGTTCGAACGCGACCGGGTGGCGATCACGTTCGACGACGGATACGGGGACGTGTTCGCGCGTGCCTGGCCGGTGCTCCGGGAGCTCGCGCTCCCGGCCACGCTGTTCCTGGCGACGGGGTTCCTGCAGGGGGAGTCCCCGGCGCCGATCAGCGCCGGGGCCGACCACGGCGAGCCGCCCCGACCGCTCACGTGGGACCAGGTGGGGGAGATGGCGGCGAGCGGGCTGGTGCAGGTCGGCGCCCACACGCACACCCACCGCGATCTCGACACGCTGAGTCCCGACGAGGCCGAGGACGAGTGCGCCACGTCGAACGATGTCCTCGCGTCGAAGGCCGGAGTGGAACCCGACGTGTTCGCCTACCCTCGGGCCGTGCTGGGGAACGAGGAGGTCGTGGCCCGGCGGTACCCCTGGGCCGTCGCCGCCGACGGGACGAAGAACGTGCCGGGGAAGTTCGACCCGCATCGCCTGTCACGGACGCCGGTCCGGGCGAGCGACGGGTTCTTCTTCTTCCGAAAGCGGCTCCAGGGGATCGCGCCGCTCGAGGACCGCCTGTACGATCGGCTGCGGCGGTCCCGGTGAGCGCGGTCCTCGAGGACGTGCGCCGGGGGCCCCGCCTGATCCACCTCACCACCATCGACCTGTCGCTCAAGGTGCTCCTGGCCCACCAGCTGGAGCGGTTCGCGCAGGAGGGGTACGAGGTGTCGGGCGCGTCGGCGCCGGGGCCGTACGTCCCCGAGCTCGCGGAGATCGGGATCCCGCACCTCGCCGTGCCGTCGCTCGGCCGGAGCTGGACGCCCGGGCAGGACGCCGTTGCGCTCCGGGACCTCGTCCGGCTGTTCCGCCGGGTCCGGCCCGAGATCGTCCACACGCACAATCCGAAGAGCGGGGTGCTCGGCCGTGTGGCGGCCCGGATCGCCCGCGTCCCGGCCGTCGTGAACACGGTCCACGGGCTGTACGCGAACCCGTCGCTGCCACCGGTCCGGCGCGGGCTGATCTCCACGGCCGAGCGCGTGGCGTTCCGGTTCTCGGATCACGAGCTCTTCCAGAGCCGGGAGGACTACGACTGGGCCCTCCGGCGGCGGCTGGTGCCGCGCAAGCGCGCGACCTGGCTGGGCAACGGCGTGGACCTGTCGCTGTTCGACCCGGACGCCGTCGACGGCGCGGCGGTCGCGGCCCTGCGGAAGGAATGGGGCGCCGGCGACGACACGGTGGTGGTGGGAACGGTCGGCCGCCTGGTCGCGGAGAAGGGGTACGCCGAGTTCTTCGAGGCGGCCCGCGCGGTGCGGGCGCGCGTTCCGGCGGCGCTGTTCGTCGTGGTCGGCCCCGAGGAGCCGTCGAAGTCCGACCGCCTCGACGACGGGCTCGTTGCGGCGGCCCGGGCCGACGGTGTCGTGTTCCACGGCGAGGGCCGCGACATGCCGGGGATCTACGCGGCGATGGACCTGTTCGTGCTGGCGTCGTACCGCGAGGGCGTGCCGCGGTCCGTCATCGAGGCCCAGGCCATGGAACGCCCCGCCGTCGCGACCGACATCCGGGGGTGCCGGGAGGTCGTCGTCCACGGATCGACCGGCCTGCTGGCGCCCGCCCGCGACGCGCTCGGGCTCGGCGAGGCGGTCGTGCGGCTGGCCGCCGACCCCGGGGAACGGGAACGCATGGGCCGCGCCGGCCGGGCCCGGATGCTCGCGGAGTTCGACGAGGAGCGAGTTGTGGAACGCACCCTCGAGGTGTACCGCAGGCTGCTTGCCCGGAGCCGCCGGTGATCGCGGAGCACGTCACACCGCCCGAATTCCTCCGATTTCCGGACCTCCACGTCTCCTGGGTCCAGGTGGTCGTCGCGCTGGTCGTCGCCGCCGTCCTGGGGGTTGTCGGTGCGGGCGTTCGGACCCCGCATCGGTGCCCTGGATCACCCGGACGCGGAGTTGAAGCCGCACGGGCGGGCAGTTTCCTACCTCGGCGGTCTTGCCGTCGCCGGCGGGCTCGCCGCCGGCATCGCCACGCACGGCTGGCCGCTGCGCGCCTCCGCGACCATCGCGCTGTTCGGACCCGTCGTGCTCGGGCTGGCCGACGACGCGTTGCGGGTGCCGCCGGTGGTCCGCCTGGCCGTGCAGGTCGCCTTCGCCGTGGTGCTCGCACTCGGTCTCACCTCGGACACCACGGACCCGCAGGCCCTGAGCGTCGCGGTCGCGTACGCGGTCTTCTACGTCGCCGCCATGAACGCGGTGAACATGGTCGACGGGATGGACGGGCTCGCCGGGACCCTTGCCGTCCTGAGCGCGGCGGGGATCGCGGTGATCGCGCTCACGGTGACCGATCGACATCCCGCCCTGGTGGCCGTGTGTCTGGCGGCTGCCGTGGCGGGCTTCCTCGTGCACAACCTTCCGCCCGCGCGGCTGTTCCTCGGCGACAACGGCGCGTATCTGATCGGAGCGGGACTCTCGGTCGCCGCGTTCCAGGCGGGAGACAGCGTCCCCGCCCTCGCCGGCGCGTCGGGATGCCTCGGCATGTTCCTACTCGACCTCCTCCTGTCGGTGCTCCGCCGGATCACCGGCCGGATGCCGTTGCATCGCGGGGACCGCAGCCATCTCTACGACCAGCTCCGCGCCCGGGGACGCTCACTGTGGGGAACGATCGCCGTCTGCGCGGTGGCGCAGCTGGGGTTCGTGGTCGCCGGTGTCGTGGCGGCGCAGCTGTCGACACCGGGTGCCCTGGTCGTCCAGGGCGTGGTGTGGGCCGCGGCGATCGCAGCGCTGTTCGTCTTCGGGTTCGTGTCGTACCGGCGGCCGGCCAAGGTGCGATGAGCGACGGAGTCGAACCGCAGCCCGTCGAGCGACGCGGCCCGGTTCGGGTCGCGGTCGTCTCGAACGGGAACGCGTTCTCGACGCTGATGCTCCGGCCCTTGTTCGGCTCGCCGGAGGTCCGGATGGTGGGTGCGGTCCTCGTCCGGATCCCGCCTGGCACGGGCGGGCGCGCCGGGCGGCTGTGGCGGATCAGCCGGAAGACCGGCGTGCGCTACGCGCAGCACAAGCTCGGCACGCTCGTCGTCCCCGAGGCGGTGGCGCTGTCGAGCGGCAGGCCGGCGTTCCTCGACAAGCTCGCCGCCGCCAACGGCACTCCGTGGATCTCGGTCGACGATGCGAACACCGACGGCGTCCGGGAGTTCCTGCGAAAGGCCGAGCCGGAGGTGTTCCTCTCGGTGTCGTCGCCGCAGAAGCTCGCCGAAGACCTGCTGCGAATCCCGTCGATGGCCGCGGTGAACATCCACTGGGCGCTGCTGCCGCGGTACGCGGGGATCGCGCCCTACTTCTGGGTGCTTCGCCACGGCGAGACCACGACCGGCCTGACCGTGCACGTCATGGCGCCGGAGCTCGATGTCGGCCCGATCCTGCGCCAGCGCGAGGTGGAGATCCGGCCGGAGGACACGTCGCTGGGGCTGCAGTTGCGCCTCGCCCGCGCGGGCGGCGAGGAGCTGCTCGCGGCGATCGCCGGCATGCCGGGAACCCTCGACGAGGCGAGGGAACAGGACCTGTCGGACCGTTCCTATTTCACGTGGCCGACGGCGGCCGACGTCTCGGCCTTGTATGCGCGTGGACGGCGCCTGGCGAGCCCGGCCGATTACCGGGAGTTTGTCCGGATGATCCGGGGAACCTGATCACCCACCGATCCGGTGGTCCCGCCCGGGCGGGCGGGGGATGGCCCGACCGGCGAGGTCGAGGCCCATTGCTTGGACTGCTCGCCGCTATCCGAGCGGGCCGTCGTGCCGTTGCCTGTCCCCATTGGGACCGGACCATCGCGCCCGGAGGAAGGGGAGAAGACGATGCGGACGAGACGATGGGTGGCGCTGGCCTGCGGCTCGGCACTCCTGGTGGCAGCCGGTGCGATCGGGGCGTCGGCCGGGTCGAAGGTCGCGGGGCCGAAGACGATCCACGTGATCGAGCACCCCAACACCGACAAGGTGGTCGACACCGGGAAGCCGGGCGACTCGTCGGGCGACCTCCTCACATTCCACAACCCGGTCTTCAACGAGTCGGACACGGCCCAGGTTGGGCACGACCAGGGGCAGTGCATCCGGGAAGCGCCGAAGCATGGCACGTGGGAGTGCACGTGGACCACGTTCCTGTCCGGCGGCCAGATCGCCGTCGAGGGGCCGTTCTACGACACGAAGAACAACAGCGTGCTCGCCGTGACCGGCGGGACGGGGAACTTCGCCAATGTGCGCGGGGAGATGAACCTGAAGTTCCGGAACGGCGGGACCGAGTTCGACTTCGTGTTCCACCTGACCGACTGACGGAACGGCGCCCGGGGCCACTCCGCAACGGCTCGAATCGGAGCTTCGGCACGCCCGGCGGCGTGTCGGTTCGGGCAGCCATGATCTTCTCCTCAGGTACCCCGCGGCCATGGTTCCGGACCACCGCGGGGTGTCGGAATCCGCCACTTGACAGTGTCGGTGGCGGGGGATAGCGTGCCTCTCCCGAATCGAACACATGTTCGGATCGGGTTCCGACCAGGGCAGGTGGTGGAACCCATGGCGAAGCGCTACGACGACGAGATCCGGGTGGACGTGGAGTCCGCGGGCGGCATCCCGGCGGCGTTCCGGTGGCGCGGTCGGCGGTACGAGGTCGTGGACGTGATCGGCCGGTGGCGGATCGAGGGCCGGTGGTGGGACGACGGCCGCGACCGCGAGTACTGGCGGGTCGAGGCCCGGGGCGGCGCCGTGTGGGACCTGTACCACGACCGCAAGGCAGAGTGCTGGCATCTCGAACGCCTCTGGGACTGACCCGCCGTATCCTCGCCACGTCATGCCGTCGGAACCCGTCGTCATCCCGCTCCTGCTGGCCGATCTTTCGTTCCCGGAGGGCCATCCGCAGTCCGGCGATACGGGGCCGGTGCTCGGCTTCGCCGTACGGCACGACGAGGGCGTGCTCCTGTTCGACACCGGCGTCGGGTCCGGCCACGCCGACGTCGACCGGTGGTACCGGCCCCGTGTGATCCCGATCGAGGACGCGTTGGGCGAATACGGCCTGGCGCTGGAGGACGTCACGGCGATCGCCAACTCCCACCTGCACTTCGACCACTGCGGGGGGAACACGCGCTTCGCGGGCCTCCAGGGCTACGTCCGGGCGAAGGAGCTCGAGGCCGCCCGGAGGGAGGACTACACGGTGGCCGAGTGGATCGGGCACGGCGAGCTGGATCTCGTCCCGCTCGACGACCACTCCGAGGTCGAGGTGGCGCCCGACGTGGTGCTCATCTGGACCCCGGGGCACACGCCCGGCCACCAGTCGTGCGTGATCTCGACGGCGGCCGGCCCGGTCGTCCTCGCCGGCCAGGCCGTGTACACCCGGGCCGAGTGGGAGGGCTCCCTCGACCCGAAGGACACCGGCGCCGACAACGCGCCGGACATCCTGGCGTACAGCGAATCCGTCCACCGGCTCCGGCGCCTCGAGCCGGTCCGGGTCCACTTCGCCCACGACCCCGCCGTATGGGACGCCTCCGCGTCGCCCTGACGTCGGGTCGATTTGCCGGGCGACAGCCGGCCTCCCTAGTCTGTCGGGCAGGGAGGGGCGATGGCGGCGAGCCGATACCTCGGGCGTGGGGCCGCTCGGGCGGCCCTGTTCGCGACGATCGTAATGGCGTGCTCCCTCGTCCGCGTGCACCCCGCTCACGCCGCCATCTCCTGCAGCCTCAGCGCGGGCACCCTCAGGATCGGCGGGTGGACGGGCTCCGCGCTCACCATCAAGCGCAGCGGCTCGAACTTCTCCTTCGTCTCGAGCGGGGGCGATTCGTCGTCCTGCGGGGGAACCATGACCAACGTCAACACCGTCGACGTCGACCGCAGCCACAACCTCGCCTTCGAGCACGTCATCATCGATCTCGCCGGCGGCAAGTTCGAGCCCGGGCTCACCGCGGAAGGCTCGGGCATCTCCGAGATCGAATTCCAGGTCGACCTCGGAGGTTGTTCCTGCCTCCCGTCCGAGGACAAGCTCGAGTTCCGGGGCGGCTCGGGCGACGACACCATCCGCGTTGCCGGCGGTCCGATCACCGCCCCGCAGGGCACGCCCGGCGCGTTGCTGAACGGCGACACCGACCTCGACGTCGTCATCCACAACGACGTCGGCATCCTGACGACGTTCCTCACGGGGCTCGGCGGGAACGACACGCTGAAGGGCGGGGCGCCGGTCCGCCTGCCCTATCCCTGGCGCATGCGGGTCGACGGCGGCGAGGGATCGGACGACGTCTCGGGCGGTTCCGCCAACGACCTCCTCATGGAGAGCGCCGGTTCCGATCAGCTGAACGGCGGCGGGGGCAACGACACCCTGCGGGAGCAGCCCGGGATCACCGCACCCACCTCGTTCCTGGGGGGAACCGGCCACGACAGGGTCGAGGCCGACGCCTCCCTCACCGAACCGATCTCCATGACGGTCGACGGCATCGCGAACGACATGGTGTCCGGCGAGGGCGACAACATCGGTCCCGACGTGGAGACGCTCGTGGCCGCCCGGGGCAACGATGTCCTCGTGGGGGGCGACGCGGACAACGAGCTGTTCGGAGGCCAGGGGAACGACCATCTCGACGGTGGCGGAGGCGACGACCAGCTCGACGGCGGGAGCGGGGACGACGTGCTCGCCCAATCGGCGGCTCCCGACGGCGTTGACACGCTGATCGCCGGCACGGGGACCGACACGATCACCTACGCCGCCCGCTCGGAGGCGGTGAGGATCGGGGTCGACGGCCTCGCCGACGACGGCGCACCCGGCGAGGGGGACAACGTGATGGACGGCGAGGTCCTGATCGGGGGAATGGGGGACGACACGCTCGCGGGCGGCCCCGGCGCCCAGACCTTGGATGGCGGGCCCGGGCGGGACACCGCCGACTACTCGGACCGCACCGATCCGGTCTCGGTGTCGCTCGACGGCGTGGCCGACGACGGGGTCGCAGGGGAGAACGACGGCCTCGTCGGCATCGAGAACGCGATCGGGGGCTCCGCGGGGGACGAGCTCACCGGGAACGACCTCGCCAACGAGTTCGACGGCATGGGCGGCGACGACCAGCTCAGCGGCGGAATCGGCAACGACGACCTCACCGGCGGCCCCGGCGACGACGAGGAGTTCGGCAACGCGGGGAACGACACGTTCCACCAGGGCGCCGCCGACGACGGATCCGACGATCTCTTCGGCGCGTCAGGCCGGGACACCGTCGAATACTCGGACCGCACCGATGCGGTCGCCGTCTCCTTCAACGGCCTGCCCGACGACGGCGGATCGGTCGAGAACGACGACGTGGCGATCGACGTCGAGAACGCCGTCGGTGGTTCGGCCAACGACCTGCTCAAGGGTGCGGGGACCCCGAACGTCCTGTCGGGCGGAGGCGGCGCGGACAAGGTGACCGGCGCCGGGAACAATGACCGGCTTCTCGGGGGCCCCGGGCCCGATCGTCTGAGCGGACAGGACGGCGACGACCGGCTGCTCGGCTCCGGGGGGAACGACATGCTCGACGGAGGCGTCGGAACGGATACATGCGACGGGGGCCCCGGCACCAACACGATCACCGCCTGCGAGATGTAGGCGAGGCGTCGCCCCGACATGCTCGGTGGTTCGTCGTGTGCTCGCTCGCTGTTCTGGTCCCGCTCGTCATGACGGTGTGTGGCACGCGTGTCTGCACTGCGGTCGGAGGCGTCTCGGGGATCTACGTCGACGTGAGCAGGATCCTTGAGGCGCAATCCGGGCCGGTGCATGCGCGCCTGTGCGTGGAGGCGACATGCAAGTCCACCTCCTCCCCGAACGGTCGCAGCGTCGATTTCATCAACGTTGACGATCCTTCGCTCGACGACGAGGGACCCGTCCACGTCGTCCTGACGATCGAGACCGAATCAGGCGACCCGATCTTCACGAACGAAGCCGACGTGGCGTTGGGTCGGACACAGCCGAACGGCCCGAACTGCGAGCCCACGTTCTACGCGGCGAGCCTCGTTGCCACTCCGGACGCGGGTCTCGAGCCGGAGGGGTAGCTCCCTGCAGGATTGCGCCCGGCCCTACTTCGAGCGCGACAAGTCCTTGAATCGAAAGCACGAGGTCGCATCGTCGTTCACCATGCCGACCGCTTCGGGAGCGCAGGGGTCTGTTATTCGCCCTGCTTGGTCGCCCTCGCCACACGCTGACCAGCCCCGAGGGGTGTAGCGGGCTTGTCCGGGTCTGCCTTCTGCCCGAGCTTGGTCAACAGCGTATTCAGAAACACGTCATGGCGCTTCAAGGCGGCCTCGAGGTCATCCAGTCGCTTGCGGTCCTCCTCACTCAATTCATCCTCCTCCCTGAATCCTGGAACGAGTCCCATGCTGAATCCCTCAACGAGTTCCATGAATACGTCCCACGGAAAGTTCGGCCCGGGATCGCTGTGGGTGGATTGGTGGAACGCCTCGGAGACGGCCCCGTGGGAGGTGATGCCCCTGGCCCCCTCCCCTTCGCGGAGCAGGTCATCGGCCTTCAGGAGGCGGATGGGGATGTCGTGCTCCTTGCACTTCTGGGCTGTCCAAAAGGCCACCCGGCGCAGCTGTTCCGTATGGGAGAGCCATACGTCCCGAGTCCACGGGACTCCATGGGCAGTCGTCACCAGGCCGGGCTGCTCGATGTGCAGGCCCTCCTGATTGAGCGGAGGAGCGCCGGCGCAGATGGCGTCGTCCGGAACCATCGTGAATCCCTCGATGTCGTCGGCGACCGCCTGCGCTGAGCCGGAGTCGTCCGGCGAATGGAAGAAATTGGCCGTCGAGCTCGCTGGGTTGTCGGCATCCGTGCAATGGATGACGACGGACGTCGGGACCGCTCCTCGAGGCTCGATAAATTTGGAACTGTCAGCCAGCAAGGTCCGGAACGGCGCCGCGACGTCCTCCGCTGCTGGGTGCTCGACCGCCACGAGCGCCACGGCAGGAGGCGGCTTGTCATGTTTCCGCTCGCTGTTGAGGATTCGCTTGCGCTTTTCGTCCTTGGTCTCGCCCACAGAGATCAGCTCCCTCCTGGAAGCCGGCCCAAATGGTGCACGCCTCCCACCCTGTGCTGAATCGTACCTCCCGAGTGGAACGACGTGATGTCGACGGAACCGTCTGGAACGTGGCCCATCGCTCCGCAGGCGGGGCATGGACAGCCATGTTTCCAGAGGAACGTGGCGGACCTCAGGTTGTCAACCTCGTTAGCCCGAACGGAACGGCGTTCCTCAGCGGTCACGGATTGCAGGAAGCTGGACTATCTCCGCTCCTGCTAACGCCCGCTCAGTTGCCGGAAGCGGAAGCACGAGGTCACGTGGTCGTTCACCATGCCGACCGATTCCATGAACGCGTAGACGATCGTCGGCCCGACGAACCGGAACCCGCGCGCCTTGAGGGCCTTGCTCATCGCCTTCGACTCGTCGGTCTCAGCCGGGATCTCCTGCACCGTCCTCCAGCGGTTGCGGATCGGCTTCCCGGCGACGAACGACCACAGGTAGGCGTCGAGCGAGCCGTGTTCCCTCTGGACCTCGAGCACGGCGCGGGCGTTTCCCACCGTGGACTCGACCTTGCCCCTGTTGCGGATGATCCCCGGGTCGGCCATGAGCCGCTCGATCTTCCGCGCGTTGAAGCGGGCGACCTTGACCGGGTCGAACCCCGCGAACGCCTTCCGGTAGCGCTCGCGCTTGTGCAGGACGGTCGACCACGACAGGCCGGCCTGGGCGCCCTCGAGCGTCAGCAGCTCGAACAGGTGCCGGTCGTCGTGCGAAGGGACGCCCCACTCCTCGTCGTGGTGGGCGAGCATCAACGGGTCGTCCGTCCCGGCCCATCCACACCGCTGCACCATGGCGCGAGGACGCTACAACGAGCCACCGACACGAAACCGGACGGTGCTTCCCTCGCCTCGCGCGGTCGACGAGGATACGCCCGGTGTCGTCGATCGAGAGGTTCGGGCAATGAGCATCTGGAAGTTCCTCCATGTCGTCTCGATGTTCGCGGCGGTCGGGCTGTTCCTCGGGGTCTCGGTGCTGTTCGAACGGCTGATCCGGACCCGGAACGTCGTTGCTATCCGCGGCTTCGAGCGGGTCGTGCTCCCCGTGGTCCGGGTCGCGATCGGGCTGGTGCTCCTCGGCCTCGTGTTCGGGCTCATCACGGTGGGCGACGAGAACTTCTCGTACGGCGACACCTGGTTGGTGATCGCGTACTTCATCTTCGCTGCGCTGTTCGCGCTCGGTCCGTTCGAGGGACGGTGGCAGGTGAGGGTCTTCACGGCGGCGAAAGCCAGCCCCGACGAGGCGCCGTCGCCTGAGCTCGAGGGGTTGATCACGAACACCGGCCGATTCGCGGTGACGCTGACCTCGCTCGTGCTCTACGCGGTGATCATCTACGACATGGTGATGAAGCCCTTCTCGTAAGCCTGCATCCCGGTCTCAGACGAGTTGCACGCGCTTCCAGGTCGCCGGGCTTCCCGTGCCCGTGCACAGCCACAGGCGGCTGGAGGCGTCGAGGAACAGGTCCCCGGCCGCGCCGGCGATCGGATGCGTCGCCTCACCGGACGGCTTGAGCCGCACCTGTGCGAGCTTGCCCGAGAACACGGCGCCCCGGCCCTTCCGGCTGGAACCGGTGACGCCGGCGCCCCGCCCGAGCGTGGAGCCCTTCACCGCGGTCGCGCCGCTCTGCCCGTTCTGGATGTCGCCGTGGACGGAGACGCCGGTGTCCGACTGACCGAACACTCCCCGTCCGGAGTTGAGCGAGATGCCGGAGACTCCGTCCCCGGCCTGGAACGCTCGGCCCACCACCCCCGATCCGCTCGTGGTGGCCTTGCCCATCACACTGGCGCCGGACGTGCTCTCGCCGAGGATCGCCTCGCCGGCCCCCGCGATGCCCCAGATCGCCGGGCGCCCGTTCTCGGCCTTCGAGATCTCGGCTTTCAGTCCGTAGCAGAACCCCCTCGCCACCGCGTGCACCGCCACGCCGTCGATCCCTTCCGAATCCGTCGCGCCATGGACGGCATCGGTGGACCCGTATGCGATGCCGCGGACCGCAGCGGAACTCGATCCACCGCCCGCCTCCGCTTGGAGGCCGTCGCCGTCGCCGTCCTGCTTGACCTCGACGGCCGGGTAGTTCGAGTCGGTGCGGGCCAGCAGCGCGGTGCCGAGTCCAGCCGCGTTGTTGTTCTCCAGCTGGAGCGTGTATCCGGCGAACGTCGAGTCCAGAAGCGTGCTGGAGTCGCCGGCGTGGTTCTGGGTGCCGTACATCATGGTTCCCGCGGCAGCTCGTGCCGGTCGGGCGCCGAGCGCCGTGGACGCCATCGCGAGCCCGGCCCCGGCTGCCGCCGCGGCGCCCGCCCGCCGGAGCATCGCCCGGCGGGTGACCGGCGCGGTCCCGTCGGGGCGGGTCGCCCCTGAGCCGTCCTCGAGACGGGCGAGTCGGGCTCGAAGCCCCTCGTTCTCCTGCTGGAGGCGAGCCATCTCTGCGGCAATGTCCTCCAGCGTCACGTCCGTTCGATTGCGCATCGTCCCTCCCTGGTTGTCGAAGCGCGACAGCGCTATCGAACCCGTCCCGGCGAGAGCGGTCAATGGCGAATTCGCGCGTGTCGGAGGGGAAGCCTATGATCGAACACGTGTTCGATCAACGTGGGTTCGTCCATCTGAACGTCCGGTCCAACTTCTCGCTGAAGGACGGCGCGTTCTTCCCCGAGCAGCTCGCGCTCCAGGCCGCCGAGCTCGGCATGCCGGCCGTCGCCCTGACCGACCGCGACGGGCTGTACGGAGCCGCCCGGTTCGTCGATGCCTGCGCGAAGACCGGCGTCCGTCCGATCCTCGGCGCAACGATGACCCTCCGCGAGGCGGGCGGAGCGATGGCCGGCGGGTCCCACGGCCGGTCGCTCGTGCTCCTGGCGAAGGACGCCGAGGGCTACGCCAACCTCTGCCGGCTCATCACCGACGCCCACATGACCGGCGAGCGCGGCGACCCCGCGCTGGCGCCGGCACAGGTGCTCCCGCGCGCGGATGGCCTGGTATGCCTGCTCGGCCCCGAGTCGCCGCCGGGGCTGCTCGCGCTGCGCGGTCTGCATGACGCCGCGGTCGACGCCGCGCGGCCGTTCCGGGAGGCCTTCGGCGACGACCTGGTGATCCAGGTCCGCCACCGTTTGGAACGGGAGTCGGAGGGGCAGATCCGCCGGCTGCTCCGACTGGCCGACGACCTCGGCGTGTGGGGCGTCGCGACCAACGCGGTGCGGTACCTGGTCCCCGAGGACGCGTTCATCGCGGACGCGCTCGAGTGCATGCGCGAGATCGTGCCGATCGCGTCGAACCACGTGTCGCGTTCCAACTCCGAGGGCTGGCTGAAGCCGGCCGCGCTCATGCGGCGGTTGTTCGCGGAGCGGCCGGACGTGTGCGACGCCACGCTCCGGATCGCCGAGCGGTGCACGTTCGACCTGGGATTGCGTTCCGTGCACTTCCCGGACTTCCCGACCCCCGCCGGGCGGAGCGCGTCATCGGTGCTCGCCGAGAAGTGCCACGCGGGGCTGGAGCGGCGCGGCCTTCGAAGGACCCGCGAGGTCCGGGACCGGCTCGACCTCGAGCTGTCGATGGTCCACCGCCTCGGGTACTCGGCGTTCTTCCTGACGGTCGCCGAGATCGTGACCGACATCCGTTCGATCGGGATCCGCACGGCGTGCCGCGGAAGCGCCGCCGGTTCGTTCGTCTGCTACCTGATGGGCATCTCCGACGTCGACCCGATCCGTCACGGGCTGGTGTTCGAACGGTTCATCAACCCGCTCCGCGAGGAGCTCCCGGACATCGACATGGACGTCGAGTCGGCGCGGCGGGAGGACGTCTACGACCTCGTTCTCAGCAGGCACGGCGACGACCGGTGCGCGTGCGTCTGCATGGTCGACACGTACCGGGCGCGCGGCGCGATCCGGGAGGTCGGCAAGGCGCTCGGCCTCCCCGAGGTCGAGGTCGACACCGTCGCCAAGGCGTTCCCGCACATCGGCGCGGACGGTATCCGGGCGGCCATCGCCTCGTTGCCGGAGCTCGTCGGCTCGAACATCGGCGCCGGGCAGCTCGAGCAGCTGTTCACCGTGGCCGAGCGCCTGAACGGGTTCCCCCGCCACCTCGCGCTGCACCCGAGCGGCATCGTGCTGGCCGGCCACGATCTCGTGCGTCGCGTTCCGCTGGAACGGTCGTTCCAGGGGTACCGGATGATCCAGGCCGACAAGGACGACGTCGAGCTGCTCGGCTACCTCAAGCTCGACGTGCTCGGCATCAGGATGCTCTCCGCGATGCGCCACGCGGTTGACGAGATCGCCCGGACCGCCGACGAGAAGGTCGACCTCGACCGCATCCCACTCGACGACGTGAAGACGTTCGAGTTGATCCGCTCATCCGACACGCTGGGGTGCTTCCAGATCGAGTCGCCCGGCCAGCGCGAGCTGCTCCAGAAGCTCCAACCGACGAAATGGGAGGACCTCATCGTCGACATCTCGCTCTTCCGGCCCGGGCCGGTGAAGTCCGACATGGTGTCGCCGTTCCTCCGGCGGCGGGCCGGGATGGAGATGCCGGTGTACGCCCACGACGAGCTCCGATCGGTGCTGTCGGAGACGCACGGCGTCGTCGTGTACCACGAGCAGGTCATCCGGACGTTCGCCGCGATCGGGGGGTACGACCTGTCCGAGGCCGACCGCATCCGACGGCACCTGTCGAACGACGGCGAGGTGAACGACATTCGGGAGGACTTCCTGCGCCGGGTCCGGGGGCGCGGCATGGCCGAACCGGACGCCGAGCGGATCTGGAAGGAGCTCGCCTCGTTCGCCTCGTTCGGGTTCTGCAAGGCGCATGCCGCCGCGTTCTCGGTGCCGACGTACCAGTCGTCGTGGCTCAAGGCGAACTGGCCGGCACAGTTCATCGCCGGGGTGCTCACACACGAACCCGGGATGTATCCGCGGCGCCTCTTGATCGAGGACGCGCGGCAGCACGGGATTCCGATCTTGCCGCTCGACGTGAACGTTTCGGAGGGGGACTACTCGGTGGAGGTGGTTGGGGGGGCGGTGGGGGGGTTGCGCGGGGCGGGGGCTTGTTCGCAGGCGGGGGCCCTCCCGTTCCCGCAACTTGATCCGGCACCACTGGGTGACTCGGGGGATCACCGGTCGTACAAGTTGCTCCACGGGTCCCTCCCGCCTGCGACCGCCCCCGCTCACCCGACCCCCGATACCGACGCCCGGCTCTCGCTCGAGTCATCCACGGAGTACATCGACGGGACCGGGAACGTGGATTCCGAACAGCAGGCCGGTTTCGAACAGCGGGCGGAACCGGAGCAGTCCATCTATGCGATCCGGCTGGCGTTGAAGGACGTGCATGGGATCTCGGAGGAGGAGATTCGGTCGATCCTGGAGGCGAGGGGGGAGCGGGCGTTCGTGGACGTGGGGGACTTCGTGCGGAGGACTCGGGTGGCTCGGCCCGTTGTCGAGCGGCTTGCGCATGCGGGGGCGTTCGACCAGCTGTCGGGGGGTGTCGCATCGGTGGCGGCAGCGGGAGCGCCGTCCGCCGGCGGGGGAGTTGGGCGGGTGCGGTCGGCGGCGTTCAAGGGGGATGAGAAGGCCAGGCCGACCGTCAGGGCGCGGACCAGGCGGGACCGGGTGTATGCGGCGATGACGGTGGAGGCGCAGCGGGAGGGGCAGCAGCTCACCCTGGGGTTGGATCAGGACGTGGTGCCGGGGTTGCGGGAGTACACGGATGCGGAGCGGGTGCGGGCGGAGCTCGAGGTCGTGCAGATGGACGTGTCGCGGCATCTCGTGAGCTTCTACGAGCCGTTGCTGCGGGAGCTTGGGGTGACGCGGGCGAGGGACCTGTGGAAGTTGCGTGGCGGGGCGCGGGTGGTGGTGGCGGGGGTGAAGGTGGCGTCGCAGACGCCGGCCATCCGGAGCGGGAAGCGGATCATCTTCGTCACGCTGGACGACGCCACGGGGCCGGTGGAGTGCACGGTGTTCGAGGACGCCCAAGCCCGGTGCGCGAAGGTGGTGTTCGGCGCGTTCCTGATGGCGATCAGGGGGACGCTTCGGCGGACCGGGGTGAAGGGCGTGAGCGTGAACGCCGAGGACGCGGTGGACCTGGCCGCGCTGCACCGGGCGCGGCGGAACCTGCCGCCGACGGATCGGGGGATCCGGCCACCGGTCAAGGTGTGGCACGCCAGCGGGGGGTCGAGCGGGTGGTGAGCGCGTCCACGCGCTCACCACCCGCACGAGCGAAACTTGCCGGCGTGAGCGGAACCGGGAGCCGCGGGCGGGCGCGCGAGCGCGCCCGCCCGCTCGAGCCGATCCTGCACGTCGACCTCGACGCGTTCTACGCGAGCGTGGAGGTCCAGAAGGACCCCACGCTCGCCGGCAAACCCGTCGTGGTCGGCGGGACGGGGTCGCGGGGCGTCGTGGCGAGCGCCTCGTACGAGGCGCGCGCCCTCGGGGTCCGCTCGGCCATGCCCGGCGTGCGGGCTCGCAGGCTCGCTCCGCACGCCGTGTTCCTCCCGCCGGACTTCGAGGCGTACAAGGCTTACTCGAACCGGTTCCGGGAGATCCTGCTCTCGTACACGCCCATCGTGGAGCCGATCGCGCTCGACGAGGCGTTCCTCGACGTGGGGGGCGCCACGCGGCTGTTCGGCGGGCCGCGCCGCATCGCCGAACGCATCCGGGCCGACGTGGAGGGCGAGCTCGGCATCACCTGCTCGGTGGGGGTCGCGCCGACCAAGTTCCTGGCCAAGCTCGGCTCGGAGGAGGCGAAGCCGGACGGCATGATCGTGGTGCCCCACGACCAGATCCGGGAGTTCCTCGACCCGCTGCCGGTGGGGGCGCTGTGGGGGGCGGGGGAGAAGACCGTCGACGTGCTGCACCGGCTCGGCATCCGTACGATCGCCGAGCTGGCCGCGGTTCCCGAGAGCGTCCTCGCCCGGGTCCTCGGCGAGGCCCAGTCCCACCACCTGTCGAGCCTGGCCAACGGCGTGGACGACCGGCCCGTCGTCCCGTACGAAGCGCCGAAGTCGATCTCCCATGAGGAGACGTTCGACCGGGATCTCGACGACGAGGGCGAGATCCTCCGTGAGGTCCTCGCCCTCAGCAGGGCCGTCGGCCGGCGGATGCGTGAGGACGGCTACGAGTGCCGCACCGTCGTCCTCAAGGTCCGCCTGGCGAACTTCACCACGCTCACCCGGAGCCGGACCCTCGCAGCGCCGACCGACCTCGCCGCCGACCTCAACCACGTCTCCGCCGAGATGTACCGCGCGCTCCCCGGGGCCCGCCGCCGCGTCCGGCTGATCGGCGTCCAGGCTGCCAACCTGGTCCCGGCGGGCTCGCGCCAGCTGGCCATGCTCGCCGACGGCCGGTGGGGCGACGTCGAGCGGGCCCTCGACCGGGTCGAGCGGCGTTTCGGCAAGAACGTCGCCCTCCCCGCGACCCTCCTCGGCCGGCACGAGCGGCATGGCCCGCCCCGTCCGCGGGGAGATGATCCGAAGAATGATCGCGGTGTTCAGAACTGACCCTGCCCGGAACGCGGCGAAGGCCCTACAATCCCTAGGGCGGACATCCACTCAACGAGGACTGGTGAATGCCCCTCTCTGAGCACGAGCAGAAGATCCTCGAAGAGATCGAACGGCGGCTGATCGAGGACGATCCCGGACTGGCCCGGCGCGCCTCGAACGCCACGCTGCCCGCCCATCTCTCGCGGCGCATCAGGCTGGCGGCGTTCGCATTCGTCGTCGGGTTCCTGATGATGCTCCTGATCCTCGTGCCCAACATCGGGGTGCCGCTCGTCATCACGGGGTTCGTGATCATGCTCGTATCGGGCCTCGTCGTGTACCACTACCTGAAGCGACTCGGCCGGGACCAGATCCAGACCTGGAAGGCCGAGGGGCGGTTCACCCTCACCGGCGTGCTCGCGCGGATCGCCGAGCGGTTCCGCGGAAACCAGCCCCCGCCCACGGGCAATACGCCGTCCGAGGGCTAGGCCCCCGGGCCCGGTCGCACCGCCCGCGCGGCACCCGCCGACCCCCTGCCCGCCGCAAGCCACCGCCCGCCGACCATCGAGGTCCCCTTCATCGCCCCGTCGCGGCCACGTCGCGGCCCCGACATGTCGCGGCCACGTCGAACGCGACCGCCCACGATGCCCGTGACCACCAAACTTGCCACCGCCCGATCGTCGCTGTACAAATCGCGCTGCCTTCCCCCGGGTCCACCCGGATGAGCGACGCCCGCGGAACTGTCGCCCAGCCCATGGATCCACTTGGCCATGGGGGGTACGAGGGACGCGTCGGGGGAACGGTTGAATGGAAGGATTCACATCACATCAGGCTTCGCGGCTGACGGGTTGCACGCCACGTCAGTTGCGGTACTGGGACCAGATCGGGCTCGTCCAGCCCTCGGTCCAGAGCACCGGCGGACGGCCCGGCGTCCCCCGGTTGTATTCGTTCCGGGACCTCGTCGCGCTCCGGGTCGTCCGGTCGCTGCTCGACGGCGGGATGTCCCTGCAGCGGGTCCGGCGGGCGTGGGAGTACCTCAACACCAACGCCAAGCTCGACGAGCACCTGTCGGAGGTCAAGCTCGTCACCGACGGGCAGTCGATCTTTAAGATCTCCCGCAAGCGCGACGAGATCCTCGACGCGCTCCGCAACGGCCAGATGGCGTTCTTCGTGGAGATCGACTCCATCGCCCGCTCGGTGGGCGACAACGTCTCGACGTTCCGGGCCGACCGCGACCGGTTCATCCGGGCGCTGCAGGACGCCAAGCGCGACGTGCAGGCCGAGTCGGTGCGGATGGCCGCCGCGGGCAGGGGGACCGCCCTGCACGTTCCGGGCCGTGCCGTCATGCCGGCAGCGGGGTTCGCGGGACGAACGGCGCCGCTGCGGTTCCACCCGCCGGTCCGCTGATCGGCTCCGCGCCGAAAGGTCCCGCCGGGAAACGGACGTGCGTCAGATCTGGGGGCGCCAGAGCCCGGAGATCCGCCGGGCGAGGCCGACGCTCTTGCGCACGTCGCGGATCGCCACCCGGCCGTCGCGCCCGGCCCCCTGCGCCTCCTCGTCGGTGACGCCCCGCGGCGAGTAGGCGGCCGTCGACGCCGCCGTCGCCAGCCGGTCGAGGTGGCCGTCGGACAGCTGGACCTCCTTGGACAGGCGCGCCCGGTACTCCCAGGGTGTCTCGCCCGGCCCCCGCGAGAGCCCCACGTCGCCAGCCTGGCGTTCGAACAGCCGGAACGCGGCGAGCGCGCGCTCCGAGGCTCCCTTCGCCCGAGCCGCGTGGATCCGTCGCGCCACGATCTTCACGAACGGGAACAGCAGCAGCACCAGCAGGGCCGCGGCGAGGAGCCCGATCCCGGTGAGCACCCGCCACGAGATCGGCTTGGCGGGGGCCTGGTCTCCGATCCCCTTGATGAGGCCCGTGTGGGGCGGCGGCGGCGGGGGCGGCACGGCGACTCCTCCTCCGTCGCCCGACGCGGGCGGTTCACCGGTCCGCGGATCCTTGTGGCCGTCGGTGCTGGCCGGCGCCGGGTCGGGGTTGCAGGCGCCACGGACGTACTCCACCTCGCTGCACCCCGTGTCATCGGGGATCTCGACGGGCTTCGTGACGATGATGTTCTCCGTCACCGGGTTGAATCGCGTCGGCGTGGGCTCGAAGGGGATCCACCCGAACCCGGGGAACTCCACCTCGACCCACACGTGTGCGTTCTGCGTCGACACCTGGAAGGCCTGGATCGCGTCGTCGTAGGTCCCGGGGGTGAACCCCACGGCGAGCCGGGCCGGGATGCCGAGGGCCCGGGTGAGCACCGCCATCGCGCTCGCGAACTGCTGGCAGAACCCCCTGTGCGACTCGAACAGGAAGTTCATCAGCGCGCCGCTGCCGGCGCCCTGCGAGACCGTGGCGTCGTACGAGAACGCGAGCGGGTCGGTCAGGTACCGCTGGACCGCGAGCACCTGCTCGAGCGTCGTGTGCGCGTCCGCCCGTTTCACGATCGCCTTGGCCAGCTGGACGATCTCCGGCGGGATGTCCTCGGGCAGCTGGAGGTTCCGCCGGTACTCCTCGCCCGAGTAGTCGAACGTCTGGTTGAGCTGCTCGTAGCTCGGCTCGACCACCCGCGAGTCCACCCGATAGGTGAACCCCGGTCGCCAGGTCCTGGTCGGGCACGGCGATGGTGTGACGCTCGTCGAACCGCAGGGTCGACCCCGGCGTGGACACGTCGATCGGCTCGTACGGCATCGGCAGCCACTTGCCGGGCCGGCTGATGATCGTGACGGTCGCCGACACCGTCGTCGCCGGCGTGTCGGGGGGAAGGTCCGGGTTGGTGAGGGGGAGGCTCGCGTCCGAGCCGTAGGTCCTGCCGTTCTCGACGTTGAGGTCGCCCACGGTCCAGTCGTCGCCGTCGAACCGGTCGAGCGACAGCCACCGCCAGTACTGGCCGTTCTCGCGGGGGGTGTCGACGGTGAACAGCGCGACCGGGTCACGGAGCTTGAGGATCGAGGACACCGAGACGAGTGGGTTGACCTCGCCGCTGCTGTTCGCGCCGAGCTTGAGGAGCGGCTGGTCGTTGATCCCCGGGAGCAGCCCGGGCACGAGCAGGGCGAGGCCGACGACGGCGAAGGCCACCCGCCGCGCTCCCCGTGTGGTGCTCGACGCCACGGCCCGACGGCGCACGTCCGCCAGGCCGGAGGTCCACGGGCGGACGGGCCCCCACTGCCGCACCCGGCGCAGCCCGTCCGCGAACAACAGGGCCAGGACGCCCGCGAGGAACAGCACCGCGTACCCGGGCCGGGGGCCGTCCTCCAGCACCACGCTGGCGAACGCCAGGAGCGCGGCGGCCGGCGCCGCGGCGAGCAGGGGGCTTCCCGAGCGCACGGCGAGGGCATGGGTCGAGAACGCGGCCGTCCACACCGCGGTGAGCGCCGCCATGAACAGCGGCCGCAACGGCGGCGTGGGCGCGACCTGCACGTCGGCCTGGTGGCCGACCCGGCCGAGGTTGTGCCCGATGGCGTGCACGGTCTTCCCGAGCGGCAGGCCGTGCCACAGCGTGTCGGGGAACACCAGGATGCCGATCGTCCATAGCAGGCCGATCGCGCTGACCAGCGCGGCGAGCAGGGGACTCCGCCGCTCGAACGCCGCCGCCAGCCCGATCGAGATCAGCCCGACCAGGACGAGCTTCCCCGTGGTCGCCCGCCCGGTGAACACGCGCCCGAACGCGATCGCGGCGGCCGACGTGACCAGCACGACCGCGCCGAGCTGGATCAGCCGATGACTGCGGGGAGCTTCCTGGAGTTCGCGTGCCATAGGTCCTGCAGCCTTCCCTGCGGTGGGAGGACGAAGACGTCCCAGCCGGCCCGGATGAGCGAGATGCGGGCCGTGGTGGCCTGTTCCACCATGGTGGCCCGCTGCCCGTCCGGGAGGGTCTCGGGGTCGATCGGATAGATGAACGCGGCCATCTTCGGGCCGAAGATCGTGCCGATGCGGACCATCGCGGCCACGTCGCCGGGCTTCGGCGGCGCGGTCACGACGACGAGCGTCGTGTCGGGCACGGCGGTCGTCCGCAGCGGGATCAGCATGGAGCCGAGCGGGCGGGTCGGCGTGTGCGACGCGGAGGCCAGCGCCTCGAGGAACGCGTCCTCGGTGACCGATACCGGCCGGGGGTTGCCGGCGGCGAGGCGCAGGCCGAATCCGCTTCGCGACAGGTGGACGCCGAACGACGCGGCCACCGAGACGGCCTTCTCGAACGGCTCGGAGTAGGCCTGCCCGAACGCGCCCACGCGGGTGTCGAGCACCACGGTGGCGAGGGACCGCCGGGCCGACTCGTCCTGGCGGATCATCAGGCGGCCCCGGCGCGCCACGCTCGGCCAGTGGATGCGACGGAGGTCGTCGCCGAGGACGTACTCCCGCATCGTGTAGAACTCCTCCGCCGTCCGGAACAGCTGCCGGCTGGCCGACTCGCCCGCGCCCGAGCCGTACTGCGACGACGGCGCCCGGTCGAGGTCCTCCACCTCCGGGAACACGACGAGGTCGTCCCGATCGGTGAACTCGAGGCGGACCTTCGTCAGCGCGAAGGGGTCGGACAGGTCCATGCGCAGGGGCCCGATGGAGAACCGGCCGCGGGTCCGGCACACCATCGAGTAGCTCACCCGCTGGGAGTTCTTGCCCGGGATGCCCGAGAGCACGAGCCTGGCCGGCCGCCCGAGGGTCGGGGGCAGGCGGTCCTCGACGAGGATGAACGACGTCGACGTCGGCGCCCCGTTTTCGACCTCGAGCTCCACGGTGACCCGCTGGCCGGGCTGGACCTTGGTGTGCGACAGCCGGCGGGTGACCTGGAGACGGGCCTTGCTCCACCGGACGAGCAACGCCGACGCGAACGGCAACAGCGCGATCCCGACGGCGACCATGTGGAGCTCGGGCGAGCCGACGAACCGCGCGGCGATCCACATGGCGAGTGCGCCGGCGAAGACGACGAGGCCGCGTCCGGAGGGCATCCGGTCAGGCCCCCGTCCCCGCGGCGGGCGCGAGGAGGCGGCTCACCGGCTCAGGCCTCGCCCCGGACGGGGACCGACACCTGCTGGAGGACCTCCGACAGGATCGTGGCCCCGTCCCGCCCGCCCATCGCGGCGTCGGCGGTGACGATGAGGCGGTGCGCCAGGACCGGTACGGCGAGGTCCTTGATGTCGTCCGGCACGACGTAGTCCCGCCCGTCGGCTGCGGCCTGGGCCCGCGCCGCCCGGAGGAGCATGATCGAGGCCCGGGGGCTCGCGCCGAGGTAGATGTCCGGATGGACCCGCGTTCCCTCCGAGAGCGACACGATGTACCGGCGGAGCGCCGGTGCAACGTGCACCTCGCGGGCCTGGGCGGCGAGCTCGCGAACCACCATGGCGTCGGCCACGGGCTTGAGCTCGTCGAGCGTGGAGTGGTAGCCGTGCGTCGCGAGGATGCCGACCTCGGCCTCGACGCCCGGGTACCCGACGTGGATCCGCATCATGAACCGGTCGAGCTGGGCCTCGGGCAGGGGATAGGTGCCCTCGTGCTCGATGGGGTTCTGGGTCGCGATGACCTGGAACGGGGTCCCGAGCTGGTAGGTCTCCGTGTCGACCGTGACCTGGCGTTCCTCCATGCACTCCAGCAGCGCCGACTGCGTCTTGGGGGAGGCCCGGTTGATCTCGTCGGCGAGCACGATGTTCGCGAAGATCGCCCCCGGCTTGAACTCGAAGTCGCCGCGCTCCTGGTTGAACACGTTGACGCCGGTGACGTCGGTGGGGAGCAGGTCGGGCGTGAACTGGATCCGGCGAAACGAGCAGTCGATCGAGCGGGCGAGCGCCTTGGCGAGCAGCGTCTTGCCGACGCCGGGGACGTCCTCGATGAGCAGGTGTCCCTCGGCGACGAGCGTCACGAGGGCGAGCCGGACCTCCCGCGTCTTGCCCTGGACCACCCGCTCGATGTTGTCCTGGATGGAAAGGAAGCGCGAGGCGAACGCCTCCCAGTCAACCTGATCCTCCCGCGCCTCCACACCCGCCTCCAGCCGATCGCTCTCGGTCATCTTACCGGCTCCCCTTTCCAGCACAGCCTTCGGCGAACCACTCCGAAGGGCCTGCGATGCGCCCCTCGGCGAGCAATACGCAGGGCCGGGCCCGTTGGGTTTCGCGTGGGCGCGGCAGCGAAGTCCATTGGACGCCCGCGAGCGCGATTTCGTGCCCGGCCCGGCGAGATTTCCTTGTCGCAATTGTCCGGGCCGGCCGACCCGCCGGAACCTCGGATCGCGGACGCGGCGACGCCGAGGGAGGTGGCGTCGCCCTGAGTGGAGAAGTGAAGACGGCGGCGGCCGAACCCGTCATTCGTCGGTACGCCCCGCGCGGCCCCTTGTTCGCTTCAAGGCGCCCTTCATGGTCGGGAACGGACCAACCGCCGTCTTCGATGCATGTAATTACACCCCTGTCATTCGATCGTCAAGCGCCCGGTGGGGGATGTTGCCAGGTGATGCCGGCCGGTGAGCGGTCGATGAGCGTCGGGCCCCGGTCGGTCCCGGGGCCCAATCGAACGCGATCCGGATTGCGTTTCCGGCCGGCATCCGTGCAGGTCGCCGTATACTCGGCGTCGTCCGGCGATGGCTCGAGCACTCATTCTCAATGCGACCGATCAACCGCTCGCCGTGGTATCCGCCAGGCGGGCAGTTGTCCTCGTGCTCAAGGACAAGGCGGAGGTCATCGCCTCCAACGGGGTGATCTTCCGCTCCGAGCGGCTCCACATGGCGGCTCCGTCGGTGGTCCGTCTGCGCTACTTCGTCCGGATCCCGTATCGCGCCCACGCGGCCCTGACCCGGCGTGCCGTCTTCGCCCGCGACGGTTGGGTCTGCCAGTACTGCGGGCGGCCCGCCGAGAACGTCGACCACGTCATCCCGCGCTCGAAGGGCGGGACGCACACGTGGGACAACGTCGTGGCCGCATGCCGGCGCTGCAACTCCCGCAAGGAGAACCGCACCCACGCGGACGTCGGGCTCAAGCTGGCGCGGCTTCCGTTCGCGCCGAGCGACTCCTTCCGGCTGTCCCTCGGCCGCCCGGAGCCCGAGTGGGAGCCCTACCTGGCCTGACGGCCGGAGCACACGGTGGCCATACGATCGGTCGACGGGAAGCTGGTCGTCGCAGGCGTCCTCGTGATCGCCGTCGTCGGCGCGATCGTGCTCAACCTGGCCACCGCGGGCCCCAACCGGTCGATCGAGGCCCTCCTCCCGAGCCGCCCGGGCGGCTCCCCGGCGGCCTCGGTCGAGGTCACGCCGAGCTCGGCCTCGGCCACGCCGGGCGTCGGTGTCGAGGTCCGGATCGCCACGACCTGCGGCGTCGTGCCGGCGGTGGACTTCGACGGCTCGTTCTGGCGCCCGACGAACGGCCGGACCATGGAGTCGGTGGCCCGGCGCCTGGTCGCGCCGGTCGACCCCTCGACGGTGACCCTCCAGGCGCCGGACTCCGCCCTGCTCCGCACGGCCGCCGGACAGGTCGTTCTGCTCGTCCGGAGTGGCCTCGACACCGCCCGGTTCCCGGTCTGCCGCTGATCCCGGCCCGCTGAACAGCGCCGCCCGGGGGGAGCCCCGGTGGAGGATGCGGCTCTCCGGGCGGTCCGCGATCGGGTTGCGCGAAGCGCCGACGGCAGTCACATTGGTCAACACACGCGAACTCATCCACCCCTTTTTCTCACCCGCATCTTGCGTCGGTGGAGTGCCAGTGGTACAAAGTGGCGCCTGAGTGGAGGAGAAGGGGAGAGCCGGCGTGTCGGAGCTGCTCGGCACCCATAGCTACCAACTGGACTCGAAAGGGAGGATCACCCTCCCCGCCAAGTTCCGCGATGCCCTCGCGGACGGCGCGTTCCTGACGCTCGGTCAGGACGGCTGTCTGTGGGTGTTCCCGCATTCGGAATGGGAGCGCATCGGGAACGAGGTGCACCTCGCGTCCCTCTCGAGCGCGGAGGGCCGCGCCTACTCCCGGATCTTCTTCGGCTCGGCGGAGGGCGTGACGCCGGACGGCCAGGGCCGGCTGACCATCCCCCTCCGCCTGCGCCAGGCCGCCGGCATCGGCCGGGAGGCCGTGGTGCTGGGCGTCCGGGATCGCATGGAGGTGTGGGACCGGGGCACGTGGGACCGGTATTCCGACCAGTACGGCGGGGCCTACCAGACCGGGGCCATCTCGCCGGGAGGGAGGCACGAGTGAGCGGGTCGAACGGGATGCGGATTCGTGACGACGTGGAGTGGGATCCGGCGCCGGCCGGGTTCGCCGACTGGCCGGGCACCGTCCGCGTGGTCGCCTCGCAGCTCTCCCTGTGGCGGAACGACCCGGCGCCCGAGCCGGCATCGCCGGTCCCGGCGGCGACGAGCGTCGTGCGGCTCGGGCCGGACGCCCTGGTCGTGGGCGGCGAGCTCGCCCTGTCCCGGGAGACCGGCCAGAGCTTCGCCCTCATGGGGCTGATGGCGCTGCTGCTCTCGCTCCTCGTGGGGATCGGGATGCTCGCGGTCCGGATGCTGGTCTGAGCGGAGTCGTCGCGGAGCCGGGTGAGGGTTCCGAAGCGGTGGGTTCCGAAGTGGTGGACGAGGAAGGACGGAGGCACGAACCGGTCATGGTGGCGGAGGTCCTGGGCTTTCTGGGGGAGGCGCGCACGGTCGTGGACATGACCGTGGGCGCCGGCGGGCACGCCGAGGCCCTCCTCGATGCGGGCGTCGCCCGCCTCGTGGGCGTCGACCGCGACCCGGCCGCGCTGCGCCTCGCCACATCGCGCCTGTCGGAGCGGTTCGGCACCCGGTTCGAGTCCGTGGCCGGCGCGTTCTCGGAGGTGCCGGCTCAGGTCGTGGCACCGGGCGAGGCTGATGGCGTGTTGTTCGACCTCGGCGTGTCGTCGATGCAGCTCGACGAGGGGGGGCGCGGGTTCGGGTACCGGACCGACGGCCCGCTCGACATGCGGATGGACCCCCAGGGCGGCGGCGAAACGGCCGCCGACCTGGTGAACGACCTTCCCGAGGAGGAGCTCGCCGACCTGATCTTCCGGTACGGCGAGGAACGGCAGTCGCGGCGCGTGGCGCGGGCCATCGTCAGGGCCCGCTCGCGCGGCCGCATCGAGACGACCGGCGAGCTCGCCGGCATCGTCGCCGGAGCGCTGGGACGTCGACCCGGCCGGGCGCATCCCGCCCGCCGCACGTTCCAGGCGCTGCGGATCGCGGTCAACCGGGAGATCGAGGAGCTCACCACCTCCCTGCCCTGGGCGGCGAGCGTCCTCGCTCCCGGTGGCCGCGTGGTCGTGCTGGCCTACCACTCGCTCGAGGACCGCGAGGTCAAGCGGTTCTTCCGCGACTCGGAGGACCTGCTCGTCCTGACCAAGCGTCCGCTCACGGCCTCCGAGGAGGAGGTCGGGCGGAACCCGAGGTCCCGGGGCGCCAAGCTCCGGGCCGCCGAGAAGGTCGACCCGGATCTTCCTCCCCACTTCCCCGCCGGGTCGGCCCGAAGGAGCGAGCCGTGAGCGCCGCCCCCCGCACGTTGCGGGAGGCGGCGTCGCGGCGGGCCGCGACGCCGCCGGTGCGGGGCGGCGCCGGCAAGCGCTCCTCCTCGAGCTCGAACGCCGCGCGGGCGGGAACTCCCGCCCGCGCGGCGTCCGTCCGAACGGCCGAGGTCCGATCCCCCTCTCCCCGGACCCGCGCCACCCGGACCGGCGGCGCGGCCGCCTCCCGCGGCCGCGCCGCCGCCTCCGGACGCGCGTCGACCGGGACGCGGGGGACCGCCACCGCCCGGCAGATCCGTGCGGCGGCGGCGACGGTCCGCTCGGGAGCGGCTCGCTCCGCGCCCGTCCGGACCCGACCGGCGCCCGAGCGGGCGCCGGCACGGACCCGAACGGCACCGAACCGGCTTCCGGAACGGCGAACTCCCCCTCGCCGCTCTCGGCCGGCGCTGCGCCCGGCGCCCTCCCCGCGCCGGGCGCGGCGCCATTCCCTCCTGTTCCTGGCGCTCTCCGGGCTCCTCGTCGGCGGCCTCGTGCTCGGCCTGGTCGCGCTCAACGCGATGGTGGCCCAGTCGTCGTTCAAGGTGGACGACCTCGATGCGAGGGTCGAGCAGCTCCAGCGAGACGTCGAGCAGAAGCAGTACACGATCGCCCAGTTGCGGGCCCCCGACCGCGTCGTCTCGGCTGCGGAGGGGATCGGGCTCGTGCTGCCCAAGCCGAACGCCGTCAAGGTGATCCACGTCGAGGGCGAGGTACCGGGGCGCGGAGCGTCCGAGCTCGCGCCGCCCGGAGACGGGGGATGAGACGGCCGCCCCTCGGCCGGCTGGGCGTCCTGTTCGTCATCCTGATCCTCGGTTTCACCGGCATCGGGGTGCGGCTCGCGTTCCTCCAGGTCCGCGACGCCGAGGCGCTTGCCGCGCTCGCGAAGGAACAGCGCCTGCGGGTCATCCAGCTCCCGGCCAGCCGCGGCGCCATCCTGGACCGCGACGGGCGGGAGCTCGCCATGTCCCTCGAGGCCGACGACCTCTACGCGGATCCCACCCAGGTCGAGCACCCGATGAAGACGGCGAGGGCCCTGGCCCCGCTGCTCGGCCTGCGGGTCGCCGACCTCGCCGTGGAGCTCCGCCACACGAGCAGCCGGTTCGTCTACCTGGCGCGCCAGGTGGACGCCGAGGTCGCCGACCGGATCAAGGACCTCGAGCTCCCGGGGATCGGATTCCTCGACGACACCAAGCGGTACTACCCGAACGGCGCCATCGCGCCGCAGGTGCTCGGGTTCGTCGGGGTCGACGGCTCGGGGCTCTCGGGCCTCGAGCTCGAGTACCAGGACCGGCTCACCGGGAACGCCGGGAAGCGCATCCTCGAGGTCGATCCGGGCGGGCATCTCATCCCGCAGGGCGAGAACAGCGATGTCCCGCCGGTGCCCGGGGAGGACGTCGTCACGACGATCGACCGGGAGATCCAGTATCGCGTGCAGCTCGCGCTTGCCGCGGCCGTCAGGGAGAACAAGGCCAAGGGCGGGACGGTCATCGTGATGGACCCGCACACTGGCGACATCCTGGCCATGGCCACCGCGCCGAGCTTCGACCCGGCGCACTTCGCCGAGTACCCGACGTCGCGGCTGCAGAACCCGGCGATCGTGTCCGTATACGAGCCGGGATCGGTGAACAAGGTCATCACCGCGTCGGCGGCGATGCAGGAAGGCGAGGTCCGGCCCGACGATCAGTTCTCGGTGCCGGACTCGATCGCGATCGACTACGAGGAGTGTCCGGAGTGCGTGTTCCACGACGCGCATCCGCACCCCGAGGAGATGATGACGATCGGCGACATCATCGCCCAGTCGAGCAACGTCGGGACGATCAAGCTGGGTCTGCGCCTCGGGCACCTCCGGATGGCCCAGTACCTCGCGCGGTTCGGGCTCGGACAGCCGACCGGCGTGGGGTTCCCCGGCGAGGTCGACGGCATCCTGCCATCGGTCGGGGACTGGACGCCGGCCAGCATGGGGACGATCCCGGTCGGCCAGGGCGTCGCCGTGACGCCGCTCCAGATGATCGCCGTGTACGCAGCCATCGCGAACCACGGCGAGTGGATCCAGCCACGGCTGGTGCGGGGGTTCGTGGACGGCGACGGGCGGTTCCGCCCGGCGCCGCCGGCCGCAACCCGGCGCGTCGTCTCGGAGGCCACGGCCGACGAGATGACGCGGATCCTGGCGTTCGCGGTCGACGAGGGCACCGGGACCAACGCCCAGATCCCCGGGTGGTGGGTGGCCGGGAAGACCGGAACGGCCCAGATCCCGAAGATCCACGGGACCGGCTACTCGAACAAGTACGTGGCCTCGTTCATCGGGTTCACCCCGGCGTCCGACCCGCAGCTCGTGATCGCCGCGATCATGGACCGGCCGGTGACGGAGTACGGCGCCCTGGCCGCCGCGCCGCTGTTCAAGGAGATCGGGCAGTGGGCGATCGCCCGGATGCGGATCGCCCCCGCCCCCCGACCGGCCCTGCCGCCGCACATGCTCGGAGGCTGATCCGCGATGGTGCCACTGCTCTCGGGGAGGGAGGCAGCATGGGGCCGATGCTAGACTCGGGCGGCGTCCCGGCCTCGCCGCGCGGCCCGCGGCCGGATGGGCTCGGCGGCCACAGCGACCGCACCCCCGACCCGTTCCAGAACGAACCGTTGCCGAACGATTCTTCGGATACCGACGCGCCGCGGGCCCTGGTCGACCTCCTCCGGTCGACGCCGGGCGCGCGGGTGCTCGGCGACGCTACCGTCGGCGTCACCGCAGTGACGTACCGGTCGGGCGAGGCCGCGCCGGGGTCCCTGTTCTTCGCCGTTCCCGGCACGAAGGTGGACGGGCACGACTTCGCGGAGGCGGCGGCAGAGGCCGGCGCGGCGGCGGTCGTGGTCGAGCGGCGCCTCCCTGTGGAGTGCGCACAGGTCGTCGTCGACTCGGTCCGCGCGGCCATGGGGCCGATCTCGGCGGAGTTCCACGGGCGTCCGGCGGATCGCATGACGGTCGTCGGGGTCACCGGGACGAACGGCAAGACGACCACCACGTACCTCCTGGAGTCGGTGTTCCGCGCGGCCGGGATGGCCCCGGGCGTGATCGGGACGACCGGCGTCCGCATCGACGGGCGGCCGGAGCCGTTCGCCCGGACGACGCCGGAGGCGCCCGATCTCCACGGCCTGCTGGCGCGCATGCTCGCGTCCGGCGTGGAGGCCGTCGCGATGGAGGTCTCGTCGCACGGGCTGGACCAGCACCGGGTGGGCGGGATGCGGTACGCGTGCGGCGTGTTCACCAATCTGACGCAGGACCACCTCGACTACCACGGGACGCTGGAGGAGTACTTCGGCGCGAAGGCCAGGTTGTTCACGCCGGAGCTCGCCGAGCGCGGCGCGACGAACTGGGATTCGCCCGAGGGACGCGAGCTGATGGGGGCGCTGATCCCGATGACGTCGTTCGGGACGTCGGAGGGCGCCGACCTCCGTGCGGAGGACGCCGCCACCGACGCCCGGGGGCTGTCCTTCCGGATCGGCGACCTGGAGGTCCGGTCCCGCCTGCGGGGACGGTTCAACGTGGAGAACTGCCTCGCGGCGTTCGCCGCCGCGCACCTGGTGGGGATCCCGTCCGATGCGATCGCCGGCGGGATCGGCGCCCTGTCCGGGGTGCCGGGGCGGCTCGAGCCCGTCGAGGAAGGCCAGGACTTCCTCGTCCTCGTCGACTACGCGCACACGCCGGACAGCCTCGACAACGTCCTGCGGGCGGCACGGCCGCTCGCGTCGGAGGACGGGGGCCGCGTGATCGCGGCGTTCGGATGCGGGGGCGACCGGGACCGCGGCAAGCGGCCGCTCATGGGGGAGGCCGGCACGCGCCTCGCCGACCTCACCGTGGTGACGAGCGACAACCCCCGCTCGGAGGACCCGCTGGCGATCATCGCGGAGATCGAGCCCGGCGCGGTCCGCGGCGGCGGGAAGTTCGTGGTCGAGCCCGACCGCCGGGCGGCGATCACGCTCGCCCTGCACGAGGCCCGCGCCGGGGACGTCGTCGTGATCGCCGGGAAGGGCCACGAGACCGGACAGGAGTTCGCGGACCGGACGATCCCGTTCGACGACCGGCTCGTCGCCGCCGAGGAGCTCCGCTCGCTGCTGGGAGAACGGCCGTGAGGCCGCGCCGCCTGTCCGAGGTGGCCGCCGCGGTCCACGGGTCGGTCGTCGGACCGGACGTCGAGGTGACGTCGGTGACGACCGACAGCCGCGCCGCGGGCCCCGCATCGCTGTTCGTGGCCCGGGCCGGCGAGGCGACCGACGGACACCGGTTCGTCCCGGACGCGTTCGCGGCCGGCGCCGCGGCGGCGATGGTCGCGCGCGTCCCCGACGAGGCGGTCGGCTCCTACGTGGTCGTGGCCGACCCCGGTCGCGGGCTGCTGGACCTGGCGCGGGACGAGCGGGAGCACCTCGCAGCGTCCGTCGTCGGGATCACCGGCTCGACCGGCAAGACCTGCACCAAGGACCTCACCGCGGCGGTGCTCGGCGCCCGGTACGACGTGGTCGCCAGCCCCGCGTCCTTCAACAACGAGGTCGGCATGCCGCTCACGCTGCTGTCGGCGGGGCCGCGGACCGACGTCCTTGTGCTCGAGATGGGCAGCCGGGGCATCGGCCACATCCGCGACCTGTGCGAGGTGGCCCGTCCCGACGCCGGCATCGTGACGAACGTCGGCATCGCGCACCTCGGGCTGTTCGGGAGCCGGGAGAACATCGTCACCGCCAAGGCGGAGCTCGTCGAAGCGCTCCCCGCCAAGGGCGTTGCGCTGCTCAACGCCGACGACCCGGTGGTCTTCCGGTACCGCGAGCGCACCCCGGCCCGGGTGCTGACGTTCGGCGTGTCTCCGGGCGCGGACGTGCGGGCCGAGGACGTCGAGCTCGACCGCGATGCGCGGGCCTCGTTCACCCTCGTCGCCGCGGGGCTGAAGGAACACGTCGAGCTGCCGGTCCCCGGCGAGCACATGGTGTCGAACGCGCTCGCCGCGTCGGCCTGTGGGGTCGCGCTCGGCGTCTCGCCCGGCGAGTGCGCCGCCGCGCTGAAGGACGCCCGCGTGAGCGGGTGGCGCATGGAGACGTTCGAGACGGCCGACGGCCTTCGGATCGTCAACGACGCCTACAACGCGAACCCGACGTCGATGGCCGCCGCGCTGAAGGCGGCCCGGTGGATGTCGCGGGGCGGCCGGTGCGTGGCGGTGCTGGGCGGCATGGCCGAGCTGGGCGACGAGTCGCCCGAGGAACACGACAAGGTCGGGGAGCTCGTGGCCCGGCTCGGCATCGAGGACCTGGTGGTAGTGGGCGCCGACGCGGCGCCGATCGCCCGAGCCGCCCTCCGGGAGGGCATGGAGCCCGGGCACGTGGTCCAGGTCCCCGACCGCGAGGCGGCACTCATGGAGGTCCGCCGCATCGCGCGGCCCGGCGACCTGGTGCTCGTCAAGGCATCCCGCGTGAACGGCCTGGAGCGGCTGGCGGAGTCGCTCCGGGAAGGCGGCGCCGCGTGACGTCCATCCTCATCGCGGCCGCGACCGGGCTCATCGTGACGCTCACGCTGACGCCGTTCGCCATCCGGCTGTTCCGGGCCTGGGGGTTCGGCCAGCGGATCCGGGAGGCCTGGTACGGCGAGGGCCCCGAGGCGCACCACGGCCACATCGGCAAGGTGGGCACCCCGACCATGGGCGGCATCGTGATCCTGTTCGGGATGGGGGTCGCCTACCTCGTGGCCCGGCTGACCGGCGCCGCGTTCACGGTCACCGGCGCCGCGGTGCTGGTGGCGACGTTCGGGCTGGGGCTCGTGGGGTTCCTCGACGACTACCTGAAGATCCGGAAGCAGCGGTCGCTCGGGCTGAACAAGACGACGAAGATCGCCGGCCAGGCCCTCGTTGCGCTGGCGTTCGGGCTCATCGCCGTGAAGCTCGGCGACCTGAGCACGCACCTGTCGTTCATCCGGGTGACGGCGCTCGAGCTCGGGGTCCTGTTCTACGTGTGGGTGTTCCTGGTGATGTCGGCGTCGTCGAACGCGGTGAACCTCACCGACGGGCTCGATGGGCTGGCCAGCGGGTCGTCGGCATTGGTCCTGGCGGCGTACGTGTTCATCGCGTTCTGGCAGGACCGCCACTCCTGCATCCCCGTCGAGGCGCCGGCCTGCTACCCGATCAGCGGCAAGGCCTCGCTCGACACGGCCATCGTCGCGGCGAGCGCGCTCGGCGCCGTCGCGGGGTTCCTGTGGTGGAACGCCGCCCCGGCGCGGATCTTCATGGGCGACACGGGGTCGCTCGCGATCGGCGCGTTGCTCGCGGCGCTCGCCGTCGTCACCGAGACGCAGCTGCTGCTCGTGATCCTCGGCGGGCTGTACGTCCTCGAGACCACGTCGGTGATCATCCAGATCGTGTCGTTCCGGGTGTTCCACCGGCGGGTGTTCCGGATGGCGCCGATCCACCACCACTTCGAGCTGCTGGGCTGGCACGAGTTCACGGTGATCGTGCGGTTCTGGATCGTGGCCGGGTTGTCGGTGGCGTTCGGGCTCGGGCTGTTCTACGCGGACTTCCTGGCGCGCGGTGGGACGCAGTGAGGGGGTCGGGCGCCGGCGCGTTCGCGCGGGAGCGTGCCGTGGTGATCGGGCTCGGCGCGAGCGGCGCGGCCGCGGCCCGGGTGCTGGCCGCCGAGGGCGCGTCGGTCCGGGTCACCGAGGCGCGCGACGAGGCCGCGCTCGTGGGCCTGCCCGAGCTCGAGCACGAGGGCGTGGAGGTCCTGGCCGGGGGGCACCGGCCGGAGCACCTCGACGGGGCCTCGCTCGTCGTGACGAGCCCCGGCGTTCCGGAGCACGCGCCGGTGCTGGTCTGGGCCGCCGACCGGGGCCTGCCGGTGTGGAGCGAGATCGAGCTCGGGGCGCGGCTGGCCCGCGTCCCGTACGTCGCGGTCACCGGGACGAACGGCAAGAGCACGACCACCGAGATGGTCGCGGCGGCCATGCGGGCGGCGGGGCTACGGGCCGCCGCCTGCGGGAACATCGGGCACCCGTTCTCGCTGGCGGCGCTCGAGGACCACGAGGCGCTCGCCGTCGAGGTGTCGTCGTTCCAGCTGCACCATCACGTGTCGTTCCATCCGCGGGTGTCGGTGCTGCTGAACCTGGCGCCCGACCACCTCGACTGGCACGGGTCGTTCGCGGCGTACGCCGAGGCGAAGGCCCGGGTCTTCGAGCTGCAGGAGGGCCGCGACGTCCACGTCGGGAACGCCGACGACGCCGGCGCCGCCGAGGTGTCCCGCGGGGCGCCGTGCGAGGTCCGGTGGTTCCGGCTCGGCGCGCCCGCGGCAGGCGAGGTCGGGTACGAGGACGGCGAGCTGGTCGCCCGGCGGGCGACGGCCGTGTCCCTCGGGCGTCCCCGAGGGACCGGCGCCGGGTTCCGGGCGGACGCGGCCGCGGCAGCGGCCGCGACGTTCGCGTTCGGGCTCGACGCCGCCGCGGTGCGGGACGGCATCGGCGCTGTGGCGCCGCTGCCGCACCGGGGCCAGGAGGTCGCGGCCGTCGGCGGGGTGCGGTTCGTCGACGACTCGAAGGCGACGAACCCCCACGCCGCGCTCGCCGCGCTCGAGGGCATGCGCGACGTCGTGCTGATCGCCGGCGGCCTGGCCAAGGGCGTCGACCTGTGGCCGCTCGCGGCCGCCATCCCCGTGTTGCGCGGCGTCGTCGCGATCGGCGAGGCCGCGCCCGAGGTGGCTGCGGTGTTCGAGGGCCGGGTGCCGGTCCGGCGGGCGCCGTCCGTGGAGGTCGCCGCCCGGGAGGCGTTCGTCATGGCCGGGGGGCGGGGGACCGTCCTGCTCGCGCCGGCCTGCGCGAGCCAGGACATGTTCCGCGACTACGCGGAGCGCGGCGACCGCTTCGCGGCCGCCGCGCGCGAGATCGCGGCCGGCGGGAGCGGAACGCCGCGCCCGCGCACCGACGACCCGATCGACCGCGACCCGAACGGCCCCTCCCAGACCCGAACGACCGGGAAGGAGCCGCCCGTGGCAGGCCATAGGAAGCACGCGACCGCGTCCGGATCGAAACGGGGGTCCGGGCCGGGGTCGACGACGTCGCTCCGAGTCGTTCGGAGCGACGAGCGGCCGACCCGGCGCGATCGCATGCGGGCCAGCCGCCGCGCGCGGCGCGCGGAGCGCGCCGCTCGCGGCCCGATGCCGCGCACGGTCGTCGTGATGCTCGCGGCGGCGTTCCTCCTCACGGGCATCGGCCTCGTGATGGTGCTCTCCGCGAGCTCGGTTTCGTCCTTCCAGCGGTACGGCACGAGCTTCCTGTTCCTCAAGCGGCAGGCGATCTACGCGGTCATCGGGACGCTGGCCCTGCTGCTGACGCTCCGCATCCCGTACCGGCGGTGGGAACGGTGGTCCGTTCCGCTGCTGATCGTGTCGGTCGCCTTGCTGGCGCTGGCGCTGCACCCGTCGATCGGGACGGAGGCCGGCGGCTCGTCCCGGTGGATCGAGTTCGGGCCGGTGACCATCCAGCCGTCCGAGCTCGCGAAGCTCGCCATGGTGGCGTTCGCCGCGATGATCCTCACGAGGAAGTGGCGGCGGCTCGACGAGCCGGGACACCTGGCGATCCCCCTGCTCCCGGTCACGCTCGTGGTGTGCGGGATCATCATCCTGCAGCGCGACCTCGGGACCACGACGATCGTCGCCGCGTCGGTGTTCGTCCTGGTGTTCGCCGCGGGGGTCCGGTTGCGCTATCTGATCTTCACCGGGCTGGTCGGCGCGGTGGTCGGCTGGATGCTGATCATGGGGGAGGGGTACCGCAAGGAGCGCCTGCTGTCGTTCCTCAATCCGTGGGCCGATCCTCAGGTGTCCGGGTACCAGCTGGTGCAGTCGCTCATCGGGCTGGGGTCGGGTGGGATGTTCGGCGTGGGCCTCGGCGCCAGCCGGCAGAAGTGGATGTACATCCCGAACGCCCACACGGACTTCATCTTCTCGATCCTCGGCGAGGAGCTCGGTCTGCTCGGCGAGGTGGTCGTGCTGGCGTTGTTCATCGTGCTCGTGTACTGCGGGGTGCGGATCGCGTCGCGGGTCACCGACACGTTCGGGCGGCTCCTCGCTATCGGGATCGTCGCGTGGCTCGGCCTCCAGACGCTCGTGAACCTCGGCGCCGTGACCGGCGTGCTGCCGGTGACCGGCGTGCCGCTGCCGTTCGTGTCCTTCGGCGGGTCGTCGCTGATCGTGACGCTCGCCGCGGTCGGCATCCTCGCGAACATCGGGCGCACCGCGGCGGTCGGGCAGACCGTGGAGGAGTCCGAGTCGCCGGCCGGGCGGAAGCGCGGCCGCGCCCGGAAGGCGCGCCGCGCGCGGAAGGCCGAGCTGCGGCGCGAAGCGGGGCACCGCCGCGATGTGGCCGCGGCGATCCGGGCGGAAGCCTCCCGCGCGGCGCCGGAAACCCGCCGCCCGGGCTCTGCGAAGCGGGGCGCAGGTTCGTCCTTCCGGAGAGCGAAGGCCGGGACCACGGAGTCGCGGACGGCCGCGCCGCCGGCGGGATCCGGACGGCGACGGACATCGGGGACGCCGCGGTCGTCGGCGATGGCCGAGCGCATCGAGACCGAGGCGCTCGCGGCGACGCGGCGGCGGCACCCGGCCGGAGGCGCGCACGGGGGCCGTGCGCCGGTGCACCGAGCGGAGCCGCCGGCGCGGCCGGCGGCAGCGAAGCGGCCGCCGGCACGGACGCCGAAGCCGCACAAGCCCGGTCCGCCCGGGCGGCGAGCCGCCGGGCGGGCCGACCCCCGGGAGGGCGGGTGAGGATCCTCATCGCGGGCGGGGGGACGGCCGGACACGTGTTCCCGGCCATCGCCGTCGCCCGCCGGCTGGTCGACGACCACGGCGCCGACGTGGCGTTCCTCGGCACCGCGACGGGCCAGGAGGCCCGGCTGGTCCCCGCGGCCGGGTTCGAGCTCGTCGAGATGCACGCCAAGCCGTTGCTCCGCAAGGTCTCCCTGGCGGCGCTCAAGGCGCCGTTCACCGCGCTGTCCTCGACGCGGAGGTGCAAGCCGCTCGTGCGGGAGGCGGATGCGGTGCTCGGCATGGGCGGCTACGTGAGCGGCCCGCCGGTCATTGCCGCCTGGCGGACGCACACGCCGGTCGTGCTCCACGAGCAGAACGCGATCCCGGGGCTCGCGAACCGGCTGTTCAGCCGGTTCGCGAGGGTGTCGGCCGTGGCCTTCGCCGAGGCGGCGAAGGCCCTTCCGCGCCGCGCCCCGGTCGAGGTCACGGGCAACCCCATCCGGGACGTCATCGCGTCGGTGCCTGCCGACCGGGACCGACTGGCGAAGGAGGCATACCCCGAGTTCGGGCTCGAGCCGGAGCGGAGGACGGTCGTCATCTTCGGTGGCAGCCAGGGCGCGCTCCACATCGACCGGGCCGCGATCGGCGCCTGCACCCTGCTCCGCGACCGCGCCGACCTGCAGGTGCTGCTGCTCACCGGCGCCGCGCACCACGAGGCGACCGCGCGCGGCGTGCCCCGGGATTCGACCCTGGTGGTGAGGACCTTGCCGTTCCTCGACCGGATGGAGCTTGCGTACGCGATCGCCGACATCGTGGTGTCGCGGTCGGGCGCCACGACCGTGGCCGAGGTCGCCGCGTGCGGCATCCCCTCCGTCCTCATTCCGTACCCGTACGCGACCGCCGGCCACCAGGAGGCCAACGCCCGCGCCCTCCAGCGGGCCGGCGGCGCGAGCGTCCTGCTCGACGACCAGCTCACGGCCGAGGTGCTCGCCGAGCGCATCGAGAGCCTGACCGGCCACGGGGAACGCCTCCGGGCGATGGCGGCCGGCGCTTCGGCGTGGGCCCGGCCGGATGCGGCGGCGGTCGTGGCGGACCTCGTCGTGAAGGCGGCGCGATGACGTACCGGCCGCCGCCCGGCAGCATCCCGACCCTTCCGGTCCCGGACCTCGGGGGCTTCCGCCGGGTGCACATGATCGGCATCGGCGGCGCCGGGATGAGCGGCATCGCCAGGCTCCTGCTGGCACGGGGGATCGAGGTGTCCGGCTCGGACCTCAAGGGCTCGGTCGGCCTCGACGATCTGGGCGCACTGGGGGCGACCGTGTTCGTCGGGCACCGCGCCGAGCAGGTCGGAACCCCGGACGCCGTCGTCGTCTCGACGGCGATCCCGGAGCACAACCCCGAGCTCGCCGAGGCCCGCGGACAGCGCCTTCCGGTCCTGGCCCGCGCGCAGGTGCTCGCCGCGCTGATGGCCGGGACGCGGGGCGTCGCCGTCGCGGGCACCCACGGCAAGACCACCACGACCTCCATGGCCTCCGTGATCCTCGAACGGGCCGGCCTCGACCCGACGTTCGTCATCGGCGGCGACCTCAACGAGAGCGGGTCGAACGCCCGCCACGGGGACGGCGGCTGGTTCGTCGCCGAGGCCGACGAGAGCGACGGGTCGTTCCTCCTCCTCGCGCCCGAGGTCGCGGTGATCACGAACGTGGAGGAGGACCACGTCGACTTCTACGCCGACCGCGACGACACCCGGGAGGCGTTCGCGCAGTTCGCCGCGGCGGCCCCGGTGGTCGTTGCGTGCGGCGACGACCCCGGCGTCCAGGACGTCCTCCGGCGCGCCGGCCGGACCGGGCCGACGCACCTCTACGGGACGGGGCCCGACGCCGGCATCCGCGTGACCGCGAGGGAGACCTCGGGCAGATCGGTCGCCGGCGTCGTCGAGATCGACGGACGGGAGGTCGAGGTCGTGCTCCGCGTTCCCGGCGTCCACAACCTGCTGAACGCCGCCGCGGCCCTCGTGGCCGCGCGGGAGGCCGGCGTCGACCCGGAAACCGCCGCGGCCGGGCTGCGCGAGTTCTCCGGCGTGCGGCGGCGGTTCGAGTTCCGGGGCATGGGCCGCGGGGCGGAGTTCTACGACGACTACGCGCACCACCCGACGGAGGTCCGCGCCACCCTCGCGGCGGTGCCGGCCGAGTACCGGCGGGTCCTCGCCGTGTTCCAGCCCCACCGGTACACCCGGACCCAGGCCATGTGGGAGGACCTCGGCGCGAGCCTGACCGAGGCCGACGTCGTGGTCCTGACCGACGTGTACGGTGCGGGGGAGTCTCCGATCCCCGGGGTGACCGGCAAGCTCCTCGTCGAGTCGCTCACCGAGGCGGCCCCGCGCAAGCGGGTGCTGTACCTGCCGCACCGGGCCGACGTCGTGCAGTTCCTGTCGCGGGAGGTCCGCACCGGCGACCTGGTGCTGACCCTCGGCGCCGGCGACATCACGATGGTGCCGGACGAGGCGCTCGAACGGATCCTGGGGGACGGGTGAACGTGACCACTCGCGATCCGGCGGCGCTGGCGCGGGCGGAGGTGATCCTCCGCGCGGGGTCGGGCGACCGTCTCCGGACGTCGTTCCCCCTCGCGCCGCTCACGACCTTCCGCATCGGCGGGCCGGCCGCGCTGTACCTGGAACCGGAGTCCGAGGCCGACCTCCGCGCGGCCGGGCAGGCAGTCCGCGAGACCGGCGTGCCGTTCGTCGTCCTCGGCAAGGGGTCCAACGTCCTCGTGTCGGACGAGGGGTTCCCGGGGCTCGTGCTCCGGCTCGGGAAGGGCTACCGGTGGGCGGCCCGCGACGGAGGGCGGATCACCGGCGGGGGCTCGATGCCGCTGCCGCGGCTCGCCGGCGTCGCGCTGTCGCACGGCCTCGCCGGGCTCGAGTTCGGGGTGGCCATCCCGGCGACGCTCGGCGGCGCCGTCCGAATGAACGCCGGGGCGCACGGGCACTCGCTCGACGAGGTCGTGGAGCAGGTGGAGGTGTTCCTGCTCGGCGCCGGCGAGACGCGGATCGTGCCGGCCGCGGACGCGGGGTTCGTGTACCGGAACTCCACCCTCCCCGGCGACGGTGTGGTCGTGGCGGCCACGGTCTCCCTCCGCCCGGGCGAGGCCGGCGCGATTCGGGCGGAGATGGACGACGCCCGGGACTGGCGGCGCCGGACGCAGCCCCTCGCCGAGCCCAACTGCGGGAGCGTGTTCAAGAACCCGCCGGACGGCCACGCCGCCCGGATGATCGAGTCGCTCGGCCTCAAGGGGGCGTCGGCCGGGGGAGCGCAGGTATCGGAGAAGCACGCCAACTTCATCGTTGCCCGGCCGGGAACGCGAGCCGCCGACGTGGTCGCTCTCATCCGGTCGGTACAGGAACAGGTCGCGGACCGCTACGGCGTCCGCCTGGAGCCGGAGGTGCACCTTGTCGGCAGCTTCGACGTCACGCCGATCTGACGGCCGGTCCGCCCGTGGATCCGGCAGTCGCCCGGCGCTCCGCCGGAGGAAGGGGCGCCACGAGGCCCCGGCCCAGGCCCGCGCCGCCGCGCGCCCGACGCGTGCCACGCGTGCCGAGCGCCACACGCGCCGTCCTCGCCGTCTCCGCCGGACGTTCGCACTCGCGACCCCGCTCGTCATCGGAACGCTCGCACTCGGCGCGTGGGGCGTGACGCACAGCTCGATCTTCGGGGCGAAGCGCATCGTCGTCACCGGCGCGCACCACCTGTCTCGGGCGGAGGTGCTCGACGCGGCGGGCCTCCGCCGGACCACCAACGTCCTGTGGGTGGACCCCACGGCCGTCGAGGATTCGCTCGAGGCGAACCCGTGGGTGGCGGAGGCGACGGTGACGCGGTCGCTGCCCTCGACCATGCGCATCGCCGTCACGGAGCGCCGGCCGGCCTCGACCACGGTGGTCGGCTCGACGTGGTTCGTCGTCGCGTCGGACGGAACGGTCCTCGGGCCCTCGCACGGGCGGCCGCACCTTCCGGTCCTGCCGTCGGCCGAAGCGGTCTCGGTGGGGGGGCGGAGTGCCGCGCTGACGGTGTCCGCAAGGATCGCCGGCGGGATGACGCCGTGGCTGCGGTCACGCGTGGCGACCGTCGGGCCGGGGCCGGACGGGACCATCGAGCTCGGCCTGGACGACGGCGTCCGGGTGCTGTTCGGGCCGGCGACCGACATCCGGGCGAAGGGCCAGGCGCTGGTCGGGATCCTCCACTGGGCGCAGGACCGGCACGACCGCCTGGCCACGATCGACGTCCGGTCGCCGGTCGCCCCCTCGGCCGTGCCGTTCGCCTCGATCGAGCCGGACCCGGTCCCTCCGACCCACTACGAGGCGGTCAACGGCACCGGCGAAGTCTCAACCTGACGCTCGACTGCACATCGAGAGTCGAGCGTCGACAGGCACGATCCGGCTACCTCACCGTGACCTGCACGCGCTGCACCGAGTTGTTCGCGTAGCCGCCGACGTTCCAGATGGCTTCGAGGGGCTGCACGTTCCCCGCCGAGTCGGTCGCCCGGCAGCACAGCTCGTAGGCGCCCGGGGCCGTCTCCCACACGAACGACCAGGGGCGCCAGGCGGAGGGGCCGGCGGCCGGCCCGAGCTCCGCGTCCGCCCAGGTCGAGCCGCCGTCTGCGCTCACCTCGACGCGCTCGACAGGCCCCCAGCCCGACCACGCCCGCCCCTGCAGCGTGCACGGGCCGGCGGCCACGAACCGTTCCCGCGTCAGGAAGTCGGGGATCCCCGGCGGCTCCATCAGGGAGCGCGGCTGGATTCGGGACAGGGGCGTGCCGGGCTCGTCCTCGGTCTGGCGCAGACGGTAGGCGTGGGTCATCTGGTAGCCCTCGAAGGGCCGGTCGACGACCGTGATCGAGCGGAGCCACTTCACGGAGGTCATGCCGTACCAGCCGGGCACGATCAGCCGGAGCGGGAATCCGTGCTGCGGGGGGAGCGGCGCGCCGTTCATGCCGAAGGCCAGCAGCACGTCGTCGCGCCCCGCCTCGGCCATCGAGAGGCTGCGCGCGTAGTCCTGCTCCTCGCCGCCGTCGAATCCCCGGTCGAGTCCGGCGAACACCACCTCGACCGCCGCCTCGGTCGGCCCGGCCTCAGCGAGCACGGCGCGAAGCGGGACGCCCGTCCAGGTGGCCGTGCCGACGGCCTCCTGCCCCCACGGCTGGCTCACCGGGCGGGGGTCGACGTACGCGCGGCCGTTCCCCGCGCACTCCATGGTCACCGGCGCGGAAGCCGCTTCCCGGGCCCGGATGTCCCCCAGCGACAGGGAGAGCGGCCGGACCACGGCACCGCCGACCTCCAGGCGCCACGCGTCCGGGTCGACGGCCGGGACGTCGAAGTGGATCAGCAGGTAGTGCAGGCCGGGCGGGGTGATCTCGTAGCGGAGCGCCTCGAGCGGCATCCCATGGTTCCTGGTGGCCAGCCCGACCTCCTCCGGGCCGAACGTCGCGGCGGCTTCCTCCGTGTCGGGTTCGCTGGCCACGCCTCTGTCCTCCTCGCTCGCGGTTTCGTGCTGCGCTGCGAGTCTATTGCGCCGTAGCACCGGCAGGAGTGGGGAGGGCCCCGCGAGCGCCGACATCCGCCCCAAACACTCCCTCACGCTGCGGCTCACGTTTCTGTCATGGAAAGGAACAACTCGATAGCCCGGATTGCTTGACGGACCAGCAGTTCCGCGTTATGGTGCTGCCTCTGTAGGTGAGGTTGATATGACAATCAATCTCAACTAGAGGGTGATGGTCGGGAAACTCACCACGGCGTTTCCCCAGGTAGATGGGGGTTTTCGGCCCCCCGAGCGGAGGAGTTTCGTCAGATGCAGTCTCCATCGAACTACCTCGCCGTGATCAAGGTCATCGGGATCGGTGGCGGCGGCGTGAACGCGGTGAACCGCATGATCGAGTCGGGCCTGCGCGGCGTGGAGTTCATCGCCGTGAACACCGACGCACAGACCCTGCTCATGTCCGACGCGGACGTGAAGCTCGACATCGGCCGGGAGACGACCCGTGGTCTCGGCGCCGGGTCCGACCCCGAGGTCGGCAAGCGGGCCTCGGAGGAGCATCGCGGCGAGATCGAGGAGATCCTCAAGGGCGCCGACATGGTGTTCATCACGGCCGGCGAGGGCGGCGGCACCGGCACCGGTGGCGCGCCCGTCGTGGCCGAGATCGCCCGGGACCTCGGCGCGCTGACGATCGGCGTCGTCACCCGCCCGTTCGGCTTCGAGGGCCGCAAGCGCGCCACCCAGGCCGAGATGGGCATCACGGAGCTCAAGAAGGCAGTCGACACCCTGATCATCGTGCCGAACGACCGGCTGCTGCAGGTGTCCGACGTGATGACCCCGATGGTCGACGCGTTCCGGATGGCCGACCAGGTCCTGTACCAGGGCGTGGACGGCATCACCTCGCTGATCATGACGCCGGGGCTCATCAACCTGGACTTCGCCGACGTGAAAGCCGTCATGACCTCCGCCGGCTCCGCGCTCATGGGCATCGGCCTCGCGGCCGGCGAGAAGCGCGCCGAGGACGCCGCGAAGGCGGCTATCTCCTCGCCGCTCCTCGAGTCCTCGATCGAAGGCGCCAAGGGCGTGCTGCTGTCGATCAGCGGCCCGCAGGACCTGTCGCTCCACGAGGTGAACAAGGCCGCCGAGACCATCACTCGGGTCGCGCACCCCGACGCCAACATCATCTTCGGCGCCGTCATCGACGACGCGATGGGCGACGAGGTCCGCGTCACGGTCATCGCGGCCGGGTTCGACAAGCTCGTGCCCTCCGGCGTGAGCGGAATGGAGTCGCGGCTGTCGAGGCTGCTCGAGGAGCCGGCCCGATCCGAGCCCGCCGCTTCTGAGGAAGAGGCCGCGCTGCCGGCCCTGCTCGAGGACGACGAGGAGGACATCTTCAAGCCGGCCCCGGAGACCGTCGTCTTCGACGCCGAGGAGGACCTGGACATCCCGGACTTCCTGAAGAACTAGACGGGAGCGATCCCGCGAAGGACCCCTCCGCCGGGTGCGTGCGGCAGACCGGCGGGCGTGTGGGGGGCGGAGCGGGCCGACGACCGAGGCGCCCTTCCCCCGCCTCGAGGCATCCGGCCCGGGTATCCGCCCCCCACGTCTTTTTCCCGCCGGGATTCGTTGTTGCGGTCCGGACCGCATGCCATCGTGGGCGGGCCCATGTCCTTCGAAGAACGACCCCTCGGTCGGGGCGGGTCGGCGCTGGTCTCGACCACCATGGAAGGCGCCGGGTTCCTCGTGGCCTTCACCGGCCGGACCGGCGGCTCGAGCCCGGCGCCGTTCGACTCGATGAACCTGTCGCAGGTGGTCGGGGACGACGATGCCGTCGTCCGCGACAACCGGTCCCGCGTCGTGTCGGACCTGGGGCTCGCTGGGCCGTTCGCCCTGCCGGAGCAGGTCCACGGCGCCGTCGTGGCCGAGGCCGGCCACGACGGCGCCGGCGCGGGGTTCGACCATCCGCGTCGGCGCCTGGCCGGCGCCGACGCGATCGTCACCTCGGCGCCGGGCGTTCCCGTCGCCGTGCTGACCGCCGACTGCCTCCCGATCGCCCTGGCCTCGCCGGCGTCCGGCGTCCTGGCGGTGGTCCACGCGGGGTGGCGCGGGCTGGCCGCCGGGATCCTGGCGCGCGCGGTGGCGGGGTTCGAAGGAGCGGCGGACGTCCTCGCCGCGATCGGCCCGGCGATCGGGCCGGACCACTACGAGGTCGGCGACGACGTCGCCGACCTCGTGGCCGCGGCGTCGCCGGCCGGCGCGACGACGGAGCGTCGCGACGGCCGGCTGTTCCTCGACCTGGCAGGCACCGCCGAAGCTGCTCTCCGCGACCTCGGCATCGGCGGGGTCGAGGTCGTCCGAGGGTGCACCGCGTGCGGGCGCGACCGGTGGTTCTCCCACCGCGCCGACGGCGGCCTGACCGGCCGGCAGGCGCTGGTCGCGGAGCGGAGATGACGCATGCCCGGAGCGCCGGCGACACATGTGGGGTGTGAGCAGGGAGCGCTCCTGTGCGGCCTGAAAACCACCGGCAATTCTTGAAAAGAAGTGTGAATTAGGGTGATAGACTCGGCCGCCGAAATGGCCCGGAACCTCGAACGCGTCCGCGCGGGCATCGCCGCCGCGGCGGCGCGCGCGGGCCGCGCCCAGTCGGACCGTGACGCTGGTGGCGGTGGCCAAGGGCCAGCCGGCCGGGGCGGTGCGCATGGCGATCGAGGCGGGCGTGACGGACATCGGGGAGAACTACGTGAACGAGCTGGCGGCGAAGCGCGAGGAGCTGGACGGGACCGCCGTCCGGTGGCACTTCGTCGGGACCCTGCAGTCCTCGACCGCCCACCGGGTGGCCGAGCTCGCCGACGTCGTCCACTCGGTCGGCTCGCTGCACGCGGCCGGCCGGCTCGGCGCCCGGGCCCACCGGGAGGGCCGCCGGATGCCGGTCCTGCTCCAGGTGGACTTCACGGGCGCCCGCAACGGCGTCGATCCCGCGGAGGCCGGCGAGGCCGTCGCCGCGCTGCGCGGGACCGACGGGCTCGACCTCCGCGGGCTCATGACGCTGCCCCCGATGACCGCCGATCCGGAGGACGCGCGGCCGTGGTTCCGGCGGCTCCGCGACCTCCGCGACGAGGCCGCGGCCGGACCCGGCGACCTGCGGGAGCTGTCGATGGGAATGTCCGGCGACTACGAGGTCGCCGTGGAGGAAGGCGCTACGATGGTCCGGATCGGGACCGCGCTGTTCGGCGCCCGACCGACGGAGTAGGAGGCACCGGATGCCAGGAGCGTGGAAGAAGACCCTCAGTTACCTCGGCCTGGTCGAGGAGGAGGAAGACGACGTCGTGGACCTCCCCGACGACGCGTCCCACTACGCCCCGGAACCTCAGCAGCGGTTCGGCCGAACCGGCGACCCCGTGGCCGTCGACGCGTCGCCCGAGACGATGCAGGGCGTCGTCCGGACCATCCCGCAGCCCCGGCCGCACGCCGCGACCACCATCCACAAGGCGGAGCCGAAACGGTTCAACGAGGCCCGCGACCTCGGGGACAAGTTCCGCGAGGGGATCCCGGTGATCATGAACCTCCAGGGCACCGACGATTCCATCGCCCGGCGCCTGGTGGACTTCGCATCGGGGCTCGTGTTCGGGCTCGGCGGCAAGATCGAGATGGCCGCGAACCGCGTCTACCTGCTGACGCCCGCGGACGTGGAGGTCTCCGCGGAGGAGCGCCAGCGCCTGTCCGGCAGCTTCTACAACCAGTTCTGATCCTGGTGCGGGCGGCGTGAGCTTCCTTCCGGGGCTGTCGTCGTTCCACCCCTGCGCTGCGGCCGGACAGTCGACCCTCGTCGTCGTCCTGTGCTACGCGCTGTTCGTCTACTGGATCATCCTGCTGCTGCGGATCATCCTGTCCTGGTTCCCGATGCCGCACTCCGGCGCGGCGGCGAAGGCGAGCAGCTTCCTGTTCCAGCTGACCGACCCGGTCATGCGCCCCCTCCGGAACCTCATCCCGCCGGTGCGCGCCGGGATGATGGCGATCGACCTCTCGCCCATCCTGGTGTTCATCGGAATCGGCGTGCTCCGCCGCGTCATCGGCTGCTGACCGGCGCCGGCTTGCCGGGGTCCTCGCACGCACGGTCCGTTCGGGCTGCATGCCGGAACATGCCGCGGCGGGGCTGTCTCGCTATCCTGTCCCGGATTCCCAACGGGCGGCGGAAGGATTGATCCCACATGGCCAGGAAGAAGGACGAAAGCGGCGCCGGGGCGGCAGCGCGGCTCAATCCCGTCGACGTGCAGCAGATCCAGTTCCGGCGGGCGCTGCGCGGATACGACGAGCAGGAGGTCGACGACTTCCTGGACCGGGTGACCGAGGAGCTGACCCTGCTGATGGAAGAGCGCCGCTCGGCGACCGAGCGGGCGGGCAGCCTCCCCACCGTCCGGGTGGCGAGCGCGGGCGACGCGGCGGCCGCCCAGCGGCAGGCCGAGGACATCGTTCGGCAGGCGCGCGAGCGCGCCGACCAGATCGTCCGCGAGGCGACCCAGCGCGCGGCGGCGATCGTCCGTGAGGCCGAGGTCCGTGCAGCGGCCGGCGGGGTCGTCGCGGCCGGCGCCGGCGGGAACGCCGCCATCGCGAGCTTCGTGGCCAGGGAACGGGAGTTCCTCCAGCAGCTGGCTTCGCTGGTCCAGGGACACGCCGAGGGCGTGAAGGGCATGGTCGCCTCGGCCCGGGAGGCGTCGACCGCGCCGGCGTCCGGCGCGGGCGACGGTGGGAGCGGCCCCGCCGCTGCCGCGGGCGCGGCAGCGGCGATCGGCACGTCTGCGGGGTCCGGCGGCGCATCGGCTCCGGGCGGGCCCGACCGGCCCGGTCCAGGCTCGCCCGGCGGCCCATCGGGCTCGCCCCCCCAGGCCTCGGCCGCGGGATCGGGCGCCGGAGCAGCCGCCGTGGCCCCGGAGCGGCCGGCGCCCGACCCGTCGCCGGGACGGGCCTCGGTGGCCACCGAGCCGCGTCCGGAGGAGCGTCCCCGGCCTGCGGCCGGCGACGTGACCGTGATCCCCAGCGCCGAGCCCACGCGTCCGCCCGGCGACACGGCGGCCGGACGCACCGTCCCGCCCGCTGGGGCGGCGCACGCAGTCGACTCGCAGGACGAATCGCTGCGCGGCCTGTTCTGGGGCGAGGACTAGCCGGCTCGACGCAGCCCGACCACCATCAGGGCGCCCTCGACGGACGCCTCCGTAACGTGCGCGCCGTCCGACGGCGGGCCGAGCTCAGCCGACACCGCGAGCGTCTCCGACGCGAGGTAGACGCGGTGCTCCTCGACCGCCGCCGCGACCTCGCCCTCGGCCTGCAGCGTCAGCTCGATGCGGTCGGAGACGTCGAGCCCCGCCGCCTTCCGGGCGTCCTGGACGACGCGGACGACCTCGCGTGCCAGGCCCTCGCGCCGCAGCGCGTCGCCGACCTCCAGGTCGAGCGCGACCGTGATGCCGCCCTCCGCGGCGACGCCCCAGCCCTCGCGGACGTCCTGTGACAGGTCGACGTCCTCGGGGCCGAGCTCCACCGGATCGCCCTCCACCTCCACCGTGACCCGTTCGCCCGAGGCCAGCCGCGCCGCGACGGAGCCGTCGTCTCGCGCCAGCTCCTCCGCGAGCGCCTTCACCCTGGGCCCGAGCCGGGGGCCGAGCGCGCGGAAGTTCGGCTTGGCGCGCCATCCGGCGAGCTGCTCCGCCGACTCGGCGAACTCCACCGCCTTCACGTTGAGCTCGTCGGTCACGAGCGGAAGCAGCGGCCGGAGCGCATCGTGGTCGCCGGCGAGGTGGACCACCGCGCGCGGCAGCGGCTGGCGCACCTTGACCTTGGTGTCGGAGCGCACCGTCCGCCCGAGCTGCACGATCGTCCGGGCAGCCGTCATGGCCGCCTCGAGCGCGACGTCGACAAGCGAGGGATCTCCCGACGGGTAGTCGGCCAGGTGCACGGAGTCCGGCCGCCCGGCCCGCCCCGCTGCGAGGTTGGCCCAGACGTCGTCCGCGACGAACGGCGTGAACGGCGCGAGCAGCGTGACCACCGTGACGAGCGCCTCGTGGAGCGTCTGGTAGGCGGCGGCCTTGTCGAAGGACGACCCGGACGCCGAGCTCGGGCCGCCGGCGCGTCCGGATGACCAGAACCGGCGCCGGGCGCGGCGGACGTACCAGTTCGACAGGTCGTCGACGAACGCGGCCAGCTCGCGCGCGGCGCCGGTGGCGTCGAACCCGTCCATCCGCCGCCCCACCTCCGCGGACAGCTGGTGCAGCCGCGACAGCAGCCACCGGTCGAGCGCCGGCCGGTCCGCCGGCCGCACGGGCTGTCCGGCGTCCGGGTCGAACCCGTCCGCGTTCGCGTACGTGACATAGAACGCGTACACGTTCCACAGCGTCAGCAGGAACTGCCGGACGACCTCCTGGATGGACTCCTGCGACAGCCGCCGGGCGGCCCACGGCGAGCCGCCTGCGATCATGAACCACCGCACGGCGTCGGCCCCGTACGTGTTGATGACCCCGATCGGCTCGACGACGTTGCCGAGGGACTTCGACATCTTGCGGCCGTCGCGGTCCATGACCAGGCCGTGGCACACCACGTTCCGGTAGGAGGTCCCGTCGAACAGCAGGACCGCCTCGGCCATCAGCGAGTAGAACCACCCGCGGGTCTGGTCGAGCCCCTCCGCGATGAAGTCGGCCGGGAACCGTTCCCCGAACGTCTGGACGCCTCGGCCGAGGTCCGGGTGGTAGCCCCACTGCGCGTAGGGCATGGCGCCCGAGTCGTACCAGGTGTCGATGACCTCCGGAACGCGCCGGGCCGGCTCGCCGCACTCCGGGCACTCGAACCCGATCTCGTCGATGTACGGCCGGTGCGGGTCGAACCCGTCGAGGTCGCGGCCGGCCAGCTCGCCGAGCTCCTCGAGCGAGCCGATCGCGGTGGCGTGCGTGTTCGCGCAGCGCCAGATCGGGAGCGGGGTGCCCCAGTACCGGGACCGGGACAGCGCCCAGTCGACGTTGTTCCGGAGCCAGTCGCCGTAACGCCCGTGCTGGATGTGGTCGGGGTACCAGTGCACGCCCTCGTTCACGTCGAGCAGGCGATCCTTCTTCGCGGTCGTCTTCACGTACCACGACGTTCGCGCCATGTAGAGGAGCGGCGTGCGGCACCGCCAGCACAGCGGATAGGTGTGCTCGTACGGGTACTCGTCGAACAGCACCCCGCGCCCCCGGAGGTCCTCGGTGATGTCGGCGTCGGTCTCCTTCACCCCGCGGCCCCGGAGGTACTCGGGCACATCGTCGGTGAACCGCCCGGCGTCGTCGACCGGCGCGAACACCGGCCACCCCTCCTTCCGGCCGATCTCGAGGTCGTCGGCGCCGTACCCCGGCGCGATGTGGACGACGCCGGTGCCCTCGTTCATCACGACGAAGTCGCCGCCGATCACCCGGTGGACGTCGCCCTCGACGAGGCCCTCGAACGGTGGCCGGTAGCGGGTTCCGACCAGGGCGGAGCCCGGAACCGTCGCCACGACCGCGCCCCCGCGGTCGCCGAGGACCTTCTCCCGGAGCGCCTCGGCCACGACGACCCGCCCGCCGTCGACCTCGACCACCGTGTACGGCGCCCGCGGGTCGACGGCCAGGCCCTCGTTCGACGGCAGCGTCCACGGGGTGGTGGTCCACGCCAGGATCGCGGCGCCCTCGACCTCCGGGGTCGAGGCTTCCGCCACCGGGAACCGCACCACGACGCTCGGGTCGACCACGGTCTCGTAACCGAGCGCGACCTCAGCGTCGGACAGGCCCGTCTGGCACCGCGGACAGTACGCGACCGACTTGAAGTCCTCGAACAGCAGGCCCTGCCCGTGCAGGGTCTTCAGCGACCACCACACGCTTTCGACGTACTCCGTGGCCATCGTCCAGTACGGGTCGTCCATGTCGATCCAGTGGCCGATCCGCTCGACCAGCTCCTTCCAGTCGTCGACGTAACGCACGACGGACTCCCGGCACCGCCGGTTGAACTCGGCGATCCCGAACTCCTCGATGTCCTGCTTGGTCTTCGTCCCGATCTCCTTCTCGACCTCGAGCTCGACCGGGAGGCCGTGGCAGTCCCACCCCGCCTTGCGGATCACGTGGAACCCGGCCATGGCCCGGTACCGGGGGTAGATGTCCTTGAAGGTGCGCGCCTCGACGTGGCCGATGTGCGGCTTGCCGTTCGCCGTCGGGGGCCCGTCGTAGAACACCCACTTCGGCGCGCCCTCGCGCTGCTCGACGGAGCGCCGGAACGCGTCCGTCTCCTTCCACCGCTCGAGGACGCGCCGGTCGAGCGCCGGAAGGTCGAGCCTGGGGTCGACCGGTTCGTATGCCCTCATCGCCGTGACTCCTCGTCGTCGCGTTCGCCGCCGAAGAGCCGGGTCTTCCGCCCGGAATAGCGAAAGCCCCGTCCCTTCCGAGCAGGGACGAGGCCTCGGTACTGGCCCCGCGGTACCACCCCGCGTTGCCCCGGACCTCGCGGTCCGCGGCCGCTCGACGCGTGCCGACACACGCTCCCGCTGTCACGGGCGGACCCGGCCGCGCCTACTGGTCCGGCGGCCGTTTCGGGCCCGCCGGACGTTCGGGCGGCGGCTCGGGGAGGATGTCCGAACGGGGCCGGCCGCCGGGCTCGCACCGTCCCCGGCTCGCTCCTGGCCGACGGATCCGCCGGACGCGTTCCCGTCGTCGCCTGTGCCGTCATGCTACCCGAACCCATGGGCGCGATCACGGTTCGGGTGACCACGCGGTCGTCGCGGCCGGGCGTGGAGGTCCGCGACGGCCGCGTGGTGGTCCGGGTGCAGGCGCCGCCGGTGGAAGGCCGGGCCACCGACGAGACCGGGCGGCGCATCGCCGACGCCCTCGGCGTGCCGCGGGGCGCCGTCCGGCTCCGGTCCGGCGCCGCCTCGCGCGACAAGGTCTTCGACGTCGAGGGACTGTCCGCGCGAGGAGGCGCTCGCCAGGCTCGGCGGGCGCTCCTGACGCGAACCGGGGCAACCCGGGCAGTTCGTTGCCGGTGTGCGTGCCCGGTGCTACGGTCCTCGACCATGGCCAGGGGATCCCTCACCGCCGCGGAGCTGAAGGACCTCCGCGAGGCGCTCGAGAAGGAACAGGCGGAGCTGCATTCCCAGTTCGAGGAGATCGAGGCCTCGACCTTCTCCCAGGCGCAGTCGGAGCTGTCCGGCGAGACGGCGTTCGACGACGAGTACGCGGACGCCGGCACGGCGACGTTCGAGCGCGAGCGCGACCTGTCCCTCGAGAACAACGTCCGCGACCTGCTCCAGAAGATCGAGAAGGCCCTCACCCGCATGGACGAGGGCACGTACGGGGCCTGCGAGCGGTGCGGCAAGCCCATCGAGAAGGCCCGCCTGAAGGCGCTCCCGTACGCCGACCTCTGCATCGCGGACGCCCAGGCGGCCAGCCGCCCCCGCTGATGCCCGCGTCCGACGACGCGCTGCCGGCCGCCGCTCCCACCGACGCGCGCGGTCCCGAGGCGGCGGAGCCCGAACCGGCGTCACCGGCCCGCTCCCGGGGTGAACGCGCTCCGCCTCACGCTCCTGCTGTACCTCACGGCGTTCGGGCTGTGGGGCTTCGACCGCATCACGAAGTACCTGGTCGAGCACAACTTCCACGAGCCGAGCACCCTCATCCCGCACGTCCTGCAGCTGCAGTACACGACGAACTCGGGCGGCGCCTTCGGCGTGTTCGACGGCGCGGTGTGGCTGTTCCTGACGGCCACGATCGTGGTGTGCGCAGTGATCGTGTTCGCGTCGTTCAACCTGCCGAACCGGATGATCGCGGTGGCCCTCGGCCTGGTGCTGGGCGGGGCGCTCGGGAACCTCACGGACCGGGCGGTGCGCGGCGCCGGGTTCTTCAAGGGCCACGTCGTCGACTTCCTGGCGTTCGCCTCGGGGCCGAACGCGCAGCCGGTGTGGCCGGTGTTCAATGTGGCCGACTCCGCCATCGTGGTCGGGGCGGCGCTGATCTTCCTCGGGAGCGTTCGCAAGACGGCGTCCCGATGACCACCGAGGTCGTGGCGCCCGGACCGGGCCGCCTCGACGCGGTGCTCGCGCAGGCGCTCGGCGTCCCCCGGGCCGACGTCCAGCGGGCCATCGAAGCCGGGCGGGTGTCGGTCGACGGCCGGGACCGGCCCAAGTCGTTCCGGCTCGAGGGCGGGGAGCGCGTCGAGGTCTCGCTCGAGGGCGTCACGGAGGTGCCGGCCGAGGGTGAGCCCGTGCCGGTCCGGTACCGGGACGAGCACCTCATGGTCGTCGCGAAGCCGGCCGGCGTGCCGGTCCACCCCACCGCGTCCCACCGGACCGGCACGCTGGTGAACCGGCTCAAGGCGATGGGGGTCCCGCTCTCAGCCGGCGCCGACCCGGACCGGCCGGGGATCGTGCACCGCCTCGATGCGGGGACGTCGGGGCTGATGGTCGTGGCATCGGACGACGAGACCCATGCGCTGCTCTCGGAGATGTTCCGGCGGCACTCGGTCGACCGGCGGTACCTGGCGCTCGTGCGGGGGTCGCCGGGGCACGAGCGATTCGCTGTCGAGGCGCCGCTCGTCCGGCGCGGGGCCGCGATCCGCGTGCGCGCCGAGGGAGGCCGCGAGGCGACGACCAGGTTCGAGGTGCTCGAGCGGCTGGCGCGCTCGGCGCTGCTGGAGGCTGCACCGGAGACCGGCCGGACCCACCAGATCCGCGTGCACCTGTCTTCGGTCGGCCATCCCATCCTGGGCGACCGGCGCTACGGGGGCGGCGGCGGAGAGGCCGGCCGTATCGGACTCGACCGGCTGTTCCTGCACTCGTGGCGGATCGGGTTCGACCACCCGGTCACCGGCACCCGGGTCGAGCTCGAGGAACCCCTCCCCGACGATCTCGAACGCGCGCTGCGGAAGGCCCGGCTGGCGGACTGACCCAACCGGACTCGCCCCCGTGCGGTCGCCGTGCGAACATCCCGCGGTCGCGTCCGCCCTGGGACGCCGTCACGAGGGGAGGTCCGCATGGGTGAAGCGCGGGAGCTCGGCGAGCGCTGGTTCGCGACGGTCAAGACGGGGACGGCGCAGCGGTGCTGGCATTCGTGGCCGACGACATCGACTTCCTGGCCGCGGGGGCTCCGCTGTCGGGCTCGGAGCAGGTCGCGGGGTTCGTCGGCGGCTACAAGGCGGCGTTCCCGGACATGGACTTCGTGCTCCGGGGATGGGTCGAGGAGGGCGACACCGCCGTCGCCGAGGGCAGCTTCACCGGAACGCACACCGGGCCCCTGCAGAGCCCGATGGGGGAGGTCCCGCCGACCGGGCGATCGATCGACCTGCCGTTCACCACGGTGTTCCAGGCGCGGGATGGCAAGCTGACGGCGCACCGCGCCTACTGGGACAACGTCGGCTTCATGACGCAGCTGGGACTGATGCCGGGGCCCGGCGAGTAGCCGAAGAAACCGAACGGGGCAGCGGCGGGCCAGGGGAGGGAGGAGGCCCGCCGTCGGGTCCAGGCGCCGGGGGGAGAGTTAGCGTCTGGCCCGTGCCCTGTCCTGGGTCAGATACAGGGCGTGTTGGGTGCGGACCTCCTCGCGGGAGGCCAGCACCGCGTCTTCCACATCCGGCGGGAGCGTTCGGCTCTCCACCAGGTCGCTGCACGCGTTTCGGATCCACCGCGAGCACGCGCTCCCACAGCCCGAGCGGCTCGAGCACCTCCCGGAGCTTGCGCTCGTCGGGCGCCGAGACATGTTGCGGCCGCCGGTCGATCACGCTGCCGTCGGAGGCGTACAGCCGCCGGTAGCCGTGCTCCTCGCAGAACGCGTTGATGAGGCTCGCCAGCTCGTCGAGGCGCCGATACACGTCGCGGCCCTGCTGCTTCAGCGCGACCCACTCGTCGACGATCTCGCTCATGCGCGGCGCGGAGTCGGCCTCGGCCCGGTCGTACTTGTGCCGGTACAGCGGGCACAGGGCCTGGAAGTCGCACCAGTCGCACAGGGGGTTCTGCTTCGGTTCGAACTTGCCGGCGGAGATGCGCTCGGCGACCGTCGCGATCCTGCGGCGGAGCTCGCCGGCGTGCTCGCGTCGTCCGGGTCGTCGTCATGCGCTGGCCGGGGAGCAGGAAGTACAGCGTGAGCTTCTCGGGCTCGATGCCCCACACCTGCTGCGCGGCCAGCCAGTAGATGGAGAGCTGGAGGTCCTGTTCGACCCGCGACATCGGCGGCAGCCGGCGGTTGGTCTTGTAGTCGATGATCTCGTAGCCGCCGCCGGGGATCCGGTCGAGCCGGTCGATGGTCCCGGCGATCGGCACGCCCTCGACCTCGACGGTGAACCGGAATTCGAGCGCGGCCGGGATGCGGTACGGGTCGGACGTTCTCGCGGTGGTACTGCGCGAGGACCGCCATCGCGTGGTCGCGGTAGGTGAGCTCCTCGGCTTCGGACGAGTAGCCGTCCGAAACCCACACGGCGTCGAGGATCTCCTGCATCTCCTCGAGCGGCGGCGGGACCGGGACCGGGCGGTTGTGCCAGTGGAACAGTGTCTGGTGCAGCGAGTCGCCGAACGACAGCGCGGGGGACTGCTTCGTGGGGACGCGCTCCTCGTACTGGAAGCGGAACTTGGCCGGGCACGTCTCGTACGTGTTGATGGAGGAGTAGGACAAACGGGACGGAACGCCGATCGCGAGCGCCATCGCGGGAGTGTAGGCACAACACCGGAGGAATTACAACTCTGTAAGTTCTCCACATCTGTGGAAACCGGTGGAGCGCCTGCGTCCGCTGCATTGCCGATCGACCGTGGCGACCGCACGGACCTACCCTCGTGCCAATTCGAGCGGGAGGTGCCCATGAGGACCCGGACGATCGCGATCGCAGCTGCTCATGGCGCTGGCTCCCGCTACGGCTCGCCGCCGCGCCGCCGTCGGGCCGGAAGCCCGACCTCGTCGTCGCGGCCGGGTACTTCGCCCGCGTGACCGGCGCCCACAAGGAGCTGAACTGGTTCTTCCGCGGGAGGGGGTACGACCTCACCTGGTCGGCCAAGACCAAGAACGCCGGCTCGGCGGCCGCCGCCAGGTCCCAGACGGGGGTGTTCGTCAAGCTCGGGAACGGGACGTGGACCCGCCTGGATTCCCTCCCGGTGCCCGAGTTCCGGCGGCTCAGACGGTCCAGGGCAAGGACACCTTCCAGAAGACCTTCGCGCCGGGGGCGTCGGAAGTACGGGACCTATCCGATCCGGATCTGCGCCGACGTCGGCAAGGTGGTCGCCGAGAGCAACGAGGCCGACAGACTGCCGGGCGCTGTCGTTCTCCGCGTACCTGATCCCGTACAGCATCACCGGGACGGTCTCGGGCACGGAGCCGTACCTGAACACCTTCTATCCGGACGTGAAGACGAAGTGGGACAGCGGCACCCTGATCTTCAACCTCTTCATCGCGCCCAAGTTCGGCAACAACGGCGTCATCGACTATCCGCTGTGCAGGGTGGACTGCGACGCGTTCCTGCACTACGAGACGAAGGGGTCGGATTCGGATGGCTGCAGCTACAACGGGTCGGGCGACTACGTCGGGTTCTCGGAGTTCGACCATATCCGGCTCTCGTTCGGTCGGGGGTTCGCCAACTACTACGCCCAGGACTTCGTCGACTGGGTCCACTTCTCGTACGAGGTGACCGTGGCCTGTCCGGGAACACGTTCACGGTCGACTACCAGCCCAACCAGTGCGGCGGCTACTGGTTCAACACCGGTGCCGACGTCATCCGCTTCGCCGATCCGGGGCTGACCAACATCAGCGGCAGTCGCCAGGAGCACGACCGAGTGCTCCGACGGGGTCGTCATGGAATGGGACCTCGCGACGGGCGATCCGGCCGGCTGATCGCGGCCCGGATCCGGTCCACTGCGGGGACCCTGCCGGTCAAGACCGCGTGCTCCGCTGTCGAATCAAGTTGATGCAGTGGAGCCGACATCCCGTCTTCCGGGCCGGCTGCAGCGCGCTCACGCGCTGCGGCGGGTTGTCCTCGTCGTGCTCGTCCTCGGCCTGGTCGGCGCCTGGTCGGCGCCCGCCACGTCGCGCCGCGACCGGGGTTCGCTCGTCCAGGGAGGACCTGCGGGCGGCCCGCGCGGAGCTCCACGAGCTCGACCTCGAGCTGTCGCTCGCGGCGGAACGGCTCCACGAGGGCAAGGTGCTGATGTCGACGCTGCGCGGGCAGCTCGATGAAGCGCGCGACCGCTCGGCGGAGGCCGACGCGCAGGCGGCCGAGGCCGCGGACGCGTTCGACTCGGTGGTGCGGTGGGCCTACGAGACGGGGGCGAGCTCGCAGCTGGCGGTGCTCGGGCTGGGGTCGGTGGAGGACCTCTCCGCGGGCGTCGACTTCCTGTCGGCCATGGCGAGCAACCAGGCGCAGGTGGCCGCGTCGGCCGACGAAGCCCGGGAACGGGCCGACGAGGCCGCGGCGCAGAGCGCCTCGCTCGAGGCGGCGGTGCGGCGGACGCTCGACGCCCAGCGCGCCGCCGGCCGGGACCTCAACGCCGCGGCCAAGCCGGCAGAAGGAGCTGATCGTGGAGCTCGAACAGCGCCTCCACCACCGGATCGACGATGGCGATCGCCGACCGACGCGCCGCCGAAGCGGCGGCCGCAGGCCGAGCAGGAGGCGCAACAGAAGGCCGAGGAGCAGGCCGAGCAGCAGAATCCCGCCGCCGACGAACCGGCGCCCGGCCCCACGACCGGACCTCTGCCCGGACCGAGCGAGCCGATCCCGACCACCGGGGAGATCGTCGACCTCATCACCGGCTCGTGGGGCACCGGGTACGACGGCCAGGTCGCTCGCTGCGTTGCGTGGCGCGAGAGCCGCTACCAGCCGACGGCGCGCAACTCGTCGTCCGGCGCGTCCGGGCTGTTCCAGCTCATGCCGTTCTGGTGGGACGGCAACAGCGAGTTCGGCTGGCGGTTCGACCCCTACGACGCCCAGGCCAACGCCGTCCACGCCCACCTCATCTGGAAGGCGTACGGCTGGGAACCCTGGACGACCGGACACCTCTGCGTGTAGCGACCGCTCCGCGGGCGCAGCGCGTCAGCGGGGGGTCGCGTCGTCCGGGACGAACCGCGGGCCGTGGCCGGGGACGACCGCGGCGAGGCCGGGCAGGGAGAGCACCCGTTCCCGATTGCGGTGCAGGGCCTCGGGATCGGTGGCGTAGGGATCCTCCTCCGGCACCGACGAGTTCCACCACAGGTGGGTGGCCACCACGAGGCCCTCGGCGGTGTCCACCAGCGTCGAGATGTCCTGCGGGGTGTGGCCGGGCGTCTCGATGAGGCGGATCCCCTCGGAGAGGGAGAAGCCCTCCGCCGGGCGTGACGTCCAGACGTCGTCGCGGTACCAGGCCCAGTGGTCGTGGAGCCGGGCATCGGGAACAGTGCGACGTTCAGCGTGTGATCCGGGTGGTGGTGCGACACGACCACGTCGGTGACCTGGTCGGGCGCGTATCCGCGCGATGCGAGCGGGTCGAGGATGGCGGCAGCGAGACGACACCAGGCCCGGGTCGATCACCACGACGGCGGAGCCGTCGACGGCGAGACTCACGGTGGAGCCGACCCGGCCGTCGGCGTCCCCGGAGAGGATCCCGCACTCAGCACGTGGAACTCGGCCATCGACCGACAGGCTACCCGGAGGGTGAATGGCCGCGTCGCGCCGTCGGCGTCCCTTGACGGGCCGAATCCCTCCTGACCACAATCCCCCGCCGATGCCGCAATCGCCCGTCCCGGAGATCTCCCCGCGTCCCGAGGGAGTCCGATGAGCGCACCGCCTCCTCCGCCGCCGCCGTATCCGGTCCGGGGCGAGGCCCGCGGCCGCATGCGCCGGGGACCGATGCTGGCCGTGTTCGCCGGGGTTCTCGTGCTCGTCCTCGGTGCCACCGCGGTGGTCGTGTTCGCGCTGCAGGCGCCCGACCCGGAGCCGCCCTGCCCGCCGGAGCGCGCGCCGTGCGGCGCGCCGCCGACGGAGCCGGGGCTGCCCACGCCGGGCGCCACCGCGACGCCGAGCCCTGAGCCGACGACCGGCTCGACGACGGCCGGCACTCCTCAACCGACCACCGGGCCCACGACCGGGAGTCCCGAACCCACGACCGGCCCGACCACGTCCGGGAGCCCGGAGCCGACGACCGGCCCGCCGCCGAGCCCGAGCCCGGAGCCGACCGCAAGCCCGACGCCGACCGAGCCGCCGAGCGTTCCGGAGCTCCGGGCCGGCCAGGTGTACCGGAGCGAGCTCGGTTTCGAGGTCGAGTTCAACCCGGGGCTGTGGCAGGTCGCCCGGCAGAGCTCCCGGGAGCTGGATCTCGTCATCCGACTGAGCGGGTTCGACGTGTTCCTCACGATCCAGGGCGTCCCGGCCAGGGAGGCCACGCCGAAGCAACTGCTCGACCGGCGGCTCGGCGAGCTGGACGACGACATCCTGGGGCTGGCGAAGGACACCGATCCGGATCTCGAGATCCTCGGGCCGTCGGTCGGGTACCGGAGCGGGGTCGGGGGCCTGTTCGCCGGGAACGTCGACACGCCGCAGGGGCCCGGCGATCCGCTCACGGTCGTCGTCATGGCCGCGACGGACCACCGTGCCACCGTGGTGATGTCCCTCGTCGCGAGCGAGCGGTCGGCGCCGATCGCCGCGGTGTTCGCCGAGGGCGACCGCGTCATGAACACGTTCCGCTTCCCCTCGGAGGTCCACTCGTGAGCGCGCGCCGGCGGACGGCGATCGCGGCCGCCGCGGCCGTGTTCGTGCTCGCCGTGTCGTGCACCCCGGGCGGCATGGGGGCGACGCCGGCCGGCACGCAAACCACCGGAGCCCGGCCCGTTCCGGGCGGGCGCTACCTGGGCCCGGCCGACCCCGCGGCGGTCGTGCGGTTCTCCGTCGCGCTCCGCCTGCGAAGCGCGGCGCTCGACCGGTTCCTGGCGGACCTCCAGGACCCGGGATCGCCGACGTTCCGTCAGTACCTCGACGCCGGCGAGTTCGGGAAGCGATTCGGACTGCCCGGGACCGACCTCCGCCTGGTTCGCGGCGACCTCGAGTCACGGGGGTTCGAGGTGGTGTCGGCGACGCCGCAGCGCACCGGCCTCGAGCTGCGGGGCACGGCCGGGGACGTGGCCAACGCGTTCGGGGCCACCCTCGGCGAGTTCCGCGATCCCACCGGGCGCCGCTACGAAGCGCCGCTGACCGAGCCGGTCGTTCCACCGTCGCTGCGGCCGTGGGTCGCCGGGGTGGCCGGGCTCAACGGGGCGGCCGTCCCGAGCTCCGACGCGGTCCCGGGCGGCGGTCTCCGGCCGCTCGACGTCGCCACGGCCTACGACATCACGCCGCTCTCCGACCGGGGGCTCGACGGCCGGGGCCTGACGATCGCCATCCTGTCGTTCGCCGGATTCCACCCGGAGGAGATCCGCGCCTGGGACCGGATCACCGGAACGACCGGGCCGCCGCCGAGGCGCGTCAAGGTCAACGGCGGCGCGGGGGCCGTGACCGACGCCGAGGTCGCGCTCGACATCGAGGTGATCCGGGGCATCGCCCCGAAGGCCCAGATCCTGAGCTACGAGGCGCCGCGCACCTCGAGCATCACCGCGATGGCCACGATCATCGACCGGGTCGTCCGCGGACGGCAGGGCCGACATCATCTCCAACAGTTGGGGCCTGTGCGACGCGCGGCAGCTCTCCAACGGCGCGTTCCTCCTGTCGGTCGCGGACCGGACGAGGGTGGCGAACTCGCTGGCGGCCGCCGCGGCCGCAGGCGTCACGATGTTCTCGGCGAGCGGGGACAGCGGCGCCTTCGACTGCCAGTCCCACCTGCTGAGCGACCACCAGGTGGCCCCCGACTTCCCGGCGTCGCTCGCCGAACCTCGTCGCCGTCGGCGGCACGAGACTCTCGGTGCGCGAGGACGGGTCCTACTTCGAGGAGACCGGGTGGGAGGACATCCTGTCCGGCTCGGGGGCGGGGGCGGCCTGAGCCCGCTCGACCCCCGGCCCGCCTACCAGCGGGGCGTTCCGGGGATCGACAACGACCTTTCGAACGGCAGGCGGCAGATCCCGGACGTCTCCGCCACCGCGGACCCGGACAGCGGGTTCTTCGTGGTGTTCATCGATCCGCAGACCGGCCAGCAGGTCCAGGCGACGATCGGCGGGACCAGCGCGGCCGCCCCGTTCTGGGCGGGCTCGATGCTGCTGATCGAGCAGTCGGCGAGGAACCGTCGCGCGGGGCCGCTGGGGTTCGTCGCGCCGCTGCTGTACCGGATCGCGGCGTCGGACAGCCGGACGTCGCCGGCGTTCCACGACGTGGTCCTCGGCGGGGACCGGCTGCACGACGCGACGAAGGGCTGGGACTACAGCACCGGGCTCGGCTCGCCCGACGTCGCCAACCTCGCGGAGGCCGTCGTGGCCCGGCTGCGCGCCGCCGGCTGAGGCCCCCGGGCCGGCCGGGATGACCAGTCCTCTTGACGCCCCCGGGGGCCGGGCGTAGCCTGCGGAAGGGTCGGAATCACAGCGATGTGATTTCCCACAGGTCGCCCACAGGCTTTCCACAGGGACTTCGGAATCAACCTTCCCCGGTAGCGTCGAGAGGGTCTATGTCCGGCAAGAGCTTCGTTCACCTGCACACGCATTCGGAGTACTCGCTCCTCGACGGGGCCGCCCGGATCGACGAGATGTTCGCGAGGGCCGCCGAGCTCGAGATGCCGGCGCTCGCGATGACCGACCACGGCGTGATGTTCGGGGCGCTGAACTTCTACGACGCGGGCGTGAAGGCCGGGGTGAAGCCGATCATGGGCGTCGAGGCCTACGTCGCGCCGTCGAGCCGGTTCGAGCGCGCGCCGGGCGAGAACGAGGAGAAGTACCGCCACCTCACGATCCTCGTCCGGAACGAGACCGGCTACCGGAACCTGCTGAAGCTCGTCACCGACGCCCACCTCGAGGGCTTCTACCACCGGCCTCGGATCGACAAGGAGCTCCTCGCCGAGCGCGCCGAGGGCCTGATCGGGCTCTCCGGCTGCCTGGCCTCCGAGGTCGCCCGGAACCTCGTCGGCGGGCAGGACCAGAAGGCGGCCGACGCCGCCGCCGAGTACCGCGACATCTTCGGCGCCGGCAACTACTACATCGAGCTCCAGGACCACGGCCTTGCCGAGCAGCGCCAGATCCTCGGGCAGCAGGTCGCGCTGGCCCGGAGGCTCGGACTGCCGCTCGTGGCCACCAACGACCTCCACTACACCCACCCCGCCGACGCCAAGCCGCACGACGTCCTGCTGTGCATCCAGCAGCAGAAGGTCCAGAAGGACACGGCGCGGCTGAAGTTCGACACCGAGGAGTTCTATCTGAAGACCGCCGAGGAGATGCGATCGGTGTTCGCCGATCTCCCGGAGGCCTGCGACGCGACGCTCGAGATCGCCGAGGGGTGCGAGCTCAACCTCTCGTTCGGGGAGCTCCACCTGCCGCCGTTCGACCCGCCGGCCGGGATGACCCAGGAGGAGTACCTCCGGAAGCTGGTGGACGAGGGCGCAGCGGTGCGGTACGGCGAGGTCGACCAGCCGACGCGCGACCGCATCGACCACGAGCTCGGCGTGATCTGCGGGATGGGGTTCGCCGGCTACTTCCTCATCGTGTGGGACCTCATCCGGTTCGCCCGGGAAAGCGGCATCCGGGTCGGGCCGGGACGCGGTTCGGCCGCCGGGAGCGTCGTCTCGTACTCGCTCAGGATCACCGACCTCGACCCGCTGCGGTACGGGCTGCTGTTCGAGCGGTTCCTGAACCCGGAACGCAAGCAGATGCCCGACATCGACATGGACTTCGACGAGCGCCGGCGGGACGAGGTCATCCGGTACGCGACGGCGAAGTACGGCAGCGACCACGTCGCGCAGATCATCACCTTCCAGACGATCAAGGGGAAACAGGGGATCCGCGACGCCGCGCGGGTGCTCGACTTCCCGGCGTCGGTCGGCGACCGGCTCTGCAAGATGTACCCGCCGGCGGTCCTCGGCCGCGAGTACTCCATCGAGCGGGCGCTCGAGATGAGCCCGGAGCTCAAGGACGCCTACGAGAAGGAACCGGAGTCGAAGGAGATCGTCGACACGGCGAGGGCGCTCGAGGGTCTCCGCCGGGAGGACAGCGTCCACGCGGCCGGCGTCGTGATCGGCGACGCGCCGCTCGTGAACTACCTCCCGCTCAAGCTCGCCAAGGACTCCCGCGACGACTCCCGCCGCGTCGTGACCCAGTTCGACATGCACGGCGTCGAGCAGCTCGGCCTGTTGAAGATGGACTTCCTCGGCCTGCGGACCCTGTCGGTCATCGACGACACCGTGGCGAACCTGGCCCGGCGGGGATTCGAGCTCGACATCGACCACGTGCCGCTCGATGACGGGGCGACGTACGAGATGCTCCAGCGGGGCGACACCACGGGCGTGTTCCAGCTCGAGGGCGACGGCATGCGCAACCTGATCAAGGCGCTGGCGCCCGACCGGTTCGAGGACCTCATGGCCCTGGTGGCGCTGTATCGGCCCGGCCCGCTCAACATGGGCATGCACACCGAGTACGCCGAGCGCAAGCACGGGCGGAAGCCGGTCGTGTATCCCCACCCGGACCTCGAGGAGATCCTCGGTGAGACCTACGGGATCATGGTCTACCAGGAACAGGTCATGCAGATCGCCGTGCGCCTGTCCGGGTACACGCTCGGCGAGGCCGACTCGCTCCGAAAGGCCATCGGCAAGAAGATCCGCGAGGTCCTGCTCCCCCACAAGGAGAAGTTCGTCTCCCAGGCCGTCGCGAAGGGATACCAGGAGAAGCTCGCCAAGGACGTCTGGGAACAGATCATCCCGTTCGCCGACTACGGGTTCAACGCGTCGCACGCCTGCGCGTATGGGTACGTCGCGTACCAGACCGCGTACCTCAAGGCGCACCATCCGGTGGAGTACTTCGCGGCGCTCCTGACTTCGGTCAAGGACGACAAGGACCGCAAGCCGTACTACCTCAACGCCGCCCGCCTCATGAACATGGAGGTCCTGCCGCCGGACGTGAACGAGTCCGAACAGGACTTCTCCCCGGTGCTCGGCGCGGACGGGGTCCAGCGGATCCGGTACGGGCTGTCGGCGGTCCGCAACGTCGGGGCCGGCGTGGTCGCGCAGATCATCGCGGCCCGGCGCGCCAAGGGCGGGTTCGGCTCGTTCTCCGACTTCTGCCGGAAGGTCGAGCCGACCGCGTTGACGAAGAAGGTGCTCGAGTCGCTCACCCTCGCCGGGGCCTACGACTCCATGGGGTACGCGCGCGGCGGCATGATGCGGAGGGAGGGGGAGCAGGCCGCCTGGGAGAAGGTGGCCGGCCCCATCGTCGCGGAACGCAAGGCCGAGGCCGCCGGCCAGTTCTCGCTGTTCGGCGGGTCGGACCAGGCGGCCCACGAGATCGACGAGTCGGTGCTGCAGGGGCCGGAGTTCGACAAGCCGACGCTGCTCCGGCTGGAGAAGGAGATGCTCGGCCAGTTCGTGACCGACCACCCGCTGCTCGCGATCACGGACGTGCTTGCCTCACAGCGAGACACCGAGATCATGGCGCTCCCGGACAAGCTCGACGGCGACGTGGTGGTGGTCGCCGGGATCATCGGGTCCGTCGGCCGGAAGTACACGAAGAAGGGTGACCCGTACGCGCTGTTCCGGGTCGAGGACCTCGCCGGCGGCGTCGGCGTCGTGGCGTTCCCGTCGGTGTACGAGAAGGTGGCCGACCTGCTGCAGGTGGACGAGATCGTTCTGGTGAAGGGGCGGATCGACCTTCGGGGCCGCGAGCTGCAACTCGCCGCGATGGAGATCCGCCGTCCGGACCTGTCCTCGGTCGAAGGGCTGGTGCGGGTGCCGGAGGTCGTGAACGACCCGCTCGTCGTGGACGTGCCGGCCGCGTCGTGCACCGACGCGATGGTCGGCAAGATGAAGGCGCTCCTCGCGGGCGCCCCCGGCCGGGTCCCGGTGATCGTGCGGGTGGTGTACTCGGGCGGCGTGACGCCGCTCCGGCTCGGCGACGGCTACCGGGTGGAACCGACGGCGAACCTGCTGTCGGAGCTCCGGCTGCTGGTCGGGCCCGAGGCGGTGCGGCTCGAGGCATTGCCGAATGGCAACGGCGCGGGCAGCGGGAGCGGCCACCCGTCGACCATTCCGAAGGTGCCGTCCGCTCGCCGCCCGCGGCGGTAGTCGGCTTTCGACCCCCTCACGCCGGACGGTAGGGTCCGCGTGCCATGACCCAGGCCGCGTTCGAGGTGATTCCGGCGATCGACGTGTCCGGGGGCCGTCTCGGGCGGTTGCACTCCGGTGGGGTGGTCCCGATCGCCGCGTTCGGTGGCGACCCGATGGCGGCGGCGCAAGCGTTCCTGGCGGGCGGCGCCCGGTGGTTGCACGTCGTGGACCTGGACCTCGCGCTGACCGGAGTGCCGCGGAACCTGGCGGTGGTCGAGGCGATTGCCGGGATGGGCGCCCGGGTCCAGGCGAGCGGGGGTATCGCCCGGCTCGCGGACGTGGATGCGGCGCTCCAGGCCGGGGCTTCCCGGGTGGTGCTGGGGTCGGGAGTATTGGCGTCCGGCTGGCTGCCGGCGGCGCTGACCGGGCCGCTCGCGGACCGGTTGGTGCTGGGCCTCGAGGTGGAGGGCGCCGCGGTGCGGCCGCGAGGCCGCACCGCGGCGGAGTGGCCCCTCGACGAGATCCTGGGGCGGCTCGCCGCGGCTCCGCCCCGGCGAGCCCTCGTCACCGCCGTCGCGAGGGTCGGGGCCATGGCGGGCCCCGACCTCGCCACGATCCGTGCCGTGGCCCGTTCCCTCGATGCCCCCGTCCTGGCGGCCGGCGGCATCGCCACCCCCGACCACATTGCGGAACTCGCCGCCCTGCCGGTGGAGGGCGCGATCGTCGGGCGGGCGCTCTACGAGGGCGCCCGCTACGAGGAGTTCGTGAGCGCGGCCCGAGAGGCTCAGCCGTCTGGCGGCGAGTAGGTTCCCTCGAGGCTGCGAGCCTTCTCGTCGGCCAGCGCGGAGAGCTCGCTCGCCTCGAAGAGCTCGTGGGTCTCGAGCCCGGCGGGGCTGTCAGGCGGCCCTCGCACCCGGCGTTCCCTACACTCGGGCACCGTGGGATTCCTCACCGACATCGTGGGCCGGGTCCGGCGCGACCTCGAGCAGCGGCCGCTCGACGAGGGAGCGCTCATGGCGCGGTGCCTCGCGCTCCCACCGGCCCGGGACTTCGCCGGCGCGCTGCGGGCGGAGCCGTCCCCGGCCGTGATCGCGGAGGTCAAGCGGGCATCGCCTTCGGCCGGCCCCATCGCCGACGTCGACCCCCGGTCGCAGGCCGCGGCGTACGAGCGCGCCGGCGCCGCGGCGATCTCGGTGCTCACCGAGCCGCACCACTTCCACGGCTCGCTCGCCGACCTCCGTTCCGTCCACCTGGTGACCCGCCTGCCCGTCCTGAGGAAGGACTTCCTGGTCCACCCGGCCCAGCTGATGGAGGCCCGGGCCGGCGGCGCCGACGCCGCGCTCCTCATCGCCGGAACCGTCTCGGCGAGCGAGCTCCGTGCGCTCGTCGGCGACGGCGGAGGACCTCGGCCTGGCCACGCTCGTGGAAGCCCACGCCGAGCGTGAGCTGGCCGAGGCCGTCGAGGCCGGGGCCCCCGTGATCGGGGTCAACGCCCGGAATCTCGAGACGCTCGAGATGGACGAGGACCGCGCCCTGGAGCTGCTCGCGACCGTCCCCTCCGATCGCGTGCGGGTGTTCGAGAGCGGGATCCGGAGCAGGGAGCAGGTGGAACGGGCGGCCGACGCCGGCGCCGACGCGGTGCTCGTGGGGGAGGCCCTGATGCGCGCCGAGGACCCCGGCGCCTTCCTCAGCGGGCTCCGCGGCGGCTCGGGCACGCCGCCGGATGCTCGGCCTGCGTGACCGCGTCACTCGGATCCGCCGGGAACCCGTCGGACCCGAGCCCCCCGTTCGGGCGGTCGTTCCCCGAGCCGGTCAGTTGCACGGGCTCTGGTGCTCGACGTTCACGCGGAGGTCCCCGGGATCGGTCTGGAACCCGTCGTTCCCCGGCCCCCCGTCGACGCGGTCGTTCCCGTCGACGCCGTCCTTGCTGAACAGACAGGGGTCGTTCCCGGGGCCGCCGAAGAGCCGGTCGGGGCCGCCGTTGCCGAACACCACATCCTCGCCCCGGCCGCCGTCCATGAAGTCACGGCCGCCCCCGCCCCGGAGGTCGTCGGCGCCGCCCATCCCGCACAGGATGTCGGCGCCCGGCGTGCCGTCGAGCATGTCGCCGCCCACCGTTCCGAGGAACACGTCGCCGGTGGGCGGGCCGGAGCCCCGTTCGAAGGCGCCCATGTCGACGCTCGGCCCGGACAGCCGCGCGTGGCCGGAGGCGTCCGGGTCGCCGACGCCGCCCGGGGAGCACACCAGGCCCCGGTCGATGAGGGGCGACGTCGGCTTCAGGGCAAGCGCGCCGGTCGCGGCGCCGACGAACTGCGGGTTGACCTGCAGGTTCCCGGACCCGGCCGAGTGGCCCTCGAGGAAGTTCGGATCGCCGTTGCTGAAGAAGTCGCTGTGGCCCGCGCGGAGCTCGAGCGTGGCGGGCCGGGCGCTGTCGATGTTGATCGCGGAGAGCCGGCTGTTCGAGAAGACGTTGTCGAATGCGTCGATCGAGATGTGGCCGGCCGCCAACAGGAAGCTGCGGACCCCGAGCGCATCGCCGCCCGTGTGGTCGATCGTGTTCCCGACGATGTCGACGTCCGCGTGGCTCAGGCCTTGTGGCTCGAGCGAGATCCCCGCGTCGGAGCCGCAGCATGCCCGAGCCCCCCACACGGTGTTGTTGAGGAAGTCGGCGCTGACCGAGCCGGCTCTCGACGTGCGGAGCGTGATCCCGCCCCCGCCCTGCTCGCCGCCGTTGCCCCGGATCCGGTTCCCGATCGCCCGGAACGCGACGAGCCCCGAGGAGCTCGCGGCGTCCACCTCGAGCGCGGAGCCCTCGTCGACGGTCTCTTCCAGCCTGCTCGAGGTCAGCTCGACCGAGGACGGAACGCGAAGGTCGGCGAACAGCGCGCTGCCCACGGCCTGGCTGGATTCGAGATCGAGATGGCGCAGCGACACGACATGCCCCGACCCGGCCGTCAGCCGCACCAGCACGCCTCCCGTGATCCTGAGTCCCGAGAGGAAGACCCCGAGCGTTCCGGTGCTGCCGTCGCCGATGCCGATGATCGCCACGGTCGGGTGGAAGCCGGTATCCGGCTGGATCGTCATGGTGTGGTCGACCGTCACGACTTCCTGGATGGGGTCGTTCGTGGCGATGAGGATCGTGTCTCCCGGGTCGGAGGCGTCCACGCAATCCTGGAGGACGTCGGTCGGGCAGTTCCCGGGGAAGGTCCAGACGAACGCCCCACCGGCCCGGGCCGGGAGGGCCGCCCCGCCCCACGCGGTCAGCACGGCGAGGACGCTTCCGAGGACGACTGGTCGGGTGCGAGGGCGCGGCATCGTGTTCCTCCCAGGGCGGGGATCGCTCGCGGAACCTTGGGGGGTTCCGGGCCGACCGTCAAACGGGACGCGCGGGGACGATCGGTACACTCGGGCGACCATGGGTCCCGCAGGCCGCAGGCGCTTCCGGCCGTGAGCGCCCCCACCGTCGAGGTCCTGCCGGACGCGCGGGGGCGGTTCGGCGTGTACGGCGGACGGTACGTGCCCGAGGTCCTGATCCCGGCGCTGGACGAGCTGGCGGCCGGATGGCACGCGCTCCGCGACGACCCGGCGTTCCGGGGCGAGCTCGACGCCATCCTGCGCGACGTGGTCGGCCGGCCCACGCCGCTGACCCACGCCACGCGGCTGTCCGAGGAGACCGGCTACGACGTCTGGCTGAAGCGCGAGGACCTCGCACACACCGGCGCCCACAAGATCAACAACACGATGGGCCAGGTGCTCCTGGCGCGCCGGCTCGGGAAGGGCCGGATCATCGCGGAGACCGGAGCCGGCCAGCATGGCGTCGCCACGGCCACGGCCTGCGCGATGTTCGGCCTGCCCTGCGTCGTGTACATGGGTGAGGAGGACACCCACCGCCAGTCGGCGAACGTCGCCCGCATGCACCTGCTCGGCGCCGAGGTCGTCCCCGTGACGACGGGCTCGCGGACGCTCAAGGACGCCATCAACGAGGCCCTCCGCGACTGGGCGACGAGCGTCCGGGACACGCACTACGTGGTGGGTTCGGTGGTCGGGCCGCACCCGTTCCCGGCGATGGTGCGCGACTTCCAGCGGGTCATCGGGGACGAGGCCCGCGAACAGTTCGCTTCGGCGGCCGGCCGCGACCTGCCGGACGTCGTCGCCGCATGCGTCGGCGGCGGGTCCAACGCGATCGGCATGTTCACCGCGTTCGTCGGGAGCGGGGCCCGGCTGGTCGGGGTCGAGGCCGGCGGGCGGGGAACCGGCCGGCTCGGCGACCACTGCGAGTCGCTCACCGGCGGCCGGCCGGGCGTGCTCCACGGCGCACTCTCGTACCTGCTGCAGGACGCCGACGGCCAGGTGGCGGCGACGCACTCGATCTCCGCCGGGCTCGACTACCCGGGGGTGGGGCCGGAGCACTCCTATCTCAAGGACGCCGGCCTCGCCGAGTACACGAGCGCGGACGACGGCGAGGCGCTCGACGGATTTCAGGCCCTGGCCCGGACCGAGGGCATCCTCCCGGCGCTGGAGCCCGCGCACGTGGTCGGATGGCTGCTGCGCCGGCCGCTCCCGGAAGGTTCCACGGTGTTGGTCAACCTCTCCGGCCGGGGCGACAAGGACCTCGACTCGGTGCGCGCCGCGCTCGCCGACCGCCGTGGGTGAGCTCGAGTCCACCCTCCGGCGGCGGGTCGACGCCGGCGGGCGGGCGTTCGTCGCCTACGCGACCGGCGGCCTGCCGGAGGTGACGCCCGCGTTTCTGCTCGGGCTCGCCGGGGCCGGCGCCGACGCGATCGAGGTCGGGATCCCGTTCTCCGATCCGGTCATGGACGGACCGGTCATCCAGGAAGCTTCCCGCCGAGCGCTCGAGGACGGGGCGACGGTCGGTTCCGTGCTGGACCTCGTGGCCGCGGCGCGCCCCGGCGTTCCCGTCGCCGTGATGACCTACCTCAACCCCATCCTCGCGATGGGAACGGAGGAGTTCCTCTCGCGGGCCGCGGCGTCCGGCGTCTCGGCCGCGATCGTCCCGGACCTGCCCGTCGACGAGGCGGACGAATGGTGCGGCGCGGCGGCCGAGCACCGGATCGAGACGGTCTTCCTGGCGGCGCCGGGCACGCCCACGGAACGGCTGGAAAAGGTCGCCCGGAACGCCCGGGGGTTCGTGTACTGCGTCTCGACCTACGGCGTCACGGGCGAGCGCTCGGAGCTGGGCGGGACGGCGGAGGAGCTCGTGACGTCGATCCGGCCCCTCACCGACCGCCCGCTGCTGGTCGGCGTCGGGATCGGGTCACCCGATCAGGCTGCCGCGGCGTGCCGGTTCGCCGACGGCGTGGTGGTCGGCACGGCGCTCGTCCGGCCGTTGCTCGAGGGCCGCATCGACGACGCGCTCGACCTCGCCGCGGAGTTCCGGGCCGCGATCCCCGCCGGCGCCTGACCGCTCGGCGAACCGGCCTACAATCGCGTTCGGCGGTCGGGCGAGCGCGCGATCGGGTTCGAGGAAGGAACGGGGGGAGCGCGGTGCAGGCGGAACAGCGGGTCGGGGCCTCCGAGCTGGGGTTCCTGCCGGACGACCCCGGGTTCATCGCAGACCCGTATCCCGTGTACTCGCGGCTCCGCGGCGGCCATCCCGTCCTGTACGACGAGGCCACCGACCACTGGCTGATCTCACGCTACGAGGACGTCAACGGGCTCCTCCGCGACCGGCGGTTCGGGCGGACCTACCTCCACGTCGCCACCCACGAGGAGATGGGCCGCGACGCCGAGCCGCTCGCGCTCGACCCGTTCTGGCACCTGGTCCGCAGCGGCATCCTCGACATGGAGCCGCCCGACCACACTCGCGTTCGCAAGCTCGTGTCGAAGGCGTTCACCCCGCGGATGGTCGAGAGCCTCAGGCCGCGCGTCGCCGCCATCGTGAACCGGCTCGTCGACGACGTGGCCGGAACGGGGGAGTTCGACCTCATCGCCCGGGTCGCCGAGCCGCTCCCGGTCGAGATCATCGCGGAGATGCTCGGCGTCCCGGAAGCGGATCGGCGCCACCTCCGGCCGTGGTCGGCGGAGATCTGCCTGATGTACGAGCTCAACCCGTCGGAGGAGTACCAGCGGCGTGCGGTCGCGGCGAGCGTCGAGTTCACCGGCTACCTCCGCGATCTCAGCCGGGAGCGACGGCGCGAGCCGCGGGAGGACCTCATCACCGGCCTCACCCAGGTCGTCGACGAGGGACGCACGCTCTCCGAGGACGAGCTGATCGGAACGTGCGTCCTGCTGCTGAACGCCGGCCACGAGGCCACGGTGAACGCGACCGGCAACGGGTGGTGGGCGCTGTTTCGGAATCCGGAGCAGCTGGCCGGGCTCCGCGCCGACCATTCGCTCGTCCCGCGCGCGGTCGAGGAGTTGCTCCGGTACGACACGCCGCTGCAGATGTTCGAACGGTGGGTGCTGGAGGACTTCGAGCTCCATGGGGTGCGGGTCCCGAAGGGCGCCGAGCTCGGCCTCCTGTTCGGCTCCGCGAACCACGACCCGTCGGTGTTCGCCGATCCCGACGGCCTCGACGTCGGCCGCGAGCACAACCCGCACGTGACGTTCGGCGCCGGCATCCACTTCTGCCTGGGCGCACCGCTCGCCCGCGTCGAGCTCGAGACGTCGTTCCGCACGCTCCTCGAGCGCATCCCGGACATGGAGATGGTCGAGGAGCCCCGCTGGAAGCCCGGCTACATCATCCGGGGCCTCGAAGCCCTGACCGTCCGCGGCTGATTAACCGACGAGAGGCGTGCTTCGGTGTCCATCGCATCCGCAGATCCCGCCCACCCGGTTCGGGTCGGGCTGATCGGGTTCGGCCTCGGCGGTGAGGTGTTCCACGCGCCCCTCGTCGACGCGAACCCCGACATGCGCCTGTCCACCGTGGTCACCGCGGACTCCGGGCGTCAGGCGCGGGCGCGCGCCCGGTACCCGTCCACGAGGGTGGTCGACCGGGTCGACGCGTTGTGGGAGGCGGCCGACGACCACGACCTGGTGATCGTGTGCACGCCCAACTCCGCCCACGTCCCGCTCGGGACCGCCGCTCTGGAGGCGGGGCTCCCGGTCGTGGTGGACAAGCCGCTGGCCGCGGCCTCGGCCGACGGACGCGCGCTCGCGGACCTCGCCGCCGGGCGCGGTCTGCTGCTGAGCGTGTTCCAGAACCGGCGGTGGGACGGCGACTTCCTGACGGTCCGCGCCATCCTCGGCCGCGGCGAGATCGGTCCGGTCGTCCGCTTCGAGTCCCGGTTCGAACGATGGGCGCCCGGGCGGAAGGAGGGCGCGTGGCGGGAGCTGGGCGCGCCCGAGGAGGCCGGGGGGCTGCTGTTCGACCTCGGGAGCCACCTCGTGGACCAGGCCGTCCAGCTCTTCGGGCCGCCGACCCACGTCTTCGCCGAGGTCGACCGCCGGCGTCCGGACGTCGAGGTCGACGACGACGTGTTCGTAGAGCTCACGCACCGCGGAGGCGAGCGAACGCACCTGTGGGCAACGGTCGCCGCGGCCATCCCGGGGCCTCGCTTCCGGGTCCTGGGCCTCCGGGGAGCGTTCGAGAAGTACGGGCTGGACCCGCAGGAGGCGGCGATGGCGGCGGGCGCGGTGCCCGCTGGGCCCGGCTGGGGGGCGGAGCCGGAGGAGCGCTGGGGCCGGCTGTCCGACGGATCCACCGAGCGCCGGGTGCCCACTGAGGCGGGTGACTACCCGGCCTTCTACCGGGGCGTCGTCGAGTCCCTGCGCACGGGCGCGCCCCCGCCGGTGGACGTCCGCGATTCGATCGCCGGCCTCGAGGTGCTCGAGGCCGCCCTGAGGAGCTCCTCGACCGGAACGGTGATCGCGATACCGCCGGAGGGGGAGACGAGTTGGCCGTCGACGGAGGTGGTTCCGGGATGACGGGAGAAACGCTGCGGTGGGGGATCCTGTCCACCGCCCGGATCGGGGTCCGGAAGGTCGTCCCCGCGATCATTGCGGCCGCCCGATGCGAGGCCGTGGCGATCGCCTCGCGCGACCCCGAGCGGGCGCGGGCCGCCGCCGCAGAGCTCGGGATCCCCCGCGCGCACGGTTCCTACGAGGGATTGCTGGCCGACCCGGAAGTCGACGCCGTCTACATCCCCCTGCCGAACGACTTGCACGCCGAGTGGACCATCGCGGCGGCCCGGGCCGGCAAACACGTGCTGTGCGAGAAGCCGCTGGCCACGTCGGTGGCGGACGCCGAGCGGATGATCTCGGTGTGCCGGGAGGAAGGCGTCCTCCTGATGGAGGCGTTCATGTACCGGCTCCACCCGACCTGGGAGGCGGTGCGCGAGATGATCGGTGCGGGGAGGATCGGTGAGCTCCGAGCGGTGCAGACCTGGTTCTCCTACTTCAACGACGACCCGGCGGACATCCGGAACATCCTGGAAGCCGGCGGCGGAGCGCTGTTCGACATCGGATGCTACGCCGTGAACGTGTCGAGGATGCTGTTCGGGGCGGAGCCGGAACGCGTGCTCGGGTCGGTCGTCCGGGACCCCGGGACGGGGGTCGACGTGCTGACCTCGGGGATCCTCGGGTTCGGGCCCGGCGTGGCGGCGTTCACCGTCTCCACCCGGGTCGAGCCGGACCAGCGCGTGCACGTGTATGGGACCGAGGGCCGCATCGCGGTGGAGATCCCGTTCAACGTCCCGCTCGACCTGCCAACGCGCGTGTTCGTGACCTCGGGCGGCGAACCGCCCGTCCGGCCGGACACGGAGACGCTCGAGTTCCCGCCGGCCGACCAGTACGAGATCCAGGCGGAGCGCTTCGCCGCCGCCGTGCTGGACGGCGGTCCCGTCCCGATCCCGCCCGAGGACGCCGTCGGCAACCTCCGGGTGATCGAGGAGATCTTCCGGGCCGGCGCCGCCGGGTAGCGCACCCCGGTCCCTCAGGGCCGGGCCGGCGTGGCGCCGGTCACGGTCCTCAGGTCGCCGGCTGGGCCGCGTGGAAGCTCGGCGCCAGGGCCGGGTACAGGTCGCGGTACCGCGCATGCAGCGCGCGGTACCGATCCGCGTCAGACGAGGGCTCGGTACGGTCCTGGACCTGCACCAGCTCCCGGCAGGCGTCCTGGACCGACGCGAACCAGCCGGCGCCCACCGCCGCCAGAGTCGCCGCCCCCTGCGCCGCGCCCTGCTCGGTGGACGTGGTGACCACGGCCGTCCCGAGGACGTCGGCGAGGATCCGGCGCCACAGGGCGCTCCGGGTTCCTCCGCCGGTGGCGCGGATCTCGTCCGGGAGGTCCGGTTCCATGGCCTGGACGAGGTCGAACGAGTCGCGGAGGCCGAAGGCCACCCCTTCGAGGACCGCGCGGGTCAGGTGGGCGCGCCGATGGGTCACCGCGAGTCCCACGAAGGCCCCCCGTGCCAGGGGATCGGGGTGCGGCGTGCGCTCCCCGGTGAGGTAGGGGAGGAACAGCAGCCCGTCGCTCCCGGGTGGCGCCTCGGCCGCCTCCTCGACCAGCCGGCCGAACCCGAGGCCGGGGGCGACGGTGTCCCGGTACCAGCGGAGGCTGCCCGCCGCCGAGAGCATCACGCCCATCAGGTGCCACCGGTCGGGGACCGCGTGGCAGAAGGCGTGGAGCCGGCCCTCCGGCTGCACTGTCGGGCCGTCGGTGGTGACGAACACGACACCGGACGTGCCGAGCGACAGCGAGGGGATCCCCGGTTCCACGGAGCCCAGCCCGACCGCCGCCGCGGCCTGGTCGCCGCCTCCCGCGACCACCGGCGTCCCCGGCCGGAGGCCGGTGAGCGCCGCGGCCTCCGCCGTGACCGTCCCGGTGACCTCGGGCCCCTCGAAGGTCGCCGGCAGCCAGCGCTTGTCGATGCCCAGCGCATCGAGCACCTCCCCGGACCAGTCCCGGGCCGCCAGGTCGAACAGGATCGTCCCGGCGCCGTCGGCCCGGTCCACCGCGTGTTCGCCGGTGAGTCGGAGCCGGACGAAGTCCTTGGGGAGCAGGACATGGGCGATCCGCGACCAGACCCCGGGCTCGTTGCGCCGGACCCACAGGATCTTCGGCGCGGTGAAGCCCGGCAGGGCGTCGTTGCCGGTGACGGCGATGAGCCGGTCGCGGCCGACCAGCTCCCGGATCTCGTCGCACTCCGCGCTCGTGCGCTGGTCGTTCCACAGGATCGCCGGCCGGAGCACCTTCCCGGCGGCGTCCAGCAGGACGAGCCCGTGCATCTGGCCGGTCAGCCCGACCGCGTCCACCGAGCCGGGGCCGGCCCCGGCCCCCTCCAGCGCGGCGCGCACGGCGGTGGCCGTCGCGTCCCACCATGCGGCCGGGTCCTGCTCGCTCCACAGCGGCCGGGGGGTCTGGACGTCGTACTCGTCGACCCCCACGGAGCGGACTTCGCCGCCGCCGTCCATCAGGACGGCCTTGGTCGCGGTGGTGGAGACGTCGATCCCGAGGACCAGGCTCACGATCCCGCCGCCCGGAGTGTCCAGGTCTCCCGGTGGACGGCCGACATCCCGGCCTCCAGCGCGCACAACGGGCCGAGCGTCTCCAGCTCGCAGAAGTCCGCCGACACGAAGACCTGCGAAGCGGCTCCTCTGTCGGGATACGGCAGACCGGGGTCGACCTCGGCGCGCTTCTCGAAGACCTCGTCGCCCAGGCGGTAGCACAGGCGCCCCGCACCGGGCGCGGCGCCGACCTTCACCGGACGCGTCGGCCTCCCCGGGCCGTTCGGTGCCTCGATCGTCACCGCCGCGGGCCCGAAGCTGAGGCGTGGGTCGTCGAGGTCGGTGTACGGCCACAGGACGAGCGCGCGATCGGCCCGGGGGGCGTCACCGCGGGGCGACAGCGGCAGCTCGGCACGGCCCCCCGGCCGCAGCTGGGTGATCGCCCACGGCGCGACGTCGCGGGCCGCGTCGCCCTCGTTTCGGAGCTCGTGCTCGACGATCCATCCGTCGGGCGCAGGATGGAGCTCGAGGGTCTTGACCAACCCGGCGCCGTCGGGCGGTCCCTCCACCCGGATGCCGTCGTCCACGGCCGAGACCGCGCACGACCGGTCGTCGGGCTGGTAGGTGACCTCCGGCACCTCGGGCGCGGCCCACAGCCGGTGCCCTCCGACGAAGCGGTACGGCGGGCCGTCTGCTCGCTCGATCTCGGAGTGGGGCAGGACGGCCATGAGGTTGGGGCCGCGCCCGACCAGGCCGAGGACCCTGGGGCCGACCGACGTCGTCACGAACACGGCCGACCCGGCACCCTCCAGCTGGATGCATGGCAAACCCGCAAAGGAAGTCTCCTCGAGCGTCACCGAACCCCGAGGAGGAGCTCGACGGTCAGCTGGTCCAGCCGCTCGTAGGGCTGGCCGCGCGCCGCGACCGCCCGCCGGTCCACGTCGAGGTCCTTCAGCCCCTGGGCGCGCTCCGGCGTGTACGGGCCGAGGTGCGCCGAGATCCCGCCGTCGTCCGAGTTGATCCGTGCGAGGAGATCCTGCACCTCCGGATCCGCGTTCCACCGTTCCGCCTTCTCCCTGAGGATCAGGTACGTCCGCATGCAGCCCCGGGCGAAGGCCTTCACGTCCTCGTAGTCGGAGGTCCGGTAGGCGTGCGCGTCGAAGTGCCGGCTGCCCGAGTACCCCACGTCCTCCAGCAGCTTCACGAGGAAGAAGGCCGCCTTGGGGTTGGCCGACCCGAAGCGGAGGTCCTGGTCGTAGCGGCCCGGGATCTGGTCGTTCAGGTCGATGTGGAACAGCTTGCCCATCGCCCACGCCTGCGCGACATGGTGCGTGAAGTTCAGGCCGGCCATGTGCTCGTGTGCGACCTCGGGGTTCACGCCGACCATGTCGGGGTCGTCCAGCGACTGGATGAAGGCCAGCATCGCCCCGGTCGTCGAGAGGTAGATGTCGCCGCGGGGCTCGTTGGGCTTCGACTCCAGCGCGAACCGCAGGTCGTAGCCCTGGTCACGCACGTACGCGCACAGGAAGTTCATGCCGTCCCGGTACCGCTCGAGGGCGACCAGGGGGTCCTTGGAGGAATCGGTCTCGACGCCTTCGCGCCCACCCCAGAACACGTAGGTGGTCGCGCCGAGCTCCACGCCCAGGTCGATCGCCCGCATGGTCTTCTGCAGGGCGTATGCCCGGACCCGGGGGTCGTTCGCGGTGAATGCGCCGTCCCGGAAGACCGGCTCGCGGAACAGGTTGGTCGTCGCCATCGGCACGACCATGTCCGTTGCGTCCAGGGCCTTGCGGAAGTCCGAGACGATCTGGTCGCGCTCGTGTGCGCTGGCGTCGATCGGCACGAGGTCGTTGTCGTGGAAGTTGACCCCCCACGCCCCGACCTCGGCGAGGAGCTCGACCAGCTGCACGGGCGACAGGACCTCCCGGACCGGATCGCCGAACGGGTCGATGCCGATGTTGCCGACGGTCCACAGGCCGAACGAGAACTTGTGCTCGGGCTTCGGTTCGTACGTCATCTTCGCCTCACCTCCACCGCCGGGCCGTGCCCGACGCTCGTGCGGGGCCCTGCGGCCCCGGGAACCGGAACATCCGGCCGGACCTCTCTATCCGGCCATCACCATGGCCCGGCCGGGGCTGAGCAGGAACGGCGGCAGCCACGCCGGGATGTTCGAGAACGGCAGCACGTCGGGGTGCAGGGCGATCCCCAGTGCCTCCTGCATGAAGCGGCGCCGGGCCTGGATCCGGTCCCACGCCGCGGGATACGAGGCGCTGAACTCGGAGCGCAGCCCCTCGTCCGCGAGCGCGATGCCGTCCTCGATGTTCGTCGTGAAGTACGGGGTTCCCGTCGCCGGGATCACGTCCACCTGGAACGCCATGCCGGAACGGAGCTCGATCGTGGACCCCGGCGCGACCGGCGAGTTGACCCACTCGTCGAGGTGGATCTGATGGCCCGGGTTCAGGAAGACGCCGAAGAACGGGTCGGAGAGGCGCCGCCGGACGATCTCGAACAGGGCGCCGCCCGTCTGTCCGACATGGAGCGCTCCGTACCACTCCGCGATCGCCTCGAAGTACGGGCCGACGAGCCGCTCGACGTAGTCGCCGATCCCCGAAGGGAGCTCGCCCGCGTCCCCGACCACGAACCCGGCGCGGCAGTTCAGCGCCCCCCAGATCCCGAACGCGACCGTGAACCGGTCGCCGCGGCTGATGCGACGGTCGCCCGGGCTGAGCAGCCCCAGCGTGGCGCGGTCGCCGGCGGTGAGCATCAGGTGGCACGAGAGCGGTGTGCCGTTCCACCCGAGCAGGCCGACGGCCTCGCGCTCGCGCATCCCCGGTTCGAGCCCGTGCAGGAGCCGCCGGACGCCGTTCGAGGTCGAGCACGCGGCGTGCTCGAACCAGGCCAGCTGCCCGACCTCGTTGATCACGCGGAGGCCGTCGGCGGCGCTCATGAACAGGTCGGCCGCGTTCTCGACCGAGCCCGCCGGCGTCATGTCGCGTAGCTCGTCCACGAGATAGGCCGGGACCTCGATCGTCCGGGGGTCGGCGAATGCCTTCCACCCCACCACTCCCACCCGGCTGCCGCCCTGGATCCCCTCGTCGGCCATGATCTCGCGCAGCGGGCGCGACCCGTCCCGGGGCTGCCCGGGGAGGCTGAGGTCCTGGAACCGGTGCCGGCGCATGGGGAGCGGCGCCGCCCCCGCCATCCCGTAGCACTCGTTGCCCACGAGGATGGCCGGGTCGTCCTCGGGTCCGACCACGAGCACCGCCTCCTCGAACCGCGGGTCGAAGCCGGTCAGGTAGGCGAGGTTCGCGCTGTGCTCGCGATCGGCGTAGACGACGACGCGGTCGTAACCGCGTTCGTCCATCCGCTCGCGCAGTCGCTCGAGCCGCCCGCGGTACGTGGACGGGGGAATCTCGGGCGCCTCGTCGTCGATCCCGAACTGCGGCAGGTCGACGTCGGCCAGCCTCGCGGTTCCCACGTTCACCTCTCCTCGGGGGTCCACGGCTCCACGACGGCGGCACCCCGCTCGACGACGCCGAACCCGTTCACCGGCAGGTCGAGCCACGGCCCGCGCCGGCCGTCCGGCCACTGCACCCGGATCTCGGCGCCATCGGCGTTGCCGAGGCCCACGTGGATCCACCCGAGCTCGCCGCTCGCGTGGCCGCCCCCGATCGTGATCTCGCGCTCGACGGTCCGGTCGCCGAACCGCACCGTGACCCACGCGCCGATCGCGTCGCGGTTGGGCCCCGGCTGCCGCAGCCGGACGGCGGCCCAGTTGCCCATCGGCCGCGGGTGCTCGGCGTCGCCCCAGCCCACGTTGCGGTAGACGCTGACGTTGGCGCGCCGGTTGACCTGCACGAGGTCGAGCATCCCGTCGAGGTTCAGGTCGACGAGCGCGGCCCCCCGCCCCCGGACGAACCGCGCGATCCCCGCGGTCCGGGCGCTCTCCCGGAACGTCCCGTCGGGCCGGCCGAGCAGCAGGTTCGACGGGTCCTTCATCGCGTACTCGGGGACCGCGTCCACGTTCCCCTTGGAGATGAACAGGTCGACGTAGCCGTCGTTGTTCGCGTCCTGGAACTCGGGGTGCCAGGCGGTCGAGGGGAGCAGGTCGCCGCCGGTGTACGGACGGTGCGCCGTCGCGCCGTGCTCGAGCGCGGTCTCCGTGTAGGTCGGCTGCGCGCTCCCGTCCGCGAGGGTCTGGAGCCGGTTGTCGCCCTGGCTCGTCAGGAAGACCTCGGGCAGGCCGTCGCCGGTGAGGTCGTACTCGGCGATCCCCATGCCCCAGATGACGAGCCGCTGCCACCCGTCCTCGCCCGTGTACATCAGCGGCTGCTGCCCCGGCTCGATGCGCCACAGCTGCTCCTGGCCCCCCGAGTAGTAGTGCCGGTCGTTGGTCATCCGGAGGTCCCGCTCGCCGGACCGCGACCAGTCGCTGAACAGGACCGACAGCGTGCACCAGCCGGGGGAGAGCGGCATCGGCGCGGCGTACGTCTCCCCGTGGGGGACCGGTCGCACCAACTCGCTGTCCGCGCATTTCGAGCGTTGTTCGAGGTCGTTCGTGTCGAGGTAGTTGCCGATGGCGAGGGTGGGGAGCGCCGCGTCCCCCTCCCACGTCGCGCTGAAGCCGACCGTCCAGGCGTCGCCCCCGTCGAAGCCCCACGCCTCGTTCCCGCGCTCGAACCGGCAGTCGCCCGTGCCGCGCAGCAGCACGTTCTCACCGACCCTGAGGACGGCGAGGTCGAGGACCCCGTCGCCGTCGACGTCGAGCGGATATGCACCGGTGACGGCCGTGAGGTCGGTGACCGGGTCCCGGACCTGCTCGAAGCGGAGGGCGCCGCCGGTGGGGCTCTCGTTCCGGTAGAGCGCGGCCGGGTTGCTCCCGCCGGCCAGGTACAGGTCCGGGCGGCCGTCGTCGTCGCAGTCGAACGTCGCGACACCGCCGCCCACGAAATACGTGAAGCCGCCGCCGTAGACGTGGGCGATGCCCGCCGCTGCGGCCTCCTCGACGAACCGCGGCGGCGCCATCGCGCGCGGCGGCTCGTCCTGCGTCGCGGCGTCGAGCGCGCGAACGCCGGCCAGGCCGGCAAGCGACCCGGCCACCAGCCCCGCGGCGAACAGCGCCACCATCCACGGCCGCGTCCCGCGTCCCGACCGGGGCCGGGGCGCCTCGTCGCCCGTCGGTGATTGCGCTTCCCCGCTCACCGGCGGTTGCTCGGCGTCGCTCATGGGCCGCCCACGCTCGCCACCCGGCGGTCGGCGTCGAACCCGGCGGGATCGGCGATCACGCGCGACATGACCATCTCGGCCGCCCCGAACAACGAGGCGTCGGTGCCGAGGGCGCTGCGCTCGATCCTCGCGATCCCGCGGGGGGCGGCGAGGGTCCGCTGGTTCGCTGCCTCCGACACGGCGGGTTGGAGGAACGGAAACAGCCGCTCGTACAGACCGCCGAGGACGACGAGCTCGGGGTTGAACAGGTTGATCAGGTTGCCGATGCCGACCCCGAGCCACCGTCCGACCTCCGCGATCGCCGTCAGCGTGCGCCGGTCGCCCGCGGTCGCGCGCTCGGCCACCTCGTCGAGGTGGGCGCCGTCGGCCATCCCGGCGCGCCGCAGGAGGGCCGCCTCGCCCGCCTCGCTCTCCCAACACCCCACCGCGCCGCACCGGCACGCGATCCCTGCGGGGTTGATCAGCATGTGCCCGGCTTCCCCCGCGTAGCCGGCCGAGCCGAGCAGCGGCTTGCCGTCGACGATCACGCCGGCGCCGATCCCGGCCTCGCCCGCGATGTAGACGAGGTTCGCGACGCCGGGCTGACGACCGCGACGGTGTTCGGCCAGCGCGCCGAGGTCGGCATCGTTGGCGGCGAGCACCGGCGCCGTCAGGCCGAGCTCGGCCGCCAGCATCGCCGCCAGGGGGACGTCCTTCCACCCGAGGTTCGGGGCCAAGTGCACGAACCCGTCCGATCGCCTGGTGATTCCCACGACCGCGATCCCCGCGCCCGCGAGCACATGGGGCACCGGCAGCGAGTCGAGCAGCGGGCCGGCGAGCTTCGCGACGTCCTGCACCGTCTCTCCGGGCGAGAAGCGTCCGCGGGGGCGGGCCACGCGAACGAGGTTGAACACGTGGCCGCCGAGCCCGACAGTCGCGACCGCGATCGAGTCGACGCTCAGCTCCACCGCCAGCACGGGCGCCCGTTCCGGCCGGACCTGCACCACCGGCGAGGGGCGGCCGGGGCCCGAGCCGGGAGCGCCCGGTCGCTCCTCGACCACATCGATCGCGGCGAGCTCGCCGACGAGGTCGGCGATCGTGGATCGGTTGAGGCCGGTCGCGCGGGTCAGATCCGAACGGGAGAGCGGGCCGAGCAGGTGGAGCGGCTCGAGGACCGCCCCCAGGTTGTGCCGACGCACCTCGTCGGCCGCGACGCCGCGACGTCCGTGGCCGGCGGCGCCCGGCCGTAGCTCGAGGGCGACGCCTTTCGTTGGAACCTCCGCGGAATCCACCGGTCCCCCTTCCGACCCCGGTCAGCGGCGAAGCATGGTGTGACCGGACGGGCGCCAGAGTATGTCCAGCCGTGGAGAGCGCGCAACCCGCGCCCTTTTGTTGCGCCACCTACATTTGCGTGCCGGGGGCGGGTGTGGCATGCTCCCGCCGCCTGCGAGAGTCTTGCGGCCCGCGGGTCGCCAACGGGAAGGGGGAGGTATGCGTAGACGCCACATGTTGGCGGTCCTCGTCGGATTGATGCTGGTCGGCGCCGCCTGCGGGGATGACGGCGGGGGTGGGACCACCACCGGCGGCACGACCGGGGAGACCTCGGCAGCGACATCGGCAGCGACCTCGGCAGCGACCTCGGCACCTGCGGGGGACCTCACGGTCGGCGTGTCGTGGAACAACTACAACGAAGAGCGCTGGGCGAAGTGGGACGAGCCGGCCATCAAGGCCGCGCTCGATGCAGCAGGGGTCAAGTACATCTCGGCGGACGCCGGGTCGTCTGCGGAGAAGCAGCTCGCCGACGTGGAGAACCTGATCACGCAGGGAGCGAACGCGCTCATCATCCTCGCCCAGGACGGTGAGGCCATCAAGCCGGCCGTCACGAGCGCTCTCGAGCAGGGCATCCCGGTCATCGCGTACGACCGCCTCATCGAGGACCCGGGCGCCCTGTACGTCACGTTCGACAACGTGGAGGTCGGGCGGCTCCAGGCGCAGGCCGTCATGGCGCAGGTGCCGAAGGGCAACTACGTCTTCATCAAGGGGAACTCGGCCGACGCGAACGCGGACTTCCTGCGGTCCGGCCAGGAGGAGGTCCTCAAGGACGCGACCGCCTCCGGTGACATCAAGAACGTCGGCGAGACCTACACGGACAACTGGGACCCGGCCCTGGCCCAGACCGAGATGGAGCAGTTCCTCACCGACAACAACAACAAGGTCGATGCCGTCCTCGCGGAGAACGACGGGATGGCCGGCGGTGTCGTCGCGGCGCTCGAGGCGCAGGGCCTGGCGGGCCAGGTGTCGGTGTCCGGCCAGGACGGCGATCTTGCCGCGCTGAACCGGGTGGCGCTGGGCACGCAGACGGTGGATGTCTGGAAGGACTCGCGCGAGCTCGGCACGGCGGCCGGCGAGGCTGCCGTGGCCCTCGCGAAGGGCACCACCCTCTCGGAGGTGCCGGGAACGGTGGAATTCGACTCCCCGGGCGGGAACAAGATGACCTCGATCCTGCTGACGCCACAGGCGATCACCCCGGACAACCTCAACATCGTCGTCGACGCCGGGTGGATCTCGACCGAAGAGCTCTGCCAGGACGTCGAGGCGGGTACCGTCGCAGCATGTGCATGACCGGATAGGTTGATCACCGGATGACCGGAGGCCTGCGCCCGCCGCCAGCGGCGGGCGCAGGCCACGGCCACGAACGATACGGATGACCGGTGGCTGACACCGACATCGACACGACCACGCCACCACCTCCCGACATCACGTCGGAGGCGGCGCCGAAGCGCTCCCTCGGCGAGTCGCTGCGGGCCGCCGAGATCGACGCCCGGCTCGTGGGCATGCTCCTTTCCCTCGCGGTGATCTGGATCGGCTTCCATCTGCTTTCCGGCGGCAAGTTCCTCACGCCGCGGAACATGTGGTTTCTGACGGTCCAGACAGCGGTGGTTGCCATCATGGCGACCGGGATGGTGCTCGTCATCGTCGAGCGCCACATCGACCTGTCCGTCGGCGCGATGATGGCGGCCGTCGGCATGGTGATGGCGCTGCTCCAGAACGACTGGCTGCCCCGGATCATCGGGTTCGACCATCCCGCGACCTGGATCATCACGCTGGTCGTCGGCCTGGCGTTCGGCACGCTGATCGGGGGCTTCCAGGGCTCGATCGTGGCTTACGTCGGCGTGCCGTCGTTCATCGTGACGCTCGGCGGGTTCCTCGTGTGGCGCGGCGTGGCGTGGGCACTGGCCAGCGGCCGGACCATCGCGCCGATGGACGCCGACTTCCGCCTCCTGGGCGGCGGCTCCGACGGGACGATCGGCGGGACCTGGAGTTGGGTGGTCGGGATCCTTGCGTGCCTGGGGATCCTCGCGCTCCTGGTGCTGCGGCGCCGGCAGCGGGCGCGGTACGGCTTCGGACTCCGTCCGGTCTGGATCGAGGTGGTCATCGGCGCAGTCGGCTGCGTGGCGATCCTCGGCGCTGTCTGGTTCTTGAACCGCTACTACCTCCCGCCGCTGCTCGCGCAGCAGCGTGGCGCGCCGCCCGGGGCGCAGATCCCGCTGGGCCTCGCGAACCCGGTCCTGATCACGGTCGGCGTCACGATCGTGATGACGGTCCTCGCCACCCGGCGCCGGTTCGGCCGGTATGTCTACGCGATCGGCGGCAACCCGGAGGCCGCCAATCTCGCCGGCATCAAGACCAAGATGATGGTCGTCAAGACGTTCGCGCTGATGGGGGCACTGGTGGCGCTGGCGGCGGCCGTGCAGATCGCGCGATTGAATGCCGCCGTGAGCAGCCTGGGCACCGGGATGGAGCTCAACGTCATCGCCGCCACGGTGATCGGCGGGACGTCGTTCGCCGGGGGGATCGGGACGATCACGGGCGCGGTGCTCGGCGCGCTCGTCATGCAGTCGCTCGTGTCGGGCATGGTCACGATCGGGATCGCGGCGCCGCTGCAGGACATCGTCGTGGGGGTCGTGCTCGTGGTGGCCGTCGCGATCGACACGGTGATCCGGCGACGGTCGGCGCGGTGATGGCGACCACCGACACCGCACAGCGGACCCGGCTCGTCGAACTGCGCGACATCCGCGTGGCGTTCGGCGGCGTCCACGCCGTCGAGGGCGTCACCGTCGATCTGTACCCGGGGGAGATCGTCGGGCTGGTCGGCGGCAACGGGGCCGGCAAGACGACCCTCATCCGGACCCTGTCGGGCGCCCGTCCCGCGGACTCTGGTCAGATCCTGATCGACGGCGAACCGGTGACGATCAGCTCACCCGTCGACGCGAAGCGGCTGGGCATCGAGACCATCTACCAGACGCTCGCGCTCGCGGACAACATCGACGCGCCCGGCAACATGTTCCTCGGCCGCGAGAAGACCACGCGATTCGGGTTCCTCGACGACAGCGCGATGGAGGACGCCACGCGCAAGCTGCTGCAGCGGCTGAACCCGAAGTTCAAGAAGTTCGTCGAGCCCGTCAGCACGCTCTCGGGCGGCCAGCGGCAGTCCGTCGCCATCGCCCGCGCGGTGCACTTCAACGCGCGGATCCTGATCATGGACGAGCCGACGGCGGCGCTCGGGCCCGCGGAGACCGCGCAGGTCCGTGACCTGATCCGGCAGCTCAGCGCCGAGGGGATCGGCATCTTCCTGATCAGCCACGACATCCACGACGTGTACGACCTGTCGCACCGGATCAGCGTGATGCTCCAGGGCAAGCTCGTCGGAACCGTGGCCAGGGACGACGTCACCGTCGATGAGGTCCTGGCGATGATCATCCTGGGGAAGAAGCCCGGCGACGTGACCCAGAAGGACATCGCCGAGCTCCACTGAGCGTTTCGTGCCGGGAGAGGGACTCGAACCCTCAAGGACTCTCGCCCAACGCCTTTTGAGGGCGCCGCGTTTGCCAATTTCGCCATCCCGGCGCGCTCGGACGGCCGGAGCCGGCCGGCGGGCACAGCGTACACGCGCCGCGTGCGCCGACCGGGGTGCCGGGCCTCCCGGCGGCGCCGCGACGAAATCGTGACAACCCTGGTCAGGAGCGCTTCCGTATGCCGATTCGGCGGATTCGGCCGCCGGGGAACGCCGGGCCCGGCTTTCCCAGGGGGCGCGGAGTGTGCTACATAGTCCCGCCAAGGGTAGGAAATCAAGGAAAGGAGGGGAGGCGCTTGCGCAGCAAGAGCCCAGTTCTGAGGGTGTTTGCCATCCTCGCGGTCGTCGCGTTGGTCGGGGCCGCATGCAAGAAGGACGAGGAGCCCACCACCAGTGGGAACACCGCGGCCGAGAAGACCAAGGTCACGGTGTACTTCCAGGGTGCCTGGACGGGTCCGTACAACTACCTGGTGATCTCCTCGATCCAGGGGGCCCAGCTGAAGTTCAAGGAGCTCAACGCCGAGGCCGACTTCCCGGCGACGGTGACCGTCAAGGCCGCGGACACGCAGGGCGGCGGCGACAGCGTTCCCCAGATCGCGACCACCGTCGTACAGGACCCGGACACGGTGGCGGTGGAGGGACCGGCCTTCTCGGGTGAGACCCGGGCGGCCGGCGACACCTACAACGACGCCAAGATCCCGTTCGTCACGCAGTCGGCGACGGCCGTGGACCTCGCGTCCTTCGGCTGGGACTACTGGTACCGGACGGTCGGCAACGACGACCTGCAGGGCGGCAACGACGGCAAGTTCCTGGCGGAGGTGGCCGGGGCCAAGAAGCTGTACCTGGCCGACGACACGTCCGACTACGGCAAGCCGCTCGCCGAGACCGTGGGTCGCGCAGCCGAGGAGGGCGGCGTCACGATCGCCGGCTCCAACTCGGTTGCTCCGACGGACGACTACAGCGCGCTGATCAGCGACATCGAGGCCTCGGGCGCCGACACCGTCTTCTACGGCGGGTACGACGCCGACTTCGGCAAGCTGCTGAAGCAGGCCTCGGACGCCGGCCTCGACGTGCAGTGGATGTCGGGCGACGGCTCCGTCTCCTCGACGCTGCTCGACACGGCCGGCGACGCGGCGGATGGCGTGTACCTCTCGATCCCGTCGAACCTCGCGGGGGACTTCGTCACGAAGTTCAACGACGAGTACGGCTCCAAGGCGTCGTCGGTGCCGGTGTACGCGGCCGAGGGCTACGACGCTGCCGGACTCATCGGCGAGGGCATCAAGGAGGCCATCGACGGCGGGGCGACCGACGTGGCGGGCATCCGGGAGGGCATCAAGACCTACCTGGACAGCGTCACTGTCGACAACCCCTACCCGGGCGAGGCCAAGCCGATCGCCTTCGACGACAAGCACGAAGTGACCGCGGACGACCCGGACTCGCTCCTGTACTTCTATCAAGTGAAGGGCGGCGAGATCACCGAGATCGGCCCCGCGTCGGAAGTGCTGGGCGGCTAGGAAGCGACCACCACGAAGCACGGGGAGGGCGGGCTCGCAAGAGCCCGCCCTTCCATCATCGGGGGATCGTGAGGAGCGTCGGTTGGAGTCCGTAACGGACTGCCTCACCAACGTCTACCACCAGTTCTGGGACCAGACCCGGAACGGGATCACGCTGGGGTCGATCTACGCCATGATCGCCCTCGGGTACACCATGGTGTACGGGGTGCTGCAGCTCATCAACTTCGCGCACTCCGAGGTCTTCATGATCGGGACGGTCATCGTCCTGTACGCGTTCCGGAACTGGTTCGGGATCACGGAACCGGTGGGCGGGGTCACGCTGATCCTCGTCATGGTCGGCGCCCTGATCCCGGCCATGTTCTTTTCCGGGCTCACGGCGGTCACGATCGAACGGGTCGCGTACCGGCCGTTACGAAGACGGGGCGCGCCCCGGTTGTCGTTCCTGATCACGGCGATCGGCGCGTCGCTCACCCTCCAGTACTTCTTCAACCTGGCGGACGGTCGGCACTACATCGGGCCGATCCCCATCCCGGCCTTGCTCGGCCCGACCCCCGTATCGCTCCCCGAAGCGATGGACAGCAAGACCGCGTTCACGTTCCTCGGGGCCGTCGTCACGAACAAGCAGATCCTGGTCGTGGTCGTGGCCTTCGTGATGATGATCGGGCTCGACCGGTTCGTGAGCCGGACCCGGCTCGGGCGAGGCATCCGGGCGGTGGCGCAGGACAAGGAGACCGCATCGCTCATGGGGGTGAACATCGACCGCATCATCGTGGCGACGTTCTTCATCGGCGGCATCATGGCCGGAGCCGCGGCCGTGCTGTACATGGTCGTCCTGCCGGTCCCCACGACGTGGTTCATCGGGTTCGCTCCCGGCATCAAGGCGTTCACGGCCGCGGTGCTCGGCGGCATCGGGAACATCCGCGGCGCGATGGTAGGCGGGCTGGTGCTCGGCCTGGTCGAGGCCTACTCGGTGCCCTGCTTCGGTGCCCGGTGGCAGACGGTGGTGGCGTTCGTCGTGCTCGTCCTGGTGCTGATGATCCGCCCGAGCGGCATCCTCGGCGAGAAGATCGGATCCTCGGCATGAGCGACTCCGGGACCCCGACGCCGACCACCCAGGCTCCGCCGCCTCGGAAGGCGTCGCGATCGGCGGCGTTCCGGCGCCGGCGGCGCGAGGCGCGTGACCGCATGAGCGCGCTGTGGACCAGGGTCAAGACGCTCCCCACCCGCATCGCCGTCGTCCTCACCCTGGTCGTCGGCGCGGTGGGTGGATACCTCCTGTACTACTTCTGGTTCGACAGCCTGGTCTTCGCGATCATCCTCGTCGGGTTCGTGGCCGCGCGGATCTTGCTGGACCGTCAGATCACCGGATGGTACGGGCGGACCAGGAGCGACATCCGGACCTACGTCGAACCCCGCCGGAAATGGGTGAATACGGTCGGTGGGATCACGATCGCCGTGCTGTGCGGGTTCATCCCGTTCATCAGCACGTGGTTCGAGGTCCCCGACTGGGTGGCCCAGGCCACGAACGGGGCGGTCATGTTCAAGGTGGCCCTGTTCGCGCTGTTCGCCCTTGGGCTGAACGTGGTCGTCGGTTTCGCGGGCCTCCTCGACCTGGGCTACGTCGCGTTCTGGGCCATCGGCGCCTACACGGCGGGGATCCTGACGGGCGCCGCCCAGTACAGCCACGGCCTCAACGAGAGCCCGCCGACGGTCACGTTCGCCGACAAGCCGGTGTGGGAGCCCTGGATGTGGCTGATCCTACCGGCGGCGCTGGTGGTGGCCGTGATCGCCGGACTGCTCCTCGGCTCGCCGACGCTGCGCCTGCGGGGCGACTATCTGGCGATCGTGACGCTGGGGTTCGGGGAGATCGTCCGGATCACCGCGAACAACCTCGACTCCATCACGGTCGGGCCCCGCGGCATCTCCTCGATCCCGCATCCGGAGATCACGCTCCCCGGGGGCAAGAAGATCGAGTGGGGGACGCTGACCGACAACAAGTACTACTGGTTGTTGTTGACGTTCGTCTTCTTATGGGTCGTCGCTATCCGCATGCTCGACAACTCCCGGATCGGACGGGCGTGGGTCGCCATCCGCGAGGACGAGGTGGCGGCGGCCGCCATGGGCGTCCCGGTCGTGCGGATGAAGCTCGCCGCGTTCGCGATCGGGGCCTGCACGGCGGGCGTCGGCGGCGTCGTCTACGCGTGGCAGATCAACTCGATCTCGCCGAACCAGTTCCAGCTGATCCAGTCGATCCTCATCCTCGCGATGGTGGTCATCGGCGGGATGGGCTCGATCACGGGTGCCATCGTCGGGGCGGCGCTCGTGACGGTCATCCCGGAGATCTTCCGGGGCATCACCGACTACCGGTTCTTCATCTTCGGCGTCGCGCTGATCGTCGTCATGATCTTCCGCCCGCAGGGCCTGGTGCCCTCGAAGCGGCGAAAGGCCGAGCTCCGGGGGGGAACCTCCCAGGAAGACCTCTACGACGCACTGCACACGGGATGAGCGACGCGACGACACCGACCTCGGAGAACGGGCACCGGGAGGAGATCCCGGAGCTCGACGCGCTCCTCGAGATCAAGGACGCGTCGAAGCAGTTCGGCGGGCTCCAGGCGCTGAAGGACATCGACCTCGTCGTCGATCGCGGGTCGATCGTGGGGCTCATCGGGCCGAACGGCGCCGGCAAGACGACGCTGTTCAACCTGATCACGGGCATCTTCCCGCCCACCACCGGGGACTTCATGTTCGAGGGGAAGGACCTCCTACGGAGCGCGAGGAAGCGCCGGCTGCGGCCGTTCAGGATCACGAGGAGCGGCATCAGCAGGACGTTCCAGAACATCCGGCTGTTCGCGGAGATGACGGCGATCGAGAACGTGATCGTCGGCGCCGACGCCCACCACCGGCAGAACGTGTTCGACGCGATCTTCCGCTCGCCGCGCCAGCGCCGCGAGGACCGGCACGGCCAGGATCGCGCTGAGGAGCTGCTCGAGTTCGCCGGCATCCACAAGTACGCGAACGAGCTGGCCGGCAACCTGTCCTACGGCGACCAGCGGCGCGTGGAGATCGCCCGCGCCCTCGCGACCTCGCCCAAGCTGCTGCTGCTCGACGAGCCCGCGGCCGGCATGAACCCCACCGAGAAGAGCACGCTGATCGGCCTGATCGGCAAGATCCACGACCAGGGCATCACCATCCTCATCATCGAACACGACATGCGCGTGGTGATGGGGATCTCGAACAAGGTGGCGGTGCTCGACTACGGCCAGAAGATCGCCGAGGGCGAGCCGATCGTGATCCAGCGCGACCCCCGCGTGGTGGAGGCCTATCTGGGCCGGCAGAAGTCCGATGGCGACGGCGACGGCGCAAGCGGGCCGGTCGCGGGCGAGGAGGAGCTGTCGTGAGCGAGGGCGGCGGGGCGATGCTCGAGCTCAGGGACATCCGCGTGCGGTACGGCGGCATCGAGGCCGTCAAGGGCGTCTCCATGCACGTGAACGAGGGCGAGATCGTGACGCTCATCGGCGGCAACGGCGCGGGGAAATCGACCACGCTGAAGGCCATCTCCGGCGTCAAGCGGCCTTCCACCGGGGAGATCCTGTTCCGGGGGGAGCGAATCGACACCATGGGAGCGCACGAGATCGTCCAGATGGGCATCTCGCAGTCGCCCGAGGGCCGCAAGATCTTCGCAGGGATGACCGTCCGGGAGAACCTCGAGATGGGCGCCTACGGGCGCCGGGACGCAAAGGGGATCAGGGAAGACTTCGAGCGGGTGTACACGCTGTTCCCGCTGCTGAAGGAGCGCGAGAAGCAGGCCGGAGGGACGCTCTCCGGTGGTCAGCAGCAGATGCTCGCCATCGGCCGCGCGCTGATGGCGCGGCCGACGCTCCTGACCCTCGACGAGCCGAGCATGGGACTCGCACCCCTGCTCGTCGAGCGGATTTTCGAGCTGCTCCAGGAGATCCACGACCAGGGCACTACCGTGCTGCTGGTCGAGCAGAACGCCCACATGGCGCTCGGCGTCGCCGACCGCGGCTACGTGATCGAATCGGGCAACATCGTGCTCGAGGACGACGCGGACCGCCTGCTCGGCAACGACGACGTGCGCAAGGCCTACCTCGGCGAGGAATGAGGCCTAGAATCCACCGATCCCACCATCCGGCATCCGCAGCGAGCAAGGGGGACCAACAGATGGGACGACGTTTCCTGGGGGCGCTGGCCCTGGTCATGACGCTTTCCCTGGTCGGCGCGGCGTGCGCCAAGAGCGGAGGGGGCGACACCACGCCGCCGACCACCGCCGCAACCACGGCGCCGACGACCGCGGCGACGACGGCTCCGACGACGGCCGCGACGAGCGGGGCGACCAGCGGCGCCACGTCGGGCGCCACGACGGCCGCGACGAGCGGCCCGAGCATCCCGCCGGCGACGACCCTCAAGGAGGGGACGCTCACCGTCGGCAGCTGCCTCGAGTACAAGCCGTTCGAGTACCGAGACAAGGACGGGAACCTGATCGGATTCGACGTGGAGATCACCGAGGAGATCGCCAAGCGGATGGGCCTCTCGGGCGTCACCTGGGTGAAGGCGCCCTTCAACACGATCTTCACGGCGCTGGCAACCGGCCAGAAGTTCGACGCGGTCGCGGCAGCCTCCACGATCAAACCGGATCGGCTGCAGATCGTCGACTTCTCGATCCCCTACTACAACTCGCGGCAGTCGTTCACGGTGAACGAGACTTTGACCCCCGACATCAAGAGCACGGACGACCTGACCCCGAGCGACACCGTCGGGGTCCAGAAGGGAACGACCGGGAAGGACTGGGCCGAGGAGAACCTGGGTCCGAAGGGGATTCAGATCCGGACGTACGACCTCGTCCCGAACATCTTCACCGACCTGGAGGCGGGCCGGATCCAGGGGATCATCAACGACGAGCCATCCTCGCTGCAGGAGGCGCAGGACCGCCCCGGGTTGAAGGTGGTGGAGCCCATCGACACCAACGAGCACTACGGGATCGCCCTCGATCCCAACAACCCGACCCTCAAGCCGGCCGTGGACGCCGCGCTCCAGGCGATCATCGCCGACGGGACCTACAAGCAGCTGTTCACGAAGTACTTCCCGACCCTGCCGCTGCCGCCGGAGTTCGCGCCGACCGGCTAGCCGGGAGCGCCGCGACACCCGTGGGGTCCGTGCCGTGGGCGCGGACCCCACGTCGTTGACGGACGTCTGACGGAGGAAGTCGCATGGCAGCTCCATCGGCCACCCGGGAAACCACCGACGCCCCACCGGACACCCGTGGGCCCACGAGTCCGTTGCCCGCGTCGATCTTCGGAGCCGGGCTCGGCGCGCTGCTCCTGGTCGTCGTCGGGACGGTGCTGATCCAGATCGACTACGCGGTGGTCGCCCCGCCGCTCAGCGCCGACTGCATCTCCGTCCACATCGACCGCCTCAAGCCCGGAGCCCAGGGCGTGTGCCACATCGTGCAGGGCCTTCGATCCCCGGAGGAGCACGCGGTCCTGTTCATCGCCATGGCGATCGGACTGGCCGCGATCGTCGTCGGGTTCTCCATCTACCGGCGCATGGACAACCGGCGCAAACGCGATCACGCGTTCGATGGGGCCATCCTCGGCGTCCATGCACTGACAGCGGCCGTGCTCCTTCTGTGGTTCACCTCCAGCCAGCAGTTCCTGAACTTCGCGCGGTTGAACCTGAACTTCGCCGTCCTGTCGGGTCACGTCGACGATTTCGTGCGAGCCGCGAAGAACACGCTGATCATGGCGCTCGGGGGCGAAGCCGGAGGCATCGTGCTCGGCCTGATCCTGTCGATGTTGGCGTTGTCGTCGCGACGCGTCGTCCGCGCCCCCGCCCGCGCGTACATCAACTTCTTTCGCGGAACTCCGCTCGTGTGGCAGCTGACCTTCTTCTACTTCGGGCTGTTCCTCGCCATGGGCTGGAACCCCGACCCGTTTGTCGCGGCGATCATCGTGTTCATCCTGAACACCGGGGCCTACGCGGCCGAGGTGTTCCGGGCCGGGATCCAGTCGATCGAACGGGGGCAGCTCGAGGCGGCTCGAGGGCTCGGCATGACGTACCTCCAAGCCATGCGCTACGCGGTGGTCCCCCAGGCCGTCCGGCGGGTGATCCCGCCGCTCATGAACGAGTTCGTCATCCTCATCAAGGACACCGCCCTGGTGCTCGTCCTCGGCCTCGCCATCAACCAGCTGGAGATCTTCAACACGGCCCAGGAGCTCTATTCCGACACGTTCAGCGCGACGCCGTACATCGCGGCGGCCCTCGGCTACCTGGCCATCACGCTTCCGCTGATCGGAATCGTGAACTACGCCGAGCGCCGCCTCCGGAGCGGGCTCCTCGGGGTCGGCGGAGGATTCGGGCAGTGACCCAAGGGCCCGAGCCCCGGCACTTCGGTGCATACGGTCCCGCGGACTCCGCGCTCGTCCGGGTCAAGGGCCTGCACAAGTGGTTCGGGAAGCACCACGTGCTGAAGGGGATCGACCTCACCCTCGAGCCGGGTGAGGTCCAGGTCGTCATCGGTCCGTCCGGTTCCGGCAAGTCCACGCTGCTGCGTTGCGTCAACGTGCTCGAGGAGCCGACACAGGGAGAGGTCTGGTTCCGGGGGCAGGACCTCACGGACATCCGGACCAACCTCGACGAGATGCGCACCCATATCGGGATCGTGTTCCAGGCCTACAACCTGTTCCCGCACAAGACGGCGAGCGCGAACATCACGGTGGCCCTCGAGAAGGTCCTTCACATGAACAGGGAGGACGCCCGGGTCCGCACCAGGGACCACCTGAAGGAGGTGGGGCTCGCCGACAAGGCCGACGCATATCCCGGCGCGCTGTCCGGTGGGCAACAGCAGCGCGTGGCGATCGCACGGGCGCTCGCCATGCAGCCTTCGCTCATGCTGTTCGACGAGGTCACCTCCGCGCTCGACCCCGAGCTGGTGGGGGAGGTGCTGGAGGTCATGCAGGAACTGGCCGTGGGCGGCATGACGATGATGGTCGTGACCCACGAGATGGGCTTTGCCCGGCGGGTGGGAACGCGTGTCATCTTCATGGACGAGGGCGAGGTCGTGGAGTCCGGGGAGCCGGCCAGGGTCTTCGACGCCCCCGAGCACGAACGGACCAAACGGTTCCTGCGAAGCGTCCTTTGAGGCCTACCTCGTGACGGTGAAGTGCCCGCCCATGCCGAGGTACGCATGGTACGTGCAGGTCACTTTGTAGTTCCCGGGCTTCAGGACGTCGCCGAGGCGTGGCCAGATGAAGTCGTGGCCGGGACGGATGTCGATCGTGATGTCGGTCCCGACCACCGTGAAGTTGTGGAGGTTGCGACCCTCGTTGATCACCTCAAAGGGTCGATCCTCGGCGATGTCGATGCGCTCCGCGTAGTGGATGTCGTGGAAGTGGTTGTCGACGGCCACCACGACAAATGGCCCCGTCGTGGGCTGGGTTGGGGTCTCGACCCGGAGGGTCACCCCGTGGCCGGTCTGGACGGGCTCGGTGGCTCCGCCGGTGCCGTCCGGGCTGCAGGCGGCGAACGCCGACAGCGCCGCGACGGCGACGACGACGCGAATGAGGGGCCTCCGGTGCATGCGGCGATTATCCCGTCGGAGCCCGCGAAAAGTCGGGGCCCCCTGACGGGGCCCCGACAACGACGGACCGAGGTGCCTTTGGGCCCGCTCACACCTTCCCCATGTGTGAGCGTTTTCTACTCGGCACCTCGGTCCGCCAAAGGTTGGTCCCAAGCGACCCGGTATCCCGAGAGGGGACGATCGCGGCGCGGGCGACGGCCTCGCCGGGAGGCTCGCACCTCCCTGGAAGCCTGCCGATGGACTGACGTCCAACGGCTTGCCGCCAACGCTGCCGGTGACCTTCCCGGCTCTCGGTCCCAGCGGCCGCTTGGGACCGGAGCGAAAGATACTCACGCCCCAACCCCGTGTCAATCGAACGAAAAGCCTTGCGCCGCAAGAGGTTTCGCGAAGACGCGCAGGTAGACGCCGTGCAGCTGCCCCGCACAAAGAGTGACATCTTTGGGGTGACGGCCGACCGGGGGGTGGGGCCGGCCATCCGGCCGATCCGTCTCACCGGAGCGCCTCCATCACTGCGACGGTCGCCGGCGCGAGGACCAGAGCGGGCAGGAGGTTCCCGACCCGGACGATGCGGAGCTCCAGCAGCCGCAGTCCGATCGCGAGGATGAGGATCCCCCCGGTCGCCGTCATCGACGCGATGACCGCCGGGGAGAAGCCGCCGCCCACCGCGCCCGCCAACAGCGACAGCGCTCCTTGGAACACCAGGATCGTGATCACCGAGAAGCCGACGCCCCACCCGAGCGCCGCCGAGAACGCCAGTGCGGCGAACCCGTCGAGCGTCGACTTCACGTACAGCAGGTCGGCGTCGCCGGACAGCCCGTCCTGGATCGAGCCGAGGATCGTGAGCGGCCCGATGCAGAACACGAGCGACGCGACGACGAACCCCTCGACGAACCGGGCGCCCCCCTCGTCGCCGGCGAACCGCCGCTTGAGCCGCTCCCCGAGGCCGTTCAGGTGGTCCTCGATCCGGAGGAGCTCGCCGATCACTCCGCCGACCAGGACGCTGCCGAGGACGATCACGGCGCTCGCCCGCGTGAAGTCGGCCAACGGTCCGGTAAACGCCTGCCCCGCCTCGAACACCCCGATCGCGAGGACGAACAGCCCGAGCCCGTGCATAACGGTCTCGCGAATACGTTCTGGAAGGCGGTCGCCGAGGAGCGTGCCGATCACGGTCCCGACCAGGACGGCGGCGGCGTTGACGAGGGTGCCGGTCACGTGGACCGCGCCGACCACGGTCAGCACCCCCGACGCGGCCGGCTCACGACGCGGGCGTCACCGGGTCGCGCACCGCCAGGGTCAGCCGGGCGACCGCGACCAGCCGGTCGTCGTCGTCGCGGACCTGCATGTCCCAGTGAGCGATGGTCTTCCCCAGCCGGAGCGGCACGGCGGTCACCGTGACCCACCCGGTTCGCGCCGAGCGGATGTGGGAGATGGTGAGGTCGATCCCGACGGCCAGCCGTTCGAGCCCGACCAGGAAAGCCGTCCCCACTGACGCCGTCGTCTCGCACAGCGAAGCGGTGGCGCCGCCGTGCAGGATGCCGTAGGGCTGGGTGTTCCCCTCCACCGGCATCCGGGCGAGTACACGAGCCTGCCCGATCTCGACGAATTCGATCCCGAGTTTCTCGACGAGCGGCCCGCGGAGGGCGTTGGCGGCGAGGACGGCGTCCTCGGACGTCGTGCCGGGCGGCGGCGGGTTGTCGATCGCGTCCCGTGGGCTCGTGGCGTCGCTCATCGCCGCAGAGGGTAGCGGGCGCGCGTGCGCCCGGGCGCCGCGGATCCCCCGTCCGGATTCGGAGCCCGGGGCTCGCCGTCAGACGCCGGCGGCGACGAGCACGAACTCCGTGGCGGCGCCGGCCAGGAACCCGGCGAAGACGCCCCACAGCGTGTGCTCCCAGGACATCTTTCGGCCGGCGTTCAGGATCTCCGCGATCACATACAGGATCGCGCCCCCGGCGAGCGCGAGGAACAGGACCTCGAGAATCTCGCTCGTGACGGCCGTCCCGACGATCGTCCCGACGAAGGTCGGTCCGCCGCCGATGAGGCCGGCCAGGCCCAGCCAGCCCCACGACGGCCGGACGTTGTCCGCGGCGAGCGGCCCGACGATCCCGAACCCCTCCGTCGCGTTGTGGAGGGCGAACCCGATGACGAGGAGCACCGCGAGCTGGACCTCACCGCCGGCAGCGGACTGCCCGATGGCGAGCCCCTCGGAGAAGTTGTGCAGCCCGATGCCGATGGCGATCGACATGCCGAGCCGGAGGGAGTTGGTCGCGGTGACGGGCCGTTCCGCCACCGCCATGGCGCCCGGCCCGAGGCTCTGGCCGGTCATCGAGCGGGGCCCCGGCCGGTCGCGCCAGAACTTTCCGACGTACAGGAGCGAGAGGAGCCCGACCCCGAACCCGACCACGAACACGGCGATCATCGAGAACATGTGGCCGAACGAGGCGGCGCCGTCGAGGTATTGGGTGAACGCTTCCTCGGTCGGCTCGTAGGCGTGGCCGAAGATCTCCATGAGCAGGAACACGAGGATCCCGGCGGAGAGGCCATTCAGGAACGTCCGGAGGGCGCGGCTGCCGCCCTTCATCCTGCCCAGGGGCAGGCCCAGGAAGATGGTGGCGCCCGCGATGGCTCCGAGGAGGATCGTCTCGCCTGTGCTCACTCGCGCTCCCGTGCAGTCGGGGATCCCGCGGACCCCCCCGGCCTTCAAAGGTTTAGCACACTGAACGAAATTCGATAGTGCTGCTAAATCCTATTGCCCGGGTCGGAGGAGCGTCAAACACCCCAGGCCGGCAGTTTCGAGGGGCCCGGTCAGGCCGGCTGCACCCACAGGTTGTCGGACAGATGGGCACCGAGCGCGACGTTCCTGCCATTCACCGTGAGCTGCATGGTGCCGTCCGGCCCGACCCGTTCGACGTCGATCTTCCCGCCGGGCATGAGGCCCGACTCCTCGAAGAACCGCATGACGTCGAGGTCGAGCTCGAGGTCCTCGGTCAACCGGCGGAGCACGCCCCGGCCGCCCGGCGCGACGTCGCGGAGCGGGACGAGCGACGAGTAGTCGACCGTGTGCGACGAGCCGGGGATCGGGTTGCCGTGGGGGCACGTCGCGGGGTCGTTCAGGATCGCGATCATCCGTTCCTCGACCTGATCGGAGATGACCCGTTCCCAGCGCTCGGCCTCCTCGTGGGCCTTGTGCCACGGCAGGCCGATGATCCGGATCAGGAAGTGCTCGGCCAGGCGGTGCCGGCGGACGAGGTGCTCGGCGACCTCCTCGCCGGCCGGCGTGAACCGGAGCTCACGGCCGTCCGCCTTCACGAGTCCCTGCGCCAGGAGCTTCTTCACGGCCTGGCTGACGGCGCCCTTGGACACGCCCATCCACTCCGCGAGGCGGACCTGGACGGTCGGGATGCCCTCCTCGGCCATCTCGTAGATCGCCTCGAGGTACTCGGGCGCCGCGGTCGTGGACGGCGCGGCGTGCACCGGCGGAGGTGTCATGGGCAGAGCCTACAATGCGGTCCGGTGGGCACCGAAGGCGACGACGGCACGGCGGCGGGGACCGCGACGGACGGCTCCGCGCAGCCGGAGCGGCGCCCTCGGCTGTTCCTCCTCGACGGCCACAGCCTGTCCTACCGCGCGTTCTTCGCGCTGCCGGAAACCCTGGCCACATCGACCGGCCAGATCACGAACGCCGTGTACGGGTTCACCTCGATGCTCATCAAGCTGCTTTCCGAGGAGCAACCCGAGCGCATCGCGGTGGCGTTCGACCTGGGGACGCCGAAGGCGCGCCTCGAGCGGTACGCCGCGTACAAGGCGGGGCGCCGGGAGACGCCGGATGAGTTCCGACAGCAGCTCGGCCTGATCCTCGAGGTCGTCGAGACGCTGCAGATCCCGCTCGTCAGCCACCCCGAGCAGGAGGCCGACGACCTGATCGCGACGCTCGCGGTGCGGGCGGTCGACGAGGGCTACGACGTCGTGATCGTCACGGCCGACCGGGACTTCTTCCAGGTGGTCCGGCCGGGCATCTCGGTGCTGTTCAACCGGCGGGGGATCTCCGACATCGTGAACTACGACGTCGCCGCCGTGACCGAGCGGTTCGGGCTGCCCCCGGAGCAGTACCTCGACTACGTCGCGCTCAAGGGCGACTCCTCCGACAACATCCCCGGCGTGCCGGGCGTGGGGGAGAAGACCGCGTCCCAGCTCGTCCAGCAGTACGGCTCCGTGGAGGAGCTGCTGAAGCACACCGACGAGCTGAAGCCGCGCGTCAAGGCCGGGATCGAGGCGGCCGGCGACCAGCTCCTGCTGAACAAGGACATCGCCCGGCTCGACATCGACATCGAGCTCGACCTCGACCCGGCCGACGCGGTCATGGGGGAGTGGGACGAGGACGCCGTGCGGCGGCTGTTCACCTCGCTCGAGTTCCGGACGCTGCTCGAGCGACTCGAGGACGTGCGGAAGGGCGCCGCGGCCGCGGCGTTCGACACGGAGCTCGACCTGTCCGAGGGGAGCGGAAGCGACCTGGCCAAGCTCGCCGGCACGGGTCCCGTCGCCATGTGGATCCACACGGAGGGGGAGGGACTCGACGGCGTGGCGGCGTCGACCGGCGAGGGGCGGGCCGTGTACGCGGCGTTCCCGTCGCCGGAGGCCGACGCGGTGCTCGCATCGCCGAAGGTCCGCAAGTGGGTGCACGACGCCAAGGAAATGGAGGCGTCGGCCACCCGGTCCGGCAAGGACGTGGGCGGGGTTGAGTTCGACACGCTGCTCGCCGGCTATCTGCTCGACCCCGCCGAGACGAGCTACGACCTGGCATCGCTCACCGCGAAGTACCTGGGCGTCGACGTGCTGGCCGGCGTCGAGGAGGAGGAGGGTGGGCAGCTGTTCGGCACGGCGTGGCGTCCGGTCGCGGCCCAGGCGGCGGCCGTCGCCCTGGTCGCGCCGGTCATGGAGCAGCGGATCGAGCGCGCCGGCCTGCGGTACCTGCTCGAGGAGGTCGAGCTGCCGCTCGCGTCGGTGCTGGCGGGGATGCAGGCCCGGGGCGTGGCGCTCGACGTTCCCTATCTCGAGGACCTGTCGGCGAGCGCCACCTCGCGGATGACCGCGCTGCAGATCGAGATCTGGAACCACGCCGGGCGGGAGTTCAACCTGAACTCGCCGCCCCAGCTCCGGGAGATCCTGTACGGCGAGCTCGGGCTGTCGCCCGGGAAGAAGACGCCGAAGGGCCAGCTCTCGACCGACGCGAGCGTCCTCGAGAAGCTCCGGGACCAGCACCCGATCGTCGACGCCATCCTGCAGTGGCGCGAGCTCGACAAGCTGAACTCGACCTACCTCGTGGCGCTGCCCCGCCTGGTGAACCCCGCGACGGGGCGGGTGCACACGACGTTTCAGCAGGCGGTCGCGACCACGGGCCGGCTGTCGAGCACCAACCCCAACCTCCAGAACATCCCCGTGCGGGGCGAGGAGGGGCGGCGCATCCGGCGGGCCTTCGTCCCCGGCGACGCCTCGCGGCAGGTGCTGCTGTGCGCGGACTACTCGCAGATCGAGCTGCGGATCATGGCGCACCTGTCGGGCGACGAGGGCCTGGCGGAGGCGTTTGCGACTGGCGTGGACATCCACACGGCCACCTCGGCGAAGGTGTTCGGCCTGCCCGTGGACCAGGTCGACGCCTCGATCCGGTCGCGGGCCAAGATGATCAACTACGGCCTCGCCTACGGGATGAACGCGTTCGGGCTGGCGTCCCGGCTCGGCATCGCGCCCGACGAGGCGCAGGAGTTCATCGACGCGTACTTCGCCGGGTTCCCCAAGATCCGCGAGTACCTCGACAAGCAGGTCGGTCGGGCCACGGCCGAGGGGTTCACCGAGACGCTGCTGGGGCGGCGCCGGTACATCCCGGAGCTCCAGGCGGCCAACCCGCGGGTGCGCGACCTGGGGCGGCGGATGGCGCTCAACGCGCCGATCCAGGGCGGCGCCTCGGACGTCTTCAAGCTGGCCATGATCCGGGTGGACCTGGCGCTCCGGGACCGTCAGGACCTCGAGTGCCACATGCTGCTGACGGTCCACGACGAGCTCGTGTTCGAGGTCGCGACCCATCACGTCGAGGAGGCCGCCGACCTCGTCAAGCGCGAGATGGAGGCGGCCTACGACCTCACCGTGCCGCTTCGCTCCGACGTCGGGTGGGGCGCCAACTGGGCCGAGGCCGCCCCGGCCGGGCACTGACCCCGGGCGGTGGATCGGGATCAGGTGCAGCCGAGCGCCACCCGGGCCGGTGGGATGGTCTGCAGCACCTGGTTCTGGAGGTTGGCTCCCGTCTGGAAGTCGCCGTCGAGGAACGCCTGCGCCGAGTCCGCGGCGTCCTGACCGATCGACCCGAGCAGGGCGGCCTGGCCCTGGTCGCTCAGCGTGCCGGCCACCTCGATGACCTGGTTCGCCACGGTCTTCACCTGGTTGAAGTCCGGGATCGTCGCGTTCATCGCAGCGAACAGGTCGTCGAGCGCCGCGCACGCTTCCGAGGCGCCGCCCGTCGCGCCGGTCGTCGGCCCGGATGTCGCGCCGGTCGTCGAGGCTGTGGTGGGCGCGGTCGTCGGCCCGGTGGTGGCCGCGGTCGTCGGTCCGGTCGTCGCTCCGGTGGTCGGCGCGGTGGTGCCGGGCGAGGTCGTCGGCGGCGACGGGAGCGAATCGCTGCAGGCGACGAGCGTGGCGATCAGGAACACGGCTGCGGCGAGACGTCGCATGGTGGTGGCCCTCCCCATTCCCCAGGACGCGGCGGATTGTCACACGTCACGCCGGGGCGCGTACAGGCTCAGCCCACGGGCACCTGGAGCGACGACAACGACTGGAACACCCGGTCGAGCGCGACGCCGCGGTCGGTCGGCCCGAACACGATCCCCACGATCACGGCGCCCTCGCCGGGGTCGAACCCCGCCCCGGCGCGGATGAACCCGCCCTTGTACCGGTAGGTCAGCTCCAGGTGGTTCTGCAGGCCCATGAAGAAGAAGTGGTCGGGCGGGCCCGGCCCGGTGAGCGGCGGGAGGAACGGCTGGGCGAAGTTCCGCACCGCGATGTCGAGCACCTTCGGGACGTTCACCCTGGTCTGCTCCCCGGGGAGCGTGGCCCGGATCACGGCGATGCCCTCGGTGGCGCCCTTGGTCCAGGCCTGGGTGACGCCGGGCGTCGAGGCGTCGTTCTGCTGCCAGTCGGCCGGCACGCAGAATCCCGCGTTGAGGCCGGGATCGGTCACGGTCCGGACCTCGCCGAAGTCGGCGGGCGTCGTCTTCGTTCCGGCGAGCTCGCCGTTCACGTAGACCTCGACCTTGTAGGCCCCGCTCGGCAGGCACCGGGGCGGCGACGCCGCCGGCAGGTACTGGAGCAGGCTGAACAGCGTGTCCCCGGAGACCCCGAGGGCCACGGGGCCGGAGATCTCGGGGAGCACGGCGAACCCGTGGTGGTCGGGATCGTCGTAGTACCACTCGGCCACGATCGTGTCGCGGGACGGGTCGATCGAGCCGGCGTCGGCGATCGGGAACGAGAACTGGGCGAGCGACGGCGTGACCACGAGGTCGAGGGGCAGGTCGGTCGGCGCCGCCGGCGCCCCGTCCGCCGCCCCGAGCACCTCCTTCACCACAAGGTCCTTGGCGTCCTGCGCATCGGCGGCGAGCTTCGGCCGGTGGGCCGCCAGGACGTCGAGCGCCGACAGCGCGGACGTCGCCCAGAAACCTGCCGTGGCGGGCTCCTGGTTGGCCGCGGCGTTCGCGATCCGGTACGAGGCCATCGCGTCGTCCACCCGGCCCGACGCCAGCTCCATCACGGCGAGGTTGTAGAGCCACAACGGGCGGTCGGGGTCGATCGCGATGACCCGGCGGGTGAAGTCCAGGGCCTGCGGGATGAGGTCGTCCCGGCCGCTCACCATGGCCTGCTGGAACGACAGGGCGCCGACGTCGCCGAGGGCGAGCGCGTTGTCGAGGCCCAGGTCCACAGCCTTCTTCAGGTCGGCGATCGCGCCGGCGAGCGCCTCGGGCGAGGTGACGGTCCCGATCCCCGGCGCCGGCGCGCTGGCGAAGTACGTGGCCTCGCCGCGGTTGAGATAGGCGCGGGCGAAGTCCGGCCGGGCCCGGATGGCGGTCGTCAGCTCGTCCACCGCGTCCTGGTACCCGGAGGAGTCGTAGCGGTCGGTCGCGCTCGCGAGCGCGACCGTCCCGTTGGCGAACGCAGCGGCCGCGGCCTCCGAAGGAGGCTGCGGCCGCCCCGTGGACGACAGGGCGGCCCACACCAGCCCGACCACGAGGAAGACCATCCCGCCCCGGACGAACCACCGTCCCAGCGACTGCGGGAGCGCGAGCGAGAAGCCGAGCAGGTACAGCGCGGCGGCGAACACCGTGAGGACCGCCGTGTACGCGGCGGCCCGCGACGACCACCCGGAGCTTTCGATGTTCGAGGCGTCCTGGAGGGCCCGCAGCCGGGTGGGCTCACGGATCATCTCGTTGACGAACCGCGTCGGGAACGCCGGGTCCTCCTCCTCCGAGAGCTGGCCCTCGATCTGGATGCCGGTCAGCCCGCGGCCGACCACGCGGGACAGGTCGGCGAACCGGTCGGCCTGCGCGCGGAGGCGTTCGCCCTCGAGCTTCTCGTCCTCGGTGAGCGGCTGGCCGAGCACCTGTCCCTGCGACGAGCGGAGGTCGGCCTGCTGCCGGGCGAGGGAGGACCGGGTCTGGACGGCCGCCTGGACGTCCGACCACCGATCGAGCCGGACCTGCGTCGACGTGGCCGCGATCGCGCGCCGCTGGGCCTCGGCGGCGGCCGCGTCCGAACGACCGGACGACCACACCTGGAGATAGCCGACGATCGCCGCGGCGACGGTCGCCGCGACGATCAGGATCGCGACGAGGGCCTCCGACCGCGAGGTGGTCGCCTCGTCGGCGGCCTCGGCCGCCGCCTCGGACGGGGTGTCGATCTCCTCGCCGAACATCTGCTCGTGGGGGGGCGGCATCGGCGGCGCAGCCGGGGCATCGCCCCGCACCGCAGCGTGCGGTTCGGTCCCCCCCGGCAGCGGCATGTCCGGCCGCATCTCCTCCCGGGGGTCGCTCGGGTCGGCCATCAGCCCACCACGACCAGCAGGAACAGCGCGCCCGCCCCGACCATCACGATGACGCCGGCCACCGCGAAGACTCCGCGCGCGCCCTTCCGGGCCACCTGGGCGAACGTCAGGAACAGCAGCGCGGCGGCGAACAGCACGGCGATGCCCACGAGCTGGAGGGCATGGTCGTGCGCCGCGTCGGCCTCCTGGAAGGAGGCGTCGGGCCGGAGGCCGGTGAGCTCGAGATCGGCCCCGGCCAGCGCGCGGACCTGCGCCGCGGGGTCGAACTCCACCACGCCGTCGGCGTCGCCGAAGGTCGGCCGGTCGAAGTTCTGGATCAGGGGACGGATGTGGCGGGCCTGGGACAGCTCCCGCCGGGCCTGGGCCCGGAGCTGCGCCGCGAGCTCCGGGTTGTCATCAGCGACGCCTTCCGCCTGCTTGAGCAGGAGCCGCCAGTTCATGACGTGCTCCTGGAAGTCGGTGAACAGGCGGAAGTCGCGGGCGACGCCGGCCTCGATGGAGCTCTGCTTCTGCTGCTGGAGGATCAACGCCTGGGTCCCCTGCTGGGTCAGATCCGAGGCGTTGGAGGACTCGACCGAGGCGCGCCACACGACCACCGTCCCGAGGATCGAGACGAGCGCGATGAGCACGCCGACCCATGCGCGGAACCGGTCGGTCCGCTGGGGAGCGGGCTCGGGCGTGGGGGCGTGGCCTTCGGGGACGGGGCGCTCGGAGGACATCGGGGCGTGACGGTACCGGCCGCGTGACCGAACTCGCAAGGAAAGACGTCCCGTCATCTGCGGGCTGAACCTCGGTCCTTGCCGTGGGCGTCGGAGCCGGGGCCGGATGATCCGCGGCCCGTTCGGTGTTGTCGCCGTACGGGATGATGGTCGGCCCACGGCGCTGCGCGCCGTGGATTCGGAAGGAGACTCGGGAGCCGGATGGGAAGCGCCCGTCACGCCAGGTCACGTTCGTGGTGGGCGATCGCGGGAATCGCCGCGATCGTCGTCGTGCTGCTCGGCGGCGCCGCGTTCGCGGCGATCCGTCTGACGTCGGACGACGGCGGCTCGGCCGCCCCAGGCCCGACCACGGCGCCGTCCACCTCCGAGGGGACGAGCGCACCTCCGACCTCGGCACCCACGACCGATCCGTCGACCGCGCCCTCCACCGGCCCGACCACCGGGCCCACGACGGCGCCGACCACGGCTCCGACGACCGGGCCGACCACTGCCGCCACCACCGAGCCCACCACCGGCCCGACGACGGGATCCACCACCGGCCCCACCACGGAGCCTTCGCCGAGCCCGTCGGAGTCCTCACCTCCGCCGCCGCCGGCGCGGACGCTGCGCCCGGGCATGTCGGGCCCGGACGTCCTCGCGATGCAGCGGCAGCTCCGGGACCTCGGGTACTGGCTGGGCACGCCCGACGGCTCCTACGGCGACGCCACCACCCAGGCCGTGCTGGCATTCCAGGGATGGGAGGGGCTCGCGCGCGACGGCATCGCGGGGCCGCTCACCCAGCGCAAGGTCGGGCGTGCCGAGCGGCCGGTGCCCAGGGACCCGTCGACCGAAGAGATCGAGATCGACAAGAAGCGCCAGGTGATCCTCGTGGTCCGGAACGGTCAGACGAAGTACGTGTTCCACACCTCGACCGGCACGGAGCGCCCCTACGTCGACCCCGACGGCAAGGACCAGGTCGCCGATACGCCGGAGGGGCACTTCACGTTCACCTGGGCGGTGGACGGGTGGCGCGAGGGCGATCTCGGCGATCTGTACCGGCCCCGGTACTTCCACCCGACCGGCGTGGCCATCCACGGGTACGGCAACGTTCCGGGGTATCCGGCGAGCCACGGCTGTGCGCGGGTCTCGTTCGAGGCGATCAACTTCATCTGGGCCGAGGACCTCGCGCCGCTCAAAAGCAAGGTGTGGGTGTACTGAGAAAAGCCCGTATCGATTGACGGCTTTTCCAACGCGCGGCTACCATTCCTGCTGGCCGCAAGGCAAGTCTCCGCGTGCCGCTCCCTCGCTTCTCGAAGGGCCAAGGGGTGCGCCATGCGAAGAGGGACCCTGCGGACGGAAAGGGGCTGGTTCACATCGAGAGCACGGGAACCCAAGCGACCACACAGGAGCGTGACTTCACGCCCGAGGAACTCGTCGCTGCCATCGAGGAGTCGCTGAAGGATTTCAAGGAGGGCGACATCCTCACCGGGACCATCGTCAAGATCGACCGCGACGAGGTCCTCGTCGACATCGGCTACAAGTCCGAGGGGGTCATCCCCTCCAAGGAGCTGTCGATCCGCCACGACGTCGACCCGTCCGAGGTCGCCGAGCTGGGCGAGGTCATCGAGTCCCTGGTCCTGCAGAAGGAGGACAAGGACGGCCGGCTCATCCTGTCCAAGAAGCGCGCCCAGTACGAGCGCGCCTGGGGCCGGATCGAGGAGATCATGCAGTCCGGCGGCACCATCAAGGGGCCGGTCATCGAGGTCGTCAAGGGCGGCCTCATCATGGACATCGGGCTGCGCGGGTTCCTTCCCGCCTCGCTCGTGGACCTGCGCCGGGTGCGCGACCTGCACCCGTTCGTCGGCCAGGAGCTCGAGGCGAAGATCATCGAGCTCGACCGCAACCGGAACAACGTCGTGCTCTCGCGCCGGGCGTTCCTCGAGGAGTCCCAGTCCGAGGGGCGCAAGAAGTTCCTCGAATCGCTGCAGAAGGGCGAGCGTCGCACGGGGACCGTGTCCTCGATCGTGAACTTCGGCGCGTTCGTCGACCTCGGCGGCGTGGACGGCCTCGTGCACGTGTCCGAGCTCTCGTGGAAGCACGTCGACCACCCGTCGGAGGTCGTCGCGGTGGGCCAGGAGGTCGAGGTCGAGGTGCTCGACGTCGACCTCGAGCGCGAGCGCGTGTCGCTGTCGCTCAAGGCCACCCAGGAGGACCCCTGGAAGGAGTTCGAGCGGAAGTACCGGGCCGGCGAGGTCATCGCCGGCCAGGTCACCAAGATCGTTCCGTTCGGCGCGTTCGTCCGCGTGGCGCAGGGCATCGAGGGCCTGGTGCACATCTCCGAGCTGTCGACGATGCACGTCGAGTCGCCGGAGCAGGTCGTGAACGTCGGCGACGCGGTGCACGTGAAGGTCATCGACGTCGACGTGCCCCGGCGGCGGATCTCGCTGTCGATGCGGCAGGTCGGCGACCAGGTTCCCGGTGGAGCTCGAGCCCGAGATCGTCTCGGATGCGCCCGCGGCCCCGGCCGAAGCGCCGGCCGAGGACATCGTTCCCGAGGTCTCGCCGGAGACGGCCGAGGTGCTTGCCGAAGCGCCGGCGGCGGCCGACGTGGCCACCCCGGAGGTCGTGGAGGCCCCGGCGGCGGCCGAGCCGGTCGCTCCCGAGGTGCCTGCGGCACCCGCCGCAGCCGAGGCCGCGGCCGTACCCGCCGCAGCCGAGGCGCACCCGCCGCGGCCGAGGAGGAGCCCGAAGAGGAGATCTCCCTCGAGGCCATCCTCCGTGACCTCAAGCGCCGCGAGGGCCGCGAATAGGCTCGGACGATCGCAGCGGGGTTCGGGCCAACGACCTGGGGCCGTTCACTCGCCGGGTGACATGGTCCTGGTCTGGCCGATGCATTTTCCCACCGGGTCCTTCGGGCAAATGCGCGTGGCTTGCAGGTCTCATGGAATCGAAACCGGTATCAGCGCGATGCGTCGAAGGTGATGTAACTCGTGAAGGTGGTGCCGTCGATCTGATAGGCGTAGCACCCGGGCGTACTGACATAGGCAGCCGTCGGCACGCTCCACCACCCCGTCGACGCGTTCTCCTGGAACGACGGCGAGGTCGCGTCCAACACCAACGCGTCTCGTCGGGGCGTCAACGGGTTGAAAGAGAACTCCATGGCTCCAGCGCGGTCGATCCGCCCACCTCGGAGCAGGATCGGACCGCGATACGTTCCGTCGACGATCCAGACGTCCTTGATGCCGTATGGGCCTTCCGGAGTTCGATCCGACGGCCGGAGCCGCACGTGACGTCCGCCGAACGCACGGTAAACAGGTCCGGCGCGCTGGGCGCTCGTCGCGCCCGTGAACCCGGTTCCGGGTCCCGGTGTGATCGTCACGGTCGGCGTCGTTGGACATGTCGCCCCGGGCAGCAACGATGGCAGCGCAAGCGGCCTTGATCGGAGGCTCGCGACGACGTTTGGTGCCGGTGTGGGCGAGGCGACGGATCCCTGATTCGCCGGAATCGCCGGTCGGCTCGGACCGAGTGCGTTCCACGCCATCACCGATCCGCCGACGACCACGGCAACGGCCACGATGACGCCCGCAAGGGTCACGGCCATGCCACGCCGGGCCCGGACCAACAGCCTCTTGGGAGGGGTACGCGCGGCGGGGATCTCACCACGCATGCGAATGAACTCCGCCCGCATCCGCTCCTCGATCGAGGGGCCACCCGTCATGATTCCCCGCCTTCCTCTTCCGCTAGGTCTCGTCGTAGCGACTGCATCGCCCGGAACACGAGCTGCTTCACGGCACCGGTTCGACACCGCAGAAGTTCCGCGATCTCCCGCTCCGGCAGGTCCTCGTAGAACCGGAGGACCAGGGCGGTTCGCTGCCGAATCGGCAGCCTGAAGATCGCGTCCCGCACGGTGAGGCCACCCTCGAGGTCCGCTTCCACTGACTCCTCGGATCGGAGGTCCCCCTGGAGATGATGCCGCTCCAGGGCTCGCCGCCGGAAGTGCGAGTTCGCCAGGTTGATGACGGTGCGCCGGAGGTAGGTTCCGAAGGCAGCCGGGTCACGGATGTGGCGGAACCGGGCGGCGATCCTGACGAAGGCCTCCTGCATGAGGTCCTCGGCGAGGGCCCGGTCGCCCGTCAGCAGGTAGGCGAGGCCGACGGCGTCGTCCGCATGGCGCTCGTAGAGTGCGGCAAGCGACCGGCGCTCCACCGCCCGGCCGTCGATGCTCCCCACGACTCTCCCCATCATGCCCTGAAGACGCACGACAGCTGTGGGTGGTCACGCTCGCGGAGGCAGATTCCCCCGGATGCCGGGTGGCAAGGATCCCGGACGGGGCCGTCTGGCAACCCCGCCCGGGATCGATCGGGCCGGACGAACTGGCGAGGTCAGACCCGGCCCGAGATGAGGTAGACGGTCTCGCCGGTCGCGGCGCTGACGAGGTAGTCGGGGTCGCCGTCGCCGTTGGTGTCGCCGAGGCCGATGGCGTCGAAGCCGAGGTTCTCGTGCTTGACGGTGCTCGTCATCACCCGCAGGCGGTCGCCGGTCGCCCCAGAGAAGACCTCGGCCTTGCCGGCGCCCTTGCTCCCGTCGCTCGATGTGTAGGAGCCGACGATGATGTCGTCCACGCCGTCGCCGTCCACGTCGCCGGCCTGCCGGCCCGGGCCGAAGCCCTGGTTCGCGGACGACCCGGTGACCTCGCGGATGACGGAGCCGTCCACCCCCGAGAACAGCTGGACCCGGCCACGGTTCCGGCCGGCGACGCTGTAGGTGAAGTCGCCGCCGTAGACGTCCGGCGTCCCGTCGTCGTTGACGTCGCCGATGCCCGCGATGAAGAACCACCCGAGGTCCTTCGCGGTCTTGTCCCTCGCGGTGCTCCACAGCCGGTCGCCGGTCGCTCCGGAGAATGCGTATGCCTTCCCGTCCCGGGACTTCCCGGCGTTGCGGGCGCCGACCAGCAGGTCGCCCACGCCGTCGCCGTCGAGGTCGCCGATCCCGTCGGCCGCGCTGCCGAACAGGTCGCCGGCGCCGTCGCCGTCGAGTGTGTGGAGCAACGACCCGTCGAGCCCGGAGAACACATAGGCACGTCCCGAGTTGGTGCCCAGCGTGGCGTTGCGCGCCGCTCCCACCAGCACGTCGTCGTGGTCGTCGCCGTTCACGTCGCCGACGCCCGCGATCGAGAAGCCGAAGAAGTCGCCGGGCTGCTCGCCGTGCAGCTCGAGCAGCTGGCCGCCCGTGGCGCCGGAGAACACGAACGCGTGGTTCCCGCCCCGCGCACCGGCTGCGATGTCGTGGACGCCGTCGTGGTCGACGTCGCCGGCGTCGGCGATCGAGTACCCGAGCAGGTCGCCGTCAGCGCCGGTGAACTCGTACAGGCGGTCGCCGGTCGCGCCGGACAGGACGTCCACGAGCCCGTTGGAGTTCGCCCCGGCCAGGATCGCGCTGACGATCGCGTCCTGAACCCCGTCGCCGTCGATATCGGCGAGCTCACTCACCGCCCAGCCGTAGAACGCCCCGGCCTGGCCGCCGCTCACCGACCACAGGACGTGCGTCCGCTCGGTGAACCTCGTGGCCGCGGACCCCGGGCTCGTACCGAGCATCGCCGCGACCAGCAGGCCGACCGCCGCACCCCGGATCAATCGCATCCCCTCGCCTCCTTCGAATCGACCGGAACGCCGCCGTGGCGCCCGCGGCCGAACCTAGGAGGAGGCGTTCGAGGCGACTTCCAGAAACGTGCGCGTTCCGGAGCGGGTCGCGGCGAGGGACCGGGCCGCCGACGGGGTCATGCCGAACACGCGCCGGAAGCTGTCGGTGAAGTGGCCGGGGCTCGAGAACCCCGTGTCGACGGCGACGTCGGTGAGCCGGACGGCCGAATCGAAGACGCGGTCCAGCGCCGTCCGCAGTCGGAGCTGGATCAGGAACGAGTGCACCGAGGAACCGGTCCGCCGTCGAAACATCCGCGCCAGCTCGAACGGGGAGACGAACAGCAGCCGGGCCAGTTCCTCCAGGGTGATGCGTTCCGCGAGCCGAGTGCTCATCACGGCTTTGGCCGCCTCGACGACCTCGGCGTGGGCGGCGCGCGTGGCGGCCCGACGCGGCTCCCGGTCGGCGGGGGCGGCGCCGAACAGCCCGGCGACGGTGCAGCCGACGAGCCCGTACAGGCGCTCCTGCACGAACAGGTCGTCGGGCTCCGGCGCGGTGCGAAGGTGCCGGAGGAGGGCGCGCTCGGCAAGGAACGTGCCCGCGGCGCTGGGCGCATGCGCGGCCGGGAACGGCCGCGCATGCGGGTCGCTCAGCTGTGGCACGTACGACCGGGCCACGTCCTGGAGAGCCTCCGGGCTCACCAGGACGAACACGCAGTGGTCCCCGAGCCCGCCGACCATGGCGCGCCGGTAGGTCTGGTAGCGGTTGTAGAAGACGACGGAGGCCGAGGTCGCGACCACGGGGTCGTGGCCGTCCTGTTCGATCCGCACGGGAGTGCCCGGGAACACGACGTGGTGGCCGTCGTCGATCCGGTTCTGCTCGCTCCAGCGGCGGTGGCCGGGCTCGCAGTGGAACTCGCCGAGCATCAGCCGCGGCGTCGAGTAGACGACCCGGACGTCCTCGCCCTCGGTCGGTGGCATGTCCGTTGTACGTCCGCCGGGCGGCTCGCGGCTGAGCGCGACCGCTACGGGCGGCGGAGCGAGACGACCATGTTCGCCACGCGGGTGGCCATGACGCGTTCGCCCTGCTGGAGGCCGTCCGGCACCGCCTCCGGCCCGAGCCGCGCCTCGACCACCGAGCGGTCCGGGAACGCCACGCTCACGTCCGAGTAGGTCACGCCGTGCAGGTCGAACGACCGGATCTCCACGACGAGCGCCTCCTGTTCCCCCAGCACGTCGGACAGCCTACGCGCCGGTGCCGCCCCCCGGCCGTCGGCGGCGGCTACGCTGAACGGCGTGCGGTACCGGACCCGGAGACGGATGGCCATGGTCGCGGTGTTCGTGGTGCTCGCCATGATCGCCTCGTTCGCGATCGCGGCGCTCGCCGGCCGGGGCTAGTGATGCTGCTGGTCGGACTGACGGGCGGCATCGGCTCCGGCAAGTCGACCGTCGCGTCGATGCTCGGACAACGCGGGGCGGTCGTGCTCGACGCGGACGACTTCGCCCGGCAGGCGGTCGCGGCCGGAACGCCGGGGTTCCGTCGCGTCGTCGAGACGTTCGGACAGCGCGTGATCGGCCCCGAGGGCGAGCTCGACCGGGAGAAGCTCGCCGCGATCGTGTTCGAGGACGACGAGGACCGCCGGCGCCTCGAGGCCATCGTGCACCCGGAGGTCGGTCGGCTGTTCCAGCAGTCGGTCGAGCCGTTCCGGGCCACCGACCGGATCGTCGTCTACGCGGTTCCCCTCCTCGTGGAGAACCACCTCGAGTCGATGTTCGACACGGTCGTCGTCGTGACGGCCTCGGAGGAAGTCCGCGTCGAGCGCCTATTGCGAAGGGGTCTCTCCGAGGAGGACGCCCGGGCCCGGATCCGCGCCCAGCTCTCCGACGCGGAACGGGAGGCGGTTGCCGACGCCGTAATCCCCAACGACGGATCGGTCGCCGGTCTCGAGGGCAGGGTGGAGGCCCTGTGGAACACACTGCGCGAGCGCGCCGCACCCTGATGGAGCCCGCCCGCCCCGGTTGAACGAACTGAAGGGTTCGGTGCCGCCCAGATCGCGCGCGTTTGCATCGACATGGCTTATCTAGCGGGCCGCTCCGCGGGCCCGGCTATGATCGGGCCAATGCCGATCCGAGCCGTGCTGTTCGACGCGGGCGAGACGCTGCTCTCGCCGCATCCGTCGTTCCCCGAGCTGCTGGCGCAGACGCTGCAGGCCGAAGGTCACCAGCACGTCACTCCGGACCTGATCCGCGACCAGGTCAAGGTCGTCGCGCACCTGTTCGAGGAGGCCACCCGCGAGGGCCGGTTGTGGTCGACATCCGCCGAGGAGTCCTGGACGTTCTGGTCCTCGTTGTATCGCACCCTGCTCGGCGCCATGGACGTGCCATTCACGGACGCCCTTGCCCGGCGGCTGTACTCGACGTTCACCGACGTGGCGAACTACCGGCTGTTCGACGACGCGGTGCCGGTGCTCGAGAAGCTCCGCGACGCCGGGCTCGAGCTCGGGCTGATCAGCAACTTCGAGGAGTGGCTGGAGCGGCTGCTCGAGCACCTCGACGTGGCGCGGTTCTTCGAGGTCCGCGTGATCAGCGGCGTCGAGGGCATGGAGAAGCCCGACCCGGCGATCTTCCGGCTGGCGCTGGATCGCATGGGCGTCGAGCCCGCCGACGCGGCGTACGTCGGTGACAACGTGGTCTACGACGTCGAGCCGGCCGCGGCGCTCGGGATGACCGGCGTGCTCCTCGACCGACGGTCGCGGCACGAGGACTTCGAGGGCCGGCGGATCACCTCGCTCGACGAGCTGCCGGGGGTGCTCGGTCTGTGACGCAGCAGCCGCCAGACCTGGAGCCGGCGCCGGAGCGGAGGTTCACGCTGGAGGAGGCCGAGGCGGCGCTGCCGGATCTCCGGGAGGCCCTGGCGAGGATGCAGGAGGCGCGGCAGACGCTCCTGAAGACGGCCGAACGCGTGCAGCAGGTCGTCGCGGGCAACGGCGGCGGCAAGGAGAACCAGGAGTCCCGCGACGCCGCCTCGACCCTCCAGGCCGACGTCGAGCGCATCTCGGCGCAGGGGATCATCCTCCGCGACGTCGAGTCCGGCCTGGTCGACTTCCCGGCCGAGCGCGACGGGCGGGAGGTGTTCCTGTGCTGGCGCCTCGGCGAGGACCACGTCGGGTTCTGGCATCCGCCCGAGACCGGCGTCGCCGGCCGCCAGCCGCTGTGACCACGGGCATCGGCGGTCGTTCGGCGGCCCGCCGTTCCCCGATCAAGGAACCGGAGCGAACGCGATACCCTTCGGCGCGTCATGACGACTGCGGTCAAGGTCACCGACCTCGTGAAGCAGTACGGGGAGCTCGAGGCGGTCCGCGGCATCTCGTTCGAGATCGAACGGGGCGAGGTCTTCGCGCTGCTCGGCCCGAACGGCGCCGGCAAGACGACCACCGTCGAGATCCTCGAGGGGTTCCGCGACCGGAACGCCGGTACGGTGGACGTTCTCGGGTACGATCCGGCGCTCCGCGAGCCCGACTTCCGGAGCCGGATCGGCGTGGTGCTCCAGGCCACCGGCATCGACCCGTATCTCACCGTCGCCGAGTCGATCGAGATGTACCGCGGCTACTACCCGGACCCGCGCCCCGTCGACGAGGTCATCGAGGTCGTCGGGCTCGAGCAGAAGCGGGACGAACGCGTCATGAAGCTCTCCGGCGGCCAGCAGCGGCGCCTCGACGTCGCGGTCGCCCTCGCCGGGAACCCCGAGATGCTGTTCCTCGACGAGCCCACGACGGGGTTCGACCCGGGGGCCCGCCGGAACGCCTGGACCATGATCCGGAACCTCCGGGACGCTCGGGAAGACCGTCCTTCTCGACCACGCACTACATGGACGAGGCCCAGGAGCTCGCGAACCGCGTCGCGATCATCGCGAAGGGCGAGATCGTGGCGGAGGGGTCGCCTGCGTCGCTCGGGGGCCGGGACCTCGGCGCGACGCTCATCCGGTTCCGCATCCCCGACGGCGCGGCGCTTCCGGACGTCGCGGGCCTCGAGGTCCGCGACGGGCTGGCGGAGCTGAAGACGGAGGCCCCGACCGCCGCCCTGCACCGGCTCACGGGCTGGGCGGTCGACCGGGGCGTGGAGCTCGACGCGCTGTCCGTGGCCCGGCCGACGCTCGAGGACGTCTACCTCGAGCTCACGAGGTCGGCCGAGACGCACGACGGCGAGGAGGCCGAGGCACCCCCGGCCCCGGGCGGGCGCCGGAGGAGAGGGCGGCGGTGAGCAACCTCGGGCTCGCGGTCCGCCAGGTCAAGTACACCAACCGCGCGTTCTGGCGGAACCCCGCGTCGGCGTTCTTCACGTTCGCGTTCCCGCTGATGTTCCTCGTGATCTTCACCGCGATATTCAGCGGAACGACCGCGACCGCGTTCGGCGAGATCTCGACGTCGAACTACTACATCCCCGCGATCGGCACGTTCTCGATCATCACGGCGACGTACACGAACCTCGCCATCAGCCTCACGTTCCTGCGCGACGCGGGGATCCTCAAGCGCATCCGGGGGACGCCGCTCCCGGGGTGGGCGTACATGTTCGGGCGGATCGTCCACGCCATCCTGCTGTCGATCCTGCTCGTGGCCATCGTGATCGTCGTTCGGCGTGATCTTCTACGACGCCACGGTGCCGGTCGGGCGCCTGCGTTCCGTTCCGGGACGCTGATCGTGGGCGCGGCGTCGTTCTCGGCGCTCGGCCTCGCGGTGACGACCATCGTCCCGAACGCCGACGCCGCGCCGGCGGTCGTGAACGCCACGGTGCTCCCGCTGCTGTTCCTGTCGGGCGTGTTCATCGCGCTCCCCGCCGGGAACCCCTGGTACGTGTCGTGGCGAAGTTCTTCCCCATTTACCACTTCTCCCACGCGATGCTCGCCGCGTACTTCGGCGAACCGCTGCACGTGTCGGCGTGGCAGGTCGGGCGACCTGCTGGTGATGGCGGCATGGGGCGTGTTCGGCGTGATCGTGGCGGCGACCGCGTTTCCGGTGGGAAGCCAAGCGCTGATCCGGCGCGCCGTCTGGGCGCCGGGGGGGTCGTGATACGCTCGCGCCGTCGCCCCCGGCCGACCCGGCCGAGGGCGCGCCGTGCACATGGGGCGGAGGGAGATGGCGATGCGAAGGGTCCTGGTCGTTCTGGCGGCGTTCGGCGTCCTCGCGGCGGCGTGCGGGAACGAGGAGTCGCCTCCCGCCGCGACCGCCGCGACCTCCGCGGCCACCACGGCCCCGACCACCGCCGCGACGAGCGGGGCGACCACGGCTGCGACGAGCGGGGCGACCACGGCGGCGACCACGGCGGCGGACGAGTGCGCCGCCGACCAGCTCAACCTGGTCAAGCCCGGCCAGCTCACGGTCGGCACCGACAACCCGGCCTACCCGCCGTGGTTCTCGGGCGGCACGACCAAGGACTCGCAGTGGAAGGTCGACGACCCGAACAACGGCAAGGGCCTCGAGAGCGCGGTGGCCTTCGAGGTCGCGAAGCGGCTCGGGTTCTCGAAGGACCAGGTCGAGTGGGTCGTCGCGCCGTTCACCCAGACCTACGCGCCGGGGTCCAAGGACTGGGACTTCGCCATCGAGCAGATCTCCGTCACCAAGAAGCGGGCCGAGGCCGTCGACTTCAGCGACAGCTACTACGACGTGAACCAGGCGCTGGTGGCGATCAAGGGAAGCCCGGTCGCGTCGGCTACGAGCGTCGCGGACCTCAAGGACTTCAACCTCGCGGCGCCGATCGGGACGACCGCGTACACCTACATCACCGACGTCATCCAGCCGAACACCGAGCCCGGCTCGTTCGCGACGCTGGCCGACACGGTCGCCGCGCTCAACGCGCACCAGGTCGACGCCATGGTGGTCGACCTGCCGACGGCGCTGTACATCGCCGACCCGTTCGTCCAGCAGGTGAAGAACAGCGTGGTCGTCGGCCAGTTCGCCAACCCGGAGGGCGGGACCACCGACCACGTCGGGCATGGCCTTCCAGAAGGGCAACTCGCTCGTGGCCTGCGTGAATCAGGCCCTGCAGTCGATGAAGGACGACGGGAAGCTGGCCGAGCTGCAGGACGAATGGCTGTCCAAGCAGACGAACGTCGGCGAGGTCCCGGTCTTCACGACCTAGCGCGCCGGGCGTGAGGTGAGCTCGCCGAACGCGTACGACGTCGGATCGCTTCCCGAGCCGGGTCCCGACGCTCCTCGCGGGAACCGGCGCTCCCGGCTGATCGGCGGCACCGGCCTCCGTCAGGAGGGGGCGAAGGGCGTCGCGATCGCGGTCGTGAGCACCCTGGTCGTGTTCGGCGCGATCGTCTGGGTGGTCGTCCACTCGAAGAACTGGCCGGCGGTCAAGCAGGCGTTCTTCAACGGCGAGGAGTTCCGCGACACGTTCCCGGAGATCGCCAGGAAGTTCGTCCGGAACATCGAGTACTTCCTGATCGCCGAGGTCGTGATCCTGGCGCTGGCGCTGCTGATCGCCGTCCTGCGGAGCCTGCCGGGGCCGTGTTCTTCCCGCTGCGGGTGATGGCGATCATCTACACCGACCTGTTCCGCGGGCTGCCCGTGATCCTGCTCGTGTACCTGCTGGGGTTCGGGGTGCCGTCGCTCGACCTCCCCGGCGTGCCCCACTCGGCGACGTTCTGGGCGGTGACGGCGCTGGTCCTGTGCTACGCGGCGTACGTCGCCGAGGTCTACCGGGCCGGGATCGAATCGGTCCATCCGAGCCAGGTCGCCGCGGCCCGGGCCCTCGGCCTGTCCCGGTGGAAGTCGCTCCGGTTCGTCGTGATCCCCCAGGCGATCCGGCGCGTCATCCCGCCGCTGCTCAACGACTTCATCGGGCTGCAGAAGGACACCGCGCTCGTGGCGTTCGTGGTGGCGGTGCCGGAGGCGTTCAAGCAGTCCCAGATCGACCAGCAGGCCGACTTCAACTTCACGCCGCTGCTCTGCGCCGCGGTGCTGTTCCTCGCCGTCACGATCCCGATGACCCGGTTCGTCGACTGGCTGCTGGCCCGGCAGCGTGCCCGGCGGCAGGGGGGAACGGTTCTGTGAGTGGGCCGAACGGGTCCGAGGCCCTCCGGCTGGAGGGGATCCACAAGTCGTTCGGCAAGCTCGAGGTGCTGAAGGGCATCGACCTCGCGGTGCGCGAGCACGAGGTCGTGTGCCTCATCGGCGCGTCGGGGTCGGGCAAGTCGACGCTGCTGCGGTGCGTGAACCTGCTGGAGGCGGTCGACGGGGGCCGGATCGTCATCGAGGGCCGGGACGTGACGGGAGGCGGCGGCGACGTGAACGCGGTCCGGCGGGGGATCGGCATCGTGTTCCAGTCGTTCAACCTGTTCCCGCACATGACCGTCCTGCGGAACATCACGCTCGGGCCGGTCGAGGGGCTCGGGCTGTCGAAGCGCGAGGCTCAGGCGCGGGCCGACGAGCTCCTGACGCGGTTCGGCCTGGCCGACAAGCGGGACGACTACCCCGATCGCTCTGAGCGGCGGGCAGCAGCAGCGCGTCGCGATCGTCCGGGCGCTCGCCATGCAGCCCCGGCTGATGCTCCTCGACGAGGTGACGAGCGCGCTCGACCCCGAGCTGGTGGCCGAGGTGCTGAACGTGATCCGCGAGCTCGCGGCCGGCGGCATGACCATGCTCATCGCCACCCACGAGATGGGGTTCGCCCGCGACATCGCCCACCGGGTGGTGTTCCTCGACGGCGGCAGCATCCTGGAGGAGGGGCCGCCGGAGCGGATCTTCTCCGAGCCCGAGAACGAGCGGACGCGGGCGTTCCTGCAGCGGATCATCGACGCCGGGCGGCTGTAGGGTTTGGGTGCGTCGACGCACCGTCGACGAAGGCGAGGCAGGGGAGATCGCAGGACATGGACGAGCACGAGCTGGAGATCGGGGCGTTGAAGCAGATGCCGTTCTTCGCCGACCTGAGCGACGAGGACCTGTCGAACGTGATCCGTATCGGGTCGCACGCCGACTTCGAGGCGGGACAGGCCATCGTCGAGGAGGGCGACCCGGGCGACGGGATGTACATCGTGCTCGAGGGCAAGGCCCAGGTCGACGTCGGCGGGCGGTTCCACAACCTCGAACCCGGCTCGTTCGTCGGCGAGATGGCGCTCATCCGCCGCCGGAAGCGCTCGGCCACGGTGAGGGCCGTCGAGCCGGTCACGGCCCTGAAGATCTCCGCCGAGGACTTCCACGCATTCCTGATGGAACATCCGAGCGTCGCGATCGCCATGCTCGTGGCGGTCATCGACCGGCTGAACGAGGTCCAGGAGCGCGTCGAGGCCTGGATGGCCTGACGCGACACCGCAGCTCCGCCCGCGCTTCGCCCTCGCTGCATCCCGCCCGAGACCGTTTCCCCAGCGCAACCGGGGTATCCGCTGAGGGTCGGTTCGATCGCCGAGCCCGCCAGCTCGATCCCGACCGGACGCCCTGGGAACGGAGGTGTGGGAATTGGCCACACGGACGGACCGAAGCGGGGAACAGGTCATCACGAGCGACGTCCCGCAGCGGATGGACCGGCTGCCCTGGAGCCGGTGGCACTGGCTGGTCGTCATCGCGCTCGGCATCACCTGGGTCCTCGACGGGCTCGAGGTCACGATCGTCGGCTCGATCGCCCCGACGCTGACGAGCAAGGACACGCTCGCGCTGACCGAGTTCCAGATCGGTCTCGTGGGCGCGATCTACATCGCGGGCGCGGTCGTCGGAGCGTTCCTGTTCGGGTACCTGACCGACCGGCTCGGGCGCAAGCGGCTGTTCATGTGGACGCTGCTGCTGTATCTCGCGGCGACCGTGGCGACGGCGTTCTCGTGGGGCGCGGCGCCGTTCTTCGTGTTCCGGTTCCTGACCGGGATGGGAATCGGCGGTGAGTACGCCGCGATCAACTCGGCGACCGAGGAGCTGAACCCGGCCCGCGTCCGCGGACGGGTCGAGCTGGCGATCAACGGCACCTGGTGGCTCGGCACGGCCGCCGGCGCCGCGCTGACCGTGCTCCTGCTGCAGCCCGGGCTTCCTGCCGCCCGACCTCGGATGGCGTCTCGCGTTCGGCCTCGGCGCCGTGCTCGGCCTGTGCGTCCTGATGATCCGTCGCCTGCTCCCCGAGAGCCCGCGGTGGCTCATGACGCACAACCGCGAGGACGAGGCCGGAACAGGTCGTCGCCGACATCGAGCGCAAGGTCAAGGAGTACAACGGACTCGACGAGCTCCCGGAGCCGGAGGGCGACCCGATCGAGATGCGGCCCCGGGACCACACCCCGGTCCCGAGATCCTCGGCGCGATGTTCCGCGACAACCGCAAGCGGACCGTGCTCGGCCTGTCGCTGATGGGCGCCCAGGCGTTCATCTACAACGCGGTGTTCTTCACGTTCGGGCTGGTGCTGACGACGTTCTTCAAGGTGGCGGACGAGAGCGTCGGGCTGTACATCCTGCCGTTCGCGGTGGGGAACTTCCTCGGGCCGATGCTGCTCGGGCCGCTCTTCGACTCGATTGGGCGCCGGGCCATGATCGCCGGCAGCTACATCGTCTCCGGCCTCCTGCTGATCGCGACGGGTGGATGTTCAGCCAGGAGATCGTGTTCACGAGCGCCATCTCGCTCACGATCGCGTGGTCGGTGATCTTCTTCTTCGCCTCGGCGGGGGCGAGCGCCGGGTACCTGACGGTGAGCGAGATCTTCCCGCTCGAGATCCGGGCGAACGCGATCGCGTTCTTCTTCGCGATCGGAACGGGCTTCGGCGGGATCATCGGGCCGGTCCTGTTCGGGGCCCTGGTGCGTCCGGGCAGAAGGCCGACGTGTTCATCGGCTATGTGATCGGCGCGGCGGCGATGATCCTCGCCGGGCTGCTGGAGGTGTGGCTGGGCGTCGACGCCGAGGGCAAGCCGCTCGAGGAGGTGGCCGAGCCGCTCTCCGCGGAGAGCGATACGGCCGCGGTCACCGAGGGCGGCCGCGACGAGGCGAGGCGGAGGAACGCCGGGCCGGCTGATTTCGGAGCTGTTTCTGGACGCCGCCCCGGGAACTCGTTCCCGGGGCGGCTCCGTCCCCGGCGGCCTTCGACCGTGCTGGTCGGGCGCCGTTCGGCCGTGTCGGCGGGGGCACCTACACTTGGTGCGTGCCTGAGTTCAAGGTCGTCGCGGATTTCGAACCGACGGGGGATCAGCCGGAGGCCATCGACCGGCTGGCCGCAGGGCGTGCTGCGCGGCGACGACTACCAGACGCTGCTCGGCATCACCGGTTCGGGCAAGACGTTCACGATCGCGCACATGATCGAGCGGATCCAGCGGCCCACGCTCGTCATCAGCCCCAACAAGTCGCTCGCCGCCCAGCTCGCCAACGAGTTCCGGCGGTTCTTCCCGAACAACGCCGTCGAGTACTTCGTCAGCTACTACGACTACTACCAGCCCGAGGCGTACGTCCCGTCGACCGACACGTACATCGAGAAGGACTCCTCGATCAACGACGAGATCGAACGCCTGCGCCATTCGGCCACCGCGTCGCTCCTGACCCGGCGCGACGTCCTGATCGTGGCCAGCGTGTCGTGCATCTACGGCCTGGGGTCGCCCGAGGAGTACATGGGCCAGATCCTGCGGGTTCACACGGGCACCAAGCTCGACATGGACTTCGCCATCCGGCGGCTCGTCGACATCCAGTACCAGCGGAACAACCAGTCGCTGCGCGCGGGGCCGGTTCCGGGTCCGGGGCGACACGCTCGAGATCCACCCCGCGTACGAGGAGACCGGTCCTGCACATCGAGTGGTGGGGCGACGACATCGAACGCATCACGCGGCTCGACCCCGTGACGGGCGAGGTCGTCCAGGAGCTCAACGACGTCACCGTGTACCCGGCCACGCACTACGTCGCCGGCGGGACCGATGCAGCGGGCCATCAAGGGCATCGAGGAGGAGCTCTCCGAGCGCCTGGCGGAGCTGGACTCGGCCGGGAAGCTGCTCGAGGCCCAGCGCCTGCGCATGCGGACCACGTACGACCTGGAGATGATGCGCGAGATGGGGTTCTGTTCCGGGATCGAGAACTACTCCCGGCACATCGACGGCCGCGAGGCCGGCACCGCGCCCTACACGCTGCTCGACTACTTCCCGGACGACTGGTTGTGCGTGATCGACGAGTCGCACGTGACGGTTCCCCAACTGCACGGGATGTACGAGGGCGACATGTCCCGCAAGGGGACGCTGGTCGACTACGGGTTCCGGCTCCCCTCGGCGATGGACAACCGGCCGCTCCAGTTCGAGGAGTTCGGCGAGCGGGTCCAGCAGGTCGTGTACATGTCGGCCACGCCGTCGCCCTACGAGCTGCGTGTCAGCAAGCAGGTGGTGGAACAGGTCGTCCGGCCGACCGGGCTGATGGATCCGGAGGTCCAGATCCGTCCGACCCGGGGCCAGGTCGACGACCTCATGGAGGAGATCCGCAAGCGGGCCGAGGCCAACGAACGGGTGCTCGTGACGACGCTCACCAAGAAGATGGCCGAGGACCTCACCGACTACCTCATCGAGATGGGCATCCGGGTCCGGTACCTCCACAGCGAGGTCGACACGGTGCAGCGCATCGAGATCATCCGCGACCTCCGGCTGGGGGAGTTCGACGTGCTGGTGGGGATCAACCTGCTGCGGGAGGGGCTCGACCTCCCCGAGGTGTCGCTGGTGGCGATCCTCGACGCCGACAAGGAGGGGTTCCTGCGCTCGGAGACCTCGCTGATCCAGACGATCGGCCGCGCGGCCCGGCACGTCAGCGGCATGGTGATCATGTACGCCGACGAGGTCACCGACTCCATGAAGCCGCGATCAGCGAGACCCAGCGCCGCCGGATGATCCAGGAGGAGTACAACCGCGAACACGGCATCGACCCCCAGTCGATCCGCAAGGAGGTCACCGACATCCTGCTGTCGATGTCGATCGAGGGCGTCGGCGGGCGCGGCGGGCGGCAGACCACGCCGAGCCGGCGGCGGCGCAAGCGCGAGCACCCCGAGATGCCGACCGAGGAGCTCCAGCGCCTGATCCAGACGCTCGAAGAGGAGATGCACCAGGCCGCAAAGGATCTCCGGTTCGAGTACGCGGCCCGCATCCGCGACGAGGTCAAGGACCTCCAGCGCGAGCTCGATTCGATGCGTAAGGCCGGGGTCCGCTAGCCTCAAGTCGTTTGCCGGAGGTGCAGCGGTTGGGAGGTCCCCAGGCATCTCATGGACATGGGAAGTCCCTCGCCGGGCGTGGGTTCGTCCGCGAACGCGGACATCGAGGATCGCCGCGTCGAATCGGGGAGCCGGCTCGGCGAGCTGTACCGGCTGCACGCGGATTCGGCCCTGCGGCTCGCCTGGCTGTTGACCGGAGACGCCGCCCTCGCTCAGGATCTGGTGCAGGACGCGTTCGTCAAGCTCGCCGGCCGCCTCGCGCACATCCGGAACCCCGAGGCGTTCCCCGCATATCTCCGGACCACGGTGGTCAACCTCGTTCGGATGCACTACCGCAAGCGCCGGCGGGAGCGGGACGTGCTGGCTCGGCAGGCGATCCTCGGACCACCGGAGACCGTTGAGCCGGACGCCCTCGACGCTGAAGCGTTCCGGATCCGACTGCAGCATCTCACCGACCGCCAGCGGGCTGCCGTCGTCCTCCGGTTCCATGAGGACCTCTCCGACACGCAGACCGCCGAGATCCTCGGGTGCGCACCCGGCACGGTCCGCTCGCTGGTGTCACGTGCCATGGAGACCCTGCGAAAGGAGGCCGGACGGTGAGCGCCAACGGGCCACGCGACGACGAACGGTGGGTCCGGTCGTCGCTCGACCGGCTGGCCGGCCTGGCCCCGAGGGCATTCGAGCCGCCGGAGGGGATGCTCCGCCGGGGCCGTCGCCGGGTGGTGGCGATCTCCGTCGGCGCGATCCTGGTGGTCGGATCCGTGACCTTCGGCGGGATCGCACTCGCCCGCGCGCTGTCCGAGCGCTCGGGTCCGCCGATTCCGATCGGTTCTTCGCCGGCTCCCACGTCGGGGCAGCACCAGACGACGCCGACCGAACCGACCGCGTCGGCCGTGCCGACGCCGTCCCAAGAGCGGGTTCCCGTGCAGTGCACCTTCGAGCCACAACCGCTTCCCGAGCTCCCGCCGCCGCTTCGGAGGGTGGTCGCGGAGGACGGGAGCTTCCAGCTCGCGGATGTCGACGGGGAGTCGGAGGACGACGTGTGGATCGGTGGGACCGTCCACGGCGCGTTCGACAAGCCTGCGGTGACCACGAGCGTCGTCTTCCACTGGGACGGGTCGTCGATGAGCGTGCTGCCGCCCCTCGAGCACTACGGGATCAATTCGCTGGACGTGCTCGGTCCGGACGACGTGTGGGTGTCCACATCGGCCGGCCCGTTGCACTGGGACGGGACCGCATGGTCGCACGCCGGCGATCCCGTGCCGGCCGATGTCGTGACGGATCTCGCGGTATCGGCCGCGGCTCCGGACGACGTCTGGGCCGTCGGGACGAGGCCCCCAGGAAAAGGCGACCGCAACTCCACCCTTTTCGCGGAGCACTTCGACGGGACCCGCTGGACCGAGACCCCCGTGCCGAAGGCCTTCCGCGGACCATTCATGGGGTTGTGGGACGTGGCCGCGACGGGTCTGGGTGAGGCGTGGGCCGTCGGCGGAGACGACCTCTCCGACGAGCCCGGGCCACCGGTCATCGTGCACTGGAACGGCGCGAGCTGGCAGGAGGTCGACGGGCTGCCGCCGGCGCAGGCGCCGTACGTCGGCCGTGCCGTCAGCGCCGCACGGCCGGACGACGTCTGGGTGGTCGCCGGGGGAGGGGGATCGAACTACGCGGAGGTTCCGTCTGAGGTGCTCCATTGGGACGGGTCGACCTGGAGCCGCACGACGCTGCCGCACGCGAGCGGCGCCGTCCTGCAACTCGCCGCCGTCGACGCCGCCGCTCCGAACGATGTATGGGTTGCCGGCGCCGAATTCGACCCAGCCTCGGGTCTGAGTACCCCCGTCGTCATGCATTTCGACGGCGTGGAATGGGCCACCGTGCCGCTGCCGGTCGCCTCCGCCGGCGGGCAGGGGCAAATCCGTGCCGTCCGCGAGATCGGGGGCCAGGTGTGGGCTGTCGGATTCACCGACCTCCACGAACCACCATTCGTTTCGGTCTGCCGATGAAGCGGCCGCGAGCGGCGATCGGGCGAGGCACGGTTCGACCAGCATGTAGTGTCCGAGGAGTGACGCGGTTCGTCGTCGACTGTCAGACGCTGCTTCGGATCGCCGCGGGGGAGGTCGAGGTCGCCGCCGGTCACCAGCTCGTTGCGCCAACGCTGGTCCGCTCGCAGGCGCTGTCGGCACTGTACGAGGCGTCCCGGCGGGGCGAGATCTCGACCACCGAGGGGATCGAGCGGGTGACGCGGATCAACTCGCTGAAGGTCCGGTTCCTCGGGGACAAGGTGCTGCAAAGGACGGCCTGGAGGGTCGCAGCCCAGTTGGGCTGGGAGACGACCGACGACGCGGAATTCGTGGCGCTCACCCAGCTCCAGGCGGACGCGTTCGTCACTTCCGACGGCGAACTGGCGCGCGCGGTCGCCGGTCTCGTCGAGACCGCGACGATCGACGCGCTGCGGACGGCCTGACCGGAGGCGAACAGCCGTCGTTGGTTCAGGGGGTCGTGGATTCGGTCAGGTTGCTGTGCGATCGTCCCTCCGTGATGACCCTGCGGGCGGCCGCGCTCTCGATCCGCGCCCCGCTCGCCTGGCTCGGGCCGGGCAAACGGATCGAACAGGCCACCGTCGTGATCGACGGCGACGCGATCGTGTACGCCGGCGAGTCGCGGGGAGCGCCGCCGTCGGAGGTCACGGTCCTGCTCGACGGCGTGCTGCTGCCGGCGGCGGCCGACCGCCACGTGCACATGGGGCTCGCCGACCCGGGGGCGGTCCTCCTCGGCGGGGTCACCGCCGTCCGCGACCTCGCCTGGCCGTCCGCCGAGATCTTCCCGCTGGCCGACGCGTCGGAGGGGTTCTCGTTCAACGGGCCGCTCGTCCGCGGCGGCCGGGCCGATGCTGACCGCGCCCGGCGGCTACCCCACCCGCGCGTCGTGGGCGCCGAAGGGAACGGGATGGGAGGTCCGGGGGCCGGACGAAGCCGCGGGCGCAGTCCGGCATCTCGCCGGGCTCGGCGCCGCGCACATCAAGGTGTCGCTGAACGCCGAGGCGGGGCCGACCCCCCCGGACGAGGACCTGCTGGCGATCGTCGAGACGGCCCACGAGTTCCAGCTGCCGGTGACGGCCCACGTCCAGGGGAAGGGCCAGGCCGAACGGGCGCTCGGCGCGGGGATCGACGAGGTCGCGCACTGCCCGTGGACGGAGAAGGTCCCGGACCCCGTCATCGAGGGCATGGCGAAGTCGATGCGTCTGGTGTCGACGCTCGACATCCACTCGTACGGCGACGACACGCCGGAGATCCGGGTCGCCATCGACAACCTGTTCCGCTTCGCCCGGGCGGGGGGGAAGGTGCTGTACGGGACCGACCTCGGCAACGGGCCGGTGCCGCCGGGGATCGACGTGCGCGAGGTCATGATGCTGTACCAGGCCGGGCTCAGCCCCGAGGCCGTCCTGACCGCCATGATGCGGGCGCCGCTCGAGCCGGGCGCGCCGGCCGACATCATCGGCGTGGCCCGCGACCCGTTCGAGGATCTCGAGGCGCTCGGGGAGCTCCGCCTGGTGATGCGGGCCGGGCGCGTCGTCCTTCAGCGCTGACCCGCACAAGCACCCGCATCTCCATCCGGCCTCCGACGAGCTGTCTTTAGTATCGAGGGGTGCGCGTCCCGCGACTCCCGCTCATCATCGTGCTGTGCGCCGTCGTCGCGACGGGGTGCCGTTCCGTCCCGGCGGGCTCCGGACCGACGCGCGTTCCGGCGTCACCGCGAACGCCGGCCTCGGCTCCGAGCTCGTCTGCTCCGTCTCAAACCTCGGAGCCGTCGGTCGAACCGTCGGATGAAGCCTCGCCCGACGAACAGACCCTCATCGCGGCCTCGAAGCCGGTGCGGTTTCGTTCCTCCGACGGCGTGCGGTTGTCCGGCCGGGTGTTCGGCGACGGCGACGTCGGGGTCGTCCTCACGCACATGCTCCGGAGCGACCAGGAGCCCTGGTGGTGGATGGCGAGCATCCTCGGCGACCACGGGTTCACCGCGCTGACCTACGACGTCCGCGGGACGTGTCCCGGCGGGGCGGCCGGCTGCTCCGGCGGAACCATCGACTCGGGCGCGACCGACCGGGACATCCTCGGTGCGGTGGCGTTCCTGCGGGACCGGGGAGCGACGACGGTGGTCATCGGGGGCGCCAGCCTTGGCGGGATCGCCTCGCTGTGGGCGGCCTCGAAGCACCCGGACGCGGTGGAAGGCGTGTTCAGCCTGTCCGCCGTGAGCTACCTCCCGCCTTTCGACCTTACGGCGAAGGTGATCCACGCGATTCGGGCGCCGAAGCTGTTCGTCGCCGGCGCGAACGACTCCTCGGCGGGCCCGTACGTGGCCGGGTGGAAGCAGGCGTCGACACCACCCGTCAGGGCCGTCGTCCTGCCGACGTCGACCCATGGAACCGACTTCTTCTCCGACCCGGAGTTCTCGGCGCGGGTGCGGTCCGAGATCCTCGAGTTCGTGGAGAGCGTTCCACCGAGCTGACCTGGGCCTCCGTCAGTCGGAGGCGGCGCCGAGGTGTCGCGCCACACCGCCGGCGACCATCGCTGCGTCCTCGGCCACGCCGCCGAGCAGGGTCGACTTCCGCGTGCGGAGGAAGTGGACGCCGACGAAGAACAGGCCGGGGACGATGGTGCTCACGCCCTCGTGGTGGAAAGGGAAGCCGTGCGCGTCGAACGCGGAGTCCCAGGGAAGCCACGACCGGTAGGCCGGCCGGAACCCGCCGGTGAACACCACGGCGCCGAAGCCGGCCAGGTCCACCTCCTCCGGCGCGGGCCAGTCGAGCGGTTCGGGCGGGGGCAGCTCCACCGGATCGAGGCCGCGCGCGGCCACGGTGGCCCGGACCAGCTCCATGAACTCGAGGTGCCGCGCGTCGCCCCAGGCCACGCTCTCGGCGAGGTCGCCCGCGAACCGCGCCCGCCGCCCGTCCGATCCGAGGAACCGGCCCGTGAGCGTCAGTCCCTCGCGCCCGCGGAGCGTCCGGTAGTGCAGATCGTGCCCGCCGCCGTGTCCGCTTCCCTGGAGGTTCGCGGCCAGCCGGAGGTCCGATGTGGCCAGCCGTTCGACCGGCGTGTCGAGGAAGCCGGTCTCGAGCGCCCACCACACGAAGTCGCGCCCGCCGATCCGCCGGGGCAGCCACGGCGCCCGTCCGCAGGCGAGGACCACCTCCCGCCCCGCCTCGTGAAGCTCCTCGGCGAGCTGGATGCCGGTCTGCCCGCTGCCGACGACCATGATCCGCCCGGCCGGGAGCTCCTCCGGGTTCCGGTAGCCGGTCGCGTCGATCTGGAGCAGCGCGGCGGGGAGCGAGGCGGCGCCGGCCGGGCGGTATGGCTCCTGGTAGGCGCCGGTGGCCAGGACCACCGTTCGGGCGCGCAACTCGCCTTCCGAGGACCGCACGACGAACCCTCCGTCCGTGGCGTCGACGCCCTCGACGGCGACGCCCGCTCGGACCGTGCCGGGGAGCGTTGCGGCGTACGAGTCGAAGTACGCGGCGAGTTCGGCCCGCGACAGATAGCCGTCGGGGTCGGGACCGTCGTACCAGGCGCCTGGCAGCCGGACGAACCAGTTCGGGGTCACCAGGCAGAACGAGTCCCACCGATCGCGCCAGGACTGGCCGGGCCGACCTCGTTCCAGGACGATGTGCTCGACGCCCTGCGCCGCGAGCTCGAACGAGGTGGACAGACCGGCCTGCCCGCCACCGACGACCGCGACGTCGACCCGTTCCATCGGGATCGCGCTAGAGGATCTCGCGGAGCGCGGCGAACAGCCGGTCGACGTCCTCGTGCATCGAGAAGAAGTGGGGCGACACCCGGATGCCGTCCCCCCGGAAGTCCACGCAGACATCCCGCTCGAACAACGCGTGACAGACCTTCTCGGCGTCGGTGCCCACGCCGATGTTCACGAGGCCCCCGCGCTGCCGCCAGTCGGGCAGCGATCGGACCGGAAGGCCGGCCTCCTGCGCGCCGGCGATGACGTAGTCACTGAGCTCGCCGATCCGCGGGCGGATGTTCTCCGGGCCGACCTCCGTGATGATGTCGAGCCCGCCCTGCGCGATGAACGCGGTCGGCGCCGGCGGCGTCCCGCTTTCCAGCCGGCGGGCGGTGGCGTGCGGCTTGAGGTGCTTGTGGTCGAACGCGAACGGCTCCTCCTGGGCCATCCACCCCGTGATGGCCGGCTGCAGCGTCGGCAGGAGGTCGCGCCGGGCATACAGGAACGTCAGGCCCGGGCCGCCGCAGAGCCACTTCAGCACCCCGGTCGTGTAGAAGTCGCACCCGAGGTCGTGGACGTCCACGGGGATGATTCCGGCCCCGTGGAAGTCGTCGACGACCGACCACGCGCCGGCCTCGCGGGCCATCCGGGCGATCTCCTTCGCGTCGACCAGCGTGGACGAGCGGTACAGGACGCGGTTGATGCACACAACCGCGGTGCGTTCGTCGATGGCCTCGGCGTACGCCTCGAGCGGAACGGTCAGCCCGTCGGGGGAGGGGAGCCACACAACCTCGGCGCCCCGCCGTTCCTGCGCCAGCCACACGTGGCCGTCGGTCGGGAAGTCGAGCTCGGAGAGCACCAGGCGGTTGCGTTCGCCGGAGAAGTCGAGGCAGGACGCGATCGTCGACAGCGCCAGCGAGACGTTCGTGACGATGGCCAGCTCGCCCGGGTCGGCACCCACCAGGCCGCCGAACGTCTCCTTGACCGAGCGCATGCGGGGGAAGATGTGCTCCATCCACACCGGGTCGGGCGCGCCCTCGCCGGCCCAGGCATCGACGTACTCGTCGAGGTACCGGCGGGCCCGGTTCGACACGGGGCCGAGCGACGCGCTGATCAGGTACGCCTTGCTCCCGACGACCGGGAACTCGTCGCGGTAGGCCTCGAAGTCGGTCACCCGGCCGCTCCGTCCGACGGCGCGCCGGCACCGGTGTTCGCGGGAGCCCTCGCGGGCATGAACCGCTCGAACCACCCGACGGTCCGCGCGCAGAAGTCGAACACGGCCGGCATCTGCCGGACGCCGTGCCCCTCCTGCGGATAGATGGCGACCTCGGACTCGACGCCGTGCTCCCGGAGCGCCCGGAAGAACTCGACCGCCTGGCCCGGGGGCGTGCACCGGTCCTGGAGGCCGGCCGTGAGGAGGGTGGGCGTCGTCACCTTCGACGCGAACATCACCGGGCTCCGCTCGAAGTAGGCCCCGCCCGGCGTCGCCGGGTCGTCCTTCAGGAACTCCGAGTCCCACCTCCCGATGTTCGAGTTCCAGTGCTGGCTGTACCAGTCGGTGACGGGGGAGAACGCCACCGACGCCGCGAACCGGTCGGTGAGCGTCGGCAGCCAAGCGGACATGAACCCGCCGTAGGACCCCCCGAACACGCCGATCCGCGCGGGGTCGGCGATGCCGCGTTCGATCGCGGCCTCGACGCCCGCCAGCACGTCCTTCGCGTCGTCGCCTCCCATGTCCCCGACCACCAGATCGGCGAACTCCTGCCCCCGGCCCGACGAGCCCCGCGGGTTGGGGTGCAGCACGGCGTACCCGCGGGAGACGAGCAGCGGCGTCATGGAGAACCCCATGCCCCACCGGTTCCGGTACGCCCAGACCGGCCCGCCGTGCACGTGGACCAGCAGCGGATGGGGGCCCGGCCCCTCGGGCAGCGTCAGCAGTCCCTGGACCTCTCGCCCGTCGTGGGCCTCCCACGTCATCCGTTCCAGCCGGCCGCCGACCTCGCCCAGGTAGCCAGTTCCCTCGTGGCCGAACGAGCACACGGTCTCGAACTTGCCGTCGCGGAAGATCGCGATCTCCTGCGGGCGGTCATAGCCCTCGAGGACCGCAACGAACCCGTCGTCGCCGATCGGCTCGCCCTCGGGGTACCGCTGGCCGAAGGACTCGCCGTTCGCCCACAGCTCGGTCGACGAGCCCGAGGCCGCGTCGACGTCGCCGGCCACGCAGTCCAGCCCGCGCTGCCCGCAGAAGAACACCCGGTCGTCGTCTCGGAACGAGACCCAAGTGACGTCGGCGCCGGCGGCGTCGGCGCGGACGGTTCCGCCGGTGGAGGCGTCGATCACCACCACGTCCCCGGCGACGACGCCGCGGTCGCTCGCCACCGCCTCCACGACTGCAATGCGACCGCCCGATGGGCTTGCCGCCGGAAGTGCGATCTGGCGGTCGACCCGCCCCGACCGGTACAGCTCGCGCGCCGCTCCGCCGGCCACGTCGATCAGCACCAGACTCGAGGCGTACCACGTCTCTTCCCCGGGCCCGTCGGAGGCGATCGCGGCCACCGTTCCGGGGCCCGCCCATGCGGCTTCCCACACGTTGAGGTCGGAGGGCGAGATCGTCCGGACCGTCCCGTCCGCGGGGTTCCACAGGTCGAGCCGGCGGCGGTCTGCCGGGTCGTCGCCGCCCTCGACGTCGGGGAGCCACGCCGGCTCGTCGCCCGCGTCCCGGGTCGTCGTCCCGGACCCTTCGGCGCCGGCCTTGTCCGCGCCGAGCCCGGCGACGCCGAGCAGGACGCCGCTGCCGTCGGGGGCCCAGGCCAGGTACTCGACGGTTCCCTCGACCTCCGGGGCCGCGACGGCCTCACCGACCTGGCCCGCCTCGAGCAGGTAGGGCTGGAACCGACCGGCCGAGGCGCGATCGGACAGGAAAGCCAGCCGCTTTCCGTCGGGCGACCACTTCGGCAGGCGGTCGTGGTTCGGGCCGCCGGTGATCTCCCGGATGTCGCCGGACTCGACGTCCACCAGGCAGATGCGGGTCTCGGGCGTCCCCTCGAGCTTCTCGAGCTTTGAACCGGTGAACGCGATGGTCGTCCCATCGGGGGAGGGGGCCGGGTCGACCGCCCCCGAGATCTTCCCGAAGGCCGGTTCCAGGGACCGCCGGAAGTGTTCCTCGATGTCGGTGTACAACGTCGTCTGCCGCAGGTCTCGCTCCATGACCGGCAGGATACGCCCAGCCCGATTCGGGAGCCGTGGGGGTAGCTTTCGCCGAGCGGCATGCGGGCCCCTACACTCCCGCCGACGGGAGGGGACGATGCGCGTTCCTGAGACCTGGCTCGTCCGCGACGCGGTCCGCCGACCCCGGCGCGTCGCCGCGCCGGCGATTCTCTCGGTTGTCCTGGTGGCGCTCGCCGGCTCGACACCGCTCGCCACCACCGCCGAACCCGCCCAGCGTGTCCTGCTCGTCGGCGACGTCGCGCCGCGCGTCGTCACCAGCGGCGAGCTCACGACCGAAGCCGCCCCAGACGACACGCCCGGGCTCGACCTCCGCGCCCTCCAGCTCGAGCCGGACGGCGGCGGCCACCTGCCGCTCCTGCCGGAATCGCCCTCGCCCTCACCGAGTCCGGCGCCCAGTCCCTCGCCGAGCCCGTCCTCCTCGCCGTCGGCGTCGCCGAAGCCGTCTGCGTCGCCCGTGTCGGAGGACGAAGGCGGTGGCGGGATTCCGCTCTGGCTGTGGCTCGTCGTCGGCGGCATCCTGCTGCTCGTCCTGTTGGGGATCCTCGGCTGGCTCGACACGCGGAACAAGGACTGCACCGAGGAGCGGACGGCATTCGAGCAGGCCAAGGCCGAGCTCCAGGGGACGAGACGGAGCTACGCGGCCCGCAAGTCCGAGCTCCGGGCCCTGCTCGTCAACGTGAACGCCCTCGGGTACACGACGACGCTCGACATGACCCCGTGGAGCAACGAGCTGCCGAAGGACGCGAATATGCCCCCCGAGCTCGCCGGCTTGGTTGTCGAGGCCGCCTCGGAGATGCGGGCGGCGGAGGAGCGTTTCCGTGACGGCCGGCGAGGTCGCGATCGGCGCGCTCCAGGGGCTCGAGCGGTGCGAGGGCAGGCCGGTCATGCCCCACGACCCGGCGATGGCGTTGATCCTCGCGTCCCTCCCCGAGGGTGACCTTCCACCGGAGGGAGGCGAGGACCCACCTGCCGTCTTCGGGCCACCCGGCCATGAGGGCGGGTCGACCGACCCCGTGATGTGAGGAGGTTCGCGTGGAGGAGGAGCACCCGAACGTGGTGGTGTATCGCCGGCTGTACCGGGCGCTCGGCTCCGGCGACTTCGTGACCGCCCGGAGGCTGGTCGACGACGACTGCGTGTGGCACCTCCCGAGCCGGGTCATCGGCGGGGATTTCCGGGGGCCCGATGCGATGCTCGGGCAGTTCGCGAGGTACCTCGCCGAGTCGGGCGGAACGTTCCGCTCGGAGCTCCACAGCGTGCTCGCCGACGACGAACACGTGGTCGCGCGCGGCCTTGTGCTTGCCGAGCGCGAGGGCCGGACGCTCCGCGACCACTGGGTGCAGGTGGGACACGTGCGCGAGGGCAGGATCGTGGAGGTGTGGCACCACCCGGGCGACCAGCGGGCCGTCGACGAGTTCTGGTCGTGACGGCGCTGGCGCCCCGCCCGGGGGCTCGAACGCCGTCTCCTTGACCGTCGGCCGATCGCCCGGCTAGCCTCCGCCGGAACCGATCTCCGGGGGGAGTCCGCAGCGATGTCCGACACGACGGATCAGTCCGGACGGCCAGTGCCGGGCGGGTTCGGCCAGGTGCCCGGGGCGCCGCCGCCCCCGCCGCCGATCCGCCTCGGCGAGCCCGCCGAGGTCCACGACACGAGCGGCCAGCGCATTGCGATCGGCCGGGCGCAGGACAACGACATCGTGCTCGCGGACCTCACGGTCTCGGGTCACCACGCGGTGCTGGAGCGCGCGTCGGACGGTTCCCACCTGATCACCGACCTCGGGAGCGCGAACGGGACGTTCGTGAACGGCCAGCGGATCACGCAGCGGACGCGGGTCGACGAGGGCTCGGTGCTGTCCCTCGGCCGGCACCTGCTGCGGTTCACCGGCGGCAGGCTCGAGGAGTACGTCGAGAGCGGCCAGGCCTACCTCGAGGCCCTGAACCTCGTGGTCGCCACCGAGGAGGGCAAGGTCATCCTCGACGACGTCAGCTTCTCGCTCGGCCCGTCGAGCCTCATGGCCATCGTGGGCCCGTCCGGCGCGGGCAAGTCCACCTTGACGAACGCGCTCAACGGATTCCGCCCGGCCACGTCGGGCTCGGTGCTGTACGGGGGACGCGACCTGTACCGGCACTACGACGACATCCGGCTCCGAATCGGATACGTGCCCCAGGACGACATCCTGCACCCGCTGCTGAGCGTCCGGCGCGCGCTCGAGTACGCGGCCGAGCTCCGGTTCCCGCCCGACACCACCAAGCAGGAGCGATCGGAGCGGATCGACGAGGTCCTGCAGGAGCTCGACCTCACCGACCGGGCCGCCACCCAGATCGTCAAGCTCTCCGGCGGCCAGCGGAAGCGGGTGAGCGTCGCCCTCGAGCTGCTGACCAAGCCGTCGCTGCTGTTCCTCGACGAACCGACCTCCGGCCTCGACCCTGGGAACGAGCGGCAGGTCATGGCGCTGCTGCAGGACCTGGCGAAGGGCGGGCGCACCGTCATCGTGGTCACCCACTCGACGCAGTCGCTCCATCTCTGCGACCGGGTGCTGTTCATGGCGCCCGGCGGGCGCGTCGCCTACTACGGGCCGCCCGCGGAGGCGATGGGGTTCTTCAAGGCGGAGGGGGCGGGAGACGCCTACGCCGACGTGTTCTCGTCGCTCGAGGAGAGCACCGCGGTGGACTGGGGCGGGGCGTTCAAGCAGTCGAACGAGTACGGGGAGTACGTGGGCAAGCCGCTCGAGGCCAGGGCGGCCCAGCGGGCCATGGACGCCGCCGCGCCGGCGCCGCCGCAGCGGCGGCAGTCGTGGTGGAAGCAGTTCAGCATCCTCACCCGGCGGTACCTGCGGCTGATCGTCGCGGACCGGAAGTACCTGCTGCTGCTGGTGCTCCAGGCGCCGATCATCGGGCTGCTCCTGTTCGTCATGTTCGACAAGGGGCGGCTCGGCGTGGCGCACGCGGCGGAGGCGCTGATCATCGTCCTCACGCTGGTGCTCGCGGCGACGTGGCTCGGCATCCTCAACGCGGTGCAGGAGATCGTGAAGGAGCTGCCGATCTACCGGCGGGAACGGGCGGTGGGGCTTTCGATCTCCGCCTACCTGTCGTCGAAGGTGGCCGTGCTCGGGACCTTCACGCTCATCCAGGCGTTCGTCATGGTGACGATCGGGCTCGCCCGGCAGCAGGTGTTCGCCCATGTCGACGACCCGAACTTCCTGATCGCCGACGCGCCGGGCGCGACCGGGGTGTTCCTGCACAACCCGAAGACCGAGCTCATCGTCGCGGTCGCGCTCACGGGCCTGGCGGCCATGGGCCTGGGGCTGCTGGTGTCGGCCCTGTCGACCAGTGCGGACAAGGCGCTCACGCTGGTGCCGGTCCTCATCGTGCCGCAGCTGGTGCTGTCGGGAGGGTTCTTCCCGGTGTCGGCACCGGTGGTCGGCCAGCTGAGCCTGCTGACGAGCTCGCAGTGGGGGATGTCCACCGCGGCGTCGACGGTCGACATGAACAACGTGCGGGTCCGCCTGATCCTGGTCGCGGCGATCGCAAAGCACGCCGACCTCATCCAGACGAACCCGCCGCTCTTCCGCAAGCTCCTCCGGCAGGAGTTCCAGCGTCAGCAGATCGGGAACTGGAAGCACTCCAAGGGAAACTGGCTCCTCGACGCGTTCATGCTGCTGCTGCTGACCGGGGCGTCGTTGGTCGGGGCGTACGCGGTGCTCCGGCGCCGGGACATGCGGTCGCTCGAGACGCCGGGGCGGAAGCGAGGGCCTCCGGCGGCGGCTCCGCCGCCGCAGCAGCCCGTGGCGATGCCTCCGCAGGCGCCCGGGCCGGCGCCTGCGGCGCCGGCCGCCGGCTGACCGGACCTGTTCAGGCCCACGACCCCTGTGGTACAAGCCACGCCGTGACCGACGACGCGCGGCCCGATCCCCGGATCGGCACCACGATCGGCGCCTACCGCATCGAGCGCGTGCTCGGCCGGGGCGGGATGGGCGTCGTCTACCTGGCGCAGCACCTCCACCTGGAGCGTCCGGTCGCGCTGAAGGTCCTGTCGGAGCTACCTCGCCCACGACGACGCGTTCCGGGAGCGGTTCATCCGGGAGTCGCGGATGGCGGCGAGCCTGCGCCACCCGAACATCATCCCCGTGTACGACGCGGGCGAGCAGGACGGCGTGCTGTTCATCGCAATGCAGTACGTCGAGGGCGAGGACCTGGCGGACGAGCTCGACCACGGGCCCTTGTCGCCGGACGCCGTCCTCGCCTTCCTCGAGCCGATCGCCTCGGCCCTCGACAAGGCGCACGCGAGCGGAATCGTCCACCGCGACGTGAAGCCGGCGAACATCATGCTCGGCCGGGACGGCGGCGAGAGCGGGAGGTCTACCTCACCGACTTCGGCCTGGTGCGCCAGATCGACCGGCGGTCCCGGCTGACGCAGACGGGGACCTTCGTCGGCACGCTCGACTACGCGGCGCCGGAGATGTTCCAGAACACGCAGATCGACGGACGGGTCGACCAGTACTCGCTGGCCTGCGTCCTGTACGAATGCTGCACGGGCGACGTGCCGTTCCCCCGTGACTCGGAGGGGGCGCTCATCGGGGCGCACCTGGCCGATCCGCCACCCGCGGCTGACCGCCGCTCGCGGTGACCTCCCGGACGCGCTCGACGCCGTGATCGCGCGGGGGATGGCCAAGGCGCCCGGTGACCGGTTACGCGTCGTGCTCCGAGCTGATCGGCCGAGGCTCGCTCGGCGCTCACCGGACGCGCCGGCGCAGGGCCGCCGGGAGACCGTTCGCCGCGCCACCGCGCTCCGACGCGGGTCGGCCCGGGGCCCGCTGGACGCCGCCGGCGGCGCCGATCCCCCCCGGCCGCGCCTGCCCCGTCCGGGCCGCCGCGAACCCCGCGCGGCGCCGTTGGTTCATCGCCGCCGCCGCGTTCGTGGCCGTGGCGGCTCGTCGTGCGGCGTGGTGCTCGCGGTCTCGGGCGGCGGCACGCCGAAGGGGGAGGGATCGCCGTCGGCGCCCGCGACGGGCACTTCGACGACCGCGCCCCCCACCACACCACCGGCCACCGCCGCGTCCACCACGCCGCCGGGCCCGTCGGCCCGTCTGCCACCTCCGGTCCGACGGGGAGCCCGGTCGCCCCCGGCTCCAAGCCGGTCGTCGACGCCACGGTCGACGTCGGCCAGCTGCCGTTCGGCATCGCCCGCGACTCGACGTCGGTGTGGGTCGCGAACCAGGGCTCCGGCACCGTCTCCCAGATCGACCCCGAGACGCACAGGGTGCGTGCGAGACCAGGCAGGGAGTCCCCAACGCGTTCGAGATCGCGGCCGGGCTGGATTCCGTCTGGGTGACCGACCAGCAACAGACCCTCTACCGCATGGACCCGGCGGGTGGGAAGCCCCAGGCCATCCCGATGCAGGGTGGGGCATTCGGCGTGACGATCGGGTTCGGCTCGGTCTGGGTGACGAACGACCAGGCCGATACCGTCACCAGGCTGGATGCGGACGGGAACGTCGTCGCCAGCGTCCCGGTCGGCCAGACCCCGCACGGGATCGCCGCCGGGACCGACTCGGTCTGGGTCGCCAACGAGCAGGGCACGGTAACCAGGATCGACCCCGCATCCAACGAGCAGACCGCGGACATCGAGGTTCCGGGGGAGGCTTTCCAGGTCGCCGAGGCCGAAGGCTCCGTCTGGGTGACGAATGGCGTCTCGCAGGTGTTCAGGATCGATCCCGGGAAGAACGAGGTGGCCGACACCATCAACGTGAGCGGCGGCTCGTTCGACGTGGTCGGGGGGTTCGGGTCGGTCTGGTTGACCAAGGCCGGCGACAACACGTTCGTTCGGATCGACCCCGACACGGGGAAGGAGGCCGACGTCGTGCGCGTCGGGACCAGCCCCCGCCTGGTGACGGTCGGCCCGGAGGGACTGTGGGTCGCGAACGGCGACTCGGAGAGCGTCTCTCTGGTCCACCCCTGACCGGGGCCGGCCCGCGCCGCTTCAGTCGGTGTCGGGGCCGGGTTGTCGTCCCCCGGGGCTCCCCGGAAGGCTCTGGATCGGCCATGTCGGAGGCTTTCGTAGAATGGCTCCGTGGGCACCGACAGGCTTGTAATTCACGGTGCCCGTGAGCACAACCTCAAGGACGTCACGCTCGACCTTCCCCGTGGCCGCTTGATCGTGTTCACGGGCCTGTCCGGCTCCGGGAAGTCGTCCCTGGCCTTCGACACGATCTACGCCGAGGGCCAGCGGCGGTACGTGGAGTCGTTGTCGTCATACGCGCGCCAGTTCCTCGGCCAGATGGAGAAGCCCGACGTCGACTTCATCGAAGGCCTGAGCCCCGCCATCTCGATCGACCAGAAGGGCACCAGCAGGAACCCCCGGTCGACGGTCGGGACCATCACCGAGATCTACGACTACCTCCGGGTGCTGTATGCGCGGGTCGGCCACCCGCACTGCACCAACTGCGGCCGGCCCATCGGACGGCAGACCCCCGAGCAGATCGTCGATCAGGTGCTCGAGCTGCCGGAAGGAACCCGCTTCCAGGTGCTGGCGCCGGTCGTCCGGGGACGCAAAGGCGAGTACGAGAAGCTGCTCGCCGACGTCGCCCACAAGGGATTCAGCCGCGTCCGGATCGACGGCGAGGAACACCTGCTGGCCGAGCCGCCGAAGCTCGAGAAGAACAAGAAGCACACCATCGAGGTGGTCGTCGACCGGCTGGTGGCCAAGCCCGACATCCGCCGCCGGGTGGCCGACTCCATCGAGGCCGCGCTCCAGCTGGCCGAGGGCATCTCCTCGATCGCCGTCGTCCAGCACGACGGGACCGAGGAGATCATCAACTTCTCGCAGTCGCTGGCGTGCACGTTCTGCGGGCTCTCGTTCGACGAGCTGGCGCCGAGGAACTTCTCGTTCAACTCGCCGTACGGGGCGTGCCCCGTGTGCGACGGGCTCGGCACCCACCTCGAGGCCGACGCCGAGCTCGCGGTGCCCGACCCCGACCTCTCGATCGAGGAGGGAGCGGTCTCGCCGTGGGGGGGCGTCCGCGACACCTACTGGTATCGGCTGCTCGAGGCGGTCGCCGAGGAGCACGGATTCAGCGTCCGCACGCCATGGAAGCGCCTGCCGAAGGCGGCCCGGGAGGTGATCCTGTACGGGACCGACCGGCAGGTGAACGTCCGGTACCGCAACCGGTGGGGCCGTCTCCGCTCGTACCACTCCACGTTCGAGGGCGTGATCCCGAACCTCGAGCGCCGCCACACCGAGTCGATGTCGGACACGCAGCGGGAGCGGCTCGAGCAGTACATGCGCGAGGTGCCGTGCCGGGCATGTCACGGCGCCCGGCTCAAGCCCGAGACCCTCGCGGTCACGGTGAGCGGCAAGAACATCTGGGAGCTCACCGCGGATGTCCATCAAGGACACGCTCGACTTCATCGCCGACATGGAGCTCTCCGAGCGCGAGCACATGATCGCGGAACGGCTGCTCAAGGAGATCCGTTCACGCCTGGGGTTCCTCGTCGACGTCGGGCTCGATTACCTGACATTGGAACGCGCGAGCGGAACGTTGGCCGGGGGCGAGGCCCAGCGCATCCGCCTGGCCACGCAGATCGGCTCGGCGCTGACCGGCGTGCTGTACGTGCTCGACGAGCCGTCGATCGGGCTCCACCAGCGCGACAACCGCCGGCTGATCGACACGCTGGTCCGCCTGCGGGACCTCGGCAACACGCTCGTTGTGGTGGAACACGACGAGGCCACGATCGAGGCCGCCGACCACGTCGTCGACATCGGGCCGGGGGCGGGGGAGCACGGCGGGCAGATCGTGTTCAGCGGTTCCTACGAGGACCTGCTCCGTGATCCCGACTCGCTGACCGGGGCCTACCTCAGCGGACGGCGGCAGATTCCCACGCCGGAGATCCGGCGCAAGCCGAACGCCCGGCGGAAGCTCCGGCTCGAGGGCGCGACCGAGCACAACCTGAAGGACGTCACCGTGGACATCCCGCTCGGGCTGTTCGTCTCGGTGACCGGCGTCAGCGGGAGCGGCAAGTCGACGCTCGTCCAGGACGTGCTGCTCAACGCGCTGATGCAGAAGGTGTACCGGTCGCGGATCCTGCCGGGCCGCCACCGGAAGCTCCGTGGATGGGAACAGGTCGACAAGGTCATCGACATCGACCAGTCGCCGATCGGGCGGACGCCGCGTTCCAACCCCGCGACCTACACGGGCGTGTTCGACCACATGCGCAAGCTGTACTCGCAGACGCCGGAGGCCCGGGTCCGCGGGTACCAGCCCGGGCGGTTCTCGTTCAACGTGCGCGGCGGGAGGTGCGAGAACTGCGCCGGCGACGGCCAGATCAAGATCGAGATGCACTTCCTGCCGGACGTCTACGTGACGTGCGAGGTGTGCAAGGGCCGCCGGTACAACCGCGAGACGCTCGAGGTGAAATACAAGGACCAGTCGATCGCCGACGTGCTCGCGATGTCCATCGAGGAGGCGCTCGAGTTCTTCAAGAACATCCCGCCGATCGCGCGGCACCTGGCCACGCTCGTCGACGTCGGGCTCGGCTACGTGAAGCTCGGGCAGCCGGCGCCGACGCTCTCGGGGGGCGAGGCGCAGCGGGTCAAGCTGTCGTCCGAGCTCCAGAAGCGGGCGACCGGCAACACGATCTACGTGCTCGACGAGCCGACCACCGGGCTGCACTTCGAGGACATCCGCAAGCTGCTCGGCGTGCTGGAGCGCCTGGTGGCCCAGGGGAACACGGTCCTCGTCATCGAACACAACCTCGACGTGGTGAAGACGGCCGACTGGATCATCGACCTCGGCCCGGAGGGCGGCGACGGCGGCGGCGAGGTCGTGGCGACCGGAACGCCCGAGCAGATCGCGCAGCACCCCACGAGCCACACGGGCCGGTTCCTGGCCGAGGTGCTGGGGATCGAACGCGACGACGCGGCTCGAACGGAGCGCGAATCGGTTCCCGCGTCCACGTAGCGAAGGTTCCATCCTCCGATCAGCCGGTCCCGCAGCGCGTCGATCGTCGACGTCTCGACTAGGTGACGGGCCGCTGAGGATTCTCATTCACGCTCAGCTGGAACACGTCAGGACGCGCGTAGTGGCCGGCGACGTCGAAGTCGTACTTGCCCCGCGCGATGTCGTCGAGTTCGAGCTGCGCATGCAGGATCTTCTCTTCATCGAAACAAGGCCCGGCCAGCACGTCACCGAGCGGACCGATGATCGCAGCGCCTCCGCGCAACAGGACCGCGTCGGGCTCTTCCGAGATCCGGTTGGGGATGTCCATCGGCAAGTCCGACCGACGCAGGAACTGGCAGGTCGTGAGCACGAAGCAACGGCCCTCCAGCGCGATGTGGCGCATGGTTGGCAACCACGTTTCCCGGCTGTCGGCCGTCGGGGCGCAGTAGATCTGGACGCCCTTGGAGTACATCGTCATCCGTAGCATGGGCATGTAGTTCTCCCAGCAGATGACGGCACCGAGACGTCCGAGCGGTGTGTCGTAGACGGGAAGGGTCGAGCCGTCGCCGAACCCCCAGATGAGACGTTCCGCGGCTGTGGGCATCAGCTTTCGATGCTTGCCCAGGTAACCCTCCGAGCTGAAGAAGAGTGCCGTGCTATAGAGCGTTCCGCCGTCGCGTTCGATGACGCCCACGACCAGGTCGATAGCATGTTCGCGCGCGGCCGTGGCCATCCGGTCGACGTCAGGTCCGGGCACACTGATAGCCGCATCGAAGTACCGCCGGAACTGATCGCGACCTTCCGGCGTACGCCGCCCCACGACCGTTCCGAAGTCGATGCCCTTGGGGTAGCCAGGAACGAACGCTTCCGGGAAGAGGGCGAGCTGCGCCCCACCTCGTGCCGCCTCGGCGATCAACCGCTCGAGCTTGTCCATCGTCTGCTCGCGGTCGAACCCGATCGAAGCGGCCTGGACGACGGCAGCCTGGACCCCCATCGTGCGAATCATATGGCGGAGCGCCAGAGCCGTCCTGTTCGTCAGAGACCCGGTCCCCGGCTCGGCCCCCGCAAGCCCAGGACCAGTGCGATCCCCCGGATGTCCCATCCGATCCCGAACCGCGAACGGATGCGGCCGGACAGGTACCGCCGAGAGGGGGGGTGGCCTACGATCCGGACGATGGACCCTGACCCCTGGCTGCGTCAGCCCCGCGAATCCCACATGAACTCGGCGTGGTAGGTCGTCTCCCATCCCCAGCTGATCAGCGACCCTCCACATGCCGGTCGAACATGCATGTTCCGTCGCGACGGACCGTTGATCGTCGACAGCAGATGTGGCTGGTTCAGGCGATCAGCAGGCGAGCGCCGAGCTCTGCTGCGTCGAGATCGAGGAGGTCGCGGTTGCGCTCGGCCCACCGGCCGGAGGCGAGGTCATCACGGAGGGTGCGTACGGCCCGCCACTCGACGTCCGGTCCGACACTCGCCCACACCGAGACTCCGCGGCGGACCCTCTCGTCCAAGTACGCCTCGGGTCGGCGCCAGTAGGCCTCGTAGAAGCCGTCGGCGCAGTCCCACGGGATGAGCACGGGTTCCATCCGGGCTCCGATCCCGCGAGCCAGCTCGGTCAGCGACGCCAGGACTCTGCAGGCTCTCGAGGCAGCGAACTCGGGCAGGTAGTCGCGAGTCAGCCAGAACCGATCAGGGTCACTGGTGTCGAACGTGAACACGACCACCCGGCGGGCGACGCGCCGCATCTCGCGCAGGCCGGCGATCGGGTCCTGCCAGTGATGAACGGTGGAGAACGCCATCGCGGCGTCGAAGGACTCGTCGGCGAAGGGCAGGTTCTCGGCAGTTCCAGCCACGCACGGCGCCGCGTCCGGGAGGCGCTGCGAACGCATGAGCGCCGACGGTTCCACCGCGAGGACGTGGCGGTCGGAGGGCTCATAGGACCCGGTGCCCGCCCCAACGTTCAGTACCGTCTGCGCGTCGCCGAGCGCGGTCCGGACCCGCGCAGCGATGCGCGGTTCCGTGCGCCGGGTCACGGTGTAGGTGGCTCCGATGGTGTCGTACAGCTGGGCGCCGTACATGGCCTCACGGAACGCGTCGTCCACGTCGCGGACGGTATGCGGGGGCCGTCGGCGGAGTCAACGCGGGCGCACGCATGGGTCGCGTGCGTCGCCGGCCGTCCCGCTGGACAACTCCAACCGCACCCGCTGCTAGACATCCCACGGTTGTAAGTGTCAAGCGGCCGGGTTGACGACGACCGCCCACGCCACCTCCTCCGAGTAGAGCGCTCGATGCCGTAGACATCCGTGCAGGATCCCCACCCACCGGTTGGCGAGCGAGCGGAGCGCCCGGCGGTGGCTGTGGCCCCTTGCTCGCAAGGCGTCGTAGTACCGGCGGGCCCCCGGTGAGCAGCTGATCGAGCAGAACGCCCACATGTCCAGGGCGTCGGCGAGCCGGCGGTTCCGGGCGAAACGGGCGAGCGCCACCTTCGAGCGCCCGGACGCCTTGGTGATGGGAGAGGACCCGGCGTAGTTCTTGCGGGACTTAGGATCGGCGTAGCGGGTCGGGTCGTCCCCGAACTCCGCGAGGACCCGGGCGCCGAGGACCAGGCCGAGTCCGGCAAGACTGCGCAGGATCTCGGCGTCCGGGTGTACCTCAAAACGTGCTTCGAGCTCCGAGGACAACGTCTCGATCTGGACGGTCATCTCAGCCACAACTCGGACCGTCGAGCGGACGAGCGCCCCGTAGGCCTCAGAGAGGACCACCGGCGCCTCGAGCTGGGTGCTCCGAAGCGCGGCCTTGACCTCCTCGGCCCGTTCGCTCACCCGGCGGGTGCGCCCTCCCCGCCTCAGGGCCGCCCCGATCCGGGAGGCGCTCATGGAACGTCCCGCGGCAGGCGTGGGCGCCGCTTCGAGCACGGCCAAGGCATCTGAGGAGGCCAGGTCGGTCCCGAAGGCGACGAGCGCCGCCGGGTAGAACTCCCGCAGGGCGCTCCGGAGCCGGTTCACTTCGCGCTGTCGGGACCAGATCAGGCTCTGGTGGGCCCGGGCCAGGACCTTCACCGCCTCAGCCAGGTCGGAGTCCCCGGCCACCTGGCGGTGCAGGTGGCGGTCCGTCCGCACCAGGTCTGCCAGGACCCTCGCGTCGCCGGGGTCGGACTTGGCCCCCGAGGTCCGGTGTCGGTCCCGGTACCGGTCGACCGACAGGGGGTTCACCGCGTGCACGGCGTAGCCGGCGGCAACGAGCGCCCCGACCAGCAGGCCCCGGTCGAGCTCGATGCCGATGACCACGTCCGCGGCCTCCTCGGCGTGCGCGGCGAGCATCTCGTGCAGACGGGCCAACCCTTCGACCCCCTCCGGCACACGTCCCTTGGTGAGCACCCGGCCCTCGACGTCCAGCACGCACACGTCGTGGTGGGTCTCCGACCAGTCGATCCCGACGAAGATCACCGTTCCTCCTTCCCCGCTCGACGACGACCTCGAGCCTGGAGGAGTACGCGGCGCCCTAATGGATCAGTGCTCAGAAGGCACGACATCCCACCAGCCGTCGGCTCCCCGCCACCCGGCGGGGGCACGATCTAGCAATAGGGCTCTTCAGGCCCTGGAGGACTTGGTGCTCACCCGCCGGTGGCTCGGACAGCAGTCTGTGCGACGAACTGCTCCGAAGCCATTAGGATGACGCGCCGTGTCGAAGAGGGTCCCGTCGGTCGCGCTCGTCCTCGTTCTCGGACTGCTGGTTGCGGCCTGCGCTTCCAGCCCGCCCACTGCGCAGCAGGTGAAGACCTCGTTCGTCCCGCAGACGGTCGACTTCCTCGACGACGTCGGCCGGGGGGCATCGATCGCCCTCGACGCCGACGGCAACCCGCACATCGCCTACATCGGGCTGATCGCCGCCCTCAAAGAAGGGGACATCCCGCCGGCGCACGCCGCCTCGGCCCCCGCACTGCCCGCCGTGCTGACCGCCTCCCAGAAGGAAGGGATCTTCAGCCACGGGTACGTGATCCAGACGGACATCACTTCGTCCGAGGCCACGGTGGTCCCGCTCACCAGCGCCAGCACGACGGGCATCGCTGTCGGCGCCAAGGGCTCCGAGAACGTGGTCTGGAACCAGAGCGACGGGGTGTACTTCGCGACCGCGCCCAACGACCTGGCGCCGTTCGGGGAGCCCCAGCAGGTGACCAAGGAGGCCGGGCTGTCACCCGTCGTCGCGGTCGACGCGAACGACGTCCCGTGGGTGGCGTGGGTCCAGCCGGACGCGGCCACCGCCGGCGCCATCAGCCTGCAGGCCGCGACCCTCGACGGGGACAAGTGGACCGCCGAGCAGGTGGCCGACCTCGGCGCGTGCGACCCGGCGCCCTGCCCGCCCATCACGCTCGGCATCGCCGAGGTCGACGGCTCCCCGGTCGTCGCCTACACCGACAGCGGCGGGAACGTCTCGCTCGCCAAGCGGGGCGGAACCTCCTGGACGACCGAGCGGGTTGCCTCCGGTGAGGGCGCACTCGGCGCGTCGCTGGCGGTGGCGAAGGACGGCACGATGCACGTGTCGTTCGCAACCACCGACGGCAAGGTCCGCCACGCGGCCGGTTCCGGCGGGAGCTGGACCGTCTCGGACGTCGGCAGCTACTCGCCGCCTGAGACGACGCCGACCGTGTCGCCGAGCCCCGCCGCCGCCCCGAACGAAGCCCCCACCGCGGCCTCGGACGAGGCGCCCGTGCTCCTGCCCGGCACCTCGGTCGGGGTGGATCAGGACAAGGGCAACACACTGTTCGTCGCGTGGACCGACCCCACCGGGCGGGCCGTCCGGCTCGCGCAGAGCACCGACGGCACGTCGTTCGACGAGGTCGACACGCCCGGCACGGAGGAGGGCGAGATGCCCGCGCTGGCCGTGCGGGCCGACGGGGAGGCCGAGCTGGCCTGGTACGACGCCCAGGCCGAGGACCTCCTGCTGGGCGGGTACCCGGAGAAGCTCGGCGGGGTGGCAGTCCCCGCGCCCAGCACCCCTTACACCCCGCCGCAGGGCGGTACGAGCGCCGGGTGCGCGAAGGACACGGTCGAGTTCGTCGCCCCGCCGGGCGCGGGTGGATCGGGGTTCTCGCCGGACACGGTGGAGGCGCCCAGCGGAGACTTCACGGCGTGTTTCGACAACCAGGACCCGGGCCAGACGCACAATGTGGAGATCTTCCAGTCTGAGGCGGATGCTCAGGGCGGGGCGGCGCCGCTCGCCGGCGATGACACCTTCGCTGGGCCGAAGACTGACACCTTCGAGGTCAAGGGCTTGGCCGCGGGCGACTACTTCTTCCACTGCATCGTCCACGCCGCCACGATGACGGGGACGCTGACCGTCAAGTAGCGCCGAATCGCGACGCGGCCTTCCCGGTCGCGGTGGACCCCGCACCTACAATCGAAGGGTGAGCGTTCCACGCCCTCTCCCCTCGAGCATCCCCGACGAGCCCGGCGCGTACCTGTTCCGTGACCGTGACGGGCGCACGGTCTACGTCGGCAAGGCCAAGTCGCTCCGGAACCGCGTGACGAGCTACTGGTCGAAGCAGCTGCACCCGCGGACCGAGGCCATGATGGCCGCCGCGGAGCAGGTCGAGTGGATCGTCGCGGCGACCGACGTCGACGCGCTCATGCTCGAGTACAACCTCATCAAGTCCCACCGCCCCCGGTACAACGTGCGGTACCGGGACGACAAGTCCTACCCCTACCTCGCGTTGACGGTCTCGGAGAAGTGGCCCCGCGCCCGCGTGATGCGCGGCTCCCGCCAGAAGGGAACCCGCTACTTCGGCCCGTTCGGGCACGCGTACGCCATCCGGGAGACGCTCGACGCGCTCACGCGGGTGTTCCCGGTCCGAACCTGCAGCAACGCGTTCTTCGATCAGCGGGCCCGGGCCCGGCGGCCGTGCCTGTACTACGACATCGGGCGGTGCAGCGGGCCGTGCGTTCCCGAGGCGACCGGCGTCACCGAGGAGGAGTACCGTCTGCAGGTCGAGGCCCTCGGCGACTTCCTGTCCGGGAAGTACGGGCCGGTGCTCAGCAGGCTCGAGGGGGACATGCAGACGGCGGCCGAGCGGCTCGAGTACGAGCGGGCCGCCAAGCTCCGCGACCAGCTCGCCGCCGCCCGCAAGGCGATGGAACACCAGGAGATGGTGCTGACCCGCGAGGAGGACCTCGACGCGATCGGCGTGGCCGAGGACGACCTCGAGGCGGCGTTCCAGGCCTTCTGGATCCGCCGGGGCCGCGTGATGGGACGCAAGGGCTGGGTGGTCGACCGTGTCGAGGAGCTCGACACCGGCCAGCTGGTCTCGTCGTTCATCGAGCAGCTCTACATGGAACGGGAGGAGGTCCCGCCGCGGATCCTCGTCCCGGTGATGCCGGACGACGCCGACGTGCTGGAGGAATGGCTGTCGCAGCGGCGGGGCTCCCGGGTCCGGCTGGCCGTGGCCGAGCGCGGCGCAAAGCGGCGCCTGGCCGAGACCGTGCGGCAGAACGCCCGCGAGGTGTTCCAGCGGCACAAGCTGAAGCGGGCCAGCGACTTCGGCGCGCGGTCGCGGGCGCTGACCGAGCTGGCCGACGCCCTCGGACTGGAACAGGCCCCGCTGCGGATCGAGTGCTACGACATCTCGAACCTCGGCCCGACGGACAAGGTCGGCTCGATGGTGGTGTTCGAGGACGGCCTTCCGAAGCGGAGCGACTACCGACGGTTCGAGATCAAGGACGTGCAGGGCCAGGACGACTTCGCCTCCATGGAGGAGATGCTTCGGCGGCGCTTCGCCCGCCTGCTCGAGGCCCAGGAGGCCGAACGGAACCGCGGCCCGGCCGCCGACGACGGCTCGCAGCGGAGGTACCGGCGGTTCGCCTATCCGCCGGCACTCATCGTTGTGGACGGGGGTCGCGGCCAGCTGGGCGTGGCCGAGAAGGTGCTCGCGGACCACGGGCTCGACATCCCGGCCGTCGGCCTGGCCAAGCGGCTCGAGGAGGTCTACATGCCCGGCCAGCCCGACCCGCTGATGATCCCCCGGTCGTCCGAGGCGCTGTTCGTCCTGCAGCACCTCCGGGACGAGGCGCACCGGTTCGCGATCACGTACCACCGGACCAAGCGCCAGAAGCGGGCGCTGGCGTCGCCGCTCGACGAGATCCCCGGCATCGGCCCGGCCCGCAAGAAAGCGCTGCTCCGGCGGTTCGGCTCGCTGCTCCGGCTCCGACAGGCGCCGGAGGGCGAGATCGCGCAGACGCCGGGCATCGGCCCCGACATGGCGAAGGCGATCGTGGAACACCTCCAGGCCCCGGCGGGCGCACGGGAGTCGGCATGAGCCAGACGACGAAGCCGGGGAGGCACCGCCGCGCCGAGGCGTCCGATGACGGACCGGGGCCGGCGACCGGGCCCGACTTCACGATCATCACGGGGCTGTCGGGCGCCGGCCGGTCCGAGGCCGCGCGGTGTCTCGAGGATCTCGGGTACTTCGTGGTCGACAACCTGCCGCCGGGCCTGATCGGCAAGATGGCCGAGCTCGCCGCGTCGTCGGGCGGGCCGCAGCGGGTGGCGATCGTTGCGGACGTCCGCAGCGGGGTGTTCTTCCGGGACCTGGCGGACGGGTTCGCGGAGCTGAAGCGACTGGAGATCCCGTACCGGATCCTGTATCTGGAGGCGGAGGACGACGACCTCGTCAACCGGTTCGAGGGAACGAAGCGCCGCCACCCGCTCGCCGCCGCCGGCAGGGTCGTCGAGGGCATCCGCAAGGAGCGCCTGATGATGGAGTCGCTCCGGGGGGAGGCCGACCTGGTCATCGACACGTCCGGCCTGTCGCCGCACGACCTCCGGGACAAGGTCCGCGACGCGTTCGCGCCGTCGAAGGCCCAGCAGGCCATGCAGGTCAGCGTGGTGTCGTTCGGCTATAAGTACGGGGTCCCGCGCGATGCCGACATCGTGCTCGATGTCCGGTTCCTGCCGAACCCCCACTGGGTGGCCAGGCTCCGGCCGCTCCCCGGCACCGACGCCCGCGTGCGCCGCTACGTCACGCAACAGGAGGCCTACGGGGAGTTCATGAAGCGGCTGATCGACCTGCTCGACTTCGTCGTCCCCGGCTACGTGGCCGAGGGGAAGTCCTACCTGACGATCGCCGTCGGATGCACCGGCGGCCGCCACCGTTCGGTGGTGGTGTCGGAAGCGCTGGGCTCGTACTTCCGGGATCAGGGTCTCCCGGTGGCGGTCGGGCATCGCGACCTGGGGAGGACCGGGTGATGCGTGGCCCGCGACCCGGCGCGAACGGAGCGGGCGTCGGTGGCATGCGATCCGGGGCGCACGAGGTGGGCATTGGTCGCGCCCGACCCGGGGCGCACGAGGTGGGCATTGGTCGCGCCCGACCCGGCTCCGGGTGGAGGATGCGCTAGATGCAGCTGCGGAACCGTCCCCCCGGTTCCCGCATGAGCCCGTTCGGGCGGTGGCGCGCGCGCCGCAGGATCCGCCGGGACATGAAGCCCGAGCGCGCCCCGCGCCGGGCGTTCCGGCGGCCCGGACGGTTGGCGTTTACCCGGTGGCGGCAGCGGCGGGAGCTGCGGGCGGAACGCCGGAGCTTCCGGCGGTCCGCCCCCGGTGGGGTCGCCGCCTGGCGCGCGCGCCGCGCCGCGCGCGCCAACGCCGAGGCCCCGGCCATGGTCCGTCCGGGCTGGCGCGTTCGGCGGCGGGCCCGGAGCGAGGCCCGCAGCGTGGCCCGTGAGCGCAAGCCGCAGCGCCTGTCGTTCTCGCAGCGGGTGACGGCGCGGCGCGCCGCGGCGGCAGCCGCGGCGCTCCCGAAGCCGGCCCGGCCCTCCATGGGCGAGCGCATCGCGGCCCGCCGCGATGCGCCCGCCACCCCCAAGCCCCCGCTGTTCCGGAGCGCCCGCGAGCGGTGGCTCGGCATCGCGGCCGTGCTCCTCATGATCGGGCTCGTCGGCGGGTTCGCCGTGATGGTGGGGCGGGGCCGGACCGTCGTGTCGGTCCAGGTCGTGCCGCGCCCGACCCTGTCCGTCCCCGACGACGGCGGGGTGTTCTTCGGGACGCCGCTCGCGGTCGGGCCCTCCAACATCGTGCGCTCCAACCCGGCGCCGTCCCCGTCACCGTCGCCGTCGCCGAGTCCGTCACCGAGTCCGAGCCCGGCGCCGCCGCCGACCACGGCGCCGCCCGTCGTCCAGCCCAGCCCGCCGGCGCCGACCACCCAGCCGCCGCCCAGCCCGTCGCCGAAGCCGTCGTCGCCGAAGCCGTCGCCGAAGCCGAGCCCGAAGGCCTCGCCGACGCCTCCGCCGTCCCCGAAGCCGAGCCCGAGCCTGAGCCCCCCGCCCAGCCCAAGCCTGAGCCCGCCGCCGTCGCCGACCGTCAGCCCGCCGGGGCCGTCGCCGCAGGGCGACGGCAGGACCTCCGGCCCCCTCGTCGAGCCCTGAGGCCCGGCCCGGCCCGGCCGGCCCGGCCCGCCGGGGCCGAATGGGCCATTCGACCAGTCGCCCCGCACGAGTAGGATTTCTCCAGCACCCGCATGTTTGGTGAGCAACGATCACGCACCGGCTCGAGGGAGGAACAGGCGATGGCCATCAAGATCGGCATCAACGGCTTCGGCCGGATCGGCCGCAACTTCGTACGCGCTGCCCGCAAGCAGGGGGTGGTGTTCGACATCGTCGGCATCAACGACATCACCGACAACACGACGCTCGCGCACCTGCTGAAGTACGACTCCGTCCACGGACGGTTCGACGGCGAGGTGGCGGTGACCGGGGACGGCATCTCGATCGACGGCGACGAGCTCAAGGTGTTCGCGGAGCGGAACCCCGGCGACCTCCCGTGGAAGGAGCTCGGCGCGCAGATCGTCGTCGAGTCGACCGGCCTGTTCACCAGCCGCGAGAAGGCCGCGCTTCACATCGAAGCCGGCGCCGAGAAGGTCATCATCAGCGCCCCGGCCAAGGGCGAGGACATCACGATCGTGATGGGCGTGACCGACGACCTGTACGACCCGGCCACGCACAACATCATCTCGAACGCGTCGTGCACGACCAACTGCGTCGTTCCACTCGCCAAGGTCCTCGACGACTCGTTCGGGATCGAACGCGGCCTCATGACCACGATTCACGCGTACACGAACGACCAGAACCTGCTCGACCTGCCGCACAAGGACCTCCGGCGGGCCCGAGCCTCCGCCGTGAACATCGTCCCGGCCTCCACCGGGGCCGCGAAGGCGACCGCGCTGGCGCTCCCGCAGCTGAAGGGGCTGCTCGACGGCACGGCGATGCGCGTTCCCGTGCCGGACGGCTCGGTCACCGACCTGGTCTGCGTGCTCAAGCGGGAGGCCTCGGTCGAGGAGATCAACGCCGCGTACAAGGCCGCTTCCGAGACGGACCGGCTCGACGGCATCCTCGTGTACACCGAGGACCCGATCGTCTCCTCGGACATCGTGGGCACATCGGCGTCGTGCACGTTCGACGCCCTCAGCACGATGGTCGTGGGGAACCTGGTGAAGGTCATCGGCTGGTACGACAACGAGATGGGCTACTCGAACCGGCTCGTGGAGCTCACCCAGCTGGTCGGCTCGTCGCTGTGAGCCTGCGGACCCTCGACGACCTGGGGGACGTCGGCGGGAAGCGGGTCTTCGTCCGGGTCGACTACAACGTCCCGCTCGACGACGGCGCGGTCGCCGACGACCTCCGGATCCGGGCATCGCTCCCGACCCTGAACGAGCTGCTGGAACGCGGCGCCTCGCTCGTGCTGGCCTCTCATTTGGGACGGCCCAAGGGCGAGGTCCGCGACGACCTCCGGCTGGGGCCTGTGGCCGACCGGCTCCAGGAGCTGCTCGGGCGCGACGTCGCCGCCGTGTCGGACGTGGCCGGCGAGGAGGCCGTGGCGGTCTGCTCCCACGTCGAGCCCGGTGAGATCGTCCTGCTGGAGAACCTCCGGTTCGAGCCGGGGGAGACCAAGGACGACGAGGAGCTCGCCGGCCGGCTGGCCGGGCTGGCCGACGCCTACGTGAACGACGCCTTCGGGGCGGCACATCGAAAGCACGCCAGCGTCCACGCCCTCGCCGGCCGGTTCGACCAGCGCGCCGCAGGGCGGCTCCTGCAACGGGAGGTCGAGGTGCTGTCCCGGCTGCTCGAGGGACCGGAGGCGCCGTACATAGCGATCCTCGGGGGGGCAAAGGTCTCGGACAAGCTCGGCGTGATCTCGGGACTGCTCGACCGGGTCGACGCCCTGCTGATCGGGGGGGCCATGGCGTTCACGTTCCTCGCGGCGCAGGGGATCAACGTGGGCCGCTCCCTCGTCGAGGAGGACCGGTTCGACGACGTCCGGGAGGCGGACCGGAAGGCGCGGGACCGGGGAGTGCTCCTCCAGCTGCCCGAGGACGTCGTGGCGGCGGCCGACGTGACGGTCGAGGCGCCACGGCGGACCGTGCCCGTCGACGGCATCCCGTGGGACCTGTTGGGCCTCGACATCGGCCCCCGGACGGTCGAGGAGTTCGCCCGGACGATCGCGGACGCGAAGACCATCCTGTGGAACGGCCCGATGGGCGTGTTCGAGCTGGAGCCGTTCTCCGCGGGAACGCGCGGCGTCGCGACGGCCGTTGCCGGCACGGACGCGTTCAGCGTGATCGGCGGCGGCGACTCGCTGCTCGCCGTGAAGCGCCTCGGCCTCGAGGGGTCGTTCGACCATCTCTCGACCGGGGGCGGCGCCTCGCTCGAATTCCTGGAGGGCAACGAACTCCCCGGGATCGCCGTCCTGCAGAAGGAGGAATGAGTGGCGGACCGCAAGCCGATCGTCGCGGCGAACTGGAAGATGCACAAGACGCATCTCGAGGCCATCCAGACGGTCCAGAAGCTCGGGTATCTCGTCTCCGCGGAGGACGCCGAGGCCGTGGAGGTCGTCGTGTGCCCGACGTTCACCGCCCTGCGTTCCGTGCAGACCCTGATCGAGTCGGACCGGCTGCCGTTCGCGCTCGGCGCGCAGAACGTGCACTGGGAGGAGAAGGGGGCGTTCACCGGCGAGATCGCTGCGCCGATGCTCGCCGCGCTGAAGTGCTCGTACGTGATCGTGGGCCACTCCGAGCGGCGGCAGCTGTTCGGCGAGACCGACGAGACCGTGGCGAAGAAGGTCAAGGCGGTGTTCGCGAACGGGATGACGCCGATCGCGTGCGTGGGGGAGACGCTCGAGGAACGCGAGTCCGGCCGGACCGACGAGCGCGTCGAGTCGCAGGTCAAGGCGGGGCTCGCGGGCCTCACGCCGGAGCAGGCCCGAACGCTGGTGGTGGCGTACGAGCCCATCTGGGCAATCGGAACCGGGAAGAACGCCGAACCGGCCGACGCCGGCCAGGTGGTCGGCGTGATCCGGTCGGTGCTGGGTGGCATGTACGGCGACGACGTGGCCCAGGCCGTCCGCGTCCAGTACGGGGGCAGCGTCAAGGCCGGGAACATGCGCGGCTTCATGGCGCACCCCGAGGTCGACGGCGCCCTCGTCGGCGGCGCGAGCCTCGACGCCGAGGAGTTCGCCCTGATCGCCAAGTACAGGTAGCAGCGGCCCGCCGAGGACTCCGGAAGCCGGAACCAGCCCGGCGGAACGGCCGCCCGCTCTCGACTTGAACCCGCCGCGCGCCGATGCTTCCATCGAGCCATGCGAGCCTCGCGATTCCTTCCGGCGGTGATCGTGGTCGTCCTGGCCGCGTGTTCGGAGAGCGTGGCTCCATCGGACACGCACCCGCCGTCCTCCCCGCCCGAGACTTCAGCGGCGACCACCGGGCCGACGTCCGCCCCGACCACCGGGCCGACCACCGGACCGACCACCGGACCGACGTCCGACGCTCCGGCCGACCACCGGGCCGACCACCGGACCGACCACCGGACCGACCACCGGACCGTCGCCCTCCGAGAGCCCGGGTCGTCCGCCCGCGATCCCCATTGCCGGCCTCCCGGAGCAGGGCGTCGCGGTCGAGCACGACGGGGGAGTGGACCTCAACAACTTCTTCGACGGCGGTCTGGTCGAGCGCCTGGACGGCTTCTCGATCTACAACCCCACGGCGCTGCCGTATCACCTCGTCCTGGAACACGACGGCACCTACTATCTGCTGGAGGAGTTCCAGCGGCGGCTCCGGCCGCTCGCCTCGCAGCGGGCGGCGGACCGCGCGACGGGCTCCGACCCGACCGGACTCGACCTTCCGCTTCCGACGCACGACGGCGAGCCGATCGCCGGGCACTGGCGGTACGTCACGATCGACCCCCGCTACGCCGACCTCCAGATGGCCCAGTGGTCGGGCGAGTGTGAGGTTCCGACGGCCTACTTCATCGAGCAGGACGAGGGCGAAGTCGTCCCGGTGACCGGCGAGGCCGCCCCCGAGGACACGCCCGAGTCGTTCGCCCTCGGGTGGACCAAGCGGAGTCAGGCCGTCGTGTTCCTGCCCGAAGGCGCGTGCGGTATCGGCGCGGAGCAACCGGGCGTGTACTTCTTCCGGAAGCCCGGACAGGGCCGTCTCCTGGTCGCGACGCCGAAGGGATCCTCGGCCCGCATGTGGGGAACCACGATCGCGGACTGACCGTCGGCCGGTCCGGACGAAACTGACTAGGATTCGCCCTCGTGCGGCGACTCCTGTACGTGTGCCTCGACGGCCTCGGCGACGACCCCGTCCCGGAGTTGGGGAACCAGACTCCCCTCGAGGCCGCGGAGACGCCGTTCCTGGATTCCCTTGCCAAACGCGGCCGCACCGGGAACGTGTACACGGTCGCCCCCGGCATCGCGCCGGAGTCCGACCCCGGCGTCTTCGGCATCCTGGGGTACGACCCGCGGGAGGAGCACCCCGGCCGGGGCGTGCTCGAGGCCGTCGGCATCGGCATGGACTTCGACGAGGACGACCTGGCCTACCGCATCAACTTCGCCACGGCGGAGTGGCCGGAGATCGTCGACCGGCGGGTCGGCCGCGACCTTTCCTCCGAAGAGGCGCAAGCCCTCGCCGAGGAGGTCGAGCAGCAGCTCACGCTGCCGAACGCGTCGTTCCAGCTCCGGGCCACCGTCGAGCACCGCGGCGCGCTCGTGATCCGGTCGACCGAGGGCCCGCTGTCCGCAAACGTGTCGAACACCGACCCGGCGTACGGTCGCGAGGGCCACCTGGGGGTGGCCCTCGCGACCTTCGAGCCGCGCGTGGTCACGGCCGAGCCGCTCGACGGCACGCCGGAGGCCCGGCGTGCCGCCGACCTCACCAACGCCTTCGTCGAGGGCGCGGCCCGGATCCTGGACCGTTCGGAGGTCAACGCGAAGCGCCGCGAGCGGGGGAAGCTCCCGGGGAACCTCATCCTCACCAGGGACGGCAGCGACCACCTGCCGCCCATCGAGCACATCAAGGAGCGGTTCGGCCCTTCCTGGGGGTGCTTCGTGGAGATGCCGGTGGAGCGCGGCATCGCGATGCTCCTCGGGATGGAGGCGGTCGACGCGCCTCGCCTGGACAACTCCGACGCGTCGTTCGCGGCCTGGGCGGCGCTCGCGGCCGAGGCGCTGGAGGGGTTCGACGCGCTCTACGTGCACATCAAGGGCCCGGACATCCCCGCCCACGACGGCCGGGCGATCGACAAGCGCGACGTCATCTCCGCGATCGACCGGGCGTTCTTCGGCGAGGTCCTCCAGCGGATCGACCTCAGGAACACCATGGTCGCCGTGACGGCGGACCATTCGACGTCCTGCGTCCGCAAGGCGCACACGGACGATCCGGTCCCGTTGGTGGTCGCCGGGGGCCCGGTCACCCCCGACGGGTCGCCCGGGTACGGCGAATCCGTGGCCGCGAAGGGGTCGCTCGGGACCATGCGGGGGCCCGAGATCGTGCCCATGCTGGTGGGGATGATGCGGGAATGAGGGCCGGCCTCATGGCGTCTGCACGCACACGGCCCGATGGGCGACAATCCCGGAGGCGCTCCCCCTGCGTATCACACTCTTGGCAGGCAGCATTCGGCGTGTTCGTGAATTTGTGGCGAACAGGAGTCGCCGATACACTTCGCCCGGTCATGCCGGGTAGGGGGTTTCCGAACGCATGAGCGTGACGTCCGACTCCACGTTGGCCGAAGGCGCGACTCTGGAGGTCGAGGGCGGTCAGGCCGTCATCGGCCGCAGCCCGTGGCAACTCTTCTGGCTGAGGTTCAAGCGCGACAAGGTGGCCTTCGTGGGCCTCGGGTTCATCGTCCTCCTGATCCTGATCGCTGTCTTCGCCCCGGTCATCTCCGACATCCGGGGCATCGGCCCGAACGAGCTGTTCCCCGAGACCACGAACGCGATCGGCCTGCCGTCCGGCCCCGACAGCTTCCACTGGTTCGGCGCCGACACGGCGAGCCGGGACGTGTTCATCCGGACGGTCTACGGGGCCCGCACCTCCATGACCGTCGCCCTACTGGCCACCGGCATCTCGGTGACCATCGGCATCATCATGGGCCTCATCGCCGGCTTCTTCGGCGGGGCGACGGACACGGTCATCTCCCGGACGATCGACGTCGTCATGTCGCTGCCGATCCTGCTCCTCGGGATCGGGCTCGCGGCGGCCTGCGGCATCGGCGCCAGCGGATGCCTGTTCGGGATCATCCAGCCGGGGTTACCACTCGTCGTCTTCATCATCTCGCTCGTCAACTGGACGTACATGGCCCGCATCGTCCGAGGGCAGACCCTGACCCTTCGCAACCGGGAGTTCATCGAGGCAGCCCGCTCCCTGGGGTCGGGCAACACGCGGATCATGTTCCGGGAGATCCTCCCGAACCTGGCGGCCCCGATCATCGTGTACTCCACGCTGATCATCCCGGCGAACATCCTGTTCGAGGCGGCGCTGTCGTTCCTGGGGGTCGGCATCCCCCAGACCACGCCGTCGTGGGGCCGGATGCTCTCGGACGCCCAGCCGGTGTTCACCGCCGCGCCGTGGATGATGCTGTTCCCCGGCATCGCGCTGCTGTTGACCACCTTGGCCTTCAATCTCGTGGGTGACGGGCTGCGCGACGCCCTCGACCCACGTACCGGACGGTAGGAGAGGGGAACGAAAGGAGGGCCTGATCTCGGCTTCGAGACGAACCACCAAGCTTCACCTGAACGACTGTCTTCCCAGAAAGGGGGGAATGTGACGAAGCGAAAGCTGATCGGTGCGATCGCCCTGACCGCCATCCTGTCGATGGTCGCCGCCGCGTGTGGCGACAACGGCGGCGGCACGACGGGTCCCACCGGGACCGCGCCGACCACCGCAACGGGGCCGACCACCAGTGGGGGCGCGACCACGGCGCCGACCACGGCTCCGACCACGGCGGGCGGCGACCAGTTCTCGGGCGGCACGTACCGGACCGCGATCGAGGACTTCGGGTTCACCGGGGCCTTCGACCCGACGGGTGAGTACCTGGGCTCGGCCTGGGGCCTCTACAGCCAGCTGCTGCTCCGCACCCTGTTCACGTACAAGCACATCGAGGGTACGGACGGCGACACGCTGGTCCCGGACATCGCAGACGCCAACCCTGACGTCTCGGCCGACGGGCTCACCTACACGTTCCATCTGAAGAGCGGGGTCAAGTTCGGCCCGCCGCTCGACAGGGACGTGACCTCGCACGACATCGAGTACGCCTTCGAGCGCATCAACACCAAGCCCCTCGTGGCCCAGTACGGCTTCTACTACAACGGGGTCATCAAGGGCATGACCGGCGACAAGCCCAAGCCTGCGCCGGTCGAGGGCATCGAGACGCCCGACGACTCGACGATCATCTTCCACCTCGAGAAGCCGACCGGCGACCTCCTGTACCGCCTGGCCATGCCGGCCACCGCGGCCATCCCGGAGGAAGTGGCGGGCTGCTTCAACAAGGCGGGGGACTACGGCCGGTACCTGATCTCCTCCGGTCCGTACATGATCGCGGGCGAGGACGCGCTCGACGCCACGTCGTGCGACACCCTGAAGCCGATCGCCGGCTTCGACCCGACGAAGGAACTGACGCTCGTCCAGAACCCGAACTACGACGCTGCGACCGACTCGCCTGACGTTCGCTCGAACAACATCGCGGGTCTGCACGTGGTGATCGACACGAACACGGACGACATCTTCCAGAAGATCCAGACCGGCGAGCTCGACGGCTCGTGGGCATCGTCCCCGCCCCAGCCGGTGGAGCAGCAGTACCTGACGGACCCAGCTCTGAAGGGCCTGCTGCACGCCGACCCGGGTGACCGGACGTGGTACGTCACGATGAACATGCTCACGCCGCCGTTCGACGACATCGCCGTTCGGAAGGCCGTGAACTACGCCATCGACAAGCAGGCGCTCCAGAAGGCATGGGGCGGGCCGCCGCACGGCGACATCGCCACGCACATCATGCCTCCGACGGTGCTCGACTTCGGCGGGGAAGAGTACGACCCCTACGCCACTCCGAACGAGGGCGGGTCCGCGGACCTCGCCAAGCAGGAGATGGCCAAGTCGAAGTACGACACCAACCAGGACGGCACGTGCGACGCGCCGGAGTGCAAGAACGTCGTCTTCCTCAACCGGACGACGCCTCCGCACGTCGACATGACGCCTTCCATCGTGGACAGCCTCTCGTCCATCGGCATCTCGCTGAAGGTCCGCGAGCTGGACACGGGCACCTGCTACACGACGATCCAGACGGTGAAGAACCTCGTCCCGCTCTCGGCCTGCCCGGGTTGGGGCAAGGACTACGCGGACCCGTCGACGTTCGCCGTGCTGTTCGACTCGAGCGGCATCAGCTGCGAGGGTCAGATCAACTACTCCGAGATGGGCATGGACGCCGCCAAGGCCAAGGAATGTGGCGTCGACGCCGAGTTCGCCAAGGTGAAGGACTCCGTTCCGAACGCCGACGCGGACATCGCCAAGTGCAACGCTCTGAGTGGTGACGACCGGACCTCGTGCTGGGTCCAGTTCGACAAGGATCTGATGACCAAGTACATCCCGTGGGTCCCGTACCTGTGGGCCAACGCGTTCACGGTCGTCACTCCTTCGGTCACGACGTACCAGTTCGACCAGTTCGCTGGGACGATCTCGTTCTGTCACATCGTGGTCGACAACGAGTTCCACGACCCAACCGCGCTGTAAGCGGTCGGGACGGGAACCTGCCACATGGGAAGGGGGGACCGCCGGCGGAGCCGGCGGTCCCCCCGGACCACATGAAGGTGCAACGAAGGTCGTGCCGAATGGACGGCACGAGGCGAGGGTAGGAACCTCGACGAGACAGGAGGAAGCGAATGGGCCGCTACATCATCCGAAGGTTGCTGTGGGTGGTCTTCGTCCTCCTGGTGATCAGCTTCATCACGTACTTCATCTTCTTCAAGCTTCCGCCGGGCGACCCGGCGATTCGCTTCGCCGGCAAGCAGCCCACGCCGGCGCTGGTCGCGGAGGTCAAGAAGCAGTTCGGCCTGGACAAGCCGTTCATCGTCCAGTACGGGCTCTTCGTCAAGCGGGTGTTCCTCGGCGACGAGTTCGGATGGCCGGGGCTCGGGAAGTCGTTCAACACGCGCTCTCCCCTGAAGCCCATCATCCTGCAGCGACTCGCCGTGACCGCGCAGCTGGCCTTCGGCGCTGCGCTCGTGTGGATCTCCATCGGGATCCCCATCGGGATCCTCTCCGCCCTCAAGCCGAGATCGGCGGGCGACCGGTTCGCCATGGGGTTCGCCCTCTTCGGCGTGTCGGCGCCGGTGTTCTGGCTGGGGCAGATGTTCCTCTACATCTTCTGGTTCAAGCTCGGCTGGGCGGCCGGATCGGGGTTCTATCCCATATCCCAATACGGCTTCATCACCTGGGCGAACCACATGATCATGCCCTGGGTGGTGCTGGCGTTACTTTTCGCCGCCTTCTACGCCCGGATGTCCCGGGGCAACCTCATCGAGACGATGTCCGAGGACTACATCCGCACGGCGCGGGCCAAGGGCCTGTCCGAGAAGCGGGTGGTCGTCCGGCACGGGCTCCGTTCGAGCCTGACGCCGCTCGTCACGATGATCGGGATGGACCTCGGTGCGCTCCTGGGCGGCGCGATCATCACGGAGACGGTGTTCAACCTGCCGGGAATCGGGTCCTACGTGGTCCAATCGGTCCGCAGCAACGACTTCAACGCGATCCTCGACGTCACCATCGTGGCGGCCCTGGCGGTCACGCTCATGAACCTGCTGGTCGACATCGTCTATGCCTATATGGACCCAAGGGTGAGGTACACTTGAGTCGCGGACGCCCTTCTGGGGCGTCCGCTGGTTCATCTTCCAGCCCAGGGGGTCTCCGCCGTGCCTGAGCCGCTACTCGAGGTCAAGGATCTCAAGGTCCATTTCTCGACCGAGGACGGCATCGTCAAGGCCGTCGACGGCATCAGCTTCTCCATCTCTCCGGGTGAGACCATGGGGGTGGTGGGGGAGTCGGGCTCGGGCAAGAGCGTGTCGTTCCTCACGATCATGGGCCTCATCAGGTCCAAGGGCGCGATGGTCTCGGGGGAGGTCCTGTTCCGGGGACAGGACCTCCTCAAGCTCCCAAGCGACGAGCTCCGGCACGTCCGGGGCGCCAAGATCAGCATGATCTTCCAGGACCCCATGACCTCGATGCACCCGTTCTACAAGGTCGGGGCGCAGATCGGCGAAGCCATCCAGGCCCACCAGGACGTCTCCAAGAAAGAGGCGTTCAATCAGTCGGTCGAGATGCTCCGCCGGGTCGGCATCCCGCGGCCGGAGGAGCGGGCCAAGCAGTACCCGCACGAATTCTCCGGCGGCATGCGGCAGCGGGCGATGATCGCGATGGCGCTGTCGCTGAACCCCGACCTGCTCATCGCCGACGAGCCCACGACGGCGCTCGACGTGACGGTCCAGGCGCAGATCCTCGACCTCATCGACCGGCTGAAGGAGGAGTTCGACGCCGCCGTGGTCATGATCACGCACGACCTGGGCGTGGTCGCCGAGCACTGCGACGACATCATGGTCATGTACGCGGGCAAGGCCGTCGAGTACGGCGAGGCCCGCGACATCTACTACAACTCCCACCACCCCTACACGTGGGGGCTGCTGCAGTCGATCACCCGGATCGACCAGGACCTCGGCGAGCGACTCCGGCCGATCAAGGGCCTGCCGCCGTCGCTGATCTTCGTCCCGTCGGGGTGCGCCTTCCATCCGCGCTGTCCCCACGTGATGGACGTGTGCAAGAAGGAGATCCCGCCGCTGCTCCCGTCGGCGGGGCACCACGCCACGGCGTGCCATCTGTCGCTGGCGGAGAAGGAGCGTATCTTCGACCAGGAGGTCGCAGCCAACCGATGAGCGTCGAGGTCACGGAACGAACCGAGCCGCCGGCAGAGCCCGTCCGCAGGGGCGAGCCGCTCATCCGCCTGCGCGGGGTGAAGAAGCACTTCCCGATCACCCGCGGGATCATCTTCCAGAAGAAGATCGGCAGCGTGCACGCGGTCGACGGCATCGACCTCGAGGTGTACCCGGGCGAGACGGTCGGCCTGGTGGGGGAGACCGGCTGCGGCAAGTCCACGACCGCCCGGCTGATCCTCCGGCTCATGGACCTGACCGATGGCGAGATCATCTTCGACGGGCAGGACATCTCGAAGCTGTCCGCCAAAAAGCTCCGGCCCTTCCGGCGCGAGATGCAGATGATCTTCCAGGACCCGTACGCGTCGCTGAACCCGCGGCACACGGTCGGGTCGATCATCGGGACGCCGTACCGCCTGCACGGGACCGTTCCGAAGAACAAGGTCAAGGACGAGGTCCGCCAGCTCATGGAGCTCGTCGGGCTCAACCCCGAGCACTACAACCGGTATCCCCACGAGTTCTCCGGCGGCCAGCGCCAGCGCATCGGCGTCGCCCGCGCCCTCGCCCTGCGGCCGAAGCTGATCGTGTGCGACGAGCCGGTGTCGGCGCTCGACGTGTCGATCCAGGCCCAGATCCTCAACCTGCTGGAGGACCTCCAGCAGGAGTTCAAGCTCACGTACCTGTTCATCGCCCACGACCTGTCGGTGGTGCGGCACGTGAGCGACCGCGTGGCGGTCATGTACCTGGGCCGGATCGTCGAGGTGGCGGACGGCAAGACGCTGTACGAGACGCCGAAGCACCCCTACACGGGCGCGCTCCTCTCGGCGGTGCCGGTCCCCGACCCCGACCTCGCGGCCAAGAAGCGCCGGATCATCCTCGAGGGCGACGTGCCCTCGCCGATCAACCCGCCGTCGGGATGCCGGTTCCACCCGCGGTGCCCGCGGGCGCAGTTCCCGACCTGCAAGGAGCTCGACCCGGAGCTCGAGGGGTTCCACTCGGGGCAGCTGGCAGCCTGCCACTTCCCGCTCGAGGACCGGGCGCTCATCAAGTCGGGGTAAGCGGGTCGGAGCGGGCGTCGGCCGGTAGACTGATGCGGTTCGTTTCCAGCTGTTTCGATCGTGATCGTTCGTTCGTAAGGAGCTCGTAGGCCGTGTTGCACCTGATCGTGCTGATCGTCGACATCATCGCGGCGCTGTTCCTGATCGTGTTCATCCTGCTGCACTCGGGCAAGGGAGGCGGGCTGTCGGACATGTTCGGCGGCGGCGCCGGCCTGGCGGGGGGAACCGCGGTCGAGAAGCGGCTCGACAAGATCACCGTGGCCACGGCGATCATCTTCGGGGCCACCACCTTCATCCTCGCCCTGTACACGAACAGCGGGTAGCGCCGCGCCCGGCAGTCGCCCGGTCTCCAGAGACCCCGCCGGTATACTGGCGACCCTGCGTCGGAGTGGCGGAACATGGCAGACGCGCTAGGTTGAGGGCCTAGTGGGCGAATAGCCCGTGGGGGTTCAAATCCCCCCTCCGACACCACTCTGAAACTGATGGACGTCGGGTACAGACTCGGGCCTTCGGAGCGAAGGAGGACCGATGACCGACAGGGAGCTGGACCGGCGGGCCGCGCATCGTCTCGCGGTCATCCGCCACGTCCAGGAGGTGACCCGCAACGTCAGCAAGACCTGCCGCTACTACGGGATCACGCGCCAGGCCTACTACAAGTGGCTGCGCCGCTACGAAGCGGGCGGTGTGGCAGCCCTCCGGGACGGCAGCTCCCGCCCGCGCACGAGCCCGAGGGCGACCAGCGCCGAGGTCGTGGGCAAGATCGTGTATCTGCGCACGACCTACCACTTCGGCCCGCAGAAGATCGCCATGTACCTTGAGCGTTACCACGGGCTGAGGCTCAGCCCGTCGGGGATCTGGCGGATCCTGCATCGCCTCGACATGAGCCGGCTCCCGGCATCGCAGCGATACCGCCGTCAGAAGGATCGCTGGAAGCGGTACGAGAAGCCGCAGCCCGGCTCACGTGTGCAGATCGATGTGAAGTTCATCGCACCGCTCCCCGGGTCGCGGCGCAGGTACTACCAGTACACCGCGATCGACGACTGCACCCGGATCCGTGTCCTGCGGGCATACGAGCGGTGCAACCAGGCGACGTCGATCCGATTCCTCGACGAGGTCCTCGCGCGCCTGCCGTTCCCGGTGGAGACCATCCAGACCGACAACGGCGCTGAGTTCCAGTCGGGCTTCCACTACCACCTGCTCGACCGGGGCATCGGACATGCGTACATCCGGCCAGCGACACCTCGTCTCAACGGCAAGGTCGAGCGCTCCCATCGGATCGACGCGGACGAGTTCTACAAGCTCCTCGAGGGCGTCGTCATCGACGGCTCGGGGCTGTTCGCCGAGCGTCTCCGCGCGTGGGAGGACTACTACAACTTCGACCGCCCACATGGGGGCCTGGGTGGCCAGACGCCCTATGAGAGACTGCGGCAGAAGACTGGGGCCCAGGTGTGACCGGCCATCGTCAGTTGCACACCCCCTCCGACACCACCGCTGACCAGCGCAACGCTCGAAGAACACGATCTCACCCGAAAGGCCGATCGAGGCTCCCGCCTACGCCCTGGTAGGCTGACGGCGGCGATCCGACCACCCGCGAGGCGTATCGTCTCTCCTCGGTGACGTCACGAAAGCTGCGCGGTTCGCCGCGACAGTGGAGGGCACGCAGATGAGTCAACCTGGGCACACCGAGGCTGCTCCCGACCCGCCTCCGAGTACTCGGCGGGCGATCCACATCGTCGCCGCCGTACTTGTGGGCGTTGTCCTCCCCGTCGCCCTGGTGGACACACTGGTCGGGCACTTCGCGGCCGACGCGTTGTTCCTTGCGCTGTTTCTCGGCGTCCTTGGCAGCATGATCGGCGGCACACGCCGGATGGTGTACCTCGCCGTGCCGTTCGCGGTCGCTGGTGGTCTTGGAGCGTTCACCGCGTACGACTGGTGGTGGGTTGGCCTCCTGACGCTGTTGGGGGTCGTTGCCGGCGCTGGGATCCGGTGGGGGTGGCTGCCTTCACTCCTGATGCTTCCGTTCATCGCCACGTTTGTCAGCCCGGTCTCGTCGGGACGACACGCAGTGGCCTACGGCATCTATGCCGGGATCGGCCTGCTCTACGGCGTCGTGCTGGCCCGCCGCTTCAAGGCCCCTGCAGCAGTCGAGGGTCAACGGCTGTCAGTTCCAGCTGCGGTGGCGGTGGCGGCGGTGATGGGCATTGCGCTGTGCGGCACCGCGGCGATCGGTGTGGCATTGGGATGGACCGAGCCGTACTGGGTGCCAGAGCCGATCCTCATCCTGACCCTGTACATCCTGATGGGGAAGCGAGAACGCATCCGGGAGAAGGCCCTCGCCACCACGGTCGGCGTCGTTGTCGCAGTGCCGGTAGCGATCGTGGCTCCGCCGACGTGGGCGATCTCCGTCATCGCCACCGCAGCCTTCGTCTTGGCACTCACGCAGTACAAGAAGAGCTATTGGCGCTACTACAGCCTGTTCACGTTTGCTCTCGTCCTCGCGCTCTCGCCACCTGGACACGTTGGCGCCGAGGCGGCACACCGTGGCTCGGAGATCCTCATCGGCATCGGCGTTCTCGTCGTCGGTCTCGGTGTCCTTCACGCACTTGGCCGGTGGTTGGCCAAACGTGAACCGGTGCCGGTACTCGCTGAATCCTGAATCGGCTCGAAGTCAGGAGGCACACCATGGCGACGAGCTCGGCGGAGCCCATCGAGGACCTGTCGCCGCGTGAACGTCGGCGCGTCGTGGTCTGGGCGGTGGTGCGCACCATCACCGCAGTTGCCCTGGTCGTCGCCATCTACTTTCTGACCCCGCTCGGTCACAGGACGAATGCCGGAAGAGTGGTCGAGCTCGGAGCCGGATTGCTTGCCTTGGTCGCCGTCATCGCGTGGCAGCTCCGCCAGATCATCAGGTCTGCACACCCGAGCGTCCGTGCCGTCGAGGCACTCGCGTTCTCCGTCCCGCTCTACATCCTGCTCTTTGCGACGGCGTACTTCCTCATGGCGCATGCGAACGCAGCGGCATTCGGCGGACGCATGACCCGGACTGACTCGATGTACTTCTCAACCACGATCTTCACGACGGTCGGATTCGGTGACATCACAGCAAAGAGTCAGGCCGCCCGGGTGGTCGTCACACTCCAGATGTTCCTCGATCTCGTCATCCTGGGGCTCGTAGCCCGCCTGGTCGTGAACGCCGTGAGGATCGGCAAGCAACGCCGCGTCGAATAGACCGCGCCGAACGGTGCGACCCCGCGCCGGCCCGTTGCCCGATGAGCATCCAAGCCCGACCGGGTTCGGCGTCGGGGGTGTGGCCGAGCGCCGATCCCTGGCGGAACGGTCTGTCACTATTACGGCGGCGCCGCGCCCCAGGTGAAGGGTGCTGCGTTAGACCAAGGCGCAGGCGAGATGGCGGAGGCCTGGGAGCGACGAGCCTCTCGATCACGTCATACGACCCTTTGGGATAGGGTTTGCTGTGCCCGTCCGGACTTCAAGGGATGGAGGCTGGCGTGGCGGACTCGCTGACCCGGCAACAGGCACTCGACCATGTCGGTGCGTGGTGCTCTTCGAGAACCGGTCCCTGGACAACGTGCTCGGCCACCTCTACGGCCCCGAGGATGGCAAGACGTTCGAGGGCGTCATCGGCAAGGACCTGACCAATCCGATCCCGGAGTGGGCCGAGCACGGCGCCGATCGCAAGGTGGTGCCGTACACGGTCGCCACCGACATGGACTCGCCCAACCCGGACTCGGGCGAGGAGTGGTACCACACCAACACGCAGCTGTTCGACACGCTCGACGAGCACAACCGGTTCAAGATCGGCGAGGGCGTGACGGCGCCGTGGAACGCGCCGCCGCCCGGTGCGACGCCGACCATGGACGGGTTCGTCACCGACTACATCAGCACGTTCACCGGTGAGATGGGCCGCCAGCCCACCTACGACGAGTACGCCCACATCATGACCGGGTTCACCCCGGAGCAGGTGCCGGTGCTCAGCGGGATCGCGCGCGAGTTCGGGGTGTTCGACCACTGGTTCTGCGAGGTCCCGTCCCAGACCTTCATGAACCGCTCGTTCTGGACGGCGGCGACGTCGTCGGGGTTCGTCGTGAACAGCCCGGTGAAGAAGTGGTTCGCAGGGCAACGACGCGGAGACGATCTTCGAGCGGCTCGAAGCGCACGGCAGGACGTGGAAGGTCTACGTCATGGAGCCGATGCCGTTGTCGTTCGCCGGCATCATCCACTACTCCGCGGTTGAAGGATCGCCTCGCGACGCACTTCGTCCCGTTCGCCGAGTTCGAGAAGGATGCCGCCGCCGGGACCCTGCCCGACTTCTCGTTCATCGAGCCGAACATGATCGCCGGCCACGGCGACTACCATCCCGCGATCGGTCGGGCGATGGGTCCCCAGGCTCGACGTCGCGATCGACCCACCGTCCTCGATCCTGTCCGGCGAGGCGTTCTTGGAGCGGGTGTTCAACGCGTACCGGTCGGCGACTCGGAGTCGGGCACCAACGTCTGGAACACGGCCCTGCTGATCGGCTGGGACGAGCCGGGCGGCACCTACGACCACGTGCCGCCCGGGACCGGTCCCGCCACCCGATCCGGCCGCACCGGCGGGCGAGTTCGGCTTCACGTTCGACCGCTCCGGCTACCGGGTCCCCGCCATCATCGTGTCGCCGTGGGTCGAGCCGGGCTCGGTGTACAACGAGGAGTACCGCCACACCTCGCTCATCGCGACGCTGCGCAAGGCGTGGGATCTCGGCGAGGCGTTCACCCAGCGCGACGCGGCGGCCCGCACCTTCGATCACGTGTTCACCCGCGAGACGCCGCGTGACCCCAGGATTGGGCCACCTTCGAGGCCCTGCCGGTGGCCGAATGGACGATGGATGACGAGGTCGTGGGCAACACCCTTCAGCACCCTCGGCAAGGCCGCCGGGCCCGGCTTGATCGAGAAGGCCAGGGAGTTGGGCGTAACCTCCCCGCAACTCGACGATCCCTCCGTGGAACTCACGGGGGAACTCATCATCGAGGTCCTCAGGGATGTCTCCTGGCACTTCTTCCCCAATTGGCTCCTGCGAGCGCGGGCGATTAGCCGTTGAGGAGGACCCGTGCTCAGTTTCGGGTCGCCTGCGCTCCTGGCCATCTGCCTGGCAAGGGCGACCGCGCCCTATAGGTGCTCGACCGGCTTCGCCAATGGATCGCCCGCAAAACACCCCCCTAAACGCAGACGCGAGGGATGCGTGTCTACGCTCCTGTCTACGCTCCGAGCGGAACGTGCTGGGACGGCGAGGGATGTCGACCTCATGCCGGGCCTCGATCTCCAGGCACGGCGTGAGACGCGGTGGAACCCTCAGACATGGCGCTCGCCCGATTGAGGGCCTAGTGGGCGGAATAGCCGTCAGGGCGTCAAATCCCCCCTCCGACACCATCTACCTGCGGAAACGCAACGCCTCCGGGCCTTCGCCGGCCGGCCCGGGGGCGTCTGTCTGCCCATTGTCTGCCCACTCACCCGAAGATGGCGTCTCCGATGGCGTCCGCGGCTCGCTGGAGCCGCTCCGGCCGGGTGTGTTGGTAGATGGCCTGCGTGATGGCGGGGGAGAAGTGGCCGAGCAGCGTGTGTTCTCTCACTGAGATGGGCGACAAGACGCCGCGGTTCTCATGTCGTTCGGGGGAACCGGTCCAAGACGGGTCGAGGGGACGGCGGCTTCACTCGTTGCCGCTGGGTGGTCGCCGGCCAGCGATGGACGCAGCGTATCGTCCGATCGGGGGATGGCGCCCGATCCAGGGGTCAAAGTAGCATTCGATCGCTTGGACGCTCTGCGCGAGGACGACGATGAAAAGACGGGAATGGGCGGGCGCGCTCCTGAGCCGGGCAAAGCCCGCGACCCGGTCCATTCGTGCGCGCAGACGGGCGCTGGTCTCTCTCGGCACCATCGTGTGCCTGTATGCCGGTGCTCGTCGCACAACCCGCAACCGCCGGACTCGCGAAGCCCGACCTCGTCGTCCTCTCGGGAGGCTTCGCACACGTTACGGCCGACCTCCAGGAGCAGCGATGGTTCTTCCGCGGAAAGGCCTACCAGCTGACGTGGTCGGCACGGATCAAGAACGTTGGCGACGCCCCCGCCGGCGCGTCGCGGGCAGGCCTCTACTTCAAAGGAACGAAGACGTGGTCTCGCTTGAGCACGCTCGCTGTCCCCAGCTCCTGCGGGGGAAACGGTGTCGGTGAAGGACAGTTTCCAGAAGACGTTCGATGTCTCGACGTGGAAATACGGGACCTACCCCCTCAAGATCTCGCCGGACGTCGGTCGTGTGGTCGGTGAGGGCAAGGAGGCCAACAACTGCCGGACGCTGCCGTTCTCGTTCTATGTGATTCCCACATTCATCTTTGCTCACGTTGGGGGAACCAAGCCGGCGTTCGACGACGACAGAGCCGGCGTGACTGCGACCTGGGAATCCGGCCTCTTGTCCTTCGGGGGCCTCCGCAGCAAACCGCCCCCCTTGGGAAACCAGGGGATCATCGACTACCCGCTCTGCTGCGGGCCGACCCTGTCGTTCACGATTCAGGGGACCGACTCGGTCGGCTGCACGTACAGTGGATCCGGGGAGGACGAAACGTTCCCCTCGACGAATCGCCTCCGTCTGATCTTCGGCCGCGGGTCCGCGAACTACCGCGCTCACAATCTGATCGACGGGACTTTCACGTTCAAGGTCACCATCGTCTGTGACAGCGACACGTACGTGATCGACTGGGGCTCGTCGAATTGCAGCCCCTGGTGGTGGAACACCACCGAAGGAAGCCTTGGCGGTTTCCCGATCCGGGGCTCGAAGAACGGCAGGGGGTCCTCCTTGATGCTGACCCCGACTGCGACGGTGTGAGCTACCAATGGAAGTTCTCCGCCTGATCATCCAGCGCGAGCTCGGCATGGGCCCAGTGGCCGAGTGCGCACTCCTCACCCCGTACCCAGCGGACCCGTCGCCCAGCGGTTGCAGTCCAGGACGAACGCCACGAGGACGTCCTCGGCGGCATGCTCAAGCGCATGAGGTCGGATGCCATCTTCCTGGCCGCCGCCACGGGGCGCATCGATCCTTCAACCCGAGCGGCAATGTCTATGAGGCTGTCTCGACCTTTCTTAGCGCCGCCCTAGAGGTGTCTACCATCTGTCTACGATCCGAGCGGAACGTAGTGGGACGGGGCGGCATTGTGACCTCGATCGGGCCCCGATTCAGGCACGGAGCGGTACCCCGTGGCATCCTGCGGGACGGAGCTCACCGCATTGAGGGCGTAGTGGGCGAATAGCCCGTGGGGGGTTCAAATCCCCCCTCCGACACGGTTCTGACCTGCGGAAACGCCAGGATTTGGCGGCCTTCCAGCCAACCCCAGCCGGGGGCGCCGTCGCAATTCATCCGGAATGGGTGAGGTGCATCGCCGATTCATCTGATCCATTCGATGCATGTCGCTGGCACGCTTTCGCGAAGGTGAGCTTCACGTCGATCGCGATGCTCCTCGTGCTCGGCAGCACGGGATGCGGCGGGAGTGGCGGCGGCGACGGGACCGAAAGTCCCGCGGCGTCAGGGAGCTGTGTCGGGGTGCGACGAAGTGAACGCGCTCAAGAGCTCACTCACGGCACTCACCCAGGTGAACCCGGTGAGCGACGGGACCGATGCACTGAGATCGGCTGCCGCCGAGGTGAAGACAAATCTGGATGCCGCGGAGTCGGCGGTGGCTTCCGATCTAAAGCCCGCGGTGGATCAGGTGCGCACGGCGTTCGGCGACCTGGAGACTGCGCTCCAGGGGGTCTCGTCGGGGGGCGGCCTCGGCGCTGCCGCGGGCGACGTGGTCCAGGCCCTGACCAAGCTAGGCTCCGCGCTTACTGCCCTGTCGTCGGAGATCAGCACAAGGTGCTAACCGCCGAACGCCCGTAGTGAGCCAGCCGGTTCTCTCGGCGTCTGGTCGGCGGCGTGGTTCGTCCGCAGGAGGTCGGAGTGCATCTTCGGGGCCGCCGCCATCACCGCCTGATTGGCGTCGTGGTCGCGGGCCTCGGCCACCAAGGCGCCGTCGCGGCATAGCGTCGCCTGTTGGCGGGCCGACCGCAGCAGGGTGGCGAGTTCGTCACCGCGCCAGTGTCGGCAGTGACGCCTCCGCCGTGCCATCCAGCCGAGCGGCAAGATCGTGGCCGGGGGGGAAGGCGACTCTCCGCAGGCTTTCGTTCTGGCCAGGTACCTGGCCGCCTAGGAGGCGCAGGGGAGTTCCGTTGGCGCTTGAAACTTGGTGGGGCAACGCCCGGGTCGGTCAGGAGCCCCAAGCGGCAAGCCAGCGAGGTCATGGTGAACAGGGCTGACGAACCTCTACGTGGAGCGACAGGGGCGGCTGGCGATGGCGTGGTCGGCGGTAGGGCGAATGGCGACGGACCCTCGACTACGTCTTGTGGACGTCAGCGCATTTCGCCACACCTGCCGCGGCGGTTGCACGTTCCAGCTCGATCTGGGTCTCTTCGAGGCCATTCGTTGCTGCGACGAACGCCTCACTGTCGCGGCCCTTCGCCGCTGCAACCTGGTCCGCGTTGAGTTGGACGATCTTCTCGACGGCGGCCAGCACGTCGGCCCACGGCTTGCGGCCTGTTGGCGGTTCAGCGAGGGCCCGCAGCCCCTTGAGCCACGCCTCGAACGTGGGAGCCACCTGGTCCTCCAGCCAGACCGCCACCTGGGGGAACGCAGATGGATCGGGATGAGTTGGATCGAAGTTGGGAGCAGGGAACTCGCTCCATGCCTGTTTGGCTTCGAGCGCCCTCTGACACACAGCCGTGGCGCGTGCTGCGAACGCCTGGCCGACGCCCCGAAGGCGCTTGGTTCGAGGGGGGCTCGCCGCTACAAGCCGTCAACGAGATCAAGAAGATGAGCGCGACGATGTAGAGGAAAGCTCGCCGGCGATTGACCTTCCCCCTTCTCGGGATTGCGTTCATGGGCGGTGGACATAGTGGCGCGTCGTCTCGTCGCGGGCAAGCCCCATTCACCAAGCTGGCAGCCGCGGCGCGATAAGTCGTCTTCCTGCCAAGCGGGTCTACGCGTAAGCAACATTCGCCGCGGCTCGAGAAGGTTGCCCACAGCCTGTTTGAAGGGGAGGAGGCCGTCGGGGCGCTTGAGGCGACATGCCCCGAACGGTTCGAGCGGCTGCTCCGGGCCGTCCTCGCGACCTCCGACCCGCATGCCGGAATCCGCCGCCGGGGAGCTCGCCTGGGGCGCCCCGGCCGACTGGACGCGGCAGGCGTTGACCGGCTGCGGGGCGACAGGGAAAAGGCGCAATGCTCCCGTAGGACGGCACCGCGCCATCCCGCTACCTGGCCGGAGAACGCGGCGACCTACCCTCCTACCGGTCGAGGCGACGACGACACCCGAAGCCAGGCGCGGTCAGTTCGGCGAGAGGGCCACCGCGGCGACCTGTGCACCTGAGGTAGTAGATGGCGCCTGCAGCGCTCGACTGGAGGCATTCGATGCCGAAGTCGTACGTCCCGGCGGGGAGCGGACCCGTCACCGCCAGCAGGCTGAATGCGTCGCTGAAGTCCCCGTCAGGTACGCGCGCCTGGGCCGCCGACCCCGCGACGCTTCCAACGGACGTCACCAGTCGGCAGTATCCGTAGCGCTCCGTTCGTATGCCCTCTGGTGATCAGGCCTCGCAGGCGACTGGCGGGGGTGTCGCCGGCGTCCGCCGTGCAGGTGTCGACGTCCGGTCCCCCGCGGGCGGTGTCGTTCCCACCGACGCCGTCGCGGGTGTTGAGCGTGTCCTTTCCACCGGCGCCCTCCAGCACGTCCGCGCCGCCACCCCCGACGAGGGTGTCGTTCCCCAGACGCCCCCGGACGGTGTCGGTCCCGTTCATCCCCAGGAACGTGTTCCCGGCGTTCTGCGAGACGGCGTCGATGGTGTCGCCGCCCTTCCCACCCGTGACCCTCTCCACGTTGGCGCGGATGTCGTCCCCTTCGGCGCCTCCCGATGCCCCGTCGTTCGCGAGGTTGTCGAGCAGGACCTGAACGGCACCCGCACGTGGGGCGTAGCTCGCGGTGTCCGAGCCGGCGCCGCCGGTGAACGCGTCGGCGCCGTCGGCCGCGGCAAGCGACGTAAACGTGTCGTTGCCGGCGCCGCCGTCGACCGTGTCGCCGGCTGTTCCGCCGGTGAGCTTGTCGGCCCCCACCTGCCCGTTCAGCGTGAGCGCCCCGGTGAATGCACTGCCGGTGCCCTTGCCGCCTTTGGCTTCGAGGCGGTCGTTCCCGCCGCCGCCGTTCACTGTGATGGCCTCCACGCTGGCGAGCGTGATGTCGGCATCGCCGTCCGTGTTGAGATTGACGCCGCCGGTCCCGATCGTGACGAGGTCGGCGGCGCCACCGCCCTGCAGCACGAAGGTGTCGCTGCCGCCCCCCAAGTCGACCGACGCCTCGATCTCCGAGGCGCCGCTCTCCTCGGCGGTCGCCCCCGGCCCTGATCGCCCCGCCCGACAGGTCCATCGAGAGCTTCGCCGGCCGCCACCGTCCCCGGTCACGACGATCGAGTCGACGTTGTTCACGGTGGCGCCCCCACACGTCGGGTCGGAGATCTTGGGCCCGGTCACGTCGAACTCCGAACCGGCCCGGCGGATCGTGGTCGACTCGCCGCTCTCGACCGTGACCGTCAACATCGAACCCGTACGGGAGCACGGCGGCGTCGCGGACGCGCTGCTGAGCGTCAGACTCGTAGTTGGACACGCCGGCGTTCGAAGCGGACTCGAACACGACGACGACGAACGTGCTCCCCGGCAGGGCCCGGAGAAGATCTCTCCGCCCTGGAGGTTGTGCAGCCCTGGTGCAGCCGGACCGATTCCCGAGGGGGTCACGACGTGGAGGTTGTTGTGGACCTGATTGAACGCTCTCTGTAGTGACGGGTCGTCGCAGACTCGGGGTCCCACTTGAACCAGTTGTCCCGCCGAATTGAGGATGTAGTGCCGATGCGGCGGAACCCTCGTCAGATTCGGATCCGCGACCGCCGATCCGCCCCATCCAACCATTCCGATGACGGCCAATATCACCAGCAACCTACGCATCGGCGCCCCTCCCCTTCGCTCGTTGATCGGACGAATATCACGAAGGCCAACGGCGACGCAAGCTCGATGCGAGCGGAACGCGCGGCGGTCCCGGCGTGGGAGGACGACGCATGACCCGGACGTTCGCGGCGCTGTCGGACCCGACCCGACGTGACTTTCTCGAGCGCCTGTCGACGGGACCGGCGTCGATCAGCGAGCTCGCGACGCCGCACATCTCGCTCCGGGGCGCCCTTCAAGCACTCCACGCGTTCAGGACCCTGGACGACGTCAGCAGCAGTGGAGCGCGAGTGGCAGGGTGACGGACCCGGTGTAGTCGAAACCGACCGCCCAGATGTCCGAGGCAGACGAGGCGCCGACGGCCAGGAGCCGGTTGTCGAATCCGGTCAGGTTGGGCTGGGCACCCGCCTCCACGCCGTTCCGTTCCCACTTCATGACGAGCGTGCGGCTGGGCTGCTCGACGACGTCCCCACCGCTAGTGCGTTGGAAGACGATGTCGCGACCACACCCCTCAGGTCGTTCGGGCTGGACGACCCTCCTCCGACATTGGGACTCGGCACGACCTTCCACGAGGAGCCGTTCCATTGCTCGACCAGGGTGCGGCTCTCGCTCGCCCCCGGGGTCGTACCAGCCGACCGCCCAGGCATTGGTGGCGGAGGTGACCGACACTCCTCTGAGGTAGGTGTCGTTCCCGGGGCTCGGTTCGAGTGCGCTTCCAGGCCGTTCCGTTCCAGCGCACGATGAGGGTGTCGGTGCCGGTGCTGGTGCTGTAGTCGCCGACCGCCCATGCGTTCGTAGAAGAGGTAGCGGCGACGGAATAGAGCGCGGTGAAGCCCCCCGGGCTCGGGCTCGGCACACGCTTCCATGCGGTGCCGTTCCAGCGAAGGATCAATGTTTCCCCGTCGGCATCGCCCACGGCCCAGGCGTTCGAGGTCGAGGTTGCGGCCACCGCGTACAGAACGACGTCGGACGCCCCGGCCGGGGTCGGGCTCGTCTGCCTCGTCCACACTTTGCCGTCCCAGTGCTCGATCAAGGTGTGATTGGCTCCTTGTTCGCCGTAGCCCCCCACCGCCCAGGCATCGGAGGCGGACACGGCGGCGACGCCGTTGAGGACGGTCGGGTTGGTTCCCCGGGTTGGGGTTCGGGGTCTGCTCCCACGCCGTTCCGTCCCAGTGGTGGATGAAGCTCTGCTGCCCTCCGGCGAAGTAGTTCCCCACCGCCCAGGCATCACACGGGGACACCGACGCGACTGCGGTGAGCGAGTTGTTCGTCCCCCCGACGGCGGCCGGCTGTGTTCCGAACCAGGGGACGCACGTCGCCGCGGCCGCGCTGGGAGCGCGGACCGCGATCAGCGACACCGCGGAGCAATCCGGCCGAGACTCTGGCAGCAAGAACGAACGACGACCGAAGTCCCATAGCTCCCCCAACTCGTGCGAGGCTCGGATGCTCACAGAGCGGATCAAACGAGTCAAGCCGACCGCTGGCCTCGCGGTCGCTCGTCATTCCACAGACGTGGTTTGCATTCCTGGCGCCGCCTGCGCTGGACTTCTATCCGACCTTCCAACCGGACGCTTGTGGAAGGGGCTGAGGCCTCCACCGAGCAAGAGCCGGTCGGGGGCCCTGCCTACGTTTTTTGTCTACGCTCGTTGTTGCAGCAGGAGGAGGTCACATGAGCGACAAGATGGCGACGAGAACCATCCGCGGGATTGAAGCACCTGTTCCGGGCCGGTGGGAGATCGATCCGGGCCACACCTCGATCGCATTCGTGGCCAAGTATCTGATGGTCACGAAGGTCCGGGGACACTTCTCCGAGTTCTCGGGGTTCTTCCAGGTGGCCGAGCGCCCGGAGGATTCCAGCGCGGAGATCACCATCAAGGCGGCCAGCATGAGCACGGGCAACGAGGATCGCGACAAGCACCTGCGCTCCCCGGACTTCCTCGACGTCGACGTCTTCTCCGACCTCCCGGTTCCGAAGCACGAAGCTCGAGTTCCCTGGAGAGGACCGCATCGCGCTGACCGGCGACCTCACGATCCGTGACGTCACCAAGTCAGTGGTGCTCGACGCCGAGTTCACCGGGATGAGCCAGGATCCCTGGGGGAACCCCCGGGCTGGCTACTCCGCGAGAACACAGATCGACCGGGAGGATTTCGGCGCGAGCTGGAACTTGGCCCTGGAGGCCGGGGGCTGGCTCGTGTCGAAGACGGTGCAGATCGAGCTGGACGTCCTGACCACGCTCAAGGTGGACGAGACAGTATCGTGACCCGTCGGTCCGCGTTCTCGATCTGGCGCGGACGCTGGACGGTCACGCCCGGCCGGTACGGGATCCTGGTGGGCAACCCCTCGCGGAACCTTCCGCTCCGTGGCGAGGTGAGCGTCCGGGCCTGACCGGGGCGGCGGTGTGATCGTGCGGGCCTACCGCGTCAGGATCCGAGCCAGCGCGAACGCCTTCGGAGTGGCCCCGGCGGCAACCATGCGGCCGTCGGCCTGGAGGGCTGCCGCGAAGGCCTGGGCGGCCCCCGCCTCGAACGGGATCCTGACGGTGCCCTCACGTTGCCGAGGATGGGTCCAGCCGGCCTCCCCTCCCGTACCGGACGAACAGGAACTGGGACGTGGAGCGCCTGGCCCGAGCCCCGACGACCGTGGTCCTGCCGTCCGCATCCACGCACAGCGCGTTGCCACTGAGGAACACGCGCACGCCGAGCGTCGTCTCGACCCACCCGTTCCCGCTGAACCTGCGGTCGAGGCGGCCGGCCCGGCCGTACCGCGCCACGAGGATCGATCCCGAATAGGACTCACCGGCCATCACGATCCTGCCGTCCGGAAGGAGGGCGACTCCGGTGGGCCAGGCGCTGTCGACGCCGTGGAACGGCGTCGACACCTTCCCGCCGTTCCCGAACGACCGGTCGAGCCGCCCATTCGGCCGGTAACGCGCGAGGGCAAAGCGGGGGAACGAATATCCGGCGTTTCCGGCCGCGATGATCCTTCCGTCGGGTTGGATCGTCACGGCCGTCGCGGTGTGTCGGTGACGTGCGGCAAGAACTCCGTGATCACCATCCCGTCCCCGCCGAACGACGGGTCGAGCCGGCCTCCGGGGAGGAAGCGGGCCACGGCGAAGGTTGCCCCCGTGTCACCGCCCGACCCGGTCCATCCCGCGACCACGATGCGGCCGTCCGACTGGAGCGCCACGCTGGTGGCGAGATCCTCGTAGTTCGGGAAATCGGCGGTGGCCACCCCATGGTCGCCGAAGCGTGCGTCGCGCCGCCCGTCGGGCAGGTACCTGACGACCTTGAAGACCGGCCCCGTCCCGGCGAACAACGACCCGACCGCTACGATCTTGCCGTCGGGCTGGAGGGCCAGCCCGCGGACTCCGGACGTCTCCCGGCCGAGGCCGGTCACCACTCTGCCGTCGAAGTCGAACGAAGGATCGAGCGCGCCGTTCGGGAGGTAGCGGATGAGTGCGAATCTTCCGGCGGCGGTCGATCCGCCGGCGACGATGCGGCCGTCCGGCTGGACGACGACGGCGGCCGCGCCGTCCGGACGCTGGGTGATGTTGGTGGTGACCCGGCCGTCGCCGCCGAAGCTGCGGTCGAGCGCGCCGGGAGCGCCGTCGGCGGGCCCGGCCGTGACGATCAGGACCAAGCCGGCCCCGATCAGGCCGAGCAAACCGCCCTTCCTCCGTGGCTTCATGCCGCCTCTTCAATTGTGCCGCCGGGCACAATCACGATGCGCGCCAGACCACCTGCGGGTCAAGCCTCCGACACGTTCGGATTCCGAGCGTGTTGGGATGCCGGGAAACCGGGCGCACGCGGTCGAGGAGACGCTCCTGGCACTGCGCGGTGAGCGCCGACTGGCCGAGCGCGTGAGGCTCGGCGAGCCGGTCACGTCGGCGCTTTTCCGAGAACAAGAAACGATTCGGTGGCTGGATCGGACCGCGATCGACGTTCCAGTCTGCCGTGAACGCTGGTGTACACCAGCGCGTCCGGTCCTCTTCCTCGACAGGAGGCGGTTTCGGGCGAATCCCTACGCGCCGGCGCCCGATTGCGGGCAGACGCGCTCGTACGGCCGGTCGGGGAGCAGGTCGGACCACTCGCCGGGCGTCAGGTCGCGACCGGCGACGCCGCACGCGAACCGCACCCACGACCGCACGTCGGTCGGCCACACGGCGGTGTCCACCAGGTTCTCGATCACGAGCTCACCGCGAGAGGTGAACCGCGCGGCGGGAACCGAGGCCGGCTCGATCGGGAACGCGGTCCCGATGCGCTTGCGCGTGCGGACGTCCCACAGGCTCGCCGTCTGGTCCGACGAGCTGATCACGAACGTGCGTCCGTCCCGGCGAGAACGATATCGGGTCGACGGCGTCGGTCGCCACCCGGATCGGGGCGCCCATCTGCGCACCGGCTCGCCCATCCCAGAACACGACCGCGCCGTCCTCCGTGCCGCCCGCGAGGACGTCGCCATCAGGCGCGAACGCGATCGAGGTGATGTGACCGTCGGTCTTCGGGCTGAAGAGCGGGGCGCCGCTCGCCGCGTCCCAGACCCGGACCGTGGACGAGGGTGCGCAGGCGACCGAGGGCTGCGAGCGCGCGCCCCGTCGGGCTGAACTCAAGCCCGCCCTTGCCGAACGGGACTTCGTGCTCGTACAGCGTGTTCCCGGATGCGAGGTCGAGCACGTGGACTACCGATCCGGATGCCCCGTCGGCCTGCGTCTGGACCGCGAGGAGCTTCCCGTCCGGGCTCACGGCCACGCCCCAGACCGTGGCCCCAAAGGCGAGCTGTCGGTCGACCCTCCGGCGATCGACGTCCCACAGGGTGATGCCGCCGCTGATGCCGCCGGTCACGAGCGTGCGACCGTCGGGCGTGAACGTCAGCGCATTCGCCTCCTTCCCGTTGCGTGCTGGGAGCGTCGCGACGAGGCGGCCGGTCTCGAGGTCGGCCAGCCCACCCGGCCGCCGTCGAGCGTTTCTGCCATCAGCCGCCCCGACGGGTCGACCCAGAAGCAGGGCGTGAATCCGCATCCGTCGCTCGGCTTCCAGCGGAAGGAACGGCCGAGGCGCCGGGAGCCGGCCAGGTCCCACGCCACCCCCTCGGAGAGCACCGTGCCGTCGTCGGGCGTGATTTCGACGTTGAGCCCGCCGGAGAAGGGCCGGTCGACCTGGCCCGACTGGATGTTCCAGACGTCGAGTCCGCCGAGGAAGTCCGCCCCGACGACGGTCGAGCCGTCCCCGGTCCAGGCCACGTCGACGACCCACGCCTTGACCGGAAGGTCCCGCCCAGGCGCTCGACGTGTGCGCTCGTGAGGTCCAGCAGCACCAGGAGGGCGCTCGGCTGGATCGGATTGGGGCTGTTGTCCGCGATCGCCGCCATCTCGCCGTCGGGCGAGAGTGCGAACGGCCCACCCATGTCGAACCGGCGCTCGATGCGGCCGTCGTCGGACCATACGAGCGTCTCCCGCCCTGGGCCGACGTCACGAGCGTCCCGCCGGGCGTAAACCGTGCGATGACCTCGTTGACTGCGTGGCCGAGGGGGTACTCCCGGTCCCACAGCACGTCGCCCGTGGCAGCGTCGAGCATGGACAGGTGCGCGGCAACCGGGATGGGAACGCCTGGCGCCGAGGTCGCCACCGCGACGGCGATCCGTGCCCCGTCGGGCGAGAAGTCGAAATGCGTGAACCGGGGCGGGCCCGCGGCTGCCGGGAGCCGAGTCCCAGGAACCGATCTCCCGGGCTTCGCGGGCGGCCACGTCGACCATGAACAGGTGCACGCGTGTCGTTCGAGGTGGTGCCCACCGCGAGGGTGCGGCCGTCCGGGGAGAATGCGAGGGCCTCCTGGGACACGGCGCCCTCCAGCTGGACGGGCGGCCGTGCCGCTCGCCACGTCCGGAGGTTGTGGAAGCGGACGACACCGGCGGAGTCGCCCGAGGCCATGACGCGTCCGTCGGAGCTGATCGCCACGGCGTCGATCTCGTTCGCCGACGGACGGATGGTGTGGAAGACGAGCGGGTTCGACTGGAGGACTCCGAGCAGGTCGCCCCGGGTCTCGGGCAGGTCGGCGAGCCGGGTTCGCCAGCCACCGCGAGCAGCATCTGGCGGTCGAGCTTGGGTTCCGCCTGGGCCAGGGCTCCGACGCGTTCGGCGTCCGAGCGGAGGGCCTGTTGCTCGGCCGCGGTCTGCGCGTCACGGGCATTGCCCCGCTGGATCAGGGCCAGCGCGCCGGCAACGAGCGCGACCACCAGGAACAGGGCGACTCCCGCCAGGAGGCCGCGGAGGCGGCGGTTGGTCCGGCGCTGGCGGTCGGCTTCTCGCTCGCTGCCCTGGCGGCCCTGCGCCAGGAACTCCCGCTCGAGCGCGTTGATCTCGCGGTCGTGCTGCTGCGCCCAGTCGAGCGTGGCCGACAACCGGGCGCCCCGGTAGAGATCGCCGGGGTCGCGCCCCCGCTCCTCCCACTGCCGGGCGGCCTGGGTGAGGTGGCCGCGAAGCTGGCGGCCCGTGGCGTCCTCCTCGAGCCAGCCCCGGAGGCGGGGCCATTCCCGGATCAGCGCCTCGTGCGCGATCTCGATCATGCCGTCGTCGCGCGTCAGGAGGCGGTCCTCTGTCAGGCGGCCGAGCACGGCGGCGACGGCCGGGTCGTTCTCCGCGTCGAACTCCGTTACGGGGACGCGCCGGCGCACGGCCGCCTCGCCCTCGCCCTCGCCGACCAGCCGCAGCAGCACGCTCCGGACGGCGTCGCGCTCGGCCGGGCCGAGCTGGTCGTACGAATCCTCGCGCCAGCCGCGCGACGGCGCCCCGGACGCCCCCGGTCCGTTCGTGGGCGTCCAGGCGGAGCCACCCGGCCTCGTCGCGGGCCCGCCACAGCTCGACGAGCGTGGTCGACAGGAGCGGGAGCCCCCCGGGCTCGTCGGCCACCTCCGCCACGAGGACGTCGGCGAGCGCGGACTCGACCCGGAGCCCGGCCCTCCGCGCGGGAAGCTCGATTGCCCGCCGGAGCTCGTCAGTCGTCATCGGGCCGACAAGGACGAGGTTGGCGGCGAGCAGATCGGCAAGCTCCCGGTACGGGGCGACGTGGCCCGTGTAGTCGGCCCGGATGGTTACGACCACCGCATGGGCCTCGGGTTCGTCGGCCATCCGGACAAGGCGATGGAGGAACGCGTCCCGTTCCGCGTCGTCGGTGGTCGTGGTGAAGGCCTCCTCGAACTGGTCGACGACCAGCACGAGCCGCGTTCCCGGGTCGGCGGTGAGCAGCGTGGTCTCGAGCGTCACCATCGGATGCTCGCCGGGGCGCATGACAGCGTGGCCCCACCGTTCGCTCCCCGGGAGGAGCCCGGCGGCGAGCGACGGAAGCAGCCCCGCCATCACCACCGAGGACTTCCCGCCGCCCGAGGGCCCGACCACGCCGAGCAGGCCGGTCCCAACGGTCCTCGCCGCGAGCTCGCCGACGAGGCGTTCGCGGCCGAAGAACGTCGCGGCGTCCTCTTGTTCGAACGCCGACAGGCCCTTGTACGGGCACACGTCGGCGGCGCCATCCGCGAGGGGCGATCCGTAGATCCGCCCGAGCCGCATGGCGATCGCGTTGCCGGCGAACTCCAGCCCGGCGGCCTGCCGGTCGCGCCCCGACGCCAGGAACTCCGCCGCCGCCGTCAGCCGGCGCTCGGCCTCGGCCCGGGCCCATTCGGCGAGCGCCTCGTGGATCCGCGCCGGAACGCCACCCGTCGAGCGGAGCATGGCCTCGGCGGGCAGCTCGCCGAGGTCCTCCGGCCGGCCCACGTACGCGAGGGCGATCTCGTGGAACGCCTCGGCCCCCAGCGGCAGGAGCCGGCGGTGGCCGTCCCCCCGCACGTCGGCCCGTTCCACCAGGGACGCGATCTCTGCCTGACCGTCTGCCTCCCCGAACAGGCCGAGGACCAGCGCGGCCGATGCCTCGACGTCTTCCATCGCGGCGGCGACCGCCGCGGCCGCCTCCGGGTGGATATGCAGGTCGTCGACGACGAACAGGCCCGGGGTTCGGGAGGCGCGAGCCTGGGCCACCAGCGCGAGCGCGGCGGCCGCCCCGGCGCCGCCGGACCCCGCGTATCGGACCGAGCCCTCACCGTGCCGCTGCACATCACGGGCGAGTTCCGCGGCGAGTCTGGTCGTCCCGATCCCCGGTGGCCCGGACACCAGCACGACCCTTCCCCGGCCCCGCCGCACCTGGCGCCACGTCCCGCGCAGCCACCGGAGCTCGTGGGTCCGGCCGGCGAGCGTGGTGTCGTCGTCGAGCTCGATCGGCATCGCCGCCGCGATGACCGGCTCGCGTTCGGGGCGCTCGGCCGGGGGACCGGTGAACCCCGCCTCGAGCAGCTCGACCGGTCGGTCGAACCCCTTGAGCTCGGCGGCGCCGGCAGGTCGGAACGCGAGGTCCGGCGCCGCCTTGTCGGCGACGTTGGTGGTCACCAGGACCTGTCCCGCTCCAGCCTTCGAGCACAGCCGCGCCGCCATGTTGAGCGCACTGCCCCGGAATCCGCCTTCGACCGGGATGGCCTCACCCCGGTCGATGCCGACGCCGACGGGCAAAGGGAACGCCGGGTCGAGCTCTGTCTCCTCCCGACACGCCTCCTGGAACTCGAGCGCGGCGCGCACGGCCTGGTCGGTCTGCTCAAAGACGGCGAACGCCTCGTCGCCACGGAGCTCGAGCACCTCGCCGTTCCGGGCCTCCACGGCCTCCCGGGCAACCTCGGCGAACCGCTTCGCCAGGCGTGCTGCCGCCCCGTCCCCGCGTTCCCGGGTGAACGTCGAGTACCCCCGGATGTCGGCGATGAGGAACGTTCGCACAACGGCGCCCGACCCACTCGCCGCCGAATCGCCCCCAGTGACTTCCTCGATGTCCGACACGCACCCCCCTCGGAGCCGCAGCGTACTGGGTGGAGGATGGGAAGAGCCGGCCGACGGAGGCAAGCCTCGTCAAGTAGGCCCACCGAACTGCCCGGTTCGGCTTGCCGCGAGCCCCCGGCTGCGCTAGCGTTCGCGCGCGCCGCCGACCGGCGGCGCTTGCCGAACCCGAGGAGGTGACCGGTGACCGTGGCTCCCGAGGTCGTCGTGTCGCGTCCCGTTTCGGGTCGGCTCTCCTCGCGCTGATCGCTCCGCACCGCGCGCCAACAGGTTCCCGAACGGGACGCCGCCGACGCATGTCCGTCGTCAGCCGTCTCGGAAGGAACTTCCTGCAATGTCACGCGACCAGCGCCATCGCGAACGCCGCGGTGGCCCCACATCGTTCCGGTGCACCCGGTGCGGGCTCGACGTGCCGCTGCATGCCGCGGGAACCGCGCACCGCAACCACTGTCCGAACTGCCTGTGGAGCCGTCACCTCGACGACGACACGCCGGGCGACCGGGCGGCCGAGTGCGGCTCGGCCATGGAACCCATCGCCATCAGCGTTCGTGGGGACGGCGAATGGGTGCTCGTGCACCGATGCTCCCGGTGCGACGTCGTCCACCTGAACCGCTCGGCCGGCGACGACAACCCGCTCGCACTCCTGCGACTGGCGGTGCGGCCGCTCGCCCAGCCGCCGTTCCCGATCGAGCTGGTGACCAAGCTGTGATCCGGCCGCGAGCACCCCCGTCGCGGTAGGCTCGCCCGAGCATGAACACCGGCACGAGCACCGAGACGATCGCCGAGGGCCATACCGACATCCGGGTCGACGAGGGCGACCACGAGCGGTTCAGCCACTACGTCGACAAGGGCAAGGTGACCGAGGCGTACGTCCTGGGCACACCGGTCATCGCCCTGTGCGGCAAGGTGTGGGTGCCGTCGCGCGACCCCAAGAAGTTCCCGGTGTGCCCGGAGTGCAAGCGGCTGTACGACATGGGGCCCGAGGGCCGGCGCCTCGAATGGGAACGCCGCAGCCAGGAAGCCTGATCGCGCGGTCATACCGCGCAGGGCCGCCTCAGGCCGGGATCATCTCCCCGACGAATGCCTTCAGCGCCCGGTACTGGGACTCGCCGTCGAGTCCTGCTTCCCGGAGCACCATCGGCCCGGGGCCGCTTCCGAGGAACCGCCCATCGCGGAACGGGTGCAGCGAGGCCTCGCGGCCCCGGGCCGACGTGACCCACCGGAACAGCGTCGGCATGGTGAAGTCCGTGATCCCGATGGCCTCCTCCGCGACCTCCGGCGGGAAGATCCGGTCGCGATCGGCCTGCGGCAGGGCATCGAACAGCTCGGCGCTCGCCACGGAGTACACGTCGAGCTCGATGCCGTCGGCGAGGAGCCGGGGGAGCGCATGCTGCAGGAAGGCGTACGTCACCGCGCTGCCCTGGAGCACGAGGCTGCCGGCCCGCGGCCCGTTCGCCTCGCGGAGCCGGTAGACGCCCGAAGCGGCCGCCTCCACAGGCGCCAGCCCGAGCGCGTTCCGGTCGAGCACGGTCTCGTTCGGCCTGGTGACGAAGGGGAACATGACCGCGGGACGCCGCCGGAGCGCGGCGGTGACCAGGGTCCAGATCTCGGCCGGGTCCCACGGCGTGAGCGTGATCACCGTCCCGCGCGGGAAGTTCTCCTGGACGATCTGCAGCGGCTGGGGATCGGCGTGGGTCGGTCCGTCCTCGCCGGTCTTCAGCCCGGTGTGGGCGCAGACGAGGATCGCCGTGGGGAACGGCTCGCCAGTGACGGCCGAGCGGGCCTGGGCTCCGATCGCGTGCAGCCGGGCAGGGATGTGCCCGAGAGCTGCGATGAAGGCCCCGTACGACGATCCGACGCCGATGTGGCGCCCGTATGTCGACAGTCCGCACAGGATGCCGGCCATGGCGTCCTCGCAGATGCCGCCCGTCGACATCAGGCGGGCAGCCGGGTTGTCCTGCAGGTCCAGGAACCCGTTGGGGAACCCGGCAGCGACGCCGTCGATGCTGGTCGAGCCGAGCAGGTCGGCCGCGGCCGCCAGCATGGCGCCGCCCCCGGCCCTGTTGTAATGGTTCAGCACCCGGCCCAGCTCGGCCCGGAGCGTGGTGGACGTCCCGGGCTCCAGGCGGAACTCGGCGCGGGACCTCGTGGGCGCGATACGCCGCCTCGAATACCCGCCCGGCGTCGGGTGCCCCGGCGCGTGGCGTCCGCGCCATGCCGTCCAGCCGGGTCCGCGAATCGCGGAGCCGCTCCGCCAGGAACGCGACGGTCGCGGATTCCCGTTCGAGGACCCGGCGAACGACCGACAGAGCGTTCCACAGGCACCGCTCGAGCACGGCCTGCTCCGCCTTCCAGCTGACAGGGCGGGGACGTGGGATCGGCGCAGCTCGGCAGGGCCTCGCCGGTTCCGGCGAGGAGGGGATCCATGGCCTGGTAGAACTCGGGCGAGCACAGCTTGTGTCCGGCGCCGTGGGACTGCCGGCCCTCGATGCCGTACTGCCACCCCTTGACCGTCGAGTACACGATCGCGGTGGGCTGACCGCTGTCGAACGCGAGCGCCGCCTGCTGCGCGGCCGCGATCTGCCGGAGGTCCCGGCCGTCCGGAACCCACACCACGTTCCAGTCGTGGAGCCAGAAGAGCTCACGGGGATCCCACTGCACGTAGTCGCCGGGGTCCTGCCCGGTGCGGCAGACGTGGTCGGAGTCGATCGAGGCCTGGTTCCAGTCGACGTGGACGAAGACGTTGTCGAGCCGCATGGTGCCCGCCGCGGCGAGCGCCTCGGCCACCCGCCCGGGGGTCAGCCCACCCTCGCCCTCGACGATGTGGACCCGGGGTGCGTTCGGCCCGTAGGTGTCCCGCGCGCCGAGCGCAAGCCCGAGCGACGTGGCCATGCCGACACCCGAGGCGCCCGTGGCGAGCCGGACGAAGGGGGTCGCCGGGGTGGGGTGGCCGTCGAGGGCCCGAGAGCCGAACCCCCGGAACAGGGGGGTGTCGGTGATCGGGTTCCGCCGGAACCCCAGGAGGTCCTCGAGCCGGAGCCGGTCCCGCAGCTCGTCCGGGAGGAGGTCCTCCGCCGCGAGCCGGGCCACCTCGTCCCGGAGCGCCCACAGCGCGTACAGGCCGAGCGCCTTGTGCCCGGCCGCGTACGAGATCAGATCAGCGTCCGGGCGATCCGGCCGCGACAGGTCGTGGTCGAGGGCGCCGAAGATCAGCGACGCCACGATCCGTCCCGACGAGATGGAGCCGCCGGGGTGCCCGGACGTGGGCGCGTAGTTGTACATCGCCGCGCACAGCGACCGGTAGATCAGGTCGAACGTGCCGAGGTGACCGATGTGGTCATCGGTGAGCGCGTCGCGCGGAGCCGTTGCCGCCGACCTCGAGGTAGGTGCCGCGTCGCGGCCCGAATGCGTATGCCATCGCCCGTTTCCCCCTTCGCGAAGGAGCACTTCGGAGCGTGGCCGGCGCCGCGCCGGCCCACGTACGGCCGTTCGGCCCTGCCCGGGGATGCCTTTCGGCGGGCCCTCCGCGCCGAATCGCGCGTGGCGCCGTCGACGACCCGGCCCGATCCGGCCGGGACCACCGGCCCTGCGCACCTGGCCCGCCGGTCATCACAGTGGTGTTCGTCCGAGAAGGAGGTGCGCCGTGTCCAACGTCGTGACCGGGCATGGATCCACGTCGACCGCTCGGCTCGAGGCCGGTCACCGGCCGGAGCTGCAGGTGGCGTTCGCCCGCCTGGAGGTTGCCCTGCGGGAGTACGCCGCCGTGCGACGGCTGCCACACGGAAATGATCGCCGCGGCCCTCTGGCCGCTCCGGGGGGCGTTCGATCGGCACCTCGAGGTCACCGAAGACGCTGAGGGCGTGTTCGCCGATGTCCTTCGGCGGGCTCCGGCGCTGGCCGCGGTGGTCGATCGGCTCCGCATCGAGCACGTCGTGCTCCGAGCCCGGCTGGAGCGTCTGCTCACCCCGTCCGGGCATCCGGCGGGCTCGGCGTCCGCCGACTCGGGCGCCATGGCGGCGATCCGCGAACACGCCCCCGGGCTCATCGCAGGACTTCGCCCTCCATCGCCGGCATGAGGCGCGGTTGATGTTCGACGCCTACCTGGAGGGGATCGGGGGCGACTGAAGGGCTGCCAGGCTTCGTCGCTCCGACGGCGGCGAGTTCGCCGGCCAAGTTCTCCGTCGGGGTAGGCTCGGATCGCCATGACGAACCGGGCGGGCGGGAAGAGCTGCGGCGCGATCAACGTTGGCCGCTGGCGTGCTGTCCTCCCCATGGTCGCCGCGGCGCTCGTCACCACGGCGCTCGTCGTGGTCGGGCCCGCGAACGCCGACACGACGACCATCCAGGTCCACCCTGGCCCGCACGCCATCCAGGACGCCCTGGAGCAGGCGCAACGGGGCGACACGCTCAACCTGCACGCCGGCTTCTACCGCCAGCCGCACGGGTTGCGTGTCGACAAGCCGGTCGTGATCCGCTCGGCCGGTGACGGCGTCGTCACGATCACCGGGATGTGCAAGGTCGGCGTCACCATCGCGGTCGCCGCCAACAACGTCCGCCTCCGAGGCCTCCGCGTCGTCGGCGCCGACGCCAGGTTCAGGTTCCTCCCGACGGAGGTCGACTTCACCAACGTGCGGTCGGGCGAGATCTCGGACAGCGTGGCGCGGGACACGTGCGGCAAGGCCGGCCACCCGGCCGAGTACGGGATCAACGTGTTCAACAGCGGACCGATCAAGGTGCTGCGCAACGACACGTTCGGCTTCGAGGACTCCGGCGTCTACATCGGCGGCATCTCCGACACGGGCGACGGGACCCTCATGGTCCGGGGCAACACCATGCACGGGAACGTCCGCGGGATCATCGTCGAATTCTCCTCGGCGACGATCGCGGTCGTCGGCAACCTGGTCCGGCACAACCAGCGGGCGGGCGAGGAGTTCACGAACGCCGGTATCTTCCTGCACGGGAGCGACGGCGTCCTGATCCGCGACAACACCGTGACGAACAACGGCCCCGACGGGATCGTCCTCGACGATGCCTCCGACCTCAACCGCGTGATCGGCAACGGCGTGCACGGCCACACCGCCGACCTCCACAACGACGGCGGGTCGAACTGCTTCAGCGACAACGACTACGACACGTCGAGCGGCGACGTGAGCGAAGCCTGCAGCTGAACGCCGATCAGACGAACGCCGAGCAGTCGAACGTGGTACCGGCGGAGCTCAGATCGTCCGCATCCGGTTGTTGCGCGGGTTGTGCTCCAGCTCCGCGAGGCCGAGGTGCTCCATGAGCGGCGGCATGTACATCCCGAACCGCCCCCGGTAGCCCTTGCGCATCCCGTACCACCCGCCGACCGGGTTGTCGGGCGAACGGGCCCACGCCTCGACGGTTCCCTCGGCCGCGGCCTTCTGCTCGTCCGCAGAGCCGAGGAGCATCCAGTCGCCGTGGTCCTTCAGCATGGCGTGGAGGTCGTCGATCGCCCGCAGCTGGTAGGTGAGCTTGGTCGTGCCGACCATGCAGACGATCAACGGCGGGTCGGCGTCCTCGTCCCGGTACATCGTGTACTCGGACGTCCCCGGCGGGGTCTGCAGGACCCAGGGGTCGTCCTTCGTTCCGCTGCCGCTGGCCAAGGCCCTCCTCCTCCTATCCGAAGTCCGGCGCTTCCGTCTCGATGCAGTACTTGTGGTCGAACCGGTTCGAGTCCCTGACGAACTTGTTGTACGCATGGCTGAACTCGAGGGAGTTGGGTTCGGTCTCCGCCGCCCGCTCGAGGTCCTTGGCGATCTTGGCGGCGAGCTTCGCCTGGTCGCCCGGACAGGTCTGGCCGCCGAGTCCTTCAGCTCCTGGACGTGCTTCGCCGCCTCGGCCGGGTACTGCTCGGGCGGCACGTCGGCGACCGCCAGGCGAACCGTGTCGCTGACGCCGCAGAATCCCGGCAGGTCCGAGCTGCTGCACGAGGCCGACAGGGCGCCGATCACGAGCACCAGGAGAGCGACCCGGGCGCGCACGGCGAGGACCCGAGTTCTCCGGTGGCTCCGAACGCACGAACGGGGATCGTCGGCGACCGCAAGCGAGTCCGAGTACAGAGGAACTCGAGGTCCGGCGGGGGATGGCCCGCCATCCGGAGCAGCACCGCGGCGTCCCGTCGCTGCTCGGCGCTGTGCGTGACCACGTGGACCAGGAAGAACCACAGGGGGAACACGTCCCGGCCGCCGAGGTCGACCGTCGCCGCCATCGCATCGTCGTCGAGCGTCGCCAGCCACGCCTCGAGCTCCGCGTCCTCGCGGCCCATCGTCCGGCCAGACTCCTCCGCCGAGTCGAGAAGTCGGACTCGGGGCTCGAGTCCCACGACCTCGCGCGGCAAGCCCGCGGACCCGGTCGCGCCAGCTCCGCTCGACGTCGAGCGCGTGGACCAGCGTGTCGCGGAGGTTGCGGTAGGTGACGGTCGACGGCGCGATGAACGTCTCGGGACCGGCCTCGACGCGCCGTCGCGAGCACCTGGCGGTTCGCCCAGGAGGTGTACGGAGGAGCGATTCGGACGTCGTCGGCGCGCACGGCACGGAATGCTACGCGAGGTCGCCGTCGGTCCTGTTCGGGAGAATCCATCACATGCTGCTCTCGGAGCTGGCGCGGGTGTCGAACGAGGTCGCCGCGACCTCGAAGCGACTGGCGAAGATCGCCCTGCTCGCCGACCTGCTGCGCGCGGCCGAGGCCGACGAGGTGCCGGTCGCGGTGGCGTACCTGTCCGGGTACGCGCCGGGTGGGACGATCGGCGTCGGATGGGCGGCCTGCGCTCGCTGCCGGAGCCGCGGAGGAGACCGTCGCTCGAGGTCCTCGAGGTCCAGGGCGCGCTCGAGGACCTCCGCGCCGCGACCGGGCCGGGCTCCCAGGCCAGGCGGAAGGACGCTGCTCGGCGACCTGTTCGGCCGGGCGACGGCGCCCGGAGCAGGCGTTCCTTCGTGGGTCGATCCTGGGCGAGCTGCGGCAGGGCGCGCTCGAGGGCGTCATGGTCGAGGCGGTGGCCCGGGCCGCCGAGGTGCCGGCCGCCGACGTTCGCCGGGCGGCGATGCTGGCGGGCGACCTGGGGGCGGTCGCACGGGCCGCGATCACCGAGGGGACCGAGGGCCTGCAGCGTTTCCGGCTCACCGTGCTCCGGCCGGTCCAGCCGATGCTGGCGCAGTCGGCGGAGGACGTGGGGGACGCGCTCGAGCGCGCCGGGGGAGAGGCGGCCGTCGAGTGGAAGTTCGACGGCGCCCGGCTGCAGATCCACCGCTCGGGCAACGAGGTCCGCGCGTTCACCCGGAACCTCGCAGACGTCACCGACCGCGTCCCCGAGATCGTCGAGGTGATCCGGGGCCTGCCCGTCGAGTCGGTCGTCCTCGACGGCGAGGCGATCGCGCTTCGGCCCGACGGACGGCCGTTCCCGTTCCAGGTCAGCATGAGCCGGTTCGGCTCGCAGCTGGACGTGGAGGGGTTGCGGGCGGCGACGCCGCTGTCCGTGTTCGCGTTCGACGTGCTGCATCTCGACGGGCGCGACGTGCTCGACCTGCCCCTGCGTGAACGGTTCGACGCGCTCGAACGGGCCGTTCCGGCGGAGCACCGCGCGCCGCGGATCGTCACGGCCGACCCGGACGAGGCGTCGGCGTTCCTCGACGAGGCGATCGAACGGGGCCACGAGGGCGTGATGGTGAAGTCGCTCGATGCTCCGTACGAGGCCGGCCGGCGGGGCACGGGCTGGATCAAGGTCAAGCGGGCGAACACCCTCGACCTGGTGGTGCTCGCCGCGGAGTGGGGGCACGGCCGCCGGCAGGGCTGGCTGTCGAACCTCCACCTCGGCGCGCGGGACCCGGCGAGTGGGGGGTTCGTCATGCTCGGCAAGACGTTCAAGGGCATGACCGACGCCGTCCTGACCTGGCAGACGGAGCGGCTCCAGGAGCTCGAGACCTCCGCAAGACGCATACACGGTCCACGTCCGGCCGGAGCTCGTGGTCGAGGTCGCGTTCGACGGCGTGCAGACCAGCACGCGCTACCCGGGCGGCGTCGCGCTGCGGTTCGCCCGCATCAAGGGGTACCGGCCGGACAAGCGCCCGGAGGACGCCGACACCATCGAAACCGTGCTCGCGATCAGGGCCCGTGCGCACGGGGAGGATTCCGCCGGGTAAGCCGGCTCCCGAAGGGGTAGGAATCAAGGGAACAAGGACAAATCACCGCGAAGGAGGCACAGGCATGGCCACGACCAGGCAGACCCAGGCCGCCAAGCGGAACATCAAGAAGGCCCAATCGGCGGCGAAGAAGGCCAAGACCATCACCAAGCTCCCGAAGGCGGTCCGGCAGGACCTCAGTCGGAACGCGGCCGCGGCCCGGCGTCGCGGGGGCAAGCCCGGCCGCTCGCTGGACGATCGCACGCGCGAGCAGCTCTACGAGACGGCCAAGAAGAAGAACATCGCCGGCCGCTCGAAGATGGGCAAGTACGAGCTCATCCGGGCGCTCCGCAAGGCCGGCTGACCTTCACCGGAGCACCAGTTCGAGGGACCCCGCCCGCAGCGCCCGGGCGGGGTCCTCGCTTTGCCCGGCGCGTCCACGAAGCCCTGCCCCTCAGGCCCGGGCCCCAAGGAAGGCGACAACACCCGCGAGGGCGAGGACCCGGGCGACTACTGATCCGGATGCCGTCCGGGGCCTTCTCGTGGGAGGCTCCGGGCGATGCGGGTGCTGCTGGTCGGTGTGGGCGGCGTGGGCGAGGCCATCGCGGTGATCGCGCGGGAACGGCCCTGGCTCGAGTCGATGGTGCTCGCCGACTACCGGGTCGAGCGGGCCGCCGAGGTCCAGGCGAGGACCGGCGACCCGGACCGGTTCCCGGTCGAACACGTCGACGCGAGCGACCCGGCGTCGGTGGCGGAGCTCGCACGGCGGCATACGGTCGACCTGGTCATGAACGCCGTGGACCCGTCCTTCGCCCGCTCCGTCTTCGACGCGGCGTTCGAGGCCGGGTCGCACTACATGGACATGGCCATGACGCTGTCCAAGCCCCACCCGAACAGCCGTTACGAGGAGTCGGGACGTGAAGCTCGGCGACTAGCAGTTCGAACGCGCCGCCGACTGGGAGGAACGCGGCAAGCTCGCGCTCGTCGGCATGGGCGTGGAGCCGGGCCTGTCCGACGTCTTCGCCGCGTACGCGGCCAAGCACCTGTTCGACCTGGCGGCATCGACGAGATCGGCGTCCGCGACGGCGCCAACATCGTCGTGCACGGGTACGAGTTCGCCCCGACGTTCTCGATCTGGACCACGATCGAGGAGTGCCTGAACCCACCGGTGGTGTGGGAGCAAGGGCCGCGGGTGGTTCACGACCGAGACGTTCAGCGAGCCGGAAGTGTTCGAGTTCCCGGACGGCATCGGGCCCGTTGAGTGCGTGAACGTCGAGCACGAGGAGGTCCTGCTGATCCCGCGGTGGGTCGACTGCAGGCGGGTGACGTTCAAGTACGGGCTCGGCGCCGACTTCATCGAGGTGCTGAAGACGCTCCACCTGCTCGGCCTCGACGGGACCGAGCCCGTGAGCGTGAAGGGCGTCAAGGTCGCGCCGCGGGACGTGGTCGCCGCCGTGCTGCCCGACCCGGCGCACGCTCGGCGACCGCATGACCGGCAAGACGTGCGCCGGCACGTGGGTCACCGGCGTGCACGAGGGCCGGCCGCCGCGAGGTCTACCTGTCCCAGGTCGCCGACAATGAGCAGACCATGGCCGAACACGGCCTCCAGGCCGTCGTGTGGCAGACCGGCGTGAACCCGGTCATCGCGATGGAGCTCCTGGCGGAAGGGCTGTGGTCGGGCGCCGGCGTGCTCGGGCCCGAGGCGTTCGACCCGGATCCGTTCGTGGAGCGGATGCCCGGCTACGGGCTCCCCTGGGCCATCCGCGACTCGCTCGCGGAGGGCTGAACCACCGGCTCGCGCTCGAGCGCGCCAACCGGTCACGCCAAGTGTCTGAGCCGTGGCATGTCGTGGCGAGAACACGCCGGAGCGGGCAATCTGTGCGCCGCCGTTTGTTTCGTCGCTCCCGTCGGCCGTCACACGACGTCGCGACGGCCGTCCATTGACGAATCCGCTATCGCAGCGGCTGGAACGCGGAGCGCAACTCTTGCGCGAAGAGCTCCGGTTCCTCCCACGCGGCGAAGTGACCGCCCTTGTCCACCTCGTTGAAGTAGATGGGGACGTTGGGGTAAGCCCGCTCGACCCAGCTGCGCGGGGTACGCCAGATCTCCCCGGGGAACGACGTGAAGCCGACCGGAATCGAGACCGGCGGGGGAGCCTGGCCGGCCGCACGAACGCCCTCTTGTCCTTCCTCCCAGTACGAGCGCGCCGCCGACGCCCCGGTGCCGGTCAGCCAATACAGCGTGATGTTGTCGACGATGTGTTCCCGGGTGAGATTGCCCGAAGGTTCTTTGTCGACAAAGGCGCGGGCGATCTTCTCGTAGGCGTCGGTGTCGTGATCGATCATCCAGGCCGCCAGGGCGATGGGCGAATCCAGAAGGGCATAGCCGATCGTCTGCGGGCGCGTTGCCTGCTCCACGAAGTAGCCAGTGCCGGTCGCGTGGAATGCGTCGAGCTGGTCGAGGGCAGCACGTTCTTCTTTGGTGGGTGGCGACGCGCTCAGGGCGTCGACGTCGCCCAGCGCCGGCGTGAGAAGGTTCGTGTGGATGCCGAGCAAACCGTCGAGTGACAGGCGGCCCATCGCGTCAGTGACCTGGGAGCCCACGTCACCGCCCTGCGCGACGTACCGGGCGTAACCGAGGCGCCGCATGAGCTCGTGCCAGGCCCGGCCGATGCGGATGGGGCCCCAGCCGAGTTCGGTCGGCTCGTCGGAGAAGCCGTAGCCGGGGATCGACGGCAGCACGAGATGGAACGCGTCCTCGGCGCGTCCGCCGTGCGCGGTCGGGTCGGTGAGGGGGCCGATGGTCTCGAGCAGCTCGATCACCGAGCCCGGCCAACCGTGCGTCATGATCAACGGCAACGCGTTCTCGTGCCGCGACTTCACGTGGATGAAGTGGATGTTCAGCCCGTCGATCTCGATTGTGAACTGCGGCAGCGCGTTCAGTCGCGCCTCACACCGGCGCCAGTCGTACTCGTTCTCCCAGTAGCGTGCGAGCTCCTGAATCGTCGCCAACTGCACGCCCTGTGACCGATCCGCTACGAGCTCCTTGGAGGGCAAGCGCGTGGCAGCGATCCGGCGGTGCAGCTCCGCGAGATCTTCGTCGGGAACGTTGACTCGAAACGGTTGGATGCTCGGGTCGTCAGCCACCGGGGACCTCCGCTCGTGGGTTGCTCTGGATCTTGCGCCCAGATGAGAGGTCTGCACAACCCGTACATCGCGCGGGCTCTGCCGAAGGCCGCAGAGCCACACATATCTGTGACCTGCTCGCGCCGTCGGGTGCATTGCTTGACGCTGGGGTGAGCGACGGGCTCGTCCTCCCCTTCGCCATTCAGCCTGGGATCGACTTGCCCGACGTGGGCTCTGGTCACTCCCGCACGCAGGCGTGCCACGACGAGATTGCACCTTGCGCGGCCGATGCGGCCGGAGACGACCAGCCCTCAGTGCGTCCTGCGTCGTGCAGTCAGAAGAAGTGCCCACAGGCCGAGCATGACCGCCAGGCCGATGAGGAAGGATCCACCTGCGATCGCCTCTGCCCCTCTGGGCCCAGGGCTGATCCCATGGGCCAGCTTGTCCGCACCCATCCCGGCGACGAGCCCGACGATGAGGGCAACGAAGGCAGTCCACAACGCCCAGAACACCGCCCGCTGCTGTTCGACGGGAGGATCCGCGAGCTCATCGACCGGATCAGGCGGGCGCTGCTCCGGCAGTTCTTCGACTGTCTTGGCCATAGCCGGCTCCTCGCCCTCGATGGTGCCGTCAAGAGCCCGATGCGGCATGGGCGTGAAGACCTGCATTCCCCGAGGCGATCGTCGGGGAGGGCGGCGGGCTCCCTCGGGGTGCATTCCGACGGCCGGCGGCTCCGTCGCGGTTCAGCGGCGCCGGGCCAGGAATGCAACCAGGCCGCGCCAGGCCGCGAGCAGCAGCCCGGTCACGACGAGCGTCACCGTGAGGAACGTGAACGTGGTCCTGCCGTAGCCATGGCCCAGGATGGCGGCGCGGATGAGCACCCCCGCGCTGACCCCGATCAACCAGGCCGCGGCGAGGCGGGCGAGGCCTGGTCGCCGGTAGGCCCCGAGGAGCAGCGCGGCCGCCAGGAACCCAACCACGACGGGAAGGGCGTTCCGGGCAAGGCCTTCCAGCGTGATGCCCTTGTCGTGGGAGATCAGGCCGATCGGAGCGAAGAGCGAGATCGCGATGACGTCGCCGAGGGCGAGCTGCCAGGTGCGGAGTCGGGTGCCCGACTTCCGCGCCAAGGCCTTCATTCGCCCTCCGTGCCGGCCGGGTCGAGCGAGACGGAGAGCGCGACCACGATCTGTTCCTCCAGGAAGCCGAGGTAGTGGTACACGGCCATCTGGTGGGCGTTGGGGTCGCGCGGGTCGAGCTCCCGTTCGTACATCTCCTCGGTGACGTCGAGCTTGGTGCCGAGCACCAGACGGAGGTCGTTCACGGCGCCCATCCACGCGACCAGCTCTTCCTCGGTCACGCGCTTCGGCGTCGATGGTCCGCTCGAACTCGTCGATGGCCGCCGTGTGCTCGGCCAGGAGGTCGTCGCGCATCAGTCCCGCGTACTCCTCGTTGGCATCGGGGTCGTCCGTGTAGGCGGGCGGGAACAGCCGTCCGAGCGAAGGGTCCTCCGTCGGGAGCAGCTCGCGGAGCTCTCCGGCCAGGCCACGCAGGATGTCGCGTTCGCCTTCGGGGATCCGGATCTCGAACTCGCCCCTGCGGTTCCTTCGGATCCTGCGCTGGATGGACGCCACGGGCCGGTCAGGAGTCCTTCTGCATCGTCGCCCACAGCCCGTGCGCGTGGAGGCGCGACACGTCGAACTCGGCCCGCTCGCGGTTGCCGTGCGACACGATGGCCTTGCCCTTCTGATGGACGTCGAGCATGAGCTTCTCGGCCTTGTGCCGGCTGTACCCGAAGAGCTTCTGGAACACGAACGTCACGTACGACATGAGGTTGATCGGGTCGTTCCACACGATGACCATCCAGGGACGGTCGGGCGTGACGTGCTCGTCGGCGTCCGGCCGCTCGACCTCGACGGGCGCGGTGGCCGTGTCCACGCGGGCCATTCTGGCAGGGAACGGCGTGACGCCGCCATGGCGAAGGTCACAGCGGCCGGGGGGAGCGGCGGGCTGAGGGGAACCTATGCCGACACGAACATGCGGTGGAGCTCCTGGATGACGGGAGCGCGGTGGCCCATGGCCCACCCCTCCTCGTCGTCGTAGACGCCGGTGACCTCCCCGCATGCCGGGCAGATCTCGACGCGGTAGGAGTCCTCCGTGGCGCGCGTGCGACGCAGGTCGCGGACCACACCGGTGAGCAGCGCGATGGCCGCGAGGGTGAGTCCGCACTGGGAGCAGAGAGTGTCCGAATACATCGCTCAGATGGTGTCGGATGGGAGGACGCAAACCTTGAGTGGGGCACCTGCGCGAAGGGGACGAAAGGTGCAACCCGCCCGCGCGGCAGTTGCTATAGTCCCCGGCCGAGGGTTCGGCAAGGCACAACAGAGGTTGCTCGAGCAGTTCCCTCACAGGGTCCCGCGAGGGACCCGGGCCGCCGGGCCTGCGAGTCCGGGCAGGCCGGGAAAGGAGGGGATTGCAGTATGGCAACCGGCATCGTGAAGTGGTTCAACTCCGAGAAGGGGTACGGCTTCATCTCCCAGGAGGGTGGAGAGGACGTGTTCGTCCACTTCTCGGCGATCTCGGGATCCGGCTACCGGAACCTCGAGGAGAACCAGAAGGTCGAGTTCGACGTGACCCAGGGGCAGAAGGGCCCCCAGGCCGCGAACGTGCGACCGATCGGCTAGCGATGTGGAACCCTCCCGCCGGCAGGGCTGGGAGGGGCCACGCAAAGCACGACGAAGGGGCCACCGGAGTAATCCGGCGGCCCCTTCGACGTGTTTGCGAGAGGTTGCGCTAGGAGCGGGGTGCGCCGCTGGGCGCCCCACCGGGGCCGCCGGGGCCGCCGGGGCCGCCAGGACCACCGGGCCCGCCCGGACCTCCCGGCCCGCCCGGACCCCCGGGCCCACGGCCGCCGCCGCGGCCGCCATAGCCGCCGCCGCGCCCGCCGCCACCACCACCGGGCCCACCGAAGCCGAACCCGCGGCGCCGCTCGCGGATCTGCACCGCGGGCGCCTCCTTGATCTTCACGTTCAGCGGCGTGTGGCCGGTGCGCTCCAGACGGACCTTGATGAAGTCGCTCGTGTGCTCGCGCTCGATCTCGCGCCAGCCGTCGTTCAACAGATGCTTCAGGCGGCCCTCAGCGGTCTTCCGGAGCCTCTCGGACCCCGGGACCTTGACCTGCAGCCGCTCGTACCGAACTTCCTTGTGATCGCCCATGAGGCACCAAGGGTAGCAGCGGGTGCCGGGGCCCACCCGGCGCCCACAGCGCGGCCGCGCCTTCGCGCGTGCACCCCCCGCGAGCAGGACGTTTGGCGTTCCTCCATCACGGGTACCACGCCTTCGGCCGAAGCACCATTCCGAGAGGGGGGCACCACATGCGTCGATCGCCGGTTCCCGCCGGGCCCGTTTCGCCGTCGTCTTCACCGTCATGGCCCTGACGCTCGCCGCCGTGGCGGCGTCGAACGCCGCGACGCCGCCGACCGGGGGCGTCGGCCCCGGGACACCGACCACCACCTGGTCCGGCCCCGTGAAGACCGCCGTCACCGATGGCGAGACGGACGCCGAATGCCAGGCGGCGAACGCATTCTGCGACGACTACACGCTCAACGTGACCGTCCCGGCGGGGTTCTACTCGAACCACTCCGGTGGGGTGACCGTCGAGCTCGCCACGCAGATCCCGGCCCAGGACTTCGACCTGTATGTCTTCTCGAACCCGCAGCACACGGCGGAGGTCGGCCACGCCGCCACTGAAGGCACCCTCGCCGAGTCACTGTTCGTCCCGAGCGCGCAAGGCGCCTACTACGTCCGGGTGGTGTACTTCGCCGTCGCCAACGCCTCTTACGACGGCACGGCGACGTTCTCCAGCCAGGCGGGCGGGTCGACCGGCGGGGCGACCTTCAGCAACACCCAGGTCGCGTTCGCCCCGGCCACGATCGTGTCGCCGAACTTCGTGGCCGGCGAGCCGCAGGTCACCGTCGAGCGCCCGGCCGAGGACTCGATGAGCGGCGCCATCAGCGCCAACCGGATCTTCGCGGACTGGCCGTTGTCGTCCCGTTCGAACACCGGCATGCTCAGCCGCTCGACTGACGGCGGGAGCTCGTTCCGCCTGCTGCTCGACCTGACCTGCGCCCAGCGGAGCCGTCCGAACTGTGCCACCGGCGGGGGAGGGGACACCGAGAACGACGTCAGCCCGCGTGACGGAACGCTCTACTTCGCCGACCAGGAGTCGCTCGGGCAGGAGTCCACCAGCAGCTCGACCGACCACGGCGACACGTTCCCCGTCGGCCGGCAGTTCGCGGTGACGAACGGCGCGACCGGTGTCGACCGGCAGTGGGTCGCGCCGACGGACAACAGCGCCGCGTTCGTCGTCTCCGGACAGACGCTCAACGCCTTCCTGGCCTACCACGTCCCCGGGGCGGGTCAGTACGTCCAGGGGATCACCACCGGCGGGACGCCGCTGCCCCAGCCGGTCACGCAGATCCAGTTCGTCTCGCAGAGCGGGCAGCTCCGCGTCGACAACACCGATGGACCGGGGCACGGCTGGATCTACCAGCCGTACCGCTCGTTCACGGGACATTCGCTCGGCGCGAGCCACTACATCGTCTCGACGGCGCCTGCTTCCGGCTACCAGCTGCCGACGAGCTGGAGGGACAACAAGGTCACGGACGACAACCCGACGATCTTCCCCTGGCTCTCGCTCGACGATCACGGGAACGCCTACGCGGTGTGGTCGACGGGAGGTGTCATGTATCTCAGCGTCTCGCCGATCGACGACAAGGCGAACAACCCGCAGCTCGGCGGGCGTCCCGGCACGTTCTGGTCGCCGCAGGTCCGGGTCGAGCCTGCCCACCGTGAAGATCGCGCTGTTCCCGGAGGTCATCGGCGGCAGCGCCGGCCGCGTCGGGATCACCTACGACGGGACGACCGAGTGCCAGGGGGACTCGGCGGTCTGCGTGCCGGCGACCAAATGGAACACCTACGGCGCGGTCATCACGAACGCGCTGCAGCACGACGGGCCCGCGGTCGTGTCGACGGGCGTCGTCAGCCACCGGGTCGTCCACACCGGGAACATCTGCACGAGCGGAACCTCGTGCGTTGCCACGGTGCCGGCGCAGGACCGTTCGCTCCTCGACATGACCGATCTCGGCGTCGACAAGGACGGCCGGATCGGGGTCATCTTCACGGACAACAACTCGACGATGCAGCAGGGCGCGACGCCGGCCGACCCCAAGGAGTCGCCGTTCGTCCACTTCGCCAAGATCGTGAAGGGGCCCGGGCTGCTCGCCTCCAAGCAGAGCATCGCCGTGAAGGTGTCGACGACGCCCGAACGGGGCGACAACAGCGGCGACGCGACCTGGCCGAACGTGACGGCCGCGCAGAGCATCGCCGGACTGGACATCACGCACGATTCCCTCCGGCTGCAGAACGGGAACCTGATCGGGCGGATCCGGCTGCAGGACGCGAGCGCCGCCGGCATGGCTGCCGCGCTGACGAAGTTCAACGCCGCGTCCGCGGCCGCGAACAGCACCGACCCCGCGGCGCAGCGCCTGCAGTACGTGCTGCGGTTCTCGAACGGGAGCGACGTGTTCCACATGTCGGCCGAGTTCACGCCGGGCCAGCCGCTGCGGTTCTTCGGCGGGAAGCTCGACGACAACGACCAGCTGATCAACCCGACGAACGCGGCCGTGTCGGGCGCCGGCTACCACGCCGATGCCGCGTACCACGTGACCGGGAAGGTGTTCGTCCGGGACAACGTGATCCAGGTGATGGCCCCGGTGGGCGACTTCGGGTTCGCGGCGGGCACCACGCTGTTCAGCGTGTCGCCGTACGCCGAGGCCGGCCCCAGCGAGGCGAACGAGCTGACGGTGCTCCTGCTGATGCGGGTCGTCGACTCGGCGGAGCCGTTCGACACGACGCTGGGTTCGTAGCTCAGCACGACGGAAGGGCGGGACCCCTGCGCGGGGTCCCGCCCTTCGCGTTGCTCAGCGAGTTGCTTCGGTTCAGGCCGTGAGCGTGACCGGGATGCTCACGACGTTGGTCGGCCGGCCGTCCTTGGCGCTCTCCTCGAAGACCTCGAGGGTTCCGTCCTGGTCGTGATCGACCTCGTAGTCGAGCGCGACCTCGAAGCTCCCCCGGCAGCCCGTGCCGCAGAGCGCCGTTGCCACGCCGGACGCGATCACGTCGCCGTTCTCGTCGAGCAGCCGGTAGCTCACCGTGGCCTCGAACACGTCCGCCGTGCCGACGATCTCGATCGGGCTGATGACGGTGTCGCCTGGCATCGGCGCGTCGACCACGATTGCCGGGGCGATGAACTCGAAGTCGTCGCGTACCCACGGCCGGTTCAAGAAGTTGCCGTCGACGTCGAACGGCTTGATCTCCTCGCCGTCGAGCTGGATCCGCACGCCGCCGACGGTCTGGAACTGAGTGATCGTCCACACGACCTGGCCGAGGCGCGTCCACTCGGACACGGCGCTCCCTCCCGAGAAGAACTCGTTCGACAGGTTCACCGTGGCGACGTGGTCGGCATCGTCGGTGATCGACAGGCCGAGGAGCTTGGTGCCGGGCGGAATCTGCGTCCCGATGCCGTCGGCCGTCTCCTCGTCGGTCGGGCCGTCGAGCAGAGCCTCGAGCGCCGCGCGGCCGACTGCCTCAGTCGCCGGCTCGATGCGCCACACGCGGGCGAGGGTGCTGCCGTCGCCGGCGTCGAACCAGACCTCGAGGGTGACCGTGCCGGATGGGGTGGTCGGATCCGGCGAGGTCGTCGGCGAGCCGGTGGGCCCGGTCGGGAGAGGAGTCGGGGTGATGGGTTCCGTCGTGGGGCCCGGCGGGCTTCCGACGGGGCTGATCGGCGTGACGGGGCCGGTGGCGACCGGGCCGCCGCTCTTCGCGCCCTCGGCGCAGGCCGCCAGCAGGGCCGCCGCCGCGAGGATGGTGATGAGGCGCTTCATGTTCGTTCCCTCCCTTCGGGGATCTTCTGCGTCTCATCCTCGGGACGGGGGGCAACGCGGTTCTCGCCGGCCGGTAACGATCCCGCAACGGGCAGTCGAAGCGTGAACACCGACCCCCGGCCGGGTTCGCTGTCGACCTCGATGTCGCCGCCGAGCAGGCGGGCGTTCTCCATCGCGATGGCGAGGCCGAGCCCGCTTCCGGGCCCGGTTCGCGACGGGTCGAGCTTGTGGAACCGGTCGAACACGCGGGGGACCTGCTCGGGTGGGATGCCGGGGCCCCGGTCGGCGACGGCGACCGAGGCGGAGTACGAGTCCGCGGCGACGTGGACGGCGGCGGATCCGCCTCCGTGTTCCAGCGCGTTGCCGATGAGGTTCGCCAGGATGCGCTCGAGGCGGCGGCGGTCGGATTCCACGACCGTTCGTCCGCCCACCACGGTGACGGCGCCGTCCCAGTCGCGGGCGGCGACCACCGCCCGGACGAGCGCATCGAGATCGACCGGTTCCTGGATCGTGGGCTCGGCCTCGGCGTCGAGGCGCGAGATCTCCATGAGCTCCTCGACCAGCCGGCGCAGCCGTGCCACGTCGGTGATCAGCAGCTCGGCGGGACGCCGTGCCTCGGGCGGCATGTCGTCGAGGTGGTCGCGGAGCAGCGAGGCCTCGTTGACCAAGGCGGTGAGCGGGGTGCGCAGCTCGTGCGAGACGTCGGACGTGAATCGCCGCTCGCGCTCGCGCGCCTCGGACAGCGCCGCGATCTTGGCCTCGAGCGCGCCGGCCATCTCGTTGAACGAGGCCGCCCAGTCGCCGAACTCGTCATTGGTCTCGACCGGCAGACGCGTGTCCAGGAGGCCTTCCGCCATGGAACGGGCCGCATCCGACGCCCGTGCCACGGGTTCCAGCGTCCGGCGTGCGAGCAGCACCCCGGCGATGGCCGAGATCCCCACGATGACGAGCCACCCGAGCGCGAGCACCACGCCGAGCTGGCGCAGGTCGGCCTGCAGGCTCGCCTCGCTGAACACGAAGTACAGGTCGGCGCCGGCCGAGAGCACGCGTTCCCCGACCACGAGCGACGGGTCGTCGTCGATGTCGAGGCGCTGATACCCGACCTGCGAGTCGTCGACCAGCGCCGCGAGCTCCGCCGGAGGCCGGAAGGATCGCAGCGGCACCGACGAGGCGTTGACGCGGTCGCCCGTGAAGATCACCGTGCCGAACCCGCCGGTCGAGTAGAACGCCAGCAGGGCGTCGGTCTGCGCGGACCCGGGGTGCTCGGTCAGGTTCTGCTGGGCGAACAGCAGGTTGAGCCGGGCCTGGCGCAGCGCCCGTTCCACCGAGTCGTCCAGCCGCGACTGCCGGACCAGCAGGAACGACCCGACTGCGAGCGCGCCGGCCGAGAGCCCGGCCACCAGGACGAACGAGACCGCCAGGCGCCGCCGGAGGCGCTTGGGCGCGGCCACCTCCCGGTGCGCCATCAGCGGTCCTCGGTCGGATCCACCCGGTCCATGCGGTACCCGACGCCGCGGACGGTTCGGATCAGGACCGGATTGGCCGGGTCGCGCTCGATCTTGCCGCGGAGCCGCTGGACCGCCACGTCGACCAGCCGGGAGTCGCCGAGGTAGTCGTAGTTCCAGACCTTCGACAGCAGCACCTCGCGAGTCATCACGCGGCCGGCGTTGCGCGCAAGCTCGAGCAGCAGCCGGAACTCGGTGGCGGTGAGGTCGAGCTCGACGCCGCCCCGGCGGGCGACGTAGCCGGTCGGATCGATCTCGATGTCGGCGATGGTCACGGCCGGCTCCTCGGGCTCGCCCGACGACCGCCGCAGCACCGCCCGGAGCCGCGCCACCAGCTCCGAGAGCTCGAACGGTTTGGTGACGTAGTCGTCGGCGCCGAGCTCGAGCCCGACCACCACGTCGGTCGTATCGGTGCGCGCCGTCAACATGATCACGGGGATGCGGCTGGTCTTCCGGAGCTCCCGGCACACCTCGAACCCGTCGAGCGAGGGGAGCATCACGTCGAGCACCACGGCGTCGTACGGTTCGTTCCTCGCGCGCATCAGCCCGTCGCGCCCGTCGCCGGTCGTCGCGACCCGGAACCCGGCCCGTTCGAGCCCCATCTGGACGACCTCCCTGATCGAGGCGTCGTCCTCGACGACCAGCACGCGTTCGTCCATGGCGGATCGAAGCGTAGCCCCGTGACCAGCGCGAACCCAGGTCGTGGGGCCGGTTGTTGCACGATCGTTGCCCGCCGCGCACGTGGGCACGCCGGGTAGCCTGGGCGGCACGCATGGCTGCCGTCGTCGGGATTCGCCACGGGGAGGTCGAGAACCCCGACCACCTCGTCTACGCGCGATCGGAGGGCTTCCCGCTGAGCGCGGCAGGGTTGGAGGCCGCGCAACGGCTCGGCGACGCGATCCGGAAAGCGAACGTGGTCGCGGTGTGGGCGAGTCCGCTGACCCGCGCTCAACAGACGGCCCGGGCGCTTGCGGAGCCGCACGGCCTCGCCGTGCAGACCGATGATCGCCTGATCGAGTGGGGCGGCCTGCTGCGCTGGCAGGGAAAGTCCTGGCCGGAGTCCATGCAGGACCCGGAGCTGCTCGCCATGTACGCGGATCCGGTCGCGAAGTCGCCCGGCTACCCGCTCGACGAGGCCGGCCGGGGCGTCATGGCCTGGGCCGAGGAACGCGCCGCGGAGCATCCCGACGGGGTCGTCCTCGGCGTGTCCCACGAGGCGCCGCTCATCGCCGCGTGGCTCGCCGGCCGGGGCGCCGACTTCCACGCGTTCCGCTCGGTGAACGTCCCGCATCTCCAGGGCGTTCGGCTCGTTCCCGGGCCTCCGGAAACCGTCGATCCGGGGGAGGCGCTGGCCCCGTTCTGCTGATCCGGGTCGTCGGCGTGAGCACGGGGTAAGACCTCTGTGAAGATCGACTGAAGTTCGAGACACCCGCCCGTTCCATGGCGAACATGGGTACGTGATGAAGAGACTCCTGACAGCACTCGCGTTTGTCGCCGTCATCTCGACGGCATGCGCCTCCCTCGCGACCACGTCGCAGGGTGGCACCCAGATCCCGCCGTGGGCGTCGGCTCAGAGGCATTCCGCCTCGTCCGCCGCGTCCCCGGTGCCGGAGCCGACGTCGTCCCTCTCGCCAGCCCCGCTGCCGAGTGGGTCGCCCGCGGATGTCGACCCCGGTGCTGAGCCGATCGTCCAGGTCGTGCAGCGCACGCTCCCGGCGATCGTGAACGTCACCACGAACCTGCTGGAACCCAACCCCTTCGGCGACGCCACTCCAGGAAAGGGAGTCGGCACCGGGTTCATCATCCGTTCCGACGGAATCGTCGTGACCAACTTCCACGTGGTTGAGGGCGCGCAGCGCATCACCGTCACCACGTCGGAATCGCCGACCCAGTCGTTCGAGGCCAGGGTCATCGGCGGCGACCAGGAGGCGGACCTCGCCGTCCTGAAGATCGACGCGAACGACCTCCCGACCGTGACGCTCGGCGACTCGAGCGCGCTGGACCTGGGGGAGCGGGTCGTGGCCATCGGCTACGCCCTCGCCCTGAACGGCGGCCCGTCGGTCACGAGCGGCATCGTGTCCTCGCTCGACCGTGAGGTGAAGGCGGCCGACCCGAACTTCGAGGGCGGCGCCCGCACCTACACGCACGTCGTGCAGACCGACGCCGCCATCAACCCGGGGAACTCCGGGGGCCCGCTGCTGAACCTCGCCGGGCAGGTCATCGGCATCAACACCGCCGGCACCGCGTCCGCCGAGAACATCGGGTTCGCCATCGCGATCGACTTCGCGAAGCCGACCATCGAGCACGCCGTTGCCGACCCGTCGGCGCCGGTGGCGTTCCTCGGGGTTACCTCGACCACCGTGACGCCGCTCGTTCAGCAGCAGGAGAACCTGTCCGTGGACCAGGGCGCGCTGGTGCTCGCCGTGGCGCCGAAGGGCCCGGCGGAGGACGCCGGCATCGCCGCGGGCGACGTGATCACGAAGTTCGACGGGCAGGCGGTCGACTCGTCCGACACGCTCGGCCAGCTCATCCTGTCCAACGCTCCGGGCGAGACCGCCACCGTGACCGTGATCCACTCGGGGGGCGAGTCCCAGACGTACGACGTGACCCTCGGGGTCCGCCCGCTGCCGACACCAACAGCGTCGCCGTAGGAACAATCCCCTCCCCTCCCAACGGCGATGGCGCGACCCGGCTTCCCAGCCGGGTCGCGCTGGTGTTCGGGCTCAGGCGGCTGCGCTAGCCTCTCGTTCGTGAAGGTTCGACTGCGGAATCCCGACCGGGAGATCGAGGTCGCCGGGCCGCGCTCCGTGCGCGACGTGTTGGTGGAGCTCGGCGTGGACCCGGACACGGTGCTCGTGATTCGCGACCGTGAGCTGGTCACGCGGGAGGAACGCCTGGGCGACGCCGACTCGATCGAGATCCGGCCAGTGATCTCCGGAGGCGCCCGGTGAGGTGCCGGCGGTGTCGAGGTTCCGCCGTGATCGAGGTCCGGCGGCACAACGCCGCGTTCTGTCAGCCGTGCTTCATCCATCATGTGAACGAGACCGTGAAGCGCACGGTGAAGTCGCACCGGATGCTTCGGCCCGACGACAGGATCATGGTCGCCGTCAGCGGCGGCAAGGACTCGCTGGGGCTGTGGGACGTGCTGCTCGAGCTCGGGTACGACGCCACCGGCATGTACCTCGGGCTCGGCATCGGGGACTACAGCGAACGCTCCCGCGAGGTCACGAAGGCGTTTGCCGAGGAACGCGGCGCCGCTCTGATCGACGTCGACCTGGCGGGGGAGTACGGCTACGACATCCCGACCGCAGGCAAGAAGGGCTCGCGGTCGACGTGCGCCGTGTGCGGGTTGTCGAAGCGGTACGTGTTCAACCGGGTCGCGCTCGAGCACGGGTTCGACGTCGTCGCGACCGGCCACAACCTCGACGATGAGGCCGCAACGCTGCTCGGGAACACGCTGCGGTGGCAGACCGGCTACATCGCGCGGCAGTTCCCGGTTCTCCCTGAGCGCGAGGGCATGGTGAAGAAGGTCAAGCCGCTCGTCCGCCTGAGCGAGCTGGAGACGGCGGCGTACGCGTTCCTCCGGCAGATCGACTACGTCGTCGAGGAGTGCCCGCTGGTCGGCGGGAACACGCAGCTCCGATACAAGGCCGCGATGAACCAGCTGGAGCAGACATCGCCGGGGACCAAGGCGCAGTTCCTGATGGGATTCATCGACAAGGGCGCGGCGCTGTTCAAGTCGGAGGACACCGCCGAGCTCGCGCCGTGCGAGCGGTGCGGGCAGCCGACCACCGGGCGGTTCTGCGCGTTCTGCCGGGCCCGCTCGCAGGTGCTCGGGGAACGCCTCGGAGCGCCGGCGACGGAATCCCAGTCCGCCTCGGAGGACGAGCAGCAGGTGGCTCGCGAGCTGTCCGACGAGGTCATGCCCGCGGAGATCTACGCCGACTCGAACGCACCGGGCTCCCGATGAGCGGGCCGTTCGAGGCGGGCGAGCGGGCCCTGCTGCTCGACCAGAAGGGCCGCCGATACCTCGTGCGGCTCCAGCCCGACCGCGACTTCCACTTCCACGGCGGGATGGTCCCGTTCGCCGACATCGTGGGACAGCCGGAGGGCGTGGTGCTGACGTCGACGAAGGGCGCGGTGCTCCAGGCGTTCCGGCCGCGGCTGACCGACTTCGTGCTGAAGATGCCGCGCGGCGCGCAGGTCGTGTACCCGAAGGACCTGGCGGCGATCGTGATGCACGCCGACGTGGGTCCGGGGGCACAGGTGCTGGAGGCCGGCACGGGGTCGGGTGCGCTCACGCTGGCCCTCTGCCGCGCCATCGGCGACTCCGGCCGCATCGTCACGTACGAGATGCGGGAGGAGTTCCGGAAGACCGCAGCCGCCAACGTGGAGACGTTCTTCGGCAAGCAGCCCGCGAACCTCGAGATGCGGAGCGGCGACCTCCGCGACGTCGTCCAGACCGGGGAGCGGTTCGATCGCGTGATCCTCGACATGCCGGAGCCGTGGGGCGTGCTCGACGCCGTCACGCAGGTGCTCGACGGCGGCGGGATCGTGTGCGGCTACGTGCCGACCACGCTGCAGGTCCAGACGTTCGTGCTGGACCTCCGGCGGCGCGGGTTCCAGCAGGTGGAGACGTTCGAGCTGCTCTACCGATCGTGGCACGTCACCGAGCGCTCTGTTCGCCCGGACCACCGCATGGTCGGGCACACCGGGTTCATCATCGTGGGCCGCTACGGCCCGGGCGGATTCGACACGCCGCCGGCGGAGGCCGAGACCGAGGCGACCTCGGAGACGAACGCGGACCCCGGCGCTGCGGACGACCCCGACGAAAGTCCTCCCCCGAGTTCCCAAGAAGATCGGTAGCGCCGGGTACAGCCCGTGCCTGTGGCTACCGAAGTAGGGAGGGAGCGCGTATAGACTCGGGTGGCAGGAGGTCGCCGATGCCCCAGGATTCGCGGGAACAGTTCGAGCAGTACGAAAAGGAACGGCACGAGCTCGAGACGCAGATCAAGTTCCTGGAGGACGAGGTCGCGCTGCTCCGCCGCCGTCTCTCGAACGCCCCTCGGCAGGTCAAGATCCTCGAGGAGAAGCTCGTCCAGACCCGGGCCGACCTCTCCCGTGCGCTCTCGCAGAACGAGAAGCTCGTCGGCGCCCTGAAGGCCGAGCGGGACAAGATCGAGGCCCTCAAGGAAGAGGTCGAGAAGCTCACCCAGCCGCCGGCCACGTTCGGCGTGTTCCTGCAGCTCGTGCCCGACGAGGACTCCGTCGCGGACGTGTTCACCGCCGGCCGCAAGATGCGCGTCAGCGTCGATCCATCGCTCGACCGGACCCGGCTCGTGAAGGGCACCGAGGTCATCCTCAACGAGGCGCTCAACGTCGTGGAGATCCTCGACCAGGACCGCCAGGGCGAGGTCGTCACCGTCAAGGAGCACGTCGACGACGATCGCGTGATCGTGATCGGACGCGGCGACGAGTCGCAGGTGGCGATCATGTCGCACGCCCTGCGCGACCAGACCGTCCGCGTCGGCGATTCCCTCCTGCTCGACCCGCGCAGCGGCCACGTCCTCGAGAAGCTCCCCAAGCAGGAGATCGAGGAACTGGTTCTCGAGGAGGTCCCCGACGTCTCGTACGAGGACATCGGCGGGCTGCGCGGCCAGATCGACGCGATCAAGGACGCAGTCGAGCTGCCGTTCCTCTACGCGGAGCTGTTCCTGGAGCACCAGCTGAAGCCGCCGAAGGGCGTGCTGCTGTACGGCCCGCCTGGATGCGGCAAGACGCTCATCGCCAAGGCCGTGGCAAAGTCGCTCGCCCAGCAGGTCGCCGAGAAGACCGGCCGGAGCGACGCGCACTCCTACTTCCTCAACGTCAAGGGCCCGGAGCTGCTCAACAAGTACGTCGGCGAGACGGAGCGGCAGATCCGGATGATCTTCCAGCGGGCCAAGGAGAAGTCCGACGAGGGCTTCCCCGTGATCGTGTTCTTCGACGAGATGGACTCGCTGTTCCGCACGCGGGGCAGCGGGATCTCCTCCGACGTGGAGAACACCATCGTTCCGCAACTGCTCAGCGAGATCGACGGCGTCGAGTCGCTGAAGAACGTCATCGTGATCGGCGCCTCGAACCGCGAGGACATGATCGATCCCGCGATCCTGCGGCCCGGCCGGCTCGACGTGAAGATCAAGATCGAGCGGCCCGACCAGGAGGCCGCCGGCGACATCATGTCGAAGTACCTGAACCCCGGCGTCCCGATCCACCCCGACGAGGTCCACGGGAGCGACGTCCACAAGTCACTGGCCCGGATGATCGAGACCACCGTCGAGCGCATGTACGCGGACTCGGACGAGAACAAATTCCTCGAGGTGACCTACCAGTCCGGCGACAAGGAGGTCCTGTACTTCAAGGACTTCAACTCGGGCGCGATGATCGAGAACATCGTCGCCCGGGCCAAGAAGGACGCGATCAAGCGGTTCCTGAAGTCGGGGGAGAAGGGCATCCGGACCCAGGACCTGATCCAGGCCATCCGGGACGAGTTCAAGGAGAACGAGGACCTCCCGAACACGACCAACCCGGACGACTGGGCGCGGATCTCGGGCAAGAAGGGCGAGCGGATCGTCTACGTCCGAACGCTGCTCTCCGACGGCGAGGACGGCAAGGCCGGCCGCCAGGTCGAACGCATCAACGCGGGCCAGTACCTCTAGGCATACGCTGGGGCCGTGCGACGTACGCGCGGCGGATGCGGGCCCGGATCCCGGAGGAGTCGCCGCACCCCTCGATGGCTCGAGGTCGTCGAGTCGCAGCACGACCCCGGAGCCTCGATGGGGTTCGTCTCGTTCCGCATCAGCGGCTGGCGTCGAGTTGTCCTGAGGGCCGTGCGTCCGTGGCGTGACCTGCACGACCGGTTGCTCAATCACTGGACGAAGCGTCTCCCGAGCCCGATGCGGGGCTGGGACGACGGACCGCCGAACGCTGGTGTCCGTGAACCTCGCCGACCTTCGCCCCTCGCAGGATCCGGAGCCGCTGCGCTTCCCGAGCCCACCGCGGGCGCGGGCTGACGCACGAGGATCAGCCGGTCCGGTTTCGTTCCTCGATCACGAGGCTGGATCTGAGCTCCCGGAACTCACCGGCCCACGCACGGTCAGGGGAGTGACGACGGAGGAAGTCCTTGACCGCCTTGCCGATCAGGCATCCGATGCTGGTACGGCTCCCTAGTTTCTGGCGAAGAACTCGCGGGTGCTGCGGCTGCCGACCAGCAGGTACAGGACCACCGCCGCGACGATCGTCGACGCGATGGAGGACGCCTGCTGGGTGCCGGAGTACGTGGCGATGCCGTAGATGCCGCCCGCCAGGTGGATCACGCTCAGCAGTCCGACGAGGATCCGGGCGACCCCGCTGCCGGTGCCGAGTCCGAGCCCGACGAGGATGATCAACACCCCGAGCCCGATCGCGGTGAACGCGGCCACGCCCACCTCGGACGAGGTGATCTTGTTCTGGGCGAGGAACTGCGCGTCGTTTCGAGCAGAAAGGAGCGTGATGCCGCCGATGACAGCGATAGCGCCCTGGATCACGACAATGATGATCAGGAGCGTCACGCTGGACGGGCGTCCGGACTCGTTCGCCACTGTCGAACCTCCTCCTCAGGGAGCCTGACCGGGCGATCCTAGTCGGTCGGGGAGCCGCCGTTCGTCCCCGACCCCCGGTTGGAACCCAGCTCCTTCTTGAGGATCTTGCCCATGTCGTTGCGGGGAAGGGCCTCGACGTACCGCACGTCGCGGGGGCGTTTGTACGGGGTCAGCAGCGCGGCCACGTGGTCCTCGAGATCCGAGGGGGTCGCGACGTGGTCCGGCCGGAGCACCACCCAGGCCACGACGCGCTGGCCGAGCCGGTCGTCGGGGACGCCGGTGACAGCTGCCTCAGCGACGGCCGGGTGTTCCATCAGCGCGTCCTCCACTTCGCCGGCTCCGACGCGGTGGCCGCCGGTGTTGATGAGGTCGGTGTCCCGACGCCCGAGGATCCGGTACCAGCCGTCCGCGTCGCGTGCTGCCACGTCGCCGGTGTGGAGCCAGCCGTCGCGAAGGACGTTCGACGTGGCCTGCTCGTCGCCGAGGTATCCGAGGAACACGTTCGGCCCGCGGACCAGGACCTCGCCGGTCGGGTCCTCGCCTTCCGCCGAGGAGCCGCCTCCGCCGATGAGGCCGACCTCCACGCCGGGAAGCGGAGGCCCCACCGTCCCCGGGGGGCGATCGCTCGAGGCGGGAACGGCGCAGTTCATGATCGTCTCGGTGAGGCCGTACCGCTGAACGATGCGCTGGCCGGTCGCCTCTTCGATCCGGTTCCATTCGCGCGTCGGGAGGGCCGCGGAGCCGGAGACCAGGAGCCGAGCGCGGCCGAGCGCGGCCGCCTCGTCCGGTTTCGTCGCCGCAGAGTCGGCAAGATCCCGGTACATCGTCGGGACTGCGAAGACCATCGTCCCGTCCCCGCGCAGCTCGCGCGCGACCGCGCCCGGGGAGAACCGCCCGACGTGGCGGACGCTGCCGCCCACTCGGAGCGGACCCAGGACTCCCAACACCAGCCCGTGGACGTGGTGGAGCGGCAGGCCGTGGACGAGCACGTCGTCCGGCGCCCACTCCCAGGTGGATGCGAGCGCGTCGAGGTTCGTGGAGAGCGCCCGGCGCGGGATCACGGCGCCCTTCGGCGGACCGGTGGTCCCGGACGTGAAGAACACGAGCGCCGGTGCTTCCGGATCGGGCTCGCGGCGCTGGATCGGACGTCCGGCGGCGGCGGCATCGACGTCGGCTCGGGCCAACGCGGCGAGCGGCGCGGGGAGGACTGCTCCGGGACGGACCAGAACACGGTCCGGGGACGCCGTTGCGATCACGTGTCCGATCTCCCGCGTCCCCGCCCGGGGGTTCACGGGAACCGAGACCGCTCCCGCCATGAGCGAGCCGACCACCGCGATCGCGGTCTCGACCACCGGCTCCGCCCACACGGCGACCCGCTCGCCGGCGGTCAGGGCCGCCGCCAGGGCCGAGGCCGCGTTCCGGAGGTCGCCGTAGCTCAGCGTCGCACCCTCGAACCGCAGCGCCTCGGATGCACCACCGCCCCCGACGGCGGACAGGAGCTCGTCGTTCGACACGCTCGGACCGTAGCCGGAACCGGGACCCGGGCGCCGTCAGAGCTCGATCTTGAAGTCGATGCCGGGGCCGAAGGGGTTGAGCGCGTCGCTGATCTGGGCGGCGATGCTGAGCAGCGTGGCCACGTCGGCCGCGCACGCGAGGCCCGGGTTGCTCAGGCAGTCTGCGGCGAGCCGGTCAGCCGTGGTCGCCGCCTGGTCCACCAGGCTCCGGAGCCGGGCCACCTCGTCCTCGAATCCGGGCGGAACAGCGCCGGCCTCGTCGATCTTCCGGACGGCCTCGTGCGCGTCGGCCGGAAGTCGCCCGAGCGCCTCGCGGAGCGCGCCGAGGTCGCGGTCCCTGATCGCCCGCGCCGCGGCCGAGAGGTCGTCGAGGAACTGCTGGAACGCCGCCTTCCACGTGGACGCCCATTCGGCGAGCGCCTGCGTGCCCAGCGGTTCCGGCGTGGGCCCGGCGGACGGCGTGGCCGTGGCGCCGGGTGACGGGGCGGTCGCGGTCGGGGTCGTGGTCCGCGACGGGGTGGGCTCCGGGGAATCGCCCGCGTCGCACGCCGACAGTGCGGTCGCGATGGCGACGGCGAGGAGGGCGCCGGCCCACGTCCGGCGTTTCACGAGGCCTCCGGGAGCGGGACGCCGGCCATCCGGAAGATCGTCCGGAAGCCGTCCAGCAGCTGATCGGTCCGGTCGTACATCTCCTGGGCCGTCGACCGGCAGTCGTCGCCGGGGCAGGCCCGGACGACGTCGTTCGCCTGTCGCTGGAGGCGGTCGAGTGTCTCCAGCTCCAGCGTGGCGAGCGACTCGACCGGCTCCGGGAACGGCCGGGACACGTGCAGTGCGGCGGCCACCTGCGCCGCGGCCCCCGCGATCGGCTTGGCGGTCTGCTCGATCGCCGCCTGGTTCCCGCTCCGAACGGCCTCCCGGAACCGGTCGACCTCCTGGCCCAGGGTCACGAACCCCCGGACCCATCGCGCGAGCCACGCCTGGAGCGCCTCGGCGGACGCTCCCGAACTGACCGTCGGCCCGACGGGGCCGGTGGTCGCGTTCGACGCGGGCGGCGACGACGTCCGTCGCGCGGGCGGCGCCTCCGAGGAGCACGCCGTGGCCGCGACCGCGAGCAGCAACGCACCGCGGACGACCAGCAGCGTTCCCCTCCCTCGGCGTCGCATGTCGCTCGATGGTTACCCGGTCCGCCGTGGCGCGCAACGCAAGCGGGTGATCTCGGAATCGTCGGACCCAGGTAGTACCCTCACTGAACCATGGCGATCGACAAGGTCATGGGCATCGAGACCGAGTACGGGATCTCGTCGCCCGGCGCCCCGGAGTTCAACCCGGTGCTGTCGTCGTCGCTGCTCATCAACACCTTCGCGGGCGCGCTCCGGCGGATCCGGTGGGACTACGAGCAGGAGTCGCCGCTCCGCGACGCGCGGGGGTTCGAGCCCGTGCCGGCGCGCGAGGGCACCGACGAGGACCTCGGCCTGGCCAACGTCATCCTCCCGAACGGCGCCCGGTACTACGTCGACCACGCGCATCCCGAGTACTCCACGCCGGAGTGCTTCACGCCCCGGTCGCTGGTCGTCCACGACAAGGCGGGGGAGCGGATCCTGGAGCGTTCGGTCCACGAGGTGGAACGCATCCTGCCCAGCGGCACCCGCCTCGCCATCTACAAGAACAACACCGACGGCAAGGGGAACTCCTACGGCACCCACGAGAACTACCTCGTCGACCGGCAGGTGCCGTTCGGACGGATCGTGCGGGACCTGACGCCGTTCTTCGTCTCGCGGCAGGTCTTCACGGGGGCCGGCAAGGTCGGCGCCGAGGGCCCGCGGGCGCAGCACGCCAATGTCGGCTACCAGCTCACCCAGCGGGCGGACTTCTTCGAGGCGGAGGTCGGGCTCGAGACCACCCTGAAGCGGCCGATCATCAACACGCGCGACGAGCCGCACGCCGACCCCGACAAGTACCGCCGGCTGCACTGCATCGTCGGCGACGCCAACCTGTGCGAGGTCGCGATCTTCCTGAAGGTGGGGACGACCGCGATCGTGCTGAAGATGATCGAGGACGAGTTCCTGCCGGACCTCGTGCTCGAGTCGCCGGTCCAGTCGCTGCACGAGGTGTCGTGGGATCTCTCCTGCCGGGCGCCGGTACGCCTGGCCGACGGCCGCCGGCTGTCGCCGATCCAGATCCAGTGGGAGTACCTCGACCACGCGAAGAAGTACGTGGAGGAACGCGACGCCACCGCGTCGAATGCCGAGGTCCTGCAGCGGTGGGAGTCCGTGCTGACCGCGCTGGAAGACGACCCGCTGTCGCTGCATCGGGAGCTCGACTGGGTGGCGAAGTACCGGGTGCTCGAGGGCTATCGCGAACGGGACTCGTTGCAGTGGAACGACTCCAAGCTCCGGCTGGTCGACCTGCAGTACCACGACGTCCGGCGCGACAAGGGCCTGTACCACCGCCTGGCCGCGACCGGAAAGGTCGAACGCATCACGGACGACGACGAGGTCCAGCGGGCCATGCTCGAGCCGCCCGAGGACACCCGTGCCTACTTCCGGGGCCGCTGCATCGAGCGGTTCCAGGAAGCGATCGTGGCAGCGTCGTGGGACTCGCTGATCTTCGACACGGGCCGCGACGTGCTCCAGCGCGTCCCCATGCGCGAGCCGCTCCGCGGCACGAGGTCCCACGTCGAACAGCTCCTCGCCGACGCGCCCGACGCTGCGACGCTGGTCGGCATGCTGCAGGGCTGATCCCCGCGCCGTTCGACGTCGAGGCCCGGCGATCCCCCCCGGGTCGTGCTTGCTCCGGGCCGAGCGGACCGTCGGGATGTTCCCGCAGGAAGGCCCGGGGAGTCTGCGTGTTGCGTCGCCGAGGTTGCGCGTCCACGCGGATGCCGCCCGGCGCGTTCGTGCCTAGCGTTCGCGTATACGAGACCACGGGAGGCGGGAATGTCACAAGCGACGCGGGAACGCACGGCGCCGGCGAGCTTCGAGGAGCTGGTGGAGCGGCTCGAACGGTGGGCGCTGGCCGATCCGGAGGTGCGAGGCCTGGCCGTGTTCGGTTCGCGGGCCCGGCCCGACGGCCCGTTCGACGAGTGGTCGGACCTGGACGTGATCGTCGTGGCCACGGAGCCGGCGAGGATCATGGCGGGGGAATGGCTGGGCGAGGTCGCCCGGCCGTGGGTGACGCTCGTCCACGAGTCGCCGGTCCCCGGGATCGAAGTCCGTCAGGTGCTGTTCGACGGTGCGTTCGACGTGGACCTGGTGGCGCTGCCGCCGGGGGCGCTGACGGGCCTTGCCGCCGACCCGGACATGGCGCCCGTGTTCGCCCAGGGGTTCCGCCCGGTGGTCGACCGCGACGGCGAGCTGGGACAGGCGGCGGCCACACTCGCGGCGAGCCCCGCGGCGACCGCCGAGCCTGCGACGGCCGTACCGGACGAGGCCACGTTCGCCTGGACCGTGCGGGACTTCTGGTTCCAGTGCGTGTGGGCGACGAAGAAGCTTCGCCGCGGCGAGCTGTGGGTCGCGAAGGCCGACGCGGACGGCTACCTCAAGGAGCACCTCCTGCGAATGGTTGCCTGGCACGCGTCCACGGCCGGCAGCCACCACGAGCGCGTCCGGCCCGACGGGCGGTACCTCGAACGCTGGGCCGGACCGGACGTGGTCGCTCGGCTCGGCGCGGTGTACGCCGGGTACGACGCGGAGGACGTCGCTCGGGCCCTGCTCGCGACGATGGACCCGTTCCGCGACCTCGCGGTCGCGACGGCGGACACGCTCGGCTTCGAATACCCCGCCGGCGAGGACCGCGACGTCACGGACTGGGTGCGCGAGCATCTCGGAACCCCCTGACCGCGGGATCCCCCGGCCGCGACGGACCCCGCCGGTAGAATGTGGGCTCGGTTCGAAGCACAGCCTGGGAAGGAGCACGGGTGCCGCAGGAGCAGGAACAGCGCAAGACCCAGAAGCGCGACGGCGGGTCCGGCGACGGCGAGGACGCCGGCCAGGTCCAGTCGTCCGGCAAGGGCGAGGCCCTCAAGGAGGAGATGGACGAGATCCTCGACGAGATCGACTCCGTGCTGGAGGAGAACGCCGAGGAGTTCATCAAGTCATATGTACAAAAGGGAGGGGAATGACCGGCCTGCCCGGTCTGCCCCTGTCCGGCGGTGACCGTGGCTTCGGCGTGTCGCCGAGCTTCATCGACGCGCTCGCCGAGCACGGTCCCGAGCCGCTCCGCTCCCAGCTCGCCCCCCAACAGTCGGGCCAGCCGCTGACCTTCGCGCACGGCACCACGATCATCGGGCTGAAGTTCGACGGTGGCGTGATCATGGCCGGCGACCGACGGGCCACCGAGGGCTACTCGATCGCCGACGAGAAGATCGAGAAGGTGTTCCAGGCCGACCACTACTCCGCGGTCAGCATCGCGGGCGTCGCTGGGCAGGCCACCGAGATCGTCCGGCTGTTCCAGACCGAGCTCGAGCACTACGAGAAGGTCGAGGGCGAGCGCCTCTCGCTCGAGGGCAAGGCCAACCGCCTGGCCCAGATGATCCGTTCCAACTTCCCGATGGCCCTGCAGGGCCTGGTGGTGGTCCCGCTGTTCGGCGGGTACGACGAGCGCCGGGCCACGGGCCGGCTCTTCCGCTACGACGCGACCGGGGGCCGGTGGGAGGAGGAGGACTTCATGTCCACCGGCTCCGGCGGGAAGCCGGCCAGGTCGACGCTGAAGAAGCGCTTCCGGCAGGGTCTCACCCGTGACGAGGCCGTTCGGGTGGCCGTCGAGGCCCTGATGGACGCAGCCGAGGAGGACGTCGCGACCGGCGGTCCGGACCCGGTGAAGGGCATCTGGCCGAGCGTGAAGGTCATCACCGCCGACGGCGTCGAGCAGGTCGGGGACGACGAGCTCCGTGCGGCGTACGAGGCGCTCGTGGCGGGGGAGGGCTAGCCGTGTCGTTCCAGCCCTACGTCCCGCCGGAACAGCGCATGAAGGACCTGTCCGAGTATGCCCGCAAGGGCATCGCCCGTGGGCGATCCGTCGTGGCGCTCGAGTACGCGGACGGGATCCTGTTCGTCGCAGAGAACCCCTCCGCCACGCTCCACAAGATCAGCGAGATCTACGACCGCATCGGGTTCGCCGGCGTCGGGAAGTACAGCGAGTTCGAGGACCTCCGCATCGCCGGCATCCGCCTCGCCGACATCCGGGGGTACTCCTACGGCCGGGAGGACGTCAGCGCGAAGGCGCTCGCCAACGCGTACTCGCAGTCGCTGTCCGCGATCTTCACCCAGGCGCTGAAGCCCTACGAGGTCGAGATCCTCGTCGCGCAGGTCGGCGACACCCCGCAGGAGAACGAGATCTTCCACGTGCTCTACGACGGCAGCGTGACCGACGAGCAGGGCTTCGTCGGGATCGGCGGCCAGTCGGAGGAGCTCACCGACCACCTCCGCGAGGACTACCAGGAGGACTGGGACCTCGCGACGGGAGTCCGCGCGGCCGTGAAGGCGCTCGCCGAGGGCGGAACGCGCGACATCCCGGCCGAGGACATCGAGGCCGCGACCCTCGAGCGCACGAGCCCACGGCGACGGAAGTTCCGGCGGCTCGACGACACCGAGGTCGCCGCGATCGTCGCCGACGGCGCGCCAGCCACCGCGCCCGTCGCCACCGAGAGCGACGCGGGCGAGGACTCGTCGGGGAACGGCTCCGACCCCGGCGCGGGCTGAACGCGTTCAGGCGACCATGACGCCCGATCCCGGAAGCCCCGCCGCTCCGGAGACCGTGTCCCAGTTCGAATCGGCGAACGCGATCCATCCGGCGTCGGGCCACCGCACCGCGACCGGAACCCACGCCCTGCCGGAGACGCCTGTCGACCTGATCTTCAATCCGTGGCTCCCCGAGATCCACGCCAACCCGTACCCGGTCTACGCCCGGCTGCGGGAGGAGGACCCGGTCCACCAACCGTTCCCCGGGGTGTGGATCCTGTCGCGGCACCGCGACGTGTCGGCGCTCCTGCGGCATCCCGACATGTCGAGCGACCGCCGGAACTCGCCCGTGTACGAGGAGTTCATCAAGGCGCTTCCCGTGGAGCCCGACGACGGCGCGCTGACGCCGTCGATGTTGTTCCTCGATCCGCCGGACCACGACCGGCTGCGACGCCTGGCGAACAAGGCGTTCACCCCGCGGGCTGTGGAACGGCTCGTCCCGCGCGTCCACGAGGTCGTGACCGAGCTGCTCGACCGGGCCGAGGAGATGGGGTCGTTCGACGTGGTGGCCGACCTGGCCTATCCGCTCCCGGTCACCGTGATCTCGGAGATGCTCGGCGTTCCGGAGGCCGACCGCGACACGCTCCGCCGGTGGTCGCTCGACCTCATCTACACGCTCGACCCGATGCTGTCGGTCGAGGCGCTCGCCCGGGCGCAGCGGGCGGGCGCGGAGTTCCGGGCGTACCTCCGGGAGCTCATCGCCGACCGCCGAGCGCACCTGGGCGACGACCTGCTTTCAGGGCTGATCCAGGCCGAGGACGAGGGGCGGCAGCTGACGCCCAAGGAGCTGGTGGCGACCTGCGTGCTCCTGCTGGTGGCGGGCCACGAGACCACGTCGAGCTTCATCGGCAACGGCGTGCTGGCCCTGCTCCGGAACCCCGAACAGTACGCGCGGCTGCACGAGGACCCGGGGCTCATGCGGAGCGCGGGGGAGGAGCTGCTGCGGTACGACTCGCCGGTCCAGCTCACCGGGCGTCTCGTGGTTCGCGACACCGAGATCGCCGGGCAGCCGGTCCAGGCCGGGCAGGACGTGGTGGCCCTGGTCGGCGCAGCGAACCGCGACCCGGAGGTGTTCCATGAGCCGGACCGGCTCGACGTCGGGCGCGCCGACAACCGCCACGTGGCCTTCGGGGGCGGCATCCACTTCTGCCTGGGGGCCCCGCTGGCCCGGGTCGAGGGCGGAACGGCCATCGCCACGCTCGTCCGGAGGTTCCCGCGGCTCGAGCTCACCGCGGAGGAGCCGGTGTGGCGGGACACCATCACGCTCCGGGCCCTCAGCTCGCTCCCCGTCGCGCGGTCGTGAGCGCCGGAGAGGTCCGCAGCGCCGTGCGTCGCCGCCCGTCGGGCGAGCCGCCGCCGCTCCCGCGCTCGAGCCGGCTGGGGCCGACGCTGTGGGGCCTCGCGATCGTCCTCGCGATCGGCGCGGTGGTGGCGATCGCGGCGCAGGCCGCCGACGAGGTCCCGAGGATCGGCGACGCCGTCCTCGACTCGTTCGCCGACCTCCGGACCGCCGCGCTCACCGACGTGGCCAAGGTCGTGAACGCCCTGACCTCGTTCACGGCGGTGATGATCCTGCGGGGGGTCGTGGTGGCAGTGCTCCTGGTCACGAAGCGGTTCCGCCACCTGGTGGTGTTCCTGGCGACGTTCGTGCTCGTCGACTGGCTGGTCACCCGGGTGCTGTTCGCGGCCCTGCCTCCGCCGTCCACGTCGGCGCTCGTGGAGACGACGACGTACTCGTTCCCGTCGCGGCCGGTGTCAGCGCTCGCGATCACGCTGTGCTCGGCGTGCTTCGTGCTGGCGCCAGCCGGACGCGCGCGTCGGGCGGCGCGCATCGCGGCCGGGGTGACGCTGGCGGTCGTGGTCGCGGCCGGCCTGTACCTCGCCACGGGCTACCCGGCGGCGATGATCTACTCCGTCCTGCTGGCGTTCGCGGCGTCCGCTGCCGCGTTCCTGTGGTGGGCGCCGGACGAGGCGTTCCCGATCCGCTCCGGCACGTCCGGCCCGTCCGCGCACCTCGACCTGTCGGGGGAGCGCGGAACGGCCGTCGTCCGGGCCATGGCCGATCAGCTGGGCCTGTCGGTGACCAAGGTCGAGCCGTTCGGCCTCGAGGGTTCGGGGGGGTCCTCGCCGCTCCGGATGACGCTCGAGGACGGGACCCGGGTGTTCGGCAAGATCTACTCGACCGGACACGTCCGCGCGGACCGGTGGTACCGGATCGGGCGGACGCTGCTGTACGGGCGCCTCGAGGACGAGACCCCGATCGGCTCGGTGCGCCGCCTCGCGACGAGCGAGGACTACGCGCTGAGGTTCCTCCGCGACGCCGGCGTGCCGGTGTCGAGGCCGTACGGCATCGTCGAGCTCACCCCCAACGCCGAGTACATGATCGTCATGGGGTTCTTCGAGGGGGCGAAGAACCTCGGGGACTCCGACATCGACGACACGGTGATCGACGAAGGCGTGCTACTGGTGCGGACGTTCTGGGACACGGGGGTCGCGCACCGCGACGTCAAGCCCGCGAACCTGCTCGTGCAGAACGGCCACCTCCAGCTGGTCGACGTCTCGGCATTCGAGATCCGGCCCTCGCCGTGGCGGCAGGCCGTAGATCTTGCGAACATGCTGCTCACCCTCGCCGTGCGTTCCGACCCCGAGCGCGTATACGAACGGGCCACGCGGGTGTTCACCCCGGAGGAGATCGCCGAGGGCATGGCGGCCTCCCACGGACCGACGATCCCGAGCGAGCTCGCGGCGAAGATGAAGGCCGACGGCCGGCCGCTCCTGCAGCGCTTCCGCGAGCTCGCGCCGCCCGCGCCGGACGTGAGGATCCAGCGGTGGAGCGCGCAACGCGTCGCCCTGATGGCGATCGCCGTCGGGGGTGCGCTGCTGCTGATCGGGTTGTTCGTCGACTCGCTGCGCGCCGGGCTGACCTAGGAAGGGCGCGCCTTCCCCCCGAACAGGCCGAAGAACGGCCGGTGCCGCTGCTGCATCCGCGGGAGCAGCGCCGCGATGACCATCCCCAGCCCCGCGCCCCCGATGAGGTCGTGGGGGAGGTGCGCCCCCACGTACATCCGCCCGAACCCCACGGTGGCGACCGTGCCGGCGAGCAGCGGCCTCGACCAGCCCGGCACGTCGTCCATGGCCAGGAGCGTGAGCGTGGTGGCCACGGCGGCGTGGCCGGAGACCCATCCGAGGTCGCCGCCGATCCCCTCGCGGAGGGTGACGTCGTGGAGCATGCCCTCGGGGCGCTGCCGGCCCCCGAGGGGCTTGATCGCCTTCGCGCCGAACCACGCGAGCGTCCCGCCGGCCAGGATCCGCCCTGCGAGCCAGCGACGGCCGGAGAGCGCCGCGACGGCCGCGGCCACCGGCACGGTGATGAACGTCCCGGCCTGCATGACGGCGCGGACGGGCACCCGCAGGCCCTCCGGCGCGCCGTTCGCCGCCCGGAAGACGGCCTCCTCCCAGGGCGCGATGCCGGGTTTGCGGACCTCGACGTAGGTGGAGGCCACGAGTCCCGTTCCGGCGGCGGCCAGCGCCGCGCGCCGTCCGGGCGTCCAGTCGGCGATGCCCATCAGACAGTCTCCGGAGGATCGCCGGTCGAGGCCACGACCCCGGGCTGATGCGCAGGAATCCGCCTGGTGAACAGGAGTCCGATGGTAGCGATGATGGCGAGGAGCGAGAGCGACGACTGGAGCCCGTCGAGGCGCGCCGTCTCGTTCACGTCGATGATGGCCTGTGTGGTCTCCGCGTCGAGGCCCGCCTCCTGCAGCGCCGTTTCGAGCTGGGCGTCCGAGACGAACGGGATCCCGCTCGCGAGCTCCACCGTCGCCTTCGAGGTGACCGACTCGGGCACGTCGGGGTTGTTGGCGAGTCCGCTGAGAAACGAGGCGGTCAGCGTGGCGATCATCACGGAACCCGCGAGCGCCGTGCCGAGCGACGCGCCGAACTGTGAAGCGGTGTTCTGGAGGCCGCCGACCTCGGGGCTCTGTTCGTCGGGAACCGCCGACACCGTGACGGCCCCGAGCTGCGAGGCGAGCGCGCCCATGGCGAGCCCGATCAACAGGAGCGGCCCGGTCACGATGCTCGCGGTCGCGTCGATGTCCATGGCGGTGAAGAGGAGGATGATGCCGCTCACGGCCGCGACGAGCCCGAGCTCGACCACGCGGCGGGGCGAGGCATTGGGGAAGAACCTGGGGATGCCCGCCGCTGCGAGCAGCATCGTGATCGACAGCGGCGTGATCTTGACCCCGGTGTCGATCGCCGAGAGCCCGAGCGCCACCGACAGGTACAGCGGGATCACGAAGAACAGCCCCATCATCACGACGAACTGGAAGAAGAACATGACCAACCCGCCGGTCATCTGCCTGTTGGCGAACAGCGACGGGGTGACGAGCGGCTCGCTCCCTGCTGCTTCCATGCGTCGCGCGTGCACCATGAACAGCCGCAGCGACAGGAGTCCACCAAGGATCAGCCAGATCACCGGTGACATGCCGAGGATGGAGGGCGCGCCGTCTGCCGGTACGAACCACCCCCACTCGGACGAGCGCAGCACCCCGAAGATCGCCAGGCCCATGCCGAGCGCCCACAGCACGGAGCCCAACAGGTCGAGGTGGGCCCGCTTCGCGATCGGCGCGTCGGCGATGCGCCGCGAGAACAGGAAGATCGCCGCGCCGATGATCACCTCGCCCGCGAACACCCATCGCCACGACGCGTACGTCGTCGCGAGTCCGCCGATGAGCGGCCCGACGGCGATCGCGATTGCGGCGGACGCCCCCACCAGGCCGTAGGCGCGGGGCCTGCCGCCGGGCGGGAAGTTGCCGGCAACGAGCGCGACGATGGCGGGCATGATCAGCGCCGCCCCGATCCCTTCGAGGAGCGACCACCCGATGAGGAGGACGGCCAGGTTCGGCGCCAGGGCTGTCGTCAACGACCCCGAGCAGTAGATGACCAGCCCGAGGATGAAGGCCCGCTTGCGCCCGATGATCGAGCCGATCTTGCCGCCCGTGACCATGAGCATTGCCATGACCAGCGTGTAGAGGACGATCGCGCTCTGGATCCCCGTGACCGTGGTGTCGAGGTCGTCGGCGACCGTCGCGATCGAGACGTTCATCACGGAGCTGTCGAGCGCCATGAGGAACTGGGCGGCGCACAGGGTGAGCAGGACGACGCCGGCAGCCTTGACCGGCGCGCCCGACCCCCCGGCCGACGTGGCCTCCTCACGCGTGGACTTCGACACCACTCATCCCCCGCATCCGGCTCGTGCGGGCCGAACAGGCCGGGGAGCTCCCGGGGCCTCCCGGGAGCTCCCCGCCTCGGGTTGCCCTCAGATCCCCAGGATCTGCTTCTTCTTGGCCGAGAACTCCTCCTCGGTGATGAGCCCCTGGTCCTTCAGCTCGGCGAGCTGGCGGATCTCGTCGAGCCCGGCCGACTCGGCCGGCGCGGCCGGCGCGGCCGGCGGCGGGGCCTGCTCGTAGGCGGGCTGCTGCTCGTAGGCCTGCTGCTGCTCGGGCGCGGCCGCCTGCTGCTCCTCGTACGCCGCCTGTTCCTTCTGCTCGTACTTGGAGGCCTGCCGCCGCGCCACCCGCCCGGACACCGCCGTGGCCGTGCCGGCCACGACGGCCGTCCGGGCCACGCCGCGCACGAGGCCGGGGCCCCTGCGTCGCATCATCATGCGCCGACCTCCTCCTCCTGCCGGGCCTCCGTCGCCCAGTCGATCGCGGCCTGCACGACGTCGTGCGGGATGCGGTCGTGGTCGAGCACGTCGCCGTCCGCCTCGCGGATCGCCTCGGCGAACTTCGTCGCCCACGTGTTCTCCCAGACGAGCATGGCCGCCGAGCTGTTCGGCTCGAGCTCCTCGCCGACCGCGTGCAGGTCCTCGGCGCTGATCAGATCGAGCCCGTCTCCGCCGAGTCCGTCGAACACCCGCGCCTCGTCGTCGTCGAGGTCCGTCAGCTCGAACCCCAGCACGTTGCCTTCCTCGTCCTTGGTGACGAACGCCAGATCCATCACGCGGATGGTGCCGGCCTCCACGAGGTCGGCCAGCGCCGGCGCAATGTTCCCCGTGAACTTGTTGCCGGGAAACGCCACAACGACGTATTCCACCGGTCCGACCGTCATCGACCTCCTCCTCCCTGCGCGGCCAATTCCCCGGCCACGGTCACCCGACCCCGATCAAGGCGCGGCGCTTCAGCTCCTCGTACTCCTCCGCCGAGATCGTGCCCTCGTCGCGGAGCTTGGCGAGCTTGGCGATCTCGTCGGCCGCCGAGTACCCCTCGATCCGCGCCTGCACCGTCTGAGCCTGCTCGATCATCTCCTTGTCCTGCGCCGTCATCTTCGGGCGGGCGATCAGGTAGATCAGCACCCCGATGAACGGCAGGATGAAGATCAGAAAGATCCATCCGGCTTTGGCCCAGCCGTGGATGTCGTTCCTCCGGAAGATGTCGGCGAAGACCGTGATGAAGATCCAGATCGCCATGAACCAGAAGAAGAAGACAACCATCGACCAGATGAAGTCGCCGAACGAGTAGTCAGCAATCATTCTCGATTCCCCTTTCCGTCGGTCGTACGTTCGTCGTCGCGGCACCGCCGCGAGCCCGGTCACGCCAGCGCCGCCTCCCTCCGGCCCGACGCCGCCACGGGCCCGGGCGCCCGTCGCTCAATTCCCGATCCTCGCATCCCGATCAGCCCCGCTCCCGCTGGCCTTCGCGCTCGTTCAACGCAACCTTCCGGAACCGCCCGAGCGATTCCTGGAGATCCGCCAGGCGCTGCCGGATCACCTCGCCCGCCTCGGCAGATTGTGGCATCTGCACCCGGAGGTGGATGCCTTCCTTGACCGACCCCAGGCTGGTGGCGAGGTCGCTCGTCGCGTCCCGGGCACCGTGGCCCGGTGCGCCGAGCTCGAGGCCGGCCACGGCCTGCGCGACGTCGTCGACCATCCATTCGGCGTCGGCGAGCCGGTCCACCGCCTCCGGTGAGAGGGTCGGCCGGTTGCCGAGCGAGGACGATAGCCGGTCGTGGAGCGCGACGCTCCGCGAGTACAGCTCCGCCGCGCGCGAGCGCCAGCCACGGGCGGCGTTGGAGCGCTGGCGGCGGCGGCTGACGGCCACCAGCGCCATCGCGGCCACGGCACCGGCGACCAGCAGCCAGGCCCACCAAGCGGTCACGTGGGCCCCGCGGCGGACGCGGACCGCGCTCGCTCGACGTGGGAGCGGTTCGGCACGGCCCGAGTATTCGGCGGCGGTGCCCGCACGTCGTCACCCACATCGCACGATCACCGGGTGATTCGCCCAACCGGGGTGACGACGGCGTCGTCCCACGGCCGGAAACTGCGCGCAAAGGGTCCGTGGGGTGCGGGGAAAGGAGCATGGGAGTGGCTGATCGCGAGGAGCCGACCGGCTGGGTGGGGTGGGCGATCTTCGCCTGCGTCATGTTGGTCCTTGTCGGCGGGTTCAACATCATCTACGGGCTGGTCGGGATCTTCGACGACGGCCACCTGGCGGTGACCAAGGAGCACCTCCTCGTCTTCGACTTCACGACCTGGGGATGGATCCTGGTGATCACCGGCGCCGTCCAGGTCTTCGCCGGGCTCGCCGTGTTCTCGGGCCGGCTGTGGGGACGGATCGTCGGCATCATCATGGCCGCGCTGAACGGGTGGTCCCAGCTCGCGTTCCTCGACGCCCAGCCGGTGTGGTCGGCGCTGATCATCACCGTGGACGTGTTCGTGATCTACGCCCTGTCGGTGCACGGGCGGGAGATGGCATCGATCGAGTGAGCGACGCTCGCTCCGGAGAGAAAGGAACTGCAACCATGGCTGACGGCGACACACCGGTCCTCGACCTGCTGGCCACCATGACGGCGGCCTCCATCGACGCGACGACCCTCGACCCAGAGACGCTGATGCTGGTGCGCATCGCCGCGCTCGTCGCGGTGGACGCGCCGGAGTTCTCCTACCTCGCGAATCTCGGCGTCGCCGAGGAGCTCGACCTCGACCCGGAGCGGGTCCGGGGGGTCCTCACGGCCGTGGCGCCGATCGTCGGGACGGCGCGGGTCGCGTCGGCGACCGGCAAGATCGTCCGCGCGCTGGCGGTGGCGATCGAGGCAGCGGAACTCGAGCTCGAGATGGAGCTCGACGAGCTCGAGGCCGAGGACGACGACGCCTGACCCGGGTCAGATCAGGTCGAGGCTCCGGCCGCGTTCCACCGCGGCCGAGCGCGAGGGCGATTTGAGCTTCCGGTAGATGTGCCGCGTATGCGTCTTGATGGTGTTGATCGAGACGAACAGCCGGGCGGCGATCTCGCCGAGCGACAGGTCGGTGGCGAGCAGCCGGAGCACGGCGACCTCCGAGGTGGTCAGCGCCTCGGGCACGCTCGCACGTGTGCCGCGGGGCCGCGTCCGGGCATCGAGGCCGGCGAACACCTCGCGGAGCACGCCGGCGTCGGCGCAGGCCTCCAGGGAGCCGTGCGCCTCGCGCAGGAGCACGCGGCAGGCGTCGACGTCGCCCCACGACAGGCGGAGCCGCGCGGAGAGCAACATGGTGAGGGCCGGGATGATCGACCGCCCGTAGATCGCCGCCAGCCTCGCGCCCTCGGCGAGGTCGTGCTCGGCGCGTTCCCGGTCGCCGCTCCGCGCGAACGCCGAGGCGGAGACCACGTACAGCGGGGCGAGGACCGGGTAGTCCACGACGTCGGCCGCATCCATCAGGCGGGCGGCCTCCAGGGCGAGCTCGTCCGCGGCCGCGGGGTCGCCGACGTCGTGCTCGACCAGGGAGAGGTACGTGAGGGACAGCATCTCCGCCATCGTGCGGGGAGCCGTGGTCGACTCGACGCGGGCCGCCTCGAGGTGGGTCCGGGCTTCCGCGAGGTGCCCCGCCAGATAGAGGTTCATCCCGGTCACGATCCGGGCGGCGCTGTGGAACGTCGACCCGAGCGGCTCCAGCGCCAGCATCTCGCGGGCGGCCAGCAGCGACGAGGAGACGCTGTGCATCGGGTGGGCCAGCACCATGGCCCGGATCGATGCGACCGACGCGAACCCGTCGGGGAGCGGCCCGCCGTCTCGGGGCAGGTTCCGGGGGATCCGCGACAGCCAGATCTTCGCGGCGTCGAACTCACCGGCGATCGTCAACAGGAACGCTGCGATGGCGCAGAGGTGCGGATCTCGTCGCGTGACCTCCCAGGGCAGCGCCTCGAGCCACGACCAGACGCTCGGCGCGGTGCCCGGTCCGGGCCGGTTGCACCCAGACGGCCTTGAGGAGCGCGACCGTGGCCGCGACGTCGCCGGCAGCGAGGGAGTGCCGCATCGCCTCGACGGCGTTGCCGTGTTCCACGTGCCACCGGCCGGCTCGTGCGTGGAGGTTCGCCAGCTCGCCGGCCATGAGCCGCGCGGCCTCGGACCGGAGCATGTCGCGGAACAGCCGGTGGTACCGGTACCACTGCCCGTCGTCGTCGAGGGACACCACGAACAGGTTCGACCGCTCGAGATCCGCGAGCAGGAGCGCAGCGTCCTCGCCTTCGGTGACCGCGTCGCACAGGGCCGGGGTCATGCGATCGAGGATCGACGTCCGCAGGAGGAAGTCGCGGACGGGCTCCGGCTGGCCGTGCAGGACCTCGTCGCGGAGGAAGTCGGCCACGTGGCGGTCCGTTCCCTGGAACTCCGCTCCGCGCCCGCCGCCCTTCGACCTGGACATGCCGGCGAGATAGATGCCGGTCGGCCAGCCCTCCGTCGATTCGAGGAGCCCGCCCAGGTCGTCGTCCCCGATCTCGACCCGGAGGCGCGTCCGCAGAAGCGTCCCGGCCTCGGCCGCCGTGAACCGGAGATCGGCGCTCCCGAGCTCCGACAACCCCCCCTGGGCCCGGAACCGGGCGAGCGGCAGCAGGGGTTCGGATCGCGTCGCCAGGGCGACGTGGAGCGGGCCGGCCAGGTTCCGGAGGAGGAACGTCATCGAGTGGCGTGTCTCCGGTTCCTGCAGCACGTCGAATTCGTCCAGCACGAGGACGACCCGGTCCTCCAGGCGCTCGAGATCGTTGCCGAGGGAGGCCATGGCCTGCCCTGCGGGGTCGCCGGATACGTCGCCGAGCCGCCGGAGGGCCCGGTGGCCGATGGCCGGGTCGATCCCCCGTAGCGCCTCGATGACGTAGCACAGGAGCGTCGCGGGGTCCTGGGCGTCCTGGCCGAGCGTGACCCAGGCGAACCGCGTCCGCTTCGCGTCCTCACGCGCCCACTGCGCGAGCAGCGTGGTCTTCCCGAAGCCCGGCGGGGCGCTGACCACCGTGAGCGGGCCGTCCATCCCCTGTCGGAGCGCGCTCAGCAGGCGGGGGCGGCGGACCCAGGGGACGCGCGGAACCGGAGGGCGCAGCCGGGAATGAACCAGCAGACGCCCCCCCGCGCGGGCAGCTTGTTCGAGGCGTCCTGTCTGCATCCGTCCCCGCCGCTGCGCGTACGTTGTCCGTACGCCCCCGAGCCTAGCCGCCGGGGCGGCAGCAACTCAAGGCCTGGAACCGTTGCAGCCCAAAGTTCTCGCGTCACTTGTGACGCGACGGAATCTGGCGATGATCCGCCCGCCGGCCCGATCCTGCCGCGCGAGGTCAGGCGGGGGAACTGCTCTCGTCCTCCGGCGGATCGGCCTGCACGACGACGCCTCCCTCGGCGACGCCCTCGTCGGTGACGGCGACGAACTCGGCGTCGCCGCCGGACTCGTTCACCGCCACGCGGCCGGCGACGGCGCCCTCCTCGCCCTCGATCGCCGTGTAGGCGACCTCGCCGCCGGCCTCGAGCTGCGCGGCGATGTCTGCCGCGAGCGCCTCGGTCGTGACGTCGGCGTGGGCCTCCTGGAGCTCGGCCTCGAGCTCGGCCACCCACGTGTGCTCGACGACCGCGACGATCGCCGAGGTGCCGGGCTGCAGGGCCTGCCCGAGCCGCTCGAGCCGCTCGTCCTTGAAGCCGGCGTCGTGCCGGGCCGCGAGGCCTCCGATCGCCGCGCCGGTGGCCGCGACCAGACCGAGCGGACCGGCCAGCAGGCTGAGCGCCCCCCCGATCAGCGCCCCGCGGGCCGCGCCCTTCTTCGGGCTGAGGTCGGCCGTCTCCTTGATGTGGATCTTGCCCTCGGCATCCTTGCGGATGACCGCGGCGTCGACGATGCCGACGATCCGCTCGTGCTTCAGCTCCTTCAGGTTGGCGAGGGCGTCGCTCGCGGCCTGCTCGTCCTGGAACGCCGCCACGACCACCTGGACCGGGATGTCCGTCATTCCACGTGCTCCTTCCACAAAGGCTGGTTCCCCTGATCGAAACGGCCCAACGAGGGCCACCGAATCATCCACTCGGCGTGATCTCGCCGGGCGCCGGGACCGCCACCATCAGCACTGGGGCACCGGATCACCCGGGTGATTCCGCGCTAGGGTGACGACCGCGCGGAGCGCGTGGGGCAGGCTGTCCCGGACGCACGCCGCGCCCGACGGACGAGAAGGAGGCAGGGGGACGTGATCGCGACCGACTGGAACTTGGGAACCGTGCTCTGGGCGATGTTGGTGTTCTTCTTCTGGTTCATCTTCATCTGGATGTTCATCGGTGTCTTCGCGGACATCTTCCGTCGCAACGACATCGGCGGCGGCGCGAAGGCCGGATGGATCATCCTGATCGTGTTGGTGCCGTTCCTGGGGATCCTGATCTACATGATCGCGAGGCCCAGGATGACCGAGCAGGACCGGGAGCGGATGGAGGGGTACGCCGAGGCCCAGCGGCGCGCCTCCGGGTATTCGCCGGCGGAGGAGATCGCCAAGGCCCAGCAGCTGAAGGACAGCGGGGCCATCTCCGAGGAGGAGTTCGCGGAGATGAAGCGCCGGGCGCTCGCGTAGCCCGAACCACGGACGAACCAGTCGACACCGCCCTCCGCACTTCTTGGGGGGCGGTGTCGTCGTTCGGCTCGGGCAACAACGAGGCGGTGATCAGTCGGCGGGGGCCGGCGGTTCGTCCTCCCCGACACGATGGATCGGGTGGCGGAGCGTCTGACCGAGGCTCCGGCGCCGCACGCGGGGCTCCGGCACGCTCGTGAGCTCGGGGATGCCCTCGGCGCGCGAGACGGCGTTCCCGTAGCGGCGCGCCAGCGGCCCGGCGGAGAGGCCGTGCGCCACCACGGACAACAGGATCGTCCAGGTCGCGACCTCCATGATCGGCCCGGCATCGGCGGCGTCGTTGTGGATCGCCTCGATCGCCACCAGCGTGAACACGACCGAGGCCAGCCCCCTGGGACCGAACCACCCCATGAACGCCACGGTGTCGCGCCGCAGCCGGAACCCGGCGAGCGCCACCGCCACCGGGACCATGCGGATGACCGTCAGGCTGAGGACCGCATAGGCGACCGCGGTCCAGTTCACGCCGAGCGACAGGACCGGCCCCACGAACAGGAGCCCGAAGACGGTCCAGACGAACCACGACGAGAGCAGCCCCACCGCTTCGGTGAACTCGACCGCCTCGTGGGTCCGGCCCCGGGTGACCGCCCCGAACAGGATGCCGGCGACGAACGCGGCGACGAACCCGTTGCCCTCGATGGCGAGCGCGAACGCGTAGGAGAGGAACGCCAGGGCGAAGACCGCCAGCTCCTCGGAGACGCGGGTCGTCCATTGCCGTCGGTGCGCGGCCGCGACCAGGAGCCCGCCGAGGAGCCCGACCGCCAGGGCAGCCACGACCGCGAGGCCGATCTCCCGGGCCGCCTCGAGGACCCAGCTCGATTCGCCCAGGCCCTCCTCCGACAGCAGGAAGGCCAGGAAGAGCGTGACGAACGGCGTCGCGATCCCGTCGTTGAGCCCGGCCTCCACGTTGAGGGCGCGCCGGATCCGAACCGGGATCGCCGTGTTGGTCACCACCGGCAGGCCCAGGGCCACGTCGGTGGGCGCGAGGATGGCCCCGATCAGCGCCGCCGCCGCCCAACCTGCGTCGGGGAACAGCAGGTGGGCGACGACCGCCCCGAGGGCGATCGTGAGCGGAAGCCCGACCCCCAGGAGCCGCCCCGGGAAGGACGCGTCGCCCTCGACGTCCCGCAGGGGCACGGTCGAGGCGTCGGCGAAGAGCAGGATGGCCAGGGTCAGCTCCGTGATGGCCCGGATCGCATGCCCGTCGAGGTGGAGGAGGTCGGCGACGTCCGGCCCGAGGATCGCGCCCGCCGCCACGAAGACGAGCGGAGCCGACACGGACCATCGCTCGAGCTGCGACGCGAACACCGCGTAGAGCACGAAGAGCGCAGCCAGGGCAGCGAGGCCGCTCATGGCGGCGATCACACCCGCTCAGGGCGGCTCCGGCAACATCCAGTCTGGGTGAATGCCCGGCAGGCCCGAAGGCGGTCGGGATCGAGCCCGGAAGGCCACTGCTGCCGGTGTTCGCCGGCCTGGCCCATACACTGGGGACATGGACCGGCGGATCTTCGGGCTCGAGAACGAGTACGGCGTGACCTGTACGTTCCGGGGGCAGCGCCGCCTCTCGCCCGACGAGGTCGCCCGGTACCTGTTCCGGCGAGTGGTCCACTGGGGCCGGAGCAGCAACGTCTTCCTCGAGAACGGCGCCCGGCTGTACCTCGACGTCGGCTCGCACCCCGAATACGCGACGCCCGAGTGCGACAAGGTGCTCGACCTCGTCGCCCACGACAAGGCGGGGGAGCGGATCCTCGAGGCGCTGCTCTCCGCGGCCCAGCTCCGCCTGCACGAGGAGGGCATCTCCGGCGACGTGTTCCTGTTCAAGAACAACACGGACTCCGCCGGCAACTCCTACGGCTGTCACGAGAACTACCTCGTCGCGCGGCAGGGGGAGTTCGCGCGGATGGCCGACGTCCTCATCCCGTTCTTCGTGACGCGGCAGGTCTACTGCGGCGCCGGCAAGGTCCTGCACGGCCCGCGGGGCGCGCAGTTCTGCCTCAGCCAGCGGGCGGAACACATCTGGGAGGGCGTCTCCAGCGCGACCACCCGTAGCCGGCCGATCATCAACACCCGCGACGAGCCGCATGCCGACGCGGAGCGGTTCCGGCGGCTCCACGTGATCGTCGGCGACTCGAACATGTCCGAGTGGACCAACCTGATGAAGGTCGGCATCACCGACCTCGTCCTGCGGATGGTCGAGGAGAACACGGTCATGCGGGACCTCACCCTGGAGAACCCCATCCGGGCCATCCGGGAGATCTCCCATGACATCTCGTGCCGCAAGAAGGTCCGCCTGGCGAACGGCCGCGAGCTCTCCGCGATCGACATCCAGAACGAGTACTACGAACGGACGTCGCGGTTCCTCGAGCGCCGCGGCGGCGACGCCCTCTCGAAGCGCCTGCTGCTGGAATGGCGCGCCGCCCTGGACGCCCTCGCCGCGCAGGACCCCGAGCGCCTCGTGCGCAAGGTCGACTGGGTGACCAAGCACGTCCTGATCGAGCGGTACCGGGCCAAGCACGGCCTGCAGCTCTCGAGCGCCAAGGTCGCGCTGATGGACCTCGCGTATCACGACGTGAACCGGGACCGCGGCCTGTACTACCTGCTGGAACGCAGGGGCCGCGTCGATCGCGCCGTCGACGAGAAGGACGTCACGCGCGCCATGCGCGAGCCGCCCCAGAGCACGCGGGCCCGCCTGCGGGGGGAGTTCATCCGGCATGCCAAGCAGCGGCGCCGCGACTACACGGTCGACTGGGTGCACCTCAAGCTGAACGACCAGGCCCAGCGCACCGTCCTGTGCAAGGACCCGTTCCGCTCGGTCGACGAGCGGGTGGAGCAGCTCATCGCCCACATGTGAGGTCTCGCGGGTTCCGCGATCCCCCGACGCGCGGCGCCGGAGCGTTCATGCGGGCGTGTCTCGCGGGAGCTCGGAAGCTCAGCCGGCGACGGCTGCGGGCTCGGGCTCGGCCTCGGCGCCTTCCGGTCCCTGGGCCAGCTCGCGTTCGATGACGCGGTGGGTGACGGGGGAGGACAACACGATCGAGGTCACCGTCTCGCCGTAGGGCATGAGCCGGTCGATGAGCTCCTGGAGGTGTTCCACGGAGCGGAGCGACACCTTCATGGTGTAGGACTCGGCGCCCGTGATGCGGTGGCACTCCGTGACCTCGGGGTACTCGCTCACGATGCGCCCCAGCTCGAGGCAGTTCACGCCCCGGTGGGTGACCCGGATGACCGCCTGGAGCGGCAGCCCGACCTTGGCCGGGTCGAGGTCGACGCGGTATCCGCGGATGATGCCGGCCTCCTCCATACGCCGGACGCGGTCGGCCACCGCGGGCGGGGTGAGGCCCACTCGGCGGCCGAGCTCCGAGAACGACAGGCGGGCGTTCTCCTGTAGCTCGTGCAGCAGCGACCAACCGATGGCGTCGAGTTCCTGGGAAGGTTCCAAAGTATTCCGCCTCCTGCGACTTCGTTTTGTGATTCAGAACACGTAAACAGTTTGCAACATCGGTTCACATCGGGCAAGGACCTTTCTATGATGTCCGCATGTCATCGTCAGGGGAGCGGACGCTATGAAGACAGCAGGCGAACGCAGGAGCGAGACCCGCGAGGGCCCATGGTGGCTGGTCGCCGTGCTGGCGGCGGTCATCATGTTCGCCCTCGCGGCCACGAGCGACATGTCCCCGCTGGGCGCCGTGCTCACGCTGACGGCGGTGTTCGGCGGCCTGTCCTTCGTGGGATGGCGGTGGGGCGTGGACTCGCGCGACGGGGCCGACTGGAAGCCGCGGAAGCCGGGCGCCCTCCAGTGAGTCCCGTGCAGGCGCCCGCCGACGACCGGAGGACGACACCCGCGGTGTGGACCGCCATGGCGGTCATCTACGTGGTGTGGGGGTCGACCTACCTCGCGATCCGCGAGGCGATCGACACCATCCCGCCGTTTCTCATGTCGTCGGTCCGGTTCCTGATCGCGGGCGCCGTGCTGTACGCCTTCTCGATCGGCCGGGGCGACCGGGCGGTCGACCGGCCACGCTGGCCACAGTGGCGTTCGGCGATCGTCGTGGGCGGACTGCTGCTGTTCGGAGGGAACGGCGGCGTGACGTGGTCGGAGCAGTACATCCCGTCGGGCATCACGGCTCTCCTGATCGCAACCATCCCGCTGTGGATGGTGCTGATCGGTCGGGTGTGGTTCCGGGAGCGGTTCGGCGTCCGGGAGGCCGTCGGCGTGGCCATCGGGTTCGGCGGGATCGTGCTGCTGGTGGCGGGAACGGGGACGGGCGGCGGCCACCTCGACCCGAAGGGCGTCGTCGGGTGCCTCGTCGCGGCCTCGTGCTGGGCGACCGGGTCGCTGTACGCTCGGAAGGCGCCGCTGCCCGACGCGCCCGCTGGTGTCGACGGCGATGCAGATGCTCGCCGGCGGCGCGCTCCTCGGGATCGTCGGCGTCGCGACCGGCGAGGTGGGGCGCGTCGACCTCTCGGGGATCACGTTGTCGTCGGTCCTGGGCCTGGCCTACCTGATCGTGTTCGGCTCGCTGATCGCGTTCAGCTGCTACGTGTGGCTGCTGCGGAACGCCCGTCTGTCGCTCGTGGCCACCTACCCGTACGTGAACCCCGTCGTGGCGGTGTTCCTGGGCTGGGCGTTCCTGAGCGAGCCCGTCACGCTGACGACGCTCCTGGCCGGGGCCGTCATCGTCGTCGCGGTGGCGATCATCGTGAGCGCGCAGCGACCGTCGCACGGGCACGAGGAGGCCGCCGCGCCCGCGGCGGCGTCCCGGAACCGGAACCCGGCGCGGAGGCCGGGGCCGGGGCGCTGCCGGCCACGGTCGCGCCCGGGCCCGAGCCGGTGATCGTGGACGACGACGAGGACGACGACGCCGCCTGAGGCGGCGGCGCCGTCCGATCACCCCTCGGTCGCCCGCTCCTTCCGCCACCGGCGGTTCCCCGTGGCCATCCGTCCGGCGACGATCCCGGCCGCGCCTCCCGCGAGGAAGAACGCCGGGTCGTCGGCGGCGTCCTTCCCATCGACTCCACCGCCACTCCGGCGTCGTCCAGCGCGTCGAGGGCGGTCTCGCCGGCCGCCTCGACGAGCTGGTGCCGTTCCTCGAGCCGGGCCTCCCGGAGGGCGTCCCAGACGGCGGTGCGCTGCGGTTCCTCGAGCGCGGGGACGGCGACCGTCGCCGGGACCAGGCAGACCTCGGACAGGATCGTCAGCGAGTGGTGCGAGACGCTGCGATGCCGCTCGCGCTCGTCGGCGAAGCTCACGCGGAGCGCGGCCACCGGCCGCCCGCCGAGCGTGTGCGCGGCGTTCAGCGAGTTGCCCGCCGCGAGCGCGGACACGCCCCACCGGGAGTTGGTCCCCAGGTTCCCGGGGCCGTCGGCGACGACGACGACGTCCGCCTCCAGCACGGCGACGGCGGCCAGCAGGCGCTGTCCACACGGTGATCGCCTCGACCTCGCCGCCGAACGCCTGCCCCGCGGTGACGAACCCGTCGAGCAGCCCGGCCTCCCGCAGCCGGGGGACCAGCCGGGAGAAGGCGCCGGGCAGCGACGCCTGGTCGGTCATCACGTAGACGACGCGATTCGCGCCGGCGGCACGGGCCCCTGCGGCGACCGGCGCCACCAGCGAGTGCAGCGGCGCGACGACGACCGGCACCCCGCCGAGCCCGTTCGCGGCGGCGTCCAGCACGTCGCCGTGGGTCTCCTCGACGGCCTCGACCTGGGTCTGGAGCGGCATGTACCGGGCCTTCACCACCCGGCCCTGCCCGGCCTCGCCGTCGACCGGCGGGTCGTCCACGGCCACGACCAGGTGGAATCCTCCGGTCCCGAGCCCGAGCGCGACCGCGGTGGTGTTCAGCAGGACGCGCCGTCCCGGCCGGACCGGGCCGGTGAGCGGCGGGTACGCGATCGCCGACCGCCTCGGCGCCGTCGACCTCGACGCGCAGCTCGAGCGCGCCCGGGCGCTCCGCCACGATCTCGAGCACCGTGCCATACCGGAGCCGGACCATGCCGGCGAGTATGATCCGCGCCGCATGCACCCGCTGGAACGGCTGCTCAACCTGGTGATCCTGCTGCTGGAAACGCCCCGCTTCCTGACCTTCGAGCAGATCCGGGAACGCCTCCCCGCGTACGGGCAGGGCGACGACGAGAGCGCCAAGCGGATGTTCGAACGCGACAAGGACGTCCTGCGCGACCTCGGCGTGCCGGTCGAGGTGGGGTCGACCGACGCGTGGGAGGTCGACCAGGGCTACCGCATCCCGAAGGAGCGGTACTACCTGCCCGACATCGAGTTCACCGAGGACGAGATCGCGGCGCTGTTCGTCGCCGCGAAGACCCCGGGGATGTCCGAGGAGGACGCCGGCCAGGCGGTGCGGAAGCTGCAGGCCGGCGTGGAGCCGAGCGTGCTGGCCCGCATGTCGGGCGGGCCGGTCGCGGCCGGCGCGGACGCGCCGGCCGCGCGCCTCCGGGCGGTCACCGAAGCCATCGGCGCACGCCGATGGCTTCGGTTCGACTACCGCGCGGCCTCGGGCGACGTGGCGACCCGCCACGTCGACCCCTACTCCCTCGTCTGGCGCTCGGGCCGGTGGTACGTCGTCGGCCTCGACCGCGACCGGGCGGAGGTCCGCTCGTTCCGGCTGTCGCGGTTCCAGTCCGATCCTGCCCAGGAGGGCGAGGCCTCGGCGCCGCCCGAGGGGTTCGACGGCCGCGAACACCTCCGGGCCGGCCCGTGGCAGCCGCCGGAGGACTCGATCGAGGCCCGCGTCGCCCTGTCGCCGGACGTCGCGTGGTGGGCCGTGTCCTCCGCCACGGGCGCGACCGTCACCGCGACGCGGGACGACGGGTGGGTCGAGGTCGCGCTCCCCACGGAACGGGGCGCCGTCTTCACCTCATGGGCGCTCTCGTTCGGCCCCGACGTCGTGGTCATCTCGCCGCCCGAGCTGCGGCAGGACGTCGTCCACCGTCTCGAGGCCGCCGCGGAGGGAACGCCGCTGATGGCCCGGCCGGCCAAGGTCTCGGAGCGGCTGCGGCGCCTGCTCCTGGTCGTTCCCGTACGTCGTGCAGCATCCCGGGGTCCGGGTCGAAGAGCTGTCCCGGCTGTTCGACGTGCCGGAGGGCGAGCTCGCGGCCGACCTGGACCTGTTGTTCATGTCGGGCCTGCCGCCGTACGGGCCGGGCGACCTCATCGAGGTCCAGGTCGAGGACGGCAAGGTGTGGATCTCGATGGCCGACTTCTTCGCCCGGCCGCTCCGCCTGACCCGAAGCGAGGCGCTCGCCCTGTATCTCGAGGGAACGGCCCTGCTCGGGCACGCCCGGGCTTCCCGAGGCCGGGGCGCTCGAGTCCGCCCTCCGCAAGCTGGAGCAGGCCCTCGGGCCCGACGCGCTCGCCGGCCTCGCTGGACGGGTCGAGGCGGCCGAGCCCGACGCCGCTCCCTCCGGTCACCTCGCGCTGTTCCGCGACGCGGCCGCGGAGCACCGGCAGCTCGAGGTCGAGTACTACGCGGCGTCGACCGACGAGACCACCGTGCGCAGGATCGACCCGGAGGAGGTGTTCTCCGCCCTCGGCCAGTGGTACGTCGTCGCGTGGGACCATCGCTCGGAGGACGAGCGGATGTTCCGCCTGGACCGCATCCGGCGGGCCGAACCGACCGGCGAGACGTTCGAGCCACGGGGGCTGGCCGGCGCCGGCCGGCCGCTGTACACGCGGTCCGGTGGGGACATCGAGGTGCGCCTGCGGCTGGCGCCCTCGGCGCGTTGGGTGGCGGAGTACTACGACACCGACCAGGTGGCGGAGGGGGGCGACGGATCCGTCGAGGTCACGCTGCCGACGAAGCACCTGGGCTGGGTGGCGCGGCTGGCGCTCCGGCTCGGCGATGCGGTCGAGGTGCTCGGTCCGCCGGAGCTCGAGGGCGAGGTCCGCGGGACGGCGGCGGCCGCGCTCGCCCGGTACGGCGAAAACGCCCCTTGACCCGGGTCGGTCCTTCGGCCTCATCCTTCCGTCGGGGGGCCATGTGGACCTTTGTCTCGAACCTCTCAAGCGGCTCGCAGCCGCGGCCGATACACCCATCGACATGACGACCATCCGGACGACGTGCCCCCGGTGCGGGGAAGTGGACATGGGACCCGAGGCGATCCTTCTGTCCGTCCAGCGCGGCGGCAGCGAAGGGTTCTACCGCTTCGTCTGCCCCGAATGCATGGGCCCCGTCGAAAAGCGGGCCGACCGCAAGATCGTGGCGCTGCTCGTGTCCGCCGGCGTCGACGTCGCGGACAAGGGCCCGGCGACCGCCGCGGTCCAGTCGCGGCTGGACCAGCTCACCGAGGAGCGCCCCCTGGAGCCCGCTCCGAGCGACGCGCCGGTGTTCACGGTGGACGACCTCATCCAGTTCCACTTCCTGCTGCAGGACGACGACTTCTGCCGGCAGCTCGTCGGCGACCGGTAGCTCCACGCTCCTCGAGGAACCCCCGACTCTCCGCCTCGGTATGCTCGCCGGGCGATGACGGCACCCCAGATCGCCTGGCTCATCGTCGGCGTCGGCACGATGCTGACCCTGACCACCTTCGTGCTGCTGCTCGTGCGGCAGGTCCGGCGCCTCACCTCGTCGGTGGTGGAGTTCCAGCGCGAGGTCCAGCCCGTGCTCGAGAGCATCCAGCGCGATGCGCAAGCCGCCCAGGAGCACGCCGAACGGGTCCAGCAGCAGGCCGAGGCCCTCCAGGCGATGCGCGACGGCGACGGCCGTAGCCGCTCCCGGCCGCGGGCCCGGCGGTAGACTCCGGGTTCCGGAACCCGCCGCTCCCGGGGAGTCCCATGTTCAACATCGGCCCGGCCGAACTCATCGTCATCCTGCTGGTGGCGTTGCTCATCGTGGGCCCGAAGCGCCTCCCCGAGGTCGGCAGGTCCGTCGGCAAGGCCCTCCGCGAGATCCGGCGCCAGACCGACGAGGTCCGGTCGTCGTTCGAGGCGACCATCAACACCGACCTCGACGACGACGACGACGGCCAGGTCGACCGACCGGACGGGCTCCGAGACCGCCGTCACGGAGTGGGGCGGCGAGGACGACGACGACGGGGCGGCGACGGCCCTGGTCGAGGCCCCGAGGCACCGACGGAGCCGATCGAGACGTCCGCGGCGACCGCGGCCTCGCGGCGGCCGGGACGAGGCCTCCCGGCGCCGCTCGGAGCCGGTCGAGCCGACGGCCGACCCGGCGCCCGCCGAGCCGTCCGAGCCGCCGAAGCCACAGATCCGCCCCCGGGCGACCAGGCCTAGGCCGGTACCGGACCTCGAGCATGCGCGTGATCCCGAGGTGGCTCCGCCGGACGGACCGCGACCCCACGCGTTCCATGACCATGGTGGAGCACCTCGAGGAGCTCCGCCGGCGGGTGTTCATCTCGCTCATCGCCATCGTGGTCGGGGCGATCGCGGGGTGGTTCCTGTACGAGCCGATCCTGCACCTCATCCTCGGCCCGTACACGGACGCGTGCCGGTCGCTCCCGCTGCGTCAGCGGCCGCCCGGCGTCGGCTCGTGCACGCACGTGTTCGTCCAGGGCGTGGTGGGACCGTTCCTGATCCGCCTGAAGATCGCGCTGTACGCGGGGTTCGCCATCGCGCTGCCGATCGTGCTGTTCCAGCTGTGGCGGTTCGTCACGCCGGGCCTGACGCCGAAGGAGCGCAAGCTCACCGTCCCGTTCATCCTGTCGTCGCTGGCTGCTGTTCACCCTGGGGGCGTTCTTCGCGTACTGCACGCTGCCCCGCGGGCTGAACTTCCTGCTGGGGTTCGCCGGCCAGAACGTGGTCGTGCTGCCGGACGCCGGGAAGTACATCTCGTTCGTCCTGCTGCTGACGCTGGCGTTCGGGCTCTCGTTCGAGTTCCCGCTCGTGCTGATCTTCCTGGCGTGGATCGGCGTGGTGTCGAGCGCGCAAGCTCCGGCAGTGGCGGCGGTTCGCGATCCTGTTCATCGTGATCTTCGCCGCGGTCATCACGCCGAGCCAGGACCCGTTCACGCTGCATGTCCATGAGCCGTGCCGATGGTCCTGTTCTACGAGGCCACGATCTGGATCACCCGCCTCATGAAGCGATGAGGCCGGTATCCTGAGGGGCCCGCTTTCTTCGGCATCCGGTCACGACCGAATCCGACCGACGTCAAGGGGACACCGCATGGCGATCAAGGGCAAGGGCAAGACGAAGCAGGGACGCAGGGCCGTCACGAGGGGTCCGCGGCCCGGATACGTCGAGCCGCCCAAGCCGCTGTTCCGACGGACGTGGTTCCGCGTGTCGGCGCTCGTCGTTCCTGATCGTCGCGGTCGTCGCCATCGTCACGTCGTTCATCCTGATCAAGCAGTCGAACGACCGCAAGGACAAGGCGGCGGACCTCGCGCACAAGCAGCAGGGGCAGGTCCAGCAGTACGCCGGCCCGGTGATCCAGTACCTCAATGGCGTGGCCGAGCCGCTCGGCGGCGGCACTCAGGTGGCGGCCTTCCAGAACGCGGCCGTCCAGCTCGCGGCCCTCCAGAAGGGCACGCTTTCGGACCGAGGACGCCATCACCGCCGGCAAGAACATGGCGAACAACGCCAAGGTGGCCGCGAAGAGCATCGAGGACCTCGACGTGCACCAAGGTCGTCAGCGGATTCCCGGACCTGCTCGACCTGCTCGACTCGCAGGAGCTGCTCGCGGGCTCGCTCCGCGCTGTACGAGCAGATCGGCAACCAGATGGTGGCCGCCGCGAACGCGCCCGAGGACCAGCGCGACGACGATCATCGCCGCCGCGCAGAAGCTCGTTCCGGTCGCCGGGAAGCTGTTCACGCGACGGCTACCAGAAGCTCGTGAACGCCCAGATCGCGGCCGGCCTGCCGCCGAACGTGTTCCCGGTGCCGCAGCCGACGCCGACGCCGACGGCGTCGCCGCCGCCCTCCCCGGCAGCCGCTCGCCGTCCGCGTCGGCGAGCCCGGAGCCGTCGTCGGCTCCGCCTCGCCCGAAGCCGTCCAGGTCGCCGCGGCGGCAACGGCGGTGGGGGCCGCCGAAGGCGTCGGCCTCGGCGGGCTAGAGCGGAGCCGCGCCGATGGGCTCCCGGATCGTCGTCCTGGTCAACCCGACGAGCGGCCGGGGACGATCCGGCAAGCTCCTCCCCAAGGTCCGCCAGGCCATCCAGACGCCACGGCCTCGACGCCGAGGTCCGGCTGTCGAAGTCGGCCGAGGACCCCGCCCGCGTCGCGAGGGAGTGCGCCGAGGCCGGCGTCGAGATCCTGGCCGCCATGGGCGGCGACGGGATGTGCGGCATGGTCGGCGCCGCGCTGGTCGGCACCGACACGGCGCTCGGCGTGATCCCGACCGGCACCGGCAACGACTTCGCCCGGTTCATCGGCATCAACCGCAAGAAGCCGGTCGACGCCGTGGACGTCCTGGCCGACCCCGACATCCGGACCATCGACGCGGTCGCGGTCGCCGGCGGCGGGCGCGAGGAGCGGTTCATCAACGTCGCCGGGGCCGGGTTCGACTCCGAGGTGAACGAGACCGCCAACAACATGAAGTGGAAGGCCCAGGGCACCGCGAAGTACGTGGCGGCGGTGGTCGGCACGCTTCGGCGGTTCACGCCCGCGCAGTTCGAGGTCACGGTCGACGGCGAGCACCGTTCGCTCTCGGGGATGCTCATCGCCGTCGGCAACGGCGAGTCCTACGGCGGCGGGATGCGGGTCGCGGCGGGCGCCTCGCTCACCGACGGCAAGGTCGAGGTCTGCGTCGTCGGCGGGATGTCGAGGAGCCAGTTCCTGCGGGCGTTCCCCAAGGTGTTCCGCGGAACCCACGTGACGCACCCCAAGGTGACGATGCTGAGCGGCGCCCGGGTGGAGATCTCGTCGGACCGGCCGTTCGACGTGTACGCCGACGGGGAACGATCGGTGCCGCTGCCCGCGGTCTTCGAGGTGCTGCCGGGATCGCTCAAGGTGGCGTTCCCGAAGGGCGCCCCACGAACGCTGACCCAGAGGAGGTTCGAACGTGACGGACACGCTGGTGCTCATCCACGGGTTCCCGCTCGACGGCACCCAATGGGAGCCGCAGATCGAGCGCCCTGTCGGGGACGATCCAGGTGCTCGCGCCATCGCTCCCGGGCTTCGGCGGCGAGCCGGGCGCCGGCGACGTGATGACCATGGACGGCGGCCGCGACGCGCGTGCTCGAGGCCATGGACGCGGCGCAGGCCGACCGGGCGGTGGTGTGCGGGCTGTCGATGGGCGGCTACGTCGCGTTCGAGATGTGGCGGCGGGCGCCGGAGCGGTTCCAGGGCCTGATCCTGGCGAACACCCGGTCCGGCGCGGACGACGAGGCCGGCCGGGAACGCCGCCTCGGCGCTCGCCGAGCGTCTCGAGGCAGAGGGGACCGGCTTCCTCGTCGAGAACCCCGGACCGCTGCTGTCGGAGACCGCCGACGACGAGACCTGGCAGGCAGTCCGGGACATCGTCGCGGCGCAGCCGGCGGCGTCGATCGCCGCCGCCTCGCGGGGGATGGCCGAACGGCCCGGACTCGACCGGCGACCTCGGGGGCATCACGGTGCCGACCATGGTGGTCATGTCGACCGGCGACACGCTGATCCCGCCGGAGGTCACCGCGCCGATGGCCGAACAGATCCCCGGCGCCACGCTGGAGACGATCGACGGCGCCGGCCACCTGTCGAACATGGAGGCGCCCGGCGAGTTCACGCTCCTGCTGGAACGCCACCTGACGATCTGCGGCCTGCTGTAGCGACCCGAGGCCGGCGGGCCGGTCCGTAGACTGGCTGGCATGCCTTCCCATCTCGCGCGCTTCCAGGCGCGTTATCCGTTCCCGCTGGACGGGTTCCAGGTCACCGCCATCGAAGCCCTCGACGACGGTGAGTCGGTGCTGGTCGCCGCCCCGACGGGGTCGGGCAAGACGATCGTCGCCGAGTACGCCGTCGACCGCGCGCTCGACGGAAACCGGAAGGCGTTCTACACGACGCCGCTGAAGGCGCTGTCGAACCAGAAGTTCGGCGACTTCGTCGCACGGTACGGCGCGGGCAGCGTCGGCCTGCTGACCGGCGACAACTCGATCAACTCCGAGGCGCCGCTCGTCGTCATGACCACCGAGGTCCTGCGGAACATGCTCTACGAGCAGTCCTCGCACGCTCGACGGCCTCCAGTACGTCGTGATGGACGAGGTCCACTACCTCCAGGACCCGTACCGCGGCGCCGTGTGGGAGGAGGTCCTGATCCACCTGCCGCTCACGGTCGGCGTCGTCTGCCTGTCGGCCACGGTCAGCAACGCCGAGGAGTTCGGCGAATGGATCGGCACCCTCCGCGGCCCGACCCGTGTGGTCATCGAGGAGAAGCGCCCGGTCCCGCTGGAACAGCACTACCTGGTCGGGCGCGAGCTCCACCCGATGCACTCCGAGGTCGACGGCCACCTGATTCCGAACCCGTACATCGCGTCGCTCGACCAGCGCGAGCTGCGCTCGAACGTCCGAGTACCGCCCGCACTCCGGCACGCGCCAGCTCACGCGGCAGTCGCGGCCGCGCGAGGGGCATCGGCGGTTCTACGCGCCGACCCGCGAGGAGGTCGTCGAGGTCCTCGCCGAGCACGGCATGCTCCCGGCCATCTACTTCGTGTTCAGCCGGGCCGGCTGCGACCGGAGCGTGCGGTGGCTCCTCGAGGCCGGCATCCGGCTCACCAACCGCGCCGAGAGCGACCGGATCCGGGAGTTCGCCGAGATGCGCGCGGCGTGGATGGGCGACGAGGACCTCGAGACGCTCGGGTTCTACGAGTTCCGGGAGGCGCTCGGGGCCGGGCATCGCCGCCCACCACGCGGGGATGCTGCCGCTGTTCAAGGAGACCGTGGAGGACCTGTTCAAGCAGGGGCTCGTCAAGGTCGTGTTCGCCACGGAGACGCTGTCGCTCGGGATCAACATGCCGGCCAAGAGCGTGGTGATCGACGACGTCGTGAAGTTCCAGGGCGAACGCCACGAGATGCTCACGCCGGGGGAGTACACACAGCTCACCGGCCGCGCCGGACGGCGCGGGATCGACCCGGTGGGGCACGCAGTCGTCACGTACCAGACGCGGCCGGACGTCACGTTCGAACGGATCGCGTCGCTCGCGTCGACGCGGACCTACGAGCTCACGTCGTCGTTCCGGCCCTCCTACAACATGGCGGTGAACCTCATCCGGAACTACTCGCGGGAGGAGACCCACCACCTGCTGAACTCGTCGTTCGCGCAGTTCCTGGCCGACCGCGGCGTCGTGGTCCAGGAACGCGAGCTCGAGCACAAGCGAGCGTTCATCGACGGCTACCGCGAGCAGATGCGGTGCGACCTCGGCGACTTCTTCGAGTACTGGGCGCTGCTCGAGAAGGCCCGGAGGATCCGCGACGACGCCCGGCGCGGCCAGCGCGAAACGCGGGTCACGGCCGTGAAGGAAGGGCTCGGCGCGCTGAGACCGGGCGACGTCGTGTTCGTCCCGACCGCCAAGCGCCGCGGGCTGGCGGTCGTCGTGTCGAATCGCGAGGGCCGGCCCACCGTGCTGACGCAGACCCGCCGGGTCGTCCGCATCGGTCCCAACGACTTCGAGCAGGCCCCCGAGGTCGTGACGCGCATCCCGCCGGCGCGCGGTTCGATCCGCTCGAAGCGCGTCCAGCGGGACCTGGCCGCGCGGATGGCGACGATCGAGTTCCGGCCGGCGAAGCAGCGCCGGGAGAAGATCGATTCGGCGTCGGCGAAGAAGGCCAGGGACCTCGAGGAGAAGGCGACCCGCCATCCCTGTCACGAGTGTCCCGGACCGCCCCAAGCACGAGCGGTGGGCCAAGCGGGTCTCGGTGCTGGAACGCGAGATCGCCGGGATCGACCGCAGGATCCGCTCGCGGACCGAGACCGTCGCCCGGCAGTTCGACCGGGTGCTGCGCGTGCTGACCGAGCTCGGCTACGTCGAGGACTACTCGATCCTGCCGAAGGGCGAGATGCTCTCCCGGATCTACGGCGAGGGCGACATCCTGATGGCCGAATGCCTCGGGCGGGGGGTGTTCGCCGATCTGTCGCCCGCGGAGTTCGCGGCGCTCGTGTCGACGGTCGTGTACGAGCACCGCGGGCGGGAGCGCGCGCCGATCTCGGCACATTTGCCAACATCACAGACAGAGGAACGGTATCAGCGCCTGACCCAGACCTACCGGCGGATCCGGCGCGCCGAGGACCAGAACGGTGTCGAACTGTGCCGGGAGCCCGATCCGGGGTTCGCCACGACGATCTTCCACTGGGCGGAGGGCAAGCCGCTCGAGGACGTGCTGATCGAGATGGACATGGCGCCGGGCGACTTCGTCCGGTCCTGCAAGCTGCTCATCGACCTCCTGCGCCAGCTGGAGGAGGTGGCCGGGGGCGAGGCATCCTCGCTCGCCCGCAGCGCGCGCGAGGCCGTGAACCGCGGCGTGGTCGCCTACACGGGGCTTTGATCGAGCGGCGCCACCGCGAACCCCACCTTGAACCGCCGGCACCAGATCACGGCGCTCGCGTACTTCGACGGGTCGGTGTCGGCCGGAAGCAGGTAGTTCTGGTCTCCGACGTTGCCCTTGAGCGAGCCCAGGTCGAGGAAGGCGCCCTGGTCCCAGCCGTGCCAGTCGTCGCTCGCCGGCCTGGGGCTGAGGTACACGACGAGGTCGGGACCGTTCGACGTGTCGAGGTCCTCGAACCGCAGGTACAGCTCGCCGTTCGGGAGGCGCAGGAGCTTGGCGGTTCCTGTGGACTCGTGCTCCAGACCGCGGAACCCGCCGCGGGCGAGCATCTTCAGCGGCGCCGCCGGGGTCGCCGGCGGCGAGGTGGTGACGGCCTCGGTGGGGTCGGGGGACGCGGGAGAGGGCGAGGCGGGATCAGTCGGCGCGGCGGGGGCGGTCGTGTCTGCCGGAGCGCTCGTCGGTCCAGGCGCGGTGGTGACGGCCGGCGCCGTCACTGCGGGCGCCGTCGGGAGCGCCTCGTCGACCTTCCTGTCGATGAACAGCTGCTGCGGCTCGAACCACACGACCACGAACACGGCCAGCGCGATCGCGACCAGGGCGCCTCCCGCCCATGCACGGGGGTGCCGTCTGATGTTCGACCGGACGCCCATGACCCCCGTCCGGTCACCCGGGAGCGGGCCGCCGTTACGATGGCTGGCCGCCATGACCTGCACGCTCCCCGCCACGTGACCAGTCCGTTCGGGCCGCTCTACGTCATCGCCAACCCGAAGGCCGGCCGCGGCATGGTCGGCGCAGGAGCTCCCCGAGCTGGAACGAGCCCTGCGCTCAGCGTCGCCTCGAGTACGAGATCGTCGAGACGTCGGGTCCCGGCGACGCGGAACGCCTGGCCCGCGAAGCCATTCGGGACGGCCGGAAGTACCTGGTCGCCGCAGGCGGCGACGGCACCGTCGACGAGGTCGTGAACGGGATGATCGAGAACGACGCGGCCAGTCGACCCCGAGGCGGTCCTCGGCGTGGTCGGGGCGGGGTCGGGCAACGACTTCGTCAAGACGTTCGGGCTCGCCGCGGACGCCAACCGGGGCTCCGCGATCCTGGCCGGCGACCGCCTGTTCCCGATCGACGTTGGCAAGGTGACCTACACGACGCCGGATGGCGGCACGGCCTCCCGGTACTTCGCCGGCGTGACCGAGGCCGGCCTCGGCGGGGCGATGGCCGCGCCGTGCAGCCAAGCTCCCGAAGGGGCTTGGGCGGGGCAGGGACTTCCTGGGGTTCTGGGTCGCCGTCTCGCAGGTTCAAGGCCGCCAGAGATCACGATGACAGTCGGGGACACCGAGGTCGGCGGCATGGCGAACAACGTCGTGGTGGCGAACTGCCAGTACGCGAACAACGGCATGCGCCTCTCGCCGCGGTCCTGGCCGAGCGACGGGTTGCTCGACGTTCTCGTGTTCCGCGGCCCTCGGTCCGAGGCCTTCACCCGATTGCCCAAGCTGTACCAGGGCGACTACCTGCCGGATCCCGAACGTGGGGGAGTACAAGGGCAAGCGCATCACCCTCGACGCGACCCGGCCGATGCCGATCCACGCCGACGGCGACGTCCTGGGGACGACGCCGGCGGCGTTCCAGCTGATCAGGCTTCCGATCCGCCTCAAGCTCTGACCGCCGGGCGGCGAGAGACCGCGTCGGGGGGCCCGGCTATCATGCGGCCGGACATGCCCACCACCCCGTTCCCCGACCGACTGGCCCGCGCCCGACCAGGCGATCGGGCGCGCGCGGCTCTCGGCGCTGCTCGTCACCCCATCGGCCGACCTCCGGTACCTGACCGGGTACGACGCCCCGCCGTTCGAACGCCTGACCTGCCTGGTCCTCCGGCCCTCAGGCGATCCGGTGCTGATCGTTCCGGAGCTCGAACGTCCACGCGCCGCCGCCTCGCCGATCGGGAAGCGGCTCGAGATCGTCGGGTGGCGGGACGGCGACGACCCGTACACGCCGCTGCGAGGCCTGCTCGGCAGGCCCCGTGTGGTCGCTGTGAGCGACTCGACGTGGGCGATGCACCTGCTGGGGTTCCAGCGGGCGGTCCCCGGCGCCTCGTGGCGGGCCGGGAGCGCGGTCGTCTCCGAGCTCCGCATCCGCAAGGACTCCCAGGAGCTCAACCTGCTGTCGCGCGCGGCCAGGGGCGCCGACGAGGCGTTCCGGCGCCTGACGGCACTCCGCATCGACGGCCTCCGGGAAGAGGAGGTCGCCGAGGCCCTCGCGGAACTGCTCCGCGAGAACGGCCACGACACCGTGGACTTCACGATCGTGGCCTCCGGGCCGAACGGCGCGTCGCCGCACCACGAGCCCGGGTCGCCGGTCGATCCGCGCCGGCGAGGAGGTCGTGCTCGACTTCGGCGGAACGGTCGGCGGCTACTTCTCGGACATGACCCGGACGGTGGTCGTCGAACGCCCCCCCAGGGGGTTCTCCCACGTCTACGAGATCGTCCGCGAGGCGCAGGAGGCGGCGTTCCAGGCCGTGAAGCCGGGCGTTCCCGCCGAGGAGGTCGACGACGCCGCCCGCGAGGTCATCCACATGTCGGGCTACGGCGACCGGTTCGTCCACCGCACCGGCCACGGCATCGGGCTCGAGGTGCACGAGCACCCGTACCTCGTGACCGGCAACCGCCAGCCCCTCGAGCCGGGCATGTGCTTCTCGATCGAGCCCGGCATCTACCTGGGCGGCAGGTTCGGCGTCCGCATCGAGGACATCGTGACCGTCACGGAGACGGGCGCACAGCGGCTGAACAACGCCTCGCGCGACCTCGAGACCGTGTCCTGACCGGAGCCCGCGGCCACGTTCCGGGTTCAAGGAACGGGCTCGCGCGGCCGATCCCTTCTCTCGGCATGGAACAGTGCGTCGTGTGCGGCGCCGCCCTCCGGCAGGGCGACGAGTGGTGCGGGCAGTGCTACGCGCCCCGGAACACCTCGCACCCGTCGTACCGCGGGCCCGGCGCGATCGGCACGAGCGAATTCGCCGATCCACGCGTGCGCCCGCCGACCCAGCCGCACGAGGTGAGGTTTTCGCGGTTCCGCGGTGGCCCGACCAGCATGGGCGTCGTCGGACGGGTGTTCACCTCGATCCTTGCCCTGCTCCTCGCGTGCGCGATCTACCTGTACATCTTCCCGGTCATCGTCGGCGAGGCGAGTACGAAGGACCCTCCTGCTGTATCTCGTCCCGGCCGTGCCCGTGCTCCTCGCGGTCCTGCGGAGGGTCTGGCGGCCCCACCGGATCAGCTGACCGCCGGTCATTCGTACTCGCATAGCCGGCCCGAGTCGGGGTAAACTACCGACGAGTAACCTACGCACCGGTAGGTTGCGACCCAGGACCCAGGGACACCCGGCCCCGCGCCGGGGAGGAGGACCGAGCGATGCCGCTGCTCAACATCCCGGAGGAGGTCATCGAGCTCCGGAACACCCTCCGCGACTTCATCGAACGGGAGGTCCGCCCGATCGAGGAGTCCCACCGCCAGGAGATCCTCGACACGGGGACGTTCGACGGCCTGAAGGAGGAGAGCCTGAAGCTCCGCAAGCGGAGCGCCGAGCTCGGGTTCTACACGCTCCACATGCCCGAGGAGGTCGGCGGGGGAGGCCTCTCGTACCTCGGCCAGGTGATCCTGCACGAGGAGGCCGCGCGCAGCGGGCTGATCCTGCCGCAGGTCGAGTCGATCTTCCCGGTGATCTCGGGGCCGTCGCCGATCTACATGGACTGCACGGAGCAGCAGCGCGAGAAGTACCTCGACCCGCTGCTCCGGGCGGACAAGACGACGTGCTTCGCCCTGACCGAGCCGGGCGCCGGCAGCGACGCCACGCGCATCCAGACCAAGGCCGTGCGAGAGAGGCGTCCGGCGCGTGGCGGATCAACGGCCGCAAGCACTTCATCACCGGCGGCGGCGAGGCGGAGTTCGCGCTGGTGTTCGCCGTGACCGACCCGGAGAAGCGCGCCCAGGGCGGGATCACCGCGTTCTTCGTGGACGCCGACAAGCCCGGCTACGAGGTGACGCGCATCCAGCGCACGATGTCGCCGTTCCAGAACCCGGTCGAGATGACCTTCACCGACGTGGAGGTCACCGACGCCGAGATCCTCGGCAAGGAGGGATACGGGTTCTACTCGGCGATGCGCGGGATCAACGGGGCGCGGCTGCAGATCGCGGCCCGGGCCCTCGGTCTCGCGCGGTACATGCTCGACCGCTCGATCGAGTACGCGAACGACCGCACGGCGTTCGGCCGGCCGATCGGGGCGAACCAGTTCGTCCAGGGCATGATCGTCGAGTCGCACGCCGAGCTCGAGCAGGCCCGCCTGCTCGTGTACCAGCAGGCGTCCGAGATCGACGACGGCGCCGACGGGCGCCGGCAGGCCGCCCTGGCCAAGATGGTCGCCGCCGAGATGGTCGGCCGCGTCGCCGACCGGGCCATCCAGGTCCACGGCGGAAACGGTTTCATGACCGAGCTCGGCCTCGAGGGCTGGTACCGCGACGTGCGGGCCATGCGCCTGTACGAGGGAACCGGCGAGATCCTCCGGGCGAACGTGGCAAAGACCCTGGGGCTGCCCTCCTGAACGACTTCCGTACGGGAGACCGCGGCCACCCCCCTCGGCCGCGGATACCCGCGGGACGCACGCACGGGCAACCCCTGAGCGGCGCCGGTTCCCTGGCCGGCGCCGCTCGCTGGTGTGCGTGCCACGCGTCTCGCCGCCTCCGGTGGGTACGATCCGGCCCAGATGTCTCGTGTCGCGGCCTCCATCGACCCCGGGAAGTCGCTCGGCGAAGCCGTGGAGCGCGTCCGGCTGGCGGAGTCGCTCGGCTACGACAGCGTATGGGTGACCCACATCGCCTCGCGCGAGCCGCTGCAGGTCCTCGGCCACTACGCGCACGCGACGTCCACGATCGGCCTCGGAACGGGCGTGGTGCCGTTCGCGCTGCGGCACCCGGCCCTGCTCGGCATGGAGGCGGCGACGCTCGACGAGGTGACCGGCGGACGTCTCCGGCTCGGGATCGGGGTCAGCCACAAGATCACGATCGAGGGCTGGTACGGACTCTCGATCGACGACCCCGTCGGGCGAATCACCGAGTACACGAAGATCCTGCGTTCGATCTTCACCACGGGAGGCGAGCCGGTCGAAGGGGAGCACTACGTGTCGCGGTTCTCGCTCCAGCGGTACTCGGCGCGGGCCGACCTCTCGATCCTGTGGGCCGCCATGGGGCCTCGCATGCTGCGCGCCGCAGCGCAGCACGCCGACGGCATCGTGCTGTGGATGTGCTCGCCGACGCATATCAGGAACACCATCAGGCCCGCCGTCGACGAGGCGCTCGCCGCGGCAGGCCGCTCACCCGACGGGTTCGAGATCCTCGCCGCCGTGCCGTGCGCGGTCACGGAGGACGTCGACGGCGCACGGGAGGCCTTCCGCAGGCAGGCGTTCATGTACCTGAACCTGCCCTTCTACCGGAAGGAGATCGAGCAGGCCCACCCCGACGACCTGGCGGAGTTCGACGAGCACTTGGGAGCGGGGAACCTCGATGCCGCGAGAGCGGCGATGAGCCCGGCGTTCGTCGACGACTTCGCTGGCATCGGCAGCTCCGACGCCGTTCGGGCCAAGCTGGACGAGTACCGCGGGGCCGGCGTGACGCTTCCGTCGATCGGTGTGCTGGGCGGGCGGGCCGAGGGCGAAGTCGAGGCCACGCTGGAGGCCGCGGCGGCGACCTCGTAGCCTCCGGAGGATGTCGAACTCCATCCGCGTCGTTGCTCTACGACGATTTCCGGTGAAGTCGGTGCTCGGAGAGCTCCGTGACTTCGTCGACATCGATGCCCGTGGCGTGGTCGGCGACCGCATGTGGTCGGTGCGGACGGCGACCGGAAAGATCGCGAGCGGAAAGAACACGCGCCGGTTCGCCGCCGTCGACGGGCTGCTCCTGCTCCGGGCCTCGGAACGCGAGGACCGGGTCGAGATCACGTTCCCGGAAGGAACCCGCGGCCCGGTCGACCAGGCAGCGACGGCGGAGCTGCTGAGCCGTCATCTGGGCCAGCCCGTCACCGTGGCGCGGGAGACGGATGTCAGCCACTTCGACGACGGGCCGATCAGCGTCGTGGGCTCCGCATCCGTCGATGCGCTGGGTCGCGAGCGCCGTGCAACGGTGGACCCGGCGCGGTTCCGGCCGAACATCGTGCTCGACACCGACGAGCCGTTCCTCGAGGACGGCTGGATCGGCCGGCGGCTGGCGATCGGGTCCGCAGTGCTGCGGGCGGAAGCGCGGTCGCCGAGGTGCGTGATGATCGACATGCGCTCCGCCGACCTCCCCGCCCAGCACGGCAACCTGACGGCGATCGGACGTCTGAACGACGCCTGCCTGGGCGTGATCGCCGCGGTCGAGTCATCCGGGCGGATCAGCCTGGGAGACGAGCTCCGGCTGCTCTGAGCTGCGGTCTGCGCGGGCTACGCGGCGGTCGGGGCGCCGCAGTTCGGGCAAAATTTCGGCGAGCCGTCGAGCGCCTGGCCGCAGCTGGCACACGCGTTGACCGTCGGGTTCTGCGTCCCGCACTCCGGGCAGAACTTCGCGCCCACCTTGACCGGGGACTGACAGTTCTTGCAGGGAGCCATGCCGGCGTCCGCGCTGCCGCCCGGCGTGGGAACCGGGAGGGGCGGAGGCTCGGGCGTGGGGGAGGGGGGAGGCTGGGGCGGGGGAATCGGTGGGGTCTCCGCGGCCGGGTCGGCCCCCGGCTCCGCAGGTGCCACTTGACCGCCACCGCCACCGAACAGCCCGCCGAGCAGTCCTCCGAGGCCGCCGCCGCCACCGCCGCCCTGGCCGCCACCTCCGCCGAGGCCGCCCAGCAGGCCCTGGAGCTGCGCCATGCCCTGCTTGGCCTCCTCCGCCTGGCGGGCCTGTTCCATCTGCTCGTACTCGGCCCGCTGCGCCTTGCGCTTCTCGTAGTCGGGGTCCATCTGGTCGATCTCGAGCTGCTGCGTCCGCCCGAGGAGCTCCTCCGCCGCGTACTGCGCCGAGTCGCGGATCTCCGAGGCCTGCTGCTGCACACCCGAGTCCGTGGACTTCGCGACGACGGCGGCCATGCTCGCAGCGATGTCGAGCAGCTCCTGACGGTACGCCTTGAGCTGGGGGACGTCCTCGGTCTGCTCCGCCATCGAGGTGATGCGGTCGATGTCTGCCTGCGTGGCCATGTGGAGTTCCTCCCGATTTCGAACGAGTCTGAAGGTCTCAGGGTCATGAATCCTACCCGGCCGGGCAAGGCCGGCTGGAGCCTCAGTCGCGGCGCCGGACCCGGGTTCCCTCGACGGTGTCCATGACCTCGTAGCCCATCCCGGTGAGCTGATCGCGGATCTGGTCCGAGCGGGCGAAGTCGCGGGCGGCGCGGGCCTCGTCGCGCTGCGTGACGAGGGCCTGGACGTCGTCGGGGAGGCCTCCCTGCCCATCGCGCACCGCGCGCTCGAGGTCGAGCCCGAGCACCGAGTCCCAGGACGACAGGAGGGCGTACTTGTCGCCGTCCGGGACGTCGGCCGAAACGGCCTCGGAGAGCACCTCGATGGCTTTCGGCATGTCCAGGTCGTCGGCCACCGCGTCACGGAACCGCCGGTCGAGCTCCTGCGCGGCCGACGACAGCTGATCCGAACGAACCGCGCCCGACCAGTCCGCCATGCGCTGCCGGAGCCGCCGGAGCCGGGTCTGCGCGCTCTCGAGCGCCTCCCATGAGAAGTCCATCTCGTTGCGGTACCGGACGCCGAAGCACAGCAGCCGGAACGCGAGCGGGTCGTAGCCCTGCTCCGCGAGCTCGACCACGCGGGTCACGTTCTTGCGGGACTTGGCCATCTTCTCGCCGGACTGCTGGAGGAACCCGCCGTACACCCACGTCGAGACGACCTCGTGGCCGGCGACGCCGTTCGACTGGGCGCGTTCGTCCTCGTGATGCGGGAACCGCAGGTCGTTGCCCCCGGTGTGCACGTCGATGCGGTCGCCGAGGAGCTTCATCGACATCGCCGAGCACTCGATGTGCCAGCCGGGGAACCCGTCGCCCCACGGGCTCGGCCACCGCATCAGGCGGTTCTCGTGCGCGTGCTTCCACAGCGCGAAGTCCTCCGCGTGGCGCTTCGCCGGGTCGACCTCGACCTCCTGGCGATGGCCGCCGCGGAGCTGCTCCAGCGTGTTGCCGGACAGGCGTCCGTAATCGGGGAAGGCGTGCACGTCGAAGTACACGTTGCCGCCGACCTCGTAGGCGAGCCCCTTGTCGATGAGCTGCTTCGGTGAGCTCGACCATCTCGGGGATGTGGTCGGTCGCCTTCGGGTAGTGGTCGGCCCGCTCGATGTTCAGGGCGTCCTCGTCCTCGAGGAACGCCGCCGTGTACTTCGCGGCGATCTCCTGCGGCGCGAGGCCCTCGTCGGCGACCGCGATGTCCATGCGGTCGCGGGACTCCTGCGCTCACGTCGTCCGTCATGTGCCCGACGTCGGTGATGTTCATGACCTGGACGACGTCCCGGCCCTCGAACCGCAGCGCCCGGCGGATGAGGTCGCCCAGCATGAAGGTGCGCATGTTGCCGATGTGGGCGTATCGGTAGACGGTCGGGCCGCAGGAGTAGATCTTCACGGTCGTCCCGTCGGCCGGCGTGACCTCCTCGAGCTGTCGCGAGAGTGCGTTGAACAGCCGCATCGGCCCAGGATACCGGCCCCGGACGACCCGGCTTTTTCACGATGGATAGACTCGGCTGCGGATGGTCGAGACCCGCAGATGGGATGGCGACGAGACCGGGCGAGGCACCGCCGGCGCCGGGCACCTGAGCGGGCCGGTCGATGCCCTGCGCGCCGCGATGGACCAGCCGGAATGGGTGGCCGAGGACCCCGAGGCGCACCTGCTCCCGCACATCCGCTCCGGCCTGCCAGACGGGGTCCGGATCACCGGAACCGAGGTCTCCGAAGCCGGCGAGCTGATCGTGACGGTCGAGGTCGCGCACGTCGCCGAGGATCGCCCCAAGGCGGACGTGCGCTCCGTCGCCTACCGGCTGCTCGGCACCTTCGCGGAACCGAGCACGTTCGTCGAGGAGCGACCGGTCGAGGGCGGGGCCGAGTTCGTCGTGGTCACCGGCCTGCTCGAGGACCAGACGCGGTTCCTGCCGCACGGGCACACCGTCCGGCTGGTGATTCGTCCCTCGGATACCCTTTCGAACGATGGATCGTGACTTCGGCCTGTCAGCGGACGAACGCGAGCTGGTCGGCCTGGTCCGGAAGTGGGCCGACGACCGCGCCGCGCCGTCGGCCGCGGCCCACGAGGAGGAGAGCAGGTTCCCGCGTGAGCTGTTCCGCGAGCTCGGCGAGATGGGGTTCGGCGGCATTCCGTACGACGAGCGCTACGGCGGGGGCGCGCAGTCGTACCTGCTGTACGTCGCCGTGGTCGAGGAGGTCGCCCGGGCGTTCCTGGCGCTCGGCGTCGGCGTGTCGGTCCACCATCTCTGCGCGTTCGGCATCCACCAGTTCGGGTCCGACGCGCTGAAGGAACGGTTCCTGCCGGCGCTCTTCTCGGGGGAGCGCCTCGGCGCGTACGCGCTCTCCGAGGCCTCGAGCGGCTCGGACGCCGCGTCGCTCCGCACCCGCGCGGTTCGAACCGGCAACGCCTACGTCCTGAACGGTTCGAAGCGGTTCATCTCACACGCGGGCGAGGCGGAGACCTACCTCGTCATGGCCCGGACGGGCGAGGACGGACCGCGGGGTATCTCGGCATTCGCCGTGGAGAAGGACTCGCCGGGGTTCTCGTTCGGCAAGCTGGAGCACAAGATGGGCTGGAAGGCCTCGCCCATGCGCGAGCTGGTGTTCTCGGACGCCGCGGTGCCGGCCGACCAGCTGGTCGGGGAGGAGGGCATCGGCTTCACGATCGCCCTCGCGGCCCTGGACGGCGGGCGGCTGGGGATCGCGGCGTGCTCGACCGGGCTCGCGCAGGCGGCGCTCGACGCGGCGGTGGAGTTCTCGCGTGACCGCGAGCAGTTCGGGCGGCCGGTGATCGACAACCAGGGCGTGCAGTTCATGCTCGCCGACATGGCGGTCGGGGTCGAGGCGGCCCGGCGCCTGTACCGGGAAGCCGCGCGGGTGCGCGACGCCGGCGAGCCGTACTCGCAGGGCGCGTCGATGTCGAAGCTGTTCGCTTCGGACGTCGCCATGCGGGTCACGACCGACGCAGTGCAGATCCACGGCGGGTACGGGTACATGCGCGAGTATCCGGTCGAGCGTTACATGCGCGAGGCGAAGGCCTTGCAGATCGTCGAGGGGACGAACCAGGTCCAGCGGATGATCATCGGCCGCGCGCTTTCGCAAGGCTGAGCGTCCGGTCGGAGCCGGGTCGGCGGTCCTTCGTCAGGAGCCAAGCCCGGCGGCGTCGGCGTTGCGCGCGGGAACTGCTGGACGCCCTTCGAACGGGATCGACAGGACCACCGTGGTGCGGGTCTGGACGCCCGCCTTCTCCCGGAGACGTCGCAGGAGGTCCTCGAGGTCGCCGGTGGTGCCGGTCCGGACCTTGAGCACGTAGTTCTCTGCGCCGGCGACGCTGAAGCAGTCCTCGATCTCGGTGAACTCACGCACGCGATCGGGGAGGTCGTCGGGCTGCTTGGGATCGAGGGGCATCACGCTGATGAGGGCGGTGACGAACAGGCCGAGCGACTCCGGGTCGACCACCGCGCGATAGCTCTGGATGACCCCGGCCTCCTCCAGGCGCCGGACCCGTTGGTGCACCGACGAGGCGGAGAGTCCGACACGCCGGGCCACGTCGGCGTAGGTGGCGCGGGCGTCGTCCTGGAGGGCGGCCACGATCTCGAGGTCACGCTGGTCGAGCACGCGCCCATGATAGGCAACCTTTGTCTCCCGAAAGGCGCACCAAGTTTTCGCCGCGACGAATCCACCATGTGGGGGAGCGGCCGGTGTGGGCGGGGGATCGGAAATGACTCCGGTTCGTCATAGCTGTGTGTCGGGTGATCGGAGTACAAATGCCTCGTTGTTCGCGGCCCGCCTCCCCGGGCCATCCGGCGAGGGGGCGGAGATGGTTTCGACGACAGAGTCGTCCAGGGTGTGGGCGGAGGTCGTGGAACACGACGCGCGCTTCGAGTTCCCGGACATCATCGGGTACGCCGACGGCGGCCCGGACGGGGCAGCGTGGCGCGCCGGTCCCTGGGCGGAGTGCGGCCGGGTGCATCGGCCGGCGGCGATGCCGAAGGCCGGCGGCGGCGTCCGCCTGTTGTCCGTGCTCGACCCGGCTGTGCACGCCCGGTACCGGTCCCTGGTCGGCCGCGTCGCCGGCGCGGTCGAGCGCTCGCTCGGGCCTGAGGTCGCCGCGGGGCGATGCCTGACGCGGCCTCGGGGCCTGGCGGTGGAGTCGTGGCGCCCGGCGTGGCGGCGGCACGCGCGTCGCGTGCGCCGGCTGGCCCGGGAGGCCGGGCCGGTCCTGCACATGGACGTGCGTGACTGCTTCGGCTCGCTGGACGCCGAGGTGATGGTGGAGCTCCTGCGACCGGTCGCTCCTCGTGACGACGTCCGCGAGCTCTCGGGGCTGCTCGCCCGGTTTCGATCCGACGGGATCCGTGGTCTCCCCGTGGGCCCCGAGCCGTCGGCGGTCCTGGCGAACGTCGCGCTGGCGGCCGGGGACCGGGCCCTGCGGTCGCTCGGTCTGCCGTTCGCCCGGTGGTGCGACGACGTGGTCATCGGGCTTCGCGGCCGCGACCCGTCGGAGGCGGCCGAGGCCTGGGCCGCGGCGATCCGGCCGCTCGGACTCACGCCGGCCCTGGAGAAGACCCGCGTGGTCGACTCGACCCCGGCCGGCGACGCGAGCATGGCGGCTCGCCTGAACGAGAGCAGCGTTCTCACGCCCGCCGCCGATCTTCGGCGCCGGCATCGCCCGCGACGCGCGTCGGGGGCGGACCACGCGACGGCGGGAGCGGACCACGCAACGGCGGGGGCGGACCGTTCGGCGCTCCTCGAGCTGGCCGTCACGGCGGGTGACGAGTCGGACCCGCATGTAGCTCGAGCCCTGGTTGCCGCGGCAGCCCTGAACGGCGGCCGGGCGGCGCGACGGGCGCTCCGACACGTCCGGCGGCGGGCGCCGTACCTGTGTTCCACCGTCGACTGGGGTCTTCATCGGTGAGGCTCGCTCGTCCCCCTCACGCTCCTCCTCGTGCGGCCGGATGTCCGGACGGCCCTGGTTCCCCCGGTTCCTCCCTCTCGGCGCGGGGCTCTTGCCCCGGTTCCTCCCCCGACGGCGATCGCGCGCGGAGCGCGGCGATCGCCGGAACACGGTGACCGATCGATCGGGAGGAGTAGCGATGAGGGGGCTTGGGGTTCCATCGAAACGACGGGTCGTGCGGGCGTGCCTGACTGCGGCGCTCGCGGCGCTCGTGTGCCTGGGCGTGGCGGGTGGCGTCGCCCCGGCGGCCGCAGCGGGGTCGTCCGAGACCGCGCTGCAGGTGTTCTACCGGTCGCCGGTGCTGGTGCGGCTCGGGGAGACGGTTCGGATCCCGGTGGACGTGGTGTGCGTGCGGGCCGGCGCCGCGTGCGCGGCGCAGGCCCGCGTGACGGTGGCAGGTCGGCCGGCGCGGACGAAGTCCGCGCCGGCCGCAGCCGGCCTCGAGTTCGACCTCACGGCGCCGGCGGAACGCGCCGCCGCCGCCGGGAGGCTGGACTACACGATCTCGGCGTCCCGTCCGGATTCGTCCATGTCCCTGCCCGGGGGCACCGGGCAGGCCCTGCACATCTACGTGGCCAGGAGGATGCCTGCGGTCGTGCTGCCGACCCTCGCGCAGGGCGACTACCGGCACGGCACGCGGGTGCTGTTCATGCCATGGGGCAGCAGCCAGCGGTCTGCCGGCCTGTCCATCGGGAACGAGGCCCTGACACTCGGGCCGTCGTCGTTCGCGATCGGCCCGGACGGCTCGATCCACGTGGCGGACGTGTTCCACCAGCGGATCGCGGTGTTCCGGGGCGGCCGGCTGAGCGCGTCGCTCCGGCTCGCGATGTCACCGCAGACCGATCTCGCGGTCGGGGCCGACGGGAGGACGTTCGTGGCGTCCGACTACGCCATCGGCGAACGGACCACGCGGTTCACGGTGCTCGACCGCGGCGGCGACCTGGAGTCGTTCCGCACGGCGCCGGGAACCATCCTGTCCCGGGTCGGGACGGACGGGTCCTCGGGGTACGCGCATTTCCTGCCGCTGGACGCCTGGACGGCATTCCCCGGCGGGTCCGCTGCCGTGACGACGGGAATGCCGCAGGCGGGCGGCGTGGAGCTCCTGCAGTCGGTGGTCGACGACGGGGTTCGACTTGGGATCGCGGACGGCTTGCGCGTGCGGCGGGCGATCGAGCTCCGTTCCATGCAGACGCTCGGCGATCTGACGTTCGCGTCGGCCGACGGCGACGGCGGGTACATCGCCGTGGTTCGGGTCCTGAGCCGTGGTTCCGACCAGTACGAGGTCGCCCACGTTCGGCGCGACCTGTCGGTCGAGGCGTTCGCGGTGCCCGGCCACCAGTACGCCGGGACCATGTCCCATCGGGAAGTTCCGCCTTGGGCCAGACGGCGCCCTGTACCAGCTCATGACCTCCCCCGACGGCCTGCGCATCGTGCGCTACGAGATCGGAGGGAACCGATGAGGCGCCTGCTCGTCTTCTGCTCGCTCGCCGGAGGCATACTGACCGGCCTGGTCGGGCTGGGCCCGGCGCCGGCCGCCATGGCCGACTCCCAGTGGGTGGCCAACCACTGCTACGAGGACAACCACCCCATCTCCATCTGGAAGCGGTCGACCGCTCGGGCCTACGCGCTGGTCGGCGACGGCGAGGGGTACCAGTACGCCGGCGGGTGCTGGAACGACAACGACCGGGACGACACGCCGACCCTCGACACGTACGAGAAGGGCGGCGAGGGTCCGGATTGCTCCGGTTTCACCTTCAAGTCGTGGTTCCTCGTGGACGACTTCGGCACCGACGGGGGTACTTGGTACAACAAGTTCGAGAACGAGCACGGTCCGTACGGCTCGTACGCGTTCTGGAACGGGATCAACAGCGGCCCGTTCTTCACAGCTCGGGAGCAAGTCTCGATCCACCACGCTGTACATGGACGCGTTCGCGAGGGACGGCCACATCGGGATGCTCTACACGAACTCGGGAACCGCCGGCGGGGGCGACCTCATCATCGAGGCGCGATGCAATTCGTGCGGCACGGGCATCTTCGACGAGGACTTCCGCTCGGATGCCGCGTACCGCGCGGTTCGGAGGGAGGGTTGGACCCCGGACTGCTATCCGAACTGCACGGTGCCGAACCGATCCCCGTTGGCGGTCGTGACGTGAGGCCGATGCGAGCTGCGATGCTCGCCGCGCTGCTCCTTGTGGGGTGCGAAGGGGGCGGGTCTCCCGCCCCCATCCCACCGCATCCGAACACATCCGGCTTGTCGCCGACAGCGCCAGTCCGAGCGACGCCAGGTCAGCCCACGGCGACGGCCAGTCCTTCGGGCGCTGTGCGCCGACTGCCCCCGATCACCCTGATCGCGGACCTGTCCGAGGAGCCTGCGACCTGGAAGCCTGCCTTCTTCATTCCGTTCGGGACCGGCGTACACGAGGTTGGCGGGCTGCTCACGAAGCGGCACGCGTCGCAGCCGGTGGTGCCGCCCTCCTTCGCGATCGATCGGGACGGATCGCTGTGGCTGCTCGATCTCGTGAAGCACCGGATCGTCCACTACGGTCGGGACGGACGGTACATCGGTCAGGTGGGCGGACTGGAGTTCAATCGGTTCCGGCCCGTACGCCCAGGACGTCGGGTTCGCGGCGAAATCGCCTGTACGTCCACGAGTTCACGCACACGACGCTTCAGGTCTTCGTTCGGACGGTCGACACGGCGGGGATCAGTCGGAGACTCCGGGTCGAATCGGCCGGACATCCGCTTCGCGTCGCGCACCTCGTCTCGCCCCAGCCTGAACTCGTCGGATGGTCCGAGGGACGATCCGGCGTGAACGGCAATCCCCCACAAGGCGGCCGCTACCGGGTACCAGCGTGATCGATCGGCGACCAGTGGCGTGGCGACCCATGTGCTCGGGGCGATGCTCGCGGACGGCACTCGCCTGGGCATCGGTCCGGAGGGAGAGAACGAGAACACCCGGGTGATCCTGCACCACGAGGTCGGCGGAGAAGACCGACAAACGACGATGCGGCTTCGTGTGCCCTCCGGCCGCAGATCCCAACGATGAGCTCCGGCGTGACGCGGGTTGGCAGTCGTTCGCCGCGCTGCCGCACGGATTGGCCGCGTTCGTGGCCGGTTCGCCCCGTCTGCGGCTGGTCGACGAGGAGCGGTCCATGGCCCGACCAGGTGGCTGCTCGAGTACTTCGACGACGGGGAGCCGCTCGTGTGGGAACCGATTCCTGATTCGCCACTCGACGGCGCCTACATCTGGCGGCACCTTGCCGAGGGGCTCGACGGACACCTGTATCTGATGCTCGCCGAGAAGGAGGGAATGCGCGATCTACCGTCGACCCGGGCCACCGGTTGACGAATCACGTTCCCATGCGGTGCGTCGAGGCGAAGGAGGCCGAGCGACGAGCACCGAATAGAATCGCCCGGCCGATGCGGACGCTCGTACCGCGGCCGGGCGTGTGCACACCCTCAGCCATCCCGCGATAGGGGAGTGGGTGCTGGTCGACGAGCGGCACGTGGAGCGCGTCGGTGTCGGCGAGCCGCCGGAAGCCGACCGGATCGTCGAGCTTCCCGGCGACCACCATCATCCCCGGCTTCGTCGACGCGCACGTTCACCTCACGGGAACGGGGATCCACGAGGCGGGGCCTCCGATCGATTCCGTGGGCTCGGCGGGGGGGTTGCTCGACACGCTCCGCGAAGCCGCCCGGGAGCGCGACCGGCCCGCTGCTGTTGCACGGATTCGACGAGACGACGTGGGATCGTCCCGACACTCCCGGGCGTCGACGACCTCAACGCCGTGGCGTCGACCCCGGTCGTGGCCGTGCGGACCGACGGGCACATCTGCGCTCGCGAACCGGCCGGCGATCGACGCGGCCGGCATCGGCGACCTGCCCGGGCTCGAGCGTGACGAGGACGGTGTTCCCACCGGGGTCCTGCGCCGCGAGGCGAACTGGGCGCTCCAGCGCTGGTACAACGAGCAGCTCGACGACCACGAGGTCCAGGAGCTCCAGCTCCAGGCCGCGTCGCTCGCCGCCAGCCGGGGGATCACGAGCGTCCACGAGATGGCCATGCCGATCTCCCGCGGCTCCCGGGACTTCGAGGTGCTGATCGGCCACCGGTCGAGACTGCCCGTCGACGTGATCCCCTACGTCGCCACGACGGAGATCCCGTTCGTCATCGACTTCGGCCTGCCGCGCATCGGCGGCGACCTCTCGCTGGACGGTTCCATCGGGGCACGCTCCGCGCACCTCGGCGAGCCGTACGCGGACGCCGACGGCGAGAGCGGAGTCGCCTACCACGGCGACGAGGACCTCGCCGAGTTCTTCCACAACGCCCATCTCGCCGGGCTCCAGGTGGCCGTCCACGCCATCGGCGACGCCGCCATCGAACAGGCTTTGACCTGCTGGGAACGCGTCTACGGCGCGCTCGACTCCCGCGGCCGCCGGCACTTCCGGGCGAGGCGCCATCGCATCGAGCACTTCGAGATGCCCGGCCAGGACCAGATCGAGCGCGGCGCCAACCTCGGCCTCGCCATCTCCGTCCAGCCGGGGTTCGATGCGGCCTGGGGCCACGCCGGGGCGATGTACGAACAGCGCCTCGGCCCCGACCGGGCGACGCGCATGAACCCGTTCCGGACGCTCCTCGCGCGCGGGATGGCGGTCGGCGCCGGTTCCGACTCACCGGTCACCCCGCTCGACCCGATGGCCGGGATCGTCGCGGCGCAGGGCCACCACGAGCCGTTCGAGCGCCTGGGCCGCGAGGAAGCCATCCGCCTGTTCACCCGGGGCGGATCGCTCATCGCGAACCTCGAGGACAAGAAGGGCTCACTGGAACCGGGCATGCAGGCCGACTTCGCCGCCTACGAAGCCGACCCCTTCGAGGTCGACACCGTGGAGGGCCTCCGGCCCGTGCTCACGGTGTCGCTCGGCCGCGAGGTGTACGCGCAGTAGCGACCCCACGCGTCGCCTCGACCGGAGGTCGAGGGTCGCGGGACACCCCGCTGACCTGCGTGTTCGCACGGGGGAGTAGTCCGTGACAGCCGAGTCTCGACGCCACGTTGACACCTCAATGCCATCGGCCTACAGTACGCCTCGCCGCCGGGAAACCGGGGGCGGAATGGACCCAGAGGCTGAGTAGAGAACGCGGCGCCCCGGCGCTGCGGCCCCAAAGGTCTCTGGGTCCTTTTCGTTCCCGCCCGACCGGCGCATCCCGGGCCCGGCCGGTTGACGTCGCCGGATCCGGGAACAAACCCTGATCTGCGCGTGTTCTCTGCCTCCCGGGTGCGTGTCGGACGGCGAGGGTAGAATCCCCGGACCCTTGGGGGGCCGTCGACGTCCGAGGGCGGCGCGACAGCCCACCGCGCACCGGCCGAGGCCCCGGGAAGGCGCCTCGGGAACGTGCGCAGACCTGGCGACGAAAGAACGACCTGAGGATCGGACAATGGAAGACCACGACACGATGGAAGACACCAGCGAGGACGAAGACCTCGAGCCGACCGACGACGACGGTGACGACGACGGCGACGACTCCGAGCCGACGCCGGCCGCAACAACCACCACCACCGACGGCGAGGCGAGCCCCGAGGTCGAATCGAGCCTCGAGGAGCTGCTGGCGAAGCGGGAGGGAAGGCCCGCCGAGGAGGAGGAAGAGGACGACTCCATGCTCGCCATGGGGCGCGACGAGCGGTTCGAGCCGCTCGCCGTCAAAGTCGTCCCTCCCACGGACAAAGAGTTCGTATGCAGGAACTGCCACCTCGTGAAGCATCGCAGCCAGCTGGCGGACCGGGACCGGATGTTCTGCCGGGACTGCGCCTGACCGACGACGAACGCCGCGGGGCGGGCTCCGGCGTCGACGACCGCCCCGCGACCCCCTCGACGGAGGATTCCGGCTCGATTCCCGATTCCCTGACCGGGGACCGCCAACGAACGACCGGGAACGACGAACCGGCGGCTTCCGAACGTCACCGGCGGGGGAGCGGCGCCGCCGCGCCGGGAGCCGGCCGCATGCGGCTCCCCCTGGCGCTGCTCGCCGCCGGGCTGTCCGGGGCGCTCATGTCCTTCGCCAATCCTCCCGTCCAGGCGGAGCCCCTCGCGTTCATCGCGCTCGTCCCGCTGCTGTGGGCGATCCGGCACGCGCGGCCACGTCGAGGGTTCCTGCTGGGGTTCGCGTTCGGCGCCGTCTACTTCCTCGCCACGCTGTACTGGATCCTGCTGTTCGGCACGCTCGCCTGGAGCGTGCTCTCGCTCGCCTCGGCCGCGTTCATGGGAGTGGCCGGGGCCATCATCCCGCTGGTGTGGCGCGAGGAGCGGCCGGTGCTCTCGGTCGTCGGGATCGCCGCGCTGTGGACCTTCACGGAATACGTCCGGATGCTGTGGCCGCTCGGGCGGGTTCACCTGGGGCGGGCTCGGCTACACGCAGCCCGACAACGGGTTCCTCATGCCGCTCGCCTCGGTGACGGGCGTCTGGGGGATGTCGTTCGTCGTCGCGCTGGTGAACGGGCTCGTCCTGCTGGCGATCGACGCGATCATGGCCCGGCGTCGTGCGCGCCGGGCCACATCCGCGCCGGCAGGAACCCTGGTCGATGTTGACGGTCGCGGCGCCGGGCAGCGGCGTGGGGGCTTCGGACGGGCCGCGACGATGCTCGGCGCCGGGCTCGTCGCTGGTGCTGGCGTGCGGGCTGATCCCCGTCCCGGCGCCGAACGGGCCGGTGCTCGACGTCGCCATCCTCCAGGGGAACGACATCGAGCACCGCCTCGCCGATCCGCTCGTCGAGGACGTGCGCATCGCGCGGAACTTCGAGCGGCTCCAGCGTGCGCTGGCGGCGGACCCGCCCGACCTGTCGGTGTGGCCGGAGGACGCCATCGACATCGACCCGACGCGGTACGAGCCGTTCGGGCGCGCTGGTGGAGGGTTCGATCAGGGCGGTGGGGAGCCCCGCGCTCGTCGGTGCCATCACCGGCGACCACGGCGGAGTCCAGTACAACGAGGGCCTGCTGTACGACGGCAAGGGCCGGCTTGTCGACCGGTACCGGAAGGTCCACCTGGTGCCGTTCGGGGAGTACGTGCCGTGGCGGTCCGCGGTCGGCTGGATCTCTGCGCTGCGTCAGATCCCCCGGGACCTGACGCCCGGCGACGACCTGCACACGATCATGTGCCCGCCCGGCGATGCGGCCTGCTGGCCGCATCGCCGGGCTCGAGTTCGCCGATGTCATCTGCTTCGAGAACACGTTCCCGTCGCTCGACCGGCGCCTGGTGGCGCAGGGGGCCGGGTTCCTCGTGGTCTCGACCAACAACGCCTCGTACGAGCGCACGGCGGCCTCGCGGCAGCACCTGATCATGAGCCGGCTCCGCGCCGTGGAGAACGGGCGGTGGGTCGTCCATGCGGCGATCTCGGGGATCAGCGCATTCGTCGACCCGGACGGCGGGGTCCACAAGGCCACGGGGCTGTTCGAGCTGGCGTCCGAGCGGATGGACGTGCGGGCGTCCACGGCGCGGACGCTGTACACGCGGCTCGGAGACTGGTTCCCGTGGGCCGCGGCCCTGGCGGTCGCGGCCCTGCTCGGCGGTCCCGCGGCGCCGGCGGCGCCCCGCGCCGCCGGCGCCGCTCCCGCCCACCGCCCGGGCGCTGGTCGTGACGCCCACGTACAACGAGCGCGAGACCATCCGCGACGTCATCGAGCGCACCCTCGCCGTGACCAGCCGCGTGGACGCCGGCACGAACCCGCATGGAGGGCGATGTCGACCGCCGGATGCCGGCGGTCGACATCCTGGTCGTCGACGACGGCTCTCCGGACGGCACCGCAGCGATCGTTTCGGAGCTCGCCGCGTCGGAGCCGCGCGTCCGGCTCCTCGAGCGGACGAAGAAGGAAGGTCTCGCCGGCGCGTACGCGGCGGGGTTCAAGGTGGCACTGGACGAGGGCTACGACGTGATCGTCGAGATGGACGCCGACCTGTCGCACCGGCCCGAGGAGCTCCCGAGGCTCCTCGAGGGCGCCGACGCCAACGACCTGACCATCGGGAGCCGGTACATCCCCGGGGGCTCGGTGACGAACTGGGGCCGGCTGCGGCTGTGGCTGTCCCGCGGCGGCAACGCCTACACGCGGGCCATGCTCGGCATCCCGATCAGGGACGCCACGAGCGGCTTCCGAGCCTACCGCCGGAATCTCCTCGAGGACCTCCTGGCCTCGGGCATCCACTCCGACGGCTACGGCTTCCAGATCGAGCTCGCCTACCGGGCCTGGCAGCGGGGCGCCCTGGTGGGGGAGGTCCCGATCACGTTCCGCGAGCGGGAGCACGGCCACTCGAAGATTTCCCGTCGCATCGTCGTCGAGGCGCTCGGCCTGGTCGCCGTGTGGGGCATCCGCGACCGTTTCCACTGGCGCCCGGACGACCCTGCCGTCGCCCCGCCGAACCCGACTGACCCTTCCTGACGGCCGAGGAGGGGTTCTCGAACGTCCCTCGCAGGCATGGGTCAAAGCCCCATAACGAACATTATGTAAAGTCGCGTCGAGAACGAGCCGGGACGCTCTGCTCCCCGGGTCTCCACCCGCTCCTACAGATCGAACAGGGCCAGCTGACGCGGTCGCAAGCCGGCCGGGACCGGTTCCCTCCGCGCCGCAGCGGGTCGCCGGATGCGATGGACGACCGCCGGACGCGATTCGCGCCAGGACTCGAGGGTCCGCGCGGCCCATCGCTCCGCCTGGACCTCCGAGCGCCGCAGTCCGTCGCGGAACTGCCTCGTGTGGTACGCCTCGTGCGCCACCAGCGCCACGAAGCGCTCCTGCCAGTCCCGGACCGTGATCCACGGCGCGGTCTTGAGCCGCGGGTACCGGTAGGTCCTCGGGTAGGAACGGTTCCGGAGCGTCCCCGGCACCTTGACCCGGACCAGGAACCGCGTGGACGGGTGGCTCCGCGGCCGCTTCGGTCTCCCGCCGTATGCCCGCCCGGTGAACGACTCCCACGAGTTCCGAGCCCGCTCGATGTGGACCTCGACCCCGTCCGCGTCGATGCCGGCGAACGCCTCCGACACGAGCCTCCCCAGGTCGCCGTGGTGACGCTGGTCGATCTCGGACCGGATCAGGACTCGGACGGCTTCCACTGCGCCGCGATCCTACCGCGAGGGACCGACGGGAATCACACGCGTGTGATTTCGAATTCCCCACCCCACCGGGCCCGTGATCGATGCCGACCCCGCTCCCCCGGCGGGGGACCTACCAGTGGAGCTTCAGCTGGCGCGCGGCCCTGGCTTCGTCGAGCCGCCCGACCGGCGCCGTCACCGGCGCGTCGTGGAGGAGGTCCGGGTCGGACTCGGCCTCGGACGCGACCCGCAGCAGCGCTTCTGCGAATGCGTCGAGCGTCTCCTTCGACTCGGTCTCGGTCGGTTCGACCATCATGGCCTCCTCGACCACCAGCGGGAAGTACACGGTGGACGGGTGGAACCCGAGGTCGATCATCCGCTTGGCGACGTCCATGGCCCGGACGCCATGCTTTCGCAGCGGCTTGGCCGTCGACACGAACTCGTGCATCGGGCGTCCGTCCGGGAAGGCGAGCGGATAGGCGTGCTTCACGAGCGATGCCAGGTAGTTCGCGTTGAGCACCGCCCGCTCGCTGACCGCCTTGAGCCCGTCGCCCCCGTGCAGGAACACGTACAGGTAGGCCCGGACGAGCACTCCGAAGTTCCCGTGGAACCCGTGGATCCGCCCGATCGAGTCCGGCCGGTCGGTCTCGAGCCGGAACACGCCGCCCGAGTCCCGTTCCACGATCGGGACCGGGAGGAACGGCACCAGCCGCTCCCCCACCGCCACCGGCCCGGCGCCCGGCCCGCCCCCGCCGTGGGGCGTGGCGAACGTCTTGTGGGTGTTCATGTGGACGATGTCGAACCCCATGTCCCCGGGGCGGACGCGGCCCATGATCGCGTTGAGGTTCGCGCCGTCGTAGTACACGAGCCCGCCGACCGCGTGGATCACGTCGTCGATCTGGTCGATCTCCTCCTCGAAGAGCCCGAGCGTGTTCGGGTTGGTGAGCATCAGCCCGGCCACGTCCTCGTTCACGAGCTTCTCGAGCGCGCCGACGTCGACCAGCCCCCGGGCGTCGGACGGCACCTGCAGGACCTCGTACCCGGCCTGGGTCACGCTGGCGGGGTTCGTCCCGTGCGCCGAGTCGGGAATGATCACCTTCCGCCGGGCGTCGCCTGACTTCGTGTGGAACGCCCGCATCAGCAGCAGGCCGGTGAGCTCGCCCGCCGCGCCCGCCGGCGGGTGGAACGTCACCCGGGCCATGCCGGTCAGCTCGCACAGCGCGTTCTCCAGCCGCCACATCAGCTCGAGCGCCCCCTGCACCGTCGACGCGGGCTGGTGCGGGTGCAGACGCTGGAATCCCGGGATGGCCGCCGCCGACTCGGCCGCCTTCGGGTTGTACTTCATCGAGCACGAGCCCAGCGGGTAGAACCCCGTGTCGACGCCGTAGTTCCGCTGCGAGAGCCGGGTGAAGTGCGTCACCAGGTCCCGCTCGGCGATCTCGGGCAGGTCGGCGGGCTCCGACCGCAGCGCGTCGGCTGGGAGCGAGGCCTCCGGGACGTCGAGCCGGCCGAAGCTCCACCCCCGTCGTCCCGGCCGGGAGCGGTCCCGGAGCGTCCCGGCGCCGGGCGGGTCGTTCCGGCGGACCGGCGCCCCGAGGGCGGCCTCGACCGCCCCGGCCTCCGAGCCCGCTTCGCCCGTTCCCGGCATGGTGTCGCTGACGTCCTCGCGCTCGAGGTCCGTCACCCCAGCACCTCCCCCAGCGCATCGGCGAACCGATCGATCTCGTCGCTTCGTCCGTCGCTCGGTGACGGCCACCAGCAGCGCCTGCCCGTCCGCGTCCGGCAGCGGCACGCCGGCCAGGAAGCCCCGATCGGCCAGGGCCTCGACCACGTCGGCTGCCGGCCGCGGAAGCCGGACCGCGAACTCCTTGAAGAACGACGCGCCGGGGTGCAGCGCCTCGACTCCGTCGACCGACGTCAGCCGCTCCAGCGCGTATCCGGCCTTTGCGGCGCACTGCCGCCCGAGCTCCCCGAGCCCGCCGGGCCCCAGCCACCCCAGGTACACCGTGGCCGCGATCGCCATGAGGGTCTGGTTGGTGCAGATGTTCGACGTGGCCTTCTCCCGGCGGATGTGCTGCTCGCGGGCCTGCAACGTGAGCACGTAGCCGACCTGGCCACGGACGTCGAGGGTCTCCCCCACGATGCGGCCGGGCATCCGGCGGACGTCCTGCTGCCGGGCGGCGATGACGCCGAGGTACGGACCGCCGTAGTTCAGGTTGTTCCCGAGGACCTGTCCCTCCGCGACGGCGATGTCGGCCCCGATCTCGCCGGGCGGCGCCAGCACCCCGAGCGACAGGGGGTCGAACACCTGGATCGACCGCGCTCCCCCGGCCGCCGCTGCGGCGAACACAGCGCGGGCGTTCTCCAGCACGCCGTGGTGGTTCGGGTGCTGCAGGACGACCGCGGCGACGTCGTCGCCGACCTCGGGCACCGAACTCACCCCGTCGCCGTCTCTCGAGCCGAACCGCGCGACCTCGAGGCCGGGACCGCGCGCATACGTCTCGAGCACCTCCACGTACCGCGGGTCGACCAGCTCGCTCACCAGCACCCGGCTGCGCCGGGTCGCCGCGTGGGCCATGTTCGCCGCCTCGACGAGCGACGTCGGCCCGTCGTACAGCGACGCGTTCGACACCTCGAGCGCCGTGAGGTCGCAGATCATCGACTGGTACTCGAACAGCACCTGCAGCACGCCCTGCGAGAGCTCCGGCTGATACGGGGTGTAGGAGGTGTACAGCTCCGACCGCCCTGCCAGCGCCCACACCACGCTCGGCACGTAGTGGTCGTACGCGCCGGCGCCCGCGAAGCAGACCAGCTCGTCCGCATGGCGGTTCCGCGAGGCCAGCCTGCGGAGGTCGGCAAGGATCTCCATCTCCGACACGCCGTCGGGGATGTCCAGCTCATGCTCGGGGCGCACGGACGGCGGGATCTGGTCGAACAGGTCGTCCAGGGAGTCCAGGCCGATGGCGTCCAGCATCTCCCGGACGTCGTCCTCGGTGTGGGGCGCGAACCGCATCGAGCGCAGTCTAGTGGAGGCCCGGGCCTGGTCTGAAGGAACCGGCTCGCATCAGCCCGCGAGGTCCTCGAGGCCGTACTTGCGGACCAGGTTGAGGTAGTCGCGCTGGTAGAAGATCTTGCAGTTGATCCCCGGGTACTGCTCCCGGAGCCGCCGGACCTTGCGGTTCTTCTTGGTCACGAGCTTCTGGTTGAGCGTCGTGATCTCGATGAAGAGGTCGTACTGCGGCAGGTAGAAGTCGGGCGTGAACCGCTGGATCACGTTCCCGTTGGCATCGCGTTCGAGATCGAACGAGCGTGGTTCGTATTCCCATTCGATCTGGTAGAAGTCGAGCAGCTGGGCGAACTGGCGCTCGCTGGCGTGGGCAAAGGAGACCTGGTCGCTCTTCGAGCCGCCGGCGGCGGCCTGCTGCTGGACGCTCACGCGCCGCCCGCGGCCTTTCGCCGGCCGGTCTTCGGCTTCTGCAGCTCGCCCTCGAGGTCGTTCCATACCTTGTCGACGGCGATGGCGAAGACCCCCTGGCCCTGCGCCAACAGGTCCACGACCGCCTCGGGCGTCGCCGCCTCGTAGATCCGCACGCCGTCCGACATCAAGGTTACGCCATGTGGGGCGTCTCCCCGCTCTTTCAGGTAGTCGACGGCCTTGCGGATCCGGCGCAGCTCGACCCCCGCGTCCAGCAGCTTCTTGATGACCTTGAGCTGCAGGAGGTCCTGGAACGAGTACAGGCGCTGGGTCCCGGAGCCGCCGGCGTCGCGGATGGAAGGCCTGACGAGCTCCGTCCGCGCCCAATAGTCGAGCTGGCGGTAGCTGATCCCCACCACACGGGTGACTTCGGGGACGCGATATCCCTGTTCCTCGACCATGACAGCTCCGTAATTACGAGGGCGTAGGCAATCTAGGGGTTGCGAATACCCATGTCAACGATCTGCACGGGTTCGGGAGGTGTCGATTGGATGAACGCTTGGCCTCGCCGACTACTCGGCGAAGTCCTCCGGCTCGACGTTGTCGAGGAACTCCCGGAACTTCTCGACCTCCTGCTCCTCGTCGTCGCGGATGACGATCGAGGCCTCGGTGAGGACCTCCTCCGCGGCGAAGATCGGCACGTTCACCCGCACCGCCAGCGCGATGGCGTCCGACGGCCGCGAGGAGATCTCGTGGCGCTCGCCGCCGTGCTGGATCTGGATGGTCGCGAAGAACGTGCCGTCCTTGAGCTCCGTGATCGCGATGCGTTCGACCTGCACGGTGAGCTCCTCGAGGACGTTCTTCATGAGGTCGTGGGTCATGGGGCGGGCCGTGACGATGCCCTGGAGGGCGAACGCGATGGCCGTTGCCTCCATCGCTCCGATCCAGATCGGGAGGAACCGTTCCCCGTCCTGCTCCTTGAGCAGCACGATCGGCTGGTTAGTGGGGAGCTCGACCCGGACTCCCACCAGGTTCATCTCGATCATCGCTGCCGGTCCGCCGTCATGGGGTGCCGCCATGCTACCCCGCGTCCGCCGGCACGGGAGGTTCGCCGTGCAGGAACGCCGACAGCACGTCGGGGTCGGCGTGGAGCGCCTCGAGATCGACCACCTCGAGGATGTCGGGGAGGTTCCGGTACCGCTCGGCGAAGTCGAGGCCGTACCCCACGACGAACCGGTCGGGGCATTCGAATCCCTGGTACCGGATGGGCACCAGGGGGATCCGCCGGGCCGTCTTGTCGAGCAGCGTGCACACCTCGATCGAGGCCGGGCCGCGTTCGCGGAGCGCCGACAGCAGGTACGAGAGCGTGAGGCCCGTGTCCACGATGTCCTCGACCACGAGGACGTCCTCGCCGCCGATCGGCTGGTCGAGGTCCTTCAGCACCTTGACCACGCCGCCCGACGCCTCGGAGTCCGCGCCGTACGCGCTGATCGACATGAAGTCCACCCGCAGCGGGAGCGGGATCTGCCGGATGAGGTCGGCGAGGAACGTGGTACCGCCCTTCAGCACCGTCACGAGGACCGGTGAGCGCCCCACGTAGTCGGCGCTGATCTCCCGGCCCAGCTGCCGGACCCGGCGGCGGATGTCCGACGCGCTGAACAGGATCCTGGCGACGTCCGGCATCGGGCGGGAGTTTATCGCCTGCCCCGATCGAATCCGGGCCGGAAGGCCGCGCGACTCAACCGAACAGCCCGAAGAGGGTGTCGAGCCCGAACCGGGTGATCGAGTCCAGGCCGCGCAGCCACCACGCGGCCCCACCGTCGTCGGCTTCCGGAGCTTGGGGCTCGGCCGGCGTCGTCTCCTCGGGTTCGGCCACAGGCGGTTCGACGGAGGCCGCCGCGACGAGCGGCACCTGGCCGATCTGGAGCGCGTCGGCTGAGAAGATCACCGTGCCGAGGCGCTGGCCCTTGTCGACGGGCAGAGAGACCCCCTTCCGGATGAGGACCTTCCTCGCGACCTTCCCGGACTTCTCGGGCAGCAGCCGCTCGAGGCCGGTGGCCGCCTCCACGGGGATCTGCTGGGTGCCGACCGGGATCGGCGCGAAGGACTCCCCCTGCTGGACGAGCGTGTGCGGCGTGTACCCGTGGAACCCGTAGTCGAAGAGCGCCGCGGCGTCGTCGAACGAGTCCTGCGTGGTCGGCGAGCCCAGGACGACCGCCACCACTCCCCTGCCGTCGCGTTCGGCCGTGGCCACAAGGCAGAACCCGGCCGCCGACGTGTAGCCGGTCTTCACGCCGGTCGAGCCCCGGTACAGCCACAGCAGGACGTTGCGGTTCTGGACCCGGCGATCCTCGCCGCCCGAAGGCCCGGGGATCGTGTCGAACTTCCGCCCCACGACCTCGGCGAACTCCGGGTCCGCCATGGCCGCGCGCGTGATCGCCGCCATCTCCCGGGCTGTCGAGTGGCCCCGGTCGTCGAGCCCGTTCGGCGAGAAGAACACCGTGTGCTGCAGGCCCATCTCCCTGGCGCGGGCGTTCATGTCGTCGACGAACGCGCTCACCGACCCCGACACGTGGTCGGCCAGCGCGATCGCCACGTCGTTCGACGACTGGAGCATCAGGGCGAACAGCAGGTCCTCGACGGTCAGCCGTTCGCCGAGCCGGAGGCCGAGCTCGGAGAACCCCGCGCCCCTGCTCCCCTCCTCGGCGGCGTCCGGTCCGACCCGCACCATCTCGTCCGGCTCGGCCTCCTGTAGGACGAGCAGCGCGGTCATGATCTTCGTGGTGCTGGCGAGCGACCGCTCCTGGTCGGGCTGCTTGGTGAACAGCACCTGCCCGGTTTCGAGGTCCGAGACGATGGCGGACACGGCGGAGACGTCGGGTGGCTTCCGCGAGGCGGGCGGGATGTCGAGCGCCGTCGGGAAGGGCGACGGGGAGTTGCACACGCCCGACGGGTTCGAGTCGCAGGGCACCGGGACCGGCGTCGGCGGGGGCGGCTTGGGCGCGGCGACGGCCGCCGGCCCGGTGAGGGTCAGCGCGACGAGGACGGCGAGCGGGACGAGGGAACGGCGCACGAGGACCTTCAGGGTATCGAAGGGCCCACGGTCGGCGACAGGCAGTCGCCCGTCAGTCCTGGGACAGGTACTGGCGGAGGTTGGTCCGCAGCAGGGCCTGCTTGAGCTTGCGCGACAGGCGGGCGAGGTCGGTCAGCGAGTCGACGGCCGCCTGACGCGCCTCCGGATTCCGCTGGCGGAGCATCGGCAGGATGATCGCCTCGAACAGGCTCGCCTCGCGCTCCGAGAAGTGGCGGTACATGGTGAGGTGGCGCGGCTCGACCCCGTACCGGAAGAAGTCCTTCACGATCGACAGCACGATGTAGTCGTCGCCGTCGTAGTACTTGGTTCCGTCCGCCCCGTGCGTGCCGAGGATGCCGAAGCGCTCGAGCTCCTCGATCCGTTCCCGGTCGACCCCGGTCGCGCTCGACATCTCCTCGATGGACATCTCCAGGCCGGTGGGCGGCTCGACGAGGTCGTCTTCCACCTCGCGCTCGCGCGGCTCCTCGGTGTCCTCTCCGTCGGAGGACTGCCGGGCCAGGCGTTCCTTGATGACCTTCAACGGGAGGTACTCGTCGCGCTGGAGCTTCAGGATCTGCCGCAGGCGCTCGATGTCGCCCTCGTAGAACTTCCGGTAGCCGGACGCCGTCCGCTCCGGCTCGATCAGTCCCTCGCCCTCGAGGAATCGGATCTTCGAGATCGTGATGTCCGGGTACTCGGTCTTGAGCGCGAGCAGGACCTCCCCGATCGACATGTACGTACGAGCCGCCATCGTCCCCTCACTCTCCGGCGAAGAACACCAGCTTGAACTTGCCGATCTGCAGTTCGTCGCCCGAGGCGAGCTCCGCCTCGTCGACCCGCTGCCGGTTGACGTAGGTGCCGTTGAGGCTTCCGTTGTCGTGGAGGTAGAACCGGGCCTCGCGCCGGCGGATCTCGGCGTGGCGGCGGGACACGGTCACGTCGTCCAGGAAGATGTCGCTCTCCGGATGGCGGCCGGCCGTGGTGACGTCCTTGTCGATCAGGAAGTTCGACCCCGCATTGGGGCCGCGCCGGACGACCACAAGTGCCTGGCCCGCATGGAGCTCGTCGAGCGGGAGCGCGATCTCCTCGCCCGTCTCCTCCTCGACCTCCACGGGGGTGAACGTCGCGGTGCTGTCTTCCTGCAGTGCAGCGCCACAGTTCAGGCAGAAGTGCGCGTCGTCCGGATTTCGATGTCGACATCTCGGGCAGAGCACCGTGCGCCTCCCGGTTGCATCAGGTTCGCTCGGAGGTCGAGACTTCGAGCGGGGCGACAACTCTAGAGCCGAGGTGCAGGCCAAGTCAACGATGACTGGCGGATGGCCTCTCCCGGTTGTCCACATCCTGTGGAGATCGGTGTGTCGTCGAGCGTGATGGTGCCTGGCCAGGGGCTCGACATGCAGGCAGTCGTGCCGTAGTCCTCCACTGGAAGGTCGAGGGTTGTGGTTCGGCGGTGGGCTCTGGCTACGCCTCGCCCTGTTCCTGCTGGATGAACGCCTCATAGGCGGCGGCGTCCAGGAGCTCGCCGAGGTCGACGGTCTCGACCTGGATCGCGATCATCCAGCCGTCGCCGTAGGGATGCTCGTTTACGAGCTCGGGCCGTTCCTCGAGGGCGGTGTTCCGCTCGATCACAGTCCCGGAGACCGGGGCGTACACGTCGGACACGGACTTGGTGGACTCGACCTCGCCGAACGGCTGGCCGGCGGTGACCTCGGTCCCCGTCTCGGGCACGTCCACGTAGACCACGTCGCCGAGCGCGTCCTGGGCGTAGTCGGTGATCCCGACCCGGATCCGCCCGTCCCCCTCGTCGCGGGCCCACTCGTGCTGTTTCGTGTACCGAACGTCCTGCGGGTACTCCACGTCCGTTCCCTCCCGGGTGCTCGCCTTCAGATCCAACCGATGCTTGCGCGGAGCCTACGCCACCGGCGCGCCGCCGTTCAGTGCCGGAGCTCCTCCACCAGCGCCGCGAACTCGTCGGCCAACGCGGCCGCCTCGTCTTCCGTCCCCGCCTCAGCCCACACCCGGACCACCGGTTCCTGTGGATGCGGCGCGACGAGCGCCCAGTCCTCGCCCCGATAGACCTTTGCGCCGTCGGTCGTGTCGGTCTCGGCGCCGTTTACTCGTTCCAGCAGCTGGCGCATCACGGTTCCCATGGCCTCCCAGGCGGTCGGAACCTCGCGCTGGACGATGTGCGCCTCCGGCAGGCCGTCGATCACGGCCGAGAGGGTGGTCTGCTGGCGAGCCAGCATCTCGAGGAGCTTGGCCAGGCTCATCATGCCGTCGTAGGCCGCCAGGAACTCCGGGAACATGTAGCCGCCGCCCTCGGCGCCCGCGAAGATCACACCCTCCGACTCGGCGGCGCCCATGAGCGCGGCGGCCGAGATCTTGGTCCAGACGATCTGGCCGCCGTGGCGGCGGACGATCTCCGACGCCGCGCGGCTCGTGACCACCGGCACCGCGATCCTCGGGAACGCCGTGCTCCGCGCGACCAGGTCGATGAACCCCAGGAGCGCCTGGCCCGGGGAGACGATCCGGCCGGTCTCGTCGACGAGCCGGACCCGCTCGCCGGTCGAGTCGAACATGACGCCGAGGACGGCCTCGCTCGCCTTCACGAGCCGCGAGAGCTCGTCGAGGTGGTGCTGCACGTCGGCCTCGGACAGGACGGCGCGGTCCTCCTCGAGGGTCGCGTTCACCGACAGCGCGTCGGCCCCGATCGCGCCCAGCACGCTCGGCGCCGTGAGCACCGTGGTCCCGAAGGCGAAGTCCACGACCAGCTTGGGCCGGCGGTCCCGGACCGCGCGGACGTCGACGATGTTGAGCAGCTCCCGGGCGTAGTACTCGCGGGCCCTCGCCGGGAAGGTCAGCTCCCCGATCTCGTGGTGGAACGCCCGACGGAGGTCGTCCCGGTAGTAGATCCGCTCGATCTTGCGCTGCGTGGCCGGGTCGACGTCGACGCCGCGGCCGTCGAAGAACTGGACCTCGACCGCGGCCGGGTCGAGCGGCGCCGTCCGCACCGAGACGCCGCCGTTGGCGCGGGCGCTCCGGGCGTAGAACCGGGCCACCGGCACCGGGGCCAGCTCGAGATCGTGCACGTTGACCCCCGCGGCGTTCGCCCCCGCCACCATGGCCCGCTTGATGATCCGGGCCGTCCGGGTGACATCGCGCGAGGCGACGATCACGGACCGCTTCGGCAGCGAGGAGGCGAACGCCATGGCCAGGCGGAGCGCGGTTTCGGGCGTCACGTCGAGGTTGACCAGCCCGGCGACCCCTCGATCTCCGAACAGCGCTCGGGTTCCCCTCGACTCCCAGATGATGCTCTGGCTGACGAGGGCGCCGGGTTCCACGATCTTGAACGGGTAGACCTTGACCTGAGGGTTGAGGACCGAACCCTCGCCGATGCGGCACTGGTCCGCCACCACAACGCCCTCGTCGAGCCGGGCGCCCCTTCCGATGTCGGTGTTCGTCCCGACGACGCAGCCCCTGAGGGACGCGCTCGGGCCGATGTACGCGTTGTCGTGCACGATCGCCCGGTGGAGGAAGGCGCCCGCCTTCACCACGACGTTGGCGCCGAGCACGGTGTGCTCCCGGACTTCGGCGCCGGCCTCGATGCGGGCGTTCGGGCCGATGTAGGCCGGCCCCCGGACCTTGGCGCCGGGCTCGATGTCGGCGTCCAGGCCCAGGATGACGCCGCCCTCCATCTCGAACCCGTCCATCTCGACCGTGACCTTGCGGTCGAGGACGTCGCGGTGCACCTCGAGGTAGGCCTCGAGATTCCCCACGTCGGTCCACTCCCCCTCCGGCGCGTAGCCGTACATCGGCATGCCCTTGTCGAGGAGCAGCGGGAACAGGTCGTGCGCGAAGTCGAACTCCTCGCCGGACGGGATGAACGAGAGCACGTCGGGCTCGATCACGTAGATGCCGGTGTTGATCTGGTCGCTGAACACCTCGCCCCAGCCCGGCTTCTCGAGGAACCGCTCGATCCGGCCGTCCTCGGCGGTGATCACGATGCCGAACTCCAGCGGGTCGGGCACCCGCTTCAGCACGACCGTCACCGCCGACTGCTTCTCGCGGTGGTACTCGAGGACCTTCGTGAGGTCGAAGTCGGTCACCGCGTCGCCGGAGATCACGAGGAACGTGTCGTCGAGCTGGGACTCGGCGTTCTTGACGCTCCCGGCGGTGCCGAGGGGCTGTTCCTCGGTCGCGTACGTCAGGTTGAGGTCGAGGTCGCTGCCGTCGCCGAAGAAGTTCCGGACCACGCTCGCCAGGAACTGCACGGTCACGACGACGTCGGTGAACCCGTGGCGTCGAAGGAGCCGGAGGATGTGCTGCATCATCGGTTCCCCGACGATCGGCAGCATCGGCTTGGGCTGATTGGAGGTCAGGGGGCGGAGACGCGTGCCCTGCCCACCGGCCATCACGACTGCCTTCATTCGGCGGACATCATAGCCGGGGTCCGTTTCGTCCCTTCTCGGCGCGCGGCTCGGCCGGCGGTCAGGACGTCGCCGGAGCCGCCTTCGCCCTCGCCCGGAGCGCCGCGCGCATGTCCTGCACGTACATGCCGGTCGGCCACGTAGTACTCGACGATCCCGACCGCGTACGCGATCCACCCCATCGCGAGCAGCGCCGCGTCGAGTCCCAGGCCGAAGTTCGCCCAGGCGATCGCCGGCACGGAGAACATCAGCGAGAACGTGGCGAGCTTGCCGATCACGCGCACGTCGATCCGGATGTCCTTCCGGAGCAGCGCAGATTCCGGCGATCAGGATCGCCGCGTCCCGGACGAGGATCAGCAGGGCCGCCCACAGCGGGAACGCGTCCCTGACGACCAGCGTGATGAGGGCCGCCGCGATGGCCAGGCGGTCGGCCACCGGGTCGAGGATCTTCCCGAGCTCGGAGACCTGCCCGGTCCTCCTGGCGACCTGGCCGTCGACCCAGTCCGTGGAGACGACGAACGCCAGCAGGATCAGTCCGGCGCGCTCCGTTCCTTCGTTCAACAGGAGCAGGACGAAGACCGGGATCAGCAGGATCCGGACGAACGAGATCAGGTTGGGGACGGTGAGGACGCGGTTCGACGACATCTGGCTCGCCACGGCGAGCCGGACCCTACCATCGGGGCCGCGGGCGACCCGCCGGTCCTCTAGGTGAACAGCGGGATCACGAACCGCGCCAGGAAGTACAGGATGACGATGGTCATCACGAGCATGAACCCGTACTTCACGACCGCGTAGGACGTGATGCCGCTCGAATGGTCGTGCACGGGCGCCGGCGCAGGCGCGACCGGCCGGTGGACGTGGTCCGGCTCATGGACATGGCCGGATCGACGGACGACGGGGTCCTCGTGGTACGGATCGGTGGCCATCTCGGTTCCTCCTCGTTCCGGCCCGGGGACTGACCGGGGGCGCCGTCTCGGGGAGTACCCGAACGACGATTCGGGAAACCGGCCGAAGGGCCTAGCCCGTGAACTGCGGCGGGGCCTCGCGGTCCTCGATCTCGAACGCGGCCGCTTCGGTCGGCAGCGCCGCCTCCACGGCCTCCCGCCTGGTCAGCGGGCCGCCGGATGATGAGCCACGCGGCGAGCGGGATGCCGATGTCGCTGAACGCGTTGGCCGAGACCGTGGCGGGCAGGTTCGACGCCGGGTGGGTGATCTCGACCCACGCCAGGACGGTCGTCGACAGCACGAGGAACCCGAGGTACAGCAGCAGCCGCGACTCCCGCGGCAGCTGCCGGCTGGACCCCGAGGCCATCGCCGAGTCCGCCAGCAGCGTGTACACGATCCCGAACACGACCGCCGCCGAGGAGAGCCCGAGGAAGCCGAGCGGCCCGTTCACGACCACCGAGATGAAGTCGCCGCGCGTGAACGCGAGCCACGTGAAAACCGTCACCACCATGAGGGCGACGCCCTCGAACCGGTCGACGTGCCGCCACCGGACGAGCAGCACGACCAGCGATCCCGAGCGTGATCGCGATGTCGAGCAGCGGCGTGCTGAACTGGAACCGCACGCCGAACACCGCCAGGACGTAGAACGGCGCGTTCCAGGCCCCCATCAGGAACAGCCCGAGCCCGAGCTCGCGCCGGGCGCCCCTCCGGCCGCGGCAGCATCAGCCACGCTCCCACGCCGAGCAGCACGACCCACGGCAGGGTCCGCACGATCGTCGCGTGCCGGAACGTGAACCGGTTGATCGCGTCGAGGAACCCCACCGCGGCTTGCGAGTTCGCCTGGGCCTGGATGGTGCTGGCGGCGGTGGTGAGCGGTGATCACGATGAACGACGGAATGATCTCGGCCGCGATCCCGATGTAGACGATCCGTTCCTTGACCCGTTCCTCGCCGGCCTCCCCGACGGCGCCCCGTCGAACCAGCGAACGCCACCACAGCCCGACCGCGGCGAAGCCCGCCGCCGTGACGACGACCCAGAACACCCCGGACGCGGAGATCCGGACGAAGGCGGCCCAGTGGTCGATCTGGGAGAAGAATTGGAACCACAGCTTCACGGCCCGACCACGACCAGCAGCGCCGCCTTCACCGTGCGGGCCCGGAGCTCGAGACGCCGGCGAGGTGACCGCCGTGGCGAACGTGTAGGAGAAGTCCACCAGCGCGACGGAGGCCAGGACGATCATCGGCTGGAGCAGGGCCGAGATGGACTCGACGTTGCCGTCGAGCGCCAGGGTCGCCTGGGCCGGGAAGCCGCTTTCGAACGCCTGCAGGGCAAGGAGCAGCAGCGCCCCGTACATCGCGATGAGCGCGGCGGCGAGGAGCGGCAGCGCGACGTACCGGGCCCGCCGGCCCCACGCCGGCTTCAGGTTGATCAGCGCGAACCCCACCACGACGCCCGCAACCGCCCAGTACCCGACGCGGTTGACGGTGGGGCCGATCCGGGACAGCAGCGACGGCCCGATCCCGCCGAGGAGGTCGCCGATCGACCCGTTGATCAGCAGGTGGACGAACGCGCCGGTCAACGCGACCCAGATGCTCCCGCGCATGGCGCCCCACAGGAACGCCAGCCATCCGCCGATCAGCGCGACCACCGCGATGGGGAGCAGCGTCAGCGGGACGAAGCTCCACCGCTCGCCGAGGTCGTTCAGGCGGAGGAAGATGGAGTGCCGGAACGCATCGCCGGCCAGGATCGCGAGCAGCAGCCCCCCGAGGACGACGAGCGCCCCCACGGCCATGGTCCTTTCGATGGCTGGGATGCCGCCGAGCCGGATTCGCCCCTGTTCGAACGGCTCGGCGAACAGCGTCCGCGCCGACCGGCCGGAGCGCGTCCCGCAGGCGGGAGCCCCGGGCGGCCGCCACGTCGCCGGCGGCGCTCACCGGACCTCCGGATCCACGGCCACGATCCCGTTCGGGACGGTGACGAGCAGGTGCCCGTCCGACACCCGGAACATGTCCGCGAAGAACAATGCGCCGGGGATCTCCCACGAGGCCTCCATCGCGCCGGTCCTGGCGTCGAGCACCGTGACCCGGTGCTCGTGCTGATTGAGGTCCTCCGGGAACCCGGGCTCCTCGACGAAGACCCGTCCGTCCCGGACGATCGGCGGCGAGTTCGGCGCGAGCCGCAGCTGGAGGTTCCACAGCTCGTCCCCGGTGGCGCCGTCGAGGGCCCGCAGGACGTTGGTCGAGTCGACCACCGCGACCACGCCGTCGCCGGCGCCGGGCGCGATCGGGATCGCGCCGAGGATCTGCGCCGAAGTGAACGGCTGGGCCCAGACCGGCTGGAGCGTCCGTTCGTCGAGCGCGGCCAGCACGACGTCGGGGTCGGTGGCGAAGATGCCGAAGAGCCGCCCGCCGTCCTCGGCGAGCGTGGTGAACGACGCAACCGACGGGTTCCGGCGGAGCACCCGCCCGTTTTCGGGATCGATCACCGTGACCGCTCCCCCACCCCACGCGACGGTCCCGTCGGCGAGGAGGGTCGGGCTCCCGAACGCGAACTTCGCCTTCGCGACCGGGCCCCAGCGCCGCTCGCCGGTCGCGGCGTCGATCCCGGTCAGCCCGCCGGCCTTGTCCGGCGTCACCACCATCGGCCCGGCCGGGGACGGGACCACGATCGGGACGGTTCCCGGCAGGAGATCGCCGCCCTCGGCGGTCCACGGTTCGTCGCCGGTGCGGGACACGCCGACGACCCGGCTCCCGAACCCGGCCACGACGCGATCGCCCGCCGCGAGCGCGTACGAGGGCACGTCGTTGTTGCGGTACAGGATGCGTTGCGGGCCGGAGATCGGCCCGCCCGGCGCCGATTCGACGACCTTCCCCGTGATCTCGTCGTCGCCGATGTGTTCGGCCGCGACCTCCATGCGGTCGCCGTCGAGCGACGACGGGCCCGACGGGACGTCCACCACGAAGAACCGGCCGGCCAGCCGGACCCCCTGGACGGGCCCGGTGTCCTGCGCGGACGGCAGCGGCGCGGGAAAGGCCTGGTACACGGTGAACGGCCACGGGCCGAGGTTGTGGGTGGGAACCACCAGTGCGCCGGCCACCCACGCCATCGGGAGCTTCGTGTCCTGGTCGGACGGTTCGTCGGCGCTGCCGATCTCCACCGAGGACTCGGCGCCGGTCGCGAGCGAGAAGGTCAGCAGCCGGTTGTCGACCCGCAGGACGGCGACGGTGCCTCCCACCACGAGCGGGGGCGCAAAGGTGGTGTCGGTCGTGCGGCGCCACACGAGGGCTCCGTCGTCGATCCCGCGCACCTCGATCGAGCTCTGGGACGCGATCGCGACGAGGTCGCCCGCGACGGCCACGGGCCGGTCGATCGTGTCGGGCGCCTGGGCCCGCCACCGCAGGTTGCCCGTCGCCGCGTCGTAGACGAACACCGCCGAGGCGTCGGAGGACGCGACCAGCGTGCCGCCTCCCGCCGCGAGCCCGCCCAGCAGCACGGTCCCGCCGCTGAACAGGGAGATGGAGGAGTCGCTCCACACGGTGTCGCCGTCCGCGGGGCGAAGCGCCGTCAGGTTGCCCACCTGGTCGCCGACGACGACCAGTCCCGCGGCAACGACCGGCGGGTCCACGACGAGCGCGTTGGTGGTGTCCGACCACAGGGCTTCGCCCGTGGAGAGCAGCACGCCCGTCACCGTGCGGTCGTCGGTCGGGACGACGATCACGTCGCCGGCGACGGCAGGCGTGGCCGAGACCACGTCGGACAGCCGGAGGACCCACCGGGCCCGGCCGGTCGCGGCGTCGAGCGCCCAGAGCGACTTCGACGAGTCGGCGACCAGGACGAGCCCGCCGGCGACCACCGGCGACGCCACGATCGGCCCGGTCAGGCCGATCTGCCAGGTCACCTGCCCCGTTCGGATGTCGGTCGAGGCGATCGTTCCGTCGTCCTCGGCGGTGACGACGGCGTCCCCGACACCGACGGGCGGATACAGCGAGTCGGACTTCCGGCCCAGGCTCCATGCGAGGCGGTCGGTCGAGAGGGTCGCGTCCGGCACGTACCAGGAGTGGCCGCTGTCCACGGCCGGCACCTGGCCCGGTTTCGGCCGGAGCGCCGTTCGCCGCGAGCGGCGGGCGCGCGCCGAGGTTGAGGCCCGGATGGTGGATCTCGATCACCTCGGACCTGAACCGGACGGTGGTGCTCCCCTGGCGGAACTCCTCGTCGACCGAGACCAGGCCGGCTTCCGGGCAGAGCCAGCTCTCGGTGACGTCGGTGCTGGCGTTGCCGTCGGCGTCGGTGTCGTGGCTCGTCGCCTTCAGGCGGAGGCAGTCCCGGAAGGTCCGTCCCAGCACCGGGCGATCGGCGATTTCCTCGATGGTGGTGACGGTCCGGCCGGTGCCGCCCCGGCGCGTCCCCTTCCAGGTCCACGACGCGCCTTCCTCGAGCGGCGGCTGCAGGGCGATCTCCGGCGGGTCGCTCGGTTGGAACCCCCCGCTCCCGACCCGGGAGCCGAAGGTCACGACGCGGTCCGCCTCGAGGGCCGTGTACGTTCGCTGGTCGAGCGGGGCGCCCGTTCCGAGGAAGTCCTCGAAGTGGTCGCCGACCGCGACGGTGCTCGGCAGCAGTGCCTCGACCTGGGCCGGCGACAGGATCTGTTCGGTCAGCGCGCCGGTGTCCTTCCCGTTGGTCGTGGTGCGGTACTCGGAGGTCGAGCCGGGCTCGATGACCACGTACCGGTCGAAGTCCCCCTCGGCGACCCGCCCGGCAGCGTCGGTCGCGATGACCGCGGGGACGAGGACGGCGGCGATCGCGACCACGGCGACGACCCACGCCACGACCCATCGCCAGGGGTGCCGCGAGCGTTCGGTCGCTGCGGGCGGTGCGGGCGGAGGAGGTGGCGCGGGCGGAGGCAATGAGATCTCGCGACCCGGTGTGTCCACGTGCTCGTCGGGACGGCGGGACTTGAACCCGCGACCCCTGGTCCCCCAGACCAGTGCGCTACCAGACTGCGCCACGTCCCGTGCGCCTCGATGATACCGGGCGCGGCCGGGCGTACCTCAGCGCTTCGTCGGCTTCCCCGACGTCGCGCCGAGTCGCGCGCCCTTCCGGGCCCGGAACCGCATCCGGATCGGGATGCCCTCGAGGTCGAATGCCCGGCGGAACCGGTTCTCCAGGAATCGCCGGTAGCCCGGGTCGGGGACCTTGCCGCCGAACAGGACGAAGGACGGGGGTCCCGCGGAGACCTGCGTTCCGTACCGGAACCGGGTGATGCCGCGCAGCGGGGGCCGTTCGTCCTGGGCCTGCTCGAGCACGCGGTTGACCTCGGACGTCGAGACGCGCCGGGTCCACCGGCCGTGCTGGAGCGTGAGGACCTGGGGCAGGCGGTTGACCCCCTGGCCGGTCAGGGCGGAAAGCCGGATCACCGGCGCGCGGGCGAACGGGATGACCTGTTCGGTGATGTGCGCGAGGAGCGGAATCTTCTCCTCGCTCGGCACCAGGTCCCACTTGTTGGCCGCGACGACGAGGCCCTTCCCGGACTCGATGACCCGGGCGGCCACGTGCTTGTCGTCGGTGGTCACGCCGTCCGTCGCGTCGACGACCAGCAGCGCGACGTGGGCGCGGTCGATGGCCCGAGCCGCCCGGACGAACGAGTAGTACTCCACCCCCTGCATCTTGCCCTGCTTGCGGAGGCCGGCAGTGTCGACGAACCGGACCGGGCCCTCCGGCCACTCGACCACGGCGTCGACCGCGTCCCTGGTGGTGCCGGCCTGCTCGTAGACGACGGAGCGTTGGTCCCCCACCAGCCGATTGAACAGCGACGACTTGCCGACGTTCGGCCTCCCCACGAGGGCGAACCTCGGCTCACTCTCGACCTCAGGTTCCTCTTCGCTCGGCTCCGGCAGGAGGTCGAGGATCCGGTCGAGCAGCTCTCCGGACGCCCGCCCGTGCAGGGCCGACACGGGGATGGGATCGCCGAGCCCGAGCGAATGGAACTCCGCCACCTCGGGATCCTGGCGATCGGTGTCGATCTTGTTGACGACGACCAGGACCGGGACGGGGGCCTTCTGCAGCCGCCGGGCCAGCACGGCGTCCTCCTCCTGCACGCCGGTCTGGGAGTCGACCACCAGCAGGACGAGGTCGGCGGAACCGGCGGCGCGCTCGGCCTGCGCCGACACGAGGGCCTCGATGCCGGAGGCGCCGGTCACGTACCCGCCGGTGTCGACCGCGGTGAACGTCCGTCCCCGCCATTCGACGGGCACCTCGATGCGATCGCGGGTGACGCCGGGGAGCTCGTGGGCGATGTTCTCCCGGCTCCCGAACAGGCGGTTGACCAGCGTAGACTTGCCGACGTTCTGCCGGCCGACCAGGGCGACGACGGGGGGCTCGCTCACTTTCGCTCCTGTTCCTCGTCGACGATCGCGAGCGCCCCTGCCAGGGTCTCCTCGGTGGTGAGGCCCGAGGTGTCGAGGCGGATCGCGTCCTCGGCCGGCTCGAACGGGTTGGTTGTCGCGTCGAGGGCGTCGCGATGGACCAGGGCCTCGGCCGAGGCGCCACGTTCCAGGGTGCGACGGTCGGCGCGCTCGTCGGGACGGGCGTCGAGGTAGATCTTCACCGAGGCCTCGTCGCGCAGGACGACCCTGCCGATGTCGCGGCCCTCCATCACCACGCCGTCCGTGCCGAGGGCCCGCTGGCGCTCGACCATGACCTGCCGGACGGCAGGATGGCTCGACACGAGCGAGACGGCACCCTCGACCTCAGGGGTCGAGAGCTCGGAGCCCGGGACGGCGCCGTCGATGCGCAGTTCGGGCGGGTCGAGGGTCTGGTCGAGGTCGACCGTGAGGGTTCGGGCGAGGCCGGCGAGCGCGTGGCCGTCGTCGAGGTCGAGCCCCCGCTCGAGCGCCTTCCTGGTGAGGGCCCGGTACATGAGCCCGGTGTTCACGTACGGCAGATGCAGCCGCCGGGCCAGGCCGCGGGCCAGGGTGCTCTTGCCCGATCCGGCCGGGCCGTCGATGGCGATCCGCAGGGCGGTCACCCGAGGACCTCGAGCGCCACGCCCAGGTCGAGCATCGTCGCCGTGAAGCCGGGGAACGAGACCGCGGCTGCCTCGGCCCCGCCGATCTCGCTCGGCCGCTCGGCCGCCAGTGCCGCGACGACGGCCGCCATGGCCATGCGGTGGTCCCCGTTCGAGTCGGCGGTCCCCCCGCGCAGGCCGCCTCCGCCCACGATCAGGGCGTCGCCCTCGATCGCCGCCTGACCGCCGAGCCCCCGCAGCAGGTCTCGGATCCCGGCAAGTCGGTCGCTTTCCTTCACCCGGAGCTCGCCCGCCGCCTCGAACCGGGTCTCGCCGTCCGCGTGGGCGGCGACGGCGGCCAGCAGCGGCACCTCGTCGATGATCAGCGGCAGCTCCTCTGGCCCCACGACCGTGCCCTGGAGTCCCCGGGACTCGACGTGAAGCCGGCCCAGGGGTTCGCCGAGCTCCTCGCGGTCCTCGCCGAGCTTCGAGAGGGCGCCCATCCGGGCCAGCACATCGAGGAACCGGCTCCGCGTCGGATTGCCGCCGACCTGTTCGACGACGAGGGTTCCTCCCGTGACCAGGGCCGCCCCCGCCAGGTAGGCGGCCGAGGAGAGATCCCCGGGCACCCGGGCGGAGAACGCCGGAACGTCGAAGCGGTCCACGGCCACCGAGAGCTCCGTCGCGTCTTCGCCCGGCGGTTCGGTGACAGGACCTCCGAGCGCGCGGAGGGCGCGTTCCGTATGGTCGCGGGTCCGCACCCGTTCGACGACCTCGGTCCCGCCATGCGTGCCGATGCCGGCGAGCAGAACGGCGCCTTTCACCTGGGCGCTCGGCACGGACGACTCGTGCCGGATCCCCGTGAGCTCCGCGCCCTTCACCCTCATCGGTGCGTGACCGTCGACCGTGTCGACGAGCGCACCCATCCGCCGGAGCGGCTCGGCGACCCGCTCCATGGGCCGGGCCCGGAGGCTCTCGTCTCCGTCCATCACCGTCTCGACCCTGGAGGCCGCGAGGACCCCGGCGAGCAGTCGCATGGTGGTCCCCGAATTGCCGCAGTCGATGGTTGCGCCGGGCGACCGGAGCTGCATCCGGCCGGCCCCTTCCACGACGAGCGGTCCGTCGTGTTGGTCGGCGTCGCCGGACCACACGGAACGACCCCACGCCCCGGCGGCCTCCGCTCCGGCGCCCACCAATGCCGCGCAGGCCAGTGCCGTCGACGCGACATCGAGCGCCGGGGGCAGACCGGCCAGCTCGCTGCGGCCGTCGGCGATGGCGGCCAGCAGCAGCCACCGGTGCGCGATCGACTTGTCGCCGGGCACCGACGCCGACCCGCCGACGACCCCGCCAGGGGTGACGCGGACCCTCACGTCAGCCGAACGGGCACGAACCCCGCCTCCCGGAGCACCTGCAACGCCTCGTCGCCCTGGTCGGCCGCCACCGTCACGTGGGCGTTCCCCCGGCCGCCGTCGGCGGCGTGGACGATCTGGAGGTCCTCGATGTTCACTTCGCGCTCGGCCATCGCCGCGGTCAGCCGGGCCAGCACGCCGGGGCGGTCCGGGACCGGCACCTGGAGCACGACCACGCCGGAGCGGACGTTCGGCTTGGTCGCGAGGAGCAGCCGCCCGTCCCGAGCCTCCTCGAGCAACTCGACGACAACGCCGCCGCTCATCGCGTCGAGCGCGTCGCGCGCCGAGAGCAGCAGATCCGCGAAGCGGCTCACCTCGCGGCTCACGGCCTCGGCGTTCCCGAGCAGGATCTGTTCCCACAGCTCGGGCGACGAGCCCGCCAGCCGGGTGAGGTCGCGGAACCCGCCGGCGGCGAGCCCGAGGACGTCGGACTCGGGAACCGCTTCGTGCTCCCGCGTCGCGAAGGCCATGAGCGCCGAGGACACAAGTTGGGGAAGGTGGCTCACCAGCGCGACCGCCCGGTCGTGGGCGTCGGGCGCCATGACCACGGCCCGCGCGCCGAACGACTCGACCAGGGCGCGCACCCGTTCGACTGCCGCGGGGTTGGTTCCCTCGGTCGGCGTCAGCACCCACGTGGCGCCGTCGAGCAGCGTGGCGGCGGCCGCCTCCGGCCCGGTGCGCTCGGACCCGGCCATCGGATGTCCGCCGACGAACCGGGCTGCGTCGGAGCCCGCCGCGCGCACCACCTCGTCGACGACCGGACCCTTCACGCTCCCCACGTCCGACACCACGGCATCGCTTCGGGAGAGGACCTCGGACGCCAGCGCCGGAACGTCCGCCAGGGGCGTGCAGACGAACACCACGCGGGCTCCGTCGACCGCTGCACCGATCGACCCGGCCGGCTCGAGCGGCGAGAGCGTCGCCGCGCGCGACAGCACCCCGGCGTCGGCGTCCCAGCCCCGGACGGCGACGCCGGCCACCGATGCGGCCAGGGCCACCGAGGTCCCGATGAGGCCGGTCCCGACGACTGCGATCGGCCCCGACTCCGGCGCGGGGCCGGCGGGCGCGCCGTCCGTCTCCGACTCAGGCGAGGTCATCGCGGAGGGCCCTCGCCCCGTCGAGGTACACGTGCGCGACCTCGGAGCGGGGCTTCGGCGTGAGGAAGTGGACGAGCACCCGGATCACCGACGGCATCGCGCCCTCCACGTCGAGCTCGCGCGCGCACAGCAGCGGCACGTCGGCCATGCCCATCCGCCGGGCCGCCTCCGCCGGGAACACCGACCGCAGGTCGTCGGTCGCGGTGAACACGATGCTCACGACGTCGTCGCCGCCGATCCCGTTGCGCTGCAACAGCTCGCGGAGCAGGCGCTCGGTCGCGTCGAGCACGGCCTCGGGCTCGTCGCGGTCGACGGTGACGGCGCCGCGGGCGGCGCGCACGATCGGCGGGGTCGCTTCGTTGGAGGACATGACGGGGTCAGGCTATCGCGCGGGAACGGCCGCCCGACGCGTTGCTAGGGGCCGGCGGCCCGATAGAGGTCGAGCACCTCGGCGGGATCCAGCTCGCGGAGCTCGCCGGGCGGGAGCTTCCCGAGGCGAACCGGCCCGACCCGGACGCGCACCAGCCGGGCGACCGGCAGCCCGACGGCGTCCAGCAGCCGCCGGACCTCGCGCTTGCGCCCCTCCCCCATCACCACCTCGATTGCCCCGCGCCCGGCGGTCTGGGCCCGCACCGAGGCCCGGAGCGCCCGGGCCGGCCCGTCGTCGAGCTCGACCCCGCGCAGCATCTTGGCCACGTGCGACCGCCCCGGGGTGCCCTCGACCTCGGCCAGGTACTCCTTCTCCACGCCGTAGCGCGGATGCATCACCCGGTTGGCGAGCTCACCGTCGTTCGTCAGCAGGAGCAGCCCCTCGGAGTTCTGGTCGAGCCGGCCCACGGGCACCACCCCCGGGACGTCGGCCGGCAGGTACGTCGTGAGGTCGGGCCGGCCGTGCGGGTCGCGCACGGTCGTCACCACGCCGGCCGGCTTGTGGAACGCGAACGTGTGCAGGGCGGGGTTGAGCGGGATCAGCCGCCCGTCGACCTCCACGCGGTCGCGGGTGGCGTCGACCTTGTCGCCGAGCGTGGCCTCCTCGCCGTTGATCCTGACGCGGCCGTCCGCGATGAGGTCCTCGCTGGCCCGGCGGGACGCGACGCCTGCTCGGGCCAGGGCGCGCTGGAGCCGCTCGAGCCGCGGCTCGGGTTCCGATGTGGGTTCTTCCGTGGCGGTCATTCCGCCCGACAGGCTACGAGGCCTCTTCCTCGAGCGCGCCGAGCAGCGGGGCGAGCGGCGGCAGCGCGGCGAGCGACGGCATGCCGAGCCGTTCGAGGAACTCCGGCGTGGTGCCGTACAGGACCGGCCGGCCGGGGCCCTCCTCGCGCCCGACCTCGGCGACCAGACCGCGGTCGCTCAGCGCCCGGAGGACGCCGTCGGAGTTCACCCCGCGGATGGCCGCGACCTGGTGCCGCGTCACGGGCTGCTTGTACGCGACGATGGCGAGCGTCTCCAGCCCGGCCTTCGTCAGGCGGGCGTGGCGGTTCGACAGGACGAACTGCTCGACGTACGGCGCCGCGTCCGGGTGGGTGCTCAGGCGCCACCCGCCGGCGACGTTCCGCAGCGCGAGCCCGGCCGACCGATCCTCGTAGTCGGCGGCCATGGCCTGAAGCGTCGACTCCACGGCCTTGCGGTCGACCTCGACGGCCTGCGCCAGCGAGCCCGCCGACAGCGGCTCGTCGGACACGAACAGCAGCGCCTCGAGCGCCTGCCGGAGCCGGACCTCGTCCATCGTCACGCAGCACCTCCCGGCGACTCGGTGAGCCGCACCTCGATCTCGCCGAACGTCCCCGCCTGGGTCAGGTCGACGTGGCCCTCCCGGTACATCTCGAGCAGCGCGAGGAACCGCACGACGACGTGGATCCGTTCCTCGCAGTCCGCCACCAGCTCGCGGAACCGCGCCGTCCCCAGGGTGGCCATCCGGTGGCGCATCGTCTCGAGCGCCTCGGCCACGGTCACCCGCACCGGCTGGACGTGGGACAGGTCGACGAGCGGCGGCGGGCGGAGCGCCGACCGCGGCCACGCGCGCGAGCTGCTCGGCGGTCACCTGTTCCAGCACGTCGGGATACAGATGGGCGAACTCCTCCGGCGGGCCGGCCTCGCGGCGGAAGTAGCGGGAGCTGTCCTCGAACCGTTCGGCCAGCTCGACCGCAACCCGCCGGAACGCCGCGAGCTCCAGGCTCCGGGCGTAGGCCAGGTCGGGGGAAGCGCCGAGGAGGTCCTCCTCGGACTGCTCGGAGGCCTTCGGCATGAGCCGCCCGACCTTCAGCTCGAGCAGCGATGCGCCGATGGCGACGAACCATGTCGCCTCCTCGAGGTCCCACCGCTCGGCGTCGGCCGCGTGGGCCAGGAACGCGTCGGTGACCTGCGCCACGGGGACGTCGCACACGTCGATGCGGTGCTCGAGGAGCAGCTCGGCGAGCAGCCGGAAGGGACCCGAGAAGACCGGCAGCTCGACCGCGAACTCCCCCACGCCCGTGCGGTCCTCGGTCACGCGGCCGAGCATAGCGCAGGGTCCCGGCCGCTCCCGGGAAGCGCGTCCGACGAGTTCCCCGCGCGTGTCTCGGGCCCCTGCGCCCCGCTGAGCTCGCTCGTGCAGGCCTCGACTTTCCGCTACAGGCAGTCGCCGCCGACGATCGCCCCGCACAGCGCGTTGCCGAGAAACCGGACGAATGTCAGGACCGGTGCGCCGATCAGGAAGTAGATGACGATCATGAACAGCGGCAGGAACTGGTTGAGGTTCGTGTAGACCTCGCGCGCCCTGCCGTGCAGGAACCGGGCCAGGATCCACGAGGCGTCGAGCCCGGGGATCGGCATCAGATGGAAGACGCAGAGCACGATGCTCGCCTGGAGCGCCGCGGCCAGGAACAGCGTCAGGTCCCCGGCGGTGAGACCGACGAGGCGCAGGAGTCCTCCGACCACGATGGCCATGACCAGGTTGGCGCCGGGGCCGGCCAGCGAGACCCAGATGATGTCGCGGCTGGGGTTGCGGAGCCGCTCCGGCGACTGCGGCATCGGCTTGGCGTACGCGAACGGCGCGATGTTGAGGCCGGACGCCGCGAGCGCGAGCAGGAACCCCGGCAGGATCCCCGTGCCGAGCGGGTCGAAGTGCGGCTTCGGCTTGAGGGTTGCGCGGCCGTACAGCTTGGGCGTCATGTCGCCGAGCCGCGTCGAGGTCTGCGCCTTCGTGTATTCCCGCAGCAGCAGTCCCGCGAGCAGCCCGATGCCCAGGTAGACCGCGAATCGCACACCGTCGGCCGTGATGACGGCGATCACGCGGCGTCCCCGGCTCCCCGGCGTCGGTGAACCCGTAGACGAGCGGCGGCGGCTCGACGTCGTGGTCGACGAGCGTCAGGGCGCGGAGGACCCGGCGACGCCGCTGACCGCCGCGTCGTCGTCGCGGGCGTGGACCTCCCCCAGCTCGTCGCCCGCCGTCCACGCGGTCGCCGATCCTCGCCCGGAACACGATCCCGGTGGCCGGGTCGATCGGGTCGCCCTTGTGGCGCCGCCCGGCGCCGAGGTCGACCGCTGCCCGGCCGATCTCCTCGGCCTCCACGGCGCCGATCACGCCGTCCCGGTCGGCCAGCAGCGGCAGGACGACCGGCGCCCGGGCGAGCACGCGCCCACGGGTCCTCGGTGACCCGGGGGTCGCCGCCCTGGGCCTCGATCATCCGGGCGAACGTCTGCAGCGCCTCGCCGCTCGCGAGCACCGCCTCGACGCGGTCGGCGGCGTCGGCCTCGTCGAGGCCAAGCAGCAGTTCGGCCGCTTGCGCGGGCGAACAGCAGGGTGAGCTCCCGGAGCCGGCCGCGGCCGCCCCCGCGCAGGAGCTCCACGGCCTCGGCCACGTCGAGCGCGTTGCCCACGGCCTCGCCGAGCGGCTGGTTCATGTCGGTCACCGCGACGCGCGCCCGCCGGCCCCACCCGTCGGCCAGCGTCGAGCACGCGCGGGCCAGCTCCATGGCGTCCTCGGGCGTCTTCATGAACGCCCCGGTCCCGGCCTTCACGTCGAGCAGGATGAGGTCGGTCTCGATGGCGAGCTTCTTCGACATCACGCTCGCGGCGATGAACGGGATCGGAGGCCACGGTCGCCGTCGCGTCGCGCAGCGCGTACAGGGCGCCGTCGGCCGGCACGATGTCCGCGGTCTGCGCCGCGACGGCGCACCCGATCTCCTCGACCTGCCGCTCGGAGTTCCTCCGGCGACAGGTCGGTCCGCAGCCCGGGGATCGACTCGAGCTTGTCGAGCGTCCCGCCCGTGTGCCCGAGGCCCCGGCCGGAGAGCTTGGCCACCGCCAGCCCGAGCGATGCCGCGAGCGGCGCGAACACCAGCGTGACGCCGTCGGCCACCCCGCCCGGTCGAGTGCTTGTCGACGGTCGGCCGGGAGATGCCCGGCAGCTCGATCGTCCGCCCCGAGTCGACCATGGCCCTGGTCATGGCCAACGTCTCGACGGCGTCGAGGCCGTTGATGTACCCCGCCATGAGGAACGCCGCCGCCAGGTAGTCGCCGATCTCGCCCCGGCCGTACGCCTGGACGAAGGCCCGAAGGTCCTCTTCAGGGACAGCCTTGCCGTCGCGCTTCAGCGCGACCACGTCGCGAGGGTCGGAGAGGGTCACCGGGACCTCGACCCCCGGCTCCACCGGTTGTCCACATCGACCTCGACCACAGGTTGACCCGCCATCGCCGCTGTTCAGAGGCCCAATTCGCCCGCGAACGACGCGCCGGCGAGTCCGCCGATCTCGACCCCGAGCAGGTCGGCCACGGTCGCCCCGAGGTCGGCGAACGTCTCCCGAACGCCCAGGTCGACCGGTCCGCCCGGGATTGCCGGCGACCAGCAGCGGGGTGTTCTCCCGGGTGTGGTCGGTCGAATCGAGTGATGGTCGGGTCGCAGCCGTGGTCGCCGGTGATGATCATCACGCCGCCGTCGAGGGCGCCGATGAGGTCCGGGATCCGCCGGTCGAGCGCTTCGAGGCACTTGGCGTATCCGGGCGGGTCGTTCCGGTGGCCGTACTTCGAGTCGAAGTCGACCAGGTTCGCGAACACGAACGACGGGCCCGGGCGCCGCAGGTACTCGATCGTCAGGTCGATGCCGTGGTCGTTCGAGTTCGAGTACTGCGCCTCGGCGAGGCCCCGGCCGACCAGGATGTCGTGGATCTTCCCGACACCGTACACGGGGACGCCGGCCTCCTGGCAGAAGTCCGGCACGAACTTCGACGGCGGCGGCACCGAGTAGTCGCGGCGCTCCGGCCGCCGCCAGAACGAGCCCGGCTCCCCGTCGAACGGACGGGCGATGACCCGGCCCACCTTGTTCGGGCTCACCAGCACGCTGCGTGCGATCCGGCTCCACTCGTACAGCTGCTCCAGCGGCACCACGTCGACGTGCGTCGCGATCTGGAACACGGAGTCGCCGCTCGTGTACACGATCGGCCGGCCGGTGCGGAGGTGTTCCTCCCCGAGCTCCGCGATGATCTCGGTCCCGGAGGCCGGCCGGTTCCCGAGGACCTCCTTGCCGACCTGCTCCTCGAACGGCTCGATCACCTCGTCGGGGAAGCCGTCCGGGTAGAGCGGGAACGGCTCGTCGAGGACGATCCCCATCATCTCCCAGTGGCCGGTGGTGGTGTCCTTGCCTGCGCTCCGCTCGGTGGCGCGGCCGTGCGCCGTACCGGGGTCGGCCCGCGGCTCGACGCCCTCGATCTCCGTGAGGTGGCCGAGCCCGAGCGCGCCCATGTTCGGCGCGTCGAAGCCGCCGACCGCGCGGGAGGTGTTTCCGAGGGTGTCGGCGCCCTCGTCCCCGAACTCGGCCGCGTCTGGCGCCTGGCCCACGCCGAACGAGTCGCCGACGAGCACCAGGACGCGCGGGACCTTGGGCGCGCTCAAGCCCGCGCCACCGCCTGCTTGCAGGTGATGCAGAGCCGGACGCCCGGGATCGCCTCGAGGCGGTCCTCCCCGATCGGGTTCCCGCACCGCTCGCACGCGCCGTACGTCCCGGCGTCCAGCTTGCCCAGCGCGCGTTCCACGTCCCCGAGACTCCCCTTGAGCTCGCGGACGATCGTGATGGCCTGGCCCCGCTCGGCCGCCGTGTGCGCGCCGTCGGCGAAGCCGTGCTCGAGCTCGCGCACGAAGTCCACGGAATCCGGGTCGATGCCCTGTTCCTCGATCTCCCGGCGCAGGCGTTCGCGGTGCTCCTCGAGCTCCCGGCGGGCGCCGTCGACGTCGATGGTCATCGGGCCGTCCCCTTCCGGGCCCGGGGGTGCGCCGTGACGTACACCTCGCGGAGGTGCTGTTCGGTGATCAGGGTGTAGATCTGGGTGGTCGCGACGCTCGCGTGTCCCAGCAGCTCCTGTACGACGCGGACGTCGGCGCCGCCCTCCAGCAGGTGCGTGGCGTAGGAGTGGCGGAGCGTGTGCGGCGTCACCCGCTTGTGGACGCCGGCCCGCTTGACGTTCGTCTTCACGATGGCCCAGCACCCCTGCCGGGTCAGCCGGCCGCCGCGCGTGTTGAGGAACATCGCGCCCCTGGTGCGCGAGGACGCCAGCGACGGGCGGCCCCGCGTGAGGTACGCGCCGACCGCCTCCCGGCCCATGCGCCCGAGCGGCACCTGCCGCTCCTTCGAGCCCTTGCCGATCACGCGAACGCTCCCCTCCTCGAGGTCGACGTCGTCGACGTCGAGCCCCACCAGCTCCGAGATGCGGAGGCCCGCACCGTACAGCGTCTCCAGGATGGCCCGGTCGCGGAGCGCGGCCGGTTCCTCCCCCACCGGCGCCTCCACGATCCGCGCCACCTCGTCGACCGGCAACGCCCGCGGCAGCGACCTCGGCACCTTCGGCCGGACCGCCGCGGCGGCCGGGTTCCGGTCGAGCTCGCCGTCCGCCACCAGGAACCGGTGGAACGATCGCACGGCCGCGAGGGCCCGCGCCACCGACGACGACCGGTAGGCCTGGGGCTCGCCGTCGGGCCCGGCGTGAGTCGAGGTCGAGAGCCAGGCGACGAACCCGGCGATGGCCTGTTCGTCGACCTGCTCGGCGTCCCGATCCCGCGCCCGCCGCAGTACCGGCCGTACCTGGCCAGGTCGCGCCGGTACGCGGCCACGGTGTTCGGCGACAGGCCCCGTTCCACGGTCAGGTGGTCGAGGAACGCCTGGACCTGCCGCGCCAGCGCAGCGGGAACGGCGACGGCCGCGTCCCGGTCGGCCGTCGTCGTCGCGGTCACGGTGCGCTCCCCGTCTCCGGTCAGCTCACGCCGTCGACGACCGACGACAGCGGCACGGCCTCCATGCCGTGGGCATCGGCGACGCCCTGGTTCGTCAGCTTGCCGCCGTACGCGTTGACGCCCTTGGCCAGCGACCGGTCGCGCCGGATGGCGTCCTCGAGCCCGCGGTTGGCGATCTCGAGCGCGAACGGCAGCGTCACGTTGGTGAGGGCGTAAGTCGACGTGTTCGGCACCGCGCCGGGCATGTTCCCGACCGCGTAGTGCACGACGTCGTGCAGCAGGTACGTCGGGTCGGAGTGCGTCGTCATGTGGCTCGTCTCGACGCTCCCGCCCTGGTCGATCGAGATGTCGATGATCACGGAACCCGGCCGCATGCTCTCGACCATCTCCTCGGTGACGAGCTTCGGGGCCTTCGCCCCCGGAACGAGGACGGTGCCGATCAGGATGTCGCACTCCCGGACGCGCTGCTCCAGGGTCAGCCGGTCGGACATCAGGGTCATGATCCTGCCGCGGTGGATCTGGTCGATCAGGCGGAGCTTGTCGAGGTTCTTGTCGACGACGATGACCTCGGCCTCCATGCCGGCGGCGATCCAGGCCGCGTTGGCGCCGGCCATCCCGGCGCCGAGCACCAGCACCTTCGCCGGGCGCACGCCGCTCACGCCGCCCATCAGCACGCCGCGGCCGCCGTACTCCTTCTCCTGCAGGCGCGCGCCGACGTGGGGCGCCATGCGGCCGGCGACCTCGGACATCGGCGCCAGGAGCGGCAGCCGATGGAACTCGTCCTCGACGGTCTCGTAGGCAACCGCCCGGACGTTCCGCTCGACGAGCGATTCGGTGAGCGATCGCACGGCGGCGAGGTGGAGATAGGTGAACAGGATCTGGTTGTCACGCATGAGCCCGTACTCGGACTCGATGGGCTCCTTGACCTTCATGATCATGTCGGCCTGGCGCCACACGTCCTCGGCGCTCGAGACGAACTCGGCGCCGGCGCGCTTGTAGCGGTCCTCGTACAGCGACGAGCCGTCACCCGCGCTCTCCTGCACGAGCACCTGATGCCCGGCCGCGGTCAGCTCGCGCGCGCCCTCGGGCGTGAGCGCCACCCGGAACTCGTTGTCCTTGACCTCTTTCGGGACGCCGACGATCACGCGAGGCCTCCTTCTTGTGCTCCCTGAAGCCTGAGCCTACCGCGCAGAGCACCAGGGAAGGCGCATCGGCCAACCCCCGGCGCCCTCCCCACTGAGCCACTGCGCCGTCCGCGGAACACCTCCATGACGAATGCCGTCGAACGGCCAGGTCCCGCCCGAGGGCGGGGTCGTCCCAGGGGCCGTCGCTTCCGCGAAGGTCCCGCGAGCTCGGAGGAGACGAATCATGGCCGGACGCTTGAAGGTGGCACTGCTTGCGGTGACGGGCGCGCTCGTCCTGGCGGTGGCGGTTCCCGCCCTCGCGGGGTCGGGACATGGCGGCGGCGCTCCGAATCGCTCGACGAATTCGCGGTCCTCGGGAAGCACCGCGTTGGTCGTGTCCTCGACAAGCCTGTCGGACCACACCGTGACGGTCTCCGGTTCGGCGATCGTGACCTCGAAGCCCGACGAGGCGGTCATCAGCCTCGGGGTTCAGACCCAGGCGCAGACCGCGACGGACGCCCTGCGTCAGAACGCTGCGAAGATGAACGACGTGATCGCCGCGATCACGGGGCTCGGCATCGACCAATCCGACATCTCGACCGACTCGGTGAACCTCTCGCCGCAGACGAACAACGACGGAACGCTGGTCATCGGGTACGTCGCGCAGAACTCGGTCAGCGTCACGGTGCACGACCTGTCGAAGGCCGGCCCCGTCATCGACGCGGCGAACTCGGCCGGGGCCAACGTCGTGAATGGCATCTCGTTCCAGGTTTCGGAACAGAATCCGGCGCTCACCGCCGCGCTCACCGCCGCGGTGCAGGACGCCAAGTCGCGCGCCGATGCCATGGCGGCCGGCGCGGGCGCCACGGTGGGCGACGTCGTCTCCATCAGCGACCAGACCTCGTCCCAGCCGATCCCGTTCGCGTACGACCGGGGGATGGCCGCGGGCGCGGCCACGCCGATCGAGCCGGGAACGATCACGACCACGGTCAGCGTGACAGCGGTCTGGGCCCTGCAGTAAGGGGTCCACGAGGGCTCCTCCCGGAAGAGGTTGCGTGGTGTGATCCGGCGTCGCATCCCCGCCGACAGGGCGGGGGACGATGCCGGTTGACACGCCCGTGACGGTGGTGAGTTCATCGTGACGGAACGAGCGGAAGGAGACGGGCCATGGGGAAGTTCCTCGTGCTCTACAACTCGCGGATGTCGGCGGCCGAGGTGATGGCGAGCTCCACGCCTGAGGAGATGAAGGCGGGCATGGACGCCTGGATGGCCTGGGGGGGCAAGGTCGGCGACGCCCTGGTCGACTTCGGGATGCCGCTCGGCTCGAGCAAGTACCTCGACGGCCAGTCGGTCGCGGACGGCTCCAACCCGGCCTCGGGCTTCTCGATCCTCCAGGCGGACTCGCTGGAGGCCGCGGCCGGCCTGCTCGAGGACCATCCCCACCTCACCGTCGCTGGGAACACCATCGAGGTGCTGGAGTTCCTGCCGATGCCCGGCATGGGAACGGAGTAGCGCTCCGGATCCGAATCGGTCAGGGACGAGTCAGCGGCCGAACGACCGACCGCGGAGCGCCGCGTCGGCGGTGAGGACGAGATCTCCCGCTGACCTGCCCACGGCCATCGTGTGGGCGCCATCGGCGATGCGCCACTCCGCGGTCCCCGCATCGAAGCGGGCGAGGAGCCGCGGCTCGGCGGTGATCGTGACCCGCCGCGTCTCCCCCGCCGCGAGCTCGACGCGTTGGAACCCGAGCAGCCGCGTCCGTGGGTCGCCGGCGGCATTCGTGAGGTAGAGCTGCGGGACGTCCGCGCCGTCGCGCTCGCCGGTGTTGGCCACCGAGAACGAGGCGGTCACCGTCTCGCCTCCATCCACCTCGAGATCCGCGTACTCGAAGCTCGTGTAGCTCAGCCCGTGGCCGAACGGGAACAGTGGCGTGCTGCCCTGCTTGGCGAACCAGCGGTAGCCGACTTCCGCGCCCTCGTCGTAGGCGATCGTGATCGGCGTGCCCCACGGCGCGTCCTGGCCGGGCAGGTCCGGGCGGGGCGTCTGGCCGAGTTCCACCGGGAACGTCACCGGCAGCCGTCCGGACGGGTTCACCGCGCCGGTCAAGACCTCAGCGATCGCCCGGCCTCCGGCCTGCCCCGGGTACCACGCCTCGACGACGGCACGAACGCTGTCGCGCCACGGCATGGCGACGGGATTCCCGCTCTCCAGGACGACGATCGTGTTGGGGTTCGCGGCCGCCACGGCCTCGATCACGGCGTCCTGGCCCCACGGCAGCGAGATGTCGGCGCTGTCGTACCCCTCCCCCTCGACCTTGACGGCGAACACGATCGCCACGTCCGAGCGCCGCGCGAGGATCGCCGACTCGGCCGGGCTCATGCCCGGGTCGAACTGGATCTGCGCCCGGGGCAAGGAGTTCTCGATCGCCGCGAGCGGCGACGGGGGCAGGAGGTACAGGTTCCGCCCCGCCCCCATGGCCCCCGGGCCGCCGCCGATCGGCACGACCGCGGCGTATCCACCCGGAGGCGTGACGGCGCTCGAGCCGCACCCGGCCGGCACCCCGACCTGGGCGTTGCCGCCGATCACTGCGACGCGCGCCGTCGTGTCCGGCGCGAGCGGCAGGATGCCGTCGTTCTGCAACAGGACGATGCCCTGCCGGGCCACCTCGAGCGCGATCAGGTCGTGCTCGGCCATGTCGACGTCCGGTGCCGGTTTCCACGCGTCCGTACCGACCGCGTAGATCGACCGGAGGATCCGCTGCACCATGTCCGCGAGCCGTTCCCTCGGAAGCCGGCCGTCGTCGAGCGCGGCCCGGAGCGTTCCGGCGAACGCCTCGGTCCCCCACATCACGACGTCGACCTGCGCGCCGCATTCCTGGTCGAGTCCGTGCAGCGCGAACTCCCAGTCGGGGACCGCGCCCCAGTCGGACATGACCCACCCCGGGTAGCCCCAGGCCCCCTTGAGCACGTCGACGAGGAGGTAGCTGTTCCCGCACGCGTAGTGGCCGTTGACCTTGTTGTAGGCGCCCATGACGGAGCCGGGGTGCGAGCGCTCGATGGCGATCTCGAACGCCAGCAGGTCGGACTCGCGGTGGGCGGCCGGATCGATGATGGCGTTGAGCCAGTGCCGGTTCGTCTCGTTGCAGTTCAGGGAGAGGTGCTTGATCGTCGAGATCACGCCCTCGGACTGGATCCCGGCGACCGACTCCGCCGCCATGAGGCCGGAGAGCAGCGGATCCTCGGAGAGGTACTCGAAGTTGCGGCCGTTGCGGGGGTCCCGGGCCAGATTGGCTCCCCCGGCGAGCATCACGTTGAATCCCCGGCTGCGCGCCTCGCGCCCGACGACCCCGCCGGACCGCCGCGCGAGCTCCGGGTTGAAGCTCGCGCCGAGCGCAAGCCCGGCGGGCAGCGCGGTGGCGGTGTCGCCCTTCCGGTACCCCTGGTTGGTGACACCGAGGCTGGCGTCGCTCATGAGCAGCGCGGGGACCCCGAGCCGCGGGACGCCGGGCGTGTACCCGGCACTCGGAGGAACGCCGTCGGGAATGCGCGGATCCCGGACCGGGAGGAAATCGTTCGCGCCCATGACGCTCACAAGAAGCGACAGTCGCTCGTCGTCGGTCATCAGCTGCTCCGTGCTGCGCGCGCGTTCGTCGGCGGAGCCGTCGGTGGCGTCGTCGCGATCGTCCACGGTCAGCGTGGGTCCGTGCTCGAGGTGCGGGCGCTCGCCAGCAGGATCGCGAGAGCGCTCTTCGCGTCCTTGATCAGTCCCGCGTGGACGGCCTTCACCGCATCGGCGAGGGGCATGCGCACGAGCTCGATCTCGTCCTCGGCCTCACGTTCGGCGTTCGGCTCGACGTGGGCCAGGAAGAGGTCGATCACCTCGTCGGCGAAGCCGGGTGCAGTGACCACGCTGCCGAGCGGTTCGATCGACGTGACCCGGTGCCCGGTCTCCTCCAGCACCTCGCGGGCGGCGCATTCCGCCACGCCTTCACCGGCGACGTCGCGGACGCCGGCCGGCACCTCGAGGAGCTCCTCCCCCACCGCGTCGCGGAACTGACGGACGAGCAGCACGTCCTCACCCAGCAAGGGAACGGCCGCGCACGCGCCGGGGTGGTGGACGATCTCGCGATACCGGCCTTCGACGACCTCGACCGAGATCAACTTGCCCTCGAAGACGGTTCGGCGTTCCCCGGAGCCGGATCCAGACTCGGAACCCACTGGCAGTCAGCCGGGGACGACGACGGTCTCGGCCTCGCGCTCGCCGCGCTCCTCCGAGTCGGCGCCCTCGCGCTGCCGCAGGGCCGCCCGGACGAAGTCGCGGAACATGGGGTGCGGGTTGGTCGGCCGCGACTTGAGCTCCGGGTGGAACTGCCCCGCCATGAAGAAGGGGTGGTCGGGCAGCTCGATGATCTCCACGAGCAGCTTGTTCGGCGACCAGCCGCTGAACCGCAGCCCGCCGTCGGTCAGCCGCTGGTGGTACTCCGGGTTGACCTCGTACCGGTGGCGGTGCCGTTCCATGACGACGTCCTCGTCGTACACCTCACGCGCCCGGGAACCGTCGACCAGGTGGCACGGTTGCGCGCCCAGCCGCATGGTCGCGCCCATGTCGACAACGCCGAGCTGTTCCGGCAGCAGGTCGATCACCGGGTGCGGCGTCGAGGGGTCGAACTCCGACGAGTTCGCGTCGTCGAGCCCGCAGACGTTGCGCGCGAACTCGATCACCGCGACCTGGAGGCCGAGACACAGCCCGAGGTACGGGACGCCCCGCTCGCGCGCGTAGCGGGCCGCCTCGAGCTTGCCCTCCACGCCCCGCCAGCCGAAGCCACCCGGCACGACGATCCCGTCGACGCCCTCGAGCTCGCGCTCGGCGTCCTCGGCCAGGTCGTCCGAGCGCACCCACCGGATGTCGATCTCGGCGCCGTGGTGGAACCCGGCGTGGGACAGCGCCTCGATCACCGACAGGTATGCGTCGCGGAGGTTCACGTATTTGCCCACGATCGCGATCGTCACCGGCCGGTCGGCACGTTCGATCGAGTCCACCAGCGCCTGCCACTCGCCGAAGTCCGGCACCGCGTCGAGACGCAGGTGGTAGGCGAGGTAGGTGTCGAGCCCCTCCTCGTGCAGCGTCAGCGGGACCGTGTAGATCGACGGCGCGTCGATCGCCGCGACCACGCCCGCCATCGGGACGTCGCACTGCAGGGAGATCTTCTCCTTGAGGTTGTCGGTGATCGGCCGGTCGGAACGCAGCACGATCGCGTCGGGCTGGATACCGATCGAGCGGAGCTCGCGCACGGAGTGCTGCGTCGGCTTGGTCTTGGATTCGCCGGTCGGCCCGATGAACGGCACGAGCGACACGTGGACGAACGCGCAGTGGTCGCGCCCGATCTCGTTCCGGAGCTGGCGGACGGCCTCGAGGAACGGCAGCGACTCGATGTCGCCGACGGTCCCGCCGATCTCGACGATCACGACGTCGGCGTCCTCGGACTCGGCGAGCGCCCGGATGCGCGACTTGATCTCGTTGGTGATGTGCGGGATGACCTGGACGGTCTTCCCGAGGAACTCGCCCTTGCGCTCCTTGGCGATCACGGTCGAGTAGATGGCGCCGGTGGTGACGTTCGAGCCGCGGTGCAGGCTCTCGTCGGTGAACCGCTCGTAGTGACCCAGGTCGAGGTCGGTCTCGGCGCCGTCGTCGAGCACGAACACCTCGCCGTGCTCGAACGGGTTCATCGTGCCGGGGTCGACGTTGATGTACGGGTCGAGCTTCTGGAGGGTGACCCGGAGGCCGCGGGCCTTGAAGAGCCGGCCGAGGGAGGCGGTGGTGATGCCTTTCCCGAGGCCGGAGGCCACGCCTCCCGTCACGAAGATGAACTTCCTGTGCTCAGTCACCTCGGGAGGTCACTGTAGCAGAGCCCTCCGACCCGACGAGCATTCCCGCCGAAGTTCTCGTCCGGAACGCCGAAATTCTTCTGCCGCGGTGCTCAGTGAAGCCCGGCGGGCTCGGGGTCGGCCTCGTCGGCGCCGGCGGCGGGCTCCGGCGGAGCCGGAGCCGCGGCCGGCGACGGATCGGGCAGGCGGCCCGCCCGGTCCAGCCATCGCAGCGGTGGAACCGCTGCGATGGCCCGCGACAGGGTCACGGTCTCCGCCACCACGTTGAGCCCCACCGCGACCGTCGCGGCGACGACCACCGCGACCCCGTCGGTCGCCGTGTACAGCGCGGCGCCGAGCACCAGGCCGAGCAGGTTCGAACCGGCGTCGCCGAGCATGCCCCGTTCCCGGAGGTCGGGCCACAGGGCGGCGACCCCGGCGCCGAGCATCCGGGCGAGCAGCGCGGGCGGCGAGAAGAACATCAGCGGCACTGCCCCGATGACGAACAGCTTCCCCGCCCGGCCGGGCGCGACGTCGAGGCCGTTCCACAGGTTGGCGGCGCCGGCGATCAGCAGGACCCCGGCGATCATCACGATCGGCGAGCGCTCGGGAACGGTGAAGACGACGAGCACGCCGCCGACCACGCCCGCCAGCGCCTTCACCAGGCCGGTCGTGAATCGGAACCGGGCCAGCTCGCGGGCGTGACCCAGCAGGCCGCGCGGGCCGCCGGGACGGAGATCGTCGAGGAGCCCGGCGCCGAACGCCAGCGTCGCCGCCGCCATGAGCGCCCACGTCGCCCGGCTCAGCTCGGTGCCCACGAACACCGCGACGATCCCAGTAACGGCCTGCGCGCCCACCGAGCCGGCGAACACCGCGATCCCGAGGGTCGCCGGCACCGGGGCCCCTCGGTGGTTCGCTACCGAGAGCCGACGCCGGAGGCGGGCCGGCATCGCGAGGATCGCGCACACGGTCACCCCGAACCCGACGGCCGCGAGCTCAGCCAGCCGGAGCGGTTCGCTCACCGCCATCCCGCGGCCCTCGGCGCGAGCGCCCGGAGGATGTCCGCGCCCTGACGCCCCCGATGGACGAACCCGGCGGCGTTCCGCCCGGTGAACCGATGGGTGATCTCCGCGGGCACCTCGACCACGCGGAACCCGAGCCGGGCGGCGTCGGCGAGCATGGCTGCGTCGACGCCGAAGCCATCGGCGAACGGCCGGCAGGCCAGCAGGCACTCGATGGTCGCCGCCCGCTGCCCCGACAGCGGCGCGACCGCCTCGAGCCCCGAGGAGTGCCGGATCAGCGAGGCCGCCATGCTGCGTACCAGCCCGAACCCGCCCGTCGGGGGCCGGGGCGGGACCGCCACCACGAGGTCGGCCGCCCCGGCCAGCACCGGCCCGAGCACGGAACCCAGGGCGACGGCCGACTCCCCGAGGTCGCCGTCGGCGAGCAGGATCACGCCGGCTCCGCCGGCCGCCGCGACGCCGAACGCCGCCTCGAGCGCGGCGCCCTTTCCGGCGTTCCGCTCCGAACGAACCACCCGGGCCCCGGCCGCCAGCGCCGCGCGGGCCGTGAGGTCGGAGGACCCGTCGTCGGCGACCACCACTTCCGAGACGCCGGCGATGGAACGGAGTCCGGCCACGGTCGCGGCGATCCGGTCGGCCTCGTTCCGGGCGGCCACGATCGCGACCACGCGGGCGTGACGGGGGCTCACGGCGGCGACGGGATGAGCTCGTCGGCGCCCTGCTTCTGCCCGTAGTCCCCCCCGTGGGCCCCGGTGGCCATCTTGTACATCCCGAGCAGCAGGGCGAGCTGTCCTTCGGTGAGCTCCACGTCGTCCACGGTGATCAGGTGATCGCGGGACAGGTCCTGGTCGGCGCGGACCAGCGAGACGAACTGGTGCTCCTCGGTCCCCGCCGTCTCGACCGCGGCGGTGGTCGAGCCCTCCTCGACCAGCTGGACGACGAGCGGCCTCATGAACGTCGCGAGGGGAACGCCCGGCTCGGACTCGCCGCCGGCAGAGACGACCATGAGCTGGTCGGCCCCGCCCACGTTCGACGCGTCGCCCGGGTTCACGTCCGGCGAGGTCACGAAGCCGTTCTGGATCAGCTCGACCAGGATGTCGGTGGACTCGGGCGCGGTGGGCGCCGGGGAGGGCGACGGCTCGGGGCCGTTCGCCAGCCGGTCCGCGAGCCGGATCGACGCCGCGGCGATCAGCGTGGCCTGTGGTGTGTCGGGCGACATCCCCAGGATCTCCGCCAGCGTGTCGGCCTCCCCCCGGCGAACCAGGAGCGAGGTCACCGTCATCGAGATCACGTCGGCGCCGGACGCCTTCAGCACCGAGATGGCGTTCCGGGCGCCGGCCGGGTCGGAGCGGTCGTCGGTCACGACGACCACGGTGCGCCCGAGCAGCCGGTCGGGCGTCGCCCATTCGTAGAACTGGTCCCGGACCTCGCGGAGGTCGGACACCTGGTCCTGAGCGTTCGCCAGCTGCTGTTCCGCCCGCTGTCCGTTGTCCTTCAGCGTCTTCACGAGACCGGACTTGATCACCGTGGTCCCGGCCAGCACGCCGAGGGCCAGGGCGAGGAAGACCGCCACGATCGTCACGAGGTGGTAGCGGAACGAGATCACGCCGCTCGGTTCCTCCGGCTCAGAAGAGCCTCCCCAACTGCTCCCACAATTGATGCAGGAACAGCTTGAACGGCTGCGAGGCGAGCGCCATCACGATCATCGCGAACATCGCCGCCCCGACGAGGAGCGCGATGTCGCGACCCCGGACGCGGCCCGTATACAGTCGCGACACGCCCTTGGCGTCCATGAGGATCTCCCCGACACGCAGCCGCACGAGGAACGTCGAGGCCATGCCCATCCGGCCCTTGTCGAGGAATTCGCGCAGGTTGCCGTGCGAGCCGACGGCGACGATGAGGTCGGCCCCCTTGCCGTGCGACAGCAGGAAGGCCATGTCCTCGCTCGTCCCGGTGCCCTCCATGATCGTGAACGGGATCCCGAGCTGCTCGAGCCGCTCGCGGCCGGGGGCCCGCCCGCCCGGGTAGGCGTGCACGATGACCTCGGCGCCGGGGTGCCGCCGGAACAGCCCCCACGGGCGAACCGCCTGGCGAAGCGTCTCCTCGGACACGCTGTCCATGTCCCCGATGATGATGTCCGGGTGGTAGCCGGCGTCGACGAGCGCGTCCGCTCCCCCGTCGACGCCGATCAGGACCGGGCGCACGTCGCGGATGTAGGGCCGGAGCGTCGCGAGGTCTTCCCGGTACCGGTATCCCCGGACCACGACGAGGACCGGACGCTGGGCCATCTCGTGGGTGAGCTCGGGGAGGCCCGAACCGCCGAACAGGAGGTCGCGCTCCCGCTGCATGAACTCCATCGTGTTGCGCGCGAACGACTCGAACTGCTCGGCGAGGCGGACGCGGGCGTTCTCCATGGCCTCGGCGACCGAGTCCACGGACTGGCGGATGCCGACGCCGACCAGGCGGGTGCCGGCGTACACGCGGTCGCCGTCGAGGCGGAGCGCCGCGCCCTCGCGGACCTTCTGCAGGAGCAGCGGGCCGACCGAGTCGACGAGCGGGATACCCGCGTCCATGAGGATCCGCGGGCCGAGGTTCGGGTAGCGGCCGCTGATCGAGCGCGCGGCGTTGACCACCCCGCCCACCCCCGCCTCGACCAGGCCCTCGGCCGAGAGGCGGTCGAGGTCCTCGTGGTCGATCACCGCGATCTCGCCGGGCTGGATCCGGCGGAGCAAGTTCTTCGTCCTGCGGTCGACCCGGGCCGTGCCGGACGCCGGTCGGGCGCGCCGGGAACGGAGCCGGAGCAGGCTGCGGGGCCTCGTGGCGGCCGTGGAAACGCACCCCTTTCGGTCCGGTCCGCACGGCCGCTGAAGGGACCCCGGAGGCTGCGGGACGCTGCACCGGCCGAGCCGGACAAGCGTAGCGGACGAGCCGCGTTCCGGGACGGTTGCGTCGCAGCCGCCGCCCGCGAACTCAGCGGGCGGCGGCGGCCTGGGCCAGCAGCTCCTCGGCGTGCGACGCGGCGACATCGCTCTCCGGGAGCCCGGACAGCATCCGGGAGATCTCCGCGACCCGTTCGTCGTCGTCGAGGACTTCGACGGTCGCCGTGCCGCCGTCCTTCTCGACCCGGATGTGGCGGTCGGCGAAGCAGGCGATCTGCGGCAGGTGCGTGACCACGATGACCTGCCGGGTCGCGGCCAGCCTCGCGAGACGGCGGCCGACGGCGAGGCCCGCCCGGCCTCCGATCCCGGCGTCCACCTCGTCGAAGACCAGTGTGGGGACCCGGTCGAGGTCGGCGAGGACGGAACGGCACGCGAGCATGGTCCGCGACAGCTCGCCGCCGGAGGCGCCCTTGCCGAGCGGCAAGGGCGCCTGCCCCGGTCCGCCCGAGAACAGCAGCTCGGCGCGTTCCGCGCCGAGCTGCCCCGCCTCCGCCGATGCGCGGAGGGCGACCTGGACCGAAGCCCCCGCCATCCCCAGCTCGTGGAGCTCCGCCTCGACGGCGGCCGCCAGGCGCGGGGCCACCGACGTCCGGGTCCCCGTCAGGGCGGCCGCGAGCCCCGCAGCCTGCGCGCCGAGCTCCGCGACCTCGGACTCGAGGCCGGCGCGCTCCTCGGCGGCGCCCTCGAGGGCCGCGAGCCGCGTCCGGGCGTCCTCGAGGTAGGCGAGGACGCCCTGCTCGCCCTCCCCGTACTTTCGCTCCAGCTGGGAGAGGGCCTGGAGGCGCTCGTTGACCTCCGCGAGGCGGGCCGGGTCCGCGCGAACCCGCTCGCGCCAGTCGCGAGCGTCGCGGGCGAGCTCGGCGGCTTCGTCGGCGACCGCCGTCAGGCGGTCGGCGAGGACCTCCGCCTCGGGATCCACGGCGGCCGCGTCGCGGAGCGACGCGGCCGCCGCCGCCAGCGCGTCCGCTGCTCCGCCTTCGGCGGACAGCGCCCGCTCCACCGCCCGCGCCCGGTCCATGAGCCGATCGGCGTTCGCCAGGCGGGATTCCTCGGCCCGGAGCGCCTCGGTCTCGCCGGGGGCCACGGACGCCGTCTCGATCTCGCGGACCTGGTAGGCGAGCAGGTCCTTCTCGCGCTCCCGCTCGCGTTCCTCCCGGTCGAGCTCCCCCAGGCGCCGGCGGGCCCGCCGGAGCCGCTCGAAGACCTCGCGGTGCAGTTCGACCATCCGCACGTGGTCGGAACCCGCGAACCGGTCGAGGAACGCGGTCTGCTCCGCGGCGGCGAGGAGCCGCTGGGCCTGGTTCTGCCCGTGGACCTCGACGAGCTCGGGGGCGAGCGAGGCCAGCGCCGACACCGGCGCGAGCCGGCCGTTGACCCGGGCCGAGCCCCGGGCGTCCGCACCGACGGTTCTGGCCAGCAGGATCTCGCCGTCCTCGGTCCACTCCGTCGCCGCCGGCGTGTCCGGCGAACGGAACCGGGCCTCGACCCCGGCCCGGGCGGCGCCCTCCCGGACGAGGGACGCGGAGGCCCGCCCGCCGAGCGCGAGGGCCAGGCCGACGGTGACCATGGTCTTGCCGGCCCCGGTCTCGCCGGTGAGGACGTTCAGGCCGGGATGGAGCTCGAGGTCGAGATCCTCGATGACGCCGAGCCCGGCGATGTGGAGCTCGAGCAGCACGCGCGCGATCCTACCCGGGGGGTACGACATGGCCGCCGAAGCCCGGGACGTCGCCGGGTCAGCGAGCCGTCGGCGGGAGGTCGTCGGGAGCGACGTCCATGGCGTCCATCGCGCTCCCGTCCGGCAGCGAGAACCGCTCCCGCACCCGCCGGTAGAAGCTCTCCGAGTCCGCCGGACGGACGACCTTGGCCGGCCGGTCCGAGGCGTGGATCCGCACCCGGGCGCCCACGGGGACCTCGAGGCTCTCCTGCCCGTCGGTCGAGAGCACGCCGTTCTCGTTCGGACGCACCTCGATCTCGACCTCCTCGCCCGTGCCGATCACGAAGGACCGGTCGAACACCATGTGCGCCGCGATGGGCGTGACCACCAGGCAGTCCACCGCCGGCGACACGATCGGCCCCCGCGCCGAGAACGAGTAGGCGGTCGACCCCGTCGCGGTTGCCACGATCACGCCGTCGCCGGAGAACGTCGTCACGTACTCCCCCGCCAGGTACACGGCGACGCGCAGCACCCGATGACGGGTGGCCTTCTCGACCATCACCTCGTTGAGGCCCCAGATCGGCCCGGTCCACTCGGTGCCCCCGATCGACTCGGCGATCACGGCACGGCGCTCCTCCACGACCGCGGTGCCCGCGAGCGCCCGGCCGATCACGTCCTCCGCCTGTTCCGGATCCACGGCCGTGAGGAACCCGAGGCGCCCGGCGTTCACACCCACGACCGGCCGGTCGACCTGGACCGCGTGGTGCGCCGCCCGGAGGAACGTCCCGTCGCCTCCGACGCTGACCACGAGGTCGAGCCCGGCGGCGAATCCCTCCGGGGGGACGAGCTCGGCGCCGGTCCCGGCCGCCAGAGCGGGGACACCCGGGCCCGCCGAGGTCAGCGCGGCCTCGTCGTCGAGCACGCGGACGGCCACCTCACGACCGGCCAGCCACCGCATCAGGCGGTCGGCCGTGCTCACCGCGGAGTTCCGGCCGCCGTGCACCACGAACCCGACGGCGGTCACGCGCCGCTCCGTTCCCGCAGCGCGATCCCTTCGTCCACCGCCGCGCCCAGCTCGGCCGAGGCGTCCCCGCCGGCCCGCGCGTGCAGAAAGAACTCCACGTTCCCCGCTGGCCCCATGACCGGCGACGCCATCGCGCCCACCGACGGGAGGCCGTGCTCGGCGAGCGCAGCCCGCACGCCCTCCAGCGCCGACCTCCAGGCCTCGGGGTCCCGGACGACTCCGCCGCTGCCGACCCGCTCGGGGCCGACCTCGAACTGCGGCTTCACGAGGAGGACGAACCGGGCGCCCGGAGCGGCGACCGCGGCGACCGCCGGGACCACGAGCCTGAGCGAGATGAACGACAGGTCGGCCACGACGATCGCGGGCCGGAACGGCAGGGCTTCTGGACGGAGCTCTCGCACGTTGGTTCGCTCCATGACGGTCACCCGAGCGTCCTGGCGGAGCTCCCAGGCCAGCTGCCCGTAGCCGACATCGACCGAGGCGACCCGGGCGGCGCCGCGCCGGAGCAACACGTCGGTGAAGCCGCCGGTGGAGGCCCCGGCGTCGAGCGCGTCGAGCCCGGCCGGGTCGACGCCGAACCGTTCGAGCGCCGCATCGAGCTTGTCGCCGCCCCGGCTGACGAACCGCCGGGGCGGGCCGGCGACGGCCACGGGCTCCGAGGGGGCGACCATGGTCGAGGACTTCGCCGCGGGCCGGCCGGCCACCGTGACGAGGCCGGCGTGGACCGCGGCCTGGGCCTCGGACCGGCTGGCGGCCAGCCCGCGCCGGACGAGCTCGCTGTCGAGCCGGCGGCGCACCGCCCTAGGACTCGCCCCCGCCGGAGCCCGGCGACGAATCCGAATCGGAGCCGCCGCCGGACGAGGAGCTGCCCCCGGGTGGTCCGGTGGACGACGAGGTGGCCTTCGCCGATGTGCGCTTGGCCGTCGTCCGCTTGGCGCCCGACTTCGAGGAGGAGGATGTCCGCTTCCGCGACGTCGATGTGCTGGAGCCGCCCGAGCCTTTCTCCAGGTCGCGGACCCGCTTCCTGAGGGCGTCGAGGTCATCGCTCGTCGCGACCCCGATCTGCTTCATCTGCCTGCGGACTTCCTTCTGGATGACGCTCATGAACCACTCCCGGCCCTGCTGGGACCAGTCCATGAGCTGCTGGGCCACGTCCCGGACCTGGGCGCTCGCCTGCCCGGCGACCTCCCCGGGGCTCTTGCCCTTGAGCTCCTGGGCCTGCTCGACCATCGAGCGGGCCAGGTCGCGGGCGCCGCTCGGCGAGAGGTTCCCGAGCGCCCCCTCCAGGTACTTGCGGACGTCGGACCCGTACTTGCGCACGTCGGCGGTGTACTTCCGCACGTCGGCGGCCATGTCTGCCCCTTTCGAACGAGATCGTCGGCAGCGGAATCCTGCCGGACCGAAGGATACCCGTCCGGCTATACTCGGCCCCGCTCGCCGCCTCCGGCGAATTCGGCCCGGCGGCTTCCCCGGCGGGCGCGTCGTTCCCCAGGCGGCGCGGCGGCAGCCCACGAAGGCTCGAGGTGGTTCGGCAGTGGCCAGTGCGAAGCAGGTCGAGGAAGAGTTGCAGACGCTCGTCGATCGTCTCGCTTCGGCCGACCCCAGGGTTCACGCGGAGCTCCACCGCACCCTCGGCGGGTCCCGGATCGTCGTGATCGACGTGCCGGACCTTCGCGCGACCTACTGGAGCGAGCTCGCAGGCGGTGTCATGGGCCCGGTGCAGCACGGTGAGCCCACGCGGGCCGACATCCGGATCACGGCCGACTCCGACGACCTCATCGCCATGATCGATGGCACCAAGCCGCTGTTCTCGTCCTACCTGGCCGGCCACGTGAAGGTGCAGGCGAGCGTCTCCGACCTACTGGCCCTCCGGAAGCTGATGTAGCGACGTGGGACGCGCCCGCAGGCTCGTCATCGGCTCGGCCGGAGCCGTCGCCGGCTACGCGTCCGGCAAGGTGCTGTTGCGACGGCGCCACCGTGCCGCGGGGTACGTCCTCCCCGAGGGCGACGACCTGCTCGGGTCCGCCCGGGGGCGCCCGGAGATCGTCCGCGGCCCGCGTTCCTCCCGCATCTACACGGAACGGTTTTCCGCCGGCCCGGCGGCCGGATCGAACGGCGCCGGACACGGAACCGACGGGAAGCCGGCCGGAACGATCGTGTTCACCCACGGGTGGTGCGTGACCGAGGCCATCTGGGATCGGCAGAAGCGGGACCTTGCCGGCGGCCCGCACGCGCTGCTGACGTGGGACCTCCCCGGCCACGGCCACTCGACGCCCGTGGCCCGGGACCACCTGAGCCTCGACCTCGCCGTCGACGCCCTGGCCCGCGTCGTCGACTCGATTCCGGACGACGAACCGCTCCTGCTCGTCGGCCACAGCCTCGGCGGCGTGCTGAGCATCGGCTACCTCCTGCGGCACTCGGAGACCGCGCGGCGCCGGGTTCGGGGCGCCGTGCTCGCCGCGACGCCGCTCGTGAACTTCGCGCACAGCGCGGCCGGACGGTGGCCGGGCGCCTCGATCCAGGCCCGAATCCTCGGCCAGGCATCGCAACTCGTCGTGGAGAACGGCGCCGTCGACCGGTACTTCGCCCGCGAGGCCGGGAGCCGCGACACGAGCGCGGCGAGCTACCGCCTGATCCGGACGGGGTTCGGCGAGCGGCCCGACCCGGCGCAGGTGTTGTTCGTACGTGACATGGCGGCCTCGGTGCCGCCGTCGGTGCGGGCCGACACGTTCCGGGCGATGACCGGGTTCGACCTCCGGCCCCGGCTCGGCGAGCTCGCGACGCCCATGCTCCTCGTCGTCGGGGGCCACGACCGGCTGGTGAACCCGGACGAGGCCAAGGAGCTCGCGCCGTCGATCCCCCATGCCCGCGTCGAGGAGTTCACGGCGGCGGGGCACGCACTGTTCCTCGAGGAACACGAGCGGTTCACGGAGCTCGTGCGGGGGTTCGCCGCGAAGCGCCTCGGACCGCGCCGGCCGGCAGCCCTCCGGGCCTCCACGCGCGCCCCCGATCGTGTGCCTCCCCCGCAGGCCGGGACGAACGGCGCGACCAACGCGAGCGGCTCCCAGCCCCGGAGCGGCTCGGGCTCGCGGCCCGGAGGGCTGCAATAGAGTCGTCCGCGTGCTGATCCCGATCCGGGACGACAACCCCACCAGCCGTCGGGCCTACGTCACGCTCGCGATCATCGTCGCGAACGTCGCCATCTTCGTGCTCTGGCAGAAGCCCTGGTCGCCGCCGATCGACCAGCAGTTCTTCGCCTTCTGCCACGCAGAGATCCCGTGGGAGGTCACCCACCGGACCAACCTGGCCGAGGGCGGCGCCGAGGCGCGGGTGGCCATCGACGAACAGCTGGACGTCAACGGCCGGGCGTTCCAGCTGCTGCTGCAGGGCAAGGCCGACCAGGTGAGCGGGCTGCCGCCCGAGCTCCAGGACTTCCCGGGGTGCCCCGACAAGAGCTGGTGGGGCGCCGTGTTCGTCGCGATGTTCCTCCACGGAGGGTGGCTGCACATCGGCGGCAACATGCTGTTCCTGTGGGTGTTCGGGAACAACGTGGAGGACAAGATCGGGCGGATCCCGTACCTGCTCTTCTACCTGTTCTGCGGGGTGGCGGCGACGTTCGGCCAGCTCCTGGTCGACCCGTCGTCGGTGATCCCCAACCTGGGCGCGTCGGGCGCGATCGCCGGGGTGCTCGGAGCGTATCTCGTGATGTTCCCGCGCCGGCGGGTGTACTCGCTCGTGCCGATCATCTTCGTCTTCACGCTGATGCCGCTGCCGGCGGTCGTCGTGCTCGGGTTCTGGTTCATCCTGCAGTTCTTCAGCGGCGTGACGACCTTCGCCGACAACGTGAACGGCGGTGTCGCGTACTTCGCCCACGTCGGGGGCTTCGTGGCCGGGGTCGCGCTGGCGCTGCTGTTCTTCCCGAAGGAGCGCTTCAAGCAGGAGCCGGAACAGGGGCTGTTCCCGTAGGCGCGGGCGGTTCGGGTCAGCCGCGTGCGGGCGCCGGGGGCGCCCATCGGAACGCCGTCGAGGACACCGAGCAGGCATCCCGGACCATCGGCGTGGCGAGGATGGGCCCGGGGAGCGTGTCGCGGCGGCCGGTCGCCTCGAAGCCCAGCCGCTCGAAGAACGGCGCCGCGGTTTCCGTGACGAGGTGAATCGACACGGCGCCCCGGTCGAGCGCCAGGCGAACGGCGCGCGCGACGAGCAGCGTTCCGAGGTGGCTGCCTCGGCGGCGTTCGTCCACCGCGAGGGAACGCAGGTGCGCGACCGGAGCCCGACCGTCGGCGTCGGTCCCCGCTCCGCCGCCGGGGGCCGGGAACAGCTCGAGGGCCGCGGTTCCGACCACGTCGCCCCCGCCGGTCCGGGCGACGAGCGTGTCCGGGATGCGGTCGGCGACGCCGTCGCACTCGAGCCCGGCCTCGATCAGCAGCCGTTCGATCGGATCGGCGTCCTCGTCGAGGGCCGCGCCGATCGCCGGGGCCGGGCGGAACAACGCCGCGAGGTCGGTTCCCAGAAACGTCGGGACGGTCGGGGCGCCGATCAGATCCCGCTCCGCGGAGACCCCGGTGAGGACCATGAGCGAATCCCACCCGACCGCGGCCGCGCCGTCGACATCGGTGTCGAGTCGGTCGCCCACCACGAGCGGGGCGCCGCCTCCGGCCAGCTCGAGCGCCTTCAGCAGGAGCGGAGGGTGTGGCTTGCCGACCACGTCGTCGGGGCCGCGCCCCAGGGTGGTCGTGATGGCCGCAAGCAGCGCGCCGGCGCCCGGCCACAGGCCGTTCGGCGCCGGGTAGGAGGCGTCGGCGTTGGTAGCCACGAGGGATGCGCCTCGCTGGACGAGCAGCGCCGCGGTTCGCAGGTTCGCGTACGTGACGTCGGTGTCGACGCCCACCACCACGTGGTCGGCCTGCTGGGCGTCGTCGGTGACGACCTGCAGCCCAGCCTGGCGGAGCGCCTCCCGGATCCCGGTCTCGCCGATGACGTACGCGGTCCCGCCCCCCCGTTCCCGGAGCAGGTCGGCCGTCGCCATGGCGGATGAGACGACCTCCTCCGGCCGCGCGTCGATGCCGTGGCCCCGGAGCTTCTCCGCGACCTGTTCGGGGGTCCGGCTCGAGTTGTTCGTGACGAACGCGAGCCGCTTGCCCCGGTCCCGGACCCCGGCGATCGCCGCCGGGGCGCCGGGGACCGTGTCGGTCGCCCGATACAGAACGCCGTCGAGGTCGAACAGCAGGGCCTCGTATGCATCGACGAGCGCGGCGTCGTCACCGGCCTCCGTGTCGTTCGAGGAGTCGGAGCCTGCGCCCGCCGCGGCCTCGGTTCCCGTGGAGCTCATCCCGCGAGTCTCGCGAGCGCGCGCTCGTAGTGCCGCACGCCGGGGCGCATCGCGATCGCGAGCTTGAGGTGCGCGATGGCGCGGGTGCGCTGGCCGGTCCGCTCGCAGGCGAGCGCCAGCCCGAAGTGCGCGTAGTCGTTCACCGGGTCGATCGCGACCGTCTTGGCGAACTCCCGCCGCGCCCACGCCGTTCTGCCCGACATGTACAGCGCCCGGGCCAGCGCCTCGCGGATCGACGCCTTCTCGGGCTCCATCAGGCGGGCACGCGAGAGCAGCATGGCGGCCTGGTGCGGGTGTCCATCGTCGAGGAACCGCATGCCGCGGGCGAAGAGGTCGTACGCGGACTGGTCGGCCGGGTCGGTGCTATACCTTCGGGATGCCTCGCGTCTCACCCTTCACCGGCCTTCTGTTCGACGAATCCGTGAGCGGGCCGCTGGACCTTGTCACCGCGCCACCGTACGACTCGATCAGCGCTGAGAGCGAGCGTCGGCTGCATTCTGCGAGCCCCCACAACGTCGTGCGACTGATCCTCGGGCGTGACGAACCGGGTGACGACGACCAGGTGAACAAGTATACGAGGGCCTCCGATCTGCTCCGGGAATGGCACGGGCAGGGTGCGCTTCGGGAGAGCGAAGGCCCGGCGTGGTTCCTGTACGAGATGCGGTTCGCCTTCCAGGGTCGGGACCGCCGGACGAGGGGCGTCATCGCTGCGGTGGACATCGAGCCGTTCGGCGGCGGCGTGGTCCCGCACGAGCGAACCCTGCCCGGCCCCGTCGAGGACCGCATGCGGCTGTTGCGCACCGTCCGCGCCAATCTGTCGCCCGTCTACGCGCTGTGGCGGGGCCCCACCGCCAGCCTCGCCGACCTGTTCGAACAGGCGGTCCGGGACCTGCCGCCCACCGAGGAGGTGGCCGACGAGCAGGGGGTCGAGCACCGTCTGTGGGTCCTGCCCTCGGGTGCCGGGGACGGCGGCGCCGAGACCCGGTGGGACCGGATCGGCCGCGAGCTCGAGGGGGAGCGACTGCTCATCGCCGACGGCCACCACCGGTATTCGGTGGCGCAGGCTTTCCGCGACGAGATGCGGGCCGGCCACGGCCCGGGCCCCTGGGACCGGATGATGATGCTGCTCGTCGACGCCGCGGAGGAGGACCCGCCGGTCCTCCCGATCCACCGGGTCGTTCTGAACGGCCGCGTCCCCGGCGGCGCGGACGGACGGGGCTTTACCCCGGGCGCCGCCGGCCGGCGGGTGCGGGACCTGTCGGAGGTGCTCGCGGCACTCGACGACGACGGGCTCGTGTACGGCTCGGCGACCCGGGAGGGGGCGGAGGTGGTTCATCGGGTCGGCCGGCTCCAGGGCGGCCCGCCGGCGGTGTGCGCTCTGCACGACCAGGTCCTCGGCGACGCCGACCTCGGGTTCATGCCCGACGCGGCGGCGGCGGAGGAGGCCGTCCACCTGGGACAGTCCCCCGCCGCCTACTTCCTGCCGCCCACCCACGTGGACCGGATCCGGGCCGTGATCGAACGCGGCGACACGATGCCGCAGAAGTCGACCTACTTCTGGCCCAAGCCTCGCACCGGGATGGTCATCCGCCCGCTCGACTGACCGGGGCGCATGAGCCATCGGACGGACACCGATGCCCGGCGTTTCCTGCCGGGCGCCATTCCCGGCCCGTTCCGGCCCTATTCGGCTTCGGCCGCTTCCAGCTTCTTGATGCCGGTCGCCACCACCTCCATCACCGTCCGAGCTCCTGCTCCGTTCCGGTAGAACCGCCGCACGAGCTGGCCGTGCACGAGCACCTCGTCGCCCTTGCCGATGGCGCCGAGCGAGCGCTTCGTGATGGCCTTGCCGTGCCACGCCGAGACCGGGAGGGGGAGGGAGCGTTTTCCGGCCTCGGGAACGGAGAGCTTGATCTCGGTCACCCGGTCCCCCGACGGCAGCTCCTTCTCCATCGGGTCCGCGGCGACCGTCCCGGCCAACACCACGACGTTGACCGTCACCATGGGCGCTCCCCCCTTTCCGTCGAGGACCGTAGCGCGAGGCGCCGACACGAACCGGGCGCAGGCCACCGACCAGCGGAAACGGTGGCCGCGAAGGCCCGCGGCTAGACTCGCTCGCCAGTGGACGACACCTTCGAGGCGGCATCGCGGCTCGTCGCGGTGGACACGAAGATGACCGGCCGGTACCGGGTCACCTCCGCCTACCTGGTTCAGGCGGCCGAGCCGGCGCTCATCGAGACCGGCCCCACGACGTCCGCCGACGCGGTCACGGCCGCGCTCGAACGGATCGGCCTGCAAGCGGATGACCTCGCGCACATCGTCGTGACCCACATCCACCTCGACCACGCCGGGGGCGCCGGAACCATCGCGGAACGGTTCCCGACCGCCACCGTGTGGGTGCACGAGCGGGGCGCCCGCCACCTGGCCGACCCGGCGCGGCTGTGGTCGAGCGCAGCTCAGGTGTACGGAGGCGAGGACCGATTGCTCGAGATGTTCGGGCCCATGGGGGCGATCGACCCCGACCGGATCCACTCGGTGGTCGAGGGCGACCGGATCGAGCTCGGCGACCGATCGCTCGACGTCATGTACACGCCCGGACACGCGTCGCATCACGTCAGCCTGGTCGACTCCGAGAGCGGCGCGCTGTTCACGGGGGACGCGCTCGGGATCCACTTCCCCGACGTCCGGGTGCTGCGGCCCGCGACGCCCCCGCCGGACATCGACGTGGAGCTCGCCGTCGACAGCATCGAACGCATCAACGCCCGGGCGGAGAGCGCCCTGATGTTCAGCCACTTCGGGCCGGTCCGGCAGGTGGACGAGCTCTGCGCGATCGCCGCCGACCGGATCCGGACGTGGGCGGGCATCGTCCGCGACGCGATGGCCGAGACCGACGACCTCGACCGGATCGCCGAGATCCTCGCGACGCGGACGGCGTCGGACTTCGAGGACGCAGGCGCGAGCGCCGAGGCCCGCGACCGGTACGAGCTGCTGTCGAGCACGAAGACGAACGCCGCCGGCCTCGTCAGGTACTGGAAGAAGCGCCGGGAACGCGAGGTGCAGGCCGCCGCCGCGGAACGGCCCGGGCGTCCTTAGGCAGGATCGGGAAGGGTCTCAGGACAGCTCGGAGAGGCGTTCAGCCGCGTCGAACGCGGTCGGGTCGTGCCGGGTGATCTTCCGGAACTGCTGCGCGGCGTCCTCCCGGCGTCCGGCGCGGGCAAGCAGGTCACCTGTCACGTACCAGACGCGGAGATCCTGGTCCCGGCCCACGTCGGCGCGGTTCGACAAGCGCCGGAGCAGCGCCAGCCCCTCGTCGTACCGGCCCATGTCGGCGAGCGCCGACGCCCCGACGATCACGGCCTCGGCCTTGGCGTTGGGAGGGATGGGCGCCCTGAGCGCCTCTTCCGCGAGGGGAACCGCCTTCTCGGGGCTGCCGAGGGCGCGATACGAGTCGGCGATGATGTGGTTCTCGTCCTGCCGGCCGGTCATCCGGCGGTAGGCCTGCATCTCGCTGAGTGCTTCCCGCCAGCTCTCGGCCCCGTAGTGGGCGAGCCCGAGGACCTCGCGGACCGCGCCCGAGCGGGGGGCCGCATCCTTCGCCTTGCGCGCCTCCTTGGCCGCCTGGCGCGTGTCGCCCCTGCCAAGGAGCTCCACGGCGCGCTCGAGGTGCCCGAGCGCCTCCTGGGCCTGGGCCGGGCGGGCGGTCCGGCGGACCTCGTCCACGAGGTCGCGCGGCAGCGGCGCGCTGCGGCGCGGCGTTCCGTGCGGCGACTTCCCCTGGCGGGGGCTGAGCGCTTTCGGCATGCCTCCAGCGTAGCGGTCACGACGCCGGTCGCGGCGCCGGCGAGCCCGTGTGCATCGGTGTCGGCCCCGAACCGACCCCGGAAACGCCGAGAGCCGCCCCTTGCGGGGCGGCTCTCGTGCGAAGAAGTCTCGGCGACGACCTACTCTCCCACCCCGTCTCCAGGGCAGTACCATCGGCGCTGGAGGGCTTAACTTCCGGGTTCGGAATGGGACCGGGTGTGACCCCTCCGCTATGGCCACCGAAACGGTGGTTCCGCCGCCTTGTTCCTGCATCGAAAGATCCCGAAGGAGCCCCGACACCGGCGTCCGTTGCGGCGGACGTTTGTGCCAAGAGCGCGAGCGTTCCTCAGGCGAATCACCTGATGAACTCGATAGCGAGCGCGAGCAATCAGAAGTCAAGTCCTCGGCCTATTAGTACCGGTCGGCTCAACGCGTTACCACGCTTACACCTCCGGCCTATCAACCTCGTAGTCTGCGAGGGGCCTTACCTGGTTGACCCAGTGGGAGATCTCATCTTGGGGCGAGCTTCGCACTTAGATGCTTTCAGCGCTTATCCCTGCCGCACGTGGCTAACCAGCCATGCCGCTGGCGCGACAACTGGCACACCAGAGGTGCGTCCGCCCCGGTCCTCTCGTACTAGGGGCAGCTCCCCTCAAATCTCCTACGCCCACGACGGATAGGGACCGAACTGTCTCACGACGTTCTAAACCCAGCTCGCGTACCGCTTTAACGGGCGAACAGCCCGACCCTTGGGACCTGCTCCAGCCCCAGGATGCGACGAGCCGACATCGAGGTGCCAAACCGTTCCGTCGATGTGGACTCTTGGGAACGATCAGCCTGTTATCCCCGGGGTACCTTTTAGCCGTTGAGTGACGACCCTACCACTAGGAGTCGTCAGATCACTAGCCCCTGCTTTCGCACCTGCTCGACCCGTCGGTCTCGCAGTCAAGCTCCCTTGTGCGCTTACACTCGACAGCCGATTGCCAACCGGCTTGAGGGAACCTTTGGGCGCCTCCGTTACCTTTTAGGAGGCAACCGCCCCAGTTAAACTGCCCACCAGGCGCTGTCCCCGATCCGGATCACGGACCAGGGTTAGAGGCCCAACACACGAAGAGCGGTATTTCAAGATTGGCTCCACCCGAACCGGAGTCCGAGCTTCACAGCCTCCCGCCTATCCTACGCAACGTCTGCCGAACCTCAACACCAAGCTGCAGTAAAGGTCCCGGGGTCTTTCCGTCCTGTCGCGGGAAACGAGCATCTTTACTCGTAGTGCAATTTCGCCGAGTCCGTGGTTGAGACAGCGCCCAAGTCGTTACGCCATTCGTGCAGGTCGGAACTTACCCGACAAGGAATTTCGCTACCTTAGGACCGTTATAGTTACGGCCGCCGTTTACCGGCGCTTAGATTCGGAGCTTCGACGCAACCCGAAGGCTGCACCTAACCCCTCCTCTTAACGTTCCGGCACCGGGCAGGCGTCAGTCCGTATACGTCGTCTTACGACTTTGCACGGACCTGTGTTTTTAGTAAACAGTCGCTTGGGCCTGGTCTCTGCGGCCCCCTCGGGCTTCGGACGCGAAGTCCTACACCCTACCGGGGCCCCCCTTCTCCCGAAGTTACGGGGGTAATTTGCCGAGTTCCTTAACCACGGTTCTCTCGATCGCCTCGGTATTCTCTACCTGACCACCTGCGTCGGTTTGGGGTACGGGCACCTCACCAGCTCGCTAGAGGATTTTCTCGGCAGCATGGGATCAGTCGCTTCGCCTGATGCGGCTCGACGTCACATCTCGGGATTAGCGGTTCCCCGGATTTGCCTAGGGAACCTCCCTACCTGCTTGTCCCAGGACGACCATCGCCTGGGTCGACGTACCCTTCTGCGTCCCCCCTTCGCTGGCCTCCTCCACCGGGGTCGGTAGCCCCCCGAAGGGGGTTCCCTTAGCACAGTGGAATCGGCCTGGGCGCGGGTGAGGTGGTACTGGAATATCAACCAGTCGTCCATCGCCTACGCCTCTCGGCCTCGGCTTAGGTCCCGACTAACCCTGGGCGGATGAACCTTCCCCAGGAACCCTTGGTCATTCGGCGGACGGGCTCCTCCCCCGTCATTCGCTACTCATGCCGGCATTCGCACTTCCCACGCGTCCACAGCTGGGTTACCCCGCCGCTTCACTCGCGTGGGAACGCTCCCCTACCCATCCCTCGGCCTGCACGTACGCGGTCGCCCGCGTACGCGGAGCCATATGAGAAATGCCGCAGCTTCGGCTCTGTGCTTGAGCCCCGATACATTGTCGGCGCGGAACCACTTGACCAGTGAGCTATTACGCACTCTTTCAAGGGTGGCTGCTTCTAAGCCAACCTCCTGGTTGTCTGTGCGACTCCACATCCTTTCCCACTTAGCACAGAATTGGGGGCCTTAGCTGGCGGTCTGGGTTGTTTCCCTCTCGGCTACGGAGCTTATCCCCCGCAGCCTCACTCCCGGGATCTAGAGCATCGGCATTCGGAGTTTGACTGAGGTCGGTAAGCTTGTAGGCCCCCTAGCCCAATCAGTGCTCTACCTCCGATACTGAACTCCCGAGGCTGCCCCTAAAGGCATTTCGGGGAGAACCAGCTATCACCGAGTTTGATTGGCCTTTCACCCCTAACCACAGGTCATCCCCCAGGTTTTCAACCCTGGTGGGTTCGGCCCTCCACGGAGTCTTACCTCCGCTTCAGCCTGCCCATGGCTAGATCACTCGGCTTCGGGTCTAGCGCATGCGACTCATTCGCCCAGTTAGGACTCGCTTTCGCTACGGCTTCCCAAGAATGGTTAACCTTGCCACATACGGCTAACTCGCCGGCTCATTCTTCAAAAGGCACGCCGTCACTCGCACGAGGTTGCCCCCGTACAAGCTCCGACGGATTGTAGGCTCACGGTTTCAGGTACTATTTCACTCCCCTCCCGGGGTGCTTTTCACCTTTCCCTCACGGTACTAGTTCACTATCGGTCGCCAGGGAGTGCTTAGCCTTAGGGGGTGGGCCCCCCAGATTCACACGGAATTTCACGGGCTCCGTGCTACTCGGGAACACCATCGGGAGGACTGTCGGTTTTCGTCTACAGGGCTGTTACCCTCTGTGGCTGGCTTTTCCATGACCATTCGACTAACCGCAGTCTTTGTAACTCCCTGAACCCTCCGGTGAAGGTTCTGATGGGTCCCACTACCCCGACGTGGCATCGCCACCGGGCTGTACCACCACGTCGGTTTAGGCTCTTCCCCGTTCGCTCGCCGCTACTTGGGGAGTCGCGGTTGCTTTCCCTTCCTCGCCCTACTGAGATGTTTCAGTTCGGGCGGTTCCCTCCTCAGGTCCTATGTGTTCAGACCTGGGTGACCGGGCATGACCCCGGCCGGGTTTCCCCATTCGGACACCCTCGGATCCTAGCCTTCTTGGCGGCTCCCCGAGGCTTTTCGCAGCCTGACGCGTCCTTCATCGGCTCCTGGCGCCAAGGCATCCACCGTGAGCCCTTTGTAACTTGACTTGTAGTTGATGCTCGCGCTCGCTATCGAGTTCTCAAGGATCGCGAGGAGTGCATCGCACCCTCGGAGCTGGACAGTGTGCCCTCGCCGACGCGACCGAAGCGGTCCGAAGTGGCGTTCCACTCCCCTCGCAGCGTGGAGCCGAAGCTCCGTGCAAACGAGAGGCGTACTAGCCGGCCGGCCGCTCGAGCGGTCGACGAGAGTAGCCAGTGATCAACCTGGTGCCTTCGGTCTGATTGCCGACGAGCTCCAATGAGCCGCCGAGACCGATATGCCAAAGGCTCCTTAGAAAGGAGGTGATCCAGCCGCACCTTCCGGTACGGCTACCTTGTTACGACTTCACCCCAATCGCGAGTCCCACCTTCGACGGCTCCCTCCACAAGGGTTGGGCCACCGGCTTCGGGTGTTACCCACTTTCGTGGTGTGACGGGCGGTGTGTACAAGGCCCGGGAACGTATTCACCGCAGCATTGCTGATCTGCGATTACTAGCGACTCCAACTTCACGGGGTCGAGTTGCAGACCCCGATCCGAACTGAGCGCGGCTTTTTGGGATTCGCTCCCCATTGCTGGATCGCTGCCCTTTGTACCGCGCATTGTAGCATGTGTGCAGCCCAGGACGTAAGGGGCATGATGACTTGACGTCATCCCCACCTTCCTCCGGTTTGGCACCGGCAGTCTCCCTAGAGTTCCCGGCTTTACCCGCTGGCAACTAGGAACAGGGGTTGCGCTCGTTGCGCCACTTAAGGCAACACCTCACGGCACGAGCTGACGACAGCCATGCACCACCTGTGCGGGCTCCGAAGAGCACCGGCTTTCACCGGTTTCACCCCGCATGTCAAGCCCTGGTAAGGTTCTTCGCGTTGCGTCGAATTAAGCCACATGCTCCGCCGCTTGTGCGGGCCCCCGTCAATTCCTTTGAGTTTTAGCCTTGCGGCCGTACTCCCCAGGCGGGGTGCTTAATGCGTTAGCTTCGGCACGGAAGGGGTTGATATCCTCCCACACCTAGCACCCATCGTTTACGGCTAGGACTACCAGGGTATCTAATCCTGTTCGCTCCCCTAGCTTTCGCGCCTCAGCGTCAGAACAGGCCCAGAGATCCGCCTTCGCCACCGGTGTTCCTCCTGATATCTGCGCATTTCACCGCTACACCAGGAATTCCGATCTCCCCTACCTGCCTCGAGCCCGGGAGTTTGGAATGCACGCCCGAGGTTGAGCCTCGGGTTTTCACACCCCACTTTCCGGGCCGCCTACGCGCTCTTTACGCCCAATGAATCCGGACAACGCTCGCCCCCTACGTCTTACCGCGGCTGCTGGCACGTAGTTAGCCGGGGCTTCTTCTGCAGGTACCGTCACTTTCGCTTCGTCCCTGCCGAAAGAGGTTTACAACCCGAGGGCCTTCATCCCTCACGCGGTGTCGCTGCGTCAGGCTTTCGCCCATTGCGCAAGATTCCCCACTGCTGCCTCCCGTAGGAGTCTGGGCCGTGTCTCAGTCCCAGTGTGGCTGGCCACGCTCTCACGCCAGCTACCCGTCGATGCCTTGGTGGGCCGTTACCCCGCCAACAAGCTGATAGGCCGCGGGCCCATCCCAGACCGCCGGAGCTTTCCTCGATCCGCCATGTGGTGGTCCGAGAGTATCCGGTATTAGCCCCGGTTTCCCGGGGTTATCCCAGTGTCTGGGGCAGGTTGCCCACGTGTTACTCACCCGTTCGCCGCTCTCCCCGCAGGAGGGTTACCCCTCCTGTGGTTCTCGCTCGACTTGCATGTGTTAAGCACACCGCCAGCGTTCGTCCTGAGCCAGGATCAAACTCTCCGTAGAGAAGGTAGGAATCCGCCTCCTGCAAGCAGGCTGCGGGTCCGCTTCCGTGTTGAGAGCCGGCCCCTCGGAGCGGCATCGCCCCTCGGGACCTGCTTGATCCGGCCGGAACAGCTGAACTGTCCGGTATCGGATTTGTTCGTACGATCGTCAAGGGCGGTTCGGACACGCTTGCGCGCGCCTCCCCGTGCTTGACGGGAACGCACTGGCTTTTGGCACACTGTCCAGTTCTCAAGGTGCGAGGCGCATCGGAGAACTCGGCGCAACCTCGGAGGGCGGCCGGGGACCGACGCGACCTGTGATGATAGCACCGCTCCCAGAAGCGTCAACCGGAGCGGCAGGAGCGCGAGTTCAACTCAATCGGACGAACCGGTGCGAACCGGCCTGCAGGACCCGGCCCCTGCAGCTCCTCGACGGGGAACTCCGCGGCCGGGATCCTTCAGCGACCTCGCCGTCGAGCCGGACGCCGCCCTGCTCCACGAGGCGCCGGGCCTCGCCGTTCGAGGACGCCGAAGCCCACCCCGACCAGCAGGCGGGGCAGCCAGACCTTCCCATCACGGACCAGGTCGTCGCCGATCTCGACCTCCGGCGCGTCGTCCGGGAGCTCGTGCTGCTTGTGGACGAGGTCGAAGCGGTGCTCGGCCTCCTTCGCGGCGTCGCCGCCGTGGTACAGGGCCACGACGCCGCGCGGCCATGCGCCGCTTTTCCTCGTTCGGGCGCAACGAGCCGTCGGACAGCCCGGCCTCCACCCGCTCGGCCTCGCCCGGCGGCGAGGTCGGCCGCCAGCAGCGCGTACTTGGCGATCAGGCCGTCCGGGAGGCTCATGAGCTTGCCGAACATCTCCTCCGGCGGTTCCTCGATACCCACGTAGTTGCCGAGGGACTGGCTCATCTTCTGCACGCCGTCCAGCGCCCTCGAGCAGCGGCATGGTGAACGCCACCTGGGGTTCCTGGCCGTGGTCGCGCTGGAGCTCACGCCCCATGAGCAGGTTGAACTTCTGGTCGGTGCCCCCGAGCTCGACGTCGGCCTCGACGGCCACCGAGTCCATCCCCTGCAGCAGCGGATACATGAACTCCATCAGTGAGATCGGCCGGCCGTCCGCGTAGCGCTTGGCGAAGTCGTCCCGCTCGAGCATCCGGGCCACGGTCGTCGCGGCGGTCATCCGCAGGACGTCCTCCATGTCCATGGGCTCGAGCCACTCGCTGTTGTACCGGACCTCGGTGGCGCTCGCGGTCGAGGATCCGCCAGAACTGGCTCAGCAGCCGGTCGGCGTGCCCCTGGACGACCTCCTTCGACAGCCGAGGCCGGGTCTCGGACTTTCCGCTCGGGTCCCCGACGCGCGCGGTGAAGTCCCCAACGATGAGCACCGCCGTGTGCCCCGCGTCCTGGAAGTGCCGGAGCTTCCGCAGCACCACGGCCCAGCCGAGCGTCACGGCCGGCGCGGTCGGGTCGAGGCCGAGCTTCACCCGCAGGGGCCGCCCGAGCCCGAGCTTGGCCCGGAACTCATCTTCGGGAATGACTTCGGCGGCGCCCGCGAACAGCCGATCCATGTTGGGAGCAGTCATGACCGGGGCTGAGGCTACCAGTGGAAACGAAAACGACCGATATCATCGACCGACCGTGAACGGGCGCCGGGGTTCGCTCGTGGCCGGCATCGTCGTGCTGGCCATCTTGGCCGCGGCCTGCCATGTGCCGAGGCTCTCCGACGAGGAGGCCAAGGTCCGTGAGCTTCCGCAGACCTCGTTCATGTTCGCGGCCGACGGGTCGCTCATCACGACGTTCCATGCCGAGGAGAACCGGGTCGTCGTCCCCTTCGACGAGATCCCCGACATCGTCAAGCAGTCGATCGTCGCGGTCGAGGATCGACGGTTCTACCAGCATCCGGGCATCGACCTCCGTGCGCTGCTCCGGGCGGCCTACGTGAACGCCACCAAGGGCCGGATCGTCCAGGGCGCCTCGACGATCACCGAGCAGTACGTGAAGAACCGGTACCTCGACTCGGACCGCACCCTCGACCGAAAGGTCAAGGAGGCCCTGCTCGCCTGGCAGGTGGAGCGCGAGCTCAGCAAGGACGAGATCCTCGCCCGGTACCTGAACACCGTGTACTTCGGCCAGGGCGCGTACGGGATCCAGGCGGCCGCCAAGACGTACTTCTCGGTCTCCGCCGACGAGCTGGACCTGGCGCAGGCGGCGCTCCTGGTCGGCCTCGTGCAGGCCCCCTCCGCATACGACCCGGTCGAGCACCCCGGGCTCGCCTTGCAGCGCCGGAACACCGTGCTCGGCATCCTCCGTCGCCAGCACGTCATCGACGAGACGCCAGTACCGGGCGACCCTGCCGACCGGGCTGGCACTGGAGCTCGGCGGTCAGGTGCAGTATCGCGCCCCGTACTTCGTCCAGTACGTGAAGCAGTGGATGTTCTCCAACCCGGCTTTCGGTGTGACCAGGTCCGATCGCGAGAACCTGCTGTACCGGGGAGGCATCCGCGTGTACACGACGCTCCGGCCCGGCCTCCAGCGCGACGCCGAGGCGGCGGTCGACGAGATCCTCATCTACCCGGCCGACCCGTACGCGGCGCTGACCGTCGTCGATCCGCGCGACGGGCACGTCCTGGCCATGGTCGGCGGGCGCGACTACTTCTCGACGACCGACCCGGTGGCGCAGCTCAACCTCGCCACCGGCGGCGTGACCGGGCGGCAGGCGGGGTCCACCTTCAAGCCGTTCGCCCTGGTGGCGGCGATGCTGGGCGGCATCCCGCCGCAGCAGGTGTACGACGCGCCGCCGTTCATCGACATCCCGCTCCCCCAGGAGTGCCAGGCGCCGGACGAGCCGACCTGGCCGGTGAGCAACTTCGACGGCTCGGGCGAGGGCCAGCTCACGGTCGAGCAGGCCACGATCGACTCGGTGAACGTCGTCTACGCGCAGATCGTGCGGGACCTCGGCGCGGGCGACGCTTGCGCAGGCGCCCAGAAGGTCATCGAGGTCGCCAAGGCCCTGGGCGTCAACCCGCCCGAGCTCATGACGATGGGCGTGAGCCATCCACTGGCGAAGGTCCCGGCCGCGGTCCTCGGGGCCGAGCAGGTCAACACCGTCGAGATGGCCTCGGCGTACGGCACCCTGGCGAACGTCGGCTACCGGGTGCCGCCGGTGGCCGTCACCAAGGTCACGGACGCCGAGGGCAAGGTCCTGTGGCGGGCTCGCGAGCGCCGCATCCTCGCCGTCGACCCCCCGGTCGCGTACGTCGCCGACCAGATCCTGCAGAAGGTCATCCAGGACGGAACGGGCACAGCGGCGGCCATCGGGCGCCCCGCGATCGGCAAGACGGGAACGGCGCAGGAGTACCGGGACGCCTGGTTCGTCGGGGCCATCCCCCAGCTGTCGGCCGCGGTGTGGGTGGGGTTCCCCCAGAGCGAGGAGTCGATGGTCGCGCCTCGGACCCGGCTCCCGGAGGTGCTCGGCGGCACCTGGCCGGCCCAGATTTGGCGCCTGTTCATGACGAAAGCGACCCAGAACCTGCCCGTACGGGACTTCTCCGAGCCGGTCGTGCGGTACGTGACCGTGCGGATCGACTCGTCGAGGAACTGCCAGGCGAACGGGTTCACCCCGCCGTACCTGATCACCGAGGTCCGGTTCCTCGAGGGAACCCAGCCCCCGGTCTGCACCGAGCCGACCACGTACCAGCCGATCACCGTGCCGTCGGTCATCGGGCTGGACGTGGTCGACGCGGCGAGTCGGCTGGCAGCGGCCGGGTTCCAGTCGGTGGCCGTGCCCCGGGAGTCGCCGCAGACCCCCGGCACGGTGATCGGGCAGGACCCGGTCTCCGGGGCGCAGGCGCTCCAGGCGAGCACCGTCTCGCTGTTCGTGGCGGTGCCGCTGCCCGTGTCGTGCACGACACCGGCTCCCACCGAGTCGGCGCAACCCAACCCTGATGCCTCGCCGAGCGCCTCGCCCGCGACGTCGCCGTCAGCTTCGCCGAAGCCCTCCCCGAAGCCCTCCCCGAAGCCCTCACCGGAACCCTCGCCGACCTCGTCGAAGAAGGCCTCCCCCGGCGCGGGGCTGGTCCGGTTCGCGCCCACCAGGAAGAGCGCGTCGTCTACACCTTCGCCCGAGAGCTCTCCGAGTCCCTCGCCGACCGGGATCCCCCCGTCGCCCGAGCCGACCGCGTCGCCCACGCCGTGTGCCACCGAGCCCGCCGTTCCGGCCATCGTGCCGAACGTGATCGGCATGTCCCAGGACGCTGCGCTCGCCGCGCTCCAGGAGGCCGGCTTCGGCGCCGTGGCGCTCATCCGCTCCCAGTGCTCGGGCGACGCGCAGGGCTGTCACGCGAAGCGCGGGCTGGTGTGGCGGCAGAGCCCCGCATCCGGCGAGGCGCTGCTCCCCGGGGCCACGGTGACCGTCTGGGTCAATCCCTCCTCGGCCTGACCCCGTCCCCCGGCCGGGCGCGCGGCCCCCGCGACAGGAACCGGCTCCCGGCCACGACGAACCGCCACGGCTGCTCCGTGGCCACGCTGATGCCGATCCGAGGGCCCGTCACCACACCTCCGGGCGGAACGGACAGCCCCCATTCGATCCGCAGGGCCTGCCCGCGAACGAGGTCGGCGCCCTTCTGCTCCTTTCCGACGGCGAATGCCTGGCACAGCCGCCCCGGCCCCGCGCACAGCAGCCGGGGGTCGGCGAGGCCTCGGTGTTCCGCCATCCGGTCCAGCCCTTCGATCGGCTCGGCGGCGCGGAGCAGCACCGCGCTGCCCTCGCCGTCCTCGCCGGTCACGACGTTCATGCAGAAGTGCATGCCGTACGTGAAGTACACGTACAGTCGGCCGGGCGGTCCGAACATCACGTCCGTGCGGGCGGTCCTCCCCCGGTACGAGTGGCTGGCCGGGTCGTCCTCGCGATATGCCTCGGTCTCGACGATGGACGCAGCGAGGCGCGTCCCGTCCGGGAGCTCACGCACGAGCGTCCGGCCCAGCAGGTCCGGGGCCACCTCGAGCGAGGGCCGGCGGTAGAACGAACGCGGCAGCACGGCCCGCGACGGCCGCGCCGGCCGGGGTGCCCCGGAGGCGCCGATCAGCGGCCCTTTCGCAGGAACTTCCGGAGCTTCGCGAGGGGCCAGGCGTTGATGACCTCCTCGGCGGTGGCCCACCCGCGCTGGGCGGTTCCGACGCCGAACCGCAGGAACCCGAGGTGGACGGTCGAGTGCGAGTCGGTGTCGATCGAGAACTTCACTCCGTGCCGACGGGCCCACATGACGTGCTCGTCCCGGAGGTCGAGCCGGTCCGGGTACGAGTTGATCTCGAGCGCGGTCCCCGTCCGGGCGGCGGCGCGAAACACCTCCTCGAGGTCGTAGTCGATCGGCGGCCGCTGCCCGATCTTCCGGGTGGTGGGGTGGCCGATGATGTTCACGTGGGGGTTCTCCATGGCCCGCACGATCCGCGCGGTCATCTCCTCGCGGGATTGGTTGAAGTGCGAGTGCACCGAGGCCACGCACACGTCGAACCCGTCGAGGAACTCCGCCGGCCAGTCCACCCCGCCGTCCGGGTCGATGTTCAGCTCGGTGCCGTGCAGCAGCGTCATCTTCGGGAACTTCGGCTGGAGCGCCCGGATCCGCTCCCGCTGGGCGAGCATCTTCTCGTCGGTCATGCGCTGCATGTAGAGGTTCGGGGCGTGGTCGGTGACCGCGTAGTACGCGTGCCCGCATGGCCGCCGCGGTCTCGACCATGCGCTCGAGCGGCGCCAGTCCGTCGGTGAGGTCGGTGTGCGTGTGGAGGTCGCCGCGGATGTCCGTCAGCTCCACCACGGTCGGGCAGCTCGCCCTTGCGCGCCGCCTCGACCTCGCCCGCGGTCCTCGCGCATGGTCGGCGGGATCCACGGCAGCCCGAGGCGCTCGTAGACCTCCTCCTCCGTCTCGGCCACGATCAGCTCGTCGGTCTCCACGTCGAACAGCCCGTACTCCGACAGCTTCAGCTTCTGGCGCACGGCGAGCTCGCGGGTCTTCACGTTGTGGGCCTTGGAGCCGGTGAAGTACTGCAGCGCCGCCCCCCAGCACGACGGCGGGATGACCCGGAGGTCGACCTGCAGGCCGCGCGTCGTTCGGATGCTGGACTTCGTCTCCCCGTGCGCGATGACGCGCTCCGCCTGCCCGAGCGACGTGAACGCGTCCATGATCGCCGGAGCGTGCTCGGCCTCGGCGGCGACCAGGAGGTCCACGTCGCCGATCGTCTCCCGCATCCGCCGCAGGGAACCGGCGTAGTCGGACCGGACCACGCCGGGAAGGCCGGCCAGCTCCCCCAGCAGCTCCTCCGCGAGCTCGAGCGCGACGCTGATGAGCACGCGATCGTCGGATTGCTGCATCATCGTGATGCCGTCGGCGAGCTTCTCGGCGGTCTTCTCGCCGAACCCCTTGAGCGACGCCACCCGTCCGTCGTCGATGGCCTCCGAGAGCTCCTCGACCGAGGAGACGTGGAGCTCCTCGTACAGCGCGAGCGCCTTCTTCGGGCCGAGCGCGGGGATCGACATCAGCTGGCGGACGCCGGGCGGGATCTGGGCCCGGAGCTCCTCGAGCACGGTCATGTGCCCCGTCTGAAGGTACTCGGCGACCTTCGGGGCGATCGACTTGCCGACGTTCGGGATCTTCAGCAGGTCGTCGACGCTCGCCACGGAGATGTCCTCGTGCCACCCGCCGATCGAGCGGGCAGCCTTCTCGTATGCGCGGGCCTTGTGCGGGTCGGGCGACGTGATCGCCAGCAGGTCCCGGTACTCGTTGAGGGCGGCCTCGACGGCCTCGTTCGCTCTCGGCACGCCTTGATTCTAGGAACCGGAGGCGACGTCGTCCGAGCCGGTCGATCGAGCGCCGGTTCAGCCCGCCCGGAGCTCGCCGCCGAGCCCCGTGACGCTCGCCTCGATCGCCGTGACGGCGCGAGTGGCGTCCTCGTCCGTCAGCGTGCGGTCCGGCGCGCGAAGGTCGACCGCGAACGCCAGGCTCTTGCGCCCCGATGGGATCGGGGGGCCGGTGTGCACGTCGAACAGGGCGGCCTCGACGCCGAGGTCGGCCACGGCGTCCACGATCGCGCGCCGAACGGCCTCCGCCGGGACATCCTGGGGCAGCACGAACGCCAAGTCCCGGCGCACCGGCGGGAACCGCGGGACCTCCCGGTACACCACCTCGCCGGTCGCGTGGCGGTCGAGCAGGGCCATCTCGAACTCCGCGATCCCGACCCGTGCGGGCAGGTCGAGCCGCTCGGCCACGTCCGGGTGGAGCTCGCCGAACTCCCCGACCAGCTCCTCCCCCAGCGTCACCGACGCCGACCGGGTCGGGTGGAACAGCGGCCCCGGGGGCGGCCCGACCTCCCACCCTGCGACCCCGAGCGCATCGAACAGCGTCTCCACCACGCCCTTCAGGTCGAAGAAGTCGAGCTCCCTCGCCGGATCGGGCCAGCCCCCCGACGCCACGCCGGTCACAGCGATGCCGATTCGGTCGTGTTCCTCGACCGGGATCTCCTTGGGATCGTCGCTCGGCTCGCCCGGATAGAAGGTCCGTCCCACCTCGAACAGCGCGACGGAGCGCACGCCGTGGGCGACGTTGTGCCGCAGGCCCTTCAGCAGGCCGGGCAGCATGCTCGTCCGGAGGAACGCGTCGTCGGAGGCGAGCGGGTTGGCCACCTTCACCGCGTCGTGGTCGTCGGTGAGCGCGAGATCCTCGGCCGAGGCGAACGAGAGCGAGAGCGTCTCCCGGAGGCCCGCCCGCAGGAGCGCCTCGCGGACCCTGCCGCGGAACCCGTACGAGTGCTGCAACCCGCCCGACTGGCGGACCGGCGGCAGCGTGGAGGCGACGCTGTCGTAGCCCCGGATCCTCGCGACGTCCTCGATGAGGTCTGCCTCGATCTCCAGGTCGAACCGGTAGCCGGGCACCTCGACGTCGACCTCGTCCTCGCCGCGTTCCTCGGCCTCGATGCGCAGCCGGCCGAACGCCTCGCGGACGTCCCGGGTCTCGATCAGCTCACCGAGCAGCATCGACGCGCGCGACGGCCGAACCGACACGTGCCGGCGATCGTGCGGGTGGCCGGCGTCGATCGTCCCCGTCAGGACCTGTCCACCGGCCCATGCCGCGATGAGCTGGGACGCGCGGTCGGCGGCCCGGCCGGGGCCCTCGGGGTCGACGCCCCGCTCGAACCGCATCGAGGCCTCGGTGCGCAGGCCCAGCCGGCGGGCCGTCCGGAGCACGCCGGTCCGGGCGAAGTGCGCGCTCTCGAGCAGCACGTCGGCGGTCGCGTCGGAGACCTCGGCGTCCTCCGAGCCGATGACGCCGGCGATGGCCACGCCGTGCTCGACGTCGGCGATGACGAGGTCCTCCGGCGTGAGCACGCGCTCCACGTCGTCGAGCGTGACCATGCGCTCGCCATCCCCGCCGCGGCGGACCACGATGCCGGGTCCCGCCAGCTTTGCCAGGTCGAACCCGTGGAGCGGCTGCCCGAGCTCGAGCATCACGTAGTTCGTCGCGTCGACCACGTTCGACAGGGGACGCATGCCGGCGGCGGTCAGGCGGGCCTGGACCGTGATCGGCGACTGCCCGATCGTGACGCCGCGGATGACCTTGCCGAGGTACCGCGGGCACCGTTCCTCGTCGTGGATCACGACGGTGGCGACGCCGTTCGCGTCCTCGATCGACTCCTCGAGCTGGATCTCCGGCAGGGAGAACGGCGCGCCCGTCGCGGCCGCGAGCTCCCGCGCGACGCCGGCCACCGACATCAGGTCGGGGCGGTTGGGCATGACCTCGATGTCGAACACCACGTCGTCGAGGCCGAATCGCCCGGCGACGTCCACACCCACCGGCGTGTCTGGCGGCAGGATCAGGATTCCACCGTGGTCGGCCGAGATGGCCAGCTCGCGGGGCGAGCACAGCATGCCGTTCGAGGTCTCCCCGGCGAGCGGCCGGGCGGACAGCGGTTCGGGCAGGACCGGGACGCGTGATCCCGGCCGTGCCCACGGCACCACGTCGCCGGCGCGGAAGTTCCCGACACCGGCCACGACCTGATGGGTCCCCGATCCGTCGTCGACGTCGGCGATCCACAGAGGCTTGTTCGACGAGGGGTGGTCCCGGACGTCGACGACCTTGGCCGTGACCACGCCGGCCAGCCCCTCCCACGGCCGGATGACCGCCTCGACGCCCGCGCCCCGCATGGTGAGCACCCGCGCCAGCTCGTCGGTGTCGAGCTCGACCGGGCACATCTCCCGGAGCCACCCGTACACGACCAGCACTACGAGGCCCCCGTGAACTGCGAGAGGAACCGGACGTCGCCCGAATACAGCAGCCGGATGTCCGGGATCCCGTACCGGGCGAGGGCCACGCGTTCGATGCCCAGGCCGAACGCGAACCCCGTGTACCGCTCGGAGTCGTAGCCGACGTTCTCGAGGACGTTCGGATGGACCATGCCGCACCCCAGCAGCTCGATCCAGCCGGTGTCCCCGCAGGTCCGGCATCCGATGCCGTTGCACACGAAGCAGGTCACCGAGAGCTGCCCGCCCGGCTCGACGAACGGGAAGTAGTCGGGCGTGAAGCGAGTGCGGACCTGCTCGCCGAACATCGCCCTGGCGAACGCGGCGAGCGTCCCGCGGAGGTCGGTCATCGACAGGCCCTCGTCGATCGCGAGGCCCTCCACCTGGTGGAACACCGGCATGTGCGTGGGGTCGGGCGTGTCCTGGCGGAACACGCGGCCCGGCGCGATCACGTAGACCGGCGGGTCCTGCCGTTCCATGGTCCGGATCTGCATGGCGCTCGTCTCGGTGCGGAGCAGCAGGTCGGACCGGCCGGGAACGTCGACGTAGATCGTGTCCTTCTCGCCGCGGGCGGGGTGGTCCTCGGGGATGTTGAGGGCCGTGAAGTTGTACCAGTCGGTCTCGACCTCGGGCCCCTCGACGACGCGGTACCCCATTCGGGTGAACACCTCGACGATCTCGCGCTCGACGATCGACAGGGGGTGGAGCGAGCCCGGCCGGGGCTTCCGCCCGGGAAGCGTGACGTCGACGCGGTCGCGTTCGAGCTGTTCGCGGCGCTCGCCGGCCTGGAGCTCGCTCCTCCGCGCCTCGAGCGCGGATTGCAGCTCGGTTCGCACCTCGTTGGCGCGGCGGCCGACCTCGCGGCGTTCGTCCTCGTTCAGCTGGCCGAGGGACCGCTGGACCTCGCCGAAGGTCGACTTGCGGCCCATGACCGAGGTCTGCGCGCGCTCGAGCTCCTCGAGCGTTCCTGCTCCGGCGAACAGCTGCCGGCCACGCTCGAGCTCCGCGTCCAGGGTACGCAGGGCCTCGGAGGCTTCCATGGGTCGCGCAAGTGTAGCGACGGGTTCGGGCCCGGGCCCGGAATCAGGCCTCGTCGCGAATCGCGATGGTCAATCGCAGCGTGATCCCGGCGTCGACATCGGCGATCAGGGAACCGCCCTGCGCCTCGGCGACGCCCCGCGCCACATGCAGGCCGAGCTTGGTGCCCATACCACCGGACCCCGGTCGCCGGACCTCGAACAGGCGCTCCGACTCGCCGTGGGTGAGGTCGGTGGCCGCACGCGTGACCTCGACCACGACCTCGTCGCCGGCTCGGGAGGCACGGACCCCGACGGGGCCTTGCTGCCCCCACCAGGCCGCCGCCTGGACCATGGCAGCGATCGCGTCCCCGAGGCGCTGCGGGTCCCCGACGAAGGCCATGTCCTCGCCTTCCCACATGACGGCCGGATGGTCCGGATTCGCGGTGGCACGCTTGACGACACCCGCGACCACGTTGGCCAGCTCGAGCCGGTCACGGGAGAGCTCGAGGGCACCCGCGGAAAGCCGGGATGCATCGACCAGCTCGCGCAGGATCGCGTTCATCCGGTCCAGGTCGTACGACATCGCGTCCAACATGGCCTGCCGCTGTCCGTCGTCGAGGACCTCCCACCGGCGGGACAGCGTCGACACGAACCCCTTCACGGCCGTGAGCGGAGATCGGACGTCGTGAGCGGCACCGGAGATCAGCTCCTCCAGCGACCCCGCCGCGGCGACGCGCTGACGGACGGCCTCGAACAGGACGACGGTTGCGGCGGAGGCCAGGTTGAGCGACTCGGCCGCGCCCGGGATCGGCACCCGAACCACGCGGTCGGCCATGGCAGTCACCTCGTCGGGAAGCCCCCACGCCTCGTTCCCGAAGACGAACGCCGAGGGCTTCCGCAGGTCGAGGTCGTACAGCGTCGCGTCGCCGGAAGCCCCCATCGCGTACACGGCCACGCCCCGGGCGCGCATCGCGTCGACGGTCTCGGCGATCCCTGCGTCCCGTACCACCGGGACGTGGAACAGGGACCCGGCCGAGGACCGGACCGCCTTCGGGTTGTACACGTCCACGGATGCCTCGGAGAACACAACCGCGTCGCCGCCCGCCGCGTCGGCGGAACGGAGGATCGTGCCGGCGTTCCCTGGATCGCGCACGGAGAACAGCACCGCTGCGAGCGACAGGTTCTCCGGAAGGTCGTGGAGCGGTGTGTCCACCATGGTCGCGACCCCCACGAGGCCCTGCGGCGTGACGGTCGACGTCAGCGCCCGGATCACCTCGTCCGACACGTCGGTGACGGGAACCCCTGCCTGTCCCGCCGCCACGACGGCCGGGTGGGGCGAGGAATCCGGCCCGACGAACAGCTCTGTGAGCGGCGTCGGCCGGGCGGTCGCCGCCTCGGCGACCGCCTGAGCGCCCTCCACGAGGAACTGCCTCCGCTTGTCACGCATCGCGCGCTTGCGGAGCTTCACCGCCTCGGCGACCCGAGGGTTCTTGATCGACGTGATCATCTTGGAGCGGATGCTAGCCCCGGACCGCTCGAGGGACCGTCGCCCGCCGCCTCCTGAGGCGAACCGCCGCGGTCCACGCCGCAGAGCGGAACCAGAACATCGGGAACGGACGGATTCGGCGGGGCTACTTGCCGAGGGAGGACTTCGCGGTCTCGACGAGGCCCGAGAAAGCCTTCGGGTCGTTCACCGCGATGTCGGCGAGCATCTTGCGGTCGAGCTCGATCCCGCCGGCCTTCAGGCCGGCCATGAACGTCGAGTACGACATGCCGTTCTGACGGCTGGCCGCGCCGATCCGCGTGATCCACAGGCGGCGGAAGTTGCCCTTCTTGTCCCGCCGGTCGCGGTACGCGTAGACGCCCGAGTGGAGCAGCTGTTCCTTGGCGACGCGGTACCGCTTGTGGCGGGCGCCCCGGTAGCCCTTGGCGGCCTCGAGCACCTCACGGCGCTTCTTCTTCGAATGGACGGAGCGCTTGACCCTGGCCATAGCTACTTCCCCAGCAGGCGCTTGATGCCGCGCGCCTCCGCGGTGACCTGGGACATGCCCTCCACGCGGCGCCGGCGGCTGCTCGACTTCTTGCGCAGGAAGTGGTTGCCGGTGCCCTTGCGGTGCAGCACCTTGCCGTTCCGGGTGACCCGGAACCGCTTCGCGGCGCCGCGATGCGTCTTCTGCTTCATGTTCGAACCGTCCTCGAAGAATTGCTGGAATGGTGCTGCGGGGCCGGTCCAGTGTACAGACGCGAACGGGCCCGTGGCGGGACCGGGACTACGACCCGGCGGAAGCCGTCGGCGCCCCCTGGGGCTCGGGTTCCCCCGCGGGTTGGTCCTCCGCCTCCGGCTTGGCCGCCGCAGCCTCCGGCGGAGGTGGGGTCTCCGCCTCCGGCTCGGGCTCAGGCGCGGCCACCTCTGTCGCAGGCTCGGGCTGCGCTGCGGCGGCCTCCGGCGCCTCCTGCTCGGCAGGGGGCTCCCCTGGCGCGGCGTCGGCGGCCTCTTCCGTAGGTGCGGCCTCTTCCGTGGGTGCGGCCTCTTCCGTGGGTGCGGCAGCGGCGGCTTCCGGCGGACTCGAACCGTTGTTCTCTGCCGCGGGTGGGGGGGGCTCGGAGCCGGCGCCGTCCGCGACCAGGGCAGGCGTCTCCTCCGGCGGGGCCTCGTCGCGGCTCCGGCGGGGCTTCGGAACCTCGTGCTGGACCTTCTTGGTCGGGGCGATGACCATGACCATGTTCCGGCCGTCGAGCTTGGGATAGGAGTCGACCGTCGCGAGATCCTTCAGGTCCGCCACGAGCCGGTCGAGGATCTTGCGACCGAGCTCCGTATGGGCCATCTCGCGGCCCCGGAACATGATCGTGACCTTCACCCGCGCCCCGGCATTGAGGAACCGGACGACGTGGCCCTTCTTGGTGTTGTAGTCGTGCGGGTCGATCTTCGGCCGGAACTTGATCTCCTTGACCTCGATCCGCGACTGCTTCTTGCGGGCTTCCTTCTGCCGGATGTCGCGCTCGTACTTGTACTTCCCGTAGTCCATGATCCGGCAGACCGGGGGCTGGGCCTGCGGAGCCACCTCGACGAGGTCGAGGTCGAGGTCACGCGCTCTGGTGAGCGCGTCCTGGGTCGTAACGATGCCGATCTGGTCCCCGTCCGGCCCGACGAGGCGGACCTGGGGCGACCGGATGCGGTCGTTGATGCGCGGCTCAACGGATACCGCGCATCACCTCCTCGTTCGACGAAGAGGCACCGACGCGAAGCGTCGGCGCCCCGGAAGATTCACGAACCAACATGCGCGGGCAGTATAGGCAGCGTCGCGGCGGGCTGTCGATGACGGAGATCACACCCGGTCCGGTCGAGCGATCGGCGGGGGATGCGCGAGGCGCCCGGACGGCGAAGTCGTCCGGGCGCCTCGAGGTGCGCCCTCGGCGCGGTCGGCTGGCTCAGCCGACCGGCCTGACGTTGGCGGCCTGCTTGCCCTTCGGGCCGTCGACCACGTCGAACTCGACCTCCTGGCCTTCGGCCAGGCTCCGGTAGCCGTCGCCTGCGATGGCCGAGAAGTGGACGAAGACATCGTCACCGTCGGAACGGGCGATGAAGCCGTATCCCTTCTCGTTGCTGAACCACTTGACAGTTCCCTGCGACACGGCCCGTCCCTCCTTACACCCGGCGCATCCTCAGCGCACCGGACACCGGGTTCCCCCCTTGTCGGAAACCGCGCGGAGCCTAGCACCGGCGTTCGGAGCGAATCAACGACCGAATCGATGACCGAAACCGGCCGAATGCACAGGTCAGGACGGCCGACCTACCACTCCGGCTCGAGCGTCCGGCCGTAGTCGTCCTGCAGGCGGAACACGTCGTCCTCGGTCGTGTAGCCGTGGGCGATCTCGAGCACCCGGCCGCGCTTCGTGCCCTCGTTCGAGATGCGGTGCGGCTCCTCGGAGGAGACCACGAACTCCTCCCCCACCTGGGCTTCGACCTGGCGGTTCCCGATCTGGATGCGGAGCCCTTCGTCCAGGACGATCCACATCTCGTCGCGGAGCTGGTGGTAGTGCTCGGAGGTCTCCTGGCCGGGCTCGATCGTGATCATCCGGACCGACGACGTCTGGTTGAGGGCGTAGGTCGTGACCTTCCCCCAGGGCTTCTCCACGATCACCGGCGGGTCATCTCCTTCCCGGACTCACGACTCCCGCTTGGGGAGCGCCTCGAGCAATCCTGCCATCTCCATGGCCGCGAGGGCGGCGTCCCACCCCTTGTTCCCGTGCTTGCCGCCCGCGCGGTCGACCGCCTGGGCGAACGTCTCCGTGGTGAGGATCCCGAAGATCACCGGGACCCCCGTCGCCACGGCCGCCTCGCGGATGCCCGTCGCCGCCGCGCCGGCCACGTAGTCGAAGTGGCTCGTCTCGCCCCGGACCACGGCGCCCAGGCAGATGACGGCGTCGTACGCGCCGGTCTCGGCGAGCCGCCGGGCCGACCATGGGGACCTCGAACGCGCCGGGAGTCCAGGCGAGGTCGACGTCGTCGGTGTCCACCCCGTGCTTGGCCAGGCACGCCTCAGCCCCCTCGACCAGGTGCTGCACAACGACCTCGTTGAACCGGGCCGCCACGATCGCGAACCGCCGACCGCGGGCCTCGAACCCGCCCTGGAACGTCCTCACGTCGCCGCCTCCGTCTCCGGCTGGGGTTCCGCCGCCACCGGTTCCCCGAGGTTGTCGAGCAGGTGCCCCAGCTTCTCGCGCTTGGCCTTGAGGTAGCCGATGTTCTCGTCGGTCGGCTCGGTCTCGAGCGGCACGCGTTCCACGATCGAGAGGCCGTAGCCCTCCAGGCCCGCCCGCTTGGCGGGGTTGTTCGTCAGCAGGCGCATGGAGCGAACCCCCAGATCGACGAGGATCTGCGCGCCGATGCCGTAATCGCGGGGGTCGGCCGGGAACCCCAGCTCGACGTTCGCCTCGACCGTGTCTCGCCCGGCCTCCTGCAGCTGGTAGGCACGAAGCTTGTGCGTGAGCCCGATGGCCCGGCCCTCGTGGCCCCGGATGTACAGCACGAGGCCGCGGCCCTCTTCGCCGACCTTGCGAAGCGCGGCATCGAGCTGCTGACCGCAGTCGCAGCGCAGCGAGCCGAACACGTCGCCCGTGAGGCACTCGGAGTGGACCCGGACGAGGATCCGCTCGCCGTCGCCGACGTCGCCGAGGACCATCGCCACGTGGACACGGTTGTCCACCGTGCTCTCGTAGGCCACCGCCCGGAACTCGCCGTACTCGGTGGGGATGCGCGCGTCGGCGACCTTTTCGATGAGGCGCTCGCTCTTGCGGCGGAACTGGATGAGGTCGGCGATCGAGATGAGCTTGAGGCCGTGTTCCTTCGCGAACTCCACGAGCGAGGGAAGGCGCGACATGGTGCCGTCCTCGTTCACGATCTCGCACAGGACACCCGCCGGGTACAGCCCGGCCAGCACGGCGAGGTCCACGGAGGCCTCGGTGTGGCCGGCCCGCTTCAGCACGCCCCCCTCCCGGTACCGCAGGGGGAACACGTGCCCCGGGCGCACCAGGTCCTCGGGCTGCGTGCCGGGGTCGACGATGGCCTTGATCGTGTGCGCGCGGTCGGCCGCCGAGATGCCGGTCGTCGTCCCCTGCCGGGCGTCCACCGACACCGTGAACGCGGTGCGCTGAGGGTCCGTCACGTCGCTCACCATGAGCGGGATGCGCAGATCGTCGAGCCGCTCCCCCACGACCGGCATGCAGATCACGCCGCTCGTGTGCCGGACCATGAACGCGATGGCCTCCGGCGTCACGGTGGCGGCGGCGAGGATCAGGTCGCCCTCGTTCTCGCGATCGGCGTCGTCGACGACGATCACCATCCGCCCCTGCTTGATCTCCTCGATCGCGTCCTCGATCGGGTCGAACTCGTCCCCCACCACGCTCTCCGTCATCGTCACGCTCCTGGTTCGTCGGCCGCCGGCAGCTGCGGGAACGGGGTCCCGAGCATCCGTTCAACGTATTTCGCAAGCACATCCACCTCGAGGTTCACCGGGTCGCCGGGCTTCGTCGTGCCGAGCGTCGTCACCGCCAGCGTGTGCGGGATCAGCGCGACGCCGAACGTCCGGCCATCGATGCCCGTCACCGTGAGGCTCACGCCGTCGACGGTGATCGAGCCCTTCTCGACCACGTACCGCTCGAGCCCCTCGGGGAGCTCGATCTCGATCGTCGACCCGCCCTCCTGGGGGGTCACCGCGGCGACCCTGCCCACGCCGTCGACGTGGCCCTGGACCATGTGGCCCCCGAGCCGGTCCGTGAGCAGCATGGGACGCTCGAGATTCACCGGGTCGCCGGGACGGAGACGGTCGAGCGCGGTGCGCTCGAACGTCTCCCCGCTGATGTCGAACGCGAGCTCCTCGTCGCCCTGCTCGACCACCGTCAGGCAGACGCCGTTCACCGCGACCGAGGCTCCCACGGTCGAGCCCTGCGCGGCGGTCGCGCAGGCGACGGTGAGCCGCGGGCCCTCGAGCCCGGTCACGCGCCCGAGCTCCTCAACGATCCCGGTGAACATCCGCCTCCACCCTCACGTCGGGGCCGATCCGGTCCACCGACACGATGTCGAGCTGCACGGCCTCGGTGATCGGGGCGAGGCCGTCCCCGCCCAGGATGCCGGGGGCGTCTGTCCCCCCGACGAGCTTCGGAGCGAGGAATACCACCACGCGGTCGACCAGTCCGTCGCGTACGGCGCTCGCCGCCAGCGTCGGGCCGCCCTCCACCATGACCGACTGCACTCCCTGCTTGCCGAGCGCCGCCCACAGCTCGGCCAGGAAGACGCCTCCGTCCGGGTCGGCCGCGACGGTGAGCACCTCGGCGCCGGCCGCCCGCCAGGCCAGGGCGACGTCCTGCGGCGCCGCGTCGGTGGTCGCGACCAGCGTGGGCGCTTCTCCGGAGAACAGCCTGCCGGTCGCCGGGACGCGGCCGGCGGCGTCGACGACCACGCGTAGCACGGGCCGGCCCCGGTACCCCGGGTGGCGCACGGTGAGCGCGGGATCGTCGGCGAGCGCCGTACCCGCGCCCACCACGATCGCGTCGGCGGCCGCGCGCATCCGGTGGACGTCCGCTCGCGACTCCTCGCCGGTGATCCAGCGGGATGAACCGTCCCTGGCGGCGACCTTCCCGTCGAGCGTCGCGGCGACCTTCACCGTGACGAGCGGCAGCTCGGTCGTGACGTGGCGGACGAACGCGGCGTTCTGCCGCTCGGCCTCCCGCTCCAGCACCCCGGTGCGGACCCGGATGCCGGCGCGTTCGAGGGCGGCGAAGCCCCGGCCGTCGACGATGGGATTGGGGTCGCGCATGGCGGCGACCACCTCCGCGACCCCCGCCTCGACGATCGCCTGCGTGCACGGGGGCATCCGGCCGAAGTGGTCGCACGGCTCGAGCGTGACGAACAGCGTGGCGCCGCGGGCGCGCTCACCCGCCTCCGCGAGCGCGCTCGCCTCCGCGTGGGGCGTTCCGGGGCCCTCGTGCCAGCCCTCGCCGACGACGTCCTCGCCGCGCACGACGACCGCGCCGACCAGGGGGTTGGGCGAGACGAGGCCCAGTCCCCGCTCCGCGAGGTCCAGTGCCCGCCGCATCGTCCGTTCGTCGTCCATCGCCACATCCGTTCCGAGGGGGCTGGGCGACGACCGAGGAGGCCGCGCGAACGCACGGCCAAGCCACGGCCCGTCCTCTTCCATCCCGACTGTCACGGTCGGTCCCGGAGTTGCACCGGGTCCACCCCCGACCGGCTGCCGGGGGGTCGCGGACTCTCACCGCCGGTGGGGAGTTGCACCCCGCCCCGAGAACGAGCTTCCGCCGGAAGTATAGGCCGGGGGGCGTGTGACGAAACCTGTGAAGCCCGCCGGGCACGGAGGGTGGGGACGCGGGGAAGTTCCGCCGTGGGCGGATGAGCTACATGGTCCGGCGGTCGACCGCGAAGGACGAGCCGGGCTGGCGCTTCGCGTACTGCTTCATCTCGGTCGCAACGTCGACCGCCTCGCCGTAGTGCGTGAACTTGCGGCGAGCCGACGAGGCGACCCCGATGGAGATGGCGACGAGGCCGAATCGCTGCAGGACGCCCTGCCGGTCCTCGACCTCCACCCACCCGCGCTCGAGGTCCTCCCGGTCGTAGAAGTGCCGGACCTCGCGGTCGAACCGCTGGCAGATCGCCGCCGCGGACTGCTCGGCGGCCTCCGGCGGAACCACGACCACGAAGTCGTCGCCGCCGACGTGGCCGACGAAGTGGTCGCCCCGGGCGAGGTCCTCGACGACCTCCTGCAGGATCCGCGCGGCGGCCACGATGACGCGGTCGCCCCGGGCGAACCCGTAGTGATCGTTGTACGCCTTGAAGTTGTCGAGGTCGTTGTAGAGGACGGCGAACGGGGTCTCGTCGTCGACCTTGCGCTGGATCTCCTCCTGGATGCGGATGTTTCCGGGAAGGCCGGTGAGCGGCGACAGCGCCTTCATGTCCTTGGCGCGACGGAGCGTGGTCTTCACCCGCGCCAGGAGCTCGATCGGGTCGAACGGCTTGATGATGTAGTCGTCGGCGCCGCTCGTGAGGCCGAGGACCTTGTCGGAGGACAGGGCCTTGGCGGTGAGCATGATGATGTTCGTGTTGGCGGTGCGGGGGTTCCGGCGCAGCCGTTGGGCGACCTCGAATCCGTCGACCCGGGGCATCATGACGTCGAGCAGCACGAGGTCGGGGTGCAGCTCTTCGGCCTTGAGGAGGGCCTCCTCGCCGTCGCCCGCGACGGACACGTCGTAGCCGACCGAGCGCAGGTTCACCTCGACGAACCGGGCGATGTCCGGATCGTCGTCCACCACCAGGATCGTTTCTGCCACGTTCAGATCCCCTCTCGGGGCCGCGGGGTTGCGGGCCCGTTCGCCCTGCGCGTTCGACACTTGTGGAGTCGGCACGTTCAGAGGACCGCTTGAGCCGCCGGGGTCCCCCCCGCGCCCCGATTCTACGCCCCGGACCGGTGCAAATCGGTCAGGCGCGGCGGGTGAACGCCGCCACGAACATGGCGTCCGTCCCATGCCGGTGCGGCCACAGCCGGACGCGGTCCTCCGGGCCGTCGGGACCGTCGATCGGCGCGGGAACCAGGTCCGGCCGGTGGCGGAGGATCGCGCGGCAGGCCGCGTCGGTCTCGGCGCGTGGGAAGGTGCAGACCGAGTACACGAGTCGCCCGCCGGGCTTCAGGACCTCGGCGGCCGAGGACGCGATCGCAACCTGGAGGCGGGCGAGCCGGGACAGGTCGTCACGGGCCGGGCGCCACAGCAGCTCCGGCCGCCGCCGCGCCGCGCCGATGCCCGAGCACGGCGCGTCCACGAGCACCCGGTCGAACGGACCGTGGACCGCCGGTCGCCGGGCGTCCTGGGCAACGATCCGGGCCGGCACGCCGAGCCGCCGGGCCAGCTGGGCGACCAGCCCGGCCCGTGATGGGTTCGCGTCGGCCGCCACCAGCAGGCCGTCGTCGCCGACCAGGCACGCCACGTGCGTGGCCTTCCCGCCGGGCCCCGCGCACGCGTCGAGGATCCGGTCCCCGGGCTGCGGGTCGAGGGCCCTGACGACGAACGCCGACGACTCGTCCTGGATCGCGAACCAGCCCTCCCGGAACCCCGGCAGCCGGGTCGGCGATGCCTCCTGGACGTGGAACGTGTCGGCGTGCAGCGCGCCCCGCCGGGCCTCGAAGCCGGCGTCGCGCAGCGCCTGCTCCAGTCCTTCCGAGGGGAGCCGGCAGGTGTTGGCCCGTATCGCCAGCGGAGCCTGGCTCGCCAGGCCCTCCGCGGCCGGGGTGAACTCCCCGGGCAGCACGCGTTCGAGCTCGGCGACGGCCCAGGGCGCCACGCCGGTCCGAATCGACACCGACTCCGGATCGTCGCCGCGCGGCCACTCGGGCGGGTTGGCGCTGAGCGACCGGAGCACGGCGTTCACGAAGCCCCGCTCCCCCTGCCGCGCCAGGCGCACGGTCTCGCCGACCGCCGCGTGCGCGGGGATCCGGGTGAACAGGACCTGATACGCGCCCAGGCGGAGCAGGGCCAGTGCCCGCGGCGTCGCGCGGTCGAGGGGACGGTTCACGTGGGGACCGAGCGCCCAGTCGAGCGAGCGCAGCTTCCGCAGGACGCCGTAGCCCAGCTCGGTGGCCAGGGCGCGGTCCCGACCCTCGAGGGCGGAACGATCGAGCGCCGACGCCATGGTCAGCGTGGAGTACGCACCCTCCTCGGTGACCCGACGGACGACATTGACCGCCACGGCCCGGGGGTCCCGCTCGGCGCCAGCGGGTTCCGGCCCCGCCGGACCTGCCTGCCGGCCACCCCGCCGGGCCGGCCGGGCCCCTCTTGGCCCGGGCCCGCCGCCCGAGGGCCGGGGCTTTCCGCCGCGCCGCGGACCGCTCACGGCGGGGTTCCGCCGAGCCGCTCCCCGGGCACGAGCCGGGCTCCTCGGGCGAAGTCGGCGCCGGACATCCGCTTCCGACCCGCGTGGGCCACGTTGTCGAGCCGGACCACTCCGTCACCGGCGCCCACCAGCAGATCGCCCTCGGGCGTCCGGGCGACGGCGCCCGGTTCGAGAGCCCCGCCGTCCCGGACCGATGCGCGGAACACCTTCAGCACATCGTCCCGGAAGGTCGTCGAGGCGCCGGGCTCCGGCGCCAGCGCGCGCACCCGGCGGACGATGGCGGCCGCCGGCTCCGACCAGTCCAGCCACCGGTCCTCGCGCCTCAGCTTCGGCGCGAGGGTGGGCTCGCCCTCCTGCGGACGGGCCGTCAGGGCGCCTGCCGCAAGACCGTCCAGCGACTCGACCAGGAGGCCGCCGCCGATCGCCGCCAGGCGTTCCCCGAGTGAACCGGCGTCGTCGTCGTCCCGGACCTCTTCGATCCGTTGCAGCAGCAGCGGGCCGGTGTCGAGCCCCGAGTCCATGACCATCGTCGTCACCCCGGTCTCCGCGAGGCCGAGGAGCAGGGCGTGCTGGACCGGCGAGGCCCCCCGCAGCGCCGGTAGCAGCGAGAAGTGCAGGTTCACGGGCGCGACGGCCGGCAGCCCCAGGACGGCGTCCGGGAGGATCTCGCCGTAGGCCACCACCACGAGCACGTCGGGCCGGGCTTCCTCGAGCGCCTGAAAGCCCGGCCCGTGCTTCACGGTCTCGACCTCCCGGAGGGGGAGGTCCAGGCGCCGGGCCGCTTCGGCCACGGAGGTGGGTGTGAGCTTCGAACCGCGTCCTGCGGGCTTCGGGACGCGGGTGACCACCAGCGCCGGGCGGTGTTCCGACGCGGCGAGCGCCTCGAGCGGCGGGACCGACCACGGGTCGTTCCCCAGGAACGCCACCCGCACCGGCCCGGTCACGGCGCGGCTACTTGCGGAAGCGCCGGCCGAGCCGTCCGCCCGACACCTCCTGCTCCGTGAGCTGGCGCATCACCTCGCGCCGGGCGTCCTCGTCGAGCCGGTCGATGAAGAGCGTCCCGTGGAGGTGGTCGGTCTCGTGCTGCATGATCCGTGCGAGGAACCCCTCCGCGTCGAACTCCACCGGCCGACCGGCGAGGTCCTGGGCCCGGACGTGAAGGCGCGCGGCGCGCTTCGTCTCCCCGTACGGCCCACGGACGGACAGGCAGCCCTCGTCCATGACGTCCTCCCCCTCGAGACCGGAGATCTCGGGGTTCACGAGCACGTGCGCCCCGGTCTCGTCGGCGGCGTCGTAGACGACGAGGCGGATCGAACGGCCGATCTGCGGCGCCGCCAGCCCGACGCCGGGCGCGTCGTACATCGTCTCGATCATGTCGGCGGCGAGCAGCGCGAGTGTGTCGTCGAACCGCTCGATCGTCGCGGCCGGCTGCCGCAGCACCGGGTCGCCCAGCTGGCGGATGGGATGGATCGTCAAGGCTCGTTCGCTTCCTCGAATCGGGTCGGTCGATGGCTCTGGTGTGCCGGGCGGTCGCCCGCCGGGCACGAAGACTACAGGTGCGGCTCGGCGTCGACCCGGGTGACCACCCCGCGCCCGGCCAGCTCGCGAACCGCCCGCCCGAACGCCGGAACCGCGTCCGGGCCGACGGTGACCAGGCAGACGTGGGCATCGCCCAGGCCCGTCGTCAGGAGCGACACGGGGTCGAGCGCCCGCAGCGCCTGCTCCAGCTCTGCGGTTCCCGCCACGCGGAACACCGGCGACCCCACGGGGAACCCGGCGGCCGCCCGCTTGGGGGCGTCGGCCCGGTGGAACCGGTCGGGGCTCCCCGCAACGAGCGCCTGGACGAGCGGGTCGTTCGGGGTGTTCGACTGCACGACCACCCGGCCCCGGGGCCTGGCCCACGCCGCGGCCTCCATCCACAGCGCCAGGGAACGCTCCCCCGATGCCAGCCCCGGGCGCCTCGCGGCGAGGTCGGCGTCGAGGATCCCCACCAGGTCGAGCTCCGGCGGAGGGACGTCCTTCACGGCCTCCGGTCCGCCGACGATGATCGCCGCCTCCGCCTGCGGCGGGAGCGTCGCCGGAGCATCTGCGGCGCCCCGCCGGACGGGAACGGAAGCCACGCGGGAGGCCCATTCCTCGACCCGTTCGGCGCCTCCTCGGGCCAGCCCGAACACCTGCCCGCCGCAGTTCGCGCAGCGGCCCGGCGCCTCGCACACCACGCAACGGACCGCGCCCTCCTCCTGCCTGAGCGTTCCGCCGCACGCCGCGCAGCGGGCCGGATCCCCGCAGGAACGGCACACGCGAGCCACGCCGTAGCCGGGCAGGGGCGAGTACAGGAACCCCCGGCGGGCCTCCTTCACGAGCCCGACCAGCCGCGGCGCGCGACCCTCCGGCCCCGGCCGGACGACCTCGACCGGAGGCCACGACCGGCGGGTCGATGACAGCACCGTGGCGCCGGCCGCTACGGCCTCCGCCGTCGGGCACAGCGCGCTCGCAACGCAGACGGCGCCCGCGATCTCCGCCCTCGCCGCGGCCACGTCGCGGACGTGCGCGGCCGGGGAGCGCTCCTCCCGGTGCCCGGGATGAGACTCCCGCGAGATCCAGATCAGCCCGAGGGACGGAACCGGCGCGAACACCGCCGCGCGCGAGCCCACGACGACCCGGTACCGACCGGCCTGCATCCCGAGCCACATCCGGTACCGCATCCGGTCCGACCCGCCGAGGTAGACCGCGACGTCGTCGCCGAACGCATCGGCAACGGCGGCGGCGGTCGCCGGGACCGGAGCCGCCTCGGGGACGATCAGGATCGCGGTGCGGCCGGCCGCGATCGTGCACCCGACCGCCTCGACCGCGATGACCTGCTCGTCCTCCGGGGCGGGACGAACGACGAAGGCGCCGGCCGATCCCGAATCGAGAGCCGTGCCGAGCGCCGAGCCGTTCCGGTAGCCGTCGAACACCGAGGGGCCGGCCGACCACGATGTCCGCGGAGGCGGGCCGCTCGGCGCCTCCGATTTCTCCTCCGAGACCACCCGCGGCGGCGACAGCCGGGCCAGGCAGGTCGCGAGCGGCGCGACATAGCGTTCCGCCATCCACCGCGCCAGGGCCAGCATCCGCTCGTCGAAGAACCGGATCGCGGAGACGGCCTTCTTCACCGCGAGCATCCGGGCCGGGACGTCCTCGGTCGGCCCCAGCACCCACCCCCGGGTCAGCTTGCCGTGGAAGGGCACCTGGACGAGCGACCCGATGCCGGCCTCGAGCGACTCGTCGAGGGAGTAGGTGAACTCCCGGTCGAGGGACAGCAGCGGACGGTCCACGCACACGGCGACGGGCCCGGAGAGGACCTCGCGAGCGCCTGCGGGAAGGTTCGGAGGAGGAACGGACGTGGCCGGGCTACCCGAGCGCCCGGCGGAGGTCGTCGGCGCGGTCGGTCTCCTCCCAGGGGAGGCCCTTGCGCCCGAAGTGCCCGTACGCGGCGGTCTCGCCGTACACGGGCCGGCGGAGGTCGAGGTCCCGGATGATCGCGGCGGGCCGGAAGTCGAACGCCTCCTGGATCGCCACGAGGATCCTGTCCGGGTCGACCTGTTCGGTTCCGAAGGTCTCGACCGTCATCGACACCGGGTGCGCCGTGCCGATCGCGTACGCGACCTGGAGCTGGAGCCGCTCGGCGAGGCCTGCGGCGACGAGGTTCTTGGCGACGTAGCGGGCCATGTACGCGGCGCTCCGGTCGACCTTCGTCGGGTCCTTGCCGCTGAAGCAGCCGCCGCCGTGGGGGGCCATGCCCCCGTAGGAGTCGACCATGATCTTGCGCCCGGTGAGCCCGGTGTCGGCCTTCGGCCCACCGATCTCGAACCGGCCGGTCGGGTTCACGAGCACGCGGACCGTCTCGACGTCGAGATCGGGGAACTCCCGGAGCACCGGGTCGATGACCTCGGCCTCGACGTCCGGCTTGAGCAGGCTGTCGAGGTCGACCTCCTCGCGGTGCTGGGCGGAGATGAGCACCGTGTCGACGCGGACCGGCCGGTTGCCCTCGTACTCGATCGTGACCTGGGACTTCCCGTCGGGCCGCAGATACGGAACGACGCCCGCCTTGCGGACGTCGGCGAGTCGCTTGGCCAGCCGGTGAGCCATGGCGATGGGCAGCGGCATGAGCTCGTCGGTGTCCCGGCAGGCGTAGCCGAACATCATGCCCTGGTCGCCTGCGCCGATCGCGTCGAGGTCGTCGTCCGACCCCTCCTTGACCTCCCTTGCCTTGTCGACCCCGAGCGCGATGTCGGCCGACTGCTCCTGGATCGCCGTGATCACGCCGCAGGTGTTGCCGTCGATCCCGAACTTGGCGTCGGTGTACCCGATGTCGTTGATCGTCTTGCGGACGACCTTCGGGATGTCGACGTAGATCTCCGTCGAGATCTCCCCGGCCACGATCACCAGCCCGGTCGTGACGAGCGTCTCGCACGCCACCCGGCCCTGGGGGTCCTCCTCGAGGATCGCGTCGAGGACCGAATCGGAGATCTGGTCCGCGAGCTTGTCGGGATGCCCTTCGGTGACTGATTCCGAGGTGAACAGGTATCGGTGCGCCATGTCGCCGGAGTATACCGGCCGCCCCCCGAGCTCACTGGGAGCCCCCTCTAGGAACGTTCGGCCAGGACCTTGACCACGCGGTCGAGGATGGCGCCGGCGAGCTCGGGTTTCGTCCAGGAGCGCATCGGCTCGTCGTCGCCGGCCGCCGACAGGATCATGGCGTCGTTCGTCTCGCTTCCGAAGCCCGTTCCCTCGCGGCCGACCTCGTTCACCACGATGAGGTCGACGCCCTTCGACTCGAGCTTGCGGCGCCCGGCCTCCTCGAGGTGCTCGGTCTCGGCGGCGAAGCCCACCAGCACGCGGTCGCCCTTGCGTTCACCGAGCTCGGAGAGGATGTCCGGGGTCGGGACCAGCTCGAACCGAGGAGCGCCGGCGTCCTTCTTGAGCTTCTCCCCCGCGACATCGGCGGGGCGCCAGTCGGCCACCGCCGCAGCCTTGACCACGGCGTCCGCCTCGTCGAGATGCCCGAGCACGGCTTCGCGCATCTCCTCCGCCGTGGTGACCCGAACCACATCGACGCCGGGAGGCGGCGGGATGGCAACGGGGCCGGAGACGAGCACCACGCGCGCGCCTCGGGCGGCGGCCTCGCGGGCGACCGCGTACCCCATCCGGCCGCTCGAGTTGTTCCCGATGAACCGGACCGGGTCGATGGGCTCGTGTGTGGGACCCGCGGTGACGAGGATCGTGCGGCCGGCGAGGTCGCGCTCCCGCTCCATGCCCAGCGCGCCGAGGACCGCATCCGCGATCTCCTCGGGCTCGCTCATGCGGCCGAGGCCCTCGTCGCCCGCCGCGAGCGAGCCGGTCGCCGGGCCGACGATCACGGCGCCGCGCGAGGCGAGCGTGCGGAGGTGTTCCTGCGTGGCCGCATGCTCGTACATGCCGGTGTGCATGGCCGGCGCGACCACGAGGGGGCAGCGGGCCTCGAGCATGGTCGAGGTGACCATGTCGTCCGCGAGTCCCAGCGCGAGCCGCGCGATCACGTTGGCGGTGGCCGGGGCGACGACCGCGACGTCGGCCTCGTGGGCCATCCGGACGTGGAGGACGTGCTCGACCTCCTCGAAGACGTCGGTGCGGGCCGGACGGCCGGTGAGCGCGGTGAACGTGTCCGGGCCGACGAACCTCGTCGCGGCCGTGGTCATCACGACCTGGACGGAGGCGCCGGCCTTCATGAGCAGGCGGGCCAGCAGCACGGCCTTGTAGGCGGCGATCCCCCCGGTGACGCCGAGCAGCACCCGGCGTCCTGAGAACGACCCGGCCTCGGCGCTCGACGGTTCCGCCATCACGGCCCTCCCGGTGAACCGCGGGGACTCGACGGTTACTTGATGCGTTCCTGCAGGCCCTCGGGGCGCTCGTAGGAGACCTTGCCCTCCGCGATCTCCTCGAGGGCGATCGTGAGTGGCTTGTTCCGGAGGCCGGCCGACTCGACGAGCGGCGGCACGAACTCGCCGCGGCCTTCGCCGAGCTGCGAGTAGTACGAGTTGATCTCCCGGGCCCGCTTGGCGGACAGGGTGACCAGGCTGAACTTGGAGTCCACGGCCTTCATCAGGTCGTCGATCTTCGGCTCGATCATTGCGGTTGGTTCCTTTCGTCGCGCGGGTGCGGGGCCTGGTGGCCGCGCGTTCGCGCTGGTCAGGCCGTGTGTCCGTACCGTTCGAGTATAGCCATGACTTCGAGCGCCGCCCGGTCCACCTCGTCGTTGACCACCCGATGGTCGAACCGCTCGGCTTCCGCCATCTCCGCATCGACACGTTGGAGGCGCCGCTCGAGGTCGGCGCCGTGCTCCGTTCCCCTCGCCTTCAGCCGGCGGATCAGCTCCTCCTGCGAAGGCGGTTCGAGGAAGATCAGCACGGCGTCCGGGACGCGCTCGCGGATCTGGCGGGCGCCCTGGACGTCGATCTCGAGCAGGACGTCGATCCCCTGGATCCGTTGCAGCTCGACCGGGCGGGCCGGGGTCCCCGAGCGGTGCCCGAACATCGACGCGTACTCGAGCAGCTCGCCGCGTTCGATCATCCCGTCGAACTGCTCCTCGGAGACGAACCAGTACTCCCGGCCGTTCACCTCGCCTGGCCGCGGGGCACGGGTCTTGGCCGATACCGAGTAGTACAGCGTCGAGTCGAGCTCCAGAACCCGGCGGACGACGGTTCCCTTGCCTACCCCCGACGGGCCGGAGATGACGAACAGGCGGCCCTGACGATCCGCGGCAACGGGCCAATCGTCCGCGAAGGCGGTGGACACGCCGGTGGCAGGGTCGGGTACTCGGTGGGACTCGGTGGGCCGGTCGACGCCGTCGACGGTGCCGAACCTACTACTTGGGGAAATGTGTCAGGAGCGCGGCCTTCTGTTTCGCCCCGAGACCCCGGACGCGCCGGGTGGCGGAGATGCCGAGTTCCTCCATGGTCTTGCGGGCCTTGACCTTGCCGACCCCGGGCAGCGACTCGAGCACGTTGGAGACCTTCATCTTGCCGACGGTGTCGTCGCCTTGGACCTCGAGGATGTCCTTCAGGCTTCGCTTGCCGGACTTCAGCTCGCCCTTGATCTCTGCGCGCTTGCGTCGGGCCTCGGCGGCCTTGGCCAGTGCCTGCCTGCGCTGCTCTTCGTTGAGGGTCGGAAGGGGCATCACGCCTCCTTGTCGTTGGGGGTCAGGGTCGAGGAACGCGGCATTATACGCACGCGGTCCGGCCGCGATGCAAAGCGAACAGGCACGTCGCGAACACAGTGCCTCAACGTCAATCTCAGGTCGAGCCGGCTCGCGGAGCAGCACCGGCGGCGTTCGAGAGGCTTGCGGCGCAACGAGTTGCCGTTGTGGGCTTACCCGATCTCCGCGAGCACCATCCGCGCGGCGCCGGCGGGGTCGGACGCCTCGGTGATCGGCCGCCCGACGACGAGATGGTCCGCTCCGGCCGCGAGCGCGTCGCGCGGCGTCAGCACGCGGACGTGGTCGTTGGACCCGAACCCCCCCGGACGAACCCCGGGAACGACGACCAACGGACCATCACCGAGCGCCTCGCGCACCTCCCGGACGTCGTCCCCCGACACCACGACGCCGCCCGCCCCGGCCGAGACCGCCTCGAACGCGAGCGAGGCGGGCGACGCCAGGGACTCCCCGCCGACGCTCGACAGCACGGTGACGGCGATGATGGTCGGCGCATCGAACCCGGCCTCGTCGGCGCCCTCCGCGGCGCCCTCGACCGCCGCCCTGACCATGGCCTCGCCCCCGAGCGCGTGGACGGTGAGGAGCGTCGGCCCGAGGCTTCCGGCGGCCTTCGCGGCGCGGCCCACCGTGTTCGGGATGTCGTGCAGCTTGAGATCGAGGAACACCGGCGCGTGGACCCGGATGCGGTCCGCGGCGGCAGGCCCGTTCCAGCAGAACAGCTCCAGGCCGACCTTCAGCAGCCCGACGGCCCCGGCCAGGTTCGCGGCGAGCGCCTCCGCGCCCTCGAGGTCGGGCCGGTCGAGGGCGACGATGAGCGGGTTCCGGCGACCGCCCTCGGCCATGCTCAGGGTTCCGCCTCGACGAGCGGTTCGGGCTCGACGGGAGGCCGGCCCAGGCGGCCCCGGAGCTCCTCGACGGACGCGAGGCCGGCGTCGGCCAGGAACCCGGCGATCCCCTGCGCCGCCTCGAGGGCTGCGGAGGGGTTCGCGAACAGCGCGGTGCCGATCTGCACCGCCCACGCCCCGGCCAGCAGGAACTCGAGCGCGTCGGCCGCCGACGTGATGCCCCCGACCCCGAGGACCGGCGTGGCCGGCATCGCGGTCGCCACCTGGTGCACCGCGCGCAGGGCGATCGGACGGATGGCCGGCCCGGAGAGGCCGCCCTCCCCCGCCGCCAGCCGGGGCATCCACGACGATGTCTCCACCGCCAGGGCCGGCAGGGAGTGGGTGAGGGTCACGCCCTGCGCCCCCGCCCGCACCGCGCCGTCGGCCACCGCCGCGACGTCGCCGACCAGGGCCGAAAGCTTGGCGAACACCGGCAGATGCGTGAGCCGGGCCACTGCGCCGACCACTTCGCCGGTCCCGTCCGGTGTGTCCGCGAACCACCGCCCGTCGCGGTCCTTGCTCGGGCAGCACGCATTCACCTCGATCGCCGCGATGGCGTCGCCGAGCGGCTCCAGGGCGATCGCGAGCTGCATGTACTCCTCGACCGAGAACCCCGCGACGCTCACGAACACCGGCACGCGGGTCCGGACGAGTCCCGGAAGCTCCCGTTCGAGGAACGCGTCGAGACCGTCGTTCTGGACGCCCGTGGTGGACAGGAGGCCGGACGCCGTCTCCGCCACGCGGGGGGTGCCCACCCCGCGGTGCGGATGGAGCGTGATGCTCCGGGAGACGACCCCGCCGAGCTTGCGCACGTCGGTGAGGTGCCCGAGCTCGGGCCCGTAGCACCCCGACGCGACCATGACCGGCATCGGGAGCCGCACCCCGCCGAGGTCCACGGACATGTTCGGCTTCGGCCCACGCCGGGGGCGCCGTGGAAGTTCCTGCGCGGCGGCGTCCCGCGCGCCGTTCCCGGGGACCTGGCGGACGCCGAGCAGGCCCTCGGGACCGTCCGGCGGGTCGACGATCATCCCGGCCATCCGGCGAGGGCAGGGAAGCCCTCGGGCGGCGTGACCTCGACCTCCTGCACGCCCCACCGGTCCCACAGGATCCGCGCGGCGTTCATGGCCGGCCCGTCCACGCAGGCCCGGACGTGGTCGAATCCCCGGCCGTCCTTGCGCGCGACCGGGACCACACACGTCCAGCACAGGCCCAGGCCGCAGGCCATCTTCTCCTCGACGGCGACCTGCGCCGGCAGCGAGTGGGCGCGGCAGAACTCCGCCGCCACCTGCAGCACCGTCCGGGGCCCGGCCGCATACACGACCTCGGTGTGGCACTTCTCGGCGACGGACGGCAGGACGTCGGCAACCGTGCCCTGCTCGCCGGCCGAGCCGTCCTCGGTGACGACGGCGATCGTCCGGGCGAGCCGCTTGCCCTCGATCGGCTTGAACACGCGGTCCTGGGTCGTACCCCCGATGACCATGTCGACCCGGTGGCCCTTGCTCGCCAGCTCCTCCGCCAGGAAGTACAGCGGCGCCGCCCCGTGGTCCTCGCACACCAGCAGGCAGCTCACCGGCTTCCGGGGCATGGAGAACGGCTTGCCGAGTGGCCCGATGACGTCGAGGAACTGGTGGGGCCGGAGGTCGCCCAGCCACTCGCTCGAGTCGTTCTCCGGATCGACGACGAACTCGAGCGTCCCGGCCCACCCGCCCCGGCGTGATGTCTGGTGCACGAAGAACGGCCGCCGCAGGAACACCTCGCGGCCCGGAGGGGCCGCGATGAGGATGAACTGCCCCGGGCGGGCCCGCTCGGCGATCTCCGGCGCGACGAGCGTGACCGAGATGAACAGTCCGGCCTTGCGCGCGGACAGGACCTCGCAGCGGGCCCGGATCACCCCGCCACCCCGGTGGCGGTCGCGGACGCGGACGTCGAGGCGTCCTCGGGCGCGAACCGGAGCTGCTCGGGGGCCGGCGGCTCGGCGTGGTACTCCTGCAGCGAACGGGGCGCGGGCAGGGGGCCCTGGCGGAGGGCCTCGATCCCGTGCAGGGCCGCCAGCGCGCCCGGCAGCGTCGTCACGCACGGGATGCCCACGGCGGCAGCGGCCATGCGGATCTCCGACCCGTCGGTACGCGGACCTCTCCCGAACGGGGTGTTGATGACGATGTCGATACGACCCGCGCGGATCAGGTCGACCACGTTGGGGCCTCCTTCGGAACGCTTTCGGACCGGGGTCACCGGGATCCCGTTCCGGGCAAGCACCGCGGCCGTCCCCCGGGTCGCGAGGAGCGTGAACCCGAGCTCGGCGAGGCGCTTCGCCGGCACCACGATAGCCCGCTTGTCCCTGTTCGCCACGCTCACGAACGCCGTCCCCTCCGCCGGGAGGCCCGTTCCGGTCGATGTCAGCGCCTTCGCCACGGCGGGACCGAGCCGCCGGTCGATGCCCATGACCTCCCCGGTCGACTTCATCTCGGGGCCCAGCACGGTGTCGGAGCCGGGGAACCGCCCGAACGGCAGCACCGCCGCCTTGACCGCGGTGTGGGCGAGGGTCCGGTACGGCTCGGCCTGCGGCAGGAGGCCGTCGTCGCGCAGCTCCCGGATCGTGCTGCCGGCCATGACGAGGGCGGCGACCTTGGCGAGCGGCACCCCGGTGACCTTCCCGACGAACGGCACGGTGCGGCTCGACCGGGGGTTCGCCTCGAGGACCCAGACCCGTTCGTCCTTCACCGCGAGCTGGACGTTGAGCAGGCCACGGACGCCGAGGGCGCGGGCGAGCGTCCGGGCGATCTCCTCGCACCGGTCGAGGTCGTCCTCCGAGAGCGTCGTGGGGGGGACGACGCAGGAGGAGTCACCGGAGTGCACGCCGGCCTCCTCGATGTGCTCCATGACCGCCCCGACGAACGTCTCCGTGCCGTCGCTCACCGCGTCGACGTCCACCTCCACGGCGCCCTCCAGGAACCGGTCGACCAGCACCGGATGGTCCGGGCCCGCCGCCGCCGCAGTATGGACGAACGTGTCCAACTCGTCCGGCGAGTACACGATCTCCATCGCCCGTCCACCCAGGACGTACGAGGGGCGCACCAGGACCGGGTAGCCGATCTCGTCGGCGATCGTCCGGGCCTCCTCGACCGTCGAGGCCTCGCCGTGGGGCGGCGCGGGGATGCCGAGGTCACGCAGCAGCGCGGCGAACCGGCCGCGATCCTCGGCGAGGTCGATCGAGTCCGGCGTCGTGCCGAGCACGCGGAACCCCTCCCGCTCGAGCTCGTGCGCGAGCTTCAGGGGGGTCTGGCCGCCGAGCTGGACGATGACGCCGACCGGCCGCTCGGCGCGGCACACCGCCACGACGTCCTCGACGGTGAGCGGCTCGAAGTACAGCCGGTCGCTCGTGTCGTAGTCGGTCGAGACGGTCTCGGGATTGCAGTTCACCATCACGGTCTCGTAGCCGGCCGCCTTGAGGGCGTACGCGGCGTGGACGCAGGCGTAGTCGAACTCGATCCCCTGGCCGATCCGGTTCGGCCCGGCGCCGAGGATCACGACGCGCGGCTTTGCGGCCGGGCGGACCTCGGACTCGTCCTCGTAGGTCGAGTAGTAGTACGGCGTCCGCGCTTCGAACTCCCCGGCGCACGTGTCGACCGTCTTGAACACGGCTTCGACGCCGAGGTCGAGCCGGCGCCGCCGGGCCTCGCCCTCCGAGGCGCCGGTCAGCGCGGCGATGCGCGCGTCCGAGAGCCCGTGGCGCTTCGCGTCGGCGATGTCGACCGCATTCAGTTGCTCGAGCGTCTTGCCGCGCAACGATTCCGAGATCTCCGCCATCATCGCGATCTGGTCGACGAACCACGGGTCGATCGCAGACGCGGCCGCGACGTCGTCGACCGTCCGGCCGCCGGCGAGCGCCCGCTCGATCTCGGCGATGCGCCGGTCGGTCGGCGTGGCCAGGACGTCGTCGGTCGGGGCGGGGGCGTCGACGTCGGCGCCGAGGACGTCGAACCCGGGCCGTTCGAGCGACCGGAGAGCCTTGCCGAGCGCCTCGGTGAACGTGCGGCCGATTGCCATGACCTCGCCGACGGACTTCATGACCGTCGAGAGGCGGGGGTCGGCCTGGGGGAACTTCTCGAACGCGAACCGCGGGATCTTCACGACGACGTAGTCGAGGGCCGGCTCGAAGGCCGCCAGCGTCTCCCCGGTGATGTCGTTGCGGATCTCGTCGAGGCGGTACCCGACCGCGAGCAGCGCCGCGATCTTGGCGATGGGGAACCCGGTCGCCTTCGAAGCCAGTGCGCTGGAGCGGGAGACGCGGGGGTTCATCTCGATGACGACCTGGCGGCCGGTCTCCGGATCCACGGCGAACTGGATGTTCGAGCCGCCGGTGTCGACCCCGACCGCCCGGATGCAGGCGAGCGCCATGTCGCGCATGTCCTGGTACTCGCGGTCGGTGAGGGTCATGGCCGGCGCCACCGTGATCGAGTCGCCGGTGTGCACGCCCATGGGGTCGACGTTCTCGATCGAACAGATCACGACCGCGTTGTCCGCCCCGTCGCGCATGACCTCGAGCTCGAACTCCTTCCACCCGGCCACGGATTCCTCGACCAGCACCTCGGCGATCGGGCTCTCGGCGAGGCCCCGGCCGGCCACGACGCGGAGCTCGATCTCGTCGGCCGCCAGGCCGGTGCCTCCGCCGCCGAGGACGAACGAGGGGCGGACGATCACCGGATAGCCGACCTCGGCCGCGACCTGCAGCGCCTCGTCGAGCGTGTGGGCGAAGCCGGAGCGGGGCAGCGGGAGCCCGGCGGCCTGCATCGTCGCGGCGAACTCCCGGCGGTCCTCTGCCCTGCGGATGGCCTCGAGGCCGGCCCCGATCAACCGCACGCCGAACCGCTCGAGCACGCCGGCCTCCGCCAGCCGGACGGTGGCGTTGAGCGCGGTCTGGCCGCCGAGCGTGGGGAGCAGCGCGTCGGGGCGTTCCTTCTCGATGACGGCCGTGAGGGACTCGAGCGTGATCGGCTCGACGTACGTGGCGTCGGCGAACTCGGGGTCGGTCATGATCGTGGCCGGGTTCGAGTTCACGAGGACCACGCGGTAGCCCTCGCGGCGGAGCGCCTTGCATCCCTGGGTCCCGGAGTAGTCGAACTCGCAGGCCTGGCCGATGACGATCGGGCCGCTCCCGATGACCAGGATCGTGTGGAGGTCGTCGCGGCGCGGCATCGCTCAGGCCGCCCGTTCCATCAACGCCCGAAAATCATGGAAGAGGTACGCGGCGTCGTGAGGGCCGGGCGCGGCCTCGGGGTGGTACTGCACGCTGAACGCGCGGAGATCGTTGCAGCGCAGGCCTTCGAGCGTGTCGTCGTTCAGGTTCCAATGCGTGAACGAGACCGCTCCCCGTTCCGTGTCGGCTCCGGCCGGTCTGCCGCCCGTCCCCGTGACGCCGTGCGGGGGGCTCACCGCGAAGCCGTGGTTGTGGCTCGTGATCTCGACGCGCTGCGTGACGACGTTGAGGACCGGCTGGTTGGCGCCCCGATGGCCGAACTTCAGCTTGTACGTCTCCAGGCCGAGCGCCCGGGCCATGAGCTGGTGGCCCAGGCAGATGCCGAACACGGGCACCCGGCCGAGCAGGTCACGGCAGGCCTGCACGCCGTAGGTGGTCGCGGCGGGGTCGCCGGGGCCGTTGGAGAGGAACACGCCGTCGTGGTCCTCGGCGAGGACTACCGCCGCGGGCGTGGTCGCCGGGTACACGGTGGCCTCGATGCCGGTGGCCGCCAGCGAACGGAGGATGTTGCGCTTGATGCCGAAGTCGTACGCGGCGACCCGGAACACCCGGCCGTGCACCGCGGACGCCGGGCCCACGAGCGCCGCAGCCTCGTACGGCCGCTCGGTGCTCACGCCGGCGGCGAGGTCGGCGCCCTCCATCCCGCCGTGCGCCCGGACCCGTTCCAGCAGCGACGCCGGGTCCGGGTCCTCGGTGCTTACCGCGCAGCGCATGGCACCCCCCGACCGGATCCGGAGGGTCAGCCGGCGCGTGTCGATGCCCTCGATTGCCACGGTGCCGGCCTCGGCGAGCTCCTCGCCGAGGCCGCGGTCGGAGCGCCACGACGAGGCCCGGCGGCTGGCTTCGCGTACCGCGAAGCCGGCCACCTGCACCCCGCGCGACTCGGGGTCCTCCCGGTTGACGCCGTAGTTGCCCTGGTGGGGGGAGGTCATGACGACGACCTGTCCGGCGTACGAGGGATCCGTGAGGACCTCCTGGTACCCGCTCATGCCGGTGTTGAAGACGGCCTCGCCGAACGTCGTTCCGGGGGCGCCGAAGGAGCGCCCCCGGAACGACGACCCGTCCTCCAGCACGAGCAGGGCTTCGGGCGCGCGCGCCACCCGCGCCCCCCCGAAGCGCGCGGGCACGGCCGGGGTCAACGCTGGGCCTTGCCGTTCGCGACGACCGGCTCCCCCCGGTACAGCGTGTTGACCACCCTCCCGGACAGCGTGCGGCCGAGGAAGGCGGAGTTCCTGCTCTTCGACACGAACGGCGCCTCGACCACCCATTCCGCCGCGGGGTCGAATGTCACGAGGTTGGCGACGCCGCCGGCCTCGATCGGCCCGCCGTGCTCCGACGCCCCGAGGATCCCTGCGGGCGCCGTCGACAGCGCCTCGATCGCACGGACCAGGGTGATCCGTCCGGTCGCCACGCCGTGGGTCAGGACGGCCGCCAGCGCGGTCTCGAGCCCGATCGTCCCCGGCGGCGACTGGTCGAACTCCGCCTCCTTCTCCTCGACCGCGTGCGGCGCGTGGTCGGTGGCGACGGCGTCGATCGTCCCGTCGGCGAGCCCCTCCCACAGGGCGTCCCGGTCCTCGACCGACCGGAGCGGCGGGTGCACCTTGAGGTTCGTGTCGTACGTGACGAGGTCTTCGTCGGCGAAGACCAGGTGGTGCGGCGTGACCTCGGCCGTGACCCGCAGCCCCTCGGCCTTGGCGCGCCGGACCATGTCCACCGAACCCGCGCTCGACAGGTGGCACAGGTGCAGCCGCCCGCCGGTGAGCCGGGCCAGGGCCAGGTCGCGGGCCACGATGACCTCCTCGGCCTCGCGGGGCTGCCCGGCGAGCCCGAGCGAGTACGAGTGGAACCCCTCGTGCATCTGCCCGCCCTCGGCGAGCGCGGGGTCCTCGCAGTGCTCCGCGACGATCACGTCGGGGAACGCCCGGGCGTAGTACAGGGCGTTGCGCAGGACGCGCGCGCTCGGCACGCACCTGCCGTCGTCGCTGAACACCCGGACGCCGGCCTCGACCATCTCGCCGATCTCTGCCATCTCCTCGCCGCCCAGCCCCCGGGTGATCGCGCCCACCGGGAACACGTCGACCAGCCCGGCCGCCGCGGCCAGGGCCCGGACCTCGTGGATCACGGCCGCGTTGTCGGCCACCGGGTCCGTGTTCGCCATCGGCGACACCGCGGTGAACCCGCCGGCCGCCGCGGCCCGGGAACCGCTCTCGACCGTCTCCTTGTCCTCCCGGCCCGGCTCCCGCAGGTGCGTGTGCAGGTCCACCAGGCCGGGCGCGAGCACGAGCCCGTCGCAGTCGATCGCCTCCGCGCCCGCCGGGGACAGCCCCGCGCCGACCTCGGCGATCGTCGTTCCCTCGACGAGGACGTCGACGACCTCGTCGCGCCTCGCGGCCGGGTCGATCACGCGGGCGTTCGTCAGCAGGATGCGCTGCTCAGGCATCGGCCCCCACCTCCATCTTCGGCTCGGTCGTGCTCGTCGTCGCGTCGGCCGACTCGGGCAGGGTGACCTGCTCCGGCCCGGCCTCCGCAGCCGCGGGCGGCGGTTCCCCGTCCGCCGGGGGCGGCGTTCCCGACCCGAGGAGGAGGTACAGCAGCGACATGCGGACCGCGATGCCGTTCGTGACCTGTTCCTCGATGACCGCCTGCGGGAGGTCGGCCACATCGGAGTCGATCTCGACGCCGCGGTTCATCGGGCCGGGGTGCATGACCAGCGCACGCTCCGGCAGCAGCCCGGCCCGCTCCGAGGTCAGGCCGAACAGCCGCGCGTACTCGCGGACGCTGGGGAAGTACTGCTGGCGCTGGCGTTCCCGCTGGACGCGGAGCATGTAGCAGACGTCGAGCTTCGGCAGGACCGACTCGATGTCGTACGACACCTCCACCCCCCACTGCGGCGCGGTGGCCGGGATCAGCGTCGGCGGCCCGATCAGCGTGACGTTCGCGCCCATCTTCACCAGGGCGAACGACAGCGACCGGGCGACACGGGAGTGCAGGACGTCGCCGACGATCGCGACGTTCACGCCCTCGAGCCGGCCGACCCGCTCCCGGATCGTGTACAGGTCGAGCAGGGCCTGGGTGGGGTGCTCGTGCGTCCCGTCGCCGGCGTTGAGCACGCTCCCCTTGATCCACTTCGTGAGCAGGAACGGCGACCCGCTCGACGAGTGCCGGATCACGACCGCGTCGGCGCCCATCGCCTGCAGGGTCAGCGCCGTGTCCTTGAGCGACTCGCCCTTGGACACGCTCGAGCCGCTCGTCGAGAAGTTGATGACGTCCGCCGACAGCCGCTTGGCCGCCAGCTCGAACGAGATCCGGGTCCGGGTGGAGTTCTCGTAGAACAGGTTCACCACGGTGCGGCCGCGAAGCGCCGGCACCTTCTTGATGACCCTCGTCCCCACCTCCCGGAACGAATCGGCCGTGTCGAGGATGCGGACGATGTCCTCCGCCGACACGTCGTGGATGGACAGCAGGTGCTTGTTCACTGTTCTGCTCCCCCTGGGGCCGCCGCTGCCAGGTACACGGCGTCCTCCCCGTCGGTCTCGGTGAGCGCCACTCGGACGTTCTCGTCGTGGCGGGTGGGCACGTTCTTGCCGACGAAATCGGCGCGGATCGGCAGCTCCCGGTGGCCCCGGTCGACCAGGACGGCGAGCTGTACCGCCCGGGGCCGGCCGAAGTCGACCAGCGCGTCGAGCGCGGCGCGGATGGTCCGCCCCGTGAACAGGACGTCGTCCACCAGGACCACCGTCCGACCCGTGATGTCGAACGGGATCTCGGTCTCGTGGACCTCCGGGGCCTCGGACCGCAGGCCGATGTCGTCGCGGTAGAAGGTGATGTCGAGCACGCCCACCGGGACCTCGGCGCCCTCGATGCGCTTGATCTCGCCGGCGAGGCGGCGGGCCAGGTGGTCGCCGCGGGCGGCGATCCCCACGAGCGCGAGCTCGGACGCGCCCTTGCCCTTCTCCAGGATCTCGTGTGCGATGCGGGTGGTGGCCCGACGGACCTCCGAGGCGTCCATCAGCCGGGCCGCGGTGGCCATCATGGGCCGGGGCGCCTCGGCGCCCCGCACGAAGAAACGCCCGGCCGCTCGAGCGGCAGGGCGCACAGGTCGAACATCGTCGTCTTCGCCTCCTTTCCGGCCTCACTGGACCGGTCCTTAAAGGGGAAGTGCTCACCGCAGGATAGCGGCTCGGCTCCCACGCTTCAACGAGCCCGCGACCAGCGGAAATCATCGGCGCGCTGGCGGGTCGTCAGATCTCGATCTCGCGGCCGACGCCCCGCTGGCGCGCCGCGCGGAGCACGAGGCCGACCGCTGCCGCGTCCTGGACGGCGACCCCGACGGACTTGTAGAGCGTGATCTGTTCGTCCGAGGTTCGCCCCGGCCTGGATCCGGCGAGGACCTCGCCGACCTCGGTGTGGACGTGGTCGGGCCCGACCACGCCGTCCCGGACCGGCCAACGCAGGTCGTTCGAACCGCCGGGGCCCTCCGAGAGCGCCGACGCAAGGGACTCCACGACGACGAGCGCGTCACGGACGGTCTCCGCATCGATCTCCCGCCCGGTCGGCGTCCACCCGACCGAGTTCACGTGTGCGCCGTCGCGCAGCCATTCCCGGCGCAGCACCGGCTCCTCCGCGTGCGTCGTCGCGCACACGACGTCGGCCGAGCGCACGGCGTCCTCGAACGAGCCGGCCACCTCCACCTCTGCGTCGAGGTCCAGAGCGGCCGCCGCCGCCACCACCCCGGCCTCGCCGCCGTCGCGACCCGCCACCAGGACTCTGGAGAACGCCCGAACCCGGGGCACGTACCGGAGGTGCGCCCCGGCCTGGACCCCGGTGCCGAGCACCGCGAGCGTCCGCGCGCCCACCCGGGCCAGCACGCGCGTGGCGAGCGCCGATCCCGCAGCCGTCCGCTGCGCGGTCACCGCCGTCCCGTCCATGACCGCTGCCGGCGAGCCGGTCTCGGGGTCGAACGCCACGATCAGCGCCTGGTGGGTCGGGATGCCGCTGCCCGCGTTCCGCGGGTACACGGAGACGAGCTTGGTCTCCAGCACTCCCGCCGACGGCAACCAGGCCGGCATCGCGCCCAGCAGGCCCTCGTGGTCCGGGACGGTCGCCATCACCCGGGTCGGCATCGACGCCGCGCCCGAGGACAGGTCCACCATGGCTTCGGCGAGCGCATCGATCAGCTCGTCGGGGTCGAGCAGCGACTCGACGTCGGCCCGGGTCAGCGCCAGCACGAGGACATCATCGTTCCTGCCGCGGCGGTTCCGCGAGCCGGGCCGACGCCGCACGACGCAGCTCGGCCGGACGTCGCCGGCACATGTCCGGTTGCTGCCGGAATCGCCGGGAGCGACGAAACTCGAAGAAGGGGTGTCCGAACCAGAGGGAAGGGCCTAGACTGGCGGTCAGCCACCTCGACGTGACGGGGTGAGGACCCAAGGAGCTCACATGCTCGGCCTGTTCGACCAACTCGGCGCTCCCGAGATCATCATCATCCTCGCCGTCTTCCTGCTGCTGTTCGGCGCGAAGAAGCTGCCCGAGCTGGCGCGGTCGCTCGGCCGGTCCTCCACGGAATTCCGCAAGGGCATCAAGGAGGGTGGCAAGGATCTCCCCGAGGAGACCGAGTCGACGGCCGCCACCGCGGAGGCCAAGCCCGTCGAGAAGGCTCCCGCCGAGAGCTCGGAATAGCGCACCCGGACCGGGCGGGCACTCCCTAATCCGACACCGGCCCGCGTCCGCCCTCGCGCAGCGCGAGCACCTCGCGTTCCGTCGCGATCCGCCCGAGCACCCCGTTCACGAACCGCCCGCTGTCCTCGGTCGACAGCTCGTTGGCCGCCTCCACCGCCTCGTCGATCGCCACCGCCACCGGCGTCTCCGGCACGTGCAGGAGCTCGTGGGTCGCGAGGCGGAGAATGGCCCGGTCCACGGCCGCCATCCGGTCGACCGTCCACCCGGTGGCCGTCTCGCCGATGAGGATGTCGAGGTCCTCGCGGTAGTCCTCGACGCCACGGACGAGCTCCGAGGTGAAGTCCGTGACCTCCTCCCCCGTCGCCTCCCGCCACTGCTCCAGCACGGCGGTCGGACGGACGCCCATCACGTCGGCCTGGTAGAGCGCGTCGAGGGCCCGCCGGCGGTCGGCGTGGCGGGGGTTCATGGCGCTGCGGCTACTTCTCGCGGGTGAGGTATTCGCCGGTCCGCGTGTCGACCTTCAGCCGGTCGCCGACCTCGATGAAGAGCGGAACCTGCACCGTGATGCCGGTCTCGAGCTCCGCCGGCTTCAACGCGCCGGAGACCCGGTCGCCCTTCACGCCCGGGTCGGTCGCCGTCACCGACAGCACGACCGAGGCGGGCATCTCGACCGAGATCGCGCTCCCCTCGTACAGCGCGACGACCGGGGTGAATCCCTCGGTCAGGTACTTCACGGCCTCGCCCGCGACCTCCGACGGCACCGGGTGCTGCTCGTAGCCGTCGGTGTCCATGAAGATGAGGTTGTCGCCGTCCCGGTAGAGGTACTGCATGTCCTTCTTCTCGAGGAGGGCGAGCCCGACCTTCTCGTCGTGCTTGAACGTCCGCTCGAGGACGGCGCCGGTCTTGACGTTCCGGAGCTTGGTCCGGACCACCGCCTGGCCCTTGCCGGGCTTGTGGTGGAGGAACTCGAGCACCGTCCACAGGTTGCCCTCGAGCTCGAGGGTCATGCCGTTCTTCAGGTCGTTGGTGGAAACGCTCATGGGTCGCTCCTCGTCGCGATGTTCGATCCGGGCGGCGCGCCCGCTCGGGTTCCGGGGGTCACAGCTCCACGAGATCCCGGGTGGAACGCGGCATCGGCCGGCACCCGTCCCCGGTGACCTCCACCATGTCCTCGATCCGGACCCCGCCGAGGCCGGGGACGTAGACGCCCGGCTCCACGGTGACGACGGCGCCCACCGGCAGCTCGTCCTCGCCCTTCGACCGGAGCGTCGGCCCCTCGTGGATCTCGAGCCCGACGCCGTGGCCGAGCGAGTGGCTGAACGCCTCGCCCCGGCCGGCATCGGCGATGACCTTTCGCGAGGCCGCGTCGGGCTCGGCGCCGGTGATCCCCGGCCGGACCGCGTCGATGCCGGCCTGCTGGGCGGCCCGCACGAGGTCGTAGATCTCTCGGAGCTCCTCCGGGACCGGCCCGAACGCGACGGTCCGCGTCATGTCCGAGTGGTAGCCGCGGTAGAGCGCGCCGAAGTCGAGCTTGACCACGTCGCCCTGCCGGAGCGCGCGGTCGGTCGGGTGGTGGTGGGGCTCGGCCGCGTTCTCCCCGAAGGCCACGATCGACTCGAACGCCAGCGCGTCGGCGCCGTTCTGCCGCATCGTCAGCTCCATCTCCAGGGCGACCTCGCGTTCGGTCATGCCCTCCGCGAGCTTCGCGATGATCCGCTCGAAGCAGTCGTCGGTGATGGCCTGGGCCTGGGCGATCATCTCGATCTCCTCGGGCTCCTTGACCCACCGGATCTTCTCGACCTCGGCGTCGGTGGGAACGAGCTCGAGGCCTTCGTCGGCGTCCGCGAGGTCGCGGTACTGCCGGAACGTCACCCCGGTGGCCTCGAACCCGATCCGCTTCGCACCGAGCTTCGTCGCCGCGTCGACGAACGCCGGCGGGAACGCCGGGTACGTCGCACGGTCGAGGTCCGAGACCTCGTGGCGGGACTGTTCCGTGTAGCGCCCGTCGGTGAGGAACACGCCGCCCTCCGCGCCGAGCACCAGCTGGCCGTTCGAGCCCGTGAAGCCCGTCAGATAGCGCACGTTGGGCAGCCGCGTCACCAGGAACGCGTCGATCTCGAGGTCGTTCAGGCGCGCGGCGAGGCGCGCTCTCCGTCCGGGAAAATCCATGGCAGGGCCTCCAGCGCCAGATGATACCCGCGGGTCCCGACCCCGGCGATGACGGCCCGGCACGCCGGCGAGACCACGGAATGCCTGCGGAAGTCCTCCCGCGCGTAGATGTTCGTCTGGTGGACCTCGACCACCGGGAGGCCGCACCCCTCGACCGCGTCGCGAACGGCGTGGGAGTAGTGGCTGAGGGCGCCGGGGTTGATCACCGCGGCCTCGAACCCCTCGCTCCTCGCACCGTTCAGCCAGCCCACCAGGTCGCCCTCGTGATCGGACTGGCGCCATGCCGCATCGTGGCCGAGCTCCCCGGCCCGGGCCTCGACCTCCGACATGACCTGTTCGAGTGTCTGCGAGCCGTACTTCTCGGGGTCGCGCGTGCCGAGCGCCCCGAGGTTGGGCCCGAACAGGAACAGCACCTTCATCGCCCGGCCCTCACATCGCCTCCAGCGTCTCGACGACGACCTCGTCCGCGACGTCGGTGACCACCGTTGGCCTCCCGACGTCCTCCAGCAGGACGAATCGAAGCGCGCCGCGGCGCTTCTTGTCCATCCGCATCGCGCCGAGCACCTCCGACGGAGGCGGAAGCGAGCCACCGATCGGCAGCCCGAGCGGCTCCAGCAGTCGGACGTGCCGCTCCACCAGACCGGCCTTCGCCACGCCGAGCCGTTCCGCCAGCCGCGCCGCGAACACCATCCCGATCGCGACCGCCTCCCCGTGCGAACGCCCCCGGAACTCATCGATGCGTTCCAGGGCGTGGCCGAGCGTGTGGCCGTAGTTCAGGAACAGGCGCTCGTGCGAGTCGCGCTCGTCCCGGGCCACCACCCCGGCCTTGATCCCGACGCACCGGCTGACCACGTCCATCCACAGGTCGCCGTCGACCGTTCCCTTAAGATCGACCAGTCCCCCGGGGTTGCGTTCCACCAGCTCGACGAGGCCCCCGTCGAACACCAGCGCGTACTTGGCGATCTCGCCGAGTCCGGACCGGAGCTCGGCAGCGGGGAGCGTCGACAGCGTGGAGAGGTCGGCCAGCACCGCGACCGGTTGGTGGAACGCGCCGACGAGGTTCTTCCCGGCGGGAAGGTTCACGGCGGTCTTCCCGCCGATCGACGCGTCCACCATGGCGAGGAGCGTCGTGGGGACCTGCACGAAGGGCATCCCGCGCAGGAACGTCGCGGCCACGAACCCGACGAGGTCGCCGGTGGCGCCTCCCCCGACGGCGACGAGGAGGTCGTCGCGCTGCGCCTCGCGGACCGCCAGCTGGCGGTACAGGGCTTCCGCAACGGCGAGCGTCTTCGCCTCCTCGCCCGGCGGGACCCCGAGGTGCACCGCCTGCCACCCGGCGTCCTCCACGGCGGAGAGCGCGGGGTCGAGATAGCGCGCCGAGACGGCGGGGTCGGCGACGACGAACGCCGTGCCGCCCGGCGGCGGTTCCGGTAGCCACAGCCGGAGCCGCCGCAGCAAGCCGTACTCCAGCACCACGTCGTACCCGGGCCCCACCCGGACGGCGAGCGCGACGCCGACGGCGAACCCGCCCGAGACGTACTCGCGGAGATCCTCGGCGATCTCCTCAGGCGTGGCTCCGGTCCGTTCGGAGAACCCCATGTCCGCCACCGACCCGTAGAGCGGATCCCGTTTGGCGGCGAGGCGGCCCCACGAACCGGGCTCCGCGAGCACCGGCCGAACGGCGCGATCAGCGGCCAGCCGGGCCAGGGCGTCCTGCTCGTCGACCGACAGATGCAGGACGAGGCCGGTGCGGCGCATCAGCCGCCGGTTCTCCTCCAGCAGCACGGCCCCGCCGCCGGTCGCGACGACCGACATGGGCGAGGCCGCGACCGACGCGAGGGCCCGGGCCTCCAGCGCCCGAAACCCCGCCTCTGCTTCCTGTTCGAAGATGTCGACCACCGTCCGCCCGGCGATCCGCTCGACCTCGCGATCGAGATCCACGAACGGCAGGCGCAGCCGGTCGGCGAGGATCCGCCCCGCCGCCGACTTGCCCGAGCCGGGCATGCCGACGAGCCAGACGTGGCGCCGGCCTCCGAGCAGGTCCGTCACCGGGGGGCCTCGAGGGACGCCAGGTAACCCTCGAGGTTCCGGCGGGTCTCCGGGAGCGAGTCCCCCCCGAACTTCTCGAGGACCGCGTCCGCCAGCACGAACGCCACCACGGCCTCCCCCACCACGCCGCCGGCGGGCACCGCGCACACGTCGGTCCGCTGGGCGAACGGCTTCGCGGACCGTCCGCTCGCGGTATCGACGGTCCGCAGTCCCTTCGGAACGGTGGAGAACGGCTTCATCGCCGCCCGGACCCGGATCGGCTCGCCGGTGCTCATGCCGCCTTCGATCCCACCGGCTCGGTTCGACAGCCGGTGCGGCCGGAGCGCGCTTGTCCCCGGTTCCAGCTCGTCGTGCGCCTTCGAGCCCGGGCGCGCCGCGGTCGCGAACCCGTCCCCGACCTCGACGCCCTTCACCGACTGGATGCTCATCAACGCGAGCGCCAAGCGGGCGTCGAGCTTCCGGTCGAACTGCACGTGCGAGCCGAGCCCCGGCGGAAGGCCGTACGCGAGCACCTCGAACACGCCGCCGAGGGTGTCCCGCGACCGCTGCGCCGCCCTGATCGCGGCCACCATCCGTTCCGTGGCCGCCGCGTCGGCGCACCGCACGGCGTTCCGATCGATCGCCCGGAGGTCGCCGGGCGCCGGAGTGCGGCGCCCGGACGGGACCGCGGCGGCGCCGATCCGCACCACGTGGGACAGCACCGACACGCCGAGCTCGGCCAGGAACGCCTTGCAGAAGTACCCGGCCGCCACGCGCGCCGCGGTCTCCCGCGCGCTGGCCCGCTCGAGCACGTTCCGGGCGTCGTCGTGCCCGTATTTCTGCATCCCGGCCAGGTCGGCATGGCCGGGCCGGACCGCGGTGAGCGCCTCGCGGGGGTCCGGCGAGCCCTCGACCCCCATGCGTTCCCGGTACTTCCGTTCGAACTCGGCGTTCGCGATGGTTACGGCCACCGGCGACCCCAGCGTGGAACCGTGGCGGACCCCGCCGAGCACATCGACCGGGTCGGCCTCGAGGCGCTGTCGGCCGCTCCGCCCGTACCCCTTCCGGCGCCGCGCGAGCTCCGCCTGGAGATCGGCGAGCCGCACCGGGATGCCGGCAGGCAGGCCCTCGAGCACGGCGGCCAGCCCCTTCCCGTGCGATTCCCCCGCGGTCAGCAGCCGGAGCATGATCGAAAGATCATAGGGACCCCCGAGGCCCGCACGCCGCAGCCAATGCGGGAGGGGCCGGCGCGAAGCGCCGGCCCTCCCGACCCACAACAGACGAGGAGCGGTCCGGAGAGGACCGCCCCTCGTGACCGGCGACCGCTCCCCCCAGAGGCAGTTCGCCGGTGACCTTGTTCGCGTGGCTACTTCTGCGGGTTCTCGCAGAGGATGAACTTGTCCCCTCCATGGCTGAACGTCGCGCAGCTGCCGCTGATCGAGACCAGCCGGAACCCGTCGGCGAACGCGTCGCCCTCGTTCACCGTGAAGGCGGTGGAGTCCACCTGGACCTGGGCCTTCTCGATCCCGTCCCGGGTGAAGATGTCGATCAGCGTCACCGTGTGCCCGTCCACGTGCGTGCTCGTCCCGCCGCCCGGCCCGCCGGGCGAGGACGGCGGCGACACGGAGTGCGTCGGCGCCGGCGAGGTCGTGGTCGTCGGCGAGGTCGTTGTCGTCGGCGAGGTCGTCCCGCCCGGCGACGTCGGCCCGGTCGTCGGGGGCTGGGTCGTCGGGCCGGTCGTCCCGCCGCCGCCCGAAGAGGGGCTGCCCCCGCCGCTCGGGTTCACGATGGGCGAGAAGGGATCCTTCCCTCCCAGCGGAACCGCGGTCGGCGGGGGCGTGCGGGGCGTAACAGTTTTCGATGGGGTGACGGACGGAGGTGCGGTCGTCGGGATGGGGCCGGTCGTGAACGGTCCGCTCGTGGACCCGGCCACCGGCTCGGCGCCGCCCTTGGGCTTCAGCACGAGGAAGTACGCCGCCAGGGCCACCACGACGATGCCGCCGAAGATCATCAATGCGCGTCGGTCACGGTCTGTCATCGCCATGGCTAGCCTCCAGTGGTCGCTGCCGGCGAGGGCGCAGAGGTCGACTCGCCGGTCGGCGCCGTGGTGGCGCCCGGAGCCGGGACCGGCGTGGACGGGGTCGACCCGGGCTCCGAGCCCGGGCCCGCGCTCGTGTCGGTCGTGTAGACGTCGCCGGACATCGTGAGCTGCAGCTGGTTGGGCTCGCTCCCCGGGCCGAGCGTGATCTGGGTCACGCGGATCGCGCGCGGCAGCGTCTCGAGCTGGAACAGGAACTCCTCCACCGAGAAGAAGCTCCCCAGCACGTTGATCTGCGTCGTGATCGTCGAGATCCCCGGGATCGTCGACGTCGGGGTGCCCGGCGAGACGGCCATGAAGTCCACGGCCGCGGAGTCCGCGGCGCCCTGGAGCAGCCGGATCAGGCTCGGCAGCTCGGCCGTCGGCGGCACCTTGGTCTCCAGACGGTTGAGCTGCTTCTGTACGATCTTCGCTTCCTTCTTGTCCTCCTTGAGCTGGCGCCAGCTGGCTCTCGAGCGTGCCCTGCTGCGCCTGGGCGGCCACGAGGTCGTCCGAGCGCTTGCCCACCGCGGACATCCGCGGGAGCAGCAGGAACACGAGCGCCAGCAGGGCCACGAGGACCGAGACGGCAGCGGCGATGATCGGGCCGCGTCGCTCGTTCACTGGATTCCTCCCTTGTGGGCCGCGCGAGAGTCGAGGTCGACGGAGCTGCTGAACTGCCATACGGGGGTCCCGTTGATTTCGCCGAGCGTGGCGCTCCCCATCCAGGGGTTGACCCATCCCTTCGGGAGCTCGAGCTCGGTGAGCCACTCGGAGATCGTGTCGGTGTCGAGTGAGTTCCCCTGGAACTGGATGTTGCCGATGAGCTGGGCACCGGTCGTCGGCGTCACCGGCGCGGGCGCCCCCGGCACCGGGACCGCCGTGGTGGGCGGGGTCGCCGTTCCCGTCAGGGACGACAGCCACATGCTGCCCGGCTCGAGGGTCGAGACGGTGTTGAGGATTCCGGACCAGTGCACGGTATCGGCTAGGGCGGACTGGAGCAGCGCCTTCTGCGCGTCAAGGGCCGCCTTCTGGTCGGCGTACTTCTGCAGGCTCGTGACCTGCTGCTGGAGCTCCGCGTTGACGGCCTCCTGCTCGGCGACCTGCTGGTCGAGGTCGTTCAGCCGGACGCCCTGCAGGAACCAGAACGCGAGGATCACTCCGACGACGAGCGCGCCGAGGGCGACGACGAGGCCGGTGCGGCGCCGGACCGTCTGGCGCTGCTTGACCTCGCGGGGAAGGAGATTGACCTGGGTCATTTCTGCGAACCTCCGGGCAGGGCCAGGCCGACGGCCACCGCGAGGAGCGGCTCCGCCTCGGCCAGTGCCTCCTGGGACAGGTCGAGCTCGGGACGGACGCGTTGGAACACGCCGCCCGGCTCAGCCGGCGCCCCGAGCCGCTCCGAGAGCAGCTGCAGGAAGCCGGGAAGCTTGGAGCCGCCGCCCGTCACGCGGACGCGGCCGATGCGCGAGCCGGGGCTCTGCGCCGCGTAGAACTCGAGCGACGAGCGGATCTCGTCGACGAAGCTCACCGTCCGGCCGTAGGCGACGCGCTGGGCGTCGGCCGGGTTCGGTCCGCCCTCGACGACCTCCCCGCGCTTCATGCGGTCGGCCTCGTCCTCGGGAACGCCGAGCGCCCGAGCCACCGCGAGCGTGATGTCGTTGCCGCCCGAGGGCAGGATCCGGACGAACCGGGGCACCGTGTGCGAGTGCACGCAGATGCTGGTGACGTCGGAGCCCACGTCGATCAGGGCCTCCTCGACCTCTTCCTCCATCACCGAGCCGTTGGCGCTCCCGACGGAGCGGATGAGGGCGAAGGGGATCAGATCGAGCCCCAGCGGCTCGAGCTTGGCGCCGGTGGCCGTGGACACCAGGCTCTCGATCATGGCCTTCTGCGCGGCGACGAGGAGCACCCGCATCATCCGGCGGCCCTCCTGCTCGAACTCGTCCAGCGCGTCGAAGTCCAGCACTGCGTCCTCGACGGCGATCGGGATGAACTCCTGCACCTGGAACGGCAGGGATTCCCGAAGCTCCTTGACCGGCAGCCAGGGCAGCGCGACCTCGCGGACGACCACGCGCTGGTTGCCGACACCCATGTAGACCTGGCGGTTCTTGAAGCCGCCGCGGCGCCACAGCTCGCGGAGCGCGTCCGTGACCGCCTCCGGCTGGCGGACCTCGCCGTTCTCGATGGCGCCCGGCTGCATGGGAACCTGGGCCGCCCGCACCAGAACCGGCGGGTCCGAGTTCACGTTGACCTCGACGGCCCTCGCGGCCGTCGAGCCCACGTCCAGTCCGATCCGAGTCTTCGCCATGGTGCTTCGTCTTCCTTCGGTCGTTCGCCGGCGGGACCTGAGCCCTCCGGCGGATCGATTCCGCGGCTTTCGACCTAATCCGGCCCTACTTCTGCTCGCCTTCCACCTTCACCGAGCGGTCGGACAGGTAGCTGTTCACGTCCGACTCGAAGATCCGGTAGTTCTTGCCGACCCTGATCGCTGCCAGCTGGCCGCTCTTGATCATTCGGTACACGGTCATGTTCGAGACCCGCATGGTCGCTGCCACCTCGGCAACGGTGAGCAGGCGGTCCCCCATGGACGGTCGCCGCTTGCCCATCTTCACAACCTCCACAACTTCAACAGGGGCCACATGTTCAACATCTCTAACTTCTGCCTCCCTTCCCTCACGTGCATCATGCCGTTCGGGGGGAGCGCAAGGTAACTCTCGTAACACTGGTTGTCAACGATCTCGCTGGGCCTCTATCGGCACTCTAGGCTAAACTACATAAGTGTAATTCACAGAAATAGTCACTCGCGCTCACCCGCATCATCCAGGCCCCCGACTTCCGTCCATCGGACGAAGGGGGGACAGCAGATTTGCTCGAGGCCGCTGGGGTGCCCGTTGACCCGTTCGGGGCCGCTCCGGAGCTCGAGGGAGTGTGAGCCAGGGCGATTCCAGGAGGCTGGAAGCACGCGTGCCCGGCTGGCACCGTCCCGCGGTCGCACTCGCGGTACAGAAGCGCCCAACCGTTGAGGTCACCGGAGACGCGGTCAGGCGCGCGGCGACAGGGCAAGCTCAGGGGCGAACACCGACTCGCTCGGCAGGCGTTCCAGGCCGCATCCCGGGTCGCGGGCGGCGTCGGTCGGTTCGGGACGAGACCTGGTCAGGTCATGAGGCTGATGTAGGCGTCCGCGATCTGGGCGCCCCAGAAGGCCGAGATCGCCGCGCCGGCCGCGAGATACGGCCCGAACGGCGAGCGCGCTCTTTCGCCCGCGACCCATCGCCAGGGCGGCGATCGCCCCCACTCCCCCGAGCAGGATCGCCGCGCCGGCCGCCACAGCCACCCGGGAGAGCGCGATCGACCCCAGCACCAGCCCGATCAGGCCGGCCAGCTTCACGTCGCCCATGCCCATCCCCCGAGGGGAGATCAACGCGATGACGAGCAGCCCGCCGCCGTAGGCCAGCCAGACCGATCAGCCCGTCGACGATGTCGAGCCCGTGGTCGGTGAGATCGAGCGCGACGACCGCCGCGAGCGCGACACGACGGTGCTCGGGTACACGATCCGGTTCGGCACGATCCGGTGCTCGACGTCGATGATCGAGACCGCGAGCAGCACGGCGAGGAACAGCGCCATCATGCCCGCAACCCAGCACGTCCGCGAACTCGAGCGAGGCACCGAGGAACAGCCCGGCGGTCGCGAGCTCGGTCAGCGGGTAGCGGACGGAGATCCGGGCTCCGCAGCTTCTGCACCGACCCCGAAGAAGCAACCACGACACGACCGGCACGTTGTCCCGGGCTCGGATGACGCTGCCGCAGCCGGGGCACATGGATCGGCCGCGGGTGATCGGCTCCTTGCGCGGTACGCGGTAGACGACCACGGTCAGGAATGAGCCGATCAGCAAGCCGGCAACGGTGAAGCTGATGGCACGGATCATGATCGGGTCAACGGACGGCGAGCACGACTTCGGACGAATGCCAGCACCGCTCCCGCGGCGCCGCGGTCCGTCCCCTCATCACCGGGCGCTCAGGCCTCGAGCTCGACCCACAGGCGGCGCGTCAACGCCTGGCCGAAGCCGGGCAGGGCAGCGATCCTGTCGCCGTACTGGATGTTGAACCCGTTCTTGAGGTCCATGCTCCCCGCGTAGAGCGAGCCGGCCGCCTCGTTCCCCTGGTTCTTGAACCCCATCTTGCCGGGCGTGTACAGCAGGATGTTGATCCCGTCGTCCGGGTCCGCCGGATCGCCCTCGTCCACCACGATGGAGTTCTTACCGTAGATGCTGCAGTCGCCGCCATTGTTCGTGCAGGTGGTCCCCGTCGGCGGGATGTATAGCGGAGATGATCACGAGGTTGGATCCCGAGCACCCCGGTGATCGTCCCGTTGTTGGCGTTCCCCAGGTTGATCGGCGCGTTCGTGATGATGGTGAGGTCGCCGCCGAGCGAGATGTCCGTCAGGTCGATGACGGTGTCCTTCGTCGGGTTCGTCTGCCAGATCGCGTAGGTCCCCTTGATGTTGGTCCGCGAGACCGACGCGAATTCCGTCACGGCGGTGGGCGAGGTGTTGGTCGGCGCCGCATGTCCCCGAGGACGGGTAGCACGTGAGGTCCGTGTAGTTGGCCGGGTCGAAGTTGAACGGCGGCAGCGACTGGGACACCGGCGGCGATGTCTTGGTGAACGGGTGGGCGTTCGACGTGGTGGTCGAGACGATGCCGCAGGCAGTGGCCGAGCCGCGCACCGTGCCGCCCGTGATCGAGTACAGCGTGTCCGGCGTGGGCGGACAGTCCTGCTGCTGTCGGGCCGGACGCGGTGGCGTCTCCCTCGATCACCGATCCGTTCAGCATCGCGATGCTGCCGCCCGCTCTTCACGTTGGCGTGCTCTCACAGTCGTACCCGTCGAGCGCCTGAACGATCGACGCGTTGTGCCCACGTCGACACCGAACGTGGCGTTGTCGATGTTGCCGCAGATCGTCGCGTCGTTGTTGATCGTCATCTTGCCCTGGGAGTACATGTCGCCGACCACGACGGCGTTGTTCTTGATCTCGAGCGTCGTCTGGGAGAACAGGGCGTACCGGAACGTCCTCGGCGGTCCCATGGTCACCTGGATCTTGCGGGCCTGGGAGTGCTGAGCGTCGGCGAACCATGCCGACAGCATCGGGATAGAACCCGTATGACGGTGATGCGGATCCTGCCTCTCGTCAGCTTCTGCCACGGCGACCTGGTACTCCCCTCCCGGGGTCGATGCAGCCGGCGGTCGCGGTGCCGTCGTACGGGCAGCCCGTGGCGGATGCCGGAACGTTCCGGTTCTGGCTGAGCCGGACGATGGCATCGTTGACGCCGGACTCCGCCGTCGGCAGGAGCGCAGTCCAGTGCGCGCCCCGAGCCGGTGAGGTTCGTTGACGGAGCTGCCGTTGCAGAGCGCAACGGTGAGCAGGAGGCTCATGATGGCGAGGAGCAGGATGGCGGTGACGAGGGCGAACCCGGACTCGTCTCGATGGAAGCGCATCATGACGTGAGATTCCTCGTCTGGACGTCGGACTGGAGATTCAGCGTCCCCTCACCTGACGACTGGTCGATGGTGAGCAGCACGGTGACCTGCAGCAGCAGGTTCCCATCGGTCGTGTACGTGAAGACGTCGGTGTTCGCGAGGTTCGAGACCAACGGGATGGCCGCTCCCGCCGTCGATCTTCCGGGTGAGCGTCGTCCCCGAGGCCGTGTAGGCGACCCGGTGCTTCACCCCCTGGATGTACGTGTCCGCGTCGAACGAGGCGGCGGTCTGGGTGTGGACCGAGGATGCCTGCCGGATGTCCTTGGACATCCGCTGCATGGCGATCCGCATGCTGTTCAGGTCGACGCTGCGACTGGTGGTCGTTCCCTCACCCCGCTGAGCCGCGGTCCAAACGGTCATGACGGCGGCCACGATGATCGCCATCACCGCCATGGTCACCAGGAGCTCGACCACGGTGGTCCCGCGGTCCGATCGAGCCCGGGCCCGGAGCGCCGCAAACATCACACCTGCACCTCGTTGCTCGGGGCGCTGAGGTTGCCCGCCAGGTCCACCGCGACGACGTAGAAGGTGTAGGAGATGGACTTCGTCTCTCCCGTGTCGTCGCATTTGGTCGGCAACCCGTAGATGAAGCTGCACGTGACCTGCACGAAGGTGGTGCCCGACGTGCCCGTCCTCCGGTAGACCGCGTACCCGGAGAGATCGGAGGCGGCGACGGCATTCCACGTCAGGGTGGTGGTCTTCCCGTTGGTGGCCCGGGCCGCCGTCAGGGACGTCGGTGCGTCGGGGGGCACGGTGTCGAGGATGATGGAGTCGAAGACCGCGGAGCTGACGTTGCCCGCCGCATCCGGAACCGGGCGTACACGGTCTTCGTCCCGTCGCCGACCGGCACGGTGTACTGCGCCGCCGGAGCGTAGGCGACGTACGAGCCGAAGTTGGCGGGGTCGTGGTGAACGCCATCTGGGTGACGCCGATGTCGTCGGTGGCGGTGATGGTCAGCGTCAATTGCGTCGACCGCGAGTACGTGTCCCCGCTGTTGACGACGATCGATCCCGGTCGGAGGGCCGCGTGTCGCTTCCGGTCGGAGTCGGCGTTGGCGCCGAGGACGGTGACCGAGCAGGCGAGCGATGCGGTCGAGGCCTGGGCCCCGTGCGTATCGTGAACGACGACGGTCACCGTGTAGGACCCCGTGCCCGCGTACGTGTGCGTGGCCTGGGGAGTGGTCGTGGAGGTCGAGGTGCCGTCCCCGAAATCCCAGTCGTACTGCGTGATGGCGTCGCCCGAATCCGGGTCGCTCGCCACCGCGGTGAAGTTCGCCGTCAGGTCGGTGGCCGACGAGGTCGGACAGGACACCAGGGGTGGGTTGTTCGCGGCGCCGCTCCCGCTGGACACCGCGATCTCGCCGCTGCTGAACAGGGTGTTCGCGGAGACGGTTCGGGTGGTGTGCGTGTCGACCCCCGTCCACGCAACGACCACGGTGAGGCGCTTTGCGTCCTGAACGCCGGACAGGCCGGGGAGGTCGACCCACGCGACGTAATCGTAGACCTTGAACGTGGTGTTCCCCTTGGTCAGGGTCTGCGGGCCGTGGGGCAGGTTCGGCGCGGCCTGGTTCGTGATGAGGGTCTCGTAGTCGAACTCGGTTCCCGTCCCATCGGGGTCGTACTGCGTGCCGTCGCTGGAGATCCAGTAATCCGGGTTCAGGGGATCGGTCGACTTCGGAAGGAGCTCCGGGGTCTCGGCGAGGCCGATGTTCGAGTAGTTGAGCCCGCGGGCGAGTTCGATCTCCTGGTTCATGATCGCCTCGGCCGACTGGCGTTGGCGGGACAGCCCGGTCTGCGTGAGGCCGAAGTTGAGCGCCTGGATGACCGCGAACGCGCCCACGGCGAGCACGAATGCAGCCACCATGGCCTCGATGAGGGAGAAACCTTGCTCGTCCCTCGACAGGCGCCGGCAGAGCGCGGAGAAGCTTCGCGAACTCATCCCAGTCGATATCGGCAGCCGAGCCTGGTTGGTTGAATGGGCAAACGGCCGTAATTGGGCGCTGGAGGCGGGCCGGAGGTCCTAGAACCAGCGCCTAGCGCCTACGGACAACCAAGCGAGGGCTCCACCGTCGTCTCACGAGCTATCGACGTCGGCTGTGCCTTCCCCATACATAGCAGAAAGGGGCGGCCTGCTGGCCGCCCCTTTCTTTGGACCGAACCCAGTTACATCTTGGTGTTGCGTCCCTGCGGTGCAGTGCGCAATAGTGTCTACGCTGGCGTAAGCGGTGGTGCCCTTGTAGATGCCGGTCGTCGACGCGCCGGTGTCAACGGAACAGAAGTACGTGCCGGACTCGCTGTGACGAACGAGCAGCAGGGTGTTCGCCGACGGCGACGTTGATGGCGACGTTCTTCGTAACGCCGGGGTCGCCGGCGGCCTGCCACAGCAGGTTGGGCTCGACGGCCTGCGCGGCCGCCACGTCGAAGCCAACGTACGTGTCGGCGTCGGTGAAGTACACCTTCGCCGCGGCGATCCCGTTGCGCAGGTCCGACGCTGCCGCCTTGTCCTGGGCACGAGCACGCGCGCCGAGGAACGTCGGCAGAGCGATGGCGATCAGGATGCCGATGATCAGAACGACCACCATGAGCTCGATGAGGGTGAATCCCTCCTCGTCGTGCCGACGCTGCATGTATGCCTTGAGCATTGGTCACCTCCTCTAGGTGATCCGCCGCGCGCTCGATGCGCGCGATCCCTCGATTCATCGGGATTGCTTGCGCCCGGCTTGAGGGACTCATCGGTTCAATTCGGTGGAGCCGTGGACCTACGACTTTCGACCCCAGACCCCATGACGGAACGAGGTCGCATGTCCGACTCACCTTCGCAATGGCCATGCATTGGAGACACTTCCTAGCACGAGGCCGCCCGCGATCAAGGGATTCATTCTCGCGCCGCCCTCGCTGAACGTAGGCGGGTTCGCTTCAGAAGTCGAGAGACTGGCGTCGTCTCCCTGGTTCGGGTCTGTTCAAGAACGAAACCCGCCGGCCGAATCGCGCGGCCGGCGGGTTCATTGTTCCTCTGGGGGGAGGATTGCGGCGCTACTTGATCAGGTTGATCACGTTGAACATCGGCAGGTACAGGGCGATGACTGCCAGGCCGACGGCTCCTCCGATGACCGCGATCATGAGCGGCTCGATCAGCGAGGTCAGTGCGTCGACGGTGGCGGTCACCTCGTTGTCGTAGAACTGTCCGACCTTCTCGAGCATGGTGTCGACCGCGCCGGTCTCCTCGCCGACGGCCAGCATCTGCACGACCATGGGCGGGAACACCGCGTGTTTCGCCGAGCGGCCGGGCGATCGACTCGCCCTCCTTGACGCTCCCCTGGACGTCCGTCACCGCCCGGCTGATCACGGCGTTGTCCACGGTCTCCGACACGATGTCGAGTGCCTGCAGGATCGGGACGCCCGGAGTGCAGCAGGATCGACAGCGTCGAGGCGAACCGGGACATCGCGGTCTTGTGGAACAGCGAGCCGAACACCGGCACCTTCAGCTTGATCGCGTCGAGTCGTGCCCGCCCCCGGGTCGTGCCCTTGTACCTCTTGAAGAGAAGATGAAGACCAGCGGTCGACCAGGCCCCACATCCACCAGTACTTGCGGAAGACCTCCGAGACGGTCAGCAGGATGCGCGTCGGTAGCGGAAGTGTCCCGCCGAGCGACGCGTAGATTCCCTCGAATTGCGGCACGATGAACAGCAGCATCGCGACGAGGATCAGGCTGACCATGGCCAGCACCACGATCGGGTAGGTCATGGCGGACCGCACGCGCTGACGCAGCTCGACCTCGCGCTCGAGGTTGTCGGCAAGCCGGAGCAGCACCGAGTCGAGCACGCCGCCCGTCTCGCCGGCCCGGATCATGGCGATGAACAGGTTCCGGAACACCTTTGGATGCTTCGCCATCGCCTGCGACAGCGAGGAACCCCGTTCGACGTCCAACCGCACCTCGTTGACCACGTTGGCGAGCGGCTTGCACTCGGTCTGGTCTTCGAGGATTGCGAGCGCCTTCAGGATCGGCAGGCCGGAGTTCACCATCGTGGCGAACTGCCGCGCAAACACCGCGAGCTCCTTCTGGGGGACGTGATTCGGCCGGAAGCGAAAGCTCCATCTTGCCGACGCTCTTCTTCTTCTCCGCCACGGCGACGGGGATGTAGCCCATCTCCTGCAGCCTCGAGACGACGAGGCGCTCGTTGTCGGCTTGCAGGGTGCCCGTGACGAGCTTGCCCTGTTTGTCGCGGACCCGGTAGGTATAGGTGCTAGCCATGCATGCCTCCTGACATCACGCCGCCGAGCGCGTAGCCCCCATTGCCGCCGTGGCGGCGGCGACGCCGCCGGCGGATGGCCCGAGCAGACGGCTGAGCTCCTCCGGGTCGTGGGACCGTTCCATGGCGAGCTGCTGGGTGATCTTCCCGAGGCGCACAAGCTCAGCCAGCGAGGCGTCCATGGTTCGCATGCCCATACGCCCGCCCGCTTGCATCACCGAGTAGATCTGGTGGACCTTGCCCTCACGGATGAGGTTGCGCACCGCCGAGGTCGCGATGAGGACCTCGGACGCCACGGCGCGGCCGGCGCCGTCGGCCGTCTGGAGCAGCTGCTGGGTCACCACCCCCTGGAGCGTGGTCGACAGCTGTACGCGGACCTGCTGCTGCTGGTGGGGGGGGAATACGTCGATGATCCGGTCGATGGTCTGCGGGGCGTCCTGCGTGTGCAGGGTCGCGAAGACGAGGTGACCGGTCTCGGCCGCGGTGATGGCGGTCTGGATGGTCTCGAGGTCCCGCATCTCCCCCACCAGGATCACGTCGGGGTCCTGGCGGAGGACATGCTTCAGGGCGTTGGCGAATCCGTGCGTGTCCGAGCCCACCTCGCGCTGGTTGACGATCGAGTTCTTGTGGCTGTGCAGGAACTCGATCGGGTCCTCGACGGTCATGATGTGCGCCTTGCGCTCGGTGTTCACGATGTCCACGAGCGAGGCCAGCGTCGTCGACTTGCCGGATCCCGGTTGGACCGGTCACACAAACGAACCCACGGGGATATCGCGCGAGCTCGGTGACGATCGGCGGCAGCCCCAGCGAATCCACCGACTTGATCTCGTGGGGGATCAACCGGAACGCGGCCCCGATCGAGTCGCGCTGGTAGTACACGTTCACGCGGAATCGTGCCCGGCCGGGCAGGGAATACGACATGTCGAGCTCGAGGTCCTGCTCGAGCTGCTCTCGCCGGCGCTGCGGAATGATCGCGTAGACCATGGCCCGGAGCCCCTGCGCCGTGAGCACCGGATACTGCTCGAGCCGCTGGAGGTCCCCGTGCATGCCGGATGACGGGCTGCGACCCCACCGTGAGGTGCAGGTCCGATGCGTTCTGCGTGAGAACCACGTCCAGCAGCTCGGGGATCGGTACGTCGGGCGGAATGTCGTGGCCGAGCGGATTCGTCGTTGTCGTCGTCTCTGACATTCAGACCACTACCCTCAAGACTTCCTCGATGGACGTGAGACCGCGGGCAGCCTTCTGCAGCCCGTCGATGCGGAGCGGGATCATTCCCTGCTCCAGTGCAACCTGGCGGATCCGATCGGACGATGAGCGTTCCACCGTGAGTCTTTCGATCTCTTCGGTCACCGACATAACCTCGTACATGCCGATCCGGCCGAGGTAACCGGTCTTCGAGCACGCCGTGCAGCCCACCGGGCGGTAGAGCTCGCGGATGTCCTGGAACTGGTGCGGCTCGAATCCGGCCTCCGTCAGCTCCAGCCTCGGTCGGCTCATAGGGCTCCCGGCAACGGTCGCACAGCTTCCGCGCCAGGCGCTGGGCGACCACGCCGTCCATGGCGGACGCCGTCAGGTAGGGCTCGATGCCCATCTCCGTGAGGCGGGCGATGGCCGACGGGGCGTCGTTCGTGTGGAGCGTCGACAGGACCAGGTGGCCCGTCAGCGCGGACTCGACCGCGATGAGGGCCGTCTCGCGGTCCCGGATCTCACCGATGAGGATGATGTCCGGGTCGGCCCGCAGGATCGAGCGGAGCGCCGCGGCGAAGGTCATGCCGGCCCGGTTGTTGACCTGCACCTGGTTGACGCCGGGGAGCCGGTACTCGACCGGGTCCTCGACCGTGATGATGTTGGTCTGCGGCTGGTTGAGGATGTTCAGGGTGGCGTACAGGGTCGTCGACTTGCCCGACCCGGTCGGCCCCGTCACGAGGATGGCGCCGTAGGGCTTCCGGAACGACTGCTCGTAGCGCTTGAAGGCCTCGTCGGAGAAGCCGATCTGGTCGAGCCGGAGCAGGACCGACTCCTTGTTCAGGATCCGGATGACCACCTTCTCGCCGTACACCGTCGGCAGCGTGGCGACCCGGAGGTCGACGCCGATCGAGCCGACCTTCAGGCTGACCCGGCCGTCCTGCGGGACGCGCCGCTCGGCGATGTTGATGTCCGCCATGACCTTGAGCCGGCTGATCAGGCCGTTCTGGATGTTCTTCGGGGGCCGCATGACCTCGTGGAGCACGCCGTCGACGCGGAACCGGATTCGGACGTCCTTCTCGCTGGGTTCGATGTGGACGTCCGATGCACGCTCGTTGACGGCACGCGTGAGGAGCATGTGCACGAGCTTGACCACCGGGGCGTCCTCGACGGCGGCGGAGGGGACGTCCAGTTCGATCCCGTCGTCCGCGGCGGCGGAAGCCTCGCTCGCGAGCTGCTCCACCTCGCCACCGACGTCGGCGTACTTGCGAATGGCCGCGGTGACGTCCGCGGCCGTGGCGACGATCGGCTCGACCTCGCGGCCGGTGATCGTGCGGATGTCGTCGAGGGCGTAGACGTTGGCCGGGTCGGACATGGCCACCAGCAGGCGGCCGTCGCGCTCTGCCGATGGGGAGGGCCCGGTAGCGGCGGGCCACGGCCTCGGGGATGAGCGCGGTGGCGGAGGGGTCAACGGGGTAGTCCCCGAGGTCGACGAACTCCAGGCCGATCTGGTGCGCGAGCGCGCGGACGAGGTCGGTCTCCTTGATGAGCTGCAGGTCGATCAGGATGCGGCCGAGCGATTTCGGCACGCGCTCCTGGACCTTCAGCGCCTCACCGAGCTGCTCCTCGCTGATCAGACCCTGCTCGATCAGGATCTGGCCCAGTTGTTTCGTCTTCTTCCTCACGCCTCGCCCCGTCAGTCAAGCGGTGGTCTTTGTGCTCAATCGGCACTCGAAGGGCCCTCCTGAAGGAGCTGCGCGAACTCCCTGGCGAGCGCCACGCGGTCGATCTCGTCCGGGTTGGTCGCGGCCGGCGGCGCAGGCTGGGCTGGGGCTCGCCGTGCCCGGCTTCGTCGTCATTGACGGACCGTGGCCGGCCTGGTCGGGGCGTGCTCGTGAGCTCCGCGGCTCGTGCCGGCTTCTCGGCTCGGCGCCTGCGGGCTCGGGCTCGGGCTTCTGCGTAGGGCTCGGGCTGGGCTTCTGCATGGGCTCGGGCTGGGCCTCGCGTAGGGCTCGGGCTGGGCTTCTGCGTGGCTCGGGCTGCGGCTCTGCATAGGGCTCGGGCTGGGCTTCTGCACGGCTCGGGCTGGGCTTCTGCATAGGGCTCGGGCTGGGCTTCTGCTAGGGCTCGGGCTGGGCCTCGCGTACGGCTCGTGGTGGTCCGCCGAGGCGCGGATCGTCGACGACCAGCTCGGGTGGGATGCCCGCCACCACAGGCTGGATCTCGAGCGCCGCCTCGGGCCCGTGCCCGCCCCGGTCTCCAGGGGTCGTGCGGACCGCCGCCGGCGGCGACCGCGGCGGCCAGGGCCTCGTCGAGCGTGCCGTCGTCCACCGTCGGGACGACCGGGACGGACTCGGCAGGCGGTTCCCCGTGCCCGGCATGCCCGGCGGCCGCCCGCTTCACGCTCCGGCGCCACGACCGAGGCCCGGAAGTCGCTCTCGGCGTCCGACGTCGCGGCGCGCAGGCGCCGGCCCAGGCGGATGCCCTTCTTGCTGAGGTCGACGGCCACTGGCTCGATCATGGCCTGGCCGAACTGCCGGGCCTCCTCGGCCACCAGCAGGGCCTGTTCGAGGTAGTCGAGCAGGATGCCCGGACGGGCGCCGTGATCCGCGACGGCGAAGGCAGCGTACGACCCCTCGCGGACGTACGCCCACAGCTCGTCGCCGAACTGCGCGAAGCCGCGCTCCGGATCGCCGAGGGCCGCGAACCGGAGCAGGCCGGGCGTGATGTCGCCCTCCCCGTGCGGGCGGGAATGCGCCGAGGACCAGGCCGTCCCGGGACAGGATGAGACAGCCCAGCACTTCGGCCCTGGCCGCCACGCGTGAGGCCAGCGCGGTGAAGTCGGGATCCATGTGGTCCATGTGAGCATCGGCAGCCCCTCGATGGGACCTTGAGGTGCCGAGCCGCTCTCGGGACCTTCGGTCGAGGCCGTCCGACCGGCCGTCAGTAGGCCGGGCCCGGCTCCATCGGCGGCTCGGCGATGGCGGCGAGCGCAGCCGCCGACATCACGCTCGACGACGGGACGTGGCCGGTCCAGATCTCGAACGACAGGGCCGCCTGGTGGATGAGCATGCCGAGGCCGCCGAAGGCGGCGGCGCCCGCCTCGCGGGCGGCGGCGACGAGCGGGGTCACCGCAGGCCGGTAGCGGAGGTCGACGACCAGCTCGGCTCCGCCGAGCCGGTCGTCGAGCGGGAGATCCGCGGGGTCCTCGACGGGGGTCGCGTTCACCACGACGTCGGCGGCGACGGCGGCGGCGTCCCGCCACCCGACCGCCCGGACCTCGGCCGGCAGGCCCAACAGGCAGCGCGCGACCTCGGCCGCCCGGCCGAGGTCGCGCGCGGCGACCGTGACCGACGCCGCCCCGGCGCGGGCCAGCGCCAGGGCGCAGGCCCGCGCGGCGCCCCCCGACCCGAGGATCAGCGCCGAGCGGCCCGCCGCGTCGAACGCCGCGTCCCGCTCCAGGAACCGCTCGAACCCCGGCGCGTCGGTGTTGTGACCGACGACGTCGTCGCCGCTCACCACCAGCGTGTTCACGGCCCGCAGCCGGGTCGCGTCCTCCGAGAGGTCGGTGGCGAGCCCGGCGGCCGCCTCCTTGTGTGGCATGGTCACGTTCGCCCCGGCGAGCCCCAGGGCGCCGAGCCCGGCGACCGCGGACGGCATCCGGCCGGGCGCCACTGGCAGCGCGACGTACACCCAGTCGAGGCCGAGCGCCGCGAACGCCGCGTTGTGGATGACCGGCGAGAGCGAGTGGTCGACGGGCCAGCCGATCAGGCCGACGATGCGGGTGGCGCCGGAGACGCGGGGAGGGGTCGGGGCGGATGCGGCGGGGTCGGGACCGGCGGCGCCGTCGGGGCCATGCCCGCCCATGTCAGTTCCCCAGGCACTCGGCCTTGTCGTGCAGGAACTCCTCGTTCGTCTTGGAGAACCGGCTCTTGCCCTCGCCGTCCTTGGGGCACGCCACGTAGTACAGGTAGTCGACGTCGGCCGGGTCGAGCGCCGCCTCGAGGGACTTCTCGCCCGGGCTCGCGATCGGCGTCGGCGGCAGCCCTGTGTGCTTCCGGGTGTTGTACGGGCTGTCGGACTCGAGGTCCGAGGCGGTCAGGACGCCGTCGTCGGGCGTCGGGTCGTCGTACAGCAGGGTCGCGTCGATCCCGAGCTGCATCCCGGCATCGAGCCGGTTGTAGATCACGGCGGCGATGAGGGGGCGGTCCTCGTCGGTCCCGGCTTCCTTCTCGATCATCGAGGCGACGTTCACGATGTCGTACGCGGTCAGCCCGTACTTCTTCTCCGCCTGCTTCCAGTCGAGCCGGTCTGCGCTCACCTCGAACCGGTCGAGCATGTCCCGGATGATCTTGTCGGCGTTCACCCCCTCGACGGGGACCTGGTAGATCGCGGGGAACAGGAACCCTTCGGGCGTCCCGATGCCCTTCGGCAGGTACCCCTTGATGAAGTAGTCCCCGCTCTCGGCCCGGTTCAGGAACCTCTTGGCCGGGATGTCGAACACCTCGTGCACCCGGTCGGCGATCTGGCTCAGTCGGAACCCCTCGGGGATCGGCAGCTCAGCCCGTTCCACCACGTCCGGCTGTTTCGTGAGGATCGTGAGGACCTGGTCGATCGTCATGTTCGTCTGGAGGGTGTAGTCACCGGAGCGGATCTGGTTCGAGCGGTCGTCGTTGCCGCATGACGAACTTCCCGATCACGCCGCCGCACTTCATGACGCCGGCCTCGGCGAGGATGTCGACCACGTCGCCGCCGCTCGCGCCCTCGGGGATGGTCACCTGGACGTCGGTGTGGGGGCCATCGCCGCTCTTGCAGTTGCCGACGTAGTTCAGGGTGTACGCGGTCAGCCCTCCCACCAGCAGCACGATGACGAGGAAGATGAGCAGGCCCCAATGTCGCCGTCGAGGTTCACGCGAGTGGCGGGGGCCGGGAAGTGCGGACCGGCGAGACGTAGTGACGCTCAAACGGCCGTGAGCATACCGGCTCGAGCCTTCGGGTGGGCGGCTGTCGACGTGCCTGGGCGCCGCCCGTTCCCGGTCATGCGACCGGGATCGGTCGCCGGTGCGCCGGGTCGGACCGGGTCAGACCGGGATCGACTGGGCGAACTCGAAGAACCCGTGCGGGTCGTACTTGGCCTTGACGTTCTTCAGGCGGGGCAGGTTGGACCCGTAGTACGCATGCGGCCAGTCGGCCCGATCGGGGTCGATGTAGTTCTGGTAGGCCTCGCCGCTCGCGAACGGCCGCATCGCCTTGGCGAACGTCGACAGCCACTGCCTGTTGGCGTGGACGACGCCCGGCGACGAGGTCTCCGACCAGCGGGTGCTGTACTGCGCCAGGAACAGCGAATCCCGGTGGACGAAGGCCGTCGCGGCCGCCGCCGGGCGGTTGAGCGCGCCGCCGTACGCGTCGAAGCCGACTCCGGCGCCCGTCTGGAGCTGCGGGTCGTCGAGCCGCGCCTCGATCGCGTCGATCACCGCCGTGATCCCTGGCCGCCGGCAGGGCGTGGTCGAAGAAGTCGGACTTCGCCTTTGCGATCTGGCGCTGGAGCACGCCGGCCGGGTTCTGACTCGGCAGGTGGCACTGGGCCACGCGTGAGGTCCGAGCACCCCGCCTCGAGCATCATCGTGCCGAGGAGCGACTCGCTCGTCACGTCCTTCGTCGAGGGCTGCGACCCGACCGCCTGGATCAGGTGGTTCACCTGAGTCAGCAGACCGGCCTCCGTGCCGACGAACACGCCGGACACCGACACCGCCGGCTGCCCCGCCCCCGCGCGGAGGTGGCAGTTCGACCAGAGCGCGTCGGGCGCGTGCGGCGCCCAGCCCTGCCAGCCGGCAGGACGGCGTGCGCCGCGCCCCACGGCCATGCGCAGTAGAACCGGGCCAGGTTCCCGACCGGGTGCACGTCGAACGTGAACGAGGTGACGACGCCGAAGTTGCCCCCTCCCCCGCCGCGGCAGGCCCAGAACAGGTCGGCGTTGTGCTGGTCGTCGCACGTGAGCAGGTCGCCGGCCGCCGTGACGATCCTGAGGGAACGGAGGTTGTCCGAGGTCAGGCCGAACTTCCGCCCCAGCACCCCCTGGCCGCCGCCCGAGCGTGAGCCCCGAGACGCCGACCGTGGGGCACGACCCGCCGGGGAGCGCCATGCCGTGCTGCGCGAGCGCCGCGTACACGTCGATCAGGTGCGCCCCGGCGCCGACCGTCGCAGTCTTCGCCGCGGGATTCACGGTGACGGCCGACAGCCCGCCGAGGTCGCACACCAGGCCGTCCGTCGTCGAGTACCCCGCATAGCTGTGGCCGCCGCTCCGGGCCGCGAAGTCCAGTCCGTGGCCCCGGGCGAACTGGATCGACTGCTGGACGTCGGCCGGTCCCCGACAGATCGCGATGGCGGACGGATGGACCACGTCGAACCGCGGGTCGAACAGCTTGCGGGCCTGGTTGTACCTCGCGTCACCGGGGCGGATGAGACGGCCGGCGAACGACCGCCCGAACGCCTCCCAGTCCGTGGCGCTCGCCGCGCCGAGGAACGCCGGGTCGGTCGCCCGCGGCGCCCCGGGCGCATTCCCGCATGCGGCGCCGAGGAAGGTCAGGCCGGCCGCGCCGAGCGCGGTTCGACCCGCGTATCGGAGGAACGCACGCCGGTCCATGGCGGCGGCGATGCTACGCCCCGATCGGGAAAAAGACGAGGCATTCCGGCCCGGTTCTGCGCGGGCCAGGTCCTCGATGACCGAACGGACCCCGGGGGCCTCACCGGGGTCGAGCATCGACGTTCGCCCGTCCATCCAGCGGCGGGAAGCACCGAACGGCCGTTTCCTACGCCGGCCGGTGCGCGTCGAGCCAGGCCTGGAGGATCACCGCCGCCGCAGAACGGTCGACGGCGCGGCGGCGTTCCCGCCCCGAGAACCCCGCGGCGCGGAGGTTCCGTTCCGCCTCCCTGGTCGACAGGCGTTCGTCCTGGAGCACGACCGCCACCGGCAGGAACGACCGCAGCGCGCCGGCCAGCTCCTCGACCTGACGGGCCTTGGGGCCGATCTTGCCGGACATCGACAGCGGATGGCCGACGACGACGAGGGTGATCCCGTTGTCGCGAACCAGCTTCGCGATGGCCTTGAGGTCCTGTGGCGCCCCGGCGAGCACCGTTCCCATCGGAACGGCCAGAACGCGTTCGGGGTCCGAGACCGCGACGCCGATGCGCACGTCGCCGAGATCGAGGCCGAGGACGCGGCCGGTCGATCGGATCTCGGCGTCCGCGTCCGGCGGCCCCGGCATGGGCGCTTCCGGCGGGGTCAGCCGGCCGACCCGGCCAGGAGCTCGGCCAGCCGGGCGGGGACAGTTCCGAGCGCGTCGTCGAGCGCGTCCGCGTTGCGACCGCCCGCCGTGGCGAGGTTCGGCTTTCCGCCCGCGCCGCCCTGGATCGCCTTGGCCGCGGGCTCCAGGAGCGCCTTCGCCGTGACGCCCCGGTCCACGCCGGAGCTCGTCACGGCCGCGACGAGCTTCGCGCCGTCGTCGACCACGCCGAGCACGACGGCGCCCACGCCGTCGCGTTCCATGCGGTCCCGCAGGGCCTGGGCCAGCTCCCGGATGCCGTTGACGTCCTCGCCCGGGACGGAGGACACCAGCAGCACGGCCCCGTCGACCGGTTGCGCCTTGGCCGCCAGGCCTTCGATGACCGACGCGCGGTCGCCCTTTCGGATCTTGCCCAGCTCGCTCTCGAGCTGCTTCACGCGGTCGATCGCGCGGCGCGCGCGCTCGGGGGCCTGCTCGGGGTCGCCCGCGCCGAGCGCGTGCGTGACCTCCTCCAGGAGGCGGCGCTCCTCGTTGATGTGGCGGATCGCGTCGGGCCCGACCAGGGCCTCGACACGACGCATGCCGGCGCCGATGCTCGCCTCGTGCAGGATGCGCACGACCGCGACCTTGCCGGTGTGCGGCACGTGGGTACCGCCGCACAGCTCCCGGGAGTAGTCGCCGATCTCCACGACGCGGACGATGTCGCCGTACTTCTCCCCGAACAGCGCCGTCGCGCCCTGGCTCCGCGCGTAGTCCATGGTCGTCTCGTACGCACGCACGGCGTCGTCGGCCGCGAGCTTCCCGTTCGCGACGTATTCCGCCTCTTCGAGCTGGTCGCGGCCCAGCGACGAGTGGTGGCTGAAGTCGAACCGCAACCGGCCGGGCGCGACGAGCGAGCCGGCCTGCCGCGCGTGGTCGCCGAGCAGGTGGCGGAGCGTCCAGTGCACGACGTGCGTCGCCGTGTGCGACCGCGCCGTCGCCTCGCGCGCCTCGGCGTCGACCTCCGCGTGGGCGGGCTCCCCCGCCCGAACCTCGCCGGATTCGACCACCCCGTGGTGGACGTGCACGCCGCCCGGCCCGGGCTGCGTGTCGGTCACTCGGATCAGGCCGCCGTCCGTCCGGATCGTCCCGCCGTCGCCGATCTGGCCCCCGCCCTCCGCGTAGAACGGCGTCACCGGGAGGAGCACGCGGACCGGCGTTCCCTCGCCCGCCGCCTCGAGCGGGCCGTCCGGCCCGACCAGCGCGCCGATCTCCGTGTCCGCGTCGAGCCGCTGGTAGCCGACGAACTCCGAGCCGCCGAGGCGCCCCGCCGCGTCGGCCACCGCGTCGCCGGTCATGTCCTGGCGCTTCACGGCCTCCTTGGCCCGGCGTCGCTGGTCGTCGAGCAGCTCGCGGAACCGGTCGACGTCGACCTCGAGGCCCCGTTCCTCCGCGAGCTCCTGGGTGAGCTCCAGCGGGAACCCGTGCGTGTCGTGCAGACGGAACGCGACGTCGCCGGAGAACATCGGGCCGGCGTCCGTGTCGCTCCGGCCGCCGAGCGCCTCCTCGAACAATGTCATCCCCTGGCGGAGCGTGCCGCTGAAGCGTTCCTCCTCGGACTCCGCCACGCTCTCGATGTACGCGCGGTTCTCGACGAGCTCGGGGTACGCGCCGCCCATCTGCTCCACGACAACCGCGATCAGCGGGTGGAGCACGCCGCCCTCGATGCCGAGCTGCCGGGCGTGGCTGACGACCCGCCGCAGCATCCGGCGCAGGATGTACCCGCGGCCCTCGTTCGACGGCTGCACCCCGTCCGCGATGAGGAACGTCGTCGCCCGCGCGTGCTCCGCCACGACCTTGAGCGAGACGTCGGTGCGTTCGTCCTCGCCGTGCTTCTTGCCGGATCGCGACTCCGCGACCTCGATGAGCGGAAGGAACAGGTCGGTCTCGAACGCGTTGTCGACGTCCTGCAGCACGGTCGCCACGCGCTCGAGGCCGGAACCCGTGTCGATGTTCTTCGCCGGGAGGGGCTGGACAATGTTCGCGTCGCCGTCGACCTCCTCCTGCATGAACACGAGGTTCCAGATCTCGATGAACCGCTCCTCGTCCACGGCCGGGCCGCCGTCGGGGCCGTACTTCGCGCCGCGATCCACGTAGATCTCGCTGCACGGGCCCGCCGGCCCCGCCGCGTGGGTCCACCAGTAGTTGTCCTCCTTGCCGCGCTTCACGATGCGGTCGCGCGGCACGCCGACCTCGTCGGCCCAGATGTCCGCCGCCTCGTCGTCGGTGTCGTACACGGTCACCCACAGCCGGTCCGCGTCGATGCCGTAGCCCTCGGTGACCAGCTCGTAGGCCCACTTCGCCGCATCGGTCTTGAAGTAGTCGCCGAACGAGAAGTTCCCGAGCATCTCGAAGAAGGTCATGTGCCGCGCCGTATGGCCGACGTTCTCGATGTCGTTCGCGCGGAAGCACTTCTGCGAGCTCGTCGCCCGGTCGTACGGCGGCTGCGCCTGCCCCAGGAAGAACGGGATGAACTGGTTCATCCCCGCGTTCGCGAGCAGCAGTCCGCTCTCCGGGGGCGGGATCAGCGACGAGCTCGGGACACGGCGGTGCCCGCGCTCCTCGAAGAAGCGCAGGAACGACTCCCGGATCTTGTTCCCTTCCATTCCGAACCGAAGTCTACCGACCGAAGGTTGGCGTCCCGCTCCCCGGAGCCGCCCGTGTCCGGCTCAGCGCTCGATCGACTGCGGGAACGGTGCGGACACGTCGCGGTCGACCGGCAGGACCTCGGTCTCGTGATGCTCGGAGTGGGCGTGCGTGTCGACGTATCCGAGCGGCTTTTCCTCACCGTGCGACGGCTCGTGGACGAGGCCACCCGCGTGCTCGTCCTCCGGCGCTGGCTCGACCTGGCCCGAGACCACGAGCGACAGCATATCGAGGCCGATCTCCTGCGGATCCATGCTCCGCTGCACGGCGTGCCGAAACGATCCGTCCGACGCCAGTTCGGACAGGTCCACCTCGGCGGGGTCGCACGGCGTCCCCGTGGCGTCGAGGACCAGTCGGACGACCGGGCGCGCCAGCAGGCGCTCGTGGTTCCGGACGACCATCCCGATCTGCCCGGTGTCCAGGAGCACCAGGGAGCCCACGGGGAAGATCCCGAGCATCCGGACGAAGACCCGGACGACCACCGGGTCGAATCCCCGCCCGGCCCCCGCCTGGAGGATCGACAGGGCCTGGCGGCGCTCCTCCGCCTGGCGGTAGGAGCGCTTGGACGTCACGGCATCGAAGCAATCGGCCACCGCGACCATGCGCGACGGAAGCGTCGGCAGGGGGCGGTCGCTGAGCGCCGGGTATCCGGACAGGTCGTAGCCGGCATGGTGCTCCAGCACGATCGACACGGCGGGGTCGAAGAGCTCCCGGCCGGTCACGAGGATCAGGCCGGCTCCGTCCACGGGATGCTTCTGGATGAGACGCCACTGCTCCTCGGACAGCGATCCGACGTGCTGCAGGATCTCGAGCGGGACCTTGATCTTCCCGACGTCGTGGACCAGTGCGCCGAGGCCGAGCGTCGCCACCTGGTCGGGGCGGAGCCCCACCGCGTGCCCCAGCGCGATCGACAGGATGCACACGTTGAGCATGTGGTAGTAGGTGTACTCGTCGTAGGACTTCACGGCGGTCGCCAGCAGGGCCTGGGCAGGGTCGCCGGCCACCTGCGCCGCCAGCTGCTCCACCACCCGTCGCGCCGAAGCGATGTCGGCGTCCTGCCCCAGCTGGATGCGATCCGCGGTGTCACGCAACACGTCGAGCCCCATCGAATACGTGCGCAACAGCTCCGCGAAGTCCTGCGCCTCCTCCTCGACGGTGTCGAGACGGGGCCGGACGCGGTTCAGGACCAGCCCGCCGATCTCCTGGACCAACGGCGCTTCCTCGATCAGGACTCGCATCAGGTGGTCGGCGTCGGCCTCGGAGACGTCGCCGACGAACTCGACCGCCTCCACCTCGGCGGCCTCGAATGCGTCCACCAGGCGCCGCAGCGACAGCGACTCCCTCGTCAGCAACGCGGGTCCGAGGTAGAAGCTGTGCCGGGTCATGAACAGCACCGGCACTTCGGCGGTCTCGATCAGGCGACGGATCTCGTTCAGCGCGACCGACATCGCCTCGGTTCGGTTGGGATGTCCCGCCGGGTACAGGCGGTAGGTTTGAAGGGAAGCCGCGAGGCCCCGCAGCAGCTGCCGCATCACCTCGATCGCCTTCCGGGGCGGACGCTGGTGGGTGACCTGGCTCATGCTCATCGCTTCACCAGGCTCTTCGCGTAACGGCGGAGCGGCCGCGGCAACTTCGGCTTGCGGCGAGCCGAGGCCAGCCATCGCAGCCGCTCGACGGCGATCGGCGACGGCTGGTACGCGAGGAAGGTCAGCGCCTCCCTGCGGATGCCCGGGTCCCCGGGGCCGGCCGCTACCTCCACGAGACCGTCCACGGCCTCCGTGGTGGTGAGGCCGCCCAAGCCCGCAACCGCCTGGCTCCGGACATCCGGGTCGGCGTCCAGCGTGAGTTCCCGGAGCAATCCGCCGGCGCCGGCGCCGCCGACGCCGACGAGGCCGCGGATCGCCTCATGGCGCACCTCGGGCGACGGGTGACGGCTGGCCGTCTCGAGCATCGGGATCGCGCCCGGCCCCAGCGCCCGGTAGGCCACCAGGACCGCGTCCCTGGCCACCCACGGGCGCCGGTCGTGCATCCGCTCCTCGACCACGTCGAGATGGTCCCTGGCGAGCTCGGCGGCGAGGGCGATCACCACCGTGCGGTCGTGCCCTTCGGGTTCCTGGGCGAGCAGATCGAACAGCCCCCGAAGGGGCGCGTCCTCGAGGATGCCAAGGAGATCGATGACCTCTTCCTGGCCGCCGGGTTCCTTCGCCCGCTGCACGAGCTCGTGCAGCAGCTCCGGCTCGGGGGCCTGGTTCCGGTAGACGTCGAAGAGCATCGCCCGCTCCGGAACGGCGGCGGCTTCCGCCCGGGGCCGTTCGACCACGGCGACCGCGGCCAGCACGCCCGCCGGGTCGATCGCACGGAGCGACATCCGCACGGAGTCCATCCACGACGCCAGCACGCGCTCCAGCCGCGGGAGATCGCTCTCGATCAGCAGGTAGTCGCGCACCGCGTTCGCCGCCGCGGTCCGGGCCTCGTCCTCGGTGCTCGGGTAGTCGGCCCGCAGCTGGGTCATGTCCTCCTGCTCGCGCGCCAGCAGGCTCTGGCCCAAGAGGTCGCCGACCGTCTCGTAGATATGGCGTTCGTCCCCGACCTCGTCGGCCTGCTGGTGACGCGTCCGGCGTCATCGCATCGTCGGGACCCCGAACCACGATCGTGCCTTCGTCGACCCGCCCCTCGGCGATCGCGGCGGTGAGCTCGTACAGGTCGTCCGATCGGAGCCGCTGGGCGATGAGCCGGCTGGCCATCTCGGCGGGGTCTCGACCGAAGCGGGTGGCGACCTCGACCAGAACCCGCGCGAGCTCAGTGTCGTTCATCGTGCCGATGTAGCGCTCGGCGAGAGGGTCGTCGAGCACTCGGTCGAGGAGGACGGCGTTCAGCATCAGCCGCTGTTCCTCCGGCAGGGCCGCGATGCTCGTCCGGAGGGTCCTGTACATCTCGAGGTGCGACGCCATCTCGGGCGGGAGCGCGCCGACCAGCGCCTGGAACCGGTCGAAGAGCGACCGGGCCAGGTCGGCCGGGGATCTCCGCAGCCGGGCCTCGTCCTCGTCGGAGATCCGGAGCTCTTCCCGGAGAGCGTCGGCCGCGGGCGGCTCGACCGGCTCGGCCGCCGTGGAGAACTCGCTTGCCGCCTGCGGGTTGAGCTCGCCGAGCGCGATCGAGATGACGCCCGCCTTCCGCAGGAGCACGTCGGCTCCACCGTCCTCGAGGACGTCGTCGGGCGGGCGGTTGAGGATCTCGTACAGCGAGCTCAGGTCGAGCGTCGACGGCGCCGCCCTGAGGCGGATCCGTTCTACCCGGCGCTCATAGCAGGAGTGCGCGAGGCGCTCGATGGCCTCGTCGGCCGCGACCCGCCCCTCCGGAATCAGGAACGCGGTGCCGGTGACACGGGCGTCGAACGGACCATCGGCGAGCACGCGTTCCGCCGCGGCGACGATGCGCCGTGCCGCAGCGACGAACCCCGGCTGCTCGAGGTTGTCGGGGAACAACCGGTACGCGGACAGGCCGATCGAGAGCTGCCTGAGCAGCTGCGCGACCTCGTGCTCCCGTTTCGTTCCGTCGCCCGGCAACTCGTGCCTCTCCCATAGACGAGCAGCGCACCGCGGAACGTCCACGGAACGCTCTCAATGCATATCGGGTGGAAAACGGATGGGGTTGACGCCGAATGTCGAGGGCACCCGAGGCCGGTCGGGCCCTGTCAGGGCGGGCGTTCGGCCTGCCCTCAGGCCTCGCCCAGCTCGCGGCGGATCTCGGCCTCGCGTTCTGTCATGCCGCGACGGCCCTCATCGAACGCCGCACGGAACAACCGGCCGATGTCGGAGGCCCCGCGCGAGACCTGGCGTCCCAGGTTGGCCGGCGCGACCTTCTGGCCCTGGCGTCTCGCCCACCGGGCGGTCAACACGGCGGCCGTGGCGCCGGCGCCCAGGCCGAGCGCCACCCAGAAGATCCGCCTCATTCCTTCGGCCCGCGGAGCCGGCGGACCGCGCGCTGGGCGCCCGCGGCGAACGCGGCGAACTTGATCAGGGGGTTGCTCACGGTCTGCTCGACGACCGTGGTGATCCGGGCGGCCGAGCCGGCGATCCTGCCCGCCGACTCGACGATCGTGTCGACCCGGTCGAGCTCCTTGTTCACCGACGTCACGGTGACCCGGACCTCGCCGAGCAGAGGGACCGTCTCCTCCCGGATGCCGTCGATCATGGTCTTCGTGCTCTCCATGACCCGGAAGGTGGAGAACAGCACGATCGACAGGAACACGACCAGGAACAGCCAGCCCACGGCCAAGCCGATGAGCGCGATGTCACCGCCGGTCGAAGCAAGCACCCGGGAACCCCCGTCTCTCGATGGACAGCCCGCGCATCATACCGGCGCGCCGGGAGGCGGTTCTGGGCCGCTTCCCGCCCGGTCGAGCTCCTCGCCCTGCCCCGACGGCTCGTAGTACCGGGCACCGGAGAACCGCGCCGGGCGGTATTCCTGCTCCACGACATGCTCCGGGTAGTCGTGCGGGTACTTGTAGCCCTTCCCGTGCCCGAGCTGGCGGGCGCCGCGGTAGCTCGTGTCGCGGAGATGGATCGGAACCGGGTCGCTCGACCGCGCGTCCTCTATGGCGAGGCCGAGGGCGACCTTCACGCTGTTCGACTTCGGGGCGCGGGCCAGGTAGATCGCGGCCTGGGCCAGGTTGAGCGACGCCTCGGGGAGGCCGACGTACTCGACGGCGTGCGCCGCCGCGGTGGCGATCAGCAGCGCCCGGGGATCGGCGTTGCCGATGTCCTCGCTGGCGTGCACGACCATCCGCCGGGCGATGTACCGGGCGTCCTCCCCCGCCTCGAGCATTCGGGCCATCCAGAACAGTGCCGCGTCGGGGTCCGAACCGCGGATCGACTTGATGAACGCCGAGATGACGTCGTAGTGCGCGTCCCCCTGGCGGTCGTAGACGATCGCCTTGTGCTGCACGGCGTCGGCCGCCCGGTCGAGCGTCACCGTGGTCTCGCCGGCGGAGTGCGCGGCGAGCACGGCCGCCTCGAGGCCGGTGAGCGCCACCCGGGCGTCGCCGCCCGCGATCTCCACGAGGTGATCCCTGGCCTCGGGTTCCAACTCGACGCCGAGCGTTCCCAGGCCGCGTTGCTCGTCGTGCAGCGCACGGTCGATCACGGCCTCGAGGTCGCCCGCCTGGAGCGGCTCCAGCCGGAGCAGGAGCGTCCGTGACAGCAGCGGCGTGACGAGCGAGAAATAGGGGTTCTCGGTGGTGGCGCCGATCAGGGTGACGGTGCCGGCCTCCACGGCCGGGAGCAGGACGTCCTGCTGGGCCTTGCTCCAGCGATGGACCTCGTCGACGAACAGGACCGTCCGCAACAGTCCGGGGCCCTGCTTGGCCCGTTCCATGACCTTCCGGGCGTCGGCGACGCCGGAGGAGACGGCCGACAGCTGGACCATCTCGGCGCCGGACCGGTCGGCCAGCAGGTGGGCCAGCGTCGTCTTGCCGGTGCCGGCCGGGCCCCACAGGATCATCGAGGGCAGATGGCCGCCGTCGAGCAGCGCGGTGAGCGCCTTCCCCGGCCCGAACAGGTGGCGCTGCCCGGCCAGCTCGTCGAACGAGCGCGGCCGCATCCGCGCCGCGAGGGGGGCGTCGCCCGGAATCGAGGCCATGTCGGCCGAAGGCTACCGCGGCTGCCGCGTGCCGGCCGGTCCAGGTCCGGCGGTGGGGCCCGCGGGGGCGAAGGCTTGAACTGTGCGGGGATAATGGCCGGGCATGCTCGAATCCCTGATCACGGCCGACGAGGAAGGGCGCGCCCGGTTCAGCTCGCGCCTGGCCGCGTTCCTGTTCTTCGGATCGGGCGCGTTGCTGCTGATCAACGTCCCGCTTCCCGGGCCGCCCGACATCAACCGGGCCGGTGAGCTCGTCGTCGGGCTCTCGGCCATGGTCATCGGCGTCGTCGTGTGGCGCGTCCACTGGGACCGGTACCCGCTGCTGTGGCAGCTGGTCCTGGTCCCGCCGGCGCTCGCGCTGATCGCGCTCGGGAACTACTTCGGCGGATCCAACCCGCCGTACGCGTACGGCGTCTTCTTCGTCGTGGTGTTCATGTGGATCGGGCTCGGATTCCCGCGCTGGACCTCGATCGCGGTGTCGCCGTTCGCGCTCGTCGCGTACATCGTGCCGATCCTGTATCTGCCGGGGAACATCGGGTACGGCATCAGCACGGCCGCCATCACGATCCCGATCTGCATCCTCGTGTCCGAGACGCTGGCGTGGGGCCTCTCGCGGCTGGGCTGGACGCACGCGGCGCTCCGCCGGACCCAGCAGGACTACAAGCAGGCGTTCCAGTCGACGCGGCAGTACGCGCAGGCCTACCAGCGACAGATGGAAGTCACGGAACGCCTCCGGTCGACCGACAAGATGAAGGACACGTTTCTCCAGGCCGTCTCGCACGACCTCCGCTCGCCGCTCGCGGCGATCCTCGGCTCGGCGTCGACGCTCGAGCAGCGCGGGCGTTCGCTCACCGAGGAGGAACGCGAGGACCTCGTCCGGCGCATCGGCGGGAGCGCACGCCGGCTCGATCGCCTGCTGACCGACCTGCTCGACATCGACCGGCTCCAGCGCGGGATCATCACGCCGGACCGCCGTCCGACCGACGTGGGCGACCTCATCGAACGAACCGTCGAGGACGCGGGCCTGCGGGAGCACCGGCCGGTGGAGGTCGACGTCGAGGGCGCGCCGCTCGTGGCCGACGTCGACCCGGCCAAGTTCGAACGGATCGTGGAGAACCTCGTGGTCAACGCCGAGAAGCACGCGCCGGGCGCCGGGCCGGTCGTGGTGCACGCCGGCCCCGACCGCGACGGGTTGCTCCTGGTCGTCGACGACGCCGGGCCGGGGGTGCCGGACGACCTCAAGGACACCGTGTTCCAGCCGTTCCGGCGGGGGCCGGAGGCCGAGCACCTTCCGGGCGTCGGCCTCGGGCTGTCGCTCGTGGCCCGGTTCGCGGAGCTGCACGGCGGGCGGGCCTGGGTCGAGGACCGGCCGGGCGGCGGGGCGTCCTTCCGGGTGATCCTCCCGGCGACGGTGACCACCGGACTGGCGGCCTCCCCCGACCAACCCGCTCGAGCCCCGGCGACTCCGGATGAGCGGGAGGGCAGGCCCGGGAGCGAGCCGGCGCCCGCGTCGACTGCGGACAGGCCCGATCGTTGACGGGACTCCGCTGGCTCGCCCTGCCCGCCGGGATCCTGCTCCTCGTTGTGACGCTGCTCGACGTCTTCTCGACGATCGTCGTCCCCCGATCCTCGAGCCGGCGGTTCCGGCTGACCCGGATCCTGTTCCGCGGATTCTGGCGGCCGTGGCGGTGGATGGGCGTCCGGTTCCGTTCGCGCGAGGGGCGCGAACGGTTCCTGGCCGTCGCCGCGCCGGGGTTCCTGTTCGTCCTGCTCGCGGTGTGGGCGATGCTCGTGATGCTGGCCTACGCCTTGATCCTGTGGAGCCCTCCATTCGTGGGCGGGATCCAGCACGTCCAGGGCGAGGAGATCACCTTCGCCACGACGCTGTACTTCAGCGGCACGTCGCTGTTCACGATCGGCTTCGGCGACATCGTGGCGACGGGGTTCACGCGGGCCATCGTTGTCGCCGAGGGGGCGACCGGGCTGGGGCTGGTCGCCGTGGTCATCGCGTACCTACCGGTGCTGTACGCGTCGTTCAACCGGCGCGAGGTCGGGATCATGCTGCTCGACGCCCGGGCCGGCTCGCCGCCGTCCGGGCCCGAACTGCTCCGCCACGCTTCCGAAGCGCACGACAAGGAGGGGCTGGCCAGGCTGTTCGGCGAGTGGGAACGGTGGGCGGCGGACATCCTCGAAACCCACCTGTCGTATCCGCTGCTGGCGTTCTTCCGGTCGCCGCACGACAACACCTCGTGGGTGACCGCCCTGGGGTCGGTGCTCGACGCCGCGACGCTCATCATCGCCACGATGGACAAGGAGCCGCTCCCCGGCGCGCACACGTTCTACCGGACCGGCGTCCACGCCGTCGAGGACCTCTTCTACTACTTCCAGATCGAGGAACGCCGCCCAATGATCGAGCGATCGGAGTTCGAAGACGTGCTGCGGGACTTCAAGGACCTGGGGATCCCGGTTCGGCCGGCGGACGAGGCGTGGGAACGGTTCCAGGAGATGCGAGGGGCGTACGGCGGGCGGCTCGACGCGCTGGCGATCCTGCTGGCCGCGCCGCCGGCGCAGTGGATCGGCGATCGCTCGACGCTCCCGAACGGCCCGACGCACGATCGCTGAGCCATGATCTCGGCGCTGTTGACGGCCGGACGCGAAGCCGCGGAGCACCCTCGTGCTGCTTCCTCGTGAACCGTGCGCTCACATAGGTGGGTGCCCTCCCGGGCGCTTCAGCGAACCCCGTCGAGGGGCTCGACACCACGCCCGGAGCCGGGGCTCCCGGATCCGAACTACTGGCTCATCGAATCCGCAGCGCGAACGATGCTCCGCCCGACGATCCTCGACCGGCCCGGGGGTCATGTCAAACGCCGGCCGCGGTTCAGGAGGTCAGTCGGCGGCCTTCACCGTCGCCGGCTCGGTCGGCAGCTCGGCACGGGCCGGGCGCGACTTCCTGATGTGGCGGAACCCGAGGATCACGAGCACCAGCATCACGATCGCGAACACGTACATCCCGACGCCGGCCCAGAAGGCGATCTGCGCCTCCACCCACGGCACGTAGCCGCCCAGGAGCAGCAGCCCCCGCAGGGTCTCCCCCTTGAACAGCGCGTCGGCCTGCGCCTGCAGCTGCTCGTCGTCCGGGTTCTGCAGGGCCTCGGCGCTGACCTCCGAGTACGTCTTGCCGCCGCCGATCCCCTCCAGGTGCACGGCGATGAACTCGTCCGCGTACGCCTTGGCCTCGGGCCCGGTGTCGACCTGCTGTCCGGCGTACTGCTGGAGCCCGGGGAACTCCTTCGGGTCGAGCGCCGGACTGCCCTTCGGCGGGAAGAAGATCTTCTGGGCCTGGAGCTCGGACTGCACCTGCGTCTTCGCGAAGTTCGAAGCGACCAGGGCCAGGGTTCCGCCGATCAGGAGCCCCACGACTGCCAGGGTCCCGAGGAGCGTGAACACGACGTCGATGGTCCTGCGTTCCGGTCCGTTTTCCATCTGAACCTCCCCATTCCGGCTGGCCGGGGCCAACCTAGCCCGGCCTGGAGTCGCCCCACATCACGCGCATCAGGCGAATCGCGGACGGGAACCGGGACGACGGGCGCTACATTCGAGTCATGAACGAACCGGGCGCGGGGACTCCCCCGCCGCGAGCCGCGGGACCCGACGACGTCCCGGCGATCGAAGCGCTGATGAGGGTGTCGATCCTGGAGCTGTTCCCCACGTACTACGACGCGGCGCAGACGGCCGCATCGGTCGCGTCCTTCGCCTCACTCGACAGGGTCTTGATCGAGGACGGGACCTACTTCGTCATCGAGGTGGACGGCGAGATGGTCGCTTGTGGGGGCTGGACCAGGCGGGCCAGGGTGATGCCGGGTACGGGCGACGATCAGGGCCCGCCGAGGATCCTCGACCCGGCGACCGAGCCTGCCCGCATCCGCCAGATGTTCGTGCGGCCGGACTGGACTCGGCGCGGCCTGGCGACACGGCTGCTGGAGACGGGCGAAGCGGCGGCCAGGGAGGCCGGCTTTCGACGGCTCGAGCTCGGAGCGAGCCTCCCCGGGGAACCGCTCTACCTCCGGTACGGCTTCCGGGAGATCGAACGCATCGACATCCCGCTGTCGGACGGCGCCACCATCGAGGGCGTCCACATGGCGAAGCCGATCGAATGAGCGACCGCGACAGTCGAACGGAGCACCTCGCTCCTTCGCGCCATCGCCGCTGAACCCGGTTCTTCCACGGTGGGTCACGTCCCCCCGCCTGCGAAGCGCGCCCGTCGTTCGGGCCCGGCATCGCCGGTGGAGCAGGACTCCCGGATTCGTGTGCTGGTTCTGCGGATCGGCGTTCCGGGTGGTGCTCCGTTCGATGGTGATGCTAGGACCGCGTCGGTCGTGCGCCCCGGGCCCCTCGGCCCCAAGGTCCCGGGACCCTGGCCCGTGACTACGCCTGCGGAATCGGGCGAAGGCCGAGCTCGCGGAGCTGGGCCTCGGTCACCGCGCCGGGGGCGCCGGTGAGCGGATCCTGGCCCGACTGCGTCTTGGGGAACGCGATGACCTCGCGGATGTTGTCCCGGCCCGCGAGGAGCATGACCAGCCGGTCCAGCCCGAGCGCGATCCCCCCGTGCGGCGGCACCCCGAACCGGAACGCCTGCAGCAGGAACCCGAACTTCTCCTCGGCCTCCTCCTTGGACAGGCCGATCGCCTCGAACACCCGCCGCTGCACGTCGGGCCGGTGGATCCGGATCGAACCGCCGCCCAGTTCGAACCCGTTGAGGATCACGTCGTACGCCTTGGCTTTCGCCGTCTCCGGCGACAGGTCGTCGGTCACCGGCGCGGTGAACGGGTGGTGCACCGGGTCCCACCTCGACTCCTCCTCGTTCCACTCGAACAGGGGGAACTCGGTGATCCACGCGAACGCCCACGAGTTGTCCGGGATGAGATCAAGCCGCGTCGCCATCTGGCGGCGCAGCCCGTCGAGCGCCACCGCCACCCGATCGGGCTTGTCGGCGACGATCGCGACCAGGTCGCCCTGTTCGGCGCCGGTCGCCTCCCGGACCCGGTCCAATTCGCCGCCGGCGAGAAACTTCGCCACCGGCGACCTCGGCTCCTCGCCGTCATAGGCCACCCACACCAGGCCGGCCGCCCCTCGACCCTTCGCCTCCGTGATCAGGTCGTCGAGCTCGCGCCGGCTGAAGGACGCGCCGCCGGGGATGCGGATCCCGCGGATCGCTCCCCCCTCGGCGAGCACCGACGCGAACGCCCGGAACTCCGTCGAGGAGAACGCGTCCCCCAGGTCGACGAGCTCGAGCCCGTACCGCAGGTCCGGCTTGTCGCTGCCGTACCGCTCCATCGCCTCGGCGTAGGTCAGCCGCCCGAATGGCGTTTCCACCTCCACCCCATGCACCGCTTGCACCAGCCCCGCCAGCATGGGCTCGATGAGGCCCATGACGTCGTCCTCCTCGACGAACGACATCTCGACGTCGAGCTGGGTGAACTCCGGCTGGCGGTCGGCGCGAAGCGCCTCGTCCCGGAAGCACCGGACGATCTGGTAGTACCGGTCCATCCCCGCCACCATCAGGATCTGCTTGAACAGCTGCGGCGACTGCGGCAGCGCGTACGACGTCCCCGGCTGCATCCGCGACGGAACGAGGAAGTCCCGCGCCCCCTCGGGCGTCGAGCGCGTGAGCATCGGCGTCTCCACCTCGACGAAGGACCGCTCGTCGAAGTACCGGCGGATCTCGCTGTTCACCAGGGAGCGCAGACGCATCGCCTTCGCCATCTCGGGCCGGCGGATGTCGAGGTAGCGGTACCGCAGACGCGTCGTCTCGTCCGCCTCGATGCGGTCTTCGATCGGGAACGGCGGCGGTTCGGCCTCGGAGAGCACCTCGAACGACTCGACCTTGACCTCGACCTCTCCGGTGGGGAGCTCCGGGTTCTCCTTGCCCGCCATGCGGCGCTCGACGGTGCCGGTCACGCGCAGGACCGACTCCCCGCGCAGATGGCCGGGATCGACGTTCTCGGGGTGGAAGACGATCTGCACGATGCCCTCGCGGTCGCGGAGGTCGACGAAGGCGACGCCGCCGTGGTCGCGCCGGTGCGCGACCCACCCGCATACCGTCACCGGCTCACCGGCGTTGGCGGCGCGAAGCTCGCCGCAGGCGTGCGTGCGCAGCGCGGTAGCGAACCCGGAGCTCATGACGGTGCCTCCTGCTGGAATGCGGCCTGCGACTGCGCGGCGATCCACTCCGGCACGTCGGTGAGCGGCACGCGTCGCTCGGTCCGGTCCTTCAGCCGTCGCACCACGACCTCGCCGGCGTCGGCCTCCCGGGGGCCGATGATGAGCGCGAACCGCGCGTTCGCCTTCACCGCGAGCTCCACCTGACGCTTCAGGGGCCGCTCCCCGTACGCCGACTCGGCCGGCACGCCGGCCGCCCGGAGCTGCCGGAGCAGGGCCCGTCCCTTCGGCAGGGCCTCCGGGCCGAACGCCACGACGAACGCATCGACGCCCGGGAGCTCCTCGTCGGCGGCGCCCTCGGCCTCGAGCGCGAGCGCGACCCGGTCGAGCCCGAGCCCGAACCCGACCCCGGGCGTGTGCGGGCCGCCGAGCACCTCGGCCAGGCCGTCGTACCGGCCGCCGCCGCATACGGTCGACTGGCTCCGCGACAGCGTCCGGTGGACGAACTCGAACGCCGTCCGAGTGTAGTAGTCGAGTCCCCGGACCAGAGTCGACTCGACGGAGAACTGCAGGCCCTCGTCGGCCAGCCCGGCCTGGACGGCGTCGAAGTGCGCCTTGCACGCCTCGCACAGGTGGTCGGTGATCCGGGGGGCGTCGGCGGCGACCTCGCGGCACGCCTCGTCCTTGCAGTCGAGCACCCGGAGCGGGTTCTCCCGGAACCGGTCCTTGTGTTCGTCCCGGAGACGCGGCGCCTGAGCCTCGAGGTAGTCGAGCAGTGCCTGCCGGTACGCGGGACGGCACACGTCGTCGCCGATCGAGTTCACCTGGAGGTCCACCTCGGTCAGCCCGACCTCCCGCAGGAACGCGGCCGCGAGCGAGATGATCTCGACGTCCGCGTCGGGGTCCTCCGCGCCGAGCACCTCGGCCCCGAAGATCCTGAACTCCCGCAGGCGCCCCTTCTGGGGCCGGCTGTACCGCCAGGCCTGGTTCACGTAGTACCCCTTGAACGGCGAGCCGAGCTCGCTCTGGTGCTGGAGGTACGCCCGCACGACCGGCGCCGTCCCCTCGGGACGAAGCGTGAGCGAGCGCTCGCCACGGTCCTGGAAGGTGTACATCTCCTTGCTGACAACGTCGCTCGTCTCGCCGCTCGTCCGCGCGAACAGCTCGGTGTGCTCGAACCCCGGCGTCTCGACGAAGCGGTAGCCGTACCGGTGCGCGGCCGCGTGCGCGCGCTGGTAGAGGCCGAACATCCGCTCCGACGCGGGAGGCAGCAGGTCCTCGGTCCCCCGAGGCGGCGTGTGCTCCACTACCGGAGCTCCACCAGGAACGGGTTCGCGAGCCGTTCGGTCCCCACGGTGGTGTCGGGCCCGTGCCCCGGGTACACCGGCAGCGGGTCGGGCAGCGAGAGGAACCGCCGCAGCGACTGCTCCATGTCCGCCTGGTTCGAGTTCGGGAAGTCCGATCGCCCGATCGAGCCCCGGAACACCAGGTCGCCGGCGAACAGCCACCCGTCCGTGGCGAAGCACACGCTCCCCGGCGTGTGGCCGGGCGTGTGCAGCACCTCGATCGAGAAACCGGCGAAGTCGAGCCGGTCCCCCTCGACGACGGTCCGGATGTCCTTCACCGGCGTGGGCGGCACGGGGAAGCCCGACCCCCAGGCCTTCGGGTCGGTCAGCGCCAGCCGGTCGGCCTCGTGGATGTAGAGCGGCAGGTCGTCGCCGCAGAACTCCCCGGCCGAACCGATGTGGTCGTAGTGCCCGTGCGTCCCGAGCACGGCGACCGGTCGCTTCCCGGCGGCGCGCAGCATGTCGTGCACGCGCTCGGCGGAGAACCCGGGATCGACTACCACCGCGTCGTCGGACCCCTCCGCCGCGATCAGCCAGCAGTTCGTCCCGAAGTCGTTCTCGTCGAACACGTCGAGGTACATGGACATGGCCCGCCAGTCTAGCGACGGTGCGCCGGGCCCCGAACGGGCGGGCTCACCCGTCGACTGGCGACATGATCCGCGCGTCGACCGACTCGATGTTCCTGGCGGGATCGGGGTCCAGCGCCATGCGCTCCGGCGACGAGTAGTAGGCCGAGTCCGCGGCCGCGAAGTCGTCGTCGTGGGAGATGATCCACACGAATCCGTTCCCCTCCGGGACCGTCCACGCGCCCTCGACGTGGAAACCGAACCGCTCCCGCAGAGGAACGACGCGCGAGCGCCACTCCCCCACGAACTCGTCCATCCTGCCGTCCGCGATCCGGTAGATCCGCAGCTGCGACGTCGTCATCCCACCTCCACGAGGTCATCGGGCACCAGCGTCACCATCCCCGTCCGACCGGAGCGCGAGGACGTCAGAGGAAGATCTCGATCGAGTCGGTCGAATCGAGATCCTTGTCCACCTCGGCCGAATCCGTCCCCCCGCCCCCGAGCACCTTGTCGGCGGCGCCGTCCGCCGCGTGGAGCGTGTCGTCGCCTCCCCCGCCGTTGAGGCTGTCGGGACCGTCCCCGCCGGCGATCACGTCGGGCCCGGGCCCCCCGAAGAACGTGGTCGATCCGCCGTCCCCCTCCAGCGTGTCGCCCGCCCCTCCGCCGAACACCTCCTCGACGTCGCTCCGCACGTTGTCGCCTTCGCTGATGTCGCCGCCGGGATCGGAGAAGTGCTCGCCGTCGTCGAACACGTCGTTGAGCGAGACGAAGACCGGCTTGCCGCGGAGGCCGTACCGGACCGCGTCGAACCCCGGCCCGCCCCGCAGGTCGTCTCCGCCCAACCCGCCTTCTAGGTCGTCGTCGCCGGGCCCGCCGTCGAGCAGGTTGTTCGCGTCGTCCCCCCGGAGCTCGTCGTTCCCCGAGCCACCGACCACTTCCTCGACGGCCAGCAGCCGGTCGTGTTCCCCGGCCTCACCATCGTTGTCGTCGCCATCGAGGGACAGGAACACGTTCGCGCTCCTGGTTCGGTAGGTCGCTCGGTCAACTCCCCCGCCGCCCGCGATCTGATCCGCCGATGGCGCCCCGTCGCGGCGGAATGGCCGCCAACCCCCGTCGAGGAGGTCGTTGCCCGGACCACCGATCAGGGTGTCCGTTCCGTCGCTCGTCAGCGGGTCGTCGCCGAGGAGGTGGTCGTTGCCCTCCTCGCCGAACAGCACGTCCGGCCCGAAACCGCCTTCGAGGAAGTCGTCGCCGGGGCCGCCGAAGAGGAAGTTGTTGCCCCCGAACCCCACCGGCCCGTCGGGCGTGTCCTCGGTGCCGCCGCCGAGCAGCTCGTCGTTCCCTCCCAGGCCGCGGAGCCGGTCGTCGCCTCCCCTCCCGACGAGCCGGTTCGGCCCGGCGTCGCCGGTCAGCTGGTCGTCGAACTGGGACCCGACGAGGTTCTCGACATCGCCGAAGACCTGGTCGAGGCGCGTGCGGTCGGCGTTGGCGTCGCCGTCGCTGGCAGCGGTGGCCGGCTGTCCGTCGTTCGCCCGTCCGTCACCGATGCTCACCGCGACGCGACCGCGCTGGAACAGCGGAACCCGGTACTCGACCGTGTCCACGCCCGGGCCTCCGGCGAAGTCGTCGGGCCCGAAGCCGCCGTCCATCACGTCGTTGCCGGGACCGCCGGAGAAGCGCTCCCGGTCGGAAGCCCCGACTAGGCGGTCGTTGCCGTCGTTCCCCAGGATGAACAGGTCGCTGCCCTTGAGCATGTCGTCTCCCCGGCCGCCTGCGAGCGATCCGGGCCCGCTCACGTACTCCGCGTCGTCGGCCAGGTCGTCGAGGCCCATCACGACCACCCCGTCGTTCCCCCACCGGCAGGCGACCACGTCGATCCGGCGGGCCTCCGGGAAGGGGAACTCGTTGTCGCCCACCGCGCGGTGCTCGCAGCCGTTCACCTGGAACCCGCCGCCGGCGTCGCCGAGCTGGATGGGGTTGTGCCGGTCCCAGATCCAATAGCGCCGGCCCTCGTTGTTGGTGATGGCGGTCTGGATCCGGTTGACCTCGCCGTCGTAGGCGCGGAAGTACAGCTCCGCGTCGCACGCGAAGACGTTGCACGAGCGGACGGCCTCGCCCGCCCGCGCCCGGTCGGCCCGGCCGCTCACCGCGAAGCATGCTGCCGCTCCGACCGCGACCACGATGATCCGGAAGGCCCAGCGAAGCACGGCGTGTCGCGTGAGTCCTTGCGGGTGTGCTCGTCGCGTCATCGCCTCTTCCTCCTCGGGGGCTCGCCGGCGCACGCTAGCCGACGGCTTCACTCGGGAGCAAGGGACGAGCGGCGTTCCGCCGGGCTTCCCGACCGACTGCTGCCGCGCCGGTCAGCGCCCGGGAAGGTCTCTCGCGTCGATCACCAGCGTGACCGGCCCGTCGTTCACCAGGTCCACCTCCATGTGCTCCCGGAACGCCCCGCGTTCCACGCGTGCCCCGAGCGCCTCGAGCTCGCGACAGAACGTCTCGACCCGCTCGGCGGCGGCCTCCGGCGGCGCGGCGGCGATCCACGACGGGCGCCGGCCTTTCCTGACGTCGCCGTAGAGCGTGAACTGCGGCACCACCAGCACCGAGCCACCGACGTCCGAGAGGGAACGGTTCATCTTCCCCTCGTCGTCCTCGAACACCCGCAGGTGGAAGACCTTCTCCGCCAGGCGCCGTTCCTCGCCGTCGAGGTCGCCGAAGCCGGCGCCCACCAGCAGCAGGAACCCGTACCCGATCTCCCCCACCGTCTCCCCGCGCACCCGGACGGCGGCACGGGACACCCGCTGGAGGACGAGTCGCAACGGAATTACCGGGGGACGACGCGGAAGGCGTCGATGACATTCTCGATGCCCTTGACCGAGGCAAGAATCCGCGACAGGTGCGTGATGTCCGCGAGCTCGAACGTGAACTGCTGCTTCGAGATGCGGTCCTTCCCCACCTGGGAGGTCGCGGACAGGATGTTCACATGGTGGTCCGCCAGGACCGTCGCGATGTCGCCGAGGAGCTTCTGGCGGTCGAGCGCCTCGACCTGGATTGCCACGACGAACGACGTCGCCCGGCCCTCGCGCCACGCCACCTCGACCAGCCGCTCGGGCTCGCGGGCCAGCGCCCGGGCGTTGGGGCAGTCCGCGCGGTGGACGCTCACTCCCTGCCCCCGGGAGACGAACCCGATGATCTCGTCGCCCGGCACCGGCATGCAGCAGCGCGCCAGGCGGACCCACACGTCGGTGGAGCCCCGCACCACCACGCCGCCGTCGATGTCACGCTTGATCTTGACCGGGCGGGCGAGCGGCACGTCGTCGGCGAGGTCGTCGTCCGTTCCCTCGTCGGACAGGATCCGCGAGAGGCGGGCCACCACCGACTGCGGCGACACCTGCCCCTCGCCGATCGCGACGTACATGGCGTCGAGGTCGGCGAACTTCAGATCCCCCGAAACCTGCGTGAACAGCGTCTCCGTCGCCAGCCGTTTGAACGGCACGCCCTGCTTGCGCATCGAGCGCTGCAGCAGGTCCTTGCCCATCTCGAGCGCGTCCTCGCGGCGCTCCCGGCTGAACCACTGCCGGATCTTGGTCCGGGCCCGGGGCGTCTGGACGATCTGGAGCCAGTCCCGCGACGGCCCGGCGTCGAGCGCCTTCGACGTGATCACGTCGACCGCATCGCCCGTCTGGAGGCGGTAGTCCAGGGGAACCAGCTTGCCGCCGACCTTGGCCCCGATGCACCGGTGCCCGACGTCGGTGTGGATGGCGTAGGCGAAGTCGATGGGCGTCGCGCCGGCCGGGAGCTCGATGACGTCGCCCTTCGGCGTGAAGATGAAGACCTGCCCCTCGTAGAGGTCGATCTTCAGGCCTTCCATCAGCTCCTTGGGGTCGCTCGTCTCCTTCTGCCACTCGAGGACCCGGCCAAGCCACGCCAGCTCGGCCTGTTCGGCCCCCTTCTTGCCCTTGGGCGAGCCCTCCTTGTACCGCCAGTGCGCGGCGATGCCGTACTCGGCGACGCGGTGCATCTGGTGGGTTCGGATCTGGATCTCGAGGGGCTTGCCGCCGGGACCGATGACCGTCGTGTGGAGCGACTGGTACATGTTGAACTTGGGCATCGCGATGTAGTCCTTGAAGCGCGCCGGTACCGGCTTCCACAGCGAATGGATGGCGCCGAGCGCCGCGTAGCAGTCCCGGACGGAGTCGACGAGGACCCTGATGCCCACCAGGTCGTAGATCTCGTTGAACTCCTTGCCCCGAAGAACCATCTTCTCGTACACGCTGTACAGGTGCTTCGGCCGGCCGTCGATGTCGGCCTTGAGCTTCATCTCCCGCAGCTTGGCCCGGACCTCCGCGATCACGCCATCGAGGTACTCCTGGCGCTCCCCGCTCCGCTTCTCGACGAGCGACGCGATCTCCTGGAACGTCTTGGGATGCAGCGTGGCGAACGACAGGTCCTCGAGCTCCCACATGATCCGGTTGACGCCCAGGCGGTGCGCGAGCGGGGCGTAGATCTCGAGGGTCTCGTTCGCCTTGGCCCGCTGCTTGGCCTCCGGCATGGAACCGAGCGTCCGCATGTTGTGGAGCCGGTCCGCGAGCTTGATGAGCAGCACGCGGATGTCCTTGGCCATGGCGACGAACATCTTCCGGACGTTCTCGGCCTGCTCCGCTTCCTTCGACCGGAACGTGATCTTGTCGAGCTTGGTCAGCCCGTCGACGATCTCGGCGACGTGCGGGCCGAACTCCTTCTCAATGTCCTCGACGGTGAGCTCGGTGTCCTCGACCACGTCGTGCAGGAGCGACGCCACCAGCGTCGTCGTGTCCATCCCCAGGTCGGCGACGATCGTCGCGACGCCCAGCGGGTGGGCGATGAAGTCCTCGCCGGAGACGCGCTTCTGCCCGGCGTGGGAGGCGTCGGCGAACGCGAACGCCCGCTGGATCTCCTTGAGGTCCACCCGGGGGCTCTCGCTCTTGATCCGTCGGATCAGGGCGTCGAGGCCCTCCACGGGAGGTGAGGAGTCGCCCGGAAGGAACCGCCGCAGGCCGCCGCGGCGCTCGGCCTTGACCTGCTCCTGGCTCTGCACGCCCGCGACACCTCCTCCGGTCGAAGTGTACCGGTCGGGTGCAACGTTCCTGGAATCGGGAAGTTTCCGCGAAGGGTTGAGGCGGGGCTTACCGAGCGTCGGCCGGGTGGCTCTTCAGCTGGCGCGTGCTGGTCCACTCGCGCCCGTCCCGGACGGCCATGAGCTCGCCCAGCTCCTCGGCCTCCGGGTCGGAAAGGCCCTGCCGCTTGCGCTTCTCGACAAGCTTGTCGAACCGGCTCCCGCCGGCCGACGGGTCTGCCTCGGTGGTGCCCATCTCGGGCGACACCTCGCCGATCGACTTCTCGGCCTCCTGGACCAGCTCTTCGGCGAGGGTGGCGTCCTGCTTGCCCTGCGGGTCCTGCTGGTCCACCGTCGGCGGGCCGCCGGCCGACTCGAGCACGCCGCCCGTCGCGCTGCCGGCTCCGCCCGAGCGGTCGCCGACCGGCTCCGGCTCGGGGGTCGCGTCGTCGTCCGCGGCGCCCCGCTGCTCCGGGGGAACGTCCGGGACGCCGGTCTCCTCGACCTCGGCCTCGGCCCGTTCGGCGCTCGTCTCCTCGTGGTCAGGCATGCCCTCGGTCACTCCTGTCGCGTGTCGTGCGGAAGGCTACCCGTCCGCGGCCCCGCGTGCACCTTCCGGAGCGTCCGTTTCCTCGACGTCGTCGCTGCGGTCGAGGAGGATGCGGATGTCGCAGACCTCGCGGAACCCGAGGCGCGCCAGGATGGGCCGGGACATCGCCCCGGCCTGGGTCACCAGGCAGGTCTTTCCCCGGGCGAGCGCGTCCTCCCAGCGGGCCGCGACCAGCGCCCGGTAGGCGCCCCGGCCGCGGGCCCGTTCGACCGTGGAGCCGCCGTTCAGCAGGACCCCCACGTCGGCGTACGTCGAGCGTCCGGTGGCGACCGGCTCGCCGTCGACGAGCGCGATGAACTGGCGGACGTCACGGCTGTTCGCGAGGGACGTCCAGTCCGCCTCCGCCCGGTCGAGCACCTCCTGCGCGTCGGTCTCGCTCATCCCGAACGCGTCCATGGCGATGCCGACCGAGGCGAGGTAGTCCTCGAGCGTCGCGACGGCGCGGGTCTCCACGTCGGCCGGGCCGGGACCGGGCGGGTGGTCGAGCACCATGCCGACCGCGTACGACTCACGGTCGGGCTCCATGCCGAGGTCGATCAGCCGCTCGGTGAGATCGTCGGGCGTGGCCGAACACCCGACCTCCCAGGTGCGTTCCATGCGGCCCCGGTGGTCGAGCTCGGCCCGGACCTCGGCCACGGTGTCCTCGACCTCGTCCGGCTCCAGGCGGAGCCGCTGCACCACCGTGAACCCGGCGAACGATCCCGGCCCCAGGTACACGACGTACCGCGGGTCCACCAGGCGCTCGTCGTCCGGCCCCAGCGGGTGGTGGAGGTTGGAGTTCTCGGCGAGCGACAGCACGTCTCCGGCGAGGTCCGTCGGCGGGGCGATGCGGCCGGTCGGCCAGGGCGCGGGCCGTTCCACGGGTTCGGGCATCGATGGAGACGTCAGTAGGTGATCAGGGAGAACGTGTCGTACCCCTCGAGCTTCGCCATCCCCTTGAGGAACGACAGCTCGATCAGGAACGCGAGCCCGATCACCTTGGCGCCGGCGCTCTCCACGAGCCGGGCCGTGGCCTGGGCGGTCCCCCCGGTGGCAAGGACGTCGTCCACGATCAGCACCCGTTCCCCCGGATGGAACGCGTCGGTGTGGATCTCGAGCGTCTCCGAGCCGTACTCGAGCTCGTACTGTTCCGACTGGGTCTGCCAGGGCAGCTTGCCGGCCTTGCGCACGGGGACGAACCCCGCGCCGAAGTGGTACGCGACCGGCGAGGCGAGGATGAACCCCCGCGCCTCGATCCCGACGACCTTGTCGACGTTGCCCCGGCCGAAGTGCACGACGATGAGGTCGATCACCGTAGAGAACGCGATCGGGTCGGCCAGGAGCGGCGTGATGTCCTTGAAGACGATGCCCTCCTGCGGGAAGTCGGGCACGTCGCGGATGTGCTGCTTGACGACCTCGATGTCCATGGCTGGGCCCCTCGCCCGGCGCCTCCAGGCGCCGGGCGGAATCCTAACCGTCGCGGGCGCGCGCGTCCGCGCGCCCGCCGACCACCCGCGCTGCGATCGACGACCCGATCACCGTGGCCAGCACGTACGCGGCGGTGAGGGGCACGAGGCGCTCGTCGACGGCGCCGGCCCCCAGGCCGGCGATGGCGACGGAGAACTCACCCCGGGCGGACAGCGCCGCGGCGGCACGGCGCCGTCCGCCCGCCCCCACCCCGGCCCGCCGGGCGCCGAACCAGGCGGTGACGACCTTGCCGGCGCCTCCGAGCACCGCCAGCACGAGCGCCGCCCCGGCCACGGCCGGCAGGTCGGCCGGGTCGGTCTGCAGCCCGAACAGCACGAAGAACACGGCCGCGAACAGGTCCCGGAGCGGCGTGAGCAGGTCCCTGGCCCGCTCGGCCGCCTCGCCCGACAGCGCGATCCCGACCAGGAACGCGCCGACGGCGGCCGACACCTGGACGGCCTCGGCCAGCCCGGCCACGAGGATCGCCAGGCCCAGGATCGACAGCAGCACGGTCTCGTCCGAGCGGGCGAACACGAGCCTGCTCAACCGATGCCCGTACCGCAGCGCGACGAACAGCACTCCCGCCACCGCCGCGAGCGCCACGACGAGCGTCAGCACCGAAGCGGCCGGGGTCCGGCCGCCGACGAGCACGCTGTCGATCGGCAGGTAGACGGCCATCGACAGGTCCTCCATCAGCAGGACGGACAGGATCACCGGGATCTCCGGGCGCCCGGTCCACCCCAGGTCGGACACCAGCTTGGCGACCACGCCCGACGAGCTCACGTAGGTCACCCCGCCGAGGAGGAAGCTCCCGACCGGGCCGAACCCCAGCACGAGCCCGGCCACGAATCCCGGGAGGAAGTTCGCCCCGAGGTTCACCGCACCCACGGGCGCCGAGCGCCGGAGGTTGCCGACCAGATCCTCCGCCGAGTACTCGAGGCCGAGGAGCAGCAGGAGCAGCACCAGGCCGATCTGGGCGCCGATCTCGATGAACGCCTGCGAGGTGACGAGAGGCAGGATGCCGCCGTTGCCGAACGCCAGCCCGGCCAGCAGGAACAGCGGCACCGGCGAGAACCCGAACCTGCCGGCCACACGGGAGAGCACGGCGAGGCCGAGGATGACCGCGCCGAGCTCGATCAGCTGGACCGTCGTGCCGTGCACCCGGGCTCCTCGGGTCGGCGGACCGGCGGGCTCACCGGCGCGAGTCGGCGGCCGGGGCGGTCCGGATGGACCCCGAGCCTACCGGCGCTTGCGCTTGGCGGGCGGCGGGCGCTTCTTCGACTTCGACCGGCTGCCGCCCGGGCGGGCGCCCGACGGCCGGGCGGAGGAGCCCGACCCGGCCGCGGCACCGGTGGTCGACGCGGGGGTCCCGCCCGCCGGCGCCGCCTGCCCGTTGCCGTCGCCGGCGGCGTCCGCCGCGGCCACGGGCGGGGGGGTCTTCTTCGGACTCGAGGAGGGCCTCGCCGACCGCTGTTCCACGGGCTTGAGCGAGGCGGTTCCCCCGCCGCCCACGGTCGCCGGCCTCGTCTGACTCCGGCCCGCGGCCCGGGCGGCACGGAGGCGCATCTGTTGGTAGCGCGGTTCGCGTTCCTTCAGCAGCGCCAGCATCGGCGACGCGATGAAGATCGACGAGTACGCCCCGGCGGCAACGCCGATGAACAGCGCGAACGCGAAGTCCTTCAGCGTGTCCCCGCCGAACAGCAGCAGGCACGCGATCGGCAGCAGCACGACGAGGGACGTGTTGACCGACCGCATCAGGGTCTCGTTCAGCGACAGGTTCACCACACCGGAATAGCCGTCCCTCGCCACGAGCGCCAGGGACTCGGTGTTCTCCTTGATCCGGTCGAAGATGACCACGGTGTCGTACAGCGAGTACCCGAGGATCGTCAGGATGGCGATCACGGTCTCCGGCGTGACCTCGCGGCCCACAAGGGCGTAGATCCCGGCCGTGATGATCAGGTCGTGGAACAGCGCGGTCAGCGCCGACACGGCCATCTTCCACTCGAAGCGGAACGAGATGTAGAGCGTGACCAGGACCAGGAAGATGATCAGGCCCTGGAGCGCCTTCTTCGAGATCTGCGCGCCCCACGTCGGCCCGACGTCCTTGATCACGATCTCGTCGGTGGGCACACCGGCCTGGTTCGCGAGCTCGGCCAGCAGCCGGGCGCGCTCGTCCCCGCCGACGTCCTTCACGCTGACGTCGGACGGCTGGGCGCCCGCGCGCTCGGCGAGGGCCGCGACCACGGCGTCCTGGGTGTCCTCCGACAGCGGGTGCACGGTGATGTCCGCGCCCTCGACGCCGGCCTGCTTGCCGAGCGCCTGGAGGATCTGCTTCGGCGTCGGGGGGCCGGTCGGGGAGGGAGTCGGCGTCGGCGTGGTGGATGGCGCGGTGCTCGGCGAGGGCTCCGCGGTCGCCGACGGCTGCGGGCTGGGGTTGGCGGACGGCTCCGGCGAAACCTGGGCCGCGACCGCAGCAGCGGCGGCGGCCGACGAGCCCCCGCTCGCCGTGCTGCTCGGCTCGATGACCGGGCCGGTCGGGCTCGCCGAGGGTGAGGTGCCCGGTGACGGCGATGCTCCGGGCGAGGCGGAGACCGACGGCGAGGGACTCGGCGACGGCTGCGGCAGGTCGAGCGGCTGCGTCCTGATGATCACCGTGCCGCCGATGATCAGCACCTGCGCCTTGGTCCGCCCCAGGGCCGACAGCGTCCTTCGGACCTTGTCGACCGTGAGCTCCTTGTCCGGATCCGGCCGGTAGACGATCGTGATGCCGTCCGACGCGCCGATCACGTCCTGCTGGGTCGTCACGGTGGCCTGGTCGCCCACGATCTTGACCCGGGGCTGCTGGATGCCGAACTCGGCGAGCGCCTCCTTGATGTCGTCGACCTTCGCGTCACCAGCCGGGAACTGGAACCGGGTCTGCGGCGGCCCGCCCAGGTCGGTGAGGGACCGGGTGCGGACCACGATCTCGGACCCGCCGGCGCCGGTGCCGACGACCTGCACCTCGGCGTCGCCCCGCCCGTACTTCGCGAGCGTCGACTTCACCTCCGCGACCGTCGCGTTGCTCGGGTTGGGGTAGCGCATCTGAGCGCCGCCGTGGAAGTCGATCGAGTAGTTCAGCCCGCGGACGAACAGGCCCACGAGCGACAGCACGATGAGCGCGCCGGAGATGACGAACCAGAGCTTCGTCCTTCCGATGAAGTCGAAGTGAGGCTGGCGGTGCCCGCGGAAGGTGGAGACGCCCTTGCGCCAGTTCACTCGGCGGCTCCCGCCACGACGGGCAGCGGGTCGGCCGCCACGCCGCTCCGCAGGCCGAACCCGCGGAGGTTCTCGACCTTCTCGTTGCGCGCGAGCAGGAACACCACGGGGCGCTTGAAGAAGTACACGACGAACATATCGAGGGCGGTCGCGAACCCGAGCGTCAGGGCGAACCCGCGCACCGAGCCGATCGCCAGCAGGTACAGGATGAACGCCGCGAGGATCGTGACGATGTCCGCGGCGACGATCGTGTGCCAGGCGCGCTTGAACGCGGGCTGGACCGACGTCCGGAGGGTCTTGCCGTCGCGGACCTCGTCCTTCAACCGCTCGTAGAACACGATGTAGGAGTCGGCCGTGATCCCGAGCGACACGATGATGCCCGCGACACCGGCGAGCGACAGAGCGTAGCCGACGGTCTTGCCGGCGATCGCCACGATGGTGAGCGCGAACGTCGCCCAGATGATCATCCCTGCCCACGTGATGATGCCGAGCAGTCGGTAGTAGAACGCCAGGTAGGCCATCAGCAGGATCAGCCCGGCCAGTCCGGCGATGACGCCGGCGTGCAGGGATTCCTTGCCGAGCGTCGGGCTCACGGTCTCGATCTGCTGCTTCGCGAGCTCGACGGGCAGGGCGCCCTCGTTGAGCACGAGCGCGAGGTCCTTGGCCTCCTGCTCGCTGAACGACCCGGTGATCTGGCCCCGGCCGTTCGGGATCTGTTCGTTGATCGTCGGCGCCGACTCGACCTGCCGGTCGAGGACGATGGCGAGCTGCTGGCCGACGAGGCGCTGGGTGATGTCCGAGAACTTCGACGCGCCCTGCTTGTTCATCTCGAAGTCGATCTCCCAGCCCACGTTCTGGTTCACCGAGGTCGACGACGCCGTTCGGAACACGGCGCTGGCCTTCGAGATTGCGTCACCGGTGATCTCCACCGGCCCCAGCGTGTACGCGACGAGACCGGCCGTGTCGGACGGCTTGCTGAGGTAGGTGACGGGCTTGTTCTGGAGGTCGGTGTCGAGGCAGCCGGGCTTGTTCGGCTGGTCGGTCGGGCACTGGGTGATCTTGGGGTTGTTGCACGCCGGGACCTCGGCCGCGAGGTCGGCGGAGCACCCCGTGAGCTTCGTGGTCTTGGGGTCGAACGCCACCTGGCCCGTCACCTGGCGCTGCTCGAGGCGCGCGGTCCGGCCGATCAGGGTGAGCAGGCGTTCCTGCCCGGCGGCCTGGTACGCGGCGATCGCCGCCGCCTCGCTCGGGAAGTTGCAGGTCTTCCCCTCGGACTCGAGCGACCCGCCGGTGGCCGGGAACGAACACCACCGGCCGTTCCGCCGCTCGACGGTCCCCTTGGCCAGCCCGGGGACCTCCACCTCGATGTTGCGGTCGCCGACGACGCTGACCTGGGGCTCGGCGACGCCGAGCTGGTCGATCCTCGACCGGACGTTGTCGGCGGCCAGCTGGAGCACGTCGCCGGGCGTGCCGGCCGGCGCCTCGAGCGTCACCGAGATGCCGCCCACGAGGTCCAGCCCGTACTGCGGACGGAGGCCGGTGATGAGCGCGACGAGCGCGGCCACCCAGAGGACGAGGACGAATGCGATGGAGAGCTTGAGGCGCCTGGTCTGTTTCACAGTAGTTGTGCTCCGTTGATGTTCAGCCGGAACCGGCAGTCGAGTGTCTCGGCGGCTCGCCGGCACATGACCATACGGCCCAGAAAGATCTCGAAATACTCCATGACATGGCTGATCTCGGTGTCGATCGTGAGTTCGAGCGTGACGGTACGGGCGTCTGAGTCTACCCGGAGGAACGACTGTTCGGCGGCGTAGTTGACCCGGTCGTGGATGTCGAACTCGAGCTCTGCCCGCTTGCGAACGCGGCTCCGGTGGACGTCCGACTTGTCCGCCAGGATGACGGCCGAGGAGACCGGGCCCACCGCGTGGCCGTCGGGCTCCTCGTGGTTCGCGACCGCCGAGACGATCGTCGCCAGATCCTCCGGGGGGACCTCATGGCGCAGGACGTTGTACACGAGCACCCCGCCGGTCTGCCCGTGCATCTCCCGCGCCACCATGTTCCCCACGTCGTGGAGATACGCAGAGACGTGCGCGAGGTTGCACGTGTGCTCGTCGAAACCGAGGCGGTGCATGAGGTTGAACGCGATCCGGCCGCAGAGGTTGGCGTGGCGGAACCCGTGCTCGGTGTAGCCGAGGCCCTTCATCACGCGGTCGGCCGCGGCGATGAACTGCGAGAGCTCCTCGTTGTCCTTGACGACGTCGAACGTGATCGCCGGCGGCCCCGCCGACTCGGCGGTCTCCTCCTGCGCCCCGTCGGGGGCGAGCGACGCCGACTCGTCGAAGGCCTGTTCCCGGATGTGCCGGTCGCTCCCGACGTCGGCGTCGGCGGCGGGATCGGCGGACCGGCCCCCGCGACCCTGTCCCGGCTCGGCGGTCGCCTCCGCGTTCACTTCTTGTCTTCGGCGCCCGCGTCCTTGCCGAACTCGTCGTCGGGCGCGAGGTATGCGTCGTCGTCCTCGTCCTCGTCGGCGTCGTCCGTGTCGCCGATGTCGTCGTCGGAGACCTCGTCCTCGGGCATGAGCTTCCGGGCGATCGCGCTCCGCAGGAACCGAAGCTGGATGCCGGGCGCCACCTCGAGCAGCACGGAGTCGTCGTCGACCTCGCCGACGACCCCGAACAGGCCACCGATGGTGACGACCTCGTCGCCCACCTCGGTCGTCTGCGTCAGCTCGCGCTGGGCCTTGGCCTTCCGCTGCTGCGGCCGGATGAGCAGGAAGTAGAAGACGAGGCCGATCAGCAGGATCGGCGCAAGCGAGATGATCGGGTTGGCGGCCTTCTTCGTTTCTTCGGCCGCCTGCATGACGAGGTGAAATAGGGCGATCATGGGCGAGGGTTCCCTCCTTGGAGCCGCGAGCAGTCTACAGGCTGCCCGCGGGCACGGAGGCCCGACGGCGCTGCTCAGGCGCCCCTTCTCAGGGAACGATCAGGTGAGCGGGAGCGAGCCCTCCGGGGTCCGGCCCAGGTGCCGGTACGCGCGCTCGGTGACGACCCGTCCGCTCGGGGTCCGCTTGAGGAAGCCCAGCTGCAGCAGGAACGGCTCGTAGACGTCCTCGATGGTCTCCTTCTCCTCGCCCACGCTCGCGGCGAGGGTCTTCAGCCCGACCGGCCCGCCCTCGAACTTGCCGATGAGCGTGGTGAGGATGGCCACGTCGACCTTGTCGAGACCGATCTCGTCGACCTCGAACAGCTCGAGGCCACCGCGCGCGGCCTCGACCGTGATGCGCCCGTCGCCCCGGACCTCGGCGAAGTCTCGGACCCGCCGGAGCAGCCGGTTGGCGACGCGGGGCGTCCCGCGGGCGCGGCGTGCGATCTCTGCGGCCCCGTCCGGGTGGATCTCCACGCCGAGGATGCTCGCCGACCGGGTCACGATCCGCGCGAGCTCCTCCGCCGAGTAGTAGTCGAGCCGCGGCGAGAACCCGAACCGCTCCCGGAGCGGGAGGGTGAGCATCCCCGGCCGGGTGGTCGCGGCCACCAGGGTGAACCGGGGCAGGTCGAGCCGGATCGAGCGGGCGCTCGGCCCCTTGCCGATCACCACGTCGAGCTTGAAGTCCTCGAGCGCGCCGTACAGGACCTCCTCCACGGTCCGCGGCATGCGGTGGACCTCGTCGACGAACAGGACGTCGCCCTCCTCGAGGTTCGTGAGGATGGCGGCGAGGTCGCCGGCCCGCTCGAGGGCCGGGCCCGACGTCGGCCGGAAGCCGACCTGCATCTCCTGGGCCACGATGCCGGCGAGCGTGGTCTTCCCGAGCCCCGGCGGGCCCGAGAACATCAGGTGGTCGGCCAGCTCGCCCCGGGCGCGGGCGCCCTCGATGAGCAGGCCGAGCTGTTCCTTGATCTTCTCCTGGCCCACGAACTCCGGCAGGGTGCGGGGCCGGAGCGCGGCGTCGGAGTCCCGGTCCTCCGGCTGGACGACGGCGCCGACGATGCGGACCTCGTCGTCGTCGGTCAGGTCGACGTCGGCGAGCGCGTCCTCTTCGCGGATGTCCCCCACGGCGCCCAACGCTACCGCCCCACCGACTGCAGGGCCCGGCGCAGCAGGTCCTCCACCGATCCTTCGTCGTCGCCGACGATGACCTCCATCGCGTCGCCGGTCTCGGCCGGGGAGAGCCCGAGCGCCAGGAGGGCCTCGCGGACCTCCGACATGGGCCCGCTGACGGCCCCGTCGCCCGCGCCGAGCTTGTCCTTGAGGTCGACGACGATGCGCCCGGCCGTCTTCTTGCCCACGCCGGGGACCGTGGCGAGGGCGGCCACGTCCCCCAGGGCCACCGCCCGCCGGAGCCCGTCCGCCGAATGCACCGACAGGAACGCGAGGGCGAGCTTGGGCCCGATGCCGCTCACGCCGTTCAGTTGGTCGAACATCTGCCGTTCTTCGGTATTCGAGAATCCGAACAGCACCATGGCGTCCTCGCGCACGTGCAGCCGGGTGAACAGACGGATCGTTCGCCCGACCGGCGGGAGCTTGGCGAGCGTCGCGACGGAGACCAGCACCTCGTAGCCGACGCCACCCACGACGAGCACCACCCGGTCGCCGAGCTTCTCGACGATCTCGCCCTCGAGGAGCGCGATCACGGCTCGTTCCACCGGGCGGCGCGGCGTCGGCCGGCGAGGGCCAGCGGCGTGACCTTGGCCAGCGCCTCGGTGACGTTCGCCCGGGCCGCTTCGCGGTGGAGCCGCCGGAGCGGCGACTGCGTGAGGTGGCACAGCGCGACGGCGACGGCGTCGGCGGCGTCGGGCTGGGACGGGACGTCCTGCAGGCCGTGCGTCCGCAGCAGGGCCTGGCGGACCTGGTCCTTGTCGGCGTTGCCGATGCCGGTCACGGCCATCTTCACCTCGAGCGGCGGGTACTCGTCGACCGGGACGCCCGCGTCGGCCGCCGCGAGCAGCACGACGCCGGTCGCGCGGGCCACGCTCATGGCGCTGCCGACGTTGCGGCCCCACATCAGGCGCTCGACCGCGAGGCCCTCCGGATGGTGTTCCGCCAGCGCGTCCCGAACGGCGGAGTACAGGACCTTGAGGCGCGTCGGCTCGTCGACCTTCGCATTGGTCCGGACCGTGGTCGACCACACGAGGACCGGCTTCCGCTCGCGCGAAGCGACGACCGCGAGGCCCGCGGTGGCGATCCCCGGGTCCACGCCCAGCACGACCCGTTCGAACACGTGTTCACTCTAGGGACCGGCGGGGACCGGGGCAATCACCTCGGGGAGAAATCCCGTCTCGGGACCCCGGGAACCATGGCACGCGGTTCCGGAGGGGGAAACGAGGGAGCGGGCCCCAGGGGTGGGGGGCCCGCTCCGAGGTTTCGGGCCGCCCGACGAGGGGGGGTGCCGGCCGGCCCATCGCTGTGGACGCCTGCGGTCGAGCGTCCGTTGCCGTGTTTCGTGGATCGGGTATCGGCAGGGACAGCCATGTCCCTGGATTGGACTTTGGTCCTAATGCGGGATCGGCCGGTGGCCGTGGCGCGGCCGCGCTGCGGAATCGAGCGGTGGGCGGATCCTCCCGCAGCCCGTCGGCGCGATATGCCTCCTCAGCAATAGGCTCGGAAGGACCTTCCCTGCTGGTTGGGACAACCCGAGCAATAGGGAGTTGGGAAGTTCACCCGACCTGTGCCAGGACCTCTTCGGGGATGTCGAAGTTCGCGTAGACGGCCTGGACGTCCTCGTTGTCCTCGAGGGTCTCCACCAGGTTCAGCACCGACTTCGCCTGCGACCCTTCGACGGGAACCGTCATGCTCGGGGCCATGGTCACCTCGGCGGAGGCGAGCTCCATCTCCTTCGCCTCGAGGGCCGCCTTCACCTCGTTGAGCGCGCCCGGGTCGGTCGTGATCTCCCAGTGGCTCTCTGCGTCGGACACGTCGTCGGCCCCGGCCTCGAGCGCGAGCTCGAGCACCGCGTCCTCGTCGGGGGCCGAGGCCTTGTCGACGAGGATCACGCCTTTGCGCTGGAACATCCACGCCGTGCTGCCCGGGTCGCCCATGGTGCCGCCGAGCTTGGTGAACGCGTGGCGGATCTCCTGGCCGGTCCGGTTGCGGTTGTCGGTCATCACCTCGACCAGCACCGCGACGCCGCCGGGCGCGTAGCCCTCGTAGGTGATCTCCTCGTACTTCGCGCCCTCGAGCTCGCCGGTCCCCCGCTTGATGGCCCGGTCGATGTTGTCGTTCGGAACCGAGCTCTCCTTGGCCTTCTGGACGGCGCTCGCGAGGGTCATGTTGCCCTCGACGCTGCCGCCGCCCTCGCGGGCCGCGACCTCGACGGCGCGGAGCAGCCGGGCGAACGTGGCCGACCGGCGCTTGTCGGTGGCCTCCTTCTTCCGCTTGATGGTGCTCCACTTGGAATGCCCGGACATCGCTACACCTTCCTCAGCAGGTACTCATGCAGGCGCGTCTCCCCCACCAGCTCGGGGTGGAACGCCGCCACGACGAGGTTCCCCTGCTCCGCCACGACGGGCTTGCCCGCGTACGCGGCGAGCACGTGGACGCCCTCGCCGACCTCCTCGACCTGCGGGGCCCGGATGAACACGCCCCGCACCGGCTCGTCGATGCCCTCGACGTCGAGGTCCGCCTCGAACGAGTCGACCTGACGGCCGTAGGCGTTCCGGGTGACGGTGACGTCGACGAGGCCGAGCAGCGGCTCGCCGCCCGTCACGCGCTCGGCCATCACGATCATCCCCGCGCACGTGCCGAGCATCGGCATGCCCCCGCGGGCCCGGTCGACGATCGGCTCGACGAGATCGTGCTGGCGGGCCAGCTTGGCGATCGCCGTCGACTCGCCGCCGGGGATGACGAGCGCCTCCACCTCCTGCAGGTGGTCCGCGGTGCGGACCTCGACCGGCTCCACGCCGAGGTCGCGCAGCACGAACCCGTGCTCGCGGAAGTCACCCTGGAGTGCGAGGACGCCGACCTTCATGACGGAATCGATGATAGCGAAGCGCCATTCCGGCCTTGCCGCCCCTCATCGTTCGTCGGTCCCGGCCGATTGCCCGCGTTCGGTGTTCGCGGAAGACTGCGCAACGTGAAGTGGTTCCATAAGCGCGACCCGGCGGCGGAAGCGGCCCGGGTGGACGAACTCACGCTGAAGGCGCTGCGGGACCAGGGCGCCGACCTGTCGCAGCCCCGGCGCGTCATGCATCACCTGCGCTTCCCGTCCCGCGAGGCGGCGCTTGCGGTCGCGGAGTCGATGCGAGCCGACGGGTACACGGTCGCCCTGGACCGTTCGGCGATCGGCGAGACGTGGCTGGCGCGGGCGGAGACGACGGCAGTCGTCTCCGCCGAGTCGTGCGCGCGCGACCGGGCGCGGTTCGTCATCCTCGCCGCCGCGAGCGGCGGCGAGTACGACGGCTGGGAGGCGTCCGCGACGCCGTAGGACCCGGCGCCGCGACCGCGACTCGCGCTCGCGTCAACGCGCCTAGGCTCACCCGCAGCCTCGGAAAGGAGGACGCCGATGCGTTCCTCGGGTGCCTGGAGGGCCCTGTCCCTCACCCTGCTCGTGCTCCTGGTCGTCGTCATGGCTCGATCGACGCTGGCCATGCCCCAACTGCACCAGGGCAACAGCGTCAAGAAGGTCAAGGTGGTCACCGAGACCGCCGCCAACTCCATCAACACCGGGATGGTCTCGGGCGCCGACCTGCCCGGCGCCACAATGACGATGATCGTCCCCGACGGCACCCAGGCGCTGTTCCTCATCCGGTTCTCCGCGGAGAGCGCCTGCTACGGCCGCGTCCAGGGATGGTGTTCGCTGGAGATCCTGGTGAACGGCCAGCAGACGGCCCCCGCCGTCGGCGACAGCTACGCGTTCGACAGCGTGAACCACGAGGGCGCACAGGACTACGAAGGCCACGCAGTCGAACGCGTGACCGGACCGCTCGGGGCCGGGACGTACACGGTGAAGGTCCAGCGGACGATCCACATCAGCGACGACCCGCCCTTCGTCGGCCAGAGCGTGTTCCGGCTCGACGACTGGACGCTGACGGTCGAGCGGATCGAGGTCTGAACCGACCCGCGGCTACCAGCCGCGAGTCTGGAGCAGCCCGTCCTCGCCGAGTTCCTTGATGTCGGTGCCCCGCATCGGCTCGCCGAGGCCCCTGGAGATCTTGGCCAGCACGTCGGGGTCGTTGAAGTACGTCGTCGCCTCGACGATGGCCTTGGCCCTCGCGGGCGGGTCGTCGGACTTGAAGATGCCGCTGCCGACGAAGTTCCCCTCCACGCCGAGCTGCATCATCAGCGCGGCGTCGGCCGGTGTGGCGAGGCCGCCCGCGGCGAAGTTCACGACGGGGAGCTTGCCGGCCACCGCGACCTGGCGGACGACCTCGAGCGGCGCGCCGAGGTTCTTCGCCTCGTGGACGAGCTCCTCGGGGCCCATGGTCGTGAGCCGGCGGATCTGCGTGGTGATCGTGCGGACGTGCCGGACGGCCTCGACCACGTTGCCGGTCCCGGCCTCGCCCTTCGTCCTGATCATCGCGGCGCCCTCTGAGATCCGGCGAAGGGCCTCGCCGAGGTCACGCGCGCCGCACACGAACGGCACCGTGAACTGCCACTTGTCGATGTGGTGCTCCTCGTCGGCGGGCGTCAGGACCTCGGACTCGTCGACGTAGTCGACGCCGAGCGCCTGCAGGATCTGGGCCTCGACGAAGTGCCCGATGCGGGCCTTCGCCATGACCGGGATGGAGACCGAGTTCATGATCTCCTCGACCTTGGACGCGTCGGCCATGCGGGCCACGCCGCCCTCGGCCCGGATGTCGGCGGGGACGCGTTCGAGGGCCATGACGGCGACGGCGCCGGCGTCCTCCGCGATCTTCGCCTGGTCGGCGGTCGTGACGTCCATGATCACGCCGCCCTTCAGCATCTCGGCCAGCCCGGACTTCACCCGGAACGTGCCGGTCTCGCGCTGCTCCACGTCGTTCGCCTCCCCGCTCATCGCTCGAGGCCAGTGTATCGCCGTGGTCCACGTCCACTCCTCCCCGAATGGTCCGGCAGGCGGGGTGTCGAAAGACCAACCGGACCGTTGGGCGAAGGTCCTATCCGGAATGGTCGTTCGACGTCTGCGCCGCATGCGATCACCCGCCGATACCCACGCCACGGAAGGAGGTGAACGCCCTTGAGCAAGTCGCGGATGGATCGCATCCCGATGCCGATCGAACGCGGCGAGGTCGCCAAGTGGAGGCCGTAGGGCACCGACCATGAGCAAGTCCACCAGGTCTCGGATTCGCCGGCTGGCGTACGCGCTGGCTTCGATCGCGGCGCTCGTTCTCGCCGCTGCCGCGGGTTGGCGTCCCAACTAAGCCGTCCCGCAACGAGTGTGGCGATTCCCCGGCCGCGACGCGACCGGGGAATCGGCTCGTCATGTCGTCAGAACCCCGAGGAGCACCATGTCGACGATGACTTTCACGCTGGCCCTGCTGGGAGGATCGGTCCTCCTGGGATGGCTGCTGGGCGGCCGGCTGTACCACCTGATGGACCGGCGCCTGCGTTGGATGGGCCTCGCGCCGCTCGGGTTCGCCCTGCAGAGCATCCCCGTACGCGGGCCGACGCTCGCGGTCGGGCTCCTGCTGGGTTCCTTCCTGATCCTGCTGGCCTTCGGAGTGGTGAACCTCCGGGTGGCCGGCATCCCGCTCCTGTGCATCGGCCTGCTCATGAACTTCGCGGTCATCGCCGCGAACGGCGGCATGCCGGTCCCGCGTTCCTCGCTGGTCGCCTCCGGACAGGAATCGACGATCCCGGCCCTCGAGCACTCGGCCGTCAAGCACCACCTGGCCGGCCCCGACGACGTGCTCATGCCCCTCGCGGACGTGGTCGCGGTGGGCGCCCCGCTCCACCTGCTGTTCAGCCCCGGCGACCTGCTGGCGTTCGCCGCCATGTCCTGGCTCGTGATCGGGGGCATGCGGCGCCGCTACCTCCCCCGGCACATCCTGACGAGCGCGGCCAACATCGTCCCCGCCGATGCCACCTAGTGCCATGAGCGAGCAATCCGACACCGGCCGGGTCGCAGTCGAGGTGGAGTCCGAACGGGCGTCCGCCGATCGGTCGTCGCCCCGCCTCGTCGCGTACGAGCTCGCCGTCTCCCTGCCGCTCCTCGCAGCGGTGGTGCACGGGATCATCCGCAACCCGCAGGACTTCGCGTCGCCCATGCTCATCGTGTGGGCCGTCGGCATCGCGGCAATCGATCTCATGCCGCTGCCGCTCACGTCCAACATGCACTTCAGCCTGAGCTTCCCGCTCCAGCTCGCCGTCGCGCTGCTCTACCCCCCGCTGGTCGCCGGGGCGGTGGCGCTGGTCGGAACGAGCGATCCCCGGGAGTTCCGGCTGGAGATCTCGCCGCTCAAGGCCCTTTTCATCCGGTCGCAGATCGGACTATCGGTCGTCGCCGAGGGAACCCTGTTCCACTCGATGGCGACGGTCGACTCCCTCTGGTACCTGATCGGGGTCGCCGTGGTCCTCGCCACGATCGTGGGCTACGCCGTCAACGTCGGGCTCGTCGCGGGCTACATCTCGATCGCGCGCCGGCTCCCCATCCGCCGGGTCATCGCCGAGATGCACGAGGGCATCATGGGCGACCTGGTCATCTCGTACATGGGCCTTGCCATCTTCGGCGTCGTCATCGCCATCTTCTTCGTGCAGGCCGGGTTCTGGTCGTTGGTCGTCTTCGTCGCACCACTCGCGTTCGCACGGCAGATGTTCGCGAGGACTCAGTCGCTGAAGCAGGCGACCGAGGACCTCGCGGCGCGGGACCGTGAGAACCAGCACCTCGCGCTCCACGACCCGCTGACCGGACTGCCCAACCGGGCCCTGTTCATGCGGGAGCTCCGAGCGGCCGTCGAGGCGACCGCGCCCGGCCGGTGCGTGGCCGTGATGATCATGGACCTCGACCAGTTCAAGGAGGTCAACGACTCCCTGGGTCACCACTTCGGCGACCTCCTGCTGCAGGAGCTGGCCCCCCGCCTCCAGCGGGTCCTCCGGGAGGGCGACACCGTGGCCCGGCTCGGCGGCGACGAGTTCGGCATCGTGCTCACCGGGATCGAGGACGTCGGGCGGGCCACCCAGGTCGCCGACCGCATCCTGGACGAGCTGCAGGCTCCCGTGATCCTGGAGGACTTCCCGATCGATACGTCGGCGAGCATTGGGATCGCCGTGTACCCGCAGCACACCGACAACATCGACACCCTGCTACGGAACGCGGACGTCGCCATGTACTCGGCGAAGGCCGCCCACACGGGGTGCGAGGTCTACTCCCCCACCGAACATGACCAGCACAGCCCCACCCGCGTGACGCTGCTGGGGCAGATCCGTCCCGCCATGGAGCACGGGGAGCTCGAGCTGTGGTTCCAGCCACAGCTCAGCCTGCGCGGCGGCGCCGTGCGGACCGCCGAGGCCCTCCTGCGATGGCGGCACCCGGAAAAGGGTCTGATCCTCCCGGGAAGCTTCCTGCCGTTCGCCGAGCGCACCACGCTGCTCCGTCCGCTCACGCTCCACGTCATCAACGGGGCACTGGCCGGAGCAAGCCAATGGCTCGGCGAAGGCCACGACGTCGGCATCGCCATCAACCTGTCCCCGCACAGCTTGCTCGACCTCGATCTCCCGGATCAGGTCGCGGCCATGCTCCGGAAATGGGGCGTCCCCCCATCGGCGCTTCAGTTCGAGATCACCGAGGACTCGCTGATGGCCGACTCGCACCGCTCGCTCGACGTGCTCCAGCGTCTTTCGAACGTCGGGGTCGGCCTGTCGATCGACGACTTCGGGACCGGCTACTCCTCGCTCAGCCACCTCCGCCGGCTGCCGGTCGACGAGATCAAGATCGACCGGTCGTTCGTCATGAACATGCTCCACGACGCGAACGACGAGTCCATCGTGCGTGCCACGATCGAGCTCGCTCACAACCTGGGGCTCCGCGTCGTGGCCGAGGGCGTCGAGGACCTCGAAACGTGGTCGCGCCTCGCCGATCTCGGGTGCGACTTCGCGCAGGGGTTCTACATGAGCCGGCCGATTCCGCTGTCCGAGCTGATCGCCTGGCTGTCACGCCGGGAGCCTGCACTCGAGGAGGGCGGGATCCTGCCATCGGGTCGAGCAGCTCACCTCCGCGCCCGCCGCCCTGTCGGCCATCGAGATGCCACAGGTCTGACGGAACCGACACCGCTCGTCTGCCTTCGGCCCCTTCCAATTTCGTGACCGCCATCTGTCGCGGCACAGGACGAACACTTGGTAGGCCGCGGCCAATTCGTAGGGAAGGCGCATCCAGGGGGTTTGCGGGTCCATCGTTCCGGTGATGTCAGTGGTGCGGGGCCGGTACTCCCGCAGCGAGTGTCCGGGGCACGGCCGGTTCGGCATACCGAGGCGAATCGAACGCGATCGACGGCGGGCCAGCGCGATGACAGGCCGGGCACATCGAGTCGCTGCCGCCCAGGGTCGTTGTCAGGGCAGCGGTCCCACCGATGACTCTGGCCCGAGTCGAGTCCTACTGGGCAAGCGCGAACGAAGGAGGACCAGATGACGAGCAAGGCAGATGCAGCAGCACGGATCCTGGGCAGCCTGCGATCAGTAGACGGCAAGGGCGTCGTGCGCATGGAAGAGCGCTACGACACCGACATCGACGACCTGTGGTCGGCACTCACCGATCCCCGCCGTCTCGCCCGCTGGATCGGCGAGGTGGAGGGCGACCTGCGAATCGGTGGTGAGTTCCGCGCACGCTTCTTCACCAGCGGATGGGAAGGCACCGGGCGCGTGGAAGCGTGCGAGCCCCCGCAGCGGCTGCTGCTGCTGACCAAGGACGCTGACGAGCCGGACGAGCAGGTCATCGAGGCCGCGCTGACGGTCCACGTCGACCAGACGATCCTGGTTCTCGAGGAACGGGGCATGCCGCTGGACCAGCTCGCCGCCTACGGGGCCGGGGTGCAGGTTCATATCGAACACCTTGCCGCGCACATCGCCGGGCGTGAGCTCCACGACATGAAGGCGCGGTGGGACGAGCTGATCCCGACCTATCGAGACTTGGCCGCCGAGATCGACTAGCGCGCGATCAGACCGCCGCGTGCCCAACCCTTTAGCATCCACAGCCGAGCAAGGCGAGCCGCGCGCGCGGAGGGGGTGTCGCCGGACACACCGAGGAGGTGGTGCGGGATGACCGCTCGCCGAATGGCACTCCCTGGGCTCCAGGCCGGCGGTTCCGTCCGGGAGAGCGCGGCGCTCGTGGTCGCGCTGCTGTTGGCGATGATGATGGCGCCGGTGGCCGCAACCGCGGCGGGGACGCTCGTGTCGATCGTCGACCCGTCGTCGGGGGCCAAGGCCCACGTGAGCGACGGCAAGCTCCAGGTCGGCGACGGGAGCGGGGCGTTGACCATCAACGGCAACGTCAACGTGGGGAACCTCCCCAACCCGCAGCCGGTCGCCGGCACCGTGAACGTCCGGCAGGCCGCTGGCGCTCCGGCGCTCGCCGTGCAGGTGCAGAACACCGCCGGGGCGCCGGTCCCGGTCAGCGGGATGTTCACCGTCACCGCGCCCCAGGACCCCTGGCACGCGTTCGTGCAGGGCAACAACGTGACGACGCTGACGCTGTTCGACTCGCCGGGCGCCGACATCGACCTCGCCATCTCGAGCTTCACGATCGTGAACGGCGGCGACGTGGCGGCGACCGTGAAGGTGGAGATCTCCGGCAACTGCCAGGCGGCACCGGCCGGCGAGATCACCGAGCTGACGGTCGGGCCCATGCAGACGTCCCACGTCGAGTACCCGCAGCCCCTCGTCGCGCACCTGGCGACCGGGAACGCCTGCGTGCTGGCGGAGATCAACGGCAGCGGGGCGACCCGGATCACGGGAGTCGGGTTCTCGACCTAGGCGTCCGGGAGGCCGACCTTGCCGAAGGGCCCGCGTTTACTTCGTGATGGCCGGCGTGACGTTGTCGGGCAGGAGCTCGATCCACGTCGTGCCGGGCGCGAGCGCGATCTCGTTCCCTGCCCGGTCCTCGTAGCTCGTGACGTCCGAGAGCTTCGGCCGGCTCCACGTTCCCCGGATGACCTTGCCGCCCCGGAAGACGAGGCACTTCCCGGTCCCGGTGGCGACGACCTCGGGCGATGGGTTGCCGGCCGCGTCGACGATACCGGTGTCCTTGAGCGTGATCACCTGGACGACGACGTTCCGCGCGGCGATCGAATGCCCGTTCTCGAGCTCCGCCGGCCCGGTGTCGTAGGACCGCACCCACAGGTCGCGTCCCTTCCCGTAGGTCCAGAACACGTCGGCCGTCGGCGAGAAGTCGAGCTCCACCGACTTCGCCCGCTTGGCCGTCGACGGCACGTCGTCCGAGAACTGGAGCACCTCGACGGGCTTCCCCCCGTCCGTGCCGCCGGCCCGGTACAGCCCGCCGGTCGACGTGTACAGGTCGTGCGGCGCCTCCCGCTCCGGGTCGCGCACGTAGGCCGCGACGGCCTTCGGCTGCTGGAAGTTCACGTCGTTGAGCCCGGAGTCCTGGATGCGCTGCTCGACGGGTGGCGCGCCGCCCGCGAACCCGAACAGCGTCTGGGTCCCGTACTGCGGAAGGATGTCGACGTCGGTGAACCGCGCGCTCCGGACCGGACCGACGCGCTTCGAGTCGCGGCACTGGTAGATCACGATGAACCTCGTGATGCCGCCCTCGACCGGCTCCTCGTAGATCACGTCGGCGTTCTCGATGCCGGCCTGGGGCCGGGCGTCGGGGAGGTTCTCGACCTTGATGGCGAGCGCGGGGCGATCAGGGACCTTGCCTGATGGCCGCTCCACGCCGGTCAGCGGGCACGTCTCCGTCTGGTGGACGATCGCGCCGAGCCCGGGCACCTTGTCGGCGTTCCCGGTCACGGCGAGCACGCCCACGGCGCCGCCGACGAGCACGCCCACGGACGTGATCCCGACGGCGACCTTGCGTCCTCGACTCAACGCCACGACGAGCAGTCCTCCTCAGGGGCTGGTTGGGGTTCGGGTGCGTCCGGCCGGGTCGCGTGCGTTGGGGAGGGGGACCGGCCGGGGACCTGTTCGATGCTACCCACGGTCCGGGGGTTCCTCAACGAACCCCGGTGGTGGCGTCACGGGTTCTCCACATGCCCCGTGCGTGCCTGCCTACATCTCGTCGAGGATGCGGATGCGGTCCTGGATGGGCGGGTGCGTGGAGAACAGGCGCTCCATGAGCCCCATCGACTCGCCCTGGATGCGGGATGGCTGGTTGAGCCACAGGTGGGCGGTCGCGTTGTTCGCGCTCCGCATGGCCGCCGGGGTCGCCGCGATCTTGCGGAGGGCGGCGGCCAGGCCCGGCGGGTACCGGGTGAGCATCGCGCCCTGCGCGTCGGCCAGGTACTCGCGCCGCCGGCTCACGGCGAACTTGATGATCTGCGCGAACAGCGGCGCCAGGATGAGCAGGACGACGCCGATGGCGGCGAAGATCAGCCCTGCCGCGCCGCCGCCCTTGTCGCTCCCCCGCTTGCCGCCGATGCCGCCCCACCAGAACCACCGGAGCATGACCTCGGCCACCAGCACGATCACGCCGACCAGGGTGGCGATGACGGTGCCGAGCAGGATGTCGCGGTCGACGACGTGCGACAGCTCGTGCGCGATCACGCCCTCGAGCTCGACCCGGTTCATCATGCCGAGCAGCCCCTCGGTGACGGCCACGCTCGAGTGTTCCGGGTTCCGGCCGGTCGCGAACGCGTTCGGGGCCATCTCGGGGATCACGTAGACCCTCGGCTTGGGAATGCCTGCCGCGATCGAGAGGCCCTCGACGATGTTGTGCAGCCGGGGCTGTTCCTCGGGGGTGACCTCGCGGGCCCGGGCCGACGCGAGCACCAGCTTGTCGCCCCACCGGTAGGACGCGAACGACATGAACAGCACCACGATGAACGCCACGACGAGCCCGACGAGGCCGGCGCCGGCCACCAGGTACCCGAGCACGTAGCCGACGCCCGCGAAGAGCGCGAGCATGAAGAAGACGAGCAGGACGGTCCGGCGCTTGTTGCTGCTGATCTGTTCGTACACGGGGCGTCTTAGGAGAAGGTCGTGGTCACTGGCCCCCGGGCGCCGATCTCGTCGATCTCGAAGAACTCACGCTGCTTGTAGGCGAAGACCCTGGCGACGATGTTCGACGGGAACGACTCGATGAGCGTGTTCAGGATGGCGACCTGGTCGTTGTAGAACTGCCGGGCGAACGCGATCTTCGACTCCGTGCCGGTGAGCTCTTCCTGGAGCGCGAGGAAGTTCTGGTTGGCCTTGAGGTCGGGGTAGTTCTCGGCGACGGCGATGAGCCTTCGCAGCCCGGCGGTGATCTGGTTCTCCGCGCTGGCCTGGTCCTGGACCGTGCCCGCCTGCTCGCCGCTCGCGCGGGCCTGCGTGACCTCCTCGAACAGCTCGCGCTCGTGCGTCGCGTAGCCCTTCACGGTCTCGACGAGGTTCGGGATGAGGTCGTACCGGCGGCGGAGCTGGACGTCGATCTGGGACCACGCGTTGTTCACGCGGTTCTTGGTCTGGACGAGCTTGTTGAAGACATAGATGACGTAGATCGCGAGGACGACGACCGCCGCGACGAGGAGCCAGATGCCGAGCACGTGGGCATCTTAGCAACGGCCCCCTCTCCGGGACGGGAGGTTCCCGGCTCGGTTCAGCGCCGTGCCAGGGCATCCCCGTACAGGTCCTCGAGCCGCGCGGCGACCGCTTCCCAGTCGTAGCGATGAGCGCGCTCCCGCCCGGCGTCCCCCAGCCGGCGAGCCAGCTCCGGATCGTCGAGCACCTCCTTGAGCGCAGCCGCGAGCGCCACCGGGTCGGATGGTGGGACCAGCAGCCCGTCCACGCCGGTGCGGACGACCTCGCGGTAGCCCGGGATGTCACTCGCCACGATCGGCAGTCCCGCCGCCATGGCTTCCACGAGGACGATGCCGAAGCTCTCGCCGCCCCGGGCCGGACCGACGAACACTTCGCACGCGGCGTGGTACGGCGGCAGGTCGTCGTGCGGCACGTTCCCCAGCATCACGACGCGACGGCGGACCTCGGGCTCCAGGGTTCCGAGCGCCTCCCGTTCCTGGCCGTCGCCCGCGACGACCAGGAGGGCGTCGGGCCGGTCGGCCGCGAGGATCCCGAACGCCTCGACCGCGACGGCGAAGCCCTTCCGCGGCTCGAGTCGGTTCACGAACAGGATCCGCCGCCCCTCCGGGAGCTCGGTGGTCGGCGCCGCCCCGGCGAACAGGCCGACGTCCGCCCCGTTCGGCACGATCGCGAGGCCGTTCCCGAACCGTGTCGGAGACGAACGAGGCGGCAGCCTCGGAGACGGCGACGCGGACGGCGATGCGCCTCCACACCGGCCGGAGGAGCGGCGCCGCGAGGTCGAGCAGCCGCGACCGTTCTCCGAACGCGTGGAACGTCGACACGACCGGCGCCTCGGCCTTGAGCACGGCGGCCATCGACGCGCTCGGCGTGAACGGCTCGTGCACGTGGACGAGGTCGGGCTCGAAGTCGGCGAGCGCGTCGCCCACCGCGCGCAGCGTCGCGGGGCGCGGCGAGATCGGCGCGACCGATCCGTTGTACGGGATACGGAGCGGACGGCCGACGGCCCGGAACCCCGGCTCGCGGAGGTCCCCGAACGCCGGCGCCACCACCAGGACCTCGTGCCCGCGACCGCGGAGGTGTTCCGCGAGCTGGCGGACGTGCACCTGGACGCCGCCCGGCGCGTCCCACGCGTACGGGCAGGCCTGGACGATCCTCACGTCACGTGGCCGCGGCGTCGGCGGCCGAGGGCCGGACCGGAGTCTCGGAGAAGTCCCACGCAGGCTGGAACATGTGCCAGTCGGTCGGCTTGGCCGCGATGCCTCGCTCCCAGTCGGCGGCGAGCAGCCGGGTCAGCGCCGTGACGTCCTCCCGCATGTTGCCGGTAGCGTTCGATCTCGAGCGGCTCGCTGATCTGACAGGCCCAACCGTCGTCGGTCGTGTAGGTGGGGCACGACAGGAGCGGCGCGCCGGTCGTAAGCGACAGCAGCGCCGGGCCGGGCGGGAGCCGGCGGATCCGCCCGAACATCTCGCACTCGACGCCGCGGCCGCCGAGGTCGCGGTCGGCCACAAGCGCCACCACGTAGTTGTCCGCGAGCATCTGCGCGAGCTGGAGGCCGGCCGATCCGTCCTCGGAGACCGGAACGATCTCCATGCCGAGGTCCCGCCGATGCTCCAGGAACAGCTCGTACATCCGCCGCGGCTTCAGCACCTCGGCCGCGGCCACGATCTTCCAGTGGCCCGCGACCCACTTGCCGGCCGCGTCCCAGTTCCCCATGTGCGGGAGCGCGACGATGCACCCCGTGCCGTTGGCGATCGCCTTCTCGATGTTCTCGCCGCCGTTCGCGATGAAGTGCTTGTCCATCCGCTCCTTGCTCCAGGTGCGGACCGCGAAGGTCTCGTACCAGTACCGGGCGTACAGGTCGAACCCCTCCCGGACGGCGCCCAGCACGAGGGGCGAGTCCGGCGGCCGGCCGAGCACCTGCGCGTAGTTCCGCGCGACCGTCCGGCGGACCTTCGGCATCGCGCGATAGCCGGCCCAGCCGTAGGCCTTGAACAGCGCCCGGGCCGGGCGTTCCGGCCACCGCATGGCCGCGCGCTCCATGGTCGTGTAGAGGGCGACCGAGAACCGCTGGCCGAGCGTCATCCGCTCGTCGCCGGGTTCCTCCTCGGAAGCCGGGGTGGTCGAGGGGAGGTCGGTCATTCGCGCTCCTGCTTGGCCACCTGGCTGGCCCGCACGGCGCACGACAGCACGGCGAGCGCGAGCACCGCGATGAGGGTTCCCCGAAGCCACCCCGGAAGGAGCAGGCCGAGCGACACCAGTCCGTACCGGAGCGAGCGCGTCACGACGCTGTCCTCGATCGGATACCCGAGGGCGCGGCCCCGGGCCCGTTCGTACGCGGCGATGAAGCTCGCCACGAGCGCGGCGACGGCGATGGCGGCGGTGACGAGGTCGGTCCCGCGGAGCACCAGGGCGATGGCGGAGAGCAGGCATCCGTCGAAGGCTCGATCGGTCATGGAGTCGAAGAACTCGTCCAGCGGCGCCCGGTCCCGGACCACGCGGAACCCCGCGACGGCGAGCAACACGCCGGCCCCCGCCGCGAGCCCGCCGGCCCACCGGGGCTCGCGAACGATGACGAGGGCCGTGGCCCCGCCGACCAGCAGCGCGCCGAGCGCGAGGATCGCCTCGGTCACCCCCGAGCCCGGGATCGAACGGTCCGCGAAACGGGCCCTCACCTGCGCCATCGCCATCGAGCCGGAGCGTACCACCGGCCATTTCGGCTCTTCGCGGGGCTCGTTCGAGCTATGACTTCGCACGCCGTGGTGCTACAAACGGCGCGTGGCGGGCGATGGCAGGATCGGGACGCTCCTCGCCGGCTACCGCATCGAGTCGCTGATCGGCCGGGGCGGGATGAGCGTGGTGTACCTGGCCCATCACGAGGGCCTGGAGCGCAAGGCCGCGCTGAAGCTGCTCGCCCCGGAGCTGGCGGAGAACGAAGCGTTCCGCCAGCGGTTCGTCCGGGAGTCCCGCATCGCCGCCGGTCTCGACCACCCCAACGTGATCCCGGTGTACGACGCCGGCGAGGCCGATGGGCTGCTGTTCATCGCCATGCGCTACGTGCGCGGCTCCGACCTGAAGTCACTCCTGGCCGAACACGGGCCGTTGGACGCCGCCGACGTCGTTCGGGTCATGGACCAGCTCGGGGCGGCCCTGGACGCCGCGCACACCGAGGGCCTGGTGCACCGCGACGTGAAGCCGGCCAACATCCTGTTGTCTCCGGCCACTCCGCCGGCGAAGGTCGGGCACCTGTACCTGGCGGACTTCGGACTGACCAAGAAGTCGCTGTCGGGAACGGGGATCACCCGCAGCGGACAGTTCGTCGGCACGATCGACTACGTGGCCCCGGAGCAGATCCGCTCCGACCCGGTCGACGGGCGCACGGACGTGTACTCGATGGGCGGCGTGCTGTACGAGTGCCTCACCGGGGAGCCGCCGTTCGTACGCGACACCGAGGTCGCGGTGATGTTCGCGCACCTCAACGACCCACCGCCGGCGCCGAGCGCAGTGCGGGACGAGCTCCCCCCGGCCGTCGACGCCGTCGTGGCCAAGGCCATGGCCAAGGACCCAGGCGGGCGGTACTCCTCCGCCGGGGAGCTCGCGGCGGCCGCACACGACGCGATGCGTCCGGTGCTGGCCGATGACGAGTCCACGACCATCTCCGCTCCCGCCCCCGTCCGAGCGACCCGCAGCCGCCGGACCCTGATCGGTGGCGGTGTGGTGACGGCCCTCGTCGCCGTGGCGGTGGTCGTGGCCGTCGTCGCCGGGAGCGGAGGGGGCGGGGAGCCGCAGCACTCGCCCGGCGCCGCAGGGCCGACCGGCACGACCCCGAGTGCAACCGGCACTCCCACGGCCGGAACCGGCCTTCCGGCCGGGTTCCTCGGGGTCGCCCGACTCGACCCCGGGACCGGGGAGGTCGCAAGCGGCCTCCCGCTCTCCGTTCCGAGGATGCCGGCGCCCCGAGGGGCGATCGTCAGCCGCCCGCTCCTGGCCGGCGAGGGGAGCGTGTGGGTGGACGCCGGAGGATTGGGCGAGACGCGGATCGCCAAGGTGGACCCGGAGTCGGGCGAGGTGGAGGACCTGTTGCTCCGGACCTCCCCAAGTCATTCCCTTTCGTTCGCGGAGGGGCACAGCTCGCTCTGGGCCCTCACGAACGGCGGAACTCAAGGGACGACACCGGACGAGCTGTTCCGCATCGACCCCGGTTCGAACGACATCGTGGCGGACATCAAGATCGGGCCGGAAACACTCTGGGGCATCGGATTGGCCATCGGGGACGAGGGGATCTGGGTCCTCCGGTCCGACGGCGTCCTCCTCGAGATCGACCCCGGCGACAACAGCATCTCCCGCACCATCGAAGGCCTGCCGGCCGCCGACGGCATCGCCGTGGGCGGGGGCGCCGTGTGGGTCTTGGATGTCCTCCGGGGCGCCGTCTACCGGGTCGACCCGGTCGCGGAGCAGTGGAAGACGCTCGAGATGCCCGGCGGAGCGGACGGCATCGCAGCGGACGCGCAGGGAGTGTGGGTGATGGACCGCGCCAGCGGGCAAGTGGTCCGCCTCGACCCGGCGACCGGCACTCCTGGGCAGCAGATCCGGGTGGGCCAATCCCCGACCTCCATCACGGCCGGCGACGGGCTCGTATGGGTCACGTCGCCGAGCGAGGGCGCCGTCTGGCGCATCGACGAGCACTCCAACGAGTCCGACTCGTTCCCGGTCGTCGCCGACCCCGGCCCGGCATACGTCTCGATCGGCGAGGGCGGCGTGTGGGTCTCCGTGGGTTGAGCTCCGGTTCCCGCACGAGCCATCGGGCCTCCGAGGCGCTGGGAATCGGCCCCAGCGAGGTGCTACAAACGCGCCATGGTGGAGGACGCCAGGGTCGGGACGGTCATCGCGGGCTACCGGATCGAGTCGCTCATCGGCCGGGGCGGGATGAGCGTCGTCTACCTGGCCCACCACGAGGGCCTGGGGCGCAAGGCCGCGCTCAAGCTGCTGGCGCCCGAGCTCGCCGAGAACGAGGCCTTCCGGCAGCGGTTTGTCCGGGAGTCGAGGATCGCCGCCGGTCTCGACCACCCCAACGTGATCCCCGTCTACGACGCCGGGGAGGCCGACGGGCTGCTGTTCATCGCCATGCGCTACGTCCGTGGTTCGGACCTCAAGACGCTCCTCGCAAGACGCTCCTCGCCGAGCACGGACCGCTCGACCCGGCCGACGTGGTTCGGGTCATGGACCAACTGGGCGCCGCGCTCGACGCCGCCCACGAGGAGGGCCTCGTCCACCGGGACGTGAAGCCGGCCAACATCCTGCTCTCCCCCGCCACCCCTCCCACGAAGGTCGGGCACGTGTACCTCGCCGACTTCGGTCTGACGAAGAAGTCGCTGTCCGGCTCGGGGATCACCAGGAGCGGACAGTTCGTGGGGACCATCGACTACGTCGCTCCCGAGCAGATCCGGTCGGAACCGGTCGACGGGCGCACCGACGTGTACTCGATGGGCGGCGTCCTGTACGAATGCCTCACGGGTGAGCCGCCCTTCGTTCGGGACACCGAGGTCGCGGTGATGTTCGCGCACCTGAACGACCCGCCCTCGGCTCCGACCGCCGTGCGGAAGGATCTCCCCGAAGGCATCGATCAGGTCGTGTCGAGGGCCATGGCGAAGTCGCCGGAGGAACGGTATGCGTCGGCGGGCGCCATGGCACGGGCGACTCACGAGGCGCTCCGGCCCTCGCTCGCCGGCGACGGGCGAACGATCAAGGCTCCTGCCCCGGTGCCCGGCGCGGCCCCGCCATCCCGGCCCCGGCGCGCGCTGATCGGCGGCGGTGTGGTGGCCGCCCTGGTGGCGATCACGGTCGTCGTCGCACTCGTCGGCGGGGGCGGCGGCGGTGCACCCGCGCGCTCGCCGAGTCAGGTGGGGCAGTCGGGGTCGGCATCTCCGTCGACTTCAAGCTCGGAGTTCCTCGCCGACTTCCAAGGGGTCGTTCGCCTCGATCCGAGGACGGGCGACCGCCTGCGTGCGGAGGAGCAACCGTTCACCCCCGAGAGCCGCGGCCCCGTCGGCGTCTCCACCCAGACGCGGACGATGATTGCGGCCGAGGGCGCGCTGTGGGTGGACGGTGACGTGCCGCCCTCGATATTCAAGCTCGACCCGGCGACCGGACGCCTCGACGCGGAGATCGAACTCCCCATCGTCGCCAGCACGGGCCTTGGAGCCCACCAGATCTTCGCCGCCGGAGAGAGCTCGATCTGGGTCCTCGAGGCAGCGGGCGGGGTCGGGGACACGGTCCTGCTGCGAATCCAGCCCGCGACGAACGACATCATCGCGCGGATTCCCATCGGGCTCGGCGGCAACGGCCTCGCGTTCGGGCGCGAGGGCCTCTGGGTGCTCCGGGCAGCGGGGAGGCTCTCGGAGATCGACATCCAGGGGCGGCGCATCGGCCGGACCATCGAGATCGGAGCCCAGGCCGGCGGCCTGGCCATCGGCGCCGGGTTCCTGTGGGTGACGAGCAACATCACGGGAACCCTCTACCGGGTGGATCCGGCCTCCGAGGCAGTCCAGGCCATCGACCTCGCCGGCGGGGCGGACGCCATCGCGGCTGACGACGACGGCGTGTGGGTACTGGACCGCACCAGCGGCACCGTGGTCCGCGTCGACCCCGAGAGCGGCGACGTGGGGGATCCGGTCCGGGTCGGAGAGGGGGCATCGAGCATCGCGGTGGGCGCGTCTGCGGTCTGGGTCCCCGATCTCGCCGAGGGGAACGTGTACCGCATCGACGCCGAGTCCCTCGAGCGCACCGTCATCCCCTTGGCCCGGGCCCCCGGCCCCACCTGGGTCGCCGTCGGCGAAGGCGGAGTCTGGGTGTCTGTGGGCTGAACGCAGGGGTCGACCGGGCGCCGGGCGGCTGCGCCGGGCGATTCACTAGAATCGCCGGACACCCTGCCCTTTGAGCTCAGCGGAAGGACCTCATGAAGACCTACGAGCCCTCCAACATCCGCAACGTCCTGCTCCTCGGCCATGGGGGCGCCGGGAAGACCACGCTCCTCGAGGCGATGCTCTTCACCACCGGCGCCGTCACCCGGATGGGAAGGGTCGAGGACGGCAACACCGTCTCCGACCACGACCCCGAGGAGGTCCGCAAGGGCATCAGCGTCTCGCTCTCGCTGGCGCCGGTCGAGGTCGGCGGCGTGAAGATCAACGTCCTCGACGCACCGGGCTACGCCGACTTCGTGGGGGACATCCACTCCGCGGTCCGCGCGGTCGACGCCGTCATCGTGGTGGTGTCGGCCGTCGACGGGGTCGAGGTCCAGACCGAGGTCGGATGGGAGCTCGCGGCGGAGCTCGGCCTTCCCCGCGCCATCGTGGTCAACAAGCTCGACCGCGAGCGCGCTTCCTTCGAACGGACCCTCGACGAACTGGTGAAGGGGTTCGGCAACCAGGTCGCGCCGCTGCAGTTCCCCATCGGCGAGGAGCACGAGTTCCACGGCGTGGCCAACCTGCTGTCCGGCAAGGCGTTCACCTACGGCGACGACCCGAACGGCACCGAGGGCGAGTGGCCGGACGAGCTGCACGCCAAGGCCGACCCGCTCCGCGAGAAGCTCACGGAGGCCATCGCCGAGGCCGACGACGCGCTGCTCGAGCAGTACCTCGAGACCGGCGAGCTCCCCACCGACGAGCTCGTCAAGGGCCTCCACGCCGGTTTCGTCGACGCCAAGGTGGCGCCGGTGTTCGTCACGGCCGCGGCCAAGCCGGTCGGCATCGACCTGCTCACGAAGTTCATCGCCGACGTGTTCCCGTCGCCGCTCGAGCGCCCGCCGGTCTCCGTGACCGGTCCCAAGGGCGAGTCGGAGCGTTCCTCCGATCCGAACGGCCCGCTCACCGCGCTCGTGTTCAAGACGGTGTCCGACCCCTACGTCGGCCACATCTCGATGTTCCGGGTGTTCTCGGGGAGGGTCCGCCCGGATTCCACGCTCTACAACGCCTCGAAGAAGACCGAGGAGCGCGTGGGGCAGCTGTTCACCCTCAAGGGCAAGGACCACGACAACGTGTCGGAGGTCCCGGCGGGCGACATCGGGGCGGTCGCCAAGCTGAGCCACACGCACACCGGCGACACGATCTCGCCCAAGGACGATCCGGTCGTGCTGCCGCCGATCCCGATGCCGGAGCCGCTCCTCGGCATCGCGGTGGAACCGAAGACCAAGGGCGACGAAGACAAGCTGTCGACCGCGCTCGCCCGGGTCCGCGAGGAGGACCCGACGCTCCGGATCGAACGGAGCGACGAGACGCACGAGACCGTCATGTACGGCATGGGCGAGGCGCACCTCGACGTGGTGCTCGAACGGATGAAGCGGAAATACGGCGTCGAGGTGTCCCACCATCCCGCGTCGATTCCCTACAAGCAGACACTGAAGGGCACGGCGAAGGCCCAGGGGCGCCACGTGAAGCAGTCCGGCGGCCACGGCCAGTACGCCGTGTGCTGGATCGAGGCGTCCCCGCTCCCCCACGGCGGCGGGTTCGAGTTCGACGACAAGATCGTCGGCGGCGTGATCCCGAACCAGTTCATCCCCTCGGTGGAGAAGGGCGTCGTGAAGTCCATGGCCGAGGGCGTCGGCCTCGGGTTCCCGATGGTCGACGTCAGGGTCACGCTGTACGACGGGAAGTTCCACACGGTCGACTCGTCGGACATCGCGTTCCAGATCGCCGGGTCCCTCGCGCTGCGGGAGGCGGCCAACCAGGCCGGCGTCTCGCTCCTGGAGCCGATCGTGGAGCTCGAGGTCGTCATCCCGGACGGGTACGCCGGCGACATCATGGGCGACCTCAACTCCAAGCGCGGCAAGATCCAGGGCATGGAACAGACCGGCACGGGCAGGCAGCGGGTGAAGGCGCTGGTCCCCCTCGCCGAGGTGGCGCGGTACTCGATCGAGCTGCGCTCGATGACGGGCGGCCGGGGGACGTTCGGGATGAAGTTCTCCCACTACGAGGAGGTCCCCCAGCACCTCGCGCAGAAGATCATCGACGACGCCAAGCGCGAGAAGGAAGAGGGCCACAAGTAGCCGAGCGTCCATCCGTGGGGCCCGGGGGCGGCGTACTACCGGTGACCGCTGCTCGCAGCGGACCGGCGGACCATTCGGATCGCCGTCGCGGGCAGGGGAGGTTCCGTGGGGGAAGCGCTGCGCAACCGGAGGAACGCGTACCTGGCTGGGCTGGGCTTCTGTCTGGTCGCGGTGAGCGCCGGCATGCTCACGGCGCCGGGCCCCAAGGACAGCTCGCAGCCGAACACCCTCACCCTGGTGTTCCTCGTCTATGCGCTGGCAAGCATCGGCGTCGTGTACGCGGTGCTGCTGAGCCCGGCCAGGGTGCTGGGGATGGCCGACCGCGAGTCGCCCCGCCCGACGATGGGGCGCATGTCGTGGCTGCTCTCGGTGATGGGCGTGGGGGCGATGATCGGCCCGGTCGTGCTCGGCGTGATCCTGTACCAGATCTCCGGCGAGATCTGGCGGCTCGCGCTCCTCGCGGGCGTCGGCCTGGTGGGCGGCGCGATCATGTGGTTCCGGATCGGCGACGACCTTCGCCGGCTGGGCGACCACGGGCTGGCGGCATGGGACCCGTTCGGCCCGAACATGGACTGATCCCGGCGCCGCATTCGTCCGGGTGGTCGCCCTGACGGCGCCGGTGCCCCGGCCCGTCGAGGCGCACGGCGAGCGGTGCTCCATCCGCGACCTGCGGCCCGAGGACGCCGAGGAGATGCTGGCGCTCCGCCTGCGGAACCGGGAGTTCTTCGAGCCGTTCGAGCCGACGCTCTCCCCCGACCACTTCACGCGCCGCGCGCAACTGGACGCGATCGTTCTCGGAAACCGCGCCTGGGACGACGACCGCGAGTACACGTTCGGCGTGGCGCTCCCCAACGGCGCGCTGGTCGGCCGAATCCGGCTGTCGGTGGTCGTCCGCGGCCCCTGGCAGAACGCGAACATGGGCTACTACGTCGACCAGGCGACGAACGGCCGCGGAATCTGCACCGAGGGCGTGGGGCTCGTGGTCCGGTTCGCCTTCGACCGGCTCGGCCTCCATCGGGTCCAGGCGGCGGTCATGCCCCGCAACACTGCGTCGGTCCGGGTGCTCGAGAAGAACGGATTCCGCCGGGAAGGGGTGGCCCCGAGCTACCTCCGCATCAACGGCGCATGGGAGGACCACCTCATCTTCGCCCGGACGGCGGGAGACGGGGCTCCGGCCTGAACGCGGCCCGCTCGGCTTGCCGGACCGGCGGGAGCGGCGCACAGTTCCTGCCGTGACGCCGTTCCGAGCGATCCTGCTGCCCGGCAGCGTGCTTCCCGCCGACCTCGCGTACGGCGCGCTGGTGTCGTCGCTCGGGTCGAATGCCGACGCGGTCGCGAAGGACCTCGAGGTGTATGCGACGCCGGAGCCTCCGCCCGGCTACGACCTGGACGTCGAGATCGCCGGGGTGCTGCGCGAAGCCGACGCGCGGGGGTGGGACCGGTTCCATCTGGTCGGCTACTCGGGCGGGGGTGCCTCGGCGTTGGCGGTCACGGCCCGGGTTCCCGATCGGGTGACGAGCCTGGCCCTGCTGGAACCGGCCTGGGCCGGACTGTGGGACCTGAGCCCGGACGAGGAAGGATTCTGGCGCGACCTCGAAGGGCTCGCGCAGCTCCCGGCCGACGAGTTCATGCGCGAATTCGTGCGGTCCTCCGTCAAGCCCGGCGTGGAGGTTCCTCCACCCCGGTGGGAGGAACCTCCGCCGTGGATGGCCCGGCGACCTGCTGGCATTCGCGCGTTCCTGGAGACGTTCCGGACGTACGAGCTGGACCGCGAGGCACTGGCCCGGTTCGACCGCCCCGTCCTGTTCGTGCTCGGCGGACTCAGCAATCCGGACCAGTACGGTGAGATCGCGACCCGGCTCGGCGGGGTGTTCCCCGACTTCCGGCTCGAGGTGTTCGAGGAGCGGCACCACTTCGACCCGCCGCACCGCATCGAACCCGACCGGGTGGCCGCGTCGCTCCTGGCGCTGTGGACCCGCGCGGAAGCCGAGAACGAACCGTGAACGGGTCGGCCCCGGCGGCCTTGCTTCAATCGGTTCCGAGGCCGCGCTCCTCCGCTCGGATCCACGGAGTCTTGGCGTCCGCGTAGGCCAGCGAATCGTCGGCGTGGATCGCCGCGACCCGACGCTTCTCCGCTTCGTATCGGGCGCACAGATCCGGGTCCGCGCGGAGCGCGTCGCGGAACGCCAGGTGGCGGCGTTCCCACTCGGAGCCGGCGCGGCACACGTGCAGGTTCACGAGGCGCTCGCCGGAGTGAGCGGTCAGTGCAAAGAAGCGATGCTGCGGCTCTTCGTCGCTCCGGTACTCGTAGCCCAGGGCGGCCAGCGGTTCGGCGTAGAGCTCGAGCGGCTCCAGCGAGGCGACCGAGAGCTGGACGTCGATCACGGGCTTCGCAGCCAGGCCGGGGACGGCCGTGGACCCGACGTGTTCGATCCGAACCAGGGCGGGGCCGAGCGCCCGGCGGATCGGCTCGGCCTCGGTTTCGTACCGGGTCGGCCACGCGGGGTCGTACTCGACGATCCGGACCGGGTGCGGCACGTGCGTCACGACGCCGGCGTTCAGCCCGAGGCGAACCGGGCGCGGAGCTTGCGGAACGTGTCCTCAATGGACTCGGGCAGTACCCGCGTCTCCCCGAGCACCGTGGCGAAGTTCGTGTCGCCGTTCCACCGCGGGACGACGTGCCAGTGCACGTGGTCCGGGATGCCCGCGCCGGCCACCCGGCCGAGGTTCATCCCGACGTTGTAGCCGTGCGGCGACATCTCCTCGCGCAGCGCACGGACGACCGCCTGTTGGAGCACCCCCGCGTCCCGGATCTCGTCGGGGGTAAGTTCCTCCATGTCCCCCACGTGCCGGAACGGCGCGACCATCACGTGGCCGGGGTTGTACGGGAACGCGTTCATCAGGACGAACGCGTGCTCGCCCCGCGCGAGGATCATCGAGGCCTCGTCGTCGCCCGCAGCTGCCACCGTGCAGAACAGGCAGCCCTCGGGCTCGACCCCGGACGAGGCCTGCTGGATGTACCGCATGCGCCACGGGCTCCAGAGGCGCTCCATGGCCGACAGCCTCCTACGACTGCGCGGGCTCGAACGAGCTGCCTTGGAGCGACCGCGTCGCCGCCTCCTCCGTGGCCTTGGCCACGAAGTCGTCGAACCCCACCCCGCGGACCTCGTTGCCGTCGCGGTCCCGGACGCTCACCGTGCCGGCTTCGATCTCCCGGTCGCCCATGACGAGCGTGTACGGGATCCGCATGACCTGCGCGGCGCGGACCTTCTTCGGAACCGTCTCCCGCGAGTCGTCGACCTCGGCGCGGAGCCCGGCCTCGCGCAGACGGGCCGCGAGCGAGTGGGCCGCCTCGGCATGGCGGTCGGCGATCGGAACGACGCGCACCTGCTCCGGCGCAAGCCACAGGGGGAACGCCCCTGCGTAGTGCTCGATGAGCACGCCGGCAAACCGTTCCACCGACCCGAGGATCGCACGGTGGATCATGACCGGCCGGTGGCGTTCGTTGTCCTCGCCCATGTACTCGATGTCGAACCGCTCCGGCAGCGCGAAGTCGCACTGGACCGTCGTCAGCTGCCACCGCCGCCCGATCGCGTCGCGGAAGTGGAAGTCGACCTTCGGCCCGTAGAACGCGCCCTCGCCCTCGGCCACCGTGTAGGCCATGCCCGACTCCTTGAGCGCGTCCTCGAGGATCTGCGTGGCGCGCGCCCACATGTCCTCGTCGCCGATGGCCTCCCCCGGCTTGGTGGACAGCTCGATCTCGGGGTCGGTGAACCCGAACGTCCGGTGCACCTCGAGCGTCAGGTCGAACACCCGCAGGATCTCCTCGACCAGCTGGTCCGGCCGGCAGAAGATGTGCGCGTCGTCGATCGTCAGGCCCCGGATGCGCAGGAGGCCGTGCAGCGTCCCCGGCCGCTCGTAGCGGTAGACCGTCCCGAGCTCCGCTCATCCGGATCGGCAGCTCGCGGTACGAGCGGGTCTGCGACTTGTAGATCAGGACGTGGAGCGGGCAGTTCATCGGCTTGACGAAGTATTCGCCGCCCTCGGCCTCCTCCATCGCGGGGAACATGTTCCCCCGGTACTTGGCGAGGTGGCCGGACGTCGCCCACACGTTGCCGCGGGCGAGGTGGGGCGTCGCGACGATCTGGTAGTCGTGCTTGAGGTGCACCTCGCGGACGAAGTCCTCGAGCTGCTTGCGGAACATCCCGCCGCGGGGGTGCCACACCGCGAGGCCGGCGCCCATCTCGTCGGGGAAGCTCACCAGGTCGAGCTGGCGGCCGAGCTTGCGGTGGTCGCGGCGTTCGGCCTCCTCCAGGCGGTGCAGGTACGCGTCGAGCTCCTCCGGCGTCGGCCACGCCGTGCCGTAGATCCGCTGGAGCTGCTCGCGCTTCTCGTCCCCGCGCCAGTACGCGCCGGCGACGCTGAGCAGCTTGTACGCCCCGACGCGGCCGCTGCTCGCCAGATGCGGGCCCAGACAGAGGTCGGACCAGCCGTTGTTCCGGTAGATGCTCACCCGATCGCCGAGCGCGCCCTCCTCGGCGTCGAGCTGTTCGATGATCTCCCGCTTGAACGGCTGTTCGGCGAACCGCTCGAGCGCCTCGTCCCGGCCCAGCTCCTCCCGCACGAACGGCTGGTCGAGCTTGACGATCTCGGCCATGCGTTCCTCGATCCGCGGGAGGTCCTCGGGCGACAGCGGCTCCGGCAGCGAGAAGTCGTAGTAGAAGCCGTCCTCGATCGCCGGGCCGATCGCGTACTTCGCGCCGGGGATGACGTCGCACACGGCCTGGGCCATCACGTGCGCCGTCGAGTGGCGCAGCACATGCAGCCCGTCCGCCTCACCCGGCAGCACCGGCGACACGCGGGCGTCCTCCTGCGGGACGAACGACAGGTCCACCAACTGGTCGTCCACCCGGGCGGCGACGGCCTCGGGGTCGTCGAGCGCAGCGCCGACCGGCTCCCCCTCGGGGAGGTCGGTCGCGGAACCGTCGGGGAACTCGAGCTTCGGCATGAAGCGCCCATGATATCGGCGCCTCCGCGGGGTGAGCCCCGGCGCCGAGGAAATTCCCGCGCATCGCCGCAGGTGGCGCGCGATCCGGCACGTGGTGGCACCCCCGACCCTGGTGCGACGCGGCGCAACCAACCCGCATGGCTGCCGTCTGGAGCGCAGCCGGCATGCGCCCTACGGTCGGCGCGCGGATGGACACTCGTCATCCGGACGCATCGTTACCAGGGAGGGAGGCACACATGCGAAGGACGATCGGGGTGGCCGCGGTTGCGGCGGTCCTCGTGATCTCGGCGGTGGCGACGCTCGGGCCGCTGGCCGGGGCGAGCCCGGGAGGGGCCGACGCGAGGGCCGTGCTCCGGAATGCTTCGGGAACGACGCTCGGCCTCGTTCGCCTGACCCAGCTACCGAACGGCGTCATCGTCTCGGTGCGGGCAAAGGGCCTCGCGCCCGGGTTCCATGGCTTCCACGTCCACGCGAACAACGACCCCGCGAACGGCGTGGGCTGCGTGGCAGATCCCAACATGCCGTCCAGCACGTGGTTCGTGTCGGCGGACGGGCACTACCGAGAGGCCGCGGAGACGCACCCCAACCACCAGGCGGACATGCCGGTGATCCTGATCAACGGCACGAGCCCGGCGGACAGTCGCGGGGTCGCCCGGTTCCGCACCGACCGGTTCGACGTGTCGGACGTCGTCGGCCGGGTGATCGTCGTGCACGCCCTGCCGGACAACTACGCGAACATCCCGCTCGGCGCGAACGGCGACCAGTACGCGGCCAACTCGACCGCAGCCACCGACAAGACGGTCGCGACCGGCAACGCCGGCGACCGGGTGTTGTGCGGCGTGATCGAGCCGTGATCCGAGCCTGATCGAGGCACGCGGGGAGGGGCCGACGTCTCGGCCCCTCCCCGTGATCGGCAGGGTCGAGGGCGTGCCTGGGCTGCCGGTTCGCAGTCGGCCGAATGTCCCGCTTGGACAGAATTCGTGCCGAGGTGTTCAATCGCGCGATGGCCCGCACGGCCGTATCCCTGGGACGGACGGCGAGGGCGCTGGCAACGGTGCTCGCCGTGCTGTGCGCGGCCGCCGTTCAGGTGACGGTCGCCGCTGGACCCGCCTCTGCGGCCCTGTCGTGTTCTCCCGACGCCCAGGACCCGAAGACGGAGAACGTCACGGCCACGGGCGAGAGTCAGCTCAGCATCAAGCGCGATGGCGAATTCATCGCGGTCGCCAGGCTCGCGGGATCCCCGATCCATTGCGGAACGGTCACGACCGTGGACAAAGTAGCGGTCGATCTGGGGGCCGCTGACAGCGCTGTCCTGTTCCTCGACCTGCGCGGCGGCGACTTCGCGCCCGGCGCAACCGCGGAGGCCGACGGGTCGAGCGAGATCGAGTTCGTCATCTCGAACCTCGGCACGTTCGATGAGGTCGCGATCCACGGCCAGTCCGGGCCCGACTCCATCGCGTTCGGCGATCGCAACGTCTTCCCGGACTTCCGGACGGTCACGGACATCAACCTCGATGTTGCGGCCGACGGCGAACACGCGGACGGCGATGTCGTGATCGATGGGCACCCGTCCCTCCTCGTCTACTTCGACAATGGAGGGGACGACCGGGTCACCGGCGCCGGCCTGGGAACCGGCAACTCCCACGCGACGGCCGTTGGGCTCTTCCTGTTCGACGGGGCCGGCAAGGACCGCCTGACGGGGGGCAGCGGCCGCGACACCATCCGTGCCGACGACGGCGGCTTCGGCGATACGTACTCCGGTGGCGGGGGCCCGGACTTCATCGACTACGGGGCCGTGAGCACCGGCGTGTCGATCAGCCTGGACAACCGGCGGAACGACGGTGCGGCGTGCCCCGGGCTGGGGTGCGAAGGCGACAACGTGAAGTCCGACATCGAGTCGGTCGCGGGAACACCGTTCAACGACGATCTCGTCGGGAGCGCCGCCCCCAACTCGCTCGATCCCGGGCCGGGGACCAACACGATCTCGGGCCGGGGCGGCGACGACAACTTCATCGACCGGGGAGGAAAGGACACCTTCAGCGGAGGGCCGGGATTCGACTTCCTGTCCTATTCCGGTGAGGACGGCGACGTCACGGTGACGCTCGACGACCAACCGAACGACGGCCCGGCCGGAACGAAGGACAACGTCATGTCCGACGTGGAGTCGGTCACGGGTGGCCACGGAGACGACCACCTGATCGGGAACGCCGCGGCGAACACGCTCGCGGGTGGGGACGGCGACGATGTGCTCGACGGCCGCGGTGGGAACGACGCGTTCCAGGAGTTCGGCTCTCCGGGCTCCGACGTGTTCATCGGCGGGCCGGGTAAGGACACCGTCGCCTACTCCTTCTTCCCGGGCGACCTCACGCTGACGATCGACGGCAAGGCGAACGATCGCGTGATCGGCGACCCGGCCAAGGGCGTCGACAACATCCACGCCGACGTCGAGAACGTCACCGGGGGCCTGGGCAACGATCGGATCACCGGGACCCCGGGCCCGAATCGCCTGGCGGGCGGGCCGGGGGACGACACGCTGCTCGGCTTGGGCGGCAACGACGTCCTGCTCCCGGGCGCGGGCGCGGACACAGTCACCGGCGGGCCCGGGCTCGACACCGCGTCGTTCGCCGACGCGGCGGCTGGCGTCACCGCGGACCTGCTGGCGGGCGGGGCGACCGGCGACGGCAACGACTCGCTGGGCGGGATCGAGCGTCTCGCGGGCTCTGCGTTCGACGACCACCTGGTGGGCTCGAACGGCCCCAACCGGCTGAGCGGCGGGGCCGGGCCCGATGCGCTCAAGGGCCTGTCGGGCAACGACGCCCTGCTGGGCGGTCCCGGCGACGACGCACTCGACGGCGGGCAGGATTCGGACACCTGCAAACAAGGGCCGGGCAGCGGTCAGGTCGTCCACTGCGAACACTGAACGGAGTTCGGGCTCGCGATGGTGGGCGCGGATGGATTTGAACCATCGACCTCTCGCGTGTGAGGCGAGCGCTCTCCCGCTGAGCTACGCGCCCGGAGCGTCGCCACGATACCAGGGAGGTCCCGGCGGCCGGAAACGCCGACCGCCGGAACTCCCGGGCAAAAGGGACGGCGGCACGTGCCCGCGTCGTGCCGCCGTCAGGCCCGGACCTTGCGGTCCGGACGTCTGCGCGCATTGTACACCTGCAACGTGGGGCAAGGGGAAGACTCCCGTCCGGATAGTCCCGACTAGTCCGCTGCGCCTTCCCGGCGTGGAGAGGCCACTTCAGGCTGATGGCGGCCCGATGCGGGGCAGCGCGATGACGCGGATGTCGGGTTCCACGGCCGCGATCTCCTCCTCGACCGCCGCCACCCGGACGTTCGGCGCGAACGCAAAGTCCTCGTCGAGCCGCCGGAAGAAGTCGTCGTGGTGGCAGATCACCACCTGCGCCGCGTCGAGTGGCCGGAGGATGCGGCGCCAGTAGCCGTCGGTGAACTCCCGCCCGGCGATCCCCGCCAGGAAGACATCCACCCTGCCCTGGGGCACCGCGTGGTCGATCAGATCCGCGCTCCCCTGGTGGTACAGCCGGATCCCGGCCACCTCGATCAGGAACGCCCACACCTTGCCGCACCGGTAGGCGCGGGGAGACAGCGTCCGCGTGTCGTTCGCCTCGATCTCGCCGTCCATCGGCACGCTGCGACCCAGCAGGATCCGCGAATGCGTGCTCGGGACGAACGTGACCCGGAACGGCCCGAGGTCGCACTGGTCGCCCTCGTGCGCCTCGACTCCCTGCGAAGCCATCCCGTGCGCGGCCATCAGCCGGACCAGCGACCGTGACCCGTACGCGCCGCACCCGAAACGCTCGGCGACCGCCGGCACGTCGAGCGCATGGTCGAAGTGCGTGTGGCCGGCGATCACCCCGACGACCGTTCCGTGCTCGCCTAGGAGGCGCTCCACGAACGGCCGGTCGGGCAGCACGGGTTCCTTCCCCAGGAACTGCCGAAAGGTGATCCGCGAAACGTAGGGGTCGACGAAGAGCGTGTGCCCTTCGAACGTCAGGCGGAACCCCGCCACGCCGAGCCATTCGATCTCGAGCCCGGCGGGGAGCTCCAGCATGCGCGACTCGAGGTCGGCGAGGGCCCGGGCGTCCGCGGACTCGCGCGAGCGCCGGTTGAGCGCGAACGCGGCCAAGTCGGCGAGATGCCGCACCGCCCGCGTCGGCGGAACCGGGCGCTCGCTCATCCCGCCCCGGACGCCTTGAACCGCATCACCAGAAACCGGAGCTTGTTGGAGACCGCGTCGTAGGCGTCGCCGACCACGACCGGGCGCCCGTCGACGTCCTCGAACATTGCGTAGCCATCGCCGTAGCCGAGCGGGCTGGTCGCCGAGGCCCGGCCGTCGCCGGAGAACGCGGCGTTCAGCGAGCCGTCCCGCAGGTACTTGGCCACGATGACCCGGCCCAGGAACTGGGAGGGGTCGACGACCGAGCCGACCGTGGCGATCTGCCCGCCCTCCTCGAGCGTCATGTCGTTGAAGAACGCAGCCGAACCCTCCGGACCCTGGAACCGAGCGAACACCTTCCCGTCACCCGCGAACGCCCGGTCCAGATGTCCGTCCGGAAGGTACCGGCCCACCGCACCGTACCCAGGCTGCGGATCGTCGCCGCACGGGTCCACACGGAAGTTTCCGGCCACCGTGATCGTGTCGTCGTCGCCGACCTCGACCGAGCTCAGACCGCCGCCATTGACTGCGCCGAATCCGGTAACCACCTTCCCGTCACCACCGAAAGACGGGTCGAGGTCCCCGGATGTCGCGTACCGCGCGACGATCCACCTGAGGTCGCAGCCGAACCTGTCCACAGCGCCAGCCGCGATCACCCGGCCGGCGACGTCGAGCGCCAGGCCGGAGAACACCGACTGCCCCCGCTCTCCAGGGGTCCAGTCGAATGGGGTCACGACCCGCCCGCCGTCACCGTAGCCCGTGTCGAGCGAGCCGTTCCCGTTAAACCGGGCCACCACCGAGTCCGTCTGAGACGAGTCCATCCGAGATCCGCCGCCGGTCAGCCGGGTGCGCGAACCGGCGGCGACGAGCTTTCCGTCCGCCTGCCGGATGAGCGAGCTCAGCCACCACGAACCCGGCCCGAGATCCGCCAGCACGAGCCCGCGGCGGCCGAACGACTCGTCGACACGCCCGTCGCGTTCGAACCGCGCCAGCGCGAATACGGTCGCGAACTCGGGTGGGCCCTTCCGATCGAAGGCGCCGCCGACGACGAACCGGCCGCTCGGGAGCTCGGCCATCGCCGTCGGGAAGAAATCCCCACCGAAGAAACGATGCACAACCTTGCCGCCGTCGCCGAACGCGGGGTCGAGGTGGCCGTTCTGGAGATAACGGGCCACGGCGATTCCGCGACGGGTCCCGGTGACAAGCCCGGCGACCAGAATCCTGGTTCCGACCATCTCGACGGCGCGCGCGCCCGAGTGACCCACGAACGCCGTCATCACGCTGCCGTTCTCGCCGAACGTTGGATCGAGGTCAGATGACGCGCCGGCCGAGGCGTGCGTCGCCAGGGCCAGCACGACGAACGCCGCGATCGACAGTGCGATGGCCTTGCGCGAGCCTCTCCACATGTCCAATCCCCCCCGGGTGGGTCGATGTGCGGTCTCGGCGGGGACGATGGATCCTCGCGGGCCACGGGTCAAGCAAGGCTAGCTCGGCCCGGCCTTCCGCGCTCGGCGCACCGCGTCCTCGACGCCGGCGGTCCAGGGCAGCCCGTGGCCGGGCAGGATCAGGTCGACCTCGATCCCGGAGAACGCGTCGAGCGAGCGGAGCGCCTGCTGCGTGTCGACGTTGAACGCCGAGGGCATGACCTGCGGCCCGTCGCGAGCGGTCAGCGCGTTGTGCGTGACGAGGCAGTCGCCGGTCAGCAACGCGCGGCTCCCCTCGAACAGGAGCGCGCAGGCCCCCAGCGTATGCCCCGGGGCGTGGACGACTCGGGGCCTGCCCGGAACGTCGAGCGTCTCCCCGTCCTCGAAGGTCGCGACCTCCGCGACCGGGACGATCCTGGCCCCGCCCCGGCGCAGCAGTGAGAAGGCGGTCACGTAGAACTCCGGCCGCAGCAGATACTTCCCGATGCCCACCTCGGTCTTTCCGATCTTCCCGGTGCGGGCGACCTCGGCGTCCGCCGCGTGGACCCGGACCGCCGCGCCGGTCTCCTTCCGGGCCCGTTCGGCGACGCCGATGTGGTCGGCATGCGCATGCGTCAGCAGGACCGCGTCGAGCATCTCGATCCGCCCGATCGTGGCGGCGAACAGGTTCCAGTCCTTCGGCGTGCCGGCGTCGACGAGCGTGCACCGCCCGCCGTCTGAGACCAGGTACATGTTGGCGATCCCGCCCGACAGCCGCCGGATGCCCGGAGCCACCTGGACCACGCCCTTCCGTGCTCTCGTCATCGACAGATGCCTCGTGATCAGAAGTCGAACCGACCTTCGAAGTGGTTGCCCACCTCGGGACGCGTCAACTGGTACACGGCGAACCGGTGTCCGCCGGGAACCGTGAACGAGCACACCGGCCCGTGCGGGATCTCGAACGTGCCCTCCCGCTTCCACCCGCGCCCCTCCAGCTCGTCGAGCGCGGCGCGCAGGTCGGACACCCGGTACACGAGGATCGGCCGGTCGCCCTCCAGGTGGTCGGTCAGCAGCACCATCGGCGGCCCCACGGTGAGCCGGATCGCCGCCACCCGCGCGCCCATCCCCTCGACGGCGAACGCGACCTCCCCGCCGAGGACGTCGCGGACGTACGCCATGTCGGCCGCGACGTCCGCACTCGGGACGTACAGGAAGTCGAGCGACTCGAACACGGCGCCAGTCCACTCCCCCGCCGTGTCCCGGTCAATTCCGGCTTGCGCGTCGGAGTAGCCTTCGGGGGTCCGAGACCGACGACGGCGAGGTGACCGAGTGAACATCACGGTGCTGGGCGCGGGGTCGTGGGGAACGACGGTGGCGACGGTGGCCGCCAGGCGCAACCCGACGACCATCTGGGCCCGCAACGAGGACCAGGTCCGCGAGATGAACGAACGGCACACCAACTCGCGCTACCTGGAGGAATTCCCCCTGCCGGAGAAGCTCCTGGCCACGGCCGACCTGGAGGAGGCCGCGTCCGAGGCGGACGTCCTGGTCGTCGGCATCCCGTCCTACGGGTTCCGGGGCGTTCTCGAACAGGCGTCGCCGTACGTACGCCCCTGGATCCCGGTGGTGAGCCTGACCAAGGGATTCGAGTACGGCACGTACATGCGGATGACCGAGGTCATCAAGGACGTGCTGCCCGGGCGCCCGGCTGCAGCGCTCACCGGGCCGAACATCGCGAAGGAGATCATGGCCGGCTTCGCGGCGGCGAGCGTGATCGCGACCGAGGACCTCAACGTGGCGAACGCGCTGCAGAACGTCCTGCGGCGGGGGCTGTTCCGGATCTACACGAACCACGACGTCGTGGGGTGCGAGGTGGGCGGCGCCCTGAAGAACGTCGTCGCCATCGCGGCCGGCATGGCGCAGGGCCTCGGGGTCGGCGACAACACGCGCTCGATGGTCATCACGCGGGGGCTCTCGGAGCTCACGCGCCTCGGCGTCGCCATGGGCGGGCACCCGGAGACGTTCGCCGGGCTGGCGGGGATGGGCGACCTCATGGTGACCTGCATCAGCCCGCACAGCCGGAACCGCCACGTCGGCGAGCAACTGGGCAAGGGCGTCCCGCTGGAGGAGATCCTCGCCGGGATGACGATGGTGGCCGAGGGCGTCAAGACGGCCGGACTGGTGATGGAGCTCGCCGACCGGTACGGCCTCGAGCTCCCGATCTGCTCCCGCATCAACGGCGTGGTGTCCGGCGAGCTCTCCGTGCTCGACGCATACGAGGGCCTGATGCGATCCGCGCCGGGCCACGAAGCGGAGCCTGGCTGATGAGCGAGGTCGACGAGGTCCGGCCGGCCGAACGCGTGAAGAAGAAGCGATACGAGCGCGAGCTCCTCCGACTGCAGGAGGAGACGGTGAAGATGACCGAGTGGGTGCGCGACGCCGGCGCACGCGTCGTGGTGATCTTCGAAGGGCGCGACGCCGCCGGGAAAGGCGGCACGATCAAGCGCATCACCGAGCACCTCAACCCGCGCATCGCGCGCATCGTGGCGCTGCCGGTTCCGACCGAGCGCCAGCGCACGCAGTGGTACTTCCAGCGGTACGTCGAGGCGCTCCCCGCCGCAGGCGAGATCGTGCTGTTCGACCGATCCTGGTACAACCGCGCCGGCATCGAGAAGGTGCTCGGGTTCTGCACGCCGGCCGAGCACCAGCGGTTCCTGCGCCAGTGCCCGATCTTCGAACGGCTCCTGGTCGACGACGGCATCCTGCTCACGAAGTACTGGTTCAGCGTGAGCGACGCCGAACAGGAGCGTCGGTTCGAGTCGCGCATCGAGGACCCCATGCGGCGGTGGAAGCTCTCGTCGACCGACCTGTCGTCGCGGACGCGGTGGATCGACTACTCGCGAGCCAAGGACGAGATGTTCGTGCACACGGACATCCCCGACGCGCCGTGGTTCGTGGTCGAGGCCGACGACAAGCGGCGGGCGCGGCTGAACTGCATGGCCCACCTGCTGACCCGCGTCCCGTACGAGGCGCGCGAGCTGCCGCCGGTGGAGATGCCCGACCGCCAGAGCGACCAGGGCTACGTCCGGCCGCCTCGCGACGCGTACACGTACGTGCCCGACCACGCCGCGACGCTCGGCGCGGGCGACACGTAGGCCGATGCCCGACGCCGAGGTCCGCGCCGCCGGCGGGTTGGTCCTGCGCCACGGGCCGGGCGGAACGCTCGAGGTCGCGCTGGTCCATCGGCCGAAGTACGACGACTGGACGTTCCCGAAGGGCAAGCTCCAGGCGGACGAGACCGACGAGGAAGCGGCCATCCGGGAGGTGTTCGAGGAGACCGGCCTCCACGTCCGGCTCGACGAGGAGCGCGAGCTCCCGAGCGTCCGATACCGGGATGTCGCGGGCCGCCCGAAGGTCGTGCGGTACTGGGTGATGACGCCGCTCGACGGCCACTTCGAGCCCAACCGCGAGGTCGACGAGCTGTGGTGGGTCCCGGTCGACTCCGCGGACCGGGTGCTCTCCTACGACCACGACCGCGAGGTGCTGCGCGGCCTGTAAAAGCCAAGAGCACCTGACGCCGTCTGCTACGTTCGCCGCGCGTTCGCCCCGCGGCGGGCCCGGGAGGGAGGTTCCACCGACATGCCCCGCCGCTCGCTTCTTCGAACCGCAGCCCTGATCGTCGCCCTCGCCTGCGCGTCGGCCGGCGCCCTGACTCCCGCCGGGACGGCCCGCGCGGCCGGGGCGCAAGCCGCCGAGCTCCGGGAGCGGGCGGCACTCCGGCAACAGCTCGGGCGGCTCGTGTTCACGGGGTTCTTCGGGACGACCGCCGGCGAACAGACCCGCGGGCTGCTCCGCGACGTTGGGGTCCGCGGGCTGATCCTCCACTCGTCGAACGTCCGCAGCCGCGAGCAGCTGCTCGCGCTCACGAAGGCGCTCCGGCGGCAGGCTGGCCACCCCATCTTCATCTCGGTCACCCAGGAGACCGGCGTCGTCGACCACCTGAACGGGATCTTCCCCGACCTCCCGTCCCCGCCCGAGCTCGCGTCGAAGCAGCCGGCCGCCAGCCGCACGGCCGGATGCCGGATGGGCGTGCAGCTCCGTTCGGTTGGCATCGACGTCGACTTCGCGCCGGTGCTCGACGTCATCGGCCAGCCCGGCGCGTACATCGGGTCGCGATCCTTCGGGAGCGACCCGGAGGTGGTGGCGTCGCGCGGCGCGGCGTTCGTGCGCGGATTGCAGCGGGCGGGCGTGTTCGCGGTCGTGAAGCACTTCCCGGGGAACGGCTGGGTCAAGGAGGACCCCCACGAGGTGCTCCCCGTCGACCCCCGGCCGCTGTGGAAGCTCCGCCAGCGGGACCTGTCGCCCTACGGGCCGGCGTTCGACGCGGGCGCCTCGGCGACCATGATCGGCCACGTGAAGTACTCCAAGGTGGACCCGGACTTCCCGGCGTCGCTGTCCTCGCGCATCTCCACCGGCATCCTCCGGGACGAGCTGGGGTTCGAGGGCCTGGCCATCACGGACGCGCTCGGCATGGGGGCGCTCGGCGCCTGGCCGATCGGGCAGCGCGCGGTGAACGCCGTAGTGGCCGGCGCCGACATGGTCCTGCTGTCGCTGGAACCGGACTCGATCCCGACGGTGGTCGCAGCGCTCCGGAAGGCGTTCGACCGCGGGATCATCACGAAGGAACGCGCCCGGGACGCAGTCGACCACCTCGACGCGGCGCTCGCCCGCGCGGCCCAGCTCCGCAACGACGCGCAGACCTGCGCCTCCTGACGACTCGCCCGGGGCGGCGCCCGCGCGTGGCGTACGCTCGGGCGCGATATGGCCACCTCCACGGAATCGACGGACCCCGCTCTGGATCCGCTGCGCGTCGATCCGCCCGCGCTCGGCCCCGAGGAGGCCGAACGCATCGCCGCCCGCGAGTTCGGCATCGAGGGCAACGCGAGCCGGCTGCCGTCCGAGCGCGACGAGAACTACCGGATCGACGCCGCCGGGCGCTCGGTCGTCCTGAAGATCGCCAACCCGGCCGACGACGAGCAGGTCGTCGACATGCAGACCGCGGCGCTGCTCCACATCGAGCGAACTGACCCCGGCCTGCCCGTCGTGCGAGCGATCCCGACGACCGGGGGGGCGTACTGGACGCCGGTGACGGCAGCCGACGGCCGGACGCACCTCGTGCGGGCGTTCACGTTCCTCGGCGGGAGGAACCCCGCCGCCGAGGAACTCGACGAGCGGGCCCTGGAAGGCTGGGGGGCGACGGTGGCGCGGCTGGGGCGGGCGCTGCGGGGGTTCTTCCATCCGGCGGCGCGGCGGCAGCCCCTGTTGTGGGACATCGGCCGGGCGCCCGCGCTCCGGCCGCTCGTGGAGCACCTCGGCGACCCGGGGCAGCGGGCGCTCGTCGAGGAGGTGCTCGACCGGTACGCGCGGATCGTGGAGCCGGTCTTCGAACGCCTGCGGGCGCAGGTCATCCACAACGACCTGAGCCTGGACAACATGCTCGTCGACGACGCCGGCTACGTCACCGGCATCACCGACTTCGGCGACATGACGCACACCGCGCTGGTGTGCGACCTTGCGGTGGCGCTGGCCGACGCGCTCGACGGCCGGCCCGACTCCGCCGCCCTTGCGCAGCCGATGATCGCGGGCTACGCGTCGGTGACGCCGCTCGAGGAACAGGAGGCCGCGCTGCTCGGCGACCTGGTCTCGGCGCGCGTCGCCGCGGCCATGGTCATCTCCGCCTGGAGCGTGGCCCGGTACCCGGGGAACGTCGAGTATCTGTCGACGTTCGGCGAGGGCGCGTGGCGGTTCCTGCGACAGATCGAGGCGACGGGCTTCGACGAGTTCGGCCGGCAGCTGCAGGCGGCCGCTTCGCAGCAGTCGGGCGTCCCGTACCGCCCGGCGCAGTCGGAACCCCTCCGGGAACGGCGACTCGCCGCGATGGGCGGTGGGCTGGCGCCGCTCTCGTACCGCTCCCCGATCCACCTGGTGCGCGGCGAGGGCGTGTGGATGTTCGACCCGGACGGGCGCCGGTACCTCGACGCCTACAACAACGTGCCGGTGGTCGGGCACTCGCACCCTCGCGTGGTCGCAGCGCTCGCGGAACAGGCCCGCCGGCTCAACACCAACACGCGGTACCTGCACGAGGCGGCGGTCTCGCTGGCGGAACGGCTCACGGCGACCATGCCCGACGAGCTCGACACGGTGCTGTTCGTCAACTCCGGCAGCGAGGCGAACGACCTCGCCTGGCGCATCGCCACCACGGTGACCGGCCGGAGCGGCGCGGTCGTCTCCCGGTGCGCGTACCACGGCGTGACGAGCGCGACCCACGACCTCTCGCCGCAGGAGTGGCCGACCCGGTACCGCCCGGCGCACGTCGAGCTGTTCGCGGCCCCGGACGGCTACCGCGGCGATCCGCGCCGGGAGGAACCGGACTGGGCCGCGCTGGCAGGTGCGCGGGTCGCGGAGGCGGTGGCCGCGCTGGCGGCGCGCGACATACCGGTCGCCGCCGGCTACGTCGACTTCGCCTTCACGGCCGAGGGCGTGCTTTGCCCGCCGGACGAGTTCCTCCCGGCGGCGGCGCACGCGGTCCAGAAGGCGGGAGGGTTGTTCGTCGCCGACGAGGTCCAGTCCGGCCACGGCCGGTTCGGCGACCGGCTCTGGTCGTTCACCGGGACGGGCGCGGTCCCCGACATCGTCACGATGGGCAAGCCGATGGGAAACGGCCATCCCGTCGCGGCGATCGTGATGCACCGTGAGCTGGCCGACAGGTTCTCGGGCCACGCTCCCCTGTTCAGTACATTCGGCGGAAACCCCGTGGCGTGCGCGGCCGCGCTCGCGGTGCTCGACGTCATCGAGGAGGAAGGGTTGATGGCGAACGCGCTCGCCACGGGCGAGTACCTCCGCTCGGGTCTCCGCGAGCTGCAGGCGACGCACGAGATCATCGGCGACGTGCGCGGACGTGGCCTGCTCGCGGGCGTCGACCTGGTGCTCGACCGCGATACCCGCGAGCCGGCGCCGGAGCGCGCGGACCGGGCGTGAACGCGATGCGCGACCGCGGCGTGCTGATCGGCGCGACCGGGCCCGCGGAGAACGTGCTGAAGATCCGCCCGCCGCTCGTGTTCACCCGCGAGCACGCCGACCTGCTGGTCGAAACCCTCGACGAGGCCCTCGCACTCACCTCCCCCTAACCGCGCCTCTGGACGTCACGAGCAGCCGGATCGCCTGGCCGGACGGCGTGGCCGACTGCGCGTGAACACGATCCGGCGCATGCTGCTCGCGAACCGGATGGCATTCCAGGGAGGAGGCACCATGATTGCTCGGGTCCGTCGCGGCCTGACGTTCGCGAACGTCTGCTCGTTCCTCGCGCTCACGATCGCCCTCGGCACGGGGACGGCCTACGCCGCCAACACCGTGTTCTCCGAGGACATCGTGAACGGCGAGGTGATGACCGCCGACATCCACGCCGGAGCCGTCTCCAAGGCCAAGATCGCAGACGATGCCGTGACCACCGAGAAGGTCGAGGACGGGGCGCTCGGGGCGGCCGACCTCGCCACCGACTCGGTCGGAAGCGACGAGATCGCAGCGGACGCGGTCGGCACGTCGGAGATCGCGACGGACGGCGTCGATGCGCTCGAGATCGCAGACAACGCGATCGACGGCGGTGAGGTCCTCGACAACTCGCTCACGACGGCGGACCTGGCCAGCGGCTCGGTCGGGCAGTCCGAGATCTCCGCCGGCGCCGTCGGCGGAGGCGAGGTGATCGACAACGCGCTCGCGGCGCAGGACCTGGCCACCTCGTCGGTCGGCGCGTCCGAGATCGCCACCGGCGCGGTCGGCAGCGACGAGATCGCGACCAGCGCCGTCGCCGGGGCGGAGATCGCCAACGAATCGGTGACGGCTTCCGACATCAAGGGCGTGAACGTCTTCGGCACGATCAGCGTGACCGCAGGCGCCGTCGCGAACGGCCGGTGCGTCGACCTGACCCTGAACGTTCCGGGGGCCGAACCGGAGCAGGCCGTCCTGCTCTCGCTGCGTGCCCCCGCCGTGGCGGGAATGCTCTTCCTGGGGGTGCGGGTCCCCTCCGACGACCATGTCGTCGCGAAGGTGTGCAACTTCACGGGCGGGGCGTCGCCCGGGGTTGACCATCTGCCGATCCGGCTGCTGACCTTCGGTTGAGCCGCGCGCGCTGCGGAGGAGCTCAGAACCCCGAGTGGATGCGGGGCGACGTGGCCGGCTCCGCCCTCGGTTGCACCGGGTCCGTCGTCCGGTCGGGCAGGCAGGGCATCGGCGGCGTGGTGGTGCCGTAGACCAGTTCCGCAGAGACCCCTTTACCGGCAGGGGAACATCGACTACTTCGGAACGGGGCTGGTGCCGATCCTGCCGACCTGCGTCTCGTGCGATCCGCTCCTGCCGCATCTCGGCACCGGGAATCAGGAATGGCAGGGTTTCGAGCAGTCCCCCTCGCTGCCCCACCTCGTGAACCCGCCGCAGGGATTCATCCGAGTACAAGGCCATGGCCTGAGCGATCCTGTCGATCCGCCCGTCTGCTCGATCCGCCGGGCAACACAACCCGGCGTCCCGCCGGAACAGGCCGTGGAGTATGTTCGGCCCACGTCACGGACCCACGGGGAGGAAGCGACCATGACTGGCCATGAGCATCCGAACGTCGCGCTCGCCCGCGAAGGCTTCGATGCCTTTATGCGCGGCGACTTCGACTGGATGAACGAGCACATCGCCGAGGACGTGGTGTGGCACGTCGGCGGCAACAGCAAGTGGGCCGGGGCGTACGAGGGACGCGACGCAGTCCTCCAGTTCTTCGGCCGGCAGATGCAGGCGATGGGGGGCCGGCCGCCGGCCGTCGACACACACGACATCCTCGGCAACGACGATCACGTAATCACCATCGGGACGGCCAGGGTCGAGCGGGAGGACGGCCCCGCCGTCGAGTGGAAGTACTCGCAGATCTTCCACATCAAGGACGGCAAGGTGACCGAGGTCTGGGGGATGGCCGAGAACGACGCGGCCGTGGACCCATACCTGGACTCGCTCCCGGACTGAACGATCGCCCTCCCATCGATGACGAGCGAATTCGATGAGAGGGCTCGTCGCCGTGGCCGCGCTCGGGTGACTCCCGGATGAGACTTGCGCTCGGCGTGCTCGTCGTCCTCGGCGCGAGCGCGATCATGATCACCGCGATCCTCCTCATTCGCCGGCGCGCGCCCGAGGGCGGGTACTTCAGCGACGGGGACCGCGCGGCGGGTGTGTTCGGCGTCCTCGCGACGGGATTCGCGCTGCTCCTCGGCTTCGTCATCTTTCTGGCCTTCACGAAGTACGACGGATCGCGGGCGGGCGGGGAGGCCGAGGCCCTCGCGGTCGTCCAGCTCTTCGAGACCGCGCAGCTGATGCCGGAGGCCGGCGGCCAACAGCTCGCGGGCGAGGTCGAGTGCTACGGGCGCTCTGTGGTGCACCTCGAGTGGCCGGGGATGGAGGCGGGGACCGGAACCGCCGCGATCAACCCGTGGGGGCTCGCCATGCTTCGCACGCTCCAGGGGATCGAGCCGGAGGCGGCGAGCGAACAGAGCGCCTTCGACTCCTGGCTCGCTCAGACGAACGCCCGCGAGGAGGCCCGGCGCGACCGCCTGCACGCGGCGGACGGCGTCGTTCCCTCCGGCGTGTGGATCGTGCTGTTGCTCTCGGCGGGGCTGGTGCTCGTCTTCATGCTGTTCTTCGCCGACAGCGGCGAACGGGCCGTGGTCCAGGGATTGCTGGTGGGCGCCGTCACCGCGGTGATCGTCGCCTCGCTGCTCGTCCTGTCGTCGCTCAACCGTCCGTACCACAGCGGGTTCGGAGGAGTCCGGCCGGCCGCGATGGAACGGTCGCTCCAGGTCATCGCCGACGCCCGTGCCGCGCTCGACCTCCACCAACCGGTCCCCTGCGACGCGGACGGGCGACCCTAGGGACATCTGCATCACCGGAGAACGGCGAGACTCTGGGATGTTGTGGCTCCGCTCCCGCTGGCTAGGAAGTCGCGGCGTCGAGTTCCTGCAGCAGGCGGTACGCGGCCCGTTCGACCTCCTTGTGCCGCCACTCGGCGGCGCGGTACAGGCAGGCGATCAGGCCGCTTCGGTGAACGCGGCGGAAGTCGCCGTAGACGAAGGCGTAGCGCGCCTTGGTGTCGTCGGCAGCGCCCTCGGTCAGCCCCAGGAACCAGCCCGCGTACTCCTGCCACGAGTGGTGCTCCAGGAAGGCGTTCTCATCGTCGGCCTTCGGCTGAATGTCGCCCCAGTCGCTGTTCAGCACGTATTGCCTGGCCTTGATCAGCTTTCGAGCCTGGGCCACTCCGCGTCTGCTCACGGTGTAGGAGGCCATGAGCCTTCTGATACCCAGGACGACGCCTGCGAAGCGAGATCGCTGGGAACACACGATCGATCTCGACGATCAGCAGCGAGCGACTGTGGAGTGAGCGACGGGCCGTCGCGCGGCCGACCTCGGCGGTCAGAGGTGCGGATACACGGCCGCGGGATCGTCGGGAGCGTCGTCGTACTTGTACGTGGTTCCCGCCGTGTACCGCGACTGCACTCTCCACCTGACGACGCCGCTCGGGCGCACGTGCATCGCCTTCTTCGGGAATGCGCACGTCGCATGCGTGCCGGAGGCCGAGTAGTCCACGACGCCGTCGTCGAACAGGATGACCTCGCCGGACGCCTTCCTGAGCCTGCAGTGCATCCCGTTGGGATCGCCGGGGATCTTCTGACGGAAGATGTCGAGCACGTAGTCGAACGTGGCCGTACCGATCGTGTCCATGGGCATCAGCAAGACCGGTGCTTGCAGCTTGCTCCATTGCACCGGGTCGTCGAACACGACGCTGAACCTGACGATCTTCGCCGGGTGGCCGTCGTATGGCCCCGTGTACACGTGGCTCCTGACGCTGCGGATGTCCATCTTGGTGGTGGAGTCCTGCGGGTCGCCGGCGGAGTAGTCGGCCCGAGCCGGGGTCGAAACCACGACGCTCGTCACGAGGACCAGCAGAACCGGGAGAACGCGGGCGGCGATCCGTGCCATCAGGGCGCCCCTGTCTACGGCGTGGTCCGCACCGATCGTACTCCCCGTGTCTGGATGTGATGCACTTGCAGAGCGGATGCAACCTGCGCGCCGAGTTCCACGTAGAAGACATGTGAGACGGTCCGATCGCATCCGCGACGATCAGTTCCGCACGTTCGTTCTCGGAAGACGGGGGCGGTTGCTTCGTACGGCGACCCTCCTCGCCGCCGGCGACGTGCACGAGGCCGAGGACCTGGTGCAGACGGTCCTGCTCCGGATGTACGTGGCGTGGCACCGGATCCGCGCGGAGACACGGGACGCGTACGCCCGCAGGATGCTTGTCAACGCCCACCTCGACGAGCGGCGACGACCGCATGCCCGCCACGAGCGGAACCGCGCCGAGGTCCCCGAGGTCGCCCTCGATCCGGTCCCACCCTCGGAGCTGGAATCGGCGGTGTTCCACGCGCTGGCTGGGCTGCCGCCGCGGATGCGTGCCGCCGTCATCCTCCGCCACCTCCACGACGCCAGCGTCGCCGAGACGGCCGAGGCCCTCGGTTGCAGCGAGGGCACTGTGAAGAGCCAGACCGCCCGCGGCTTGGCGCACCTCCGGGCGGCACTGGCCGGGCTGAACCGGGAAGCCGCCGACGAGACCATCGAAGGGAGCCGCAGATGAACGAGATCAAGGACGCGCTGGAACGGACGGGCCGCTCGGCCGAGGTTGCGCCCTCGAACGAGACGGTCGAGGCCGACCTCGAGCGGGGACGGGTCGCGCTGGCCCGGCGGCGCCGTGGGCGGACGATCGGCTGGGGCATCGCCGGGATCACGGCCCTCGTCGTGGCCGCGGCGGCGATTGTGGCCGGCAATCTCGGCGGGACCCCGGACGAAACCCGCTCCTCGGCCGCCCCCCGGACCGGCGGGCCTGCGTCCGCACCCGCGCATGGATCGTCGGTTCGCCTCGTGGCGTACAACGGCGATCAGCTCGAGGGGTTCGTCGTCGACCAGGTCCCGGAGGGATGGTTCCTCCAGGGCTCGAACGCATTCCGGCTGACCGTTGCTCCCCAGGGGGACACAACCTCGCCGGACGACTTCGAGGGCAAGCTGGTCGTGATGCTCCTGTCCTCGAGCGCCCCGCAACACCTGCCCCAGGGAGATCCGGTCAAGGTCGGCGGAAACGACGGTGTCGTGAGCCATCAGGGACCGGCCGACACCCTCACCTACGCGGACGACGCCGGCCACTTCGTGCAGATCCAGGCGTGGTCGAGCGCACTGGGATGGACCAACGAGGAACTGGCCGCGTTTGCTGAAGGCGTGCAGGTGACCTCCGACGCGCAGCCCGGCGTGGGCTGAATCCGGCGCCCGCCGGCCGATCGGGCCGCCGCCACGGAGCGACAACCGATCGAATGCATCGGGCCGGTCGGATGGGATCGTTCGGCCGGGAAGGAATCGGCGACGGCTGCCAGCCGAAGGCCGGCCCTCCGGATCGAGCTCGACCACTGGGCTCATACCGAGCCCGCGCCCGACGACGACGCACCACGGCTAAGCGCGTTGACATCGAGCCAGGCATCGCCCCTCACCTCCCTTGCCTTTTGCCTTGCCTTGATGTCACCGTCCGACTCCTCGTCGTCCACCAGGGAGGGGGACTCATGCGCACTCGCATTACGTCGGCCATCTTCGTCGCGGTCGTGGTCTTGGCCCTCACCACCGCGCTGTTCAACGGGGCACCTGGAGCTGACGCAACCCAGGGGCAACCGATCATTGCGGGTCAGGAGAACACCGCCACCAATCTGACCTACGTGCGGAACACCGGGGCCAGTTCTTGTCCAGGTCCGATCGCCCCGCTGGCCGGGCTCGCCGCCTGCGGCAATCTCGCCCTCCTCGGGTACGGGACGAACACGGGTGTCGACGCAGACGGGGGCCAGTACGGGGTCCATGGACGCTCGCACGGCACGGGCACCGGCGTCAGGGGACAGGGCGGCGCCATCGGCGTGTCCGGGTCGGGCGCGGCAATCGGCGTCTCCGGCACGGGGAGCGACGGGGTGTACGGTGAAGGCACCGAGAACGGTGTGCACGCTCAGGGAGGCACGTTCGGCGTCTTCGCCGACGGTGAGGACTACGGCGTCTACTCCCGAGGTCCGAATTACGGGGTGTTCGGTCAGGCCAGCAGCCCGACGGGGATCGGCGTCGCCGCAGCCGCCGAGGCTCCGAGTGGTACGGCGTTGTCGGTCGAGGGCAAGGCCCGATTCAGCCGCAGCGGCACAGCGAAGGTCGCGGGCACGGCGGCATCACCGAAATCTTCCGTGGTGGTGACGGGCGTGGCCTTGACCGCGAAGAGCCTGGTACTGATGACCCCTCAGAAGAACGTGGCGGGGGTCTGGGTCCGGGCGGCGGTGCCCAACCCGGCGAAGAACCAGTTCACCGTGTTCCTCAACAAAGGCGTCTCGGTCGGGTTCCCGGTGGCGTGGATGGTGATCGAGAGGCCGTAGGGGCAAGGCGAAGCGCGCACAAGACGATCACGCGCCTCGATGAAGGCCATGAGGAAGGACCCCCGCGGGGGGAAGCGGCGGGGGCCCTTCAGGGAGGCCGAGAGCAACCCATCGAGCCGAGATCTACTCGGCTGGTAGTCGCCTCGGTCATAGCTATCGGAAGCGATCCCGCCGTACTGAACCTCGCCCGACGTCGGCCGGAAGCTAGACCGAGAACACCCGACTCGCCGGGGTCGGGTCGAGGTTCCCTGCCGGGTCCGTGGCACGAACTCGGACCGTGTGCGCACCGGCACTGAGGGCTTTGAAGACCTTGCCCGACTTGCACTGGGCGAAGGTGCCGCCGTCGATCCGACACTGGAAGGTGAGCGGCGTGCTGGCATCGGTGCCGCTGAACTTCACCGTCGCCTTGCTGCCGGTGACGACGACCGAGTCGATCGTCGTCTGGGGCGGCGTCGTATCGACGGTGAAGGTGATCCCCGTGTGCTCCGTGTTCCCGGCCTGATCGCGGGCCCGCAGGCGGAACCGGTGGAAGCCGTCGGCGAGCGCCGCGGTCGTGTGGGTTCCCGCGCCGCTACAGGGGGCGAAGGTGGCGCCGTCGATCCTGCAGTCGAACGTCACCGGTTCGTCGGCCGAGAACGTGAATGTCGGGGTCGGGTTGTTGGTGAACGCCGGCGGACCGCTCTCGATCACCGGGTCGGGAGCGATCGTGTCGACGGTGAAGCTGCGGGTGATGAATCCCGACGCATTGCCGGCCGGGTCGGTGGCCCTGACGGCGAAGTCGTGCGCGCCGTCGGCGAGCGGCCCGAGGACCTTCGGGCTCGAACAGGGGATGGAGCCGCCGCCGTCGACCGTGCAGACGAACGTCGATCCGGGTTCGGAGGAGGCGAACTCGAACACCGGGGTGTCGTCCTTGGTGAAGCCCCCGCCAGGAACGCCCGCGGTGATCGTCGCCACGGGCGGGATCACCTCGATCGAGATCAGCGAAGTCGTGCTGGACGAGCGCATGTAGACGTCGCTGCGATCGTCGACGTCCTGGGGAACGAGGGGCTCGAAGCTGGTGAAGAAGATCCGCGACGCGTCGGCGGAGATGGCGGCGAATTTCGCCGGGAAGCCACCGTTGCCGTTGACCGCCCCCTGCGAGACGACAGCGTTGTCGGCGTAGAGGTCGGTCGCCTCATCGCCGTCTTGCGGGGCGACGGCCTCCTGGGTCGTATAGAGCGAGCTGCTCGGGCCGATTGCCGCGAATCTGACCGGGAAGGGTCCATTTCCGTTCGCGGAGTTGCAGACGGTTCCGCCGCTTGCCTGATGGGTGTACACATCCGTCTCGGCATCCACGTCAACCGAGCCGCAGGACGGCTCGGCGGTCGTGAACGCGATCCTCGAACCATCCGAGTTGACCCCCTCGAAGTTGGCGTCGAACGCGCCGTCCCGGCTGGTGGTGATGCCCGAGGTGACCCCGCCGACCCGCTTGTAGACGTCGCGGCTCGAGTCGGTGTCGCCGCTCTCCAGCGGCTCGGCGGTCTCGAACACGACGACCGAGGCGTCGTCGGAGATGCCGCCGAACTCGACGTCGAAGTTGCCGTTGCCGTTGATCGCACCGACGGAGACCTCGGTCGTGGCGCCGCCCGTACGGTCGTAGACATCGGTGCGGACGTCGGCGTCGGTCGCCTCGAGTGCCGCACTGGTCGTGAAGAACACGTGCGGCCGTCGCTCGATGCCTTGCCGAAGGAGGCGTCGACGGTCGTGTTCGCGTTCTGCGCGCCGGTCGAGACGAGCGTGGTCGCGTCTCGGAGCGCTCGTAGATGTCGCGCCTCGTATCGGTGTCGCCGGAGACGAGGGGTTCGGTGGTCGTGAAGAAGACGTGGGCGCCGTCGGCTCGAGGCCCCGACGAACGTCGCGTCGAATGCGCCGTTTCCGTTGACGACGCCCGCCGAGATTCGGGTCGTGGTGCTGCCGAACCGCTCGTACACGTCCTTCGAACCGTCCGTGTCCCCTGCGGCCAGCGCCTCCGTGGTCGAGAAGAAGACGTGCAGGCCGTCGGCGGAAACCCCCTCGAAGATCGCCGTAATCGGACTGTTTCCGTTGACCGCGCCAACGGAGACCTGCGTCGTGGTCGAGCCGAAGCGCTGATAGATGTCGACGCTGAAGTCGGTATCCGTGGCGGCCAGCTGCTCGTTGGTCGTGAAGAAGACCCGGCCGCCATCCGCCGAGGAGCCGGCGAAGCCGGCGTTGTTCCCGAGGTTGCCGTTGATCGCGCCGACCGAGATCCGGGTCGTCGTCGTTCCCGAGCGCTGGTAGACGTCGACCTGGCCGTCGGTGTCGTCGCTGGTGAGCTGGTCGGCCGTCGTGAAGAAGGCCTTCGTGCCGTCGCTCGAGATGCCGCCGAACGTGGCATCGGTCGCCGCGACCGCCCCGGCCGGGGCGGAAAGTGCCAGATCCGCGACGACCGCAAAGACGACCGCCAGGCAGCCACGGGAAAGCAAGCGGCCTTTTCGGAACTTCCCCCTCACGCAGTCCCCTCCCTCGTGTCCCCCCCCTGGTGTCTCCGTACGTTACCCGAGTGCCGAACGCAGCGAAAGGCACGACGCGGCGAACAGCCGGGGACGATTACTCAGGGACGTCGCGCCACATGGTCGCCACGGACGGCCCTTCCGGAAGCTGGACGTGCCCGCGAGGGGCGAACCGACGCGCTCGTACCGGGCGTCGTTCGCGGGATTGGTCGACTCCAGATAGGCGGGCATGCCCGCTGCATCGACCGCGCTCAGGGTGTGAGCCAATAAGGCCATCCCGTGGCCGTGCCCCCGGTAGCCCGACCCCCCGCGGGCTCCCGATTCTCGCCGAGTCGGCGTCTAGCATCGGGTCGGGCGGGGACAGCCGCCGTCCTTGTCCCCCTCGGGCGACGCGCTGTCCTCGCTCAGTTCCCCAAGGTTTCCTTCTGTGCAGGAGTGCTGGTTGCCAACAGGTTCAGTTCAGCACGAAGTACGCGACCTTCAGTCCTCCCACCGGTGCCTTGGCGGTAAGGCGGATGGTGAACAAGCCCGTCCCCGGCACGGCCGCCTTCACGTGGGCGGCCTTGGCCTGCTGGGCGGTGGCGAGCACCATGCTGGAGGTGGTGACCCCGGCGAGCGCGACCGTCTTCGACGAGGTGGCCTCGCCGTACACGGCAGATCCCACTCCGCCCGTCTGTCCCCACACGCCGACTCCGGTGGTCCCGCTGTTCTTCCCGAAGTCGCCGGTGCCGCCGGCCAGGTCCGTCTGCGCGAACAAGGCGGAGCTAGTGAAACCGCAAGAACCGGAGCTCAGCCGACAAAACCCAGTGCTGAAAGTCTCCGAGTTGTCGGTGCCGGCGATGACCAGTTGGCCCAGCGTCGCCACCGCCCCCGGCGCGAACGCCGTGAACGAAACGGTGAGCGCGATGAGGGCACCCGACGATGCCCAAGGTGATCCGTGACTTCATGATGAACCCTCCCCCTCGGTCGGTGCAGACCTTGGGACCGTTCTAGGGTGGACTAGCAAGTCGTCCGGCGGAGCCGGGGCTCATGTCCGGCTGCGGTCGGAGAACTCGCCGCCGAGCAGCAGCTTCTCTCCTCCCTCGTCGCCGAGATCGGCTGGAGTCTTGCCGTTCCGGGGCAGGTGGCCGTCGTCCACACTGTCCCCGTTGGCGTCTCGGACAAAAATGCGGACCGCAGCGGAATTGTCGAATACGAGCCCGTGCACACGACCTGTCGCGAGCGAGACGACGATCACGACGCTGATGTGTGCGGCGCGCAGCCTGGCAATCGCCCAAGCGAATGCAGTTGGGTATTGCTCGGCCTCCCGATGATCCTGCTCGGGAAGACTTGTCGCGGCCATGCTCCCTCCTGCTCACTGACTGACACATGTGTCCCGTACCCGATGCTCGAAGAAGCAACCACTGTCGAGCCACCACGTAGGAAGTTGAGCGGAGGAGAGTTCGGTCCGACGCCGACGAGCCGGGGAAAGGTTGGGGGAAGTGAGCTGCTGGGCTACTTCCCGGCGAGCCGCTGGAACAGGCCAGGCATGACCGTGGCGATGCCGATGACACCCGCCCCCACGATGACGTAGGCGATCCAACCCGCGAGGTCGGCGGCGAGCACCGCGACCGGCCAGGCGACCCGCCCCCCTGAGATGAGCAGGTGAGCCACCCCGCCCGCCACCAGCAGCGCAGCGATGACCCCCCATCGCTTGCCGATGTGCAAAACGCGGTCCTGGGACGGCTCCTGGCCCACGATGGCCCAAGCGGACCATGCCGGAAGGGCGAGGCGCAACTTGCGGAGGATGAACGTTCAGCGTCGGGCCTGTACTGCCGTTCGCCGCATGTGGCACCTCTCGCAGAGCGCCCTCAGTTGGCCGGGTCGAAGAACTCGCCGCCGAGCCTGATCGGGATGATGTGGTCGGCGTGTTGGGCGGGCCTGCCACACCCAACGCACGCCTTCCCCACGACGACCTGGCGGCGGAGTTCCTTCCACTCGGCGGTCTGATAGCGCTCGTCCCGAGGTGGCCGAGCCGCGGACCCGCCGGAGCCATCACGCCGTCGGAGCTGATGGTCCGGGCAGCGCGACTGCCCCGGAGTCGGCCTCCCGCACTCAAGACACGGGCGCGGTACTGGCATGGGCCGAGGTCAGTCCTTCGGGGCGTAGTACCGGCGACCGACCCGCTGGTCGTATTGATCGCGGTCCGCGGCCATCCGGTGGAGGTTCCGCTCCCGGGCCATTGCCGCTGGTAGTGCATCCGGCAGAGCTGGTTGGTCAGCTCATGGCGGTGCGGTCGCAACCCTCCTCGGAACGGCAGTTCGGCGGGCTGGCTTGGGGGTTACGCCTATCGAGGCATGGGACCAGTCTGGGCCGGGTTGCGAAGAATTCTTCCCGCCAGTCAGTGCGGGGGCCCTCCTGCCTGAAACGTGGCTCGCGAACCCTCCCCCCTCGGTCCCGATGCTCCGATCAAGTGGGCGAGTTGGGTAGCGCGAAAGCACTGCTTCGACGCGCTGCGCTAATCCTCGGACTCGGTCGACTGGAGATAGCTGAGCAGGCCAGTCTCCTCGAGCTTCCTCCGGACTTGGCCGGTCGCGCCGTCGACCAGGAAGACCTTGTCTCGATTGACCGCCTCGGCGGCGAGCAGGCCGAGGGCGGATACGCCTTCCAGATCGATGTGCGTGACTTCCGCGACGTTGATTCGAATGGTCCTCACCCCGTCGTCGACGAAATGCTCCTCCAGCCACTCCTCCAGGTACTTGTTCGGGAAGTCCCCGGTGAGTTCGCCTGCAATCTCGACGAAGCCCACGCCGTCCTGCTTGCGAGAGTCACGAAGCGTGGCCACACTGTCTCCTCGGGCTGGGGCTCCACCCAGAAACCTCCCCGTCCTGACGACACCTACTCCCCATCAGAGCCCGGTGGATCTGACTCAGGACGGATCGTCACGGTCCAGCCCTTCTGGCGCAGATCCCGCGCCAACCGCTCGGCTAGTTCCGCGCTTACGAGCCACGCGAAGCTGCGCCCTGGTTGCTCGGCGTGGAGGATCACGCGTGCGTCACCCATCCGGACTGCTTCTTTCCCGTCGCGTTGGACGTGGGACCCAGCCAGCACTCGCCGATGAGTAGCCAATCGAACGAGCCGAGAGTAGTACGCAGCGCGGTGATGCGGAAGTCCGACGAACCCCATGTCCGCGAAGACTTTCAGTCCTGCGTCTTGACCTACCGGTCTTCAGGGACCTTGACTCGTAGATCGACGCTGACTCCTCCGGCGAAGTCAGCGTCGTACCCGAGGACTTCGGCATCGAAGCTCTCTTCGAGATGGCGGATGATCGCAGCCACGAGCACCAGCGGGTCGATGTTTCGCACTTCGGTTTGGCTTTGTACGCCATGACGCCACCCCGATCAAGTCGAGGAGTCCCTCAGGCCTGTGCCGAGAGCGCGACTGCGTGCGAGCTATTACGTCGCTGCTCCGGGCGATTTGGTGGCCTGACCACGACGGTGACCAGCTGCGCCCGCCTAATGCTGGAGCAGTCCGACTCACGTCGTTTGAGGTGGCAGGCCTCCGGGCAGGAGTGGACGGTCGAAGGGGAAAGGATGGAGTCATGGCCCAGCGGAAGGTCTACACGGTGTCGAAGCGTCCCTCCAAGGGATGGAAGGTGAAGAAGCGCGGCGGCAAGGTGATCTCCAAAACCAACACGAAGGCGAAGGCAGTTCGGAATGCGGCCAAGAAAGCACGGAAGCAGAAGCGTGCCTCGGTCGTGATCAAGGGGCTCAACGGCAGGATTCAAGAACAGCGGACGTACCCGCGCACCCGTTCGAAGGCCGCGTAACGGCCTTACCGCCACCTTGCGAATCGAGTCCCGAAAGGAAGGCCAATAGGATGGTCGGTGCGTCCATCGGTATACCCCTGGTCATCATGCTGGGCGTGCTCCTGATCCTCGTGGCATTCCTCCTGCTGAGACGGCGGCGATAGCTTCGCAATACGACGAAGCGAAGGCTATGCCCCGCGACTGGGGACTCCCAATGCGGTAGGCAACGACGAGGTGAGCAAGCAACGTACCGCCTCAGTCCGGCGTCCTGGTCTCGGACTCGTCTGGCACCTTGAGGCGCAAATCGAGCCTCAACTCCCCGGGGAAGACCCGGTCGTGTCCAACGATCTCTGCATCGTAGGTTTCATCGAGATGGTGGATGATCGCGGCGACGAACCCCGATGGGTCGTCCGTCCGCTGAGGATGATTCGAGTGCGTGTTCTCCATGGGCGCCTCCCCGCGATCGGGTCGCAGGGACTCCCCACGGGCACGGCTCTTACGTTGACATCTCCGGGAAGCTCCAGTTTCGCTTTAGGGCTACCCTCCCCGTCTTCGCCTTAATCGAACCCCTGGTCACGGACTGATCCAGACCACGTACCCGAGAAGTCAAAGGTCGATACCAGACTCCGAGACGATGTTCCGACGAGGCAACCATGGAGGGGTCTTTACAGCCGACATCCTTGGTCGGTACTGTCCCCTGCCGGATCCCCCTTCAGGGGACCCCCGCCGGGACCGACGGAGGCCGGTGGCGGAATCCGTCGGTCCCCCCATCCCTACATCGCACGGGAGGAAGGCGACGGGCTGATGTACGTCGCAGACCTGATCACCGAATTCGAGGCCGCCGCCTTCGCCGTGGACTTTGAGGGCCAGGCCGTCGCCGCGGGCGACATCGAACGGGAGCCGACCTTGCTCGCTGAAGACCCTAGTTCGGAATCGGGCGTCTACCTGTGCGTTTTCTGGTGGGCGGTGGAGGATTTGAACCTCCGACCTCTTCCGTGTCAGGGATAGGGCCGACAAGGCCATGACCGGCACCTTCGCTGCTCCGGGCACTTGTCTTGAGTTGCAGGAGTACCGTCAGAGGGCCCTTGGGTTCGGTCGGCTACTTGACCGGCGTTTGACCGGACGAGCGAAGATTCCCATCCGCCTCCCCACGCGGCAACCAGCAGAACCACGCAATCGAAGGCAACTCTGTACGAACTCAGTGCCTCACGTCCCTCCGGAAGTCCTGATCGCCAGGGTGGCTGCTCTACGCGACACCGAGCGCCGTGGCGTGGCGAACAACGATCGTCTCGCCAACCGTAGCTCCCTTCTGCCGGTACAGCTCGCGGGCGCGGTCGAGCGCCGCGACCGCCTGGGCGTCTCGGCCGGCCAGGTGGTGGATCTCGGCCTGGGCCAGACACAGCTCCGCGTGCTCCATGAGGCCGTCGCTCCGATCTGCCCATTCGACGGCCTCGGCCACGAGGCGGTCGGCCTCGTCGAGGCGACCCTCCCGGGCCGCGAGCACGGCCTCGACGGTGCGCCACAGGTGCTGGTTGATCACGTCGTCGCTCGACGTCGTGTCCCGGCACACGCCCGCCCATCGGTGCGCCTCCTCGGTTCGGCCCAGACGGAGACACGCCCGTCCTCGCAGCACGGCCGCGGTGGACGCGTGGATGACGTTGCCGCCGCCCACGAGGAGGTCGTATGCCCTCCCGAGGAAGCGTTCGGCCGCTTCCTCGTCGCCGGCGAGCGACTCGATCCGGCTCCTGACCTGATACATGCGCGTGGGGATCGACCCTCGGAACTCCATCTCCAGCCGCATCGCCTCGTCGCCCAGCCGGTGCGCCTCGTCGAACCGCCCGAGCATGGCCTCCATGTTTGCCCTCGCCGACGAGGCCACCCCGCGGAGCGAGGGGAACTTGGCCGCTTCGGCATCCATCTGGTCGATCGCGGCGGCGATGTCGGACACGGGATTCGAGCCGAGGAGCGCCGCGAGGGCGCGGTTCGTCGTCGCCTGCAGCACCCATTGCCCGTCGCCGGCCGCGCGTGCGCCGGCGAGCGCCCGCTCGCATTCCGTCGCCGCGTCCGTGAACCGGCAATCCATCCATGCCACCTGCGACCGCAGCAGGTACGCGATCGCGAGACCGGCTTGATCGTCGAGCTCGATCAGCTCGGGGATCATCCGATCGAGCCTGGCGTCGAGCTCGGGCGTACCGCCCTCCGGATCAGCGAACGTCCGGGTGAACGCCTCGCCGAGGGAGGCCTGGATCTGGATGGCGCGGTCCTCGCCGGCCATGGCGGCGTCGAGCGCGTCCACGAAGATGGGGATGGCTTCCGTCTGGCGTTCCGGAGCCAACAGCGACCACCCGAGCGCCATCAGGTCCCGCGGACGCATCGGGTCCTTCGGTCCGCGCAGCGCCGCGGCCCGACGGTGAAGGTTCTCCGAGCCTCGGTAGTCGCCCCGATCCCGAGCCCGCTTGCCGGCCGCCGACAGCCGGTCGGCGGCGCGCGTGGCCAGCGACCGGGCGGCGTCATCCTCAGGACCGAGCGCCAAGCGCAGCGCGTGGGCCTGCTCCAGGTGGTAGCCGACGAACTCGTCCAGGTCCGCCACGCCGGGATAGGCCTCGAGCCAGTAAGCGAACCGCTCGTGGAGCCCGGCGCGCGCTTCCTTGGGCAGCATCCGATAGGCCGCCTCCCGCAGGAGGACGTGGTGGAACCGGAAGGCCTCCTCGCCGGGAACGTCGGAGGCGTCGGGCCGGATCAGGTCGCGGCGGAGGAGCTGCTGGACGCGCCGGCCGACCTCCCCGCGCTCCGGTTCGGGAGTCAGGTCGCGGAGCGCGCCCAGGTAGAAGGACAGGCCGACGATGGAAGCGCGGCCCAGGAGCAGCCGATCGGCCTCGTCCAGCCGGTCGAGCCGCGCGGCCAGCAATGCCTGGATCGTGGGGGGAACCGCGACCTGGTCCAGGTCGCCGGTCGCCACCCACCGCCCACCCTTCTTTCGCAACAGCCCGTCGTCGACGAGCATGGCCAGCGTCTCCTCCACGAACAGCGGGTTGCCCCCGGCCGCGTTGTCGATCCGGCGGCGCAGTGCGTCGTCGAGGGCGCCGCCCGCCAGAAAGTTCTCCACCAGGTGCCCGACCTCGTCGGAGGAGAGCGGCTCCAGGGCGATCGTCGTGGCGTGCAGCTTGCCACCGCCCCATCCGGGTGAAGCGTCCAGCAGCTCGGGGCGGGCCATGCAGATCAGGAGGATCGGCGCCTCGCGGCTCCAGTCGGCGAGCTGGTCGACCAGATCCAGGAAGCTCGGCTCGGCCCAGTGGAGGTCGTCGAGGACCACGATCACCGGACGTTCGCGCGCCAGGCCCTCGAGGAGCCGGCGGACGGCCCAGGCGATCTCTTCGGCGGTGGCGGCGAGCCCGGAGCCCCCGCCGACCACCGCGGCCACGCGCGAGGCGACCTCGTCGGCGGAGGAGTCGGATGGGATGAGGGCGGCGAGCGCAGCCGGCCAGGTCCGGGTCCTCGGATCCGCCAAGCGCGTCGCGCACCACCTCGATCAGCGGCCAGTACGTGATGCCGTCGCCGTAGGAGAGGCACCGCCCGCGCAGGACCGTCGCGTCGGCGTCGATCTGGCCGAGGGCCTCCTGGATGAGGCGGGACTTCCCGACCCCGGCCGGACCGAGGACGGTGAACAGGTGGCAGACTCGGTCGGCGGCCACGCTCCTCGTAGGCCTGGCGGAGCTGGCCGAGCTGGCGGCCCCGGCCGACGAGCGGGGAGTCCATCCGCCGAGCGGTACCCGCGGCGCCGGCATGGACGGCCACCAGGCGATGGGCGGCGACCGGCTCGGTCTTGCCCTTCACGGCGAGCGGGTCGACCGCCTGCAGGACGGCGGCGTCGCGGACCAGCCGCGCGGTCGACTCGGCGATCAGCACGTCGCCCGGCGCGGCGCCCTGCTCCAGGCGCGCGGCCACGTTCACGGTGTCGCCCGTGATCAAGGCCTGACGGGTAGAGGCATCGCCGGCGACGACCTCGCCGGTGTTCACGCCGATCCGGCACTCCAGGGTGGCCCCGTGGTCGCGCTCGAGCTCCTTGTTCAGCAGGCGCGAGCCCCTCGCGCATGTCGTCGGCGGCGCGGACGCGCGCGGATCGCGTCGTCCTCGTGAGTGGTGGGGATGCCGAACACCGCCATCACCGCGTCGCCGATGAACTTCTCGACGGTGCCGCCGTGCCGTTCGATGGCGTGGGTCATGGCGTCGAAGTAGCGCATCATCACCCGCCGGAGCGCCTCGGGGTCGAGCCGTTCGCCGAGCGCGGTCGAACCAGTGACGTCGCAGAAGACGACGGTGACGGTCTTGCGGACCTCGGGAGCGGTCGCGGCCTCGGGGAACCGCTCACCGCAGGCGTTGCAGAAGCGGGACCCCTCGGGATTGTCGACGCCGCACGCAGGGCAGGCCGCCATAGTCGGATGAGTGTAGTTGGCCTCACGAGGATGCTTGCCCATGTGTCCGATAACGCGATCCCGGACATAGAAGCTCTGCGGGCCCAGATTCCGCTGGTCCAAGTGGAGGAGACGCTTCCTACGTTCCTCGACTTAGCTGTTGAGCCGAGAGTCTCAGCTGCAGGTTGCCCAGACGGTCCACTCCCGAGCGAAGGGGTCGTGTACACGGAACAAGGCGAGCTCGTGGGTTTCCTGATCGTGTGGGTCGAGGATGGCTACCTGTCGGCGTTCGAGTACCCGTGGGTCACCGATGAGCCACCCGGCACCTGGCCCGATCCGACTCAGGTCCGCTTGACGCACGTCGAGCGATAGCGTCGGCGGCTGCGGCCTGCTGCAGGCCCTTCCTGTTGCCTCCGACACCGTGTCGGCCTTTGATGGCATCGCCGAACGCTGGCGTGCGCACACCGCCTGACGACATTCCGGATCGCTGGCGTGCGGTGCGGTGGCTCCCCCGACTGATGATGCCGTTGGTAGCCCTTGGTAGCACTAAGGGTGGATCACAAGGGTGCGTCGGAGGGGGAAGGGCCTCTGACCTGTAGGTTCTGAGTCAAGACGTCACCACTGGGCGCTCGCGACGGCTCGGGGTGGAGATCTGCAACTGGATCGACGACCACTCTCGGCTGCTCGTCGGTTCCGACGCGTCGTGGTGTTCAAGGCGGCCGACATCGTTCGGAGCTTCCACGGAGCCGCCGCCAGGCACGGGTTCCACGAGTCGGTGCTCACCGACAACGGGGCGGTGTTCACCGCGGTCCCCCGGGGCGGCGGTCGCTGCGCCATCGAGATCGAGTGCGGCCGGCTCGGCATCGAGCTGCGTCACTCCAGCCCGTACCACCCACAGACCTGCGGGAAGGTCGAGCGGTTCCACCAGACGCTGAAGCGCTTCCTGCGCAGTCAGCCTCCACCTGCGACGCTCGGGGAGCTCCAGGGGCAGCTCGACTGGTTCCGGGACTACTACAACACCGTGCGACGACACCGGGCCGTCGGCCGCAGGACCCCCGCCACGGCGTTCGAGGAGAGGGCGAAGGCCGGTCCGACGGGTCGAGGCTTCGTCCCACCACCGCACTACCGCGTGCGAAAGGACCGGATCGACTCCGTGGGCCGCATCACGCTGCGCTACAACAGCCGGCTGCACCACATCGGTCTCGGCCGCCGGTTGACCGGTGTCCGTGTGCTCATCTCGGTCGCCGATCTCGACGTGAGGGTGATCACTGAGGACGGTGAGCTCCTGCGAGAGCTGACGCTCGACCCGACCAGGGACTACCAGCCGCAGGGGTGAGGTGGAACGATGTCTCGAGACACGTGTGCACGATGTCTCGAGACATCACACTGGTGGGCGGTGGAGGATTTGAACCTCCGACCTCTTCCGTGTCAGGGAAGCGCTCTCCCCCTGAGCTAACCGCCCTTGGGGTTCCAGTTTAGCCGCCGGGCCGGGGAGGTGGCCCGACCGACGGACGCGACGTCGAGGCGGGGACCGGAATTGAACCGGTGTAGCAGGTTTTGCAGACCTGTGCCTAACCACTCGGCCACCCCGCCCTGGGGTGCGTGCCGAGCCGTCATCGGCCGGCTCGACGGGTCAGTCTACCGCCGGTCATTCGGCGCGAAACGGTGCACCGCGCAGGACGAGGCCGCCCGCTGCACGCCGTCGGCGGCGCGGCGTAGGGTCGCGTTCGTGGCCACACAGGACGACGTGCGGCGGATCGCGCTGGCCCTGCCCGAGACGGTGGGATCGGACGCTCCGTTCGCGATCTCCGTGCTCGACAAGGGCAAGCCGATGGGCTTCGTCTGGGCCTGGAACGAGCGCGTCCATCCGAAGAAGGCCCGCGTTCCACGCGACGATGTCCTGGCCGTCCGGGTGTTCGACGAGGACGAGAAGCAGGCGCTGCTCGCCTCGAGCGAGGAGAAGTACTTCACGGAACCGCACTACAACGGCTTCCCGGCCGTGCTGGTGCGGCTCCCGGCGATCGGCGTCGAGGAGCTCGGGGAGCTGATCGAGGACGCCTGGCGGTGCCGCGCCCCGAAGGCGCTCCGCGAGGCCTACGACCGCGGCGAGGTTTGACCCGCATGCCCGCCCGGCCGATCGAACGAGCATCGAAGGAACGGAGGGAGGAACGCCGATGATCGCTCGGACCTGGCGCGGGTGGACCTCGCAAGAGGACGCGGCCGAGTACGTCGAGTACGTGCGCCGCACGGGCATCGACGAGTACCGGGCGACGCCTGGGAACCTCGCCGCGTACATACTCCGGCGCGACGACGGCGACCGGACGGAGTTCGTCACGCTCACGTTCTGGGAGTCGATGGAGGCCGTCGCCCGGTTCGCCGGGGACGACGTCGAACAGGCGGTGTTCTACCCGGAGGACGACCGCTACCTGGTCGATCGCGAGACCACCACCACGCACTACGAGGTCGTCGAGGCGCCCGAGGGCGCCTGACGACCTCGCTCGAAACGGACCGGATAGCGGTGGAGCGGGCCTGACGGCCCGCTCCCCCGCGCCTACTGCGGCACCCCGTCCACGAACAGCTGGATCGTGTTCGGCGCGAGGCCGCCCGAGCTCACCGTGTCCGCCCCGGCCATCGTGTTCACGTCCAGCCGGTCGTTGGCGAACTCGGGCGTGAGAATCTTCACCGTCGCCACGAGCCCGGAGACCGTGACGCCGTTCGCCGTGTTCCCGGCGACCGTGATTGCGTCCACTCCCCCAGTGCCCTCCACGACCACCTGGTCGGCCGCGCCGTCCCCCGACGCCCCGCCGATGGTGGAGGCGAGGTCGGTCGTGACCCCGGTGACGTCCGTGCCGGTGAGGTCGTGGACCCGGACGATGTCGGCCCCGCCGAGCGCGTTGACCAGGATCTTCTCCACGTCGTCGGTGTCCATGGTCACGGTGCCGATGTTCCGGGTGAACCGGAGGCGCCCCCCGTTCGCAGAAGCCTCGAAGGTCTCACCGATGTTGGCGCCATTGAACCGGAGTGTGTCGACCGCGTCCTGGCCCTCCACCGTGTCGTTCCCGTCGCCCGGATCCCAGTTGAACGTGTCGGTCCCGGCCCCCATCAGCGCCAGGTCGTCGCCCTGGTTCCCGTCGATGAAGTCGTTGCCGTCCCCGCCCAGGAAACGGTCCGGCCCGTTCCCGCCGTTCAGCACGTCCGACCCCTTGCCTCCGTCGAAGGTGATGCGCGTGAGGGCAGCCAGGTTCCCCACCGCGAATGTCGTGTCCGGCCCTCCCAGGCCGTTCACTACGACGTTCTCGGCGAGCACGTTCACCCCGGTGGCGTTGTCGCCGGAGACGAACGCGAAGGTGCCGTTGGCCGTGACGGTGAGCAGGTCTACGGCGTTCGTCCCGTCGGCCCGGTACGTGTCGTTGTCGGCGCCGCCGTCCACGGTGACATTGACCGGCAGGGGCCCGAGCGGCGTGCTCGAGACCTGGTCGTTCCCGGCGAGGCCGTTGACCGTGACGAGGTCGTTCGCGAGCTCGGCGTGCGCCAGCGAGACCGCGGGAGTGAGGCCGGTGACGGAGAGGACCCCGAGGGCAGCGCTGACGCCCACATTGTCGTTACCGCCCGTGCCGTCCACGACGACCTGGTCGGCCGAGCCGTCGCCCGAGGCCCCGCCGATGGTGGAGGCGAGGTCGGTCGTGACCCCGGTCACGTCCGTGCCGGTGAGGTCGTGGAGGCGCACGATGTCGGTCCCGCCGAGGGCGTTGATCGCGACCTTCTCGACGCCGTCGGTGTCCATCACGACGCTGGCGATGTTCCTGGTGAACCGCAGCCGGCCACCATTCGGGGTGAGCTCGAAGGTCTCACCGATGTTGGCTCCGTTGAACCGCAGGGTGTCGACGTCGTCCTGGCCCTCCACGGTGTCGTTCCCGTCGCCCGGATCCCAATTGAAGGTGTCGGTCCCGGTCCCCATGAGCGCCAGGTCGTCGCCCTGGTTCCCGTCGATGAAGTCGTTGCCGTCGCCCCCAAGGAACGTGTCCGGTCCGTTCCCCCCGTTCAGGATGTCCGACCCCTTGCCTCCGTCGAAGGTGAGACGCGTGAGGGCGGCCAGGTTCCCCACTGCGAAGGTCGTGTCTGGGCCACCCAGGCCGTCCAGCTCGACGTTCTCGGCGAGCACGTTCACCCCGGTGGCGTTGTCGCCCGAGACGAACGCAAAGGTCCCGTTCGCCGTGACGGTGAGCAGGTCGGCGGCGTCGGTGCCGTTGGCCCGGTACGTGTCGGTGTCGGCGCCGCCGTCAACGGTGACCTTGACCGGCAGCGGCCCGAGCGGCGTGCTGGACGCCTGGTCGTTCCCGGCGAGGCCGTTCACGGTCACGACGTCGTTCGCGAGCTCGGCGTGCGTTACGGAGACCGAGGTGGCGAGCCCGGACACGGTGAGGACGCCCGAGGTCGCCGCGAGGTTGGCAACGTCGGCCCCGCTCGTTCCTTCCACCACGATCTGGTCGACGGATCCGTCGCCGGTGGCCGTCCCGATGGGCGAGGCCAGGTCGGTCGTGATCCCGGTGACGTCGGTACCGGTGAGGTCGTGGACGTTGACGATGTCGGCCCCGCCCGTGGCGTTGAGCTGGACCTTCTCGACGCCGTCGGTGTCCATCACCACGCTGGCGATGTTCCGGGTGAATCGCAGACGCCCGCCGTTCGCGGTGAAATCGAAGGTCTCGGCGATGTTGGCGCCGTTGAACCGCATCGTGTCGATGCCGCCCTGTCCCTCGAGGGTGTCGTTCCCGTCGCCCGGGTCCCAGTTGAACCTGTCCGCGCCCGTGCCCATGAGGGCCAGGTCGTCGGCCTGGTTCCCGTCGATGAAGTCCGTCCCCGAGCCGCCCACGAAGGTCTCGGCGAACGAGCCTCCGGTCAGCGTGTCGTTCCCGCTGCCGCCGCCCAGCGTGGTGATCTCGGTGTCCGTGAACACGCCGTTCGTCTGGTCGATGCGGACGACGTCCGCGCCGCCGCCCGCGTCGACGACGATGTGGTCGAACAGGTTCCGGTTGAACGCGAAGTCGGCGCTCCCGTTGTCGCCGACGTCGACCTGGAGGATGTTCGGCGCCGATCCCTGGAGCCGGAGCGCCAGGTGGCCGGACGACCCGTCCCCGTTGACGTGGAGCGTGGTCCCGGTGATCCCCGCCGTGAACGCGGCGTGCGCCGGCGTTCCCATCATGCCGATCGCCACGACGACCCCCGCCATCACCGCGGCTCGCATGATCACCCGACGTACCGCGCCGGCCCGCTTGGCGCGCCCTCGTGCTCCCCCGCTCATGTCTTCGCTCCCTGTCATCGGTGTCCTCAGCATGAACGGCGGCCGGAGGAAAGGGCATTCCTCCATTCGGGTGACATTCGTCACCACGGCGATGAGATGCGCGGCACCACGGGTGGCCGCCGGCCGGCGAACGTGGTGGACATCAGCCTTTCCCCGGGTTCTGATGCAGTCCATGGCCGAGGACTCGACGCTTCGCGACCGATTGGCTGTCGAGCGGACGGTGCTCGCCAACGAGCGGACGCTGCTGGCCTACGTACGCACGGCTCTGGCCTTCGTGATCGCGGGCGTCAGCGCCATCGAGTTCCTCGATGTGACAGCCCTCGACCTTCTGGGGTGGATCTTCGTTGTGGCGGGCGCCGTCACCCTGGTGATCGGTGCGTTGCGGTTCACCCGGACCCGTCGGCAGCTCGCAGCTCACACAGCGGCGGAGCCCTGAGAGCCGGCGACCCTTCCCGATCTCCGGCTTCACTGCTGCCCGACCGGTACCGTGGTCCCGTGCAGTTCGCAGTGGGAGTTCCGAACGTCCGGGAGTACGGGGACCCGAATCTCCTCCTCCAACTGGGCGTGCTGTCTGAGGAGACGGGCTGGGACGGGTTCTTCGTCTGGGACCACCTCGTCTACCGGGACCGGGGTGACCCGGTCACCGACCCCTGGATCGCCGTGACCGCCGTGGCGGCGAGAACGACGCGCATGCGGCTCGGCGTCATGGTGTGCGCGCTCCCCCGCCGCCGGCCGTGGATCGTGGCCCGGCAAGCCGCGGCGCTCGACATCGTGTCGAACGGCCGCCTGGTGTTCGGCGCGGGGCTCGGTTCGCTCGGGGAACTCGAATACTCGGCCTTCGGCGAGGACGAGGACGACCGCAACCGCGCGGACCGGCTCGACGAGGGCCTCCAGATCGCATCCGGGCTGTGGTCCGGCGCACCGTTCTCGTTCCGGGGCCGGCACTACCGGGTCGACGAGACGGTGTTCCGCCCGACGCCGGTCCAGCGTCCGATCCCCGTCTGGGTCGCCGGGCGGTGGCCGGCCAAGCGCCCGCTACGAAGGGCCGGACTCTGGCAGGGCCTGTTCGCCACGCATCGCGAGGTCGGCCTCGACGGGACGATGTCCCCCGGGCAGCTCGAAGAGATCGTCGGGTACACGCTCTCCCGGCGCTCGAAGGTCGGTCCGTTCGACATCGTCATCGAGGGCGCGAGCAGCGGGAGCACCAAGGCCGACGTCGACCGCGTGGCCGGGTACGAGGACATCGGACTGACCTGGTGGGTGGAGCGCCTCAACTGGGCTCGGGGAACGGTGGACGAGATGCGGTCCCGCATCAAGCGCGGGCCCCCGCGTTGACCTTGCGGGCACGTTCGAGAGGAGAACGATGATGGCGACGACCCGGGAGCTCCTGCGGGCCGAGGACGCCGGCTGGGACGAGCTCCACGGGCTGATCGACTCCATCACGCCCGCGGATGCGGATCGGTCGGGCTACTACCCGGAAGGCTGGTCGGTCACGGACCTCCTCGGGCACGTCGGAAGCTGGCTCGCCGCGGCTGGCTCCGTCCTGGGACGGATCCGGGGAGGAACGTACCGGCTGGAGGAGATCGACGTCGATGCGTGGAACGAGCAGTTCCTGGAGGCGATGCGCGGAGTCTCATACGAAGACGCCCGGATCCAGGCCCTGAGCGCCCGCGCCCGGATGCTCCAGGCGTGGAGGGAGCTCGGCGAGATGACGCCCGAGGCCGCCTTCTGGATCGACAAGGCGGGCGCCGAGCACTACGCGGAGCATCTCCCGCGCCTTCGTGAATGGGTCGCCGAGCTCCACTCGGGCACGGCACACTGAGTCCTTCGGACGGCCGAGCGCCGAGGGGCGGCTAGGGCCGGCCCCCGAAGTCCCAGTCGTGGATCTCGACGCTCGCGTACAGGCCGGCCAACGCGTACGGATCGCCGCCCACCATGGCCTCGGCGGCGGCCCGGCCTGGGAGCTCGGCGAGCACCACGCTGCCGACCCAATCCCCGCCGTCGTCCGACAGCAGTGGACCGCGCTGGATGATCCGCTCCTCGTTGCCGCCAGCGCCGAAGTAGCGACGATGCTCCTCGACGAGTGGGCCGGCGGAGGCATCCGCACCTGGTCGTCCGAGGCCGAGGATGAGGAACCGCGGATCATCGGGTGCGCCGCTCCGGAAGTCCCACATGATGCGCCCGAGCTCGTTGCGCCAGCGGCGGATGAGCACCTCCCCGTACAGACCAGCGCGGAAGTACGGTTCGTCGAACGCAAAGGCGCGTGCCGCGTCGCGGTCGGGGAGATCCACGATGTGCATGCTCCCGGTATGCGCCGTGCGATCGGGCGTCAGCGTCGGACCTCGGGCGATCAGGGCGTCGGCGTACCCGTCCATGAACGACCAGTGCGCCTCGGCGAACTCCTCGAGGAGGGAACCGACGCCAGGGTTGTCACGGCAGTAGACGAAGTACTCCAGGAGCGCTCCTCAGTGATCGATCGTCGTGGGCCCCGCCTGGAGCCTCACTCTTCGGTCGCTCGTTCGAGACGGACCCTTCGCTCGACCTCGGCCAGATCCGGCAGGGGGACGCCATTCAGGATGTCGATGACCCGGGGGACGTCGCTGCTCTCCGGGGCCCGGATGAGCAGCAGTCCGAAGGTCAACATCCCAGGGTCGAGGACGATCCGGCCGACGCGGGCGACTCGGGCGTCCCGAGCCGAGATGGGGCCTCCCCACGCGTCCCGCGGGAGCGCGGACAGCTCGGTCGCGAACCGCCACGCTCCCGTGCGGGCGGCCTCGACGCTGAACCGGATCACCTCCTCGTCCCGGCGTCCCCCGATCCGGTCGAGCAGCCCGATCGCCGGCGATACCTCCGCGACGTCGACGAGGACCTGGCGGATCAGCATGGAGAGCAGTTCGTTCACCCGGTCGAAGTCGCGCCGCAGCGCTGGCAACGCGTCGCCTGGCGCGGTCTCCGCCGCCGAGATGCCAAGGTCCAGATTGATGTGCGCGTTCACCCCGAGCAGGAGGTGCTGCACGATCAAAGGGCGCCACGTCCGGGCGGCGTCGAAGGAAACCTGCCAGGACCGGGTAGCTGGCTCTCCGGACCGGAACCGGTCCACCGCGGTCAGGTACCGGTTCCCGAAGCCCACGGCGAGCCGCTCCATCCGCGACCCGTCATCGAAGAACCCGTCCCGGATCCCCTCCGCGGCCTTCGACGTGACCTTGCGGTAGAGCGCGGCGAAATACCCGAGCCGATCCTCCTCCTGAACGGCCCGCTGCACGATCCCTTCGAGGGCCACCAGGAACTCGGAAAGGGAGCCGACCACGTCCTGATTGTCGTCTCCCGGCCGGTCGGCTGCACCGGGTTTCCGGGAGCCGTCCGCCCATGGACACCTACGCGCCGAGCAGGCGCACCACCGCCCACTCGTTCGCGTTCGTGTCGACCTGGATGCGGCCCGCCGCCACGACGCGGCCGTCGTTCATCGTGAAGAGGGCTTCGGCGTCGTTCTGGGAGCCCCCCGAGTTGGGAATCGCCGTGATCCCGTCCGCTCCGAAGTCGGCGTCCGGCTTTCCGTTCGGCCCGAATCGGGTTACCGCGAAGTCCGGGTACGCCCGGCCCGCCGCCACCAGTTTGCCGTCAGAGGCCACGGTCACCGACGCCAGGCGGTCGTATTGGCCGAAGTCGGCAGTGACGATGCCGTCCCCGCCCCCGAACGTGTCGTCCAGCGTGCCGTTCCCACGGAACCGCGCCAGCAGCATGTCGAAGTTCGTGTCGCTTGCGCTGAGGCTCCCGACGACGACGATCCGGCTGCCCTGCAGGGTCAGACCGTCGATGAAGTCGTTCGTCCCGAGGTCCTTTCGGACCAGGCCGTCACCCGAGAAGGTGTGGTCGAGGCGGCCGTCCGGCAGGTACCGGGCCAGGAACGTGTCCGTGAAGTCCGGGGGATCGCCTTCGGAGACCCGCCCGACCACGACGATGCGCCCCTGGGGGTCGACGCGCGCCGCCACGGCATCGGTGACGCTCGCCCCCGGGAAGCGTGTGGTCAGCTTGCCGTCCCCGCTGAAGTCCCTGTTGAGGTCACCGTTCGACAGGAACCGGGTCACGGCGACAGAGACGTCACCCTCGTTCTTCGCGACCGTGCCGGCGACGACGAATCCGTCCGGCACCAGGGCGAGCCATGCGTTGATCGCGAGCACGTCCGTGTACGACACGGTCACGTGCCCGTCGTCGCCGAACGTCGGGTCGACCGTCCCGTCGGGCCGGTACCGGAACACCAGGAACCGGTTCTTCTCCTGGAACCGCATGATGCCGGCCGCGAGGGAGAGTCTGACGCAAGCGGGGAGCCACAGCGAGAACCGCCTGATCAGAGACCCCGACTGGTCGGGCCGCCACCTGAGCCTAAGGGCCGAGGTACCGGCTGCGGAACGCCTTCGCGGCCGTCGACGGGAGCACGTTGGGCATGACCACCATCTCCTCCAGCGTCGTCGCCTGGAAGCTCGACTCATCGCGAAGGAGCTTCCGATACCGATTCGCGACCCCCTCGAAGCTCGTGTTCCTCTCCGGGTGGACGAGAACGAACCGGGCCCATGCCCACGGCTCCTCCGGGTGCTGGAGCATCGACAGGGCAAGCAGATGGTCGAGCCAGAGCTGCTGGAGGTCGGTCCCGACGACCGCGCTGCTGGGGTCGCCCCGAAAGACCTCCGAGGACCTCGCGACCGCCTCGTACCGCCTCAGCCGGTGCGGCTTCGGCGCCGCCTCGGTGGTGGCGACCTCGTGGTACTTCGTCTCCACGCCGACGACCCCCCGTCGCCCGTCGCCGAGGTCGAGGAGGAACGCAACGTCGAACGCGCTGCGGTTGCCGAGGTAGTTCGGGTCCAGCCGGCCCGGCGACCACTCGAACCGCACCTGGACGACCCGCCCGGGACTGTCCGGCCACCAGGCGTGGACGGCGGCGTCCGCGGCCTCGGGATCGGCGGCAAGGTCGCCGAACAGGTTGAAACACATCGGCATGGACGACAGCAGGTCGGCCCACAGCCGGTCGGCGTTCAGCGTCTGGTGGGGCTCCGGGGCCGCCACGCGGTCGCGCGCCGCCTTCCTCGCCGCCTCGGTGATCAGGTTGGCCCCTGTCTCCCGCGCGTACCCGAGCTCGATCCTGCTGCCGAGCTTGCGAGAGCCCGGGTCCCCGGTGATGGGCTGGTGGCCGATCGGCAGCCCTTGCGCATCCCGCCAGATCGCCTGCGACAGCCGCGCCCGACGCCGGAACACCGTCATGTTCGGGTCGTCGGGGATCCGGTCGGCGCGCTCCCAGCAGTAGGCCGACTTCAGCTCACCGGGGTCCGGGTCGTCCTCGTTGCTCTCGCACGAACACGACATGTACTGGCGGCGGCATCGTGGGCACTGCTCTACACCGCACCCGAGCTTGTGGATATGGCCGACGGCGGTCCCGCAGTCCCGGCACAGTGGGGGCCGGCTGTTCGGCCGGCCGCCTCCCATCGGGCATCCCCGGGCGTGGAGCGCCCCCGGCGGCGTCCCGCAGATGTGGCACGGCGTGCTGAAGCAATCCCGGCCCTCGTCGTCGATCTCCTCGCCGTAGCGCACGAGCCGGTACCGCTTCCCTTCGATCCGGATCGAATGCTTGGCGAACGACATCTCCTCCGGCTCGCCGCGCTCCTCGGCTCCCATGAGCCGATCATGTCATCCGGGACTGACACGATTTCGAGTGGTTCTGCACTACCTGGAACTGTTGAGACCGTTCCGGGATAGACGGATCTCGGTAGATCGGCGCACCATGAGTTGCCGGACGGCGACCGTGTCGGGAGGCACGGTGAGTTCGAGGCGTGGCTCGACGAGGAAGGGAACGCTGACCGTCCGGCCGGGCGTTCCGTCCTCTTCTCGTCCTGCGTGATGGACCCCCTCCCCACGCAGGACCCTACTGGAGTCGAGCCACGCCCTCTATCCCCGCGACGTCTCGCAGCGTCTTAGCTCCCCCCTGCCCCAGCACGGCCCGCTCAGGCCGAGGCCAACGAGCCCTCCGTCACTTCCCCCTTGTGCGCCGCGAAGGCCGCGAGGACTTCATCCTTCTCCCGCGAAGGGACCCCGAAGTGATCGAGCGTGCGCCCCAGCTCCGCCGCGACCTCATCGAACTCTGCGGGAGAGATGTGGAGGTCGCGATGGGCCTCCTCCAGGCCGAGGGGCGTGCTTCCTGGCTTCGTGGCAGAGAACGAGAACGGTCCGCCAGCGACGTTGCAGACCCACAGCGTGCGCATGAACTTCAGCCCCGGCAGCCTGTCGAGCTCGTTGGTATGCCACTCACGAAGCTCAGGGTTCTCCGATGTCCGGCCGACGATGGGGTTCTGGACGACCGCATCGCTGAAGTGGTCGACCACCGCCGCGATGGCGAACACGCCGCCCAATCGCTCGTACAAGCTCGGCTCTGCCATGCTCGTCCCTCCTCCTGGATCCATGCGGACTGCCACGTGTCTGGAGGGTCTACGCGTGGCCCATGGGAGCGGTTCATGTCTCGGGGGCGACCTGGGAGAGGACCACTCGGAGCGCTGGGCTGACGTCACCCGGCGAGGAATGGCGGCGAGGTACTCGTCGCGTTTTCAGTGAGAGAACCCGGCCTGGATCGTGCCAGGCGACAGGGTCTCCCACGTGGTCTACGACGGGTGCACGGGATAACGGAGATGCGTGACACCGACACCGGTGACGACTGTCGGATTCCCGAGGACGGCCGGTGTGTTCGCGAGGTGGTCGAACAGCCGCACTCCTTCGCCGAGCAACACGGCAGCCAGATCGATGTGGAGCTCCTCGAGCAGCCCCGCGTTCAGGCACTGCTGGATCGTTTCGGCGCCGTGCACTCCCACGGACTTCGGGCCGGCAGCCGATTTCGCTCGAGCAACGGCGCTTTCGATGCCGTCGGTGACGAACTGGACCGTCGAGCCGGGCCGTGGCCAGCCCTCGGGCACGTGGTGAGTGACGACGAAAGCCGGCACATCCCATGGGTGCTGGCCGCCCCAGCCGTGGGCGACCTCGAACGTGCGCCGACCGGTGAGCATGGCGCCGACCTCAGCCACCAAGCCCGTCAGGTGGTCGGCGCTCGGCGGCGAGACGCGGAACGTCATGCCCGAGCTCCCGCTCGCTGTGGGGACCTCGACGTCGCCCGAGAAGTACCAGTCGAAAACTTCGGCGACCCCGTCGTCCGCGTCGGCGACGTACCCGTCGAGAGACATCGACATGATTGCGACCACCTTGCTCATGGTGCCGCTCCTTTCAGGACAAGAGGGCAGCTCATGCGATCGCGCCGCGAACGCGAACGCGGACGCGGACGCGATCCTTCCGGGTCTCGTGCGCAGACGCGCAGCATGGTTGCCTCATTCGCGAAGCAACGCCTCGAGCTTGGTCAACATCATCTCCCACGCCTGACGGCCGAGGTCTGTCATCCCCGCCGGGTGAGGGCCCTCGCGCACCACGACGTTGGTCTTGCCGTCCTCATGGTGAAGGTCGACACGCAGATTCGACGGCCACGGGTTGGCCTGACCGGGAATACCGTCCCATGTGCCGCTGCTGGCGATGCGCTCGTCCTCGGCAACCTCGGTGAAATGGCCGTCGTACCCAGACCTCATGTCGGGATCGGCCTCGCTCACCATGACGAAGCGGTGCCGTCCGCCGACGCGGGCATCGATATCGACGCTGTCCCGACTCACCGGGAACCCGACCGGGCCGTACCAACGCGCGAACTGGTCTGGGACGGTGAACGCCTCGTACACGCGCCTGGCAGGGGCGTCAAAGTCGCGAGCTATCTCGATGTCGTACTCATCGTCGTCCGTCATTGGCACCTCCGTTTTCGTTCTCACAGCCCTAAGACTGCGGTCGCGGTTCGGATTCATCGCCGAGCGCAGGTCAGTCGCCTCCACCGCTCAACTCAACCGCCCCCAACCCGCTAGAGGATGATCGGTCACCGAGGCCAAAGCTTGTTCTGCGGACTCACCTCCTGAGAACTGGACTTGAGCGGACCACGATGTTCCGTCGTAACGACAACAGCAGGTCAGGCATCCTCCCTCACGCGAGGGGGTTGTCGATCGTGACCAGCAGTTCGGTTCTTCCGGTGGCGACGTCCACGATCTCCAGGGACACCATCATCGCGGAGCAAGACCCCTTCAGCGACACCACGCGGGGCCGGACCATGCTCGCGGCTCTCGGGGCGAACTTCATGGACTGGCTGACTCCGGGACCCATGTTCGCCGTCCTGTCGTTGATGATGATGCCCTTGGAGTTGAGCAACTCGAGCCTCGCGTTGCACGCCGCCGTGGCGACGTTCGTCACGTTGAGTCGGACCGCCTGACCGCCAACCACGCCCACGAGGCCCGCTGTGTTGTAGGTCTCGTCGGTCAGTCCCCGTTGACCGGCCCCGGCCTGCGTGGCGACGAGCGTCACCGCCACCACTGCCAGGATCGCCACGGTCCACCACCGTGCAGTGGCCTTCCTGATGGTCCGCATGTCGGACCTCCTTCCCCAGGGATGTCGCCATCCTGAGGGAGCCATGGAAGGTGGTCAATTGGTTGGGTTGCTTGATGTACGACGAGGCTGTCAGGGAGGCGGATAGTCCGTCGTACCGACGGCTGTCGTTACGCCTGCAGCTGAGGCGGGTGATCCTTCGGAGCGGGCTCCGCGTGAGCCCAATGCCCGAGGGCGCACCCTTCGCCCGGCACCCAATGGACGCGCCGACCGTAGGCTCGCAGTCGAGGACGAAGGCGAGCAGCACGTCCTCGGGGGCGTGCTTCGTTCGGAGGAGGTCGGAATGCATCTTCCGGGTCGGCGCCACCCCCGAACGCGATGTGCGACGATTCGAGATCGCGGAGCCGATCGTCCGTGCAGGCCAACGAAAGAGGGAGGGAATCCTCATGAGTGAACGAGATGGCGGAGGGTCGGGCTCGGGCGCGCGGTTGGGCGGTGGAGCGATCGCCTCGCTCGCCGGCGTCGGCGTACTCGTCATCTTCATGATCCAGAACACCGAGGACGTCACCCTCCACTTCCTGGTCTGGGACTTCACGTGGCCGCTCTGGCTGTTCACGTTCGTCACGGCGGGGTTCGGCGCGCTGGTGTTGTTCGGGCTCGGCGTGCTGCGCCGCCATCGGCGCCGCGAGGCTCGCCGCGAAGACCGACGGAACTGACGGCTCAAAGGTTGCATCGGATTGGTTTACGAAGATCGGCCAGAAGGGAGCATCGGCTGCCCGCCGGCGTCCGGCTCCATGACCTTCGGCACTCGGCGCTGTCGAGCGGCATACGGGCCGGGCTCGCGCCGCTGATCGTGTCGAGGATGCCGGGCCCCTCGACGGCGTTCCGTCGGAACTCTGTCATCTCGTACAGGAACAGGATCCCGTTGTGGGCGAGTTTTAGCGAATGTTCCTAGGGGATCCCCCGGACCCGGCGGATTCCTCAGCATCCGTCTCGAGCAACACCCCCTGATCGGTGGGAATCTACTTCTGAACCACCGATTCCGCCGGTCACGTGCCCAGGGTCAGAGGATTCCTCGAGCGGCGAACGCCGCATGGACTGCATTGGCGGCGGCAGCGCCGTAGAGCTGCTGGGCCGCCGCGACCGTCCGGGACGCGAGGTCGGGCATGCTCGTGCCGGGGAAGTCGAACGAGCCCTGCAGGATGATCGTGTCGGCCCTGACGTTGCCGAGGCCCTGGCGGATGTCCCACAGTGCCCGCGACCAGATCTGGCCGTCGTGGTGCACCTCGCCGTTGAGGTCCGCTGGGTAGAGAAGGTTGGTGTCGACCCGCCGCAGGCAGTGCGGTACGCCAGTGGTGTACGAAACCGAGTCCCAGTCGGCCACGCACGGCAGCGGCTCGCGCTCCGGGACGCCAAGCGCCCTGGAGACCACGTCGGAGACGGTCACCGCCCAGTAGTCGCTGAAGCCCTCGCTGATCGCGCCGGCCTCCTCGGAGCCGAAGACGAAGTTCTGGGCGAAGTGAATGGCGTGGCCGTACTCGTGCAGGATCACCTCGGCGTCCTCCGCGTCGTCCACGCCGCCCTTGCCGAAGCGAAGCTCGTTCTTGGGGTGGTCTGTGGCGAAGGAGTTGTCCAGTCCCCACTGGTTGATCCGCACGGCCTGGGGCCGGTCGTTGATGGGGCGCCGGAATTCGCCGAAGCCGAGGGCGTGGATGTACCTCTGCGCCTGGGTGATCCAGTAATAGGCCATGACCTGCTCGAACTGGTCCTGGTGCCGCGTGTAGCGGAAGGTGTTCGTGGGCGAGTACGCGGCGCTGCCGGTGTTGCTGACGACGGCCGCGTAGTCCCCACGCAGGTACCCGCTCCCGTCGAGGTTCGTGAGGGTGACGTCGTGGTAGGCGGCCACCGGCACCGCGGCATCCGAGTCCTTCTGGTCGGTCAGCGATTCGTCGCCCAGCGACTGGACCGGGTTCGGAACGAAGACGGTCCCGATGCCCGTGCTGGTGCCGGGCCCCGGGTTCGCTGCCGTGGCGGCGGTGGCAATCATGGTCACGAGCGCAGACACGGCGAAGATCAGGAAAAGCTTCCGCATAACCCGAACCCCCTATCGGGAACCGACCACGTCCCCATGTCCCAACCGCAGGAAACCTGATCGATCCTATCGGGCTGTCGCGGCTCTTGTCCTCGCGACCCAAGAGAGCGCGGACTGCCAGATGAGGCGCGGAACGCGGCGATGACGACCAGGACGTTACGGGGCGTGCCAGACTCCGGCGCATGTCCCGCCTCAACGAGCTCTCCGCCATGCTGCGGTCGACCCGCCAGTCGAAGCTGTGCCGCGCCGCCGCGCTCGTCGCCGAGGCCAGGGGACCACGACGCCCCGCCGGCGGTGTTGGCAGCGGCCCGGCAGATGGCCTCGAACCTCATGCGGACGGAGCACGCCGTGCCATGCGCTTCGTCGGGCCGCCGCTTCGTCAGAGGTAGCGGCGGACGGCCGCCCGGTATTGAGCGAACTCGACCCCGAACCGCTCTGCGAGCCGGCGCTCCTCCCGGAGTACGGAGCGGTGCGTCAGCACGATCACGACTGGGAGCAGGACGAGCGGCCAGACGATGTTCAGGAACAACGCGATGCCAACGTAGAGGACCGTCCACCCGACGTACATCGGGTTCCTGCTGCGCGTGTAGGGTCCGCGGACCACAAGTTGGCCGGGGGATTCCATGTCGACGGCTCCGACGGCCGCCACGGCCCACACGATTAGGCCCAGGCCGGCGAGCATGAGTAGCGCCCCCGCCGCGGTGCCCAGCCACGCCGGGGCGAGCAGCCTCCAGGGGACTACGACCTGGAGCGCTATGCCGGCAATCAGCCCACCGAGATGGATCTCCGGCAACGGCACGTTCCCCCACCGCCACGGGCGCAGGCTCCCCGGGCTGGGATCCCCTCCGACCACGAGGGGATAATGAGCGCAACCGAGAAGATGCGTTTGGGACCCCTGCCGACGAAGCACGCTGCCGAGGACGTGTTGGCCTTTATCCTCGACTGCGAGCGGTGCGGCCGGCGGACGTCGAGCCCGGCATCCCCGACCTCACCTCACCCTGTACCTGAACAAGAACGTCGCGGTGGGGTTCCCGGTGGCGTGGATGGTCATCGAGAGGCCGTGGAGGTCAGGCGAAGCCCACGCCGGACGATCACTCTCCGCGGCTTGGTCGTAACGGCTCCTTGACCTTGACTTGCTAGAGGGCCAGCCTTTCCCCGTCCAGTCGTCCACCAAGGAGGGGGAATCATGCGCACTCGCATGACGTCGGCCGTCTTCGTCGCGGTCGTGGTCTTGGCTCTCACCACTTCGCTCTTCAACAGGGCACCGGGAGCCGACGCCACACAGGGGCAGCCGGTAATCGCAGGGGTCAACAACTCGTCCGAGTCCGGCACAAGTCTTTGGGCGGACAGGACCGTTCCCGGCACCGTTGCAAACACCTCCGGCCTGGACGTTCTTCACTATGCAGACAGCAATGACATCAACCCTGTTGGGGTTTCCGCATACACCGGAGATCCGGGGCCCTGGGGTATCCGCAATGTCGCCATCGGTGTTTGGGGAAGGGGCTCGGGTGATGGCGTCGTGGGCGAGGCTAAGCAGAACGGGGTCCTCGGTCGGGGCGTGATCAACGGCGTTCAAGGCGTCGGGGGCAATGGCGGGACGGGGGTCTTCGGTACTCACACGGGTGGGACCGGCATCGGAGTCTGGGGTCAGACGGGCGGGACAGGCTCCGCGGTGTACGGGGAGGCCACGGCGAACGGTATTGGGGTGTTTGGCGACAGCACGAACGGCACCGGAGTACAGGCCAGAAGCACCACCGGACCGGCGCTGAACGTGCTGGGCAGGGCTCAGTTCAGCCTCAGCGGCATCGCCGTCGTCAAGGCGGACAGGGCCTCCGTCACCGTGAGCAACGTCGCCCTGACCAACAGCAGCCTGGTGCTGGCGCTGATCCAGGGGAACGTCCAGGGGACATGGGTCCGAGGCGTGGTCCTGGACATCGTGGGCGACAAGCTCACGATCCGCCTGAACAAGGTCGTTTCGAACGCCGCCTTCGTCGGGTGGTTCGTTGTGGACTGAGCCTGTTTGGCCGGGCCTCAATTACGTCGGGCCGAAGGGCCCGGAGACTCCCTGAGGGGGATGGGGCGCGGTGCTGTCCAACGGGAGCGCCACGCGGTCCCCGCCTTACAACCGGTCAAGGCCTGTCGGGTCCCATCGGCCCGAAACCCTTGGGATGGGCTAGACGAGTTCTGCCCAACCGGACGTGCCATCGGCGAGGAGCATGTAGTCGCGAACGCTCGGAAAGGCAGCCTGACCTGCGGGTTTGTCTACCCGACCCTACCCAACGTTTCCCGCCGATTCCCGTACGCCGCGGGACGAGCGCGGGACGGCAGACAATATGGCGGCCGTGAGGATTCGAAGCGCGGGGTCGGCCGACCTCCCTACCTCGCGGAGGTACGGGCGCAACTCAAGGCCGAGGATTGGTGGCTCGAGGGCTGGCCTCTCGCAGGAATGGCCGCATGGCCTCGGCGAACTCGTAGGGGTACTCGTGATACGCGTCGTGTCTACCCGGCGTGGTGGCGACGTCGACGCTGAGGCGCTTGCCGAGGCGGCCGGCGATCTCAGGGAAGAACGGAAGGCCGTCCTCGCTGACAAGCAAGCGCACCGGCACGGCGAGGGAGGCCAACCGCTCCTCGTCGGGCAGGCTCAGCTCGTAGGTCCCTAGCTCGACCCCGAACAACGTGCTGGCGGTGGCGCGCATGCGCTCACGAAGCGCGGGCGCCAGCCGATTCCAGGCGTCGTCGTCCCCGGACACATAGCACCAGAAGCGCTCCACCGCGGCGGCCGGCCCGCCGGCCTCCATCGCCTCCTGGACCAGCGCCCGCACCGGGGCCCGAACCCCATCGAAATCGTCAACCAGCGCGTACAACCCCGGTTCGTGCAGGATCGCACCACGGACCGCCTCGGGATGCAGGACCAGCAGCCACAGCGCGAAGTTGCCTCCGCTGCTCGTGCCGAACACGGCCGCGGGGCCGACCCCGAGCGCATCCAGCAGCCCCGCCGCGTCGTCGGCCTGCTCCTCCGCTGAGGTCGTCTGCCAGCCGGCGGGGACGGGACTGCGCCCGTTCCCGCGCCGGTCATAGCTTATGACCGTGAACTCGTCGGCCAACATGCCGGCCAGCTGGTCGAAGTGGCCGCCGTCGCCGGTCGCTCCCATCATCAGCAGAACCGGTGGCCCGGTGCCCCGGACCTCGTAGTAAAGCTCAGTCCCGTTGACGGTGACTCTCGGCATCGCGAGCCGGGTTGGTCGGTCTCCAAGGAGATTGTCGCTCCTTTCGCCGCATCGGCGCAAGGTTACGATGAAGAAGCCACGGGTTTGCTCGAGCAGTGCGTCCTCGCGTTCCTGGAGGTTGCCTCACTACGTCGCAAGTCTCGCGTGCTCATCGTGCCGTCACCTCGACGCGGGATTGCGCGAGGCTGACCCGTGAAAGCCCCGCGCCCGACCCGCGGCCCGGTGGTTCGGGAGGGGGGTCCGAATCCCCCCGGGACTACTGCTCCTCGGCCGGCGGGGCTTCGCTGGCCGGCATCACGTTGAGCGGCCGCAACAACTGGTCGCCGCCGTCAACCGGCGGGAGCTCGGCGAAGGCCGGGCCTCGTTGGGCACCATCCACGGCCCGCCCACGGGCGGGAACTGGCCGCCGCTATCGACGTCCTAGTCGCGGCCCGGCTCGAGGCGGCCTCCGCGCCGGAATCGTGACCGCCGCGGGACCACGGCGGGACCAGCGCGGGACAGCGGCGTTTCGGGGGACTCCTGCGCGCAGGTTTGTAGCCCCTGACCTGCGCGTTCTCTGTGGAGCGGACGACGGGATTCGAACCCGCGACCCCCACCTTGGCAAGGTGGACCGGTCCGTCCAGGGATTCCGCTCCAGTCCGCTGACCTGCGGTTTGTCCGGGCTTCGTCCCGGCCCGTCCGCCTGTTCGGGTCCTGTTCTACCGGGACCGGTAGAACGCACCGGTAGAACGGACGCTCGCGAGATGGGCTGGTCCGCGATGGATGTCCCGCCCACCGATTCACCTAGACTCCCGCGACTGGGGAAACCATCGACGCCATGTTGGCCGACGCCGCCGGCCAGACGGTGACGAAGGGGAAGAGAGCGTGTCCGTTCCCAACCTGGTTCCTGGAACAGGTCAACCGATGGGAGTCGGCCGGTTGCAGGGATCGACCGGGGCAGGAAGTGGACCGAATCTCTTGGCGCCATGCTCGGCACCTGAAGGAGCGACCGCAGTGACCTTGTCGATCCAGACCTGGTCGGTGCCGCGACAGCCGTAGAACACCAGCATCCACTGCCCGTGCAGTGGGGTCACGTCGTAGGTGTCGCCGTTGTCGAACGTTACCCGGACCACCCAACCTGATCCGGGGACGGTGCTTCCGTGGACGGCTCGGATGATTTCCCCCTTCCACGTGGTGCCGCTGACCCCAGCCCACGGACCACCACACCCGCCCCCGAAACTCGCCAGCGGAGCGCCGTTGGGAACGGGACTGACGGTGAGACTGCACCCTCCCGCCGGGTTCAGCACCCATTCCAGTTCGCCGAAGGGTGCCTCCACGACCAGTTGGCCGTCTTGCAGACGGGCCGTCTGAAGGGGGCCATCGCGATGGCGGAGTCGGAGCGTGACATGTCCGCTGGGAGGGGACGCGGCGGATGAACTCGGTGAAACCCGGAAAGTCGATGGCGTTGGAGGCGACGGCGTCGCTCCAGGCTCGCTCCGAGAGTGGTTCCCGAGGGCCTCGACCGCGATCCCGATGCCAGCGGCAGCAACAACAAGGGCGAGAACGGCGGTCAGAATCCGGCCGCGAGCCGGGGTGCGGGGGCAGCGGACCGGGTTGCCGCTGGGACGCCTCGGACCACAGGTCTGGAGCAGGGACATCGTCGATCCGGTGGAGCGCTTGGCGCAGGTCGGTCACCGTTCCACCTCGAATTCGGGACGGAGTTTGGCGCGGGCGCGGTGGAGATGCACGGCCAGGGCTGGGGCAGTGGACCCGAGGATCGCTGCGGCTTCTCGGAGCGAGTATCCCTCGTAGTAGTGCAGGACGACCGCCGCCCGCTGCATCTTGGACAGGCCCCGCAGCGTGTCGAGAACCTCCACGGTGGGCGTCGGAAGGTGCGCGGGCAGTTCGGGCACGGGCTCGCCGCCTCGATGAATGTCCTTCATCTGTGCGGCCGCGATGCGGACCACGACCTTCCACACCCACGCTCGGGGCTGGCGGATCGCGTCACCGCGGGCGAGCGCCTGGGCGAACGCCTCAGCCACCGCATCGTCGGCGACCTCCCGATGGCCGGTCATGAGCAGTATGGCCCTCCACATACGAGCCCCTTCTTCGCGGTACAGGCGCTCCAGCGCCCGTCGCGGTTCCGTGTCCACTCGCGCATCGTGCACGTCCACCCGTGTAGGAGCGATTTCGGACTCGTTGATGAACAGTCGGTCGGCAATTTTCTGTCGTCGTTCAGGATCGGCGCTCGGTCGCACGAGCGAGCCTCGCGACCATCAGCCCCAGGACCAGCCCGATCCCCCGGTGATGGAGACCCCGCCTAGAAGTACGGCGAGGGGACGTAAGTCACCTCCCGGCGCTCCGCAGTCCCGGGCGTGGATCGCCCGGCCCGTCAGGGTCGGGACCGCCTCGGCCACCACGAGCGCCGTCGGGTCTCGGCGCTGACCGATGTCGAGCCCAATCGTGTAGTTCTGCTCGGTCATGGCATGACCCTCCATTCGTCTCCGAGGTACGGCGTGCCCGGCAGGTCCTCGCGGTACGCCGCGTCGATGGACGCCGAGACGAACGCGGAGGTGCTTGCGTCGAGGAAGGTGCACTCGTACTCCTGCCGGTACCACCACTCGCCCATTGACCGCCGGTATCCACGAGGGAGCGGGCGGAGTGCCGGGCGCTCCGGGACGCGGGGACCTCGAACCGCTCGAACGTGTCGCCCCGCCACGCATCGAAGAAGAACCCGCGACCGCCGTACGGCGTGCTGAGCAGCATGACCCGGCCCGAGTCCATGGCGAGGGTGGGCAGGTCCGAGTAGTACGCGGCGTCCTCCAGTCGGCTCGCTTCGTCCACCACGTACAGGCGGACGGCGGAAAACCCCGGGCTCGGTCCTCGCTGCCGGACAGGCAGACGATCCGGCAGCCGTTCGTCAGTTCGAGGGCCTGCGTGGTCTCCGCCTCCGTGGGACGGGGCGTCCGAGCCGCCGGTAGAACCCGACCGCCCGGCGGAACAGTTCCTGCGACTGCGGGAGCGTCGGCGAACGGAGCAGGACCAGTGAGCCCGGTTCGAACAGGGCGACGTGGAGCGCGCCCGGACCGCCGTGATCGTGGACTTCCCCGACTGTCGGCAGGCATTCAGCACGATCCTTCGCGACGGCGGTCGCAAGACCTCGGCCTGCCATGGCTCGGGCTCCAGTCCGACCCGGCGGGCGAGCAGCACGGGGTCGAGGGCGAGGGACAGGTCCTCGGCGACGGCGCTCATGTCTTGCGCTCCATGGTGGCGGGGAGGGCGGCGAGGCGGCCGGACTCGAAGGCGGCGAGGGCCTGAGCGACGGCGGCGCGAGCCTCGGGGTAGGGGTCGAGCGCGGCCATGATCGCCCGGCGGGCGAGCACGAAGTCCGGGACCACGAGCACGTTTGACCTCGGGCACTTCGGAGAGTTCGCGCTTCAGCTGGCCACGAGTTCGAGCAGGCGCCGTAGCTCGCCGATGGCGGCGAGGTTCGCGGCCACGTGGCGCCGGATGACACGCTCGCCGCAGTCCAGGCCATCGGGGAGGCGGTCGCATGGTGACCCTCTGGCGCAAACGGTAGAACGAGGCGGTAGAACGAGAGCGCCCCGGGGCCTTCCGGCTCCGGGGCGCTTCGCGTTTCTGCTGGTCAGAAAGGAGCGGACGACGGGATTCGAACCCGCGACCCCCACCTTGGCAAGGTGGTGCTCTACCAACTGAGCCACGTCCGCGTGTTCCCGGGGGGTATCCCGAGCACATCGAGTTTAGGGGCTGCTCGGGATGGCTTCAACCGGCCCGTCGCCCGCCCGAGGCCGAGGTCAGTCGTTCGGCTGGCTCCTTCCCGGGCGGAGCGCGCCGAGCTTCCGACGGAGCTTCCCCTTGCGCTTCTTCTTCCGGAGGTATTCCTCCCACTCCGCCTGGATCGCCTGGGCGCGCTCCTGCGCCGCGGGGCTCGGCTCCTCGACCGCCCGCTCGTAGCCCATCTCGGTCATGACGTCGCCGGCGATGGCCTCGACGGCCTCGAGGTCCTCGCGGGACATCTGCTCACGCCAGTCGCGGGTCTTCGTCGGGGCACGCGCCACGTTCCCGTGGATGGCCCGCGAACCGGAGGGAACGCGGGTCAGTCCGCGCTCCGCGTAGTTGAGCACCGCGTCGTCCCACGGCAGGAGCAGGAACTCGAGCATCCGCCGCAGCTCGCGCTCGGGGTCCGCCACCAGGTCCTCGTACCGGGTCTCGAGGTACCGCTCGGTTCCGAGGGCCGTTCCCTCGGCATGCCCTCGGCTGACGCGGTGGCGCCACCGGGCGGCGCCCTCCGGGACCGAACGCGTTCCCCACTCGGCCGGCATCTCGACGAGCGACAGGGCGACGCTCCGAACGTCGCGGATGATGTGCACGAACCGGGCCTCGGGGAACAGCCGCGTCAGGAGCTTCATCCGCGCCACGTAGCCGGGGCTCTTGTCGCCGTACCGCGGCTTGTCGTGCGCGGCGGCATACGTCGCGTAGAGCAGCCGGATGGCGTCGGGGTACTTCCCACCGGGCATCGGGCCGGAGAACGTCGTCGCCAGCACCTCGGCGGCGAGGTCCCAGTCCCGGAACTTGTGCAGCCCCTCGAGGTCCTCCGCGAACTTCGGCAGGTCGAACGACCCGTCCGTCTCGTAGCGCGAGCGGTACGGGTACAGCCCGCTCACGAAGTACGACTCCGGCGGGATGGACAGCTGCGGATGGGCGTCGAGCATGACGCGCAGCAGCGTCGTTCCGGAGCGGGCCTCGCCCACGACGAACGGGAACGATGCGAGCGGTTCGGGAGGGGTGGGAGGCACTGGCCGGTATCATAGCCACCCCTCCCCGACCGACCGGGAGTTCCGCCGTGCCCACCGACAGCCTCGACGCGCCGCAGGACAGCCAGCCGAAAGAGCCGCGCGTGATCGCCGTGACGGTCACATTCCGCCGCCCCGAGCTCCTGCCCCGGCTCCTCGCCGCAGTGCGCGCCCAGACGAGGCCGCCCGACGCCTACCTCCTGATCGACAATGGCGGCGACGCCGAGCAACCCGAGGGGACGGAGGGCTGGCTCGACATCGTCCGGACCGGCGAGAACATCGGCCCGGCGGGTGGCTACTCGATCGGGTTCCGGGAAGCGCTGGAACGCGGCGCCGACCGCATCTGGGTCCTCGACGACGACGCGATCCCCGATCCGGGCTGCCTGCAGGGGCTGCTCGACGCGGGCGGCGACATCACCGTCCCCCGCCAGCGGCGCGAGGTCGGCACCCAGGAGTGGCTGCCCTGGATCGGCGGCCTGTTCGACGCGACATGGGTCGCCCGCGAGGGAACCCCGCGCGAGGACTACTTCATCTGGTCGGAGGACTACGAGTTCGTCCTCCGCCTCCGGAAGGCCGGCGCGAAGCTCGTCCGGCTCCAGGGCGACCCGACGATCACCCACGTCAACCCGATGAAGCACCGCCGCGGCGAGCCTCGGACGTGGCGGCTGTACTACGACACCCGGAACTCGCTGCACTACCGCCTGCGGATGAAGCCGGCCACGTGGCGAACGCGGGCCCGGTCGGCCATCGGCGTTGCCAAGACTGCGGCGGCGATCGTCGTGTTCGAGCCGCACAAGCGCCGGTCACTCGGGCTTCTCGGCAAAGCCGTGAGCGACTACCGCCACGACCGGATGGGCAAGCGCGTCGACCCCGAGACCTGGAACCGTGAGGCCGCAGGAACGTAGCCGAGGGGAGCCCCTCAGCGCGGGCGCCCGAACAACGTTCAGAGCCGGCGGTTCCCCTTCGCGAAGTACTTCATCCGGCGCACCAGGTGCCGCCGGGCCCGCCGGGACGCCGCCACCTGCGCGCGGCGCTCGGCCTCGCGCGGCGGATCGGGCACGGCCCGTTCGTAGCCGAGCTCCTCGAGGAGGTCGCCGACGCCGGCCTCCACGGCCTCGAGGTCGCCGCGTGCCATGTCCTGACGCCAGTCCCGGACCGCAGCCGGGGCCGTCGCCGCCCGCCGGTGGAGCCCATCGGGCCTCCCGGGGACCCGCTCGACGGCGGTCTCCGGGTGCCGGAGCATGGCGTCGTCGAAAGGGAGCTCGACGAAGCCGCTCACCTCGCGGAGCACCGGCTCCGGTTGCTCGACGAGGCCTTCGTACCGAACCTCGAGGTACCGGTGCGCGCCGAGCTCGGCGCCGGCCTGGCGGCCCCGCATGACCCGCTCCTTCCACTGCAGGGCGGCCTCGAGAACGTCGTTCGGCCCCCACTTCACCTCGTTCAGCGACATCGCCACGTTCCGGCCGTCGCGGATGATGTGCACGAACCGCGCCTCCGGGAAGATCTCCGCGAGCACCCGGATGTGCTGGACGTACGCCGGGGTCTTGTCGCCGTAGCGCGACTTGCCGTGCATCTTCGCGTAGCCCCGGTACACCTTCCGCATGGCCTCGGCGAAGTCGACGTCGTCCTCCCGGCGCATGGCGGTGGCGAGGGTCTTCGGCGGCATCCCCCACGCCCGGAACCACCGGGAGCCGGCCAGGTCGTTCGCGACCGCCACGGTGTTGTAGCGCTGCCCCTTGCGTTCGTACCTCTTGCGGCGCCGGTAGAGGTCGACGATGAAGTACGACTCCGGCGGGATGGCCATGTCCGGATGCGCGTCGAGCATGAGTCGGAACAGCGTGGTGCCCGAGCGCTCCGAGCCGACGAGGAACGGGAAGGGATAGCGGGACCCCGACACGGCGCTCACCTTACCGCCCGTTCGTACGTCGACCGCAAGCGGGCGCGTTCAGCTCCCCGACGAGCCGAACCCGCCCTCGCCACGTTCGGATTCCGGAAGTTCATCGACCCACGTCGGCTCGAGCACTGGCACCTCCACGATCACCAGCTGGGCGATCCGGTCGCCCTTGCTGATGGTCACCGCGCGCTCCGGATCGAGGTTCACCACGGCGCACGTGACCTCGCCGCGGTAACCGGCGTCGATCAGGCCTGGGGCGTTGGCCAGGGTCAGGCCGTGCCTCGATGCGAGCCCGCTCCGGGGCAGCACCAACCCCGCGTGCCCCTCCGGGATGGCCACGGCGACGCCCGTCGGGATCATCACCCGCCGGCCCGGGGCGACCTCGGCGTCGACCGCCGCGGACAGGTCGAGCCCCGCGTCGCCCGGCCGGGCGTACGCGGGCAGGGTGGCATCGGGCGCGATCCGCCGGAACTCGAGCCGCATGGCGGCGTCAGGGTACCCGTCGCCGGCGACTCGACGCGCTCCCCGTCGGGCGCGCTACAGAGCGACGGGATCGCCGTAGTAGGCCTTCGCCTGGATGCGAAGGTAGCCGCCGTCGTCGTCGGGCCACTGGGCGACGTGGTCGTTGCACACCTGGCCGCTCGAGACGCCCTTGGTCGTGCAGAACGCCGCCGGGTTCGTTACGCCATCATTCCGGTCGTCGGTGTGCGTCGTGGACGGGTTTCCCCGGCCGAACAGCAACGCCACGATCCCAGCCGCCTTCAGCTCGGGGATGTGACCGAAGAAGTACTCGGCCCGGTTGTCCTGCGAGTGCCCGTCCGATCCGTCCACCGTTCGGAACCACTGGTTCCCCTCCGGGATCTGCCAGACGACGACGGGTCGGGCGGTGGCCGCGTGGATTGCCCCGATGTACCGCTCCCACCGGTGGAAGTTCGGGAAGGTCCGGTTGCGGCGGTCCCACCACTTCCCGGTGACACCCGAGTCCCAATCGGCCACGTCGTTGAACATCAGGTCGTAGCTCGACGTGTCCTGCCGAACACGCCGCACGCCGGACGCCCTGGCGAAGGCGGCCACCCGCCGCCCCAGCCCCACCGGGTCGCCGGGTCGCGTGTCGGAGCCGATGTCGAAGCCCGCCGCCCAGTCGCTCACGTGGAACGCGAGAAGAACGTTCGGCGCGTACACGTCCCGAAGGTGCAGGAGCGCGAGGTTGAACCCGCGGTAGGTGTTGGAGTAGCCCCGGACGGCGGGGAAGCCGGTGGACGCGACGGCGGCGCGGAGATTCCAGGGGTCGTTGTCCCCACCGGTGCAGTGGCCGTAGCAGTCGCTGCCCGAGAGCACCGCGTGCTCGGCGTACCCGGAGAGGTCCGGCTCGATGTGGACGATCGCGGTGCCGCCGTACCCCGTGATGCCGTCGTACGTCCGATTGCCCAGCCGCTGCATGAGCTTCGCGAAGTCCGCGAAGTAGGACCGCATGAGCGACGCGTCGTTCAGGTTGGCGAGATCCCGCTCCGAGTGGCTGCACCCGTCACAGGGTCCGTGCGACTGGACCAGCATGTAGTACGGGAACACCGGGATGTACCCGTGCCGGTGGGCGCTCTGCGCGTACCACAGCGGGATACCGTCCGTCCTGGATCCACGTCTGCCAGCTGTGGCCGGTGTTCACGCCCCCCGAGAGGTACTGGTACGCGAAGTCCCAGGCGATCCCGGTCCCTGGCATCCATCCGGTCAGGTTCGGCTCGGCCGGCTGCGCGCTGAGTCCGATCCCGAAGTGGTCGGGCATGGCTCCCGCACGGACCGAGGCCGCCGTCATCGCGGGCACGCCGTGCCTCGCCTCGACCGCAGACGTCGCGGGGGCGCCCAGGGCGGAGGCGAACACCACCAGGGCGACGATCAGGAGAGGGGGCCGTCGCATCGAGTCAGGTATCGGCAGGTCGGAGGGCTGGATGCAGTCCTTGGCGTCAGAGTGAGAGCAACGGTGGCCCCGCCGGCCGAAGGCCGGCGGGGCCACTGCGTCGTGCGGTTCCGGAAACGCCGTCGATCAGGTGGTCGTGTGCGTGACCGCGTTGAGCGCGTCGACCTGGCCGTTCCCGTACCAGGAGCTGTGCAAGCCGCCCTGGCAGGTCTGCACCTTGCCGTCGTCCGTGCCGACATTCAGGTCGTAGCCCGCCGGCAGCGTTCCCGGGCAGACCTGTGCGTCTGCCGTTCCCTGCAGCATCGCCTCGAGCTTCCCACGCGACATCGTGCCGTACTGGCTCTCGATCAGCGCGGCGACGCCCGCGACGTGCGGCGACGCCATCGAGGTGCCCTGCTGGTAGCAGTACGTCGCGCCGGATGCGTCGACGAGCCGCCGCGCGGCAAGGCATGTCGTGGTCAGCAGCGAAGCCGGCCATGTCGACAGCACCCGCCCGTTGGGTGCCGCCGCCGTCCGACCGAACAGGGAATCGCCTCCCGGCGCCGTGACATCCACTCCGCTGATCCCGAAGCTCGAGTAGAACGACTTCAGGTTGTCCGCGTAGGTGCCGGCGGTCGTGTCCTGCGTGTCGTTGCCGGTCGCGCTGACGCCGACGACACCAGGCACCTCCACCGGGACGATGGCGCAGGCATTGGTCACCCGCCGATCAACGGGCACGGTGTCGTCCGGGCTCGTCTTGTCCTCCGTCGGGTGCGAGATGTCCTCGAACTGGTTGCCCGCTGCGGAGACGACCGTCACGCCCTGCTGCTCGGCGTACATGATCGCCCGCTGCTCCGCCTTCCAGATGGCCCGCTGCTCTGCGTCGTTCTTGCAGTTGAAGAGCCAGGGATCGGCGAAGTAGCTGTTGTTCGTCACGTCCACGCCGTGCGAGGCCGCCCACATGAACGAGCAGACCACGGCTTCGGGGAAGAAGAACCCGTCGGCGTTCCCGGCCTTGATCCCGGCGATCTTCACGTTTGGCGCCACGCCGACGATGCCGATGCCGTTGGACGCCGCAGCGATCGTGCCGGCCGTGTGGGTGCCGTGGCCGTTGTCGTCGTTCGCCGCGACCTTGCCGGGGACCGGGACGCCGGTCACGCAGTTCACGCTGGCCGCGTCGTCGACGTTCGCGCGCGAGGTCCGGGTGCGTGTAGTCGAGCCCCGTGTCGATGTCGCCGACAAGGATCGACGGGCTGCCGCCGGTGATGGCGTGGGCTTCCGGCGTGTGGATCTGGGCCATGTCCCACTGCAGGCCGGACAGGCTGTCGCTGTCGGTGGCCGGCGCGTTCGGCAGGTCGCCGGTCGGCGGGCCCGCCGCGCTGTCGTCGACCCCGTCCACGAGCTTGGTGGCGAAACCCGCCGTGGCGGAGACCCCATCCACGCGGGCGTCCCTGAGGGCCGCCGCGCGGAACGTGGTCGATGTCGAGGAGACGACGGCCACGCCGATCTGCGGATAGGCCTGCAGCACGGTACCGCCGGCTGCCTTCAGCCTGGCGACGGAGTCGCTCGGTGACGTAGTCCCCTTGTACACCACCACGTACGTCTGCGCCGGGCCTGTCGGTGCTGCCGTGGCGCCGGTGATCGACGACGCGAACGCCGCCACCACCGCCAGGCACGCTACGAGCGAGAGGCGTACGTATCGCCTTCTTCGCATCGGAACCCCCTTTCAAACGTGCGGGCAGTCGGGTGCGACGGCGGCGACGCTACGGGGGTCGACTCCGGGGAGTCAAATCCCCGAATGCTGTGACGGGCGCCGGCCGACCCTCCGCCCCCTATGTTGCACGGCGACCGAGGAACTCGAGCCGGTTGCCGAACGGGTCGAAGCCGTAGCAGCGCTCGTAGCCGGCGAGCTGCTCGTCTTCCTGCACATCGTATCCACGGTCGACCAGCCGCCGCCGGAGCTCATCGAGCCCGTCCACGAGGAGCGCCGGGTGGGCTTTCCGGGCCGGCCGGAAGTTCTCCTCGACGCCGACGTGGATTTCGACCGAGCCGTCCTCCGACCGAAACCAGCACCCGCCTCGGGCGCGCAGGTGATCCGGCTTCTCGACCTCGTTCAGGCCGAGGGTTCCCGCGTAGAACGCTCGGGCGTCGTCCTCCCGCCCAGCCGGCATCGCGACCTGGACGTGATGCAGGCCCGTGAGTCGCATGGTCCGAACCTACCGGAGTTCGCGGACGTGGCTACCCCGCCTGCTGCGAGCGGACGCTGATCGAGAACCGATCCCCCGTCGGTTGGCCCTCGAGGCTCTGGTAGTCGAGCTGGAGGGCGGTCGCTCCCTCGCCGATCGCGCGGAACCGCCAGATCTCGTGCCCGCCCGTCCCCGGCGGGCCGTCCTCGGACTCGTAGGTGTCCGCGACCTTCTCGAGGACGTTCGGGTCGGGCGGCTGGGTGAGCACCCAGTGGAACGGCGTCGAGTGGTTCGCCTCGAGCGTGATGATGATGACCTGGGTGACCTTCACGTCGACGCTCGTCCCGCTGTCCCTCTCCGTGAGCTCGACCGACTTCGACACGTCGCCGTAGCCCCGGCACGCGGTGAACACCAGGGCGGCGGCCAGCAGCAGGGCGCGGGGGGCGCGGTTCACGCGTCGAGTATCGCAGCGACCCGTGGTTGACTGCGCCCCATGGAACGACGACCGCTCGGCGCGACCGGCCTCACGGTGTCCCCGATCGGGCTCGGCATGGCCGCCCTCGGCCGACCGGCGTACATCAACCTCGGCCACGACCGGGACCTCGGCGACGACCGTGGCGTCGAGGCAGTCGAACGCCACGCCGACGAGGTGCTCGAGGCCGCCTGGGACGCCGGGATCCGGTACCTCGACGCCGCCCGCTCGTACGGCCGGGCGGAGGAGTTCCTCGCCTCGTGGCTCCACGCCCGCGACGTGCCCGCGGGCGCCGCGGTGGTCGGCTCGAAGTGGGGGTATCGCTACGTCGGCGACTGGCGAACGGACGCAGAGGCCCACGAGGTGAAGGACCACTCGGCGGAAGCTCTCGCCCGCCAGTGGAAGGAGAGTCGGGCGCTCCTCGGGACCCACCTCGCCCTGTACCAGATCCACTCCGCGACCGTGGAGACGGGGGTGCTCCGCGACCCCGCGGTCCTCGAGTTCCTCGCGCGGTTGCGGACCGAACAGGGCGTTCTGGTCGGCGTCACGACGACCGGGCCGAACCAGGCCGCCGCGGTTCGGGAAGCGCTCGACGCCCGTGTCGACGGCTTCGCGCCGTTCGCCTGCGTCCAGGCGACCTGGAACGTCCTCGAGCCCTCCGTCGGGCCCGCGCTTGCCGAAGCGCACGACGCCGGCTGGGGCGTGATCCTCAAGGAGGCGGTCGCGAACGGCCGCCTCACCGACCGCGAGCGCGATCCCGGCATCCTCGAGCGCCGCGCGCCCCTCGATCGGCTCGCGGAGGAACGCGATGTCGGCATCGACGCCGTGGCGCTCGCCGCCGCCCTCGCGCAGCCCTGGGCCCACGCCGTGCTCTCCGGTGCGGCGACCGTCGAGCAGCTCCGGAGCAACCTCCGAGCGCTCGATGTCGACGCACCGGAGACGGACGCCGTCGAGGCCCTCGACCCCGAGGAGTATTGGAGCCGCCGGTCGGCGCTCCCCTGGACATGAACGCGAACGAGCGGGCCGGGATCGATCCCCGGCCCGCTCGGCGTGGATCCTCTGGCGGCCCCGCTCGAGGTGCGAGGAGCTACGAGCAGCCGCTCGTCGATCCGCAGCTCTGGCAGACGTAGCAACTGCCGGCCGGCTGCATCTTCGAGCCGCACGAGTAGCAGAGCGGCGCGTCGATCGCCTTCGACTCCGGCTTCGTCGTCAGGTTGATCAGCCGCGGCTGCTCGAGCGCCTCCGCCGGCGGCTCGGCAACGGCCTCCGTCGGGGCCGGGTCCTGGGGCATGTACGCCGCCGCGGCCCCGCCCTTCTCGATCGCCGCTTTGCGTTCCTCGATGGACTTGATCCCGAGCGCCTCGCGCTGCTCCAGCGGCAGGTACTCGATCGCGAGGCGCCGGAAGATGTAATCCATCAACGAGGACGCAAACCGGATGTCCTTGTCGTTCGTGATGCCGCTCGGCTCGAACCGCATGTTCACGAACTTCTGGACGTAGTCCGCGAGCGGAACGCCGTACTGCAGCCCGACCGACACCGCGATCGAGAACGCGTCCATCAGCCCGGCGAGCGTCGAGCCCTGCTTCGAGACCTTCAGGAAGATCTCGCCGATGCCGTCGTCCGGGTACTCGCCGGCCGTGATGTAGCCCTCGGACTCGCCGACGGAGAACGAGATCGTCTTGGCCGGGCGGACCGCCGGGAGCCGCTTCTTCTGCGACCACGGGATCACCGCGGGCGCCTCCGTGGGCGCCGTGGCCTTCTTCTCCGCCGACAGCGGCTGCGCCACCTTGCAGTTGTTCCGGTAGATCGCGACCGCCTTCAGGCCGAGCTTCCAGCCCTCGACGAACAGCTGCTCGACCTCCTCGACCGTGACCTCCTCCGGCATGTTCACCGTCTTGGAGATCGCGCCCGAGATGAACGGCTGCACCGCGCCCATCATCCGGACGTGGCCCATGTACTGGATCGAGGAGTCGCCCATCGACGTGTCGAACACCGGCAGGTGCTCGGCCTTGAGGTGCGGCGCCTCGGCCACCGAGTTGTGCTCGGCGATGTACTCGACCACGTCGGTCGCCTGCTCGGCCGTGTACCCGAGCCGGTGCAGCGCCCGCGGGATCGTCTGGTTCACGATCCGCATGGTCCCGCCGCCGACCAGCTTCTTCTGCTTGACGAGCGCCAGGTCGGGCTCGATGCCGGTCGTGTCGCAGTCCATCATCAGGCCGATCGTCCCGGTCGGCGCCAGCACGGAGGCCTGCGCGTTCCGGTAGCCGTGCTGCTCGCCCAGGGCGACCGCCTCGTCCCACGAGGACTTCGCGGCCGTGAGGAGCGCCTCCGGGACCAGCTCGCCGTCGATGTGGTCGGCCGCGGCGCGGTGCTTGCGCATCACCCGGAGCATGGCGTCCCGGTTGGGCGCGTAGCCGGCGAACGGCCCGGTGTGCGCGGCGATCTTCGCCGAGGTCGTGTACGCGTGGCCGGTCATGATCGCCGTCAGCGCGCCGGCCCAGGCCCGCCCGCCGTCGGAGTCGTACGGGAGCCCCCGCGCCATCAGCAGCGCGCCGAGGTTGGCGTAGCCCAGCCCGAGCTGGCGGAACGCCACCGCGTTGCGGCCGATCTTCTCGGTCGGGTAGTCCGAGTTGCCGACGACGATCTCCTGCGCCGTGAACACGACCTCGATCGCGTGCTTGTAGCCGGCGACGTCGAAGTTCATGTCCTTGTCGGCGAACTTCAGCAGGTTGAGCGACGCGAGGTTGCACGCGCTGTTGTCGAGGTGCATGTACTCGCTGCAGGGGTTCGACGCGTTGATGCGTCCGGAGGCCGGGCACGTGTGCCACTCGTTGATCGTGGTGTCGTACTGCATGCCGGGGTCGGCGCACTCCCACGCGGCCTGCGCGATCTCGCGCATGAGGTCCCGGGCCCGGACCGTCTCGACCGTCTCGCCGGAGAGGACCGCCTTGAGCTTCCAGTCCTGGTCGTTCTCGTAGGCGTGCAGGAACTCGTCGGTGACGCGGACCGAGTTGTTCGCGTTCTGGTACTGGATCGAGTTGCTGTCCTTGCCGTCGAGGTCCATGTCGAACCCGGCGTCGCGGAGGGCGCGGGCCTTCTTCTCCTCGTGGGCCTTGCACCAGATGAAGTCGGACACGTCCGGGTGGTCGACGTTGAGGATGACCATCTTGGCGGCGCGCCGGGTCTTCCCGCCGGACTTGATCGTGCCGGCGGACGCGTCGGCGCCGCGCATGAAGCTGACCGGCCCGCTGGCGGTCCCGCCGCCGCCCAGCTGTTCCTTGGAGGAACGGAGCCGCGAGAGGTTGATGCCGGAACCGGAGCCGCCCTTGAAGATCGTCCCTTCCTCGACGTACCAGTTGAGGATCGAGGACATGGTGTCGTCGACGGCCAGAATGAAGCACGCGCTGCACTGCTGGGGCGTGTCGGGCACGCCCACGTTGAACCACACCGGCGAGTTGAACGCGGCCTTCTGGTTGACGAGGAGGTGGGTGAGCTCGTCGGCGAACACGCCGGCGTCCTCTGCCGACGCGAAGTAGCCGTCGTCCTCGCCCCACTTGCGGACGGTGTCGACCACCCGGCCGATCAGCTGGCGCACGCTCGACTCGCGCTGGGGCGTGTCGAGGGGCCCGCGGAAGTACTTCTGGGCCACGATGTTGGTCGCGTTCTGCGACCACCCCTTCGGGAACTCCACCCCGCGCTGCTCGAACGCGTTGCCGCCCTCCTTGAAGTTCGGGATGACCGCGTCGCGGACCTCCCATTCCACCTCGTCGTATGGGTGCACCGCGTCGGACGTGAAGTGACGTGCGAATGTGAGGCCGCGCTGCTTGGACTGGACGTCCCGCTCCCGTGTGGCCACTCGAATGGCCTCCTCTCTGGCTCAGCGGGGAAGGGTTACAGCCGTGTGATTACGACCGTCGGATTCTTGTGCGAGGTCCCGGCCGTGTCAAGCGGATCGATCGATATTGTCCCACATCTTGGGGAAGCCACCCACGCCGACCACAACATCTTGTGGTCAGGTCGAACACCCGTGTGGTTCAGGCCCGGGTCCGGCGCTTGGTCGGCTCGCGCTTCTGGAGCGTCCCCAGCTCCCGCTCGAAGTCGGCGGCCTGCTGGAAGTCCTTGTAGACGCTCGCGAACCGCAGGTAGGCCACCTGGTCGAGCTTGGCGAGCATCGCGAGCACCTCGAGGCCCACGTCATCGCTCGTCACCACGGGGCCCTTCCGGCGCAGCCGCGACTCGATCCGCGAGGCGACGTTCTGCACCTGGGCGGCCGTCACCGGCCGGTTCTTGAGCGCCTTTGAGATCCCGGCGACCACCTTTTCGCGATCGTAGGGCTCCTTGGTGCCGTCGCGCTTCAGGACGGAGAGGCCGAGCTCCTCCACGCGTTCGAACGTGGTGAACCGGCGCTTGCACGACATGCACTCGCGACGGCGGCGGATGGCCGAGCCGCGGTCCGACGAGCGGCTGTCGACGACCTTGTCGTTCTCCCTGCCGCACCACGGACACCGCATCCCCGGAACCCCTCCCCCGTCGGTGGTGGTCGGCGACGGGCCCGACCACAAGATATTGTGGTCCTGTCGAACCTAACGGCGGGCCGGGCCCCCGTCAACGACCCGGCGAACAGCGTCCGGGAGCTTGGCGTCGACTGGGACTAGCTGAACTACCGCGAGCGTGCCTCGGGCGTGCGCCGTCAGGCGGGCAGCGTGAGGCGCATCCCGGCGGCGAGCGTGCCGTCGAGGTGGTTCACCCGGACCAGCTCGTCCAGGACCGGCCGGGGATCGGCCTGCGGGCCGGCCAGCCGGGAGGCGATCGCCCACAGCGTCTCGCCGGAGTGCACGACGTACGTGCGGACCGTGGGCCGGGACCCGTGCCGGTCCTGCTCGCCGGGCCCTCCGGCCTGGGCAGCCGAGCCGGCCACCATCACCGCGACGCCCGCAGCGGCGAGCAGCGAGCCCACCCGGCCCCATCGAACACGCGTTCGTGCCATGGGGCCAGTGTAGCGAACGAACGTTCGATGTCAAGGGGAAATCGAACAGATGTTTGATTCCGTCGGCGGCGGGTGCTACCGTCCGCGCGGAGGAGGAAACGAACATGGTCGACACCCAGGACCTCACCGCCCGGCAGCGCCGCATCCTCGAGTACATCCGGACCGCGACGCACGAGCGGGGCTACCCCCCCACCGTTCGGGAGATCGGCGAGGCCGTCGGGCTCACGTCGTCCTCGAGCGTCCACAGCCAGCTGGAGAACCTCCAGCGCAAGGGCTACCTGACGAAGGACCCGACCAAACCACGCGCGATCGGCGAGTCGGGCGTCGATCGCGGAGTCCAGATTCCTCTCGTCGGCACCATCGCCGCCGGCGCCCCCACGCTCGCCGACCAGCACGTCGAGTCGATGCTGGCTGTCCCGTCGGAGTTCGCGGGCCGCGGCGGCGAGCACTTCGCGCTGCGGGTGGCGGGGGACTCCATGATCGACGCGGGGATCGACGACGGAGACGTCGTGCTCGTGCGCCGCCAGGACGACTGCGACGACGGGGACATCGTGGCCGCCATCCAGTCCGGGCCCGCCGAGGACGAGGCCACGGTCAAGCGCCTGAAGCGCGACGACGGGAAGGTCGTCCTGATCCCGGAGAACCCCCGGCTGCAGCCGTTCGAGCTCGGCGAGGGCGGACGGGTCGTCGGGAAGGTCGTCGCGGTCCTGCACCACCTGTAGGGCGGTCCCGACTACGCCCCGCCGGAGTCGACGATGTGGCCGAGGTGCTTCATCGCCATGACCCCGACCTCCTCGGACACGATGCCCGAGGCCGCGTCGATGGCGAGGATGCGCTCGCCGGTCTTGTTGCGCAGCAGAGCCAGGTAGAACGGCAGGTAGATCTCGTCTTCCGCCGTGAGCTCGAAGAATGCCACCGGCGTGGGGATCCCCTGCATGTTGAGCGCCATGTCCTGGCGTTCGTACTGCTGAGGCGTGCGGGCCTCGGAGAGCCGCTTCGCGATGTCCTCGATCTCGGCGACGATCGAGAATGCCGTGATCTTGGGACGGACCCGGTTCTCGCTGATCTGGACGGTCTCCGGATCGCGGTCCCACTGGTCGTACAGCTGGCCGCCCAGGGCCTCGTAGATGTTCAGGTACACCCGGGTCCGGGGCGCGGCTTTGGAGAACCGGCCCTTCTCGTCGCGGGTGTGCCGAACGCGGACCGGAAGGAAGGGCAGCCAGAACGGCCGGAGCCAGGCCACCTCCTCGCGGTTCACCCCCAGCTTGCCGCGGCGCTGACGGTTGACCATCTCCGTCGCCGCCTGCTCGCTCATGTTCACCCGGAGGCCCCGGATGGTTGCGAGGGTCGACCCCGTGTCGGGGTCGGGCACGCGGCCGAGCCGGCCCTCGATGTCGACCGGCCCCCACAGCTCCACGCCGAGCCGCCGGGCGGCCGTCTCGGCCCCGGCGGGCCAGTTCCGCGCCCCGAGCACGATGGCCTTGCTCATCCCGAGGTCGGACGCCATGAGGTGCACGCCGGCCACGACGTCGCGGTCCACGGTCTGGTCCCAGCTGCGCGTGTGGACGAGCAGGCGGTAGGTGGTGACCTCGTCGGCCTTCTCGGCGAGCACGTCGACGGTGTGGTTCGCCCCGGAACGGCCCTTCATGGACACGTCCCGGGCGACCCGGTAGCCGTGGTGGGCGAGGTACTCGGCCACGGCCTGGGCCAGGTTTGCCGCCTTGCCGGGATCGCGTCCCCGCTGTTCGCTCACCGCCATGTCGCTTCCGTTCCGTGGTCGTTCGGGACCGAACGCCCGGGTTCCGCGTTCGGAACCGGGTGGAGCATCAGGGTCTCACACCGCGCGGGCCAATGCCGCGAACCAGCGGAATTTCCGCCGTTTCAGGGCGGGAGGCCGTTTGGACTCGAGCACCTCGAATCCGGCCACGCGGAGCATGGCCTGCACCGCCCCGGGCGAGAGCTGCCAGACGCCCTCGCCGGCCCTGTGGCTGGACAGGCCGCCCTCCCGGCGGTCCTCCTCCCGCACCGAGAATCGTGCCCACTGGCCGGGAACCCACACCAGGCGTGACGTCTGGAACAGCAGATGCCCGCCGGTCTCCGTGGCCTCGCGGAGCCGTTTGAGCACGAGAACGGGGTCGGCCACGTGGTACAGGCCGCCGAGGCAGATCACGACGTCGAACGTCTCGCCGCCCGTCGCGTCGGAGAGCTCGTAGACGTTCCCCGAGCGGAACTCGGGCACCGGCTGTCCGCTGTGCGCGGCGAGCAGGGAGGAGACGAGCTCGGCGCACTCGACGCGGGGCGGGTCGAAGTCGACGCCCAGCACCCGCGTCGCGCCCAGCCGGGCCGCCTCGAACGAGAAGGCGCCGTTCGCGCAGAACGTGTCGAGCACGCGGGCGCCGGGCGCGTGCCGCTCGAGCCAGTCGAGCACCAGCCCCCGCTTGAACTCGTTGTTGGCCTCGAGGGCCTGGAACTTGGGATGACGCGGGCTCTCCCCGTTGGCGAACCGGAACTGCGTGAACCACCACCGGGGGTCGGTCGCGCCGAGCCGTTCGAGCTCCTGCGGCGTGAGCTCCACGTCGAGCTGCACGGTCACCGGGACGGCCTCCGGGCGGTCGCCACGCGCCGTGTGACCGGCTTCGTGATGAACTCCCCGACGGCGGCGACGTGCCGCTCGGCCACCCGGGCGTGGACCACGGTGCCCTCGTCGGTCTCCTCCGTGTCGAGCACCTCGGCCTCCCGGTACAGCCGGGCGGTCACGTCCTCCCGGCCGAACGGAACGAGGAGCGTCACCTCGACCGGCGGGCGCGGGAGCGATTCGGCCACGGCCTCCAGGAGGTGCTCGAGCCCCTCGCCGGTGAGTCCCGAGACGAGCACGGCGCCCGGGTACTGCCGGGCCACCCGGGCCCGCTCGGAGCCGCGGAGCAGGTCCGCCTTGTTGAGGGCGAGCACCTCGGGCAGGTCCCCCGCGCCGATCTCGCCGAGCACGTCCCGTACCGCCCGGACCTGCCGGTCGAGCTCGGACGCCGACGCGTCCGCCACGTGGAGCACGAGCGACGCGAGCGCCACCTCCTCGAGCGTCGAACGGAACGCCTCCACGAGGTCGTGGGGCAGCTTGCCCACGAACCCCACCGTGTCGGAGAGCGTCACCCGGCGGCCGCCGGGCAGTTCCAGGCGGCGCGTGGTCGGGTCGAGCGTCGCGAACAGCTGGTCGGCCACGAGCACGTCGGCGCGGGTCAGGGCGTTCATCAGCGTGGACTTGCCCGCGTTCGTGTAGCCGGCGATCGCCACCTGGGGAATCCCGGAGGACTCCCGGCGGGACCGCTTGAGCTCGCGGGTCTTCGTGAGCTGCTGAATGTCGCGGCGGAGCTTGGTGATGCGGCGCCGGATGTGCTGCCGGTCGACCTCGAGCTTGGTCTCGCCGGGGCCGCGGGTGCCGATGCCGCCGCCGAGGCGGGACATGGCCTCGCCCCACCCCCGGAGCCGCGGGAGCAGGTAGTTCAGCTGGGCCAGCTCGACCTGGGCCTTGCCCTCCCGGCTCCGGGCGTGCAGCGCGAAGATGTCGAGGATCAGCGCCGTGCGGTCGATGACCTTGGCGCCGAGGCGTTCCTCCAGGTTGCGGAGCTGTCCCGGCGAGAGCTCGTCGTCGAAGATCACCGCGTCCGCGCCGTTGCGGTGGATGGCGTCGTGGATCTCGCTCAGCTTGCCCTTGCCGACGAACGTGGCCGGGTCCGGGTCGCGGCGGCTCTGCACCACGCGGGCGACGGGGGCGGCGCCGGCCGAGTCGGCGAGGGCGGCCAGCTCGTCGAGGTCGCGCGGCTCCCGGCCGGGACCGACCCCGACCAGCACGGCGCGCTCGCGGACGCGGGGTCGCCACGTCGCCGACAGCGGCGACTCGGACATGGAGCGCTGCTGGGCGGCGCGGCGCGCGGCGGCGCCGTCGTCGCGGCGGGAACGGGGCGGCTCGTGGTCGCTCACGGCGTCCCTCCGGGGGCCGGGGCCGTGCGGCCCCGGGCGAACCCGGACGCAAAGAGACGCCGGAGAATTCCCGGGAAGCGCCCCTTTCCCCGGAGTTGGGTCCGGCGTCTCTTTCGCACGGTTCTTTCCCTCGACTCGTCAGGCGAAACAGGAGATTCCGACAATCTTCCGGCGTTTTCCGGGCGGGCGGCCGTCACGGGCGGCGATTCGGCGCCGGCGGCGTGCCCACTGGCCCGGTCACCGGCCCACCTCGGCGGCGATCCGGTCCATGGCCTCCGCCAGCCGGTCGTCGGCCACCGTCAGCGAGATGCGCACGTAGCCCTCGCCGTTCGACCCGTAGCCGAGGCCGGGCGCGACCACCACGCCGGCCCGGTCGAGCAGCAGGTCGGCGAACTCGGCCGAGGTCTCGCCGTTCGGGGTCGGGAGCCACACGTAGATCGAACCCAGCGGCGGCTCGAGGTCCCACCCGAGGCGGTTGAGCGTGCCCACGACCAGATCGCGGCGCTTCCGGTACAGGTCGCGCATGGCCAGGACGTGGTCCTGCGGGCCGCTGAGGGCGGCGATCCCCGCCATCTGGACCGCGTTGAAGATCCCGGAGTCGAGGTTCGTCTTGAGTGTGGCGAGCGCCTTGATGGCCGCCGCCGCGCCCACCGCGAACCCGATCCGCCACCCGGTCATGTTGTAGCCCTTCGACAGCGAGTGGAACTCGATCGCGACGTCGCGCCCGCCCGGCACCTGGAGCACGGAGGGCGCCACGTACCCGTCGAACGTGATCTCGCTGTATGCGGCGTCGTGGGCCAGCAGCAGGTCGTGTTCAGAGGCGAACGCCGCCGCGGCGGCCAGGTCGGCCTCGGTGGCTACGGCCGCCGTGGGGTTGGTCGGGAAGTTCAGCCAGGCGAGCTTGGTCGAGGCGTCGGTGACCCCCGCGGCCGCGTCCCAGTCGGGGAGGAACCCCCGGTCGGCGGGGAGCGGCAGCTGCGTGACCTCGGCGCCGGCGAGCTGCGTGGCGGTCGCGTACACCGGGTACCCCGGGTCGGGGACGAGGGCGCGGTCGCCGGGATCCAGGAACGCGAACGCCAGGTGGGCGAGCCCCTCCTTCGACCCCAGCAGCGGGAGCACCTCGGTGTCGGGATCGAGCTCGACGCCGAACCGGCCGCGGAACCACGTCGCGACCGCCTGCCGGAACTCCGGCATGCCGTAGTACGACGGGTACTGGTGGGTCGACGCGTCGGCCACGCCCTGACGGGCCGCCTCGATCACGTGCGGCGGCGTCGGCCGGTCCGGATCGCCGATCCCGAGCGAGATGACGTCGACGCCGGCGGCGCGGCGTTCCGCGATCTTCCGGTCGAGCTCCGCGAACAGGTATGGCGGGAGGTGTTCCACCCGCTTGGCGACCCTCATCGGGCGGCCCTCCAGACGCGCAGGAGGTCCTCGGTCTCGAGGGTCCCCTCGTAGGACACCTCGGCCGGGCCGGTGATGAACACGGTCTCGTCGGTCCACTCCCCCATCAGCGTGCCGCCCGGGAAGTGGATGCTCGCCGTCCGGGGGGCCAGGCCGGCGAGGCTCGCTGCCACGAGCGAGGCGCACGCGCCGGTCCCGCAGGCCATGGTCTCGCCCACGCCGCGTTCCCAGACGCGGAGCTTGATGCCGTCGGCCGCCGGCGCGACGAACTCCACGTTGGTCCTGTTCGGGAACCGGGGGTCGTGCTCGAGCTGCGGGCCGATCCGATGCACGTCGATCTGGTCGGGGTCCTGTTCGACGAACAGCACCAGGTGCGGGTTGCCCATCGACACCGCGGAGGCCTTGTACGACACCCCGTCGTGCTCGAACGGCTCGGCGAGGAACGTCGAGCCCGCCGGGCCCGTCATCGGGATGCGGTCGACCTCGAGCTCGGGCGCGCCCATGTCGACCTTGACCGACCGCACGCGCCGCCCCGCGCCCGTCCCGTCGCGCTCCCCGGCGCGCTCGTCGATCTGGAGCCAGACGCGCTTCGGACCGCCGCGTGTCGCCACGGTCAGGTCGGCGCCGTCGACCAGGCCACGCTCGAACGCCAGCTTGGCCAGGCACCGGACGCCGTTGCCGCACATCTCGGCCTCGGAGCCGTCGGCGTTGCGATAGTCCATGAACGCGTCGGTCCCGCGGGCGTCGAGGCCGTGCGCCGCGGCGACCGCCGGGGACGCCACCCGGATCAGCCCGTCGGCGCCCACGCCGAAGTGCCGGTCGCACAGGGCCGCGACGAGATCCGCGGGCAGGTCGAGCGCCCCGTCCCAGTCCTCGACCATCACGAAGTCGTTCCCGGTGCCGTGCATCTTGGTGAAGCGAAGCTCAGCCATCTCGCAGGTACTCCGTCAGCTCGTCCACGATGTCCGCCGCGCCGTCCGGGCCCGCCCGGAACCACCGGATGCGGGGATCGCGGCGGAACCAGGCCAGCTGCCGCCGGGCCAGGGCCCGGGTCCGCTTGACGGTCCGGGCGACGGCCTCGTCGAGGCTCAGGCGGCCGGCCAGGTGCTCGATGAACTCAGCGTACCCGATGGCCTGGCCCGAAGTGAGTGATGGGCCCGCGCCTTCGTCGAGCAGCTGACGCACCTCTTCGAGCAGGCCACCGGCCGCCATCGCGTCCACCCGCGTCTCGATGCGCGCACGCAGAACCCCCGGCTCCATGTCGACGCCCGCGGCGCGCACCGCCTCCGGTGGGTACCGCTCCCAGTCCGCCGCGAACGAGCTGAACGGGCGCCCGGTCACCTCGGCGACCTCCAGCGCACGGACGGTGCGGCGGACGTTGGCCGGTTCGATCTTCGCCGCGGCGTCCGGGTCGGACGCCGCCAGGCGCTCGTACAGCCCGACCGGCCCGAGGGCTTCGGCCTGCCGTTCGATCTCCCGCCGCGTCGCCGGGTCGGTCGCCGGGAAGGACAGCCCGTCCACGACGGCCCGGAAGTACAGCCCGGACCCCCCGACGACCAGCACGCCGGCGTCCCGCTCGGCGATCCCAGCCAGGGCGTCGTGGGCCAAGGCCTGGAACGCCGACACGCTGAACGATTCGCCGGCGCCGGCCACGTCGAGCAGGTGGTGCGGCACGCGCGCCCGCTCCGGGGCGGTCGGCTTCGCCGTGCCCACGTCCATGCCCCGGTACACGAGCATGGAGTCGACGGACAGGATCTCGGCCCCGAGCCGCTCGGCGACCGCCAACGCGGCCTCGGTCTTCCCCGACGCCGTCGGGCCGACGAGGGCCGGCCAGGGGCGGGGGGGCTCCACCGGAGTCGGGTCAGCCCGCGGCGGCGCCGGCCCGGTCGAGCGCCCGCGCGCTCAGGTGGTGGGGGTGCGCGCGCTCCACCACGACGTCGAGGAACTCCCCCGGGCGCGCGTCGGCGTCGAAGTGCGCGATCTTGTTCGTTCGGGTCCGGCCCTGGGTGCCGCCCTTGCGCCCGGTTCCCTCGACGAGCACCTCGACGGTCCGGCCCTCGTACTCCCGGTTCCGCTCGAGGGCGATGCGTTCCTGCAGCTCGACCAGCCGCTCGAACCGCTCCTGGACGACCTCCTTCGGGACCTGGTCGGGCCATGTGCCGGCCGCGGTGCCGGGCCGCGGCGAGTACTGGAACGTGTACGCGCTGTCGAACCGGGCCTCCTCGACCACCCGCAGCGTCCCGCGGAAGTCCTCCTCGGTCTCCCCGGGGAACCCCACGATGACGTCCGTCGAGAACGCGATTCCGGGCACCGCCTCGCGGATCCGCCGCACCCAGGACAGGTACCGGTCGCTGCGATAGGAGCGCCGCATCAGCCGGAGCAGCCGGTCCGAGCCCGACTGCAGCGGGAAGTGGATGTGCTCGCAGACGTTCCCGCAGGCCGCCATGGCGTCCACGACGTCGGGCGTGAAGTCGTGCGGGTGGGGGCTCGTGAACCGGATCCGCCGGATCCCGTGGACGTCGTTCACCAGGCGCAACAGCTCCGCGAACCGCGACCGCCGGCTCGACCCGGGGACGGTGAGGTCGCGACCGTAGGTGTTCACGTTCTGGCCGAGGAGCGTGACCTCCACGACGCCCCGCTCCGCGAGGCCCTGGACTTCGGCCAGGATGTCGCCGATGGGCCGGGACCGCTGCGGTCCCCGGACGAGCGGCACGATGCAGAACGTGCAGTGGTTGTCGCAGCCGACGCTCACGCTCACCCACGCACGGTGCGCGTTGCCCCGCACGGCGGGGAGCGCCGACGGGAACGTCTCCGTGTACTCGCGGACGTCCATCTGCGGCCCGTCGGTCTCGGACTGGCGGACGAGCTCGAGCAGCGAGGGCAGCGCGTGGGTCCCGACGACCACGTCGACCCACGGCGCCTTCCGCTGGATGATGCCCTGGTCCTTCTGCGCGAGGCACCCGGCCACGACGATCCGCATCTGCGGGTTGCGTTCCTTGAGCGGCCGGAGATGCCCGAGCTGGCCGTACAGGCGGTTGTCGGCGTTCTCGCGGACGGCGCACGTGTTGAGGACCACGACCTCCGCCTCGGCGGCCTCCTCGGTCGGGACGTAGCCGTCCGCGGTCAGCAGGCCGGCGATCCGCTCGGAGTCGTGCTCGTTCATCTGACACCCGAAGGTGCGCAACAGGAAGCGGCCGCCCACGGCCCGAGTGTATCGGGCCGAGGTCGGCCGCCTCCTTTCGAAAGGGGAGGTCTCCCGGAGTCTCGTGACCGGGTCCCCTGGGAACTGCGCCGCTACTTCTCGACGTACGTGGCGTCGGTGGTCGTGGTCGTCGTCTCGACGACCTCCCGCCGGGTCCGGATGAACCCGCCGATGAGGCACAGCAGCCCGCCCGCGCCCCACAGCCACATGCCCGCGTCCACGCCGTTGAGGTTGCCGTCAACGCGGTTCACCTGCACGAGGAGGAGGATCGTCGCCGCGATGGCCACGGCGCCGGCGAGGCTCGTCAGCACGCCGGTGCGGAGCGCCATGCCGACGATGGCCACGAGGGCGACGACGATCATCGCGAAGCCGAGCGACGAGACGAACGCCGAGCCCGACAGGTCGGTCGTCCACAGCGCCTTGACCGGGATGTCCGTCCCCGCGGTGCCGTCCACGACGGTCGCGAAGGACCCGATGATCAGGCCGGCGGCCCCGATCAGGGTGACGACGATGCGCGCGACGAGGCCGCCGTACGACACCTTCGTGCGTGTGGTGGAAGCGGGCGCCACGGCGACCGGCCGCTGCTCGGCCGTCACGTGCTCGTGGGGCTCGTACACAGGCTCTCGTTGCGCCACGGTGGAACCTCCTTGTCCGTGTCCTTTCGAGTATTCCCACCGGGGAATGGCCTATGCAGGCTCAGCGCAGACAGAACAGTACGAACCGGACAGGCAGGACATATCAGTCCGCCGCGCAGGCACGAACCGCGGCCGGACGGTTATTTCGCGTACTCGACCGCGCGGAGCTCCCGGACCACCGTGATGCGGATCTGGCCGGGGTACTGGAGCTCCTCCTCGACCTGCTTCGCGATGTCGCGGGCGAGGACCTGCGCGGAGAGGTCGTCGACCTCCTCCGGCTTCACCATCACCCGGACCTCGCGTCCCGCCTGCATGGCGAACGTCTTCTCGACGCCTGCGTGGGACGTGCAGATCTCCTCGAGACGCTCCAGGCGCTTCACGTAGGTCTCGAGCGACTCCCGCCGGGCGCCGGGCCGTCCGCCGGAGATCTGGTCGGCCACCTGCGCGAGGACCGCTTCGATCGTCCGCTGTTCGACCTCGCCGTGGTGGGACTCGATCGCGTGGACGACCTCCGGCGGCTCCTTGAGCCGGCGGGCCAGCTCCGCCCCGATCAGCGCGTGGGACCCCTCGACCTCGTGTGTGACCGCCTTGCCGATGTCGTGCATCAGCGCGCACCGCTTCACGAGGTGGGGGTCGACGCCGAGCTCGGCCGCGAGCCCGGCCCCGATGTGGGCGGACTCGACGAGGTGCCGCAGGACGTTCTGGCCGTACGAGGTCCGGTACCGGAGACGCCCGAGGACCTTGATCATCTCCGGGTGGACGTCGGTGATTCCGACCTCGTGCAGGGCGCCCTCCCCCGCCCGCTTGATCTCGTCGTCGACCTCCCGAAGCGACTGCTCGTGCTTCTCCTCGATGCGCGCCGGGTGGATGCGGCCGTCGGAGACCAGCTTCTCGAGCGTCAGTCGGGCGACCTCGCGGCGGACCGGGTCGAAGCAGGAGAGCACGACCGCCTCCGGTGTGTCGTCGATGATGAGGTTCACGCCGGTGAGGGCCTCGAATGCACGGATGTTGCGTCCCTCGCGGCCGATGATCCGGCCCTTCATGTCCTCGCTCGGCAGCGGAAACACGCTGACGGTCGACTCCGCGGTCTGTTCGCTCGCGACCCGCTGGATGGCGATCGTGACGATCTTGCGGGCGCGCTCCTCGCCTTCCTCGCGGGCGCGCTGCTCGAGCTCGCGCACGAGACCCATGGCCTGCCGCTTCGCGTCGCCGACGATGGTCTTGACGAGCGTTTCGCGGGCCTCGCTGGCGGTCATCCGGGCGACGGTCTCGAGCTGGGTTCGCTGGTGCTCCGCGGTCTTCTCGAGCTGGCCCCGGATCCGCTCGAGCTCGTCGGCGCGACGGTTGAGGTCGCCGTCGCGGCGTTCCATCTCTACGAGCTTGCGTTCGGCCCCGTCCTCCTTGGCAGTAAGGCGCTGCTCGGCCCGCTGGACCTCCTCACGCCGGGAGCGGACGTCCTCCTCGGCCTCGCGGCGCATGGCCGCGATCTCCTCCTTGACCTCGACGAGAGCCTGCTGAACCTTGGTCTGCGCCTCGCGCTCCGCATCGAGGACGACCCGCTGGGCCCTGGTCTCGGCGGTCTGGACCTTGTTCGAGACCATCGCCTTGCGGGCGATCAGTCCGGCGACGATCCCGACCACGAGGGCCAGGACTCCGACGACGACGACGATCATCGCTGCCTCCACTCATTCGCGGTGAAGGAGGCGGGATCGCGGCCCGCTGCTCGCCCGGTGCGGGATGGTGGACTACGGGGACGAAGGCGCATGGAGGCCAGAGGGCCCCGGTGCGTGCTCCCTTCGTCGCGGATCGGTCATGGAACGTTCGTATTCGGTCTCGTGGTTCGGCACAGGTCGAACAGTTGTCGGGTCGTGATCTTGCCTCTCGAATTCACAATGTACGGCTTGTGACCTTGTGAGGCAAGACTCCGGGAGGCCCGCCGGCAGCCGGCCGCCCGGCTCAGCACTTCGTGACGTGTTCCACTCCGGTCACTTGGTCGACGGTGCGGTTCACCTTGGCACGGTCGTTCGCACCGGTCCCACCCTCGATGTCGTCGGGCCCGCCGTCGCAGGCATTGATGTTGTCGTCGTTGGGTCCGCCGTCGATGTCGTCGCGCTGGCCGCCGCCGTTGATCTTGTCGATGCCGAAGTCGCCCTCGAGCGTGTCGACGCCGGGGCCGCCGTTCATCTCGTCTCCCCCGTCGTCACCGGTCATGTCGTCGTCGTTGGCCTCGCCGAACAGGAAGTCGTGCTCGTCGACCGCGTTCGGGTCGGGGACGCAGAGGGCCTCGCCGCCCGGCCGCCGGAACCCGCCGCCGCCGCCCGCGATGACGTCGTCCCCCGGCCCGCCGTGGATCGTGTCCACGCCTTCGTTGCCGGTCAGGAAGTCCCTCGCGTCTCCGCCGACGATGAAGTCCGGATCGGGCGATCCGCAGATCCCGTCGACCCCTCCCGCACCGGACAGCAGGGCGTTGGGACCGCCGGCGTCGAAGATCAGGTCGTTGCCGGGGCCGCCCTCCACCACGTCGTTCCCGGTTCCCCCCTCGAGCCGGCTGGGGCCCCGCTCGCCGAACAGGTGGTCCTGGTCCGCGCCGCCGTCGAGCTGGTCGCAGATCCTCGTAGCTGAGGGCTCGTCCCCGCCGTGGATCTCGTCGTTCCCGGCCCCCCCTCCGACGTCGTCGCATCCGTCGCCACCGAAGATGACGTCGTTGTCCGCGCCACCCCCGATCTGGTCCGCCCCGCCCTCCCCGAATATCAGGTCGTTGCCCGACCCTCCGAGGATGTCGTCGACCGCGCCGCCGCCGATGATCGTGTCGTTCCCGCCACCGCCGATCAGGCTGTCGTGTCCGCCCAGCCCGCAGATCACGTCGTCCTCATCCGTCCCGTCGAGACGCTCCCCCTCCGGCGTTCCCGTGACGTCGCACTGCGCCACCGCGAGGTCGAGGCTGAACTGCACCTGGGCGTGTCCGTGGTGCGCGATTCGGGCGCTCGCGGCCTGGGCGAACGCCGACACCGTGAACTCGTGCTGCCCGGGCTGGAGCGTTCCCGTGATGCGCAGCTGGTCGCTCGCCGGCAACCCGCACGCCGACGGTGTCCCCACCTCCGCGAATGTGCCGTCGGGCACGCCGATCAACACGCGCGAGCAGGGACTGCCTCCCCGGAGCCTCCCCAGTCCCGTGGACGAGGCGCTGGCCGTTCCGGTGAGCGAAAAGGTCGCGGCGCTGTCCGTCACCTCGAACGCGATCCGGAACTCGGCGTCACCCCTGCCGAAGGGGCTGTCCCCGTCCTCGATGTCGGCGTCGTCGAACGTGCCGTCCGCCGCGCCCTTCACGTGGGCCTCGACGACGTCGTGGGCGGCGGTCTCGACCACCTTGACGGTCTCGGTCGCCGTGCCGGTCCCCGTTCGCACCTCGACCGCAGGGCTGTCGTCCGTCAACGACACGACCTCGTCGAACTCGTCGACGCTGTCGGCGTGTTCATCGGCGGGGTCCTGTTGGGTGCTCGATCCGTCGAACGCCTGCGCGGTGATCTGGATGTGGTCGGACAGCTCCGAGACCGCCCGGACCCTTCCGCCCGCTGCGGACGCGGCGCGGGCCGCGCTCACGGTGGTCACGAGAGCGACGAGGAGCGCGACCGCGCCCAACAGCGAGGCCCGTCGAAGCGTCGAGGGGGTCATGTCGCACCCGCTCCTCCCCGGCGCGGCTCCCTCCGCCCGGTCCCGTGGCCGCCCCAGGCCGTCAGCAATTGTTGACAGTCTCCACGTCGCCATGGACGTCGTCGACGCCCACGTCGGCCTTGGCGATGTCCGCGGTGCCGGGGCCCCCGATCACCGTGTCCAGGACTCCGTCGCACGAGTTGATGACGTCGTTCTCGGTCCCGCCATTGAGCACGTCCTTGCGGGTTCCGCCCGCGAGGAGGTCGCCGCCCGCGTTGCCCAGGAGCTTGTCGCTCCCCGCGCCACCGGTGAGGTGGTCCGGGCCGTCGTCGCCCAGCACGAAGTCGTCCCCGGCGCCGCCGTCGATGGTGTCCCTGCCGTCCGTCCCGAGCGGCGCGATGCACGGGCTGCCGTCGGGGATCACCGCGAACGAGGTGTTCCCGTCGATCTGGTCGTTCCCGTCGCCCCCCTGGACCGTGTCCTGGCCCAATCCGGCGGAGACCCGGTCGCCATCGGGGCCCCCGTCGATCACGTCGGCCTGCGGCGAGCCGCAGATGTTGTCGACCCCGGGGCCGCCGTCGAGGCGCGCGTTCGGGCCGGTCGAATCGTCGAGGAAGTCGCTCCCCGGTCCGCCGTCGAGTGAGTCGTTGCCGGCCCCACCGATCAGCTGGTCCACGTCCCCCTGCCCCGAGACGGAGTCGTTGTTGTCGCCGCCGTCGAGGGTGTCGCAGACGTCGGTCTCCCCGGTCGGCGTTCCCCCCGAGCCGCCGAGGATCACGTCGTCCCCCTCGTTTCCGAAGATGTCGTCGCAGCCCTGGTCGCCGAAGATCGTGTCGCCCTCGGTTCCCCCCACGATCGTGTCGTCCGCACCGGCGCCGTGCAGGATGTCCGCGCCGGGGCCGCCGTGGATGATGTCGTTGTCGTCGGCCCCGAAGATCTTGTCGTTGCCCCCGCCGCCATTGAGCCGGTCGACGCCGCCCATGCCGCAGATGACGTCGGCGTCCGGCGTTCCCGTGAGCGTCTCGCCGTCCGGGGTTCCGGTGACGGTGCACTCGCCGAACGGCGCGCTCGCCTTCACCGAGAACCCCCCGGAGAAGCTGTTCGACGACCCCTTCCGTTCGGCCGCGACGCTGCCGTCCACCACGACGGACAGATCGGCGCCCTCCACCACCACGCCCGAGAAGCTGATGGACGTGGGGTCGGACGAGCCGTCGCAGTCCCCGCCCGCCGTCTTCGTGGCGCTCATCTCGAGGGCGTCGACGTGGAGGATGGCGGTCGCCACCGTGCAGTCGCCGGAGTCGGTGTTCGAGGCCGACAGGCCGATGTTGACCGTGAGCGGCGTCTCGCCGGCCACGCTGAGCGCCATGGAGAAGTCCGCATCCGCGTCGGACACCGGGATGCCGGGCTTCTGGGTGGACGACGCCCGGCGGGCCGAGCCGGAGACGGTGGCGTTGGCGGAGGCCGTCGAGAACAGGCCCGTGATGTCCGCGACGGACGCGTTGAGCTTGGAGCTGGCCGAGGCGCTGCCTTCGTCACCGCTGAACGGCCCCGAGGCGATCTGCTTGTTGAACGAGCCGAAGTCGCTGTCGCTCCTCGAGTCGTCGCGTGTGTCGCTGCTGTTGAGCGCGGCGAAGTAGTCGACGTCCGCGTCGTCCGTGACGCCGACGCCGCCCCGGCCCGGGGCACCCGTGGCCGCCGGGACTGCGACCATGGCCACCAGCACACCCGCCGCGACCACTGCGAGCGTCCGCGTCGCGAGGCGCACGCGACGTCCTCGAGGCCTCGCGGCTGATCCCACCTGCTGCTCATGTCCGTTCATGGCCTTCCTCCAGGGATCGTCCAGCCGCTCGAAAGAACCGTCATACCGGTGCTCCGCTCCCGTCCGCGGTCCGGACCACCGGATTCCCGGCGTGGACGACGACCTCGACGATCCGGATGAACGGGGGGCCGCCCGCGGCAAGGGCATCGGCGAGCGCCGCCTCGGACGGCGCCTCGAACAGCGTGAGCGAGATCTCGTCGGCCGGGATCAAGGTCGATAGCACGTGACGGATCGGGGGTTCCGTTCCGTCCGGCAGAGTCCCTCCCAGAAGCCCCGCCGCTCCCGGCCAGTCGGCCGGGGACGCGGGTTCGTACCGTTCGACCAGATACATCGGCACCCGCCTCCTCCTTCTCCTCTCGAGGCTATGCGGGGCGGTTCCGGGGGGAATCCCTGAAATCCCTGATGTTTGCGCCGTGTGCCCAGGTCACCGCGCCAGCAGGGCGGCGAGCTCCGTGCGCGAGCGCACGCCGAGCTTGCGGTAGGCGGCCGACAGGTGGCTCTCCACGGTGTGTTCGCTCAGGAACAGCGCCTCGGCGACCTCGCGATTGGTCATCCCGCTCGCGACGAGCTCGGCGACCCGGCGTTCCGACCCGGTGAGGTCGGTGCCGGAGGAGGTTCGGCCCCCGATGCGGGCGAGCTCAGCGCGGGCGCGTTGGGCCCACAGGCCGGCGCCGATCTCCTCGAAGACGTCGAGCGCCGCCTGGAGCGTCGTCCGGGCGTCCCGCCGGCGCTTGGCTCGGCGCTGGAGGGCGCCGAGGGCGAGGAGCGTCCTGCCCCGCTCGAGCACCTGGGGCGAGCGGTCCTGGTACGCGAGGGCCCGCTCGAGTTCCTCCGACGCGGCGTCCGCGTCACCCCGCGCCTCGAGCATGAGCCCCCGGCACCGGGCCGCCGTCGCCTGGGCCCACGGGTTGTCGAGCGCCCGTCCGCGGCGTTCCAGCCGTTCGACCAGGTGCTCGACCTCCAGGTCGCCGGTCGCGATGCGCGCCTCGATCGCGTCGGCGTGCACAGGGCGGACCCCCGGGTTGCGGTAGCCCATGGCCTCGACCTCGTCGGGGAGGTCGTGCAGGAGCCGGACCGCCTCCTGGGTCTCGCCGAGGGACAGGGCGAGAAACCCGAGCGCCCACTGGTTGAGGACGCGAAAGACGCCGCTCTGGCCGGACTCGGCGATGGACAGGCCGCGCTCCCCGGCCTCCCGGGCCGCGCCGACGTCCCCCGAGTACGCGGCCGCGAGCGACACGGAGAACAGCGGCGCCGCGAGCGCCCACCCGCCGGTCTGCTCCGAGATCGCGTGTGCCTCCTTGGCGTGCTCGGCGGCCCGCGACAGCCGGCCGGCCCGACATTCCAGCTGGGTGAGGTGGATGAGGAGCGAGTTCCGGTCGAGCTCGTCGCCGATCTCCGCCGTCCAGTCGAGGCTCGCCTCGAGGAGGTCCCGCGCATCGTCGAGCCGGTCGGCGTACATGAGCCGAAGGCCGAGGATCTCGCGGGGGCTGTAGTTGTTCGACGGCCGCGGCGCGGCCCGCTCCAGCTCGAGGGCCCCTTCGAGCAGGTCCGGGGTGATCGAGCCCGTGTAGGTCTCGTAGTGGCACAGCGTGCCCAAGCTCTCGATCAGGAGCGCCGTCTCCCCCGCCCGTTCGGCCAGCTCGACGGCCCGCCGGGCGTGCTCGAGCGCGTGGGGGACGTCCCCCGAGAGCATCGACATCTCCGCCGCCAGCTGGTGCCCCTCGGCCTCGAGCGGGTCGCTCCCCGCCTCGGCGACGGCCTGGAGGCACAGCTGGAGCGAGCGCGCCGGGCTCTCTTCCCCGAGCCGCGCCATGCGGAGCATGGCGGCGGCCCGGACCGGGCCGGGCACGTCCGGCGCCATCAGCGGTTCGAGGTGGGCCCGCGCACGGACGGTCTCCCCGCCCCGGACCTCGTAGGACGACGCGTCCAGATGCCGCTGGAACAGCTCCGGGTCGCCCGGCGGGGTGAGGGCGATGGCCTCCTCCGCCAGCGATGCCGCAGGGGCGATCGCGCCCCGCGCCGCGGCCGCCCGGGCGGCTTCGTGCACCGCCGCCGCGATCTCCACCGAGGGACCGCTCGCCCCGAGGGCCAGGTGCTGGGCACGCTCCTCGGTCCTCGGCACCAGGTCCGCCACCCGCCGGTGGAGACTCCGGCGGTCCTCGGCGTCCATGCCGGCGATCACCACCTCCGCCAGGAGCGGATGGGTGAACCGGATCCGTTCGCCGTCGACCTCGATCAGCCCCGCCTTGGTCGCCGCACGGAGACGGTCGGAGGGGCGGCCGGCGGACCCCACGGCCTCCTGCACGAGCCGGACGGTCGGCTCCGACACGATCGCCGAGGCCTCGAGATACCTGCGCACCGGAGCCGAGAGGCGGGCAATGCGTTCCCGAAGGATCGCCACGAGCCCCTCCGGAACGGGGAGGGGCCGGCCGGGGTCGGGCCGCTCGCCGGTCTCGAGCAGCACCCGGGCGATCTCCAGGGCGTAGTAGGGGTTGCCGCCGGACGTCTCGTGGATCCGCATCAGCGTCGGCCGGGTGAACGCCTTGCCGATCTCCTCCCGGAGCAGCTCGTGCAGGGCGCCCGGCGACAGCGGGGCCAGCTCCAGGAGCTCGATGGATTCGCCCCGGGGAGCCTCGTCCGGGGTGTCCGGGCCCTGCTGGATCCGACGCGTCTCGAGGAACCCGACCCGCTCCTCCCCCAGGCGGCGCCGGGCGAACTCGACGACGTCCCCCGTCGACCGGTCGAGCCATTGCCGGTCGTCGATCGCGACGATCACGGTGCGGTCGGCGGCGAGCCACCGGATCGCGTTGAGCGACGCGGTCGCGACCGACCGGGGGTCGGGCGGCGATCCCTCCACGGGGGCACGGAGGAGCGCGACGTCGAGCGCCGAGCGTTGGGGCGCGGGGAGGTGGGGCCCGGCCTCGTCGACGACCGGGCTCAGCAGGTCGCCGAGGCCGGCGAACGACAGCGCGGTCTCCGCCGGCAGTGGCCGGGCCACGAGGACCAGGTGGTCGAGCTCGGCAGCCTCCTCCAGCGCCGCGCGCCACAGCACGGTCTTGCCCATGCCCGCCGGGCCCCGCACCTCGAGCGATGCGGAACCTGATGCGATCGAGTCCAGGAACGACCGAAGCCGGTCGAGCTCTCCCTCACGCCCGATGATGGATGCCGCCAATGCCGCGCAAACCTCAATTCCCCAGGGTTGGCGGCGATTGTGTGTGAAGCCGGCGCACGGATCAATACCTTCGGGGCCGCCGAACCGCGGAGGCTCAGGAGCCGATATCTCCGGGCCGGGCGCTCAGCACGACGTGACGTGCTCGACGTCGGCATGGACGTCGTCGATGCCCTGGTCCACCTTCGCGGTGTCGGACGTACCGGGACCCCCGATCACCGAGTCGAGGACGCCGTCGCAGGCGTTGAGGACGTCGCCTCCCGGGCCGCCGTTCAGGACGTCCTTGCGGGTCCCGCCCTCGAGCGTGTCCGAACCGCCATCGCCCCGCAGCTTGTCGCTCCCCGCTCCCCCGGTCAGCCGGTCGTTGCCGTCGTCGCCGAAGACCTCGTCATCGCCCGTGCCCCCGCGGATCACGTCGCGGAGGTCCGTGCCGATACCCGCCGGACACGGGTCGGACGGGGTCGATGCGAACCCGAAGAAGCCGTCGATGTGGTCGTTACCCCCGCCGCCGTCGATCTCGTCCGCGCCGAGGTCCCCCGCGATCCGATCGTCGTCGGGGCCGCCGTCGATCACATCCCGCTGCTCTGACCCGCAGATGTTGTCCGCGCCCTCTCCTCCGGCGAGGAGCGTGTTCGGCCCCCCCGCATCGGCCAGGAAGTCGTTGCCGGGACCGCCGTCGAGGGAGTCGTCGCCGGCATCCCCTTCGATCCGGTCGACACCATCCTCCCCGAACAACTGGTCCCCGCCGGGACCGCCGTCGATCGAGTCGCACACGCCCGAGGGCCCGGATCCCGTCCCCTCGTTCCCTCCGAGGATCGTGTCGGCCTCCGACCCGCCGGACAGGGTGTCGCACCCCTCGCTGCCGAAGATGTTGTCCCGATCCGGGCCGCCCGTGATGGTGTCGGATCCGGCCCTCCCGAAGATCGTGTCGTCCCCCGCTCCGCCGTTGATGGTGTCGTTCTGGCTACCTCCGACGAGGGTGTCGGCGCCGCCGAGACCGTTGATGCTGTCAGTGCCACCGAGTCCACAGATCACGTCGTCGCTGGCGGTCCCGTCGAGCGTCTCGCCGCCGGTGGACCCGACGATCGTGCACGCGTCCTCGAAACGCAGCGTGATGTCGAACGTGACCCTGGCGTTGGACCCCGCCATCTCGCCGGTGTGAGCCGTCACGGAGAACGTGGAGTCGCCCGCAGGAAGGGTCCCGATGAACTGGGAAACGACGGCCGTCGAGTTCGACTCGCATCCGTGACCGGAGGTGGGGAACGACACGTTGATCGATCCACCCACCGGGAGCTGGAGGCTGCCCTCAGCGCATTCGTCGTCGGGGAGACCGGCCCCCGAGGCCTTGAGCGACACGTCGGCGATGATCGGCACGCGCTCGGCGGCATGCAGCTGCACGAACAGGCCCGAGTCCGCGCTCGCAAAGTCCGCCTCGCCACCGGTGCTCGCACTCACGGAGCCGTCGGTGTGGATCTGCCGGAGGGATCCCGCCTCGTCGGTGAGCTCGGTGTGCTGCTCCACGTGCGCAGAGCCTCCGCCCCCCACGGAGATGGTCTGGTCGAACGTGTTGAAGTCGCTGTCGCTGGCCGACTCGTCGCCGCCCTGTCCCTGTTCGGGATCGGTCTCGGCCGCGACGCTCGCGCTGTCCGAGGTCCTGCTGACCTCGCTCCCCGCCTTCACGCGGGCCCCGGAGCGGGCCACGGCGGCCGGAGCGACCAGCCAGGCCACCACGGTGACAGCCATGAAGGCTGGGACGACCATGGATGCAGCACGGATCCGGGATCTCACGTCGCGCCCTCCTCGCTCTCTCCGGAGGACGTTAGACGCGGCCCTTCGGGCAGCAATCCCGGAAATCCCTGACGTTTGCCCCCCGTGCAGGTCTTCGGTTACGTGGGGCCGTCGTACGAGCGGTCGTCGATACCCGAGATCACGTGAGCCAGGGCCATCCGCGCAGCCTCGCGGCACACGGCCGGCGGATACCCCCGGCGGGCCAGCAGTCCGCTGAGCCGGCGGAACGCGACCTCGGGAGGGAGCTCCCTCATGCGCCCGGCCCGGGAGCGGGCGAGCTCGTCCGCGCGCTCGCGTTCCGCGCCGGGCGCATCCATCTCCTGGAGGGCGGCCTCCGCCGTCGCCCGGTCGACGCCCTTGGCGAAGAGCGCCGCCGCCACGGCACGGCGGCCCGAGAGCCGGCGCCCCGCCTGCTGCTCCACCACGGCCCGGGCGAATCGGTCGTCGTCGACCAGGCCGACCCGCTCGAGCCCCTCGATCGCGTCCACGACCTCATCGGGCTCGTAGCCGGCGCGCAGCAGCCGCTGCTCGATCTCCCGGCGCGAACGATCCCGGAACGAGAGCAGGTTGAGGGCGCGATCGCGCGCGGTCCCGCGCGGCTTCTTCCGCTCGCTCGTCGCGGAGGATCCCTGGTGATTCCGCCCGGGTACCAATCAGGCCCCTTCCCCAAGCAGCCCGCTCGGCACCCGGGCGGTCTCGACCGCTCCGGATTTCCCCGTCCGGAGATCCCTCACCCGGCCGGCGCCCCCGCCGGCTCCTTGCGGCCGCGGCCGTTGCCGTTCTCCGCCGGCTCAGCCTCGACCGGGGTCACCTCGCCCGTCTCGAGGTCCACGATCTCGTCGCCGCCATCCTCGAACGCGATGAGGCCGACCGCCTCGCGGATGCGGCGGTCGATCTCGAGCGCGGTCTCGGTGTGCTCGGCGAGGAACTGCCGCGCGTTCTCCCGGCCCTGGCCGAGCTGCTCGCCCTCGTAGGTGAACCAGGCGCCCGACTTCTTGACGATCTCGAGGTCGACGCCCACGTCGATGAGCGAGCCCTCCTTGGAGATCCCCTTGCCGTACATGATGTCGAACTCGCACTGGCGGAACGGCGGGGCGACCTTGTTCTTCACGACCTTCACGCGGGTGCGCGAGCCGACGACCTCGGTGCCGTCCTTGAGGTTCTCGATCTTGCGCACGTCGAGCCGGATCGACGAGTAGAACTTGAGCGCCCGGCCCCCCGGCGTGGTCTCGGGATTGCCGAACATCACGCCGATCTTCTCCCGCAGCTGGTTGATGAAGATCGCGGTGGTGTCGAACCGCGACAGCGTCCCCGCGAGCTTCCGCATGGCCTGCGACATGAGCCGGGCCTGCAGCCCGACGTGGGTGTCGCCCATCTCGCCCTCGATCTCGGCCCGGGGAACGAGCGCGGCCACCGAGTCGATCACGACGCAGTCGAGCGCGCCCGAGCGGATCAGCATGTCGGCGATCTCGAGCGCCTGCTCGCCGGAGTCGGGCTGCGACACGAGCAGCTCGTCGATGTCCACCCCGAGGGCCCGCGCGTAGGTTGGATCGAGCGCGTGCTCCGCGTCGATGAACGCCGCGATGCCGCCGTTCCGCTGGGCCTCGGCGATGATGTGGAGGCAGACGGTGGTCTTGCCCGAGCCCTCGGGCCCGAACACCTCGACGATCCGTCCCCGCGGGATGCCGCCCACGCCGAGCGCGATGTCGAGCGACATCGACCCCGTCGGGATGACGGAGATCCCCTGGCCGGCCGGGTGCTCGCCCAGCTTCATGACCGCCCCCCTGCCGTACTGCTTCTCGATCTGGGCCAGCGTGACGTCGAGCATCTTCTCCCGGTCCATCCGATCTGCCTCCTTCCGCCCGAAGGCGCGAACCCCCTCGGTCACCGCGCCGGTCGGGACCCTGACCGAGCGCACCTTACCCATGGGGTCTGACATGAATTACATCCTCGAAATTCGACGCGTGCAACTCGGGCGAGCGTAGTCGAACAGATGTTCGGAGGCAAGCATCCGCCGGTTCGATCGCGATCCGCGTCCCCTCAGTCCGACAGGCGGAACTCCCGGAGCACCTCGTACCGGGCGGCGGGACGCTGCAGGAAGGAGCGGTACAGGCGGATCGAGCCCACCCGGAACGGGCGGCTCGTCACCTGCGGGTCGAGGAGACCGTCGGGCAGCCGCGCCTGCTCCTTCAGCCGCGCCAGGGTGAGGTGCGCGGCGAACGGCCGCTCCTCCGGCGGGAACTCGGCCGCCAGCGCCCGGTCGACCGAACGCGCGACCCCGGCGAGCTCGCCGTGGCGGTCCTCGACGCCCGCCCACAGGACGCGCGCCTTGCGGGAGGACGGGAATGCGCCGAGTCCGCCGAGGCGGGCCCTGAACGCCGTGTGCTCCAAGGCCGCGTCCGAGAGCGCCGTCAGCACGCCGTCCAGCTTCGGCGGGGGGACGCTCCCCAGGAACTTCAACGTCACGTGCCAGTTCTCGGGCGCCGTCCACTTCGCACCCGGCACCTCCGAGCGGAGCGGGGCCACCTGCGCCGCAAGGGCGTCGCGGACGTCGTCGGGCACGTCCACGGCGACGAACAGCCGGAGCGGGCGGGGCTCGGACGCGCCGCCTGCGGGCGCACTACCTGCAGGCGTACCGCCGGCGGACGCGCCGCCTTCCGGGCGGGCGGTCACGGTTCCAGCCGGCCCTCGGCCCATCGCCGTACGAGGTCGAGCGCCGCCTGCTCCGACCACCGCACGACCTGCTGGCGGTCGCCGGGCGCCCGGAGGTTCCGCGCGGTCGACACCCCTTCGGCGTCGAGGCCGATCCACACCTCGCCGGGGGGCTTCCCGTCGTGCGGGTCGGGCCCGGCCACGCCGGTCAGCGACACGGCAACGTCCGACCGGAACACCCGCCGCGCCCCGGCCGCCATCTCGAGGGCGCACTCCTCGCTCACCACTCCCGGCCCCTCGATCGTCTCCTGCCGCACGCCGAGGACGTCGCGCTTCGCATCGGCCGTGTACACGACCGCCGAGCCGACGAAGTAGTCGGACGAGCCCTCCGCCGCTGTGAGCCGCTTCGCCACCCCCCCGCCGGTCAGCGACTCGGCGCAGGCCACGGTCGCGCCACGTTCCCGGAGCACGCGTCCCACGACCGCCTCGAGGTCCTCGTCGTCGGCCGTGAACACGTTGGAACCGAGCCGCCGTTCGACCTCCATCGCAACCGGATCGATCAACCCCGAGGCCGCCTCGGGCGACATGGCCTTCGCCGTCAGGCGGACCTTCACCTCCCCGGAGGAGGCGAGGTACGCCACGGTCGGGTTCGTCGAGGCGGCGAACACGTCGGCAAGCACCTCGGCCACCTTGGACTCGGCCATGCCGGTCACCCGGATGACCCGGGACACGATGGCCGCCGATCCGCCCCGTTCGCGGAGCTCGGGAAGGATCGTTCCGAGCATCATCTCCCGCATCTCCGCGGGCACCCCCGGCACCGCGTACAGCATGCCGTCCCCGGCCGGGCAGGCGAGCCCCGGCGCGGTGCCGCGTTCCGGCACGATGTAGCGCGCCCCCTCCGGAACGTCGGCCTGCAGCAGGTTGATCTCCGGCATCTCCCGCCGGAACCGCCGGAACTTCTCCCGGAGCATCTCCTCGATCTCCGGATGCCGGAGGAGCGGAACACCGAGCACCATGGCGATCGCGTCCCTCGTGATGTCGTCCTGGGTCGGGCCGAGCCCGCCGGTCGCGATCACCACGTCCGCTCGGGAAAGGCCGAGCCGGAACGCGTCGGCGATCCGCTCGAGGTTGTCGCCGACCACCTGGTGGTGGAGCACGTCGACCCCGATCTCGGCGAGGCGCTCCCCCATCCACTGGGCGTTGGTGTTGGCGATCTGGCCGAGCAGGAGCTCCGTGCCGACCCCGACGATCTCCGCCCTCACGCGGCCGGCCTCGCGGGCGCCGGACGGCCGATGCGGATGAAGTAGCCCAGCCCCGACACCACCGTGAGCACGACGGCGACGATCAGCACGGCGAGCTTGAACCCGTCGGCGGACGGGCCGAGCGGCAGGAGGTACAGCGTGACCGCCAGCAGTTGGGACGCTGTCTTGGCCTTCGCGAGCCCCGAGGCGGGCATCGACGTTCCCTTGGTCCCTCGCACGGCCCGCAGGATGGTGACGGCGATCTCCCGCACGATGATGATCACCGCGGCCCACAGGGGGAACCGGTCAACGATCACGAGCGCGATGACCGCGGCGGACACGAAGAGCTTGTCGGACAGCGGGTCGAGCCACATGCCGGTCCGGGTCGTCATGGCGCCCCCGTGCCGCCGGGCCAGGTACCCGTCGAGCCCGTCGGACAACCCGCCGGCGACGAACACCGCCGCGGCCGCGTACGAGGCCGCCTTCGTGTCGATCAGCACGAGCACCACCAGCACCGGCACCATCACGATCCGCAGCGCGGAGATGATGTTCGGCCATCCGAGGCCGAGGGGTGCTACGCGGCCGGCGATGGCGTCTCCCGGTAGTCCTTCGGGGTGAACGACGCCACGAACTCCCGCTCCGCGCTTCCCGGTTCGCCGAGGTCGTGGCCGTTCACCATGATCTGCACCGCGCCCCCCTTGGCGAACCGCACCCGGACGAGCGTGGACGCCGTGAACGTCTGCGGCTTCCCCGGCTTCAGCTTCCCGGAGAACGCCTCATGCCCGTCGGCGATGACGGTGGCGCCGACCGGGTGCGTCGCGGCGAGGTAGACATAGGCCAGGCTCGTGTTCTGCAGCGGGCCGGTGGTGGGCGGCGGCGAGGTGGCGACGCCCGCCGCCTCGGGCGTGGCCTGGTTCCGCGACAGCAGCCCTGCGGCGCCGGCGGCCACCAGCAGCACCACCGCCACGAAGAACGCGAGCTTCCAGTTCGCGCTCCGGTGGAGCTTGCGCATCGGCTTCGATTGGGTCGGCGGCGGCGCCTCCTGCGCATCCTCGACGGCCTCGGGGGCGCCGGCCTCGCGGGCGCCGTGGTAGGCGGCCACCACCTTGTCCGGGTCCAGCCCGAGGTACGCCGAGTACGACCGCAGCGTGCCGCGGACGTAGACGTCCCCGCCCAGCGCCTCGAACGACTCACGCTCGAGGGCGTGAAGGTATTCGGGCTTGATGCGGGTGTCCCGGCTGGCCTCCTCGAGGCGCTTGCCGAGCGTTTCCCGGGCCTCGCGCAGGGCGGGGCCGATGCCGGTTGTGGGGCCAGGCACGACGGGGCTCTCCTCCCGGTGGCGTGGGCCGATTCTAGCCGCCGGTCCCCGCCCCGGAGGCCGGACGAACAGACCGTCAGACCCGCGTCCGGGACTCCTGCCACTCGTCCCAGGTCATCAGCACGTCCCTGGCCTTCGAGCCGACCGACGGCCCGACCACGCCGCGCTCCTCCAGCAGGTCCATGATCCGGCCCGCCCGGGCGAACCCGACCTTCAGCTTGCGCTGGAGCATCGAGGTCGAGCCGAGCTGCGAGCGGATCACCAGCTCCGTGGCCTGTTCCAGGAGGTCGTCGTCGTCCCCGGCGCCGATCGGGTCGTCGCCCTCGACCGGCGGCAGGCCCATGCCCTCGACGCTCGCCTCGTACTCGGGCTCGCGCTGCCCGCGGCACCACTTGGTGACCGCCTCGACCTCGGCCTCGGTCACCCACGCGCCCTGGATCCGGACGGGCTTCGAGTAGTTCGAAGGCAGGAACAGCATGTCGCCGTGCCCCACGAGCTTCTCGGCGCCGTTCTGGTCGAGGATGACGCGGGAGTCGGCTTGCGACGAGGTCATGAACGCGATCCGGCTCGGGATGTTCGCCTTGATGAGACCGGTGACGACGTCCACGCTCGGGCGCTGCGTGGCGACCATCAGGTGGATGCCGACCGCGCGGGCCATCTGCGCGATCCGGCAGATCGCGTCCTCCACGTCGCGCGGGGCGACCATCATGAGGTCGGCGAGCTCGTCGACCACCACCAGCATGTACGGGATGTGCCCGAAGTTGTCCTCCTGGCCCGGAGGAACACGGAGCGTCCCCTCGGCCCGCTGTTGCTGGTACGAACGGATGTCCCGCATGCCGACCTGGGCGAGCATCTCGTAGCGCAGCTCCATCTCCCGTACGACCCACGACAGCGCCTCGGCGGCGCGCTTCGGGTGGACGATCACCGGCGACAGCAGGTGGGGCAGGTCGCGGAAATGCGAGAGCTCCACCCGCTTGGGGTCGATCAGGACCAGCTTCACCTCGTCCGGCGTCACCCGGCACAGCAGCGAGGTCAGGAACGAGTTGATGAGCGAGGATTTCCCCGCGCCGGTCGCGCCGGCGATGAGGATGTGCGGCATGTCCGACAGGTTCACCATGACGGCCCGGCCGTGGACGTCCTTGCCGAGCCCGACGGTGAGCGGGTGCCGCGCCTCGCGGGCGGGCTTCGATCGCAGCACGTCGCCGAGCATCACGAAGTCGCGGACCTTGTTCGGGACCTCGACGCCGATGGCGGAACGACCCGGGATCGGCGCGATGATCCGGACGTCGGGCGTGGCGAGCGCGTACGCGATGTCGTCGGCGAGCGAGAGGACGCGGTTGACCTTGGTCCCGGCCTCGACCTCGACCTCGTACATCGTCACCGTCGGCCCGCGGTGCGCGGCCGGCACCCGCGCGGCGACGCCGAATGTCCGGAACGTCCGCTCGAGCGCCTCGACCGTGTGCTCCTCGTCACGCGTGTCGGCGCTGCCGGCTGGGGCGCGGCGCAGAAGGTCGAGCGGCGGCAGGCGGTACCCGCCCTTGCCCGGCGTCGGGAACTTCACCTTTCCGGCCGGCATGATCGACTCGGCCTCCGGGAGCGTGACCACCGGGGGCGCGGCGCGGCCCGCCGTGATCGGCTCGTCGTCGTCCTCGGGTCCGCGCGTGACCCGGGGCCGCGACGACGGAACCTCTTCGATCTCCTCTTCGTCCTCGACGACCGGGCCCCGGAACCAGTCGACGATCCGCCGCATCGCGGCCGACAGCGGCGTTCCCGTGAACACCAGCAGGCCGAGCACGACGAACCCGGCGCACACGATCACGGCGCCGATCTCCGAGGCGACCTTGGAGAACGGCCATCCCACCACGGCGCCGACGAGGCCCCCGGCACTGTGGACCCCCGCGAAGCCCGACGTGGGGCTGGGGTTGTCGCGGAGCACCGACACGATCCCCAGCGCGCCGCCGAGCAGGATGAGGAACCCGAGCACCATGCGGATGCGGTCGTCCTCCGCGGTTCCGCGGAGCAGCAGGATGCCCCAGTACAGCGCGATGACCGGCATCGCCACCGCGGCGACGCCCGTGAACGCGTGCGACAGGTAGTCGACGCCGTCGCCGAACGGGCCGCCCGAGTCGAGCCACAGCCCGAGGATCGCCAGCATCCCGAGCACGATGAGGCCGATGCCGAGCGCGTCGCGGGCCCACGGCGCCAGATGGCGCGCCGCGCGCCGGGGGATGCTGGGCTGGGTGCTTCGGGCCTTGGCCTTGGACGAGGACTTGCTCGTGGAGGACTTCCCGCCGCGCTTGGGCGCCGGCTTCCGTGCCTGTTTCGTCGCCATGTCGAACTCCGCCTACTCCGGGGCCGCGCTGCCCTTTCGCGGCGAACGTCTCGACTTGTTCTTCGAATCTACACCTCGAGGATCACCGGCACCACGGTCGGCTTGCGCTTCGTCTGCTCCCAGAAGAACTTCCGCAGGGTGCTCCGGACGTTCTGCTGGAGCACGAGCGGGTCGGTGACCTCCTGCGCTGCGGACTCCTTCAGGGAGAGCATGACGAGTTCCCGGGCGCGTTCAAGCACGTCGGGGGACGCTTCCTCGTCGACGACGCCGCGGTTCACGATGTCCGGCCCGCCGACGAGGTCGCCGTGGTGGGCGTCGATCGCCACCACCACGAACAGGATCCCGTCGGCCGCGAGGCGCCGCCGGTCCCGCAGCACGACCGGCCCGACGTCGCCGATCCCGATCCCGTCGACGAACGTCACGCCTGCCGGGATGCGCTCGCCGAACCGGCATTCCTCGTCGATCTCGATCGAGTCGCCGTCCTGCGCGATCAGCACGTGGTCGGCCGGGACGCCCACCTCGGCGGCCAGCCGCGCGTGGTGCGAGAGATGCCGGTACTCGCCGTGCACCGGGACGAACCACCTCGGCTTCAGCAGGCTCAGGACGAACTTCAGCTCGTCGGCCCCGGCGTGCCCGGACACGTGCACGGGCGCCGTGGCCACCGAGTGGACCTCGGCCCCGCGCCGGTACAGGCCGTCGATGACGCGGTTGATCGCGACCTCGTTGCCGGGGATCATCGACGAGGACAGGATCACCGTGTCCTCGGGCTGGAGCTTCACCCACTTGTGCTCGCCGGCGGCCATGAGCGACAGCGCGGAGAGCGGTTCGCCCTGCGATCCGGTCGAGATGACGACCACGGTGCGGGGATCGTGGTCCTTGAGCTCTTCGATCGGGATGACGTTCGACTCGGGGACGTCGAGGTAGCCGAGGCGCCGGGCCGCCGCCACGCTCTGGTGCATCGAGCGGCCCAGGAAGGCCACCATGCGCTGGGCGTCGCGGGCCGCGTTCGCGGCCTGTTGGATCCGGTGGATGTGGCTGGAGAAGCACGACAGGATGACCAGCCGGGGGGCGCGGGCCACCAGCTCGCGCAGGATCGGGCCCACGGTCCGTTCGCTCTGGACGTAGCCGGTGTCCTCGGCGTTCGTCGAGTCGGCCAGCAGGAGATGCACGCCGCGCCGGCCCTCCTCGGCCATGGCGCGGAGGTCGGTCGGCCGCCCGTCGAGCGGCGTCTGGTCGAGCTTGAAGTCGCCGGTGTGGAGCACGGTGCCGTGGGGCGTGTCGACCGCGACCGCCACGCCGTCGGGGATCGAGTGCGTCACCCGCAGGAACCGCATCTTGAACGGCCCGACCTGCGCCTGCTTCCCCGGCACGATCTCCCGGAGGTCGGCCTCGTCCCGGACGCCGTGCTCATCGAGCTTGCCCTCGAGCAGCGCCAGCGTGAGCGACGTGCCGTACACGACCGCCGGCATCTCGCGCAGCAGGTACGGGACCGCGCCGATGTGGTCCTCGTGCCCGTGGGTGAGCACGATGGCCTCGAGCCGGTCGCGCCGTTCCCGGAGGAACTCGAAGTCCGGAAGCACCAGGTCGACGCCCGGCATCCCCTCGTGGGGGAACGACAGTCCGCAGTCGATGGCAAGGATCCGGCCGTCCATCTCGAGGCAGGCGATGTTCCGCCCGATCTCGCCGACGCCGCCGAGGAACGCGATGCGGCAGCCGTCGAAGGGCGGCGCGGGCTCGGTCGGCTCGCCGCCGCTCTGCTCGCCCGGGGCCGAACCGTCAGAGGAGACCGGCGTCCTCCAGGGCTCGGCGGACCGTGTCCCGCTCGTCCGGCGTCGCCGGGAGCAGCGGCAGCCTGGGCTCGCCGCCGGGCAGGCCCAGCATGCCGAGCGCGGCCTTCAGCGGGATCGGGTTCGAAGTGATGAACAGCGTGGCGAACAGCGGCGACAGCTCCTCGTGGATCTTGCGCGCGGACGGCACGTCGCCGTCGAACACCAGGTGGAGCATCTGCGCGAGCTTGTCCCCCACCAGGTGCGCGGCCACCGAGACCAGGCCGACCCCGCCGAGGCAGGCGATGGCGAACGCCGCCCAGTCGTCGCCCGAGTAGACCTCGAACCCGGCCGGCGCCTCGCGGATCAGTCGCGACACCGCGTCGAGGTCGCCCGTGGAATCCTTCACGCCGGCGATGTTCGGCATGGCCGCGAGCGTGAGCATCGTCTCGTGCTCGATGCGGGTCGCCGTCCGGCCGGGGATGTTGTAGGCCAGGATCGGCAGCTCGGTGGACTCCGCCACCGCGCCGAAGTGGGCTACGAGGCCCCGCTGCGGCGGCTTGTTGTAGTAGGGCGTGACCACCAGCAGCCCGTCGACGCCACATTCCGCCGCCTCGGCGCTGAGCTCGATCGTCTCGACCGTGTTGTACGTGCCGGTGCCGGCGATGACCTGGCCCTTGCCCTTGGCCACGTCGACGACGGCCCGGAACAGGTCGAGCTTCTCCTTGTGCGCGAGCGTGGGGGACTCCCCCGTGGAGCCGGCGACGACGATCGAGTCCGAGCCGTGCTCATAGAGGTGGGCGGCGAGGGTTTGCGCGCCGTCGAGGTCGAGCGAGCCGTCCTCCGTGAACGGAGTCGCCATGGCGGTGACCACAGCCCCGAACCTGCCGCCCATGCGTTCCTCCTTCCGGCGGGCCGTTCCCGGTTCCTGTTCCCCGGACCTTGGATCCGGATCCGGCGCTTCTTACGTCGGGCGCCTCGCGTCTCGGCGTCACATTAGCCTCAGGCGTCACATGTTGCACGCGAGTCACGCGTGCGAACCGAGCCGCCTGGCGCTCCCGAGGCACCGCTTGCACGTCAGCCCGATCGTGGCACGGGAGGCGCTTCGCGCCACCCGACGGGGGCGTCTAACGCCCCGACGGGCCGCGGCTATCCTAGTCCGCGTGCCGCGCATCTACACGAAGACCGGGGACGACGGCACCACCGGCCTGCTCTATGGCGGCCGGATCTCCAAGGCCGACCCCGCCACCGAGGCGTACGGCGCCGTGGACGAGGCGGTCGCCGCGATCGGCGTTGCGCGTTCCCTGACCGACAACGTGGCGTTCGCCGCGGAACTCCTGCACGTTCAGCGGGAACTGTTCGTGGTCGGCGCAGACCTGGCCACGAACCCATCGGAACGGGACCGGCTGGTGCCCGGTGTGTCGCTCGTCACCCGCGACATGGTCGATCGGCTGGAGTCGCTCATCGACGAGACGGTCGCCGAGCATCCCCTGCCGAACGAGTTCGTGGTCCCGGGCGCGACTCCGACGTCGGCCGCGCTCGACGTGGCCCGGGCGGTGGTCCGGCGGGCCGAGCGCCGCACCGTGGCCTTCCGCGACGCCGGCGGCGCCGTGAGCGAGCAGGTTCTCCACTACATCAACCGGCTGTCGGACCTCCTGTTCTGCCTCGCGCGGTGGCAGGCCGGGGAGATCGAGCCCACCAGCCGCGAGCACTGAGTACGATCCCGGCCACGCCCCGCCGAGCCGAACGGAGGTCGCTATGTTCCGGGTCCACATCTGGCTGCGGAAGAACGAGGACGCATCGAGCGAGGAGTTCGCCGACCACTGGCTGAACGTCCACGCGCCGATCGCCCGCGACGGATACGAGCACCTGAACAGCTACGTCGTGAACCTCGTGACCGGCGCGGGACGGGACCAGGAGACGCCGTACGACGGCGTGGCGGAGCTCACGTGGGACAGCCGTGAGGACTTCGTCGCCGACATGAAGAGCGAGGCCTCAGCGGCCGGCGCCGAGGACCTCAAGACGTTCACATCGTCGATGGGGCTGCTGTTCATCGACCAACACGTCGTGAAGTAGCCGGCGGCCCTCCGTTCGCGGCCCCTGGGATTCGGATGGACCTCTCGCACGCCGTGACCGCGTTCGGCCTCGGCATCGCGCTCGGCGTGTCGCCTGGGCCGGTGCAGATCCTGCTGCTGACGGAGTCGGCACGGGGCGGGATCGGGCGGGGGTTCCGGGCGATGCTCGGGGCGAACGGCACGTTCCTGGTGCTCGTGCTGCTGCTCGCAGCCGGCGTGTCGGCCGTGTCCCCGAGCGGAACGGCGATCCGAGTGCTCGAGATCGCGGGCGGGGCGTTCCTGCTCCTGATCGCCGTCGACGCGGCGCGGGACGTGCTCCGGGGCGACGACGTGCGGGAGGCTCGCGAGGCGGCCGATCGGGCCCGCCGGGAGGCGCGGACAGGCGGGCGGCGGTCCCGGGCAGCGGTGATGGCGCACCCGACGACGCGCGGCGTCGTCGCGGTGCTGCTCAACCCCGGGTCCTGGCTGTTCCTGGCGACGACCGCGTCCGCGCTCGTCGCCGACGCGGTCGACGACGGCGGTCGGGCGACCGCCTTCGTCACGGTGATCGCACTCATGGCCGGCGTTTCCGTGATGGACGGCATCACGGTGCTCCTCGGCGGCGGGAGCACGCTCCTCGCCGGCCGCGCCGGGAAGTGGATCCGCCTCGCCCTCACCCTGCTGCTCGGCGCGATCGGCGTGGTGTTCCTCGTCCGCGGCGTCGTCGGGTGACACCATGTGGCCTCCGCTGGCCCGATGCCGGCCGGAGCTGGATGGCGCTCGCCACGAAGCGAACCCCAGGGCTCTGACGGTTCGCGGATCACAACGGGTGGGCCGTTTGTATGACGCATCCTTGGCGAATCGCCGACTTCAGGTCCGGAGGTGCGAGCACTGGTCCCCTGTCGCTGTGATAGAGGCCCGGGCGGAGCTCGTCGACACTGAATGTCACCGAGCTGCGCGGCCACCGAGAGTGGTCAGTGCGCACCGTCAGGGTCAAGTTGCCCGGTGGTAGAGGACCTCGAAACGGTACCGATGTGCGGAATCCGTCCGGCGCCTCACCGACCTTGAAGCGGGTCTGCGGGGAACCAGACGAATCGATCCTCCAGATCGTGGTCATAGTCCCACCGTCGGTCAGGCTCACAGTGGTCATCTGCTCGTTCCCGCACCGACCGAACACCGCGCGAATCTGGTCCGATTCCCGTGCTTGTGTGACCCCGAGATAGCGGTTCAGCTCGAGCATCGGATGGGGCTCGCCACAGCCCGGCACCGATGCCGCCAGGCTGATGGCAACGATGGCGACCACCTTACGCATGAACCACATGGTGACATCCCGCAGGCCACGGTCGGTTCGGATGGACCCCGAACGCCGGGAGGGGTCCCGCCCATGGCGGACACTTGTGGCTGCCGGTAGCATTCCGGTCGTGCTGACCATCGCCGGATGGCGCCGAGGGGTCGTCGCGGCCATGGTCGCGGTGACGCTGCCCGCGGTCTTCGTTGGGTGTTCCTCTTCGGGGGGCGACGACAACCCGACCACGGCGGCCAGCCTCCCTGCGGCCGACGACCTGCTCACAGCCTCCGCGGCCGCCATGAAGGATGTCGAGAGCGCCAAGTTCGGCCTGGCCGGCGAGGGCTCCATCCAGGGCGTCGAGGTCAAGTCCGCCGACGGGACCGTGACGAGCGACGGCCGGGCCCAGGGCACGGTGAACATCGTCCAGAGCGGGTCGAACGTCTCGCTCGAGCTCATCGTCATCGGCCAGCCGAGCGGCGAGCCGGACATCTACATCAAGGGCCCGACGGGAGTGTTCGTGAAGCTGCCGGCGGGGGCCGCCGGGACCGTGTTCGACCCGTCGCAGATCCTCAACCCCGACAAGGGGCTCGCCCAGCTGATGGAGTTCGCGACCGACGCGGAAACGGTCGGCGAGGAGAACGTGAACGGCGTGGACACCTACAAGGTCGAGGCGCAGCTCGACGGCACGCTCGTCTCCCATCTCATGCCCATCCAGGCCGTGAACAAGGTGCCCGGGACGTTGTGGATCGACAAGGACACCAACCGGCTGGTCCGGATCTCCGTGACCACCCCGCAGCCGGGCGGTGAGACGGCCGAACTGACGCTCGACCTCACCGACTTCGGCGTCGAAGCGAACATCACCCCGCCAGCATGAGCCGCCCCGGCCGGGAGGCGGCGGACGCCTCGGCGGTCGGGCCTCGCGACCGCGACCGTTCCGCCGGCAACGGCAGCCGTGTCACGAGCGACCGGCGGGTCGCCGTGGGGATCGCCGGGCTCGGCGTCCTGGTCGCGGCGCTCGACGCGTACGTCGTCACGACGATCCTGCTGACGATCTTCAACGGGATCGGGCTCGAGGCGAACCACCCGGAGCAGGCGTTCCTCATCGTCACGCCGTACCTCCTCGGGTACGTAGCGGCGATGCCGATGCTCGGGCAGCTCTCCGACCGCCTCGGGCGCCGGCCGGTGATCCACGCGTGCCTGTTCGGGTTCGCCGCCGGCTCGGTGATCTCGGCGATCGCACCCAACCTCGCCGTGCTCGTCATCGGCCGGTTCGTGCAGGGCGCGGCCGGCGGCGCGCTGCTGCCGGTGACGTTCGCGCTGGTGGGCGACCTGTGGGACCAGCGCACGCGGCCGATCGCGCTCGGGGCCGTGGGGGCGACGCAGGAGCTGGGGAGCGTCCTCGGCCCGCTGTACGGCGCCGGGCTGGCCGCCCTGGTCGGGTGGCGGGGGGTGTTCTGGGTGAACGTTCCGCTCGCGATCGCGGCGGCGTTCGTCATCCAGCGGAAGGTGCCGGGCGGAAAGCTCTCGGCGCACGGCCACCGTCCCCGCGTGGACGTGGTCGGTGGGACGCTGCTGTTCGTCGGGCTGTCCGCCGTGATCGTGGGGCTGTTCAACCCGGACGCGTCGAAGGGCGTGCTGCCGCCGTGGGGCCCGCTCGCGATCGTCGTCGGAGTCGTCGTGCTGGCGGCGTTCGTCGTGTGGGAGGCGGTGTCGCCGACGCGGCTGCTCGACCCGGCGGGGATCGAGACGGGGCCGTTCCTGGCGGCCATGGGGACGAACCTGCTCGCCGGCGCCGCGCTGATGATCACGCTCGTCGACGTTCCCCTCGTTGCGCAGACGATCCTGGACAAGGACGCGCTGGGCGGGGCGCTGTTCCTGTCGTGGTTCCTGATCGGGCTGCCGGTGGGGGCGCTGCTCGGCGGCTGGCTGACCGTCCGGACGTCGGAACGGCTGACGGCGACGCTCGGGATGGCGTTGTCGACCGCCGCGTTCTGGCTCATCGCGGGGTGGGGGGTCAACATCGAGCAGGCCCGGCACGACCTGGGGTTCCTCTCGCTCCCCCGGGCCGACGTCGACCTGTTGCTGGCGGGGCTGGGATTGGGGCTCGTCATCGCGCCGGTGACGTCGGCGACGCTCCGGGCCTCTGACCCCTCGCAGCACGGCGTGGCGTCGTCGGCGGTGGTGGTCGGGCGGATGCTCGGGATGCTGATCGGGATCGCCGGGGCGGCGGCGTGGGGCCTGCACCGGTTCAAGGAGCTCACCGCGAACCTCAACGTCCCCCTGACGGATGCGGAGGAAGTCATCTATGACCGGAAGCTCAAGGCGGCGCTCCGGATCGAGTACCACGAGGTGTTCCTGATCTCGGTGGTGATCTGCTTCCTGGGCATGATCGCCGCGCTGATGCTGGGGAAGCGCCACGCGAGCCTGATCGCGGCGGACGGCAGTGCCGACGCCGGCGGGACTGCTGCGGGCGAGTCCGCGGCGAGCGCCTGAGGATCAGTTCGCCCGTTCCAGCCCTTCGAACACGTCGGTCAGGATCGGCTCTTCACCATCGCGGGCCGGCCAGGCCCGCACGAAGTGCTCCGTCCCGAACGCGTGCAGCAGCTGTTCCTCGGTGAACCCTTCGATCTCGGCCGACTGGGTCCGGTGAGCCCGGAGCGCCCGGACGACCCGTTCGATGACCGGGCCGGCATCGACGCGGACCGCGATGGTGTCGTCGTCGACCCCGCGGGGCGTGAACGGCGCTTTCGGGTCCATCGGCTGCCGGCCCGCCGCGGTCTGCATCCGCTGATACTCGCGGATCCGGCTCCACGGGATGGCGACGTACAGCAGACGCCGGAACACCCCCGGGGCCTTCGACCACAGCCGGGCTCGATGGAACGCCTCGGTCCCGACGTCGCCCATGGTGACGTGGTCCTTGTGCTTGGTGATCCCATCCGGTCCGAAGGTGATGACCACTTCGGGGGCGAACTCCTCGAGCAGCGCCGTGACCTGTCGAACCAGCGACTCGCGGTCCACGCCGGCGATGCCGCCGTCCGGGTGCCGCAGGAACTCGAGCCGCGCCTGTGGATTCCCGAGCTCCTCGTAGGCGGCCCGCCCCTCCCGCTCACGCTCGACGCCGAGCGTCACCCTGGTCGCGCCGGAGCCGGGGGCGATGTTCCCGCCCTCACCGCTCGTCGCCAGGATCGACAGTACGTCCGCGTCCTCGGTGTGGAGCGCGATGGTGGCGCCGCTCGTGAACGTGTCGTCGTCCGGATGGGCGAACACCAGGGCGAGTCGCCGGCGGGTGCGCGTGGCTTCGGCCGTCACAGTCCGAGGAGCTGGTCCAGTCCGACGGTCAGGCCGGGCCTCGCGCCGATCTCCTTCACCGCCAGGACCACGCCGGGCATGAACGACGCCCGGTCGAGCGAGTCGTGCCGGATCGAGAGCGTCTGGCCGGGGCCGCCCAGGATGACCTCCTGGTGTGCGACCAGGCCGGGGAGCCGCACCGAGTGGATGCGGACGCCGTCCTCATCGCCGCCGCGCGACCCCTGGAGGGACTCGCCGTCCGGCCCCCGGTAGGACTCCCCCCGGGCGGCGGCGATCTTGCGGGCGGTCGTCCACGCGGTTCCCGACGGGGCGTCGGCCTTGCCGTCGTGGTGGAGCTCGATGATCTCGGCGGCGGGCAGGTACCGGGCGGCCTGTTCCGCGAAGTGCATCATCAGCACCGCGCCGATCGCGAAGTTCGGCGCGACGAACACGTTGGCGGCGGAGCCGTGTTCCACGATGGCGGCCGCGATGCGGTCGTGGTCGTCGAGCGTCATGCCGGTCGTTCCGACGACGACGTGGACTCCGTTCGCGACGCACCAGAGCACGTTGTCGAGCACCGCGGACGGATGGGTGAAGTCGACGGCGACCTCCGCCTGCGCGTGGAGCAGCGCCCGGAGGTCGTTCGTGATGGTGACGCCCTCGAGCTGCTCCCCCGCAGCGACCGTGTTGACGGCGGCGACGAGCTCGAGGTCGGGGTCGGCGGCGATCGCCGCGCACACCGTGCGACCCATCCGGCCGTTCGCGCCCAGCACGCCGACCCGGATGGCCACCTGGATCAGGCCTCCGGGTGGAGGGCGTCGACCTCGGCCTCGACCTGCGGGTCGCTGCCGCCGAACGCGTCGTGGTCGAACGGCCCGAGCACCGTCAGCGACATGGGCTGCGACAGCAGGCGGGATGCGACTGCGTTGGCGCCGTCGAGCGTCACGCGGTCGACCCGGTCCAGCATCTCGTCGATCGAGAGGATCTCGCCGTGCCCCGTCTCCGACCGGCCGAGACGGGACATGCGCCCGCTGGTCTCCTCGAGCGAGAGCACCATCGAGCCCTTCACGTGGCCCTTGGCGCGTTCGAACTCCTCCCGCTCGAGCCCGTGATCGGCGACCTTGGCGGCCTCGCCGCGCAGGAGCGACAGGGCCTCCTCGGCCCGCGCCGGCGTGGTGCCGCTGTACATCGCGAACAGCCCGGCCTCCGCGTACATCTGGTGGTAGGAGTACACCGAATAGGCCAGCCCGCGCTTCTCCCGGATCTCCTGGAACAGGCGGCTCGACATGCCGCCGCCGAGGGCGGCGTTGACGATCCCGAACGCGAAGCGGTCGGGATCGTTGCGGGACAGGCCGTTCGTGCCGAGCATGATGTGCGCCTGCTCGGTCGCGCGGTGCCTGATGAGCCGGGCGCCCGACGGCTTCGGCGGGCGGCCGGCGGAGCGGAGGCTCCACGCGGAACGGCCCCGCGAGAGCACCCGGCCCGTGTCCATGCCCTTCCGCAGGCCGTCCACCAGCGCGTCGTGGTCGACGTTGCCGGCGGCGGCGACCACGAGGTTCGAGGGCTCGTAGTGCCGCCGGTAGAACCGGTACACCTGGTCCCTCGAGACGCCGTTGATGCTGTCCACCGTCCCGAGCACCGGGCGGCCCAGCGGGTGCCCCGACCACAGCGTCTCGGCGAACAGGTCGTGCACGAGGTCGTCGGGGGTGTCCTCGTGCATGTTGATCTCCTCGAGGATCACCTGCCGTTCGGCCTCGAAGTCCTTCTTGTCGAGCACCGAGCTCTGGAGCATGTCGCTCAGCAGCTCGACGGCCATGCCGAGGTCCCGGTCGAGGACCCGCGCGTAGAAGACGGTCGTCTCCTTCGAGGTGAACGCGTTGAAGTCGCCGCCCACCGCGTCGAACGACTCGGCGATGTCGCGGGCCGTCCTGGAACGGGTCCCCTTGAACAGCAGGTGCTCGAGGAAGTGGCTCGAGCCGGCGATCGAGGGGCGCTCGTCACGGGAGCCGGTCGTGACCCAGAACCCCAGCGTGACGCTCCGGACCGACGGCATCGACTCGGAGAGGACGCGCAGGCCCGACGTGAACTCGGTGCGCTCGATGTCCGGCCCGCCCCGGCGGGACGGACGTCGGGCGACCTGCTGGGCGCGGGCGCGCGTGGCGGAGCCACGCGTGCCCGGGGTGCGCGACGCGGCGGGCCGGGCGGCCTTCGGCCGCCCGGCCCCCCCACGCTTCGATGACTGTCCTGCCACGGGCGAGGCTGCTAGCTGGAACGGTCGCGGCTGGAGCGGCGCGGCCCGCGGTCGCGGTCACGGTCGCGGCTGCGGTCGCGCGGCCGGTAGTCGCCCGTGTCGCGCTCGCCGCCCTCCGGCTTGGGCCAGCCGCCTTCCGGCGGGTCCCAGCCCTCGCCGACCGGCTTCAGCGCGATGCGCCCCCGTTCCGGCTCGACGTTCTCGACCTCGACCGTCAGGTGGTCGCCCTGCTTCACGGCGTCCTCGACGTTCATGAGGCGCTTGCCGCGGCCGAGCTTCGAGATGTGCACCAGCCCGTCGGTGCCGGGCATGATGTTCACGAACGCCCCGAAGTCCGTCGTCTTCACGACGGTGCCCTCGTACCGTTCGCCGATCTCCGGCATCTTCGGGTTGACGATCTGGTCGATCATCTTGATGGCCTCGGACGCGCCGGCCCCCTCGCGGGACCCGACGAACACGCGGCCGTCGTCCTGGATGTCGATGTCGGCGCCGGTCAGCGCGATGATCTCGTTGATCCGCTTGCCCTTGGGCCCGATGACCTCGCCGATCTTGTCGACCGGGATCTGGATCATCTCGACGCGCGGGGCGTTCGGGTTCGGCTCCGTGCGCGGCTCGGGGATCGTGGCCAGCATGACGTCGAGGATCTGGAGTCGGGCCTCCTTGGCCTGCTTCAGCGCCGCGTTGAGCGCCTCGGCCGGCAGGCCCGTCACCTTCATGTCGAGCTGGATGGCGGTCACCCAGTCGGACGTGCCGGCGACCTTGAAGTCCATGTCGCCCAGCGCGTCCTCGGCGCCGAGGATGTCGGTGAGGGTCACGTAGTTGCCGCCCTCGGCGATCATCCCCATCGCGATGCCCGCGACCGGCGCCTTGATCGGCACGCCGGCGTCCATCAGCGACAGCGTCGACGCGCACACCGACGCCATCGACGTGGAGCCGTTCGACGACAGCACGTCGGACACCAGGCGGAGCGCGTAGGGGAAGTCGTCCTCGGTCGGAATGACCGGCACGAGCGCACGCTCGGCGAGCGCGCCGTGGCCGATCTCCCGGCGCTTGGGACCGCGCATGAACCCGGTCTCGCCCGTGGAGAACGGCGGGAAGTTGTAGTGGTGGATGTACCGCTTCGACTCCTCGGGGTCGAGGGTGTCGATCATCTGGGTCATCCGGAGCATGCCGAGCGTGGTGACGTTCAGCACCTGGGTGTCGCCCCGCTCGAAGAGGCCGGAGCCGTGCGCCCGCGGGAGCACGCCGACCTCGGCGGAGAGCTTGCGGAGCTCGTCGGGCCGGCGGCCGTCGAGACGGACGCCCTCGTCGATCACGCGCTTGCGCATGACCTTCTTCTGGACGTCCTTGAACGCCGGCGAGATCTGCGACTGCAGCTCCGCGAAGCGCTCCTCGCCCCACGTCTGGAGCAGGTGCTCCTTGGTCTCGGCCTTCAGCGCGTCGAGGTTCGCGTCGCGCTCGGACCGGTCGTTGACCAAGGCGGCGGACATGCGGTCCCAGGCGAACCCGGCGACCGCGTCGTAGGCCTCCTGGCCGTACACCGGCCGGGGCTCCCAGGGCTTGCGCTCGACGCCGACCTCGGCGAGGAACTCGTTCTGGAAGTCGATGAGCTCGCCGATGGCGACCTTGGCCGCCTCGAGCCCCTCGGCCACGACGTCCTCGGTCGGCGCGGTTGCGCCGTCCTCGGTGATCAGCCGCCAGGCCTCGTCGGGGGCTTCGCCCTCGATCATCAGGATGTCGATCGAGCCCTGGTCGTTCCGGCGGCCGGCAACCACCACGTCGAACGTGGCGAGGTCGAGCTCCTGATACGTCGGGTTGATCTTCCACTGGCCGCCGATGTTGGCGGCGCGGACGGCCCCCACCGGGCCCTCGAACGGAAGCCCGGCGAGCATCGTCGCGAGCGAGGCCCCGTTGATCGACGGGATGTCGTAGGGCTGCGCCATGTCGACGCTCAGGACGGTCACGACGATGTGGACCTCGTCGCGGAACCCGTCCGCGAACGACGGCCGCATCGGCCGGTCGGTCAGGCGGGCGGTGAGGATGGCGGTCTCGGAGGGCCGGCCCTCGCGGCGGAAGAACCCGCCCGGGATCTTGCCGGCCGCGTACATGCGTTCCTCGACGTCGACCGTCAGCGGGAAGAAGTCGATCCCTTCGCGCGGCGTGCCGCTCGTCGAGGCGGCGAGCACCTGGGTCTCGCCGATGGTCACGGTCGCCGCGCCGCCCGCCTGCTTGGCGAGCTTGCCGCTCTCGAACGTGACGTCGGTGCCACCGATGTTGCGAGTGGCTTTGATGGAATCCATCTGGTCGTTCCTCTCTGTCGTGGCGCCGCGCTCGTGTGGATCCGCTTCGGCGCACGGTGGGGGGAGGAGGTCGGCCAGTTGTCAGTGGTGGGCCACCGGGCTCGGGTTCCGGGTCGGAAATCCGTCCGGTCCGGGGGCTCGCTACTGATAACTGACCCGCACGCGCTCCTGCCTCCGTGTTCGGGTCGGGGGCTTGGTCCTGGTGCGTTCCTCCTGCCTGTTTCTGACTTCCTGGTACGAAGAAGGGGCGGCCGTGCCGCCCCTCGTGTTGCCGTCGCTACCGGCGGAGCCCCAACTTCGCGATGAGGGCCCGGTAGCGCTCGATGTCCTCTCGTCGTAGGTAGTCGAGCAGCCGACGACGCCGGCCTACCAGCTTCAGCAGACCTCGCCGCGAGGCGTGGTCGTGCTTGTGCATCCGGAGATGCTCGGTGAGGTCGGAGATGCGCCGCGTGAGCACGGCGACCTGGACTTCCGGCGAGCCCGTGTCAGTATCCGAGCGCCGGTTGTCCGTGATGATCTGCTGCTTGAGCTCTTGGGCAAGTGGCATACGAGTTCCGACCAAGGGTACCAGAGGGGTTCGCCGCGCCAGTTGGACACAATTGGCGGCCGGCTACTGCAGGACCGGGTGGCCACCGCTCTCGATGATCACCGGAAGCGTCGTTGCGGTGAACTTGCCGGAGGGACTGACATGGACCTCGGCGACCTCCGTGGTCGCGCTGGCGGCCGACAGGGCGGGCCAGACGAAGTTCCCCAGGGAGTAGAACACCGGCCGGCCCTTCACCATGTCGAACGGCTGGAGCCGGTGGGAGTGCCCGCCGAAGATGATGTCCGCGCCGGCGTCGACCAGGCGGTTCGCGATGGCCACGTCGTCCGCGCGGGGCTGGGTGTCGAGCTCGACGCCCCAGTGGATGTTCACGATGGTCAGGTCGCTCATCGCGGCGGCCTTCTTCGTGGCGGCGACCATGCAGTCCACGTCGTGGCCGCAGGCCGTGCCCGGGTGGCCGGGCGCCGCGATCGCCTCGGGGTATGGGTCGACCACCTTGTCGAACCCGACGATCGCGATCGTCCAGCCCTTCACGTGGACGATCCCGGCCTTCGTCGCCTCGGCGGGGTCCTTGCCGCCGCCGACAGCGACGATCCCGGCGTCCTCGATGTTCTTCCGCGTGTCGACCAGCGCATCGGGCCCGTAGTCGTACGCGTGGTTGTTCGCCATGCTCGCGACGTCGACGCCGTCGCGCTCGAGGTACGGGAGGGCATCCGGGTCGCCCTGGAAGTTGAACTCCTTGGGCACCGGCGAGCCGATGTCCGAGACCGCGCATTCCAGGTTCACCACCGTCAGGTCGTCCTGCTTGAAGAGGCCGTTCATCCCGGAGAGGAGGAAGTCGTAGTTCGACGGCGACACGCCGATGTAGGCCGAGATCGACGTTGGTGTCGCCGGCGCCGTGGATGACGAGCGCCTTCTTCGGCGGCGGGGGCGGGGAAGGGCTCGGGTCGGTGGTGTTCCCGGGCGACGGTGGTCTGCTCCCCGGAGACGTGTGCGGTCGTGGGAGGAACGCTGCTGTTCGTGTCCCCGGAGTTGTTCCCGCCCGGCGAGGACGCCGTCGCGACCGGCTCCGTGCCGCCGTCGTCGTCCAGGAACACCGCCTTGACCCCGACGACCAGCCCGGCGATGACGACCAGCGCGAGCGCCACCCAGGCGAACGGGAACCGCGCGGGCGCGCGGTGCCGGCCGGGGTCGGTCGCCATCAGCGGGCTCCCGTCACGGCGACGACGTCTCCGGGGAGGTGTTCTCCGAATCCAGCCGCCACAGGTACTCGCGCGGCGTCAGCCCGCTCGCGTGGATCTTCGCGGCGAGTGTCCGGCCGAAGTAGCGGAAGTGCCATGGCTCGTACGAATAGCACGTCACGTCCTCCCGGTCGGCGGGATAGGACAGGATGAACCCGAACTTCCACGCGTTCGCGGCCATCCAGGCGCCGGCGGGCTCCGACCCCCAGTCCTCGCCCACGTCGAGCTGACCCTTCGTCCGGAAGTCCACGGTCGTGCCGAGCTGGTGTTCCGAATGGCCGGGCCGGGCGGTCTTCGCCAGGGCCTCCTTGCGGCCGACCTCGCGGACGTGTTCCTGGAACAGCTGCTGCTGGCGGAGGAAGCTCCGGTAGGCGACGAGCACGTCGACGGGGTTCCCCGCCTTGTCGGCGGCCTTTCGCAGCGCGGTGAGGTCGGGGATCACGATCGCACGTACCATCTCCTGGCTCTCGAACCCGGCCTCGGCCACCTGCACGAGGTCCGGCGGCCGGTAGTCCTCGGGCAGCGCGAACGTCGTGTCGAGCAGCGTGCGCTCCCATTGCCCGAGCTTGTCGTCCGGCGCCGGCAGCACGCCGTAGTGGCAGACCGGGAGCGGCGGTCCACCGGAGTTCGTGGCGTCGGTCGTCTTCGCCCCGGTCGTCGCGGTGGACGACACCGGCGTGGTCGGCTGCGCGTGGTCGGTCGGCGTGGGCGTGCCGTCGGCGTTCCCGGAGAAGAGGGCCCAGCCCGCCAACACCACGGCGACGGCCCCAAGGACCCCGAGCACCACCCAGCCGCGGGTGGTGACGCGGACCCCGGCTCGTCGCCGGGCGTTGGTCGGCCCGCCGGGAGGCCGCTCGGGCGGGCGGCTCGGCGTGCTCATCCCCCGCCCTCGAGCGACACGACCTCGCGGGTCCGTTCGACGTCGGCGGCGATCTGCTCCGAGAGCGCCTCGATCGAGTCGAACCGGACCTCGTCGCGCAGCCGCTCCCAGAACTCGATCCCGAGCGACTCCCCCACCAGATCGCCGGAGAAGTCGAGCAGGAACGCCTCGAGGTGGACGGGCTCCTGCCCGAACGTGGGGTTCGTTCCGACGTTGATCGCAGCCCGGTGGCCGGCGTCGCGGTGGATCGCCCGGCCGGCGTAGACGCCCTCGCCGGGGAGCAGCAGCCTCGGGAGCGTCTGGAGGTTCGCAGTCGGCCATCCGAGGCCGGTCCCCCGGCCCGCGCCGCGCACCACACGCCCGTCGAGGACGAACCGGCGGCCGAGCGCCCGTTCCGGCCATCCGAGGTCTCCCTCGGTGAGCGCCTGGCGGATCGAGGTCGAGGACACGACTCGGTCGCCGAGCATGATCAGGCCGACCCCGCCGACGTCGAAGCCGCGCTCCGAGCCCATGTCGCGAAGGACGTCGACGGTTCCCGCGGCCCGGTAGCCGAACGTGAAGTTCTCTCCCACCACGACGTGACGCGCGGAGAGGCCCTCGACGAGCACCCGGTCGACGAACTCATCCGCCGACCACCTCGAGAACTCGTCCGTGAACTCGAGCACGACCAGGGCGTCGACGCCCGTGGACGCGATGAGGTCGATCTTGCGCTCGAGCGTGGTCAGCAGGCGCGGCTCCCGTCCCGGCGAGAACACCTCGCGTGGATGCCGGTCGAACGTGACCGCGACGGCCTCCAGGTCCCGTTCCCGTGCGGTGGCGACGGTGCGCGCCATGACGTCGCGGTGCCCGAGGTGCACCCCGTCGAAGAACCCGATCGTCACCGCCGACGGTCCGGTCGCCCCGGGCAGCTCCGCGATCCCCCGCACGATCTCCACGGAGGCTGAGGGTACCGGACGCTCCCCGGTTCGGAGCGATCTCCGGGGTGCAAGAAAAGGGTCGGGTGGCGCATCGTTGAGGGTGTGGACGGGGGTTCGGGCACGCCGAAGGCGGTCGAGCTCGTGACGGCGCCGGCCGCGGCGGAGTCCGCCGCGAGCGGTGACGAGCCGCGCCGGGAGTCGCTCGCCGCCCTGTATGCGCGGTTCGGGCCCGACGCCGCCCGGCTCGGGGCCCTGCTGACCGGCGACCCCGCGCTCGGGCAGGACCTCGCGCAGGAGGCGTTCGTTCGGCTCGGCGGCCGGCTGGTGCACCTGCGGCGGCCCGAGGCCTTCGAGGCGTACCTCCGGAAGACCGTGGTGAACCTGGCCCGGATGCACTTCCGGCGGCGCCGGGTTGAGCGCGCCTGGCTGGCGCGCCAACCCGACCCGGAGCGGTCCTCGACGCCGCCCGAAGGCGGCGTCGAGGACCGGGACGCCCTTCGCGAGGCGTTTCGGCGGCTGCCGGAGCGTCAGCGCGCGGCGCTGGTGCTCCGGTTCTACGAGGACCTGAGGCACGACCAGATCGCGGAGGCCCTGGGGTGCCGGCCGGGAACCGCGGCCTCGCTCGTGTCGCGCGGCCTGGCCCGGCTCCGCGACGACCTCGACGTGCACACGTGGAAGGAGTGACCGTTCCGTGACGACCCAGCTGGAGGACGGCCTGAGGGATCTGTTCCGCGAGGACGCGGACCAGGTCGCGACCACACCGGCGCTCCCGGACGACGTCACGCGTCGTATCCGCCGGCGCGGCGGACGCAACGGGGCCGTCGCCGCCGTGACCGCGATCGCGGTGGTGACCGGCGGACTGGTCGGCGTGCGCGCCCTCGAGCGCGGGACTCCGCCCCCCGCCGGGACGACGCCGGCGTGCGCGTGGTCGACGGTCCCGGCCGAGGGGATCGACCCCGACCGCCTCGTGAATTCGCCGCGGGGGCTGAGCGTGATCTCGGCCACTGATGCCTGGATGGTCGGCTCGGCGTTCGAGCAGCGGGAGGGCGGGTCGTCCTCGCCGTTGGTGGAGCACTTCGACGGGTCGACGTGGAGCGTCGTCGACGTGCCGAATCCCGATGGGCTCACCCTCGAGGGGGTCGCCGCCGTGTCCCACAACGACGTGTGGTTCGTCGGGTATCGCGACCGGGTCGTCGCCGACGGGGTCGTCCCGAATCCGGCCCACGGCGGGACCACCGTCGCACTGTTCCACTGGGACGGCTCGTCCCTATCGGAAGTCGCGGCGCCGGAGGTCGAGTGGCCGAACGGGAGCCCTCTCCCCTACGCGCATGCGTTGGCCGCCGACGGCACGGGCCCCGCCGACGTCTGGGCGGTCGGGAACACCGCGGTTCCGAACGTCCAGGGCGCCTCACTCAGCCTGCACTGGGATGGCTCATCGTGGACCGTTGTGCGCGTTCCGGAGGCCCGCCCCCCCATGAGCCGCGCGCCGCGGTACGAGGGCCTGCAGGGTGTCGTGGCCCGTGCCCCGGACGACGCCTGGGCGGTGGGCTACTCGACGACCGTGCCGATGTCCGAGCAGTTCACGGTGATCGAGCACTGGGACGGGCGCAGGTGGACGCTCGCGCCCAGCCCGAACGTGCCCCCGGCGGATCCCGAAGCGGCCTCGCCGGACAACACGCTCTTCGGGGTCGACGCGAGCGCCCCCGACGACGCCTGGGCGGTCGGAGGGTATTCCGTGGAGGGGATCGGCGAGGACATCGAGACCTCGACCCCGATGCCGCTCGTCGAGCACTGGAACGGGGAACGCTGGGTACTCGGACCATTGCCTGAACTCGGCCCCGCGAGCCTCCAGTCCGTCGTCACGAACGGTCCCGACGACGTGTGGGCGGCCGGAACGAAGGGCGGCGGTGGACCGAGGACCGCCCTCGCCATCCACTGGAACGGGTTCCGCTGGACCGAAGGCGACCTCGACGTTCCCGAGGGCGAGGCCGGGCTGGACCGGATCGCCGGGATGCCGGGCGGTGGGCTCCTGGCACTCGGAACCGTCACCGCGCCGGGAGCGGAAGGCGGGGCGCTCCTCGCGATGCGCTGCGGCTGAGCGACTCGGGCCACCCGCGACGGCCTTACGCCGGCGGGGCCAGCACCATTTCCGGGACCGCCTTGGCGAGGTCGTCCCGGTACACCGCCACGAGGCGGCCGTCGGGGCCGAACACCGCGTACGGACCGTCGAGGCCGGCGGGGCCGAGCGGACGGCCGTTCGCCGCCGCCGCGGCCTCGTCGGGATGGTCGAGCCGGAGCGCCGGCATGTGGCGCACCGCCAGTTCGACCGGCTGCGGCGTTCCCAGGTCGTCGAGCGGCCAGGCCTCGTCGATCGTGAAAGCCCCGACGCGGGTCCGGCGGAGCGAGGTCAGGTGCGCGCCGCACCCGAGCGCCGCGCCGGCGTCGGCCGCCAGCACGCGGACGTACGTCCCGCTCGAGACCGAGCACGTGAACGCGAAGTCGCGCCCGTCGAACGAGGTCGCGACGAACGAGGCCACGTGGACCGGCCGCGCGGCGGCCTCGACGGCCTCTCCCCGCCGCGCCGCCTTGTGCATCGCCTCGCCGCCCACCTTGACCGCCGAGTACGCCGGCGGGCGCTGCTCCAGGTCGCCGGTCAGCCCGGCCAGAGCCGCATCCAGCTGGTCCCGCGTGACGCCCACGGGCGCTGTTCGCACGACCTCGCCGTCGGCGTCGAGCGTGTCGGTCTCCTCGCCGAGCCGGGCCACGCCCTCATAGTCCTTGTCGAGGCCGGAGAGGTACCGGAGCAGTCGCGTCGCACGGCCGACGCCGACGACCAGCAGGCCGGTCGCCATCGGGTCGAGCGTCCCGGCATGGCCGACCTTGCGTGTTTCCAGGGCGCGCCGGACCCGGTCGACCACGTCGTGGGAGGTCATGCCGCCGGGCTTGTCCACGAGCAGCACGCCCTCGGGCGCCGCCACGGCCGCTAGCCCCCGGAACGCTGCGCCCGGAGCATCGCGGCGACCTCGTCGACCGCGTCCTCGAGTCCGGCCTTGGCCGTGAACCCGGCCGCCAGCCGGTGCCCGCCGCCGCCGAACGCCTCGGCGATCGCGGCGACGTCGTGACCGCCCCGCGAGCGCATCGACGCCTTGAACCGGCCGTCGCGCTGCTGCTTGAACACCGCGGCCACGTCCGCCTCGCGCGCCGTGCGCACCACGTCGATGAGGTCGTCGGTCTCCCCCACCCCGAGCTTCGCGGCCTGCATGTCCGCCTGCGTGAGGTACGTCCACACGAACGACGACTCCGCGTCGAACACCAGCCGGTGCATCGCCGTCCCGAGGATCCGGAGGTACGGCAGCACGTTGTCCTCGTACAGGGCCTGGGCGAGCTTCGCGTGGTCGAATGGGAACTCCCGCAGCTCGGCCGCGAGCCGCAGCGTGTCCGGCGTCGTGGCCTGGTACTGGAACCGGCCGGTGTCGGTGACGAGCCCGGCGTACAGGCATACGGCCACCTCGGCGGGGATCTCACCGCCCATCAGCTTCACGAGGCGCCACACCATCTCGGCCGTCGACGACGCGTGCGGGTCGATCACCGTCACGGTCCCCAGGCCGGGGTTGGTGGCGTGGTGGTCGATCCAGACGAGCTCGGCCGCCTTGTCGGCGTTCGGCTGGAGGTTCCCCAGCCGGTCCGCCGACGCGCAGTCGAGCGTGACCATCAACGGCGGGCTTCTTGGGGAACTGCCTGGGCCGCACGAGCGCGTCGGCGCCCGGCAGCTCCGAGACCCACCGTGGGGTGGTCGAACGGCTCGTTCCCGTAGGAACAGTGGTCCGCACGCCCCGGGCCCGCAGGAACGCCGACAGCCCGAGCATCGAGCCGAGGGCGTCGGGGTCGGGGTTCACGTGGCAGGCCAGCGCCACCTCGTCCGCACCCATCAGGACCTCCGCCGCGCGGGCGAACGCCTCGTCGAGCGTCGGCGTGGACTCCTCGGGAATGACCGCGGTCACGATGCCTCCTCCTCGCGCTGCGATTCGGGAGCGTCGCCCGGGCCGCCGGCCGCGCCGTCGACGCCCCGGCCCTCGTCCTGCTCGCGGATCTGCCGCAGGATCTCCTCGATGCGCTCGCCGCCGGTCGCGCCCGGGTCCTCCTCGAACTCGAGCTCCGGCGTGAACTTCATCCGGACCTGGTGGCCGAGCGCCGCGCGGAGGTGCGACCGGGCGCTCCGCAGCGCCGCCGCCGTCCCCTTCCGCTCGCGCTCTCGTCGCCGAGCACCGTGTAGAACACCCAGGCCTTGCGGAGGTCGGCCGTGACCTTGACGCCGGTCACCGTGACGAACCCCAGCCGGGGGTCCTTCAGCTTCTGGATCTCGGCGGCCAGGATCTCCCGGAACTCCTCGGCAGCGCGTCGCGTGCGTTCGCTCATGTGCTCACAGTCCTCCGGGTCGTGGAGCGTGAGCTCCGAGTCGATGACCTCGACCGGCCCGAACCGCTCCACGTACTTCTCCACCTCGTGCATCACCCTGCGCACGTGGTACTGCTCCCCGGCCACGGCCGACACGCCGATCTCGGCCCGCTGCCAGAGGTCGTGGTGCCCGGTCTCGGCGACCGACACGTTGAACTTCTGCCGCAGCCCGGCCGTGAGCGTCTTCACCACGTGGCGCTTCTCCTTGAGCGACCCGCACCCCGGGATCCGCAGGTCGAACCTCGTCACCGCCACCAGCACGGCGTGTCGCCTCCTACAGGGAGCGGGCGACCTCCCGGACCTCGAAGTCCTCGATGACGTCGCCCTCGTGGATGTCCTGGAAGTTCTCGAGCCCGATGCCGCACTCGAACCCCTCGGCCACCTCGCGCACGTCGTCCTTGAAGCGGCGCAGGGTGTCGATGCGGCCCTCCCACACGATCCGGCCGTCCCGGACGAGCCGGGCGCGGGCGCCGCGCTGGATGACGCCGTTGAGCACGTAGGAACCGGCCGCCACGCCCATCCGTGAGCCGCGGAACACGGCCCGGACCTCGGCGCGGCCCAGCTCGACCACCTGCTCCTCCGGCGCGAGCATCCCGGACAGGGCCGCCTTGATGCTGTCGATGGCCTCGTAGATGATCCGGAACAGCCGGAGCTCGACGCCCTCCTTCTCGGCGAGGGCGGCCGCCTCGGGGTTCGGCCGGACGTTGTAGCCCATCACGATCGCCTGCGACGCCATCGCCAGCCGGACGTCGTTCTCGGTGATTCCGCCGGCGCCCCGATGGATGATGTTCACGCGGACCTCGTCGGTGCGCGAGCTCCTCGAGCGACTGCGCGAGCGCCTCGAGGTTGCCCTGGGCGTCGGCCTTGATCACGAGGTTGAGCTCGTTGACCTCGCCCTCCCGGACCATCTGCATGAGCTCCATGAGGCTCGGCGGCCTGGACGGCGACGAGCTCCGCCTGCCGGGTGCGGGCCTCGCGCTCGGCGGCGATGTGGCGGGCCTCGCGCTCGTCGTCGACGCCCTTGAAGTCGTCGCCGGCCTCGGGCGCGTGGCTCCACCCGAGCACCTGGACCGGCTTGGCCGGCCCGGCCTCGTGGACCGACTGGCCGTTCTCGTCGACCATCGCCCGGACGCGCCCGTATGCGGTTCCGGAAACCACGGCGTCGCCCGGCTGCAGCGTCCCCCGCATCACGAGCACGGTGGCGACCGGGCCGCGGCCCTTGTCGAGGTTCGCCTCGATGACGGCGCCCGCGCGGCATCGCGTCGGGGTCGGCCTTGAGGTCCTCGATGTCGGCGACGAGCAGGATCGTCGTCAGCAGGTCCTGCAGGCCCTGGCCGGTCTTGGCGGAGACGTCGATGAACTCGTGCGACCCGCCGTACTCGGCCGGGATGATCTGCTGCTCGGTGAGCTGCTGGCGGACGCGGATCGGGTTGGCGTCCTCCTTGTCGATCTTGTTGACCGCGACGATGATCGGAACGCCCGCCGCCTTGGCGTGGTTGAGCGCCTCGATCGTCTGCGGCATGACGCCGTCGTCGGCGGCGACGACCAGCACGACGATGTCGGTGACCTCGGCGCCGCGGGCCCGCATGGCGGTGAACGCCTCGTGGCCCGGCGTGTCGATGAACGTGATCTCGCGGCCCTGCACGTGGACCTGGTAGGCACCGATGTGCTGGGTGATGCCGCCGTGCTCGCCGCCGACCACGTCGGTCGTGCGGATCGCGTCGAGCAGCAGCGTCTTGCCGTGGTCGACGTGGCCCATGACGGTGACGACCGGCGGCCGTTGGACCAGCCGGCACTCGTCGACGTCGCCTCGTCGTCCTCCGCTTCGTCGGCGTGAGCGTCGGCCGTGATCTGCGCCTCGTAGCCGAGCTCGTGGGCCAGCACGTCGAGCACCTCGTCGGCGAGCGAGGCGGTGGCCGGGACCATCTCGCCCATGGTGAACAGCGTCTTCACGACGTCGGCGGCCGAGTCCGGCCGGTCTTGTCGGCGACCTCCTGGGCGGTGGCGCCGCGGGTCAGCTTCAGCGTGGGGAGGGTGGGGGCGGCGTGGGGCCGGTGCGGCGCGGCGCTCGGCGCCGTCGCGGGCGGCGGCTGCCCGGGGGGACGGTGCGGATGCCGGCGCGGTGGCGCCGGGGCGGCGAGCCGCGGGGCTGCTGGCCGTTCCCGGCGCGGGGGCCGCGGCCTGGCCGTTGCGGGCCGGTGTCCGGCGGGCGCCGGCTCGGCGGCGTGCGGCTTGCGTTCCGGGAGCGGCTCGACGGCCTGCGACCTTGGGCTTCACGCCGCCGGGAACCGGCTTGCCGCCGGACGCCCGGAGCCGCGGGATGGCCTCGTCGGGCACGGAGGACGAGGCCGTGCGTCCGCCCAGCCCCATCTCCTCCAGCGCCGCAAGGATGTCCTTGCTCTGGACGTTCAGTTCCCTGGCGAGTTCGTGAACCCTCACGTCGTGCGTGCTCCTTCGATGTCCGTCTCGTAATGTACTGGCTTCGTCCGGGGACAGGGCTGTCCGGAGCGCCCTGGCCAGCGCTCCGCGCTTCAGCGCGGCCTCCCAGCAGGCTGCCTGCGGGGGTGCAGGTAGGCGCCCGCGCCCCGGAGCCGCTGCGCCCGGTCCATCCGAACTCCTTCCGGCGTCCGGATCACCGAACCAGGCCCGACTTCGCGTCGGCTGCCGGCAGCCGACGCAGGTCCGACCGGCTCGCGCCGGGAGGCGCCGCCACCCGGAACTCAGGCCTCCTCGGCGTCCTCGTCGCCGGACTCGGCTTCGGCTTCCGCCTCGGCGGCTCCGCGGCCTCGGCTTCGGCTTCGGCGTGTTCGTCGCCCTCGGCCTCCGCCTCGGCCTCGGCCTGCTCCTCGGCGTCCGCCGCGGGCTCGGCTTCCGTCTCCCCGGTCGCGGCGTCGGCCTCCTCCTCGGGCCGGCTCGACGTCCTCGGGAGTCTCCTCGACTTCCGCCGCCTCATCGCCCTCGGCCGGCTCTGCGGCTCTCCGCAGGCTCGTCGACGGCTTCCTCCGGCGGCTACCTCGGCTGGCGTCACCCTGCCTCAGGGGCTCGCGGACGCCTCGCCGGCATCGCCCTCAGCAGGCTCGGGGCTCTCGGCCGCGGCGTCAGCTCCGGACTCGGTGGACGCCTCTGCCGGAGCGGCGTGCCCTCGGCGGCAGCTCTTCGGTGCGGCTTCGGCCTCGTCTTCGGGAGTCGCCGGCGCGCCGCCGGCGGGCGGCTCTCCTCGGCGAACTGGGTCTCGCTCTTGATGTCGATCCGCCAGCCGGTCAGCCGCGCGGCCAGGCGGGCGTTCTGCCCTTCCTTCCCGATGGCGAGCGACAGCTGGTAGTCGGGGACGATGACCATCGCGGTCTGGGTGTCCGGGTCGATCCGGACCTCCTTGACCTTGGCCGGCTGCAGCGCGTTCGCCACGAACTGCGACGCGTCGGGCGACCACGGCACCACGTCGATCTTCTCGCCCTTGAGCTGGTTCACGACCATCCGGACCCGCGAGCCCTTGGCGCCGACGCACGCGCCGACGGGGTCGACGGCGGGTTCGTTCGACGAGACCGCGATCTTGGAACGGTGCCCGGGCTCGCGGGCCACCGCCTTGATCTCGACGATGCCCTCCTCGATCTCCGGAACCTCGAGCTCGAACATCTTCTTCAGCAGGCCGGGGTGCGTCCTCGACACGACGATCTGCGGGCCCTTCGTGCCCCGGCGGACCTCGGTGATGTACGCGGTCAGGCGGTCGCCGTGCCGGTACATCTCGCTCGGCACCTGCTCCGCCTGGGGAAGCAGCGCCTCGACCTTCCCGAGGTCGAGCAGCGTGTACCGGTGGGAGTCCTGCTGGATGATCCCGGTCACGACGTCGCCCTCGCGCCCGGCGAACTCCTCGTACGTGAGCTCGCGCTCGGCGTCGCGGAGCTTCTGGTAGATGACCTGCTTCGCCGTCTGCGCGCCGATGCGGCCCTTGAACTCGTCGGTGACCTCGACCTCGTTCTCGGAGAGCACGTTGCCCTCCGCGTCGCGCTCCTGTTCCCAGATGCGCAGGTCGCCGGTCTCCGGGTCCATGATCGCCCGCGTGCCGAAGAGCTCCTCGTCCAGATCGGGGTCCTGCTGACGGCGCCAGGACTTGTACGCCGAGGCCATGGCCTCCTCGAGGCCGGACAGGATCATCTCGAACGGGATGCCCTTCTCCCGCGCGAGCTCCCGCAGCGCTCCGACCAGTTCCTGGTTCACTTCTTCACCTTCCGTTCCGCCGGCCCCCACTCGAACACCGTCCGAGCCGAAGCCACGTCCTCGTACCGAATCCGGCGCTCGCCGGCCTCGGTGCGGACCACGATCCCGTCATCGTCCGCTGCATCCAGCAGACCGGTGTGGGTCCGCGACCCGTCCACCGGCTCCACCGAGCGGACCTTCACCTTCTCGCCGGAGTGGCGCCGGAAGTCCTTCGGCCCCCTGAGCGGCCGTTCCACGCCTGGCGAGCTCACCTCGAGGTCGTAGCGCCCCGAGCCGAAATCCTCCAGATCGAGCCGCCGGGAGATCCGCCCGCTGACCTCGGCGATCGTGTCGAGGTCGACGCCGCCCGGCTCGTCACGCTCCACGGTGACCCGCAGGATGCGTCGCTGGTGCTCCCGGGTGAACGCGGCCTCCACCAGCTCGAGCCCCGCGCCCTCCACCACGGGCCTGAGCAGCGCCTCCACGTCCACTTGTCACCTCCCGAAAAAAAAGTGGGCGGCGAGCCCACTTCGGGTCCTGCACTCGATTCCTCGCCCAGTATAGCGACTGGCGTTTCGGTTCGACGCCTTGGACAGTCCCAGTCGCCCCAATGGGCGGCTATTGCGGGCGAGTCCGCGTCCGCAGTGACGCTCACGCGGACTCCTCCGGGCAGTCGACCGCGATGACCACATCGACGACGTAGGGGTCCTCCACGCCCGGCCACTCGACGCCGGCGTGCATCCGCCCGCGAGCCGTGCCGACGCCGTCGATGCCCTCGTGCGCCCGGGCGACGCGGACGACTCGCCGCACATACTCGCGTTCGCCGCCGAGCTCGCTGCGTTCCAGCACCTTGATCGAGGGAAACGGGGTGCATGTCGAGGAACTCTGGACGTCGCCCAGGATCCGGTCGATGAAATCGATCCTGCCGGCGGTGACCACCGCCACCACGGACCGGGCGGCAGTCGACGCCAGCCCGTCGGGGTCCGCCGGGACCACGCCTCCCGGGGACGGAATCGGAGACGGCACGCTCGTGGGCGGCGCCGACGTCGCCGCCGTCGTGGGAGGGGAGGTCCCCGCGGATGAGGCGCGACTCGCTCGGGGTCGGCGCCGGCGCGGTAGTGGACGAGCAACCGGCGAGCGCGGCAGCCACGGCGAACACCAGGAAAGGACGGGACGCTCTCATTGGCGGGGTTCCGACCGTTATACGGCGCGCTTGACGCCGCCGGGCTCGTTCCAGTTGTCGCGGCGGTTCATGCGCTTGGCCAGCTCGTCCGCGTCCCAGCCGTCGTGGACCGTCGCGCCGAGCTCCTTCGCGGCCGCCTCGGCGGAATCCTTCGAGGTCGTGACCCACCGGGTCCAGTTGCCCTGGCCGTCGATCAGCAGCAGGTCGAACGTATCGAGCCCGATGCGCTGGACGACGGCGTCGAGCCCGTCGGAATGCTGCGACGCGAACCGGCGGACGTCGTCGGGGATCTTGTCGCTCACCCGCCGAGCGTAGGTGCGGTCGGCTCGGCCGGCAACCCGACCGGTTCGCCCCCGTTGGACGCCGGCTCGTCCGGACGGGGAACGCCGGCCAGCTGCTCGCCGATGACCTCGTGCGCCTCCGCGGTGGTCTCGACCGGCTCGGAGCCCGACGGCGGCGCCGGGTCGGGCTCGAACGCGGCGGGGTTCCCGAGGTACGCCTTGAACGGCTTGATGAGCTGGCTGATGTGCCACCCGTCCGCGTACCGGTGGTCGATGGTCGCCGTCAGCGACATGACCGGCCGGATCACGACCTGGCCGTCGACCGCCATCGGCTTGTCCTGGATCTCCCCGACCAGCACCAGCAGGGGCATCCCGTAGAAGCGGGCCAGCGGCGCGAACCCCTGCGGGATCCCGAACATCCCGATCGACGTGATCATCGCCGAGCCGAACGGCTGCTTCTTCACGCCGAGCGCCTTGACGTCCCTGTTCCGGGAGTTCGTGAGGTACGCGCTGAACTTCATCGACGGCCGCAGGAGCCGCCGGGGCATGCGGGCGATGTTCTTCTTGGTCTTGGCGAACTCCTTGTCGTCGCCCTGCTTCATCTGCGTGGCGCGTTCGCGGAGCTCTTGCGCGACTTCGAACACCGACTTCTCGTCGGCCCGCTCGACCTTGACGCCCGAGAGCTCCTTGCCGCCCTCGACCGCCGCGATGAAGAACACGTCGACCGTCTCGCGGGGGATCACCTTGGAGCCCTTGATCCGGACGTTGAAGTCGGGCACCTCGTGCAGGGCGTTCGCGACCGCCCGGCCGACCAGGTGGGTCGGGGTGACCGGGTAGCCGGCCGCGCGCCCACGTTCGATGAGGGCGAGGAGGGGCGTCGCGTCGAACTCGATGATCCCGTAGACCTGCGGGTCGTCTGGCGGCCCCCACATCGCCCCGGCGATCTTCCGCCACCCACCCAGCTTCGCCACCCGGCTCACCCCCGTCGGCTCGTCCGCGCCCAGCGGGCGCGCCGGGGATAGCGTGACAGCCGGGACACCGTTCCCGCAAGACGAACGGAGCGAGCGGCGCCGGCCGGGCCCGCCGACGGTGTCGGCTCGCACGGCGGGTAGCCCTCGGTCGACTTCCAGGAATCGAACCTCCGTGCGCCGCATGCTGTGTGCGGTCGCTCCGGCCGTGTGCCGCGTTACGGGGCGGCGTCGAGCAGGTCGAGCGCCGCCTGCGACGCGGCGTCGAGCGGCGCCTGGGACCGCTCGCCGGTCGCCCGGACCTTGAGGTCGGCCTGGCCGGACTCGATCCCGCGCTTGCCGATCACGACCTGCACCGGGTAGCCGATGAGGTCCGCGTCGTTGAGCTTCACGCCGGCCCGGTCGTCGCGGTCGTCGAGCACCACCTCGCACCCGGCGTTCTGGAGCTCGGCGTAGATCCGCTCCGCGGCGTCGACCACGGCGGGCTGGTCCATGTTCGTCGGGACCACGACGACCTCGTACGGGGCGATGGCCTTGGGCCACATGAGGCCGGCGTCGTCGTGGTGCTGTTCGGCCGCGGCGGCCACGATGCGGGTCAGGCCGATGCCGTAGCAGCCCATCTCGTAGTGCCGCCCGACCCGTCCTCGTCGAGGAAGGTGGCGTCGAGCGCCTTCGAGTACCGCGTTCCCAGCTGGTAGGTGTGCGAGGCCACGATGCCCCGGGCCTGGACCAGCGTGCCGTCGCCGTTCGGGCACGGATCGCCCTCCCGGGCCTGGGAGAGGTCCTCCCACCGGTCGATCCGGAAGTCCCGGCCCTCGTTCGCCCCGGTCACGTGGGCGTCGACGCGGTTGGCGCCGGTCACCCAGTTCGTGCCGCCCCGGACCGAGTGGTCGGCCAGCACCGTGACCTCGGAGCCCATGATCTGCGGACCGACGAAGCCCATCGCGAACCCGCGCTTCTTCGCCATGTCGTCGCCCATGAGCTCGGTCGGGATCGGCCACATGGCGCGGCCGACCTTGTCCTCGTTGACCTCGCGGTCGCCCCGTATCAACACGGCCACGGTCGCGCCGTTCGCGTCGAACAGCATCGTCTTCAGCATCTCGGTGGCCGGACGTCCCAGGAACCCGGACACGGCCTCGATGGTGGATGCGCCGGGAGTGTCGACCTCCGTGAGCGGCGCGAGGTCCCCGGCTGCCGTCGGATCGGTGGCGTCACCGGCCGGCACCACGGCGGCCTCGACGTCGGCCGCGTAGTCGCAGTTCGGGCAGTACAGGAACCAGTCCTCGCCGACGGTCGCCTCCGCGATGAACTCGTGGTTGACGCCGCCGCCGATCTGGCCCGGGTCGGCCTCCACGACGCGGTAGTCGAGACCGCTCCGGTCGTGGATCTTCCGATAGGCATCCATCATCACGTCGTACGAGGCCCGCATGCCGTCCTCGTCCCGGTCGAACGAGTAGGCGTCCTTCATCAGGAACTCCCGTCCGCGGAGCAGGCCGAACCGAGGCCGGAACTCGTCCCGGTACTTCCACTCGATCTGGTACAGGTTCACCGGCAGATCGCGGTACGAGCCGAACTCCTGCGCCACGAGCGGGGTGACGACCTCCTCGTGGGTCGGCCCGAGGCCCATCTCGCGCCCGTGGCGGTCGGTGACTTTGAACATCAGGTCGCCGTACGTCTCCCACCGGCCGGTCTGCTTCCATGGCTCGGCCGGAACGATGATCGGCAGCCGGAGTTCCTGCGCCCCGGCCGCATCCATCTCCTCGCGGACGATCCGCTCGACCTTGCGGAGGCTCCGCCACCCGAGCGGCAGCATCGAGTAGATGCCGGCCGCGGTCCTCCGGATGAACGCGGCCCGGATCAGCAGGACGTGCGAGGCGGCCTCGGCCTCGGCCGGGGCCTCCCGCAGGGTGCGCGCGAACAGCTTCGAGAACCGCATGAGGCCAGCAAGGATAGCGGCCGATCCGGGCGACTCCCCCGCGTCAGGTGGTCAGGAATCGCTCAGCGAGGAAACCGCGAGTCGTCCAGGTCCCGCTGTCCGCGGCGTCGATGAGTCCATCGCAGGAAGGGCGGTCGCGTGTGGATCCGGCAGTACCATCCGGGGCCATGACGCTCCCGCCGGCGCCCCAGGCGCCTCCCGCGCCCCCGGAGCCGCTGCTCCCGGCGATGGCGTTCCGCCACGAATGGCGGGTGTACCAGCGGCAGATCCTCGAGGACTTCCAGGCGCGTGACGGCTCGAAGCGGACCTTCCACGTGGTCGCGCCCCCCGGCGCCGGGAAGACGCTCGTCGGGCTCGAGATCATCCGCCGTGTGGGGCGGCCGGCCGTGACCTTCTCCCCCACGACGACCATCCAGGAACAGTGGCGGGACAAGGTGCGCCTGTTCCTCGACGACCCGGCCCCCGACGTGGCCGACCCGCCGGCCCTGGCCGAGGTGTCCACCGACCCCCGGCAGCTCGGCGCGATCTCGTGCCTGACCTACCAGAGCCTGGCCACGCAGACCCAGGAGCGCGAGTTCCTCGACCGCGTCGGCCGGCAGGCGTGGGTGGACGAGCTGGTCGACGGCGGGCGGACCCCCGAGGGCGCCGAGGCCTACCTCGTCGACCTCGCCACGAAGGGCCACGGCCCGTACACGGAGGGTGTTCGGCGTCGAGCCGCGGCGCGCAAGAAGAAGCTCCTGGAGTCCGGCGAGGCCACGATCGAGCAGCTGCTCCATCCGAACGCGCTCGACCTCGTGGAGCGCATCGTTGCGCTCGACGTCGGCGTGATCGTGCTCGACGAGGCGCACCACCTCCTCGACTACTGGGCGATGATCCTGGACCGCCTGATCACGCGCCTGCCGAACGCGGTGATCGTCGGGCTGACCGCGACGCCGCCCGCCTCCGCCGAGGGCGACGAGCTCGACAACTACCTGGCCCTGGTGAACGGGATCGACTTCGAGGTCCCGACCCCGGCGGTGGTTCGCAGCGGCAACCTCGCGCCGTACCAGGACCTGGTGCTGATCACGGCGCCGACCGACGCCGAGAAGGCGTTCCTGGCGCAGCAGCACCAGCTGCTGGAACAGGCCTTCGCCCGGGCCTTCGACGACCCGCGGTTCCCCGGGTTCGTCGAGGCGACGGTGAACCGGCCCGATGGCTCACGGACCTGGCAGGACCTGCTGAGCGAGGAGTTCGAGACCGCCGTGGCCGGCGTTCGGTATCTCGTGGAACGGGGCGTGGCGCTGGCGCCGGACGTCGAGACCGTGCCGGAGATGCTCCAGCCGATGGGCGTTCGCGACCGCGGCGCGCTCGCGCGGGCGTGGTGCCTGGGGTTCCTCCGGCTGTCGAAGGACCCGGCCGACGAACAGGCCCTGGCCGACCTCAAGGCCGCGCTCCGGACGCTCGGGCTGTCGATGACCGAGACCGGCTGGCGGCAGACGTCCTCGCCGACCGACCGGGTGCTCGCCTATTCGAGGAGCAAGACCGACGCGGCCGTGCGGATCCTCGGCGAGGAGGCCGCGGCCATGGCCGACCGCCTCCGGGCCGTCGTGCTCACGGACTTCGAACGATCGTCGCCGACGGCGCTCCGGCGGCTGGAGGGCGTGCTCGACAAGGAGTCCGGCGGGGCGGTCCAGGCCGTGCGGGCGCTCGTGGCGGACGGGCAGACCACCGCGCTCGAGCCGATCATGGTCACCGGCCACACGGTGCTGGCCGACGCCGGCGCCGGGGAGCGGTTCCTGGCCGACGCCCGGGAGTGGTTCACGCGGAACGGCCTCGACGCGGGGCTCACGGCGACGGACGCCGGCGACGGGCTCGTCGAGATCGACGGCGAGGGCGGCGACTGGCAGCCCCGGCACTACGTCGCGTGGGTCACCGACATGTTCGAACGGGGCGTCACTCGGTGCATCGTGGGCACGCGGGGCCTGCTCGCCGAGGGGTGGGACAGCCTCTCGCTCAACACGCTCGTGGACCTGACCACCGCGGGGACGTTCGCCAGCGTGAACCAGATCCGGGGGCGGACGATCCGGCTCGACCCGAACTGGCCGCGAAAGGTCGCCGACAACTGGGACGTCGTGTGCCTCGACGCGACGATCGACGAGGGCCGCGACGACCTGGAGCGGTTCCTCGGCAAGCACCGGCACGTGTGGGGGCTGTCGCCGAACAAGCGGATCGTGAAGGGCGCCGGCCACGTCGACCCCCGGCTCCAGCTGGTCCAGGAGCAGCCGTCGTCCCGGATCCAGGTCGAACGCGTGAACCGGCGGTCGTTCCAGCGGGCCCGGGAGCGCGACCACGCGTACGACGAGTGGGGCATCGGGTCGCCGTTCGAGAACTTCGAGTTCCGGGGCACGATCCTGGCCGGCCCGCCCGAGCAGCTGAAGACGGCGTACTCCTACCGGAGCGCGCTGCGGGCGCTGATCAACATCATCCTGTTCAACCTCGTCGAGGCCGCGATCCTGCTGGGGTACGCCATCCCCCAGGCCAAGCTCAACGGGATGTCGAACGGCATGGCGGCGCTGCTCGGCCTCGGCATCCTGGCCCTGTCGATCGGCGTGTCGATCCCGTTCGCGGTGCGGTTCGTCCGCCGGTCGTTCGTCGAGCTGCCGGTCACGGCCTACCTGACCGACTTCGCCCACGCGATCGCGGACGCGCTCACGGCGACCGGCCTGGCCGCCGCGTCGCCCGACCGCGTCCGGGTGGCCGAGGGGCTGGACGGAACGTACGACGTCCACCTCGACACGCCCGACCGGGCGTCGGCCGACGCGTTCAGCGAGGCCTTCGACGACTTGTTCCAGCCGATCGTCGACCAGCGGTACCTGATCGAACGGCAGGAGCTGTCGAAGTCCGGGTTCCTGTACCGGCCGGTGTGGCTCGTGCTCCGGTGGCTGCTCCGGCGCAAGCGCCACGGCCGACCGTACTACCACCCGGTGCCGGCCGAGTTCGGGAAGAAGCGCGAGCTCGCCGACCAGTTCGCGCTGTCGTGGTCGAAGTGGGTCGGCGGCGGCAGGCTCGTCTACACGCGAAGCCCCGAGGGCGCGACGATCCTGCTGAAGGAACGCGCCGCGGCCCGCCGCGACGTCGCGTCGCAGCAGGTCGACGAGTGGCGCTGACCAGCGCGCAGCTCCGCGTTCCCCGCCTCGGGTTCGGCGTCAGGCGATATATCTCGCCAGAGCGAAGTTGGTCGACCCGCCGCTGAGGCGCAGCACGCGACCGCCCGCGACGATCTTTCCCGACCTGGTCTCCGCGGCGCCCCAGAACTCGCTGTTTCCGCCGGCGAACAGCGTCACCACCTTGCCGTCGCCCGAGAACGAGTGATCGAGGTGGCCGTTCAGGAGGTACCGGACGACCGCGGTGTCGAACGAGTCGGCGTCGCTCCTCGACCCCGCGCCGATCACCTTGCCGTCGCGCTGGAGCATCAGGCCGGAGGCGATGTCGCAACGGCTGCCGAACGAGGTCACCACGCGGCCGTCGCCCCCGAACGAGGGGTCGAGGCTGCCGCCGGGCTTGTACCGGGCGAGCGCCCAGTCGCAGTTGGAATCACCGGTGTCGGTCTCGCCGGCAACGACCATCTTCCCGTCGGCGTCCTCGGCCACCTTGTACCCGAACTCGCCCCCGCCGAAGTCGGTGATCACCCGACCGTCGCCGGAGAACTGCGGATCCAGCGTGCCGTTCGCGCGGTAGACCGCGAGCGAGAAGTCGGCGCCGCGGCCGCCGCCCTGATGGGATTCGCCGAAGACGGCCACCCGCCCGTCGTGGAGGACCGCCAGGCCCTGGGCCCGCTGGTCGACGCTGGATCCGAACGCCGTCTTCACCTTGCCGTCGCCACTGAACCCCGGGTCCAGCGTCCCGTCCGTGCGCACGCGCGCCACGGCGAAATCGGTGGTGCCGTTGCGGTGGGCCGAACCGGCGATCACGATCTTGCCGTCCGCCTGAACCGCGACGGCGAACGCCTCGTCCGCCGAGCCCGATCCGAAGCCGAACGTCATCACGCCGGTGTGGTTGAACCCGGTGTCCGGGTCACCGTTCGAGCGGAGCCGGACCACCGCGAAGTCGCCGTCGCCCGCGTTCCCGCCGAGGACGATCTTGCCCCCCGCGGTGACGGCCACCCCGGTCGCGTCGGAGTTCGGGCCCGCGTCGATCAGTGCATGCCCGTGGTCCCCGAAGCCCTGGTCGAAGTCACCGTTCGCGAGGTACCGGGCCACGGCGAAGCGGCTCGGGCCCTCGCCGGTCTGGTGGCCGGCGACCAGCAGCTTCCCGTCCGCCTGGATGGCGAACGCGACCCCCTGCTCGGCGAGGTCGTCGCCGAAGTCGCGGTCGACGCGTCCGCCGTCGCCGAACGCCGGGTCGAGCGAGCCGGCCGAGGCAGCGACGGCGTGCGCGGGCGCCAGGACGGTCGGCGCGGCCACCGCGACGGCCAGCGCGAGACTTCGGATCACCCGTGTCGCATGCATTCCGTTCCTCCCCAGGGTCGACGAGCACGGCACGAGATCGGCGATGGATGAAACCACGAAGCGCGTGGAATCGCAGCTGGCCAGCTCGCGGGGTCAGCCCGCCAGGTAGCGGGCCGCCCCAGCGTCCCGGTCGCCGCCGGCCTGGTTCACCGTGACGGCGGCCACGACCTTCTCACCCCCGTAATTCCGCAGGCCCTCGATCGACCCGCCCTCGCCGAAGAGCGTGTCGATGACCTTGCCGTTCACGCCGAACGTGTGGTCGAGCCCGCCTGCCGGACCCAGCCGGGCGAGCGCCGCGTCGAAGGTTGATCCCTGGAGTGTGTTGCCGCCGGCGACGATCTTGCCCGACGCCTGGACGACAACCGAGACCAGGAAGTCGTTCGAGGTCCCGAAGTTCAGGGTCTGCCGCCCGTCGGCGCTGAAGCCGTGGTCGAGCGTCCCGTTGGGCATGACCCGGGCGAACGCCCAGTTGGTGTTCGACCCGCTGAGGAACACTCCGCCACCGACGACGATCTTGCCGTCGGGCTGCAGTGCCACGGACGAGACCGAGGAGCTATCCCCCCCGAACTGGATCAGGAGCTTGCCGTCTCCCGAGAACGACGGGTCGAGCGTTCCGCCCGGCAGGTACCGGAGCACCAGCATGTCGACGTCGCCCTCGACGCCGGAGAGCCCGGCCACCACGATCTTGCCGTTGGGCATCACCGCAAGCGCCCTGCCGTCCGCGAGGTCGTCGGCGTGGGTCGTCACCTTGCCGTCGCCGCCGCCGAAGGTGTCGTCGAGGATCCCGGCGGCCGTGTAGCGGGCGAGCGCCACGCGGATCTGCGAGCCGACGTCGGCCTGGCCGGACACCAGGATCTTCCCGTTCCCCTGCACGAAGACCGCGGCCGGCTCGTCGGTGCCGCCGGCGAAGTCGGTGGTCACGATGCCGTCGCCGCCACCTCCGCCGAACGCCGTATCGATGCCGCCCGCCTTGAGGAACCGTTCGACGAAGAAGTCGCGGGACGCGCCGGCGTCGGTTCTGCCGGCCACCACCGGCTTCCCGTCCCCACCGATCGCGAAGCCCATCCGCTCCTGTTCCATCTGGACGTCGAACGTCATCTTGCCGTCGCCGGAGAACCCGGTGTCGAGCTCGCCGTTCGCCCTGTACCGGGTCAGGGAGCCGTCCTGGAAGTTCACGTTGCCGAGCACGACGACCTTTCGGGTGCCGACGCGCGCGATTGCCCTCGCGCCGTCCTCGTTCGGCGCCCCGTACGACACGGCGTGGAAGCCGGTGCCGTGGAACGACGGATCCCTATCACCCGGAGCGGCACTCGCCGGCAGCGCGACTCCTGCAACGAACCCAATCATCAAGCCAACCACCAGCAACCGGCGCATCGAGTCCCTCCCCTTTGACCAAACCGGGGCGAAGCGGCCTCCGCCCGCTGCGCATGATGTCCCCTTCCGCCGACCGTGACAAGGCATTCGGTCAGCCGATCAGGTCGGCTCGCCGCGACCGGCGGCAGCGGCCCGAGGACGGGCTCAGGCGCGGGAGACGACCGGGTCCGGGGCCGCCTCGGCCTCGGCGGCGCGCTCGTCGGCCATCTTCCGGGCCTCGGCGACGAGCACGTCGACGATCTCCGCCTCGGGGATCCGGCGGGCCTGGACCTCGCCGTTCACGATGAGCTGGCCGTAGCCCTTGCCGGCGGCGATGCCGAGGTCGGCCTCGCGCGCCTCGCCGGGCCCGTTCACCACGCAGCCCATGACCGCCACGCGGATCGGCGCCTTGAGCCCGGAGCTTCTCCAGGCCCTCGTTCACCCGCTTGGTCAGCCCCAGCACGTCCACCTCGGCCCGGCCGCACGACGGGCAGGCCACCAGGTCGAGCCCGCGCTTCTTCAGCCCGAGCGACTGGAGGATCCAGATTCCCGACCTTGACCTCCTCGACGGGGTCGTCGGTGAGCGAGACGCGGATCGTGTCGCCGATCCCCTCGGCCAGGAGCGTCCCGATCCCGACGGCCGACTTCACGCCGCCGGACGGCATCGGCCCGGCCTCGGTCACGCCGAGGTGCAGGGGGTAGTCGCAGGCCTCGGCCAGCATCCGGTAGGCCTCGATCATCTCCCGGACGTTCGAGTGCTTCACCGAGATCTTGATGTCGGTGAAGTCCTCGTCCTCCAGCAGCCGGATCTCGGTGAGGGCCGACTCGACGAGCGCCTCGGGCGTGGGCCGTCCGTGCTTCGCGAGCAGGGACGGCTCGAGCGAGCCTGCGTTCACGCCGATCCGGATCGGCACGCCGCGGGCCTTCGCCTCCCGGGCGATCAGCCGGACCTTGTCGGGGAACTTGATGTTCCCGGGGTTGATGCGCAGACCGTGGATGCCCGCCTCGAGCGCGGCGATGGCGTACTTCCACTGGAAGTGGATGTCGGCGATGACCGGGACGGTGGACTTGGCCGCGATCGCCTTCAGCGCCTCGGCGTCCTCCCAGTGCGGCACGGCGACGCGAACGATGTCCACGCCGGTCGCCACGAGCGAGGCGATCTGCTGAAGCGTGGCGTTGATGTCGTGGGTCTTGGTGGTGGTCATCGACTGCACGCGCACGGGCGCGTCGCCACCGATCTCGACCCAGCCCACCTTGACCTGGCGGGACTTCCGTCGTTCGTAGGCCATCGTCACTTCCAGTCTACGGACGGCTCAGGCGCCGAAGACCTGGAACACGATCTCGCGTGCCTTCGGCTCGTCGAGCTCGACGAACAGCAGCCGCTGCCATCGCCCGAGCATGGGCTCGCCGGCCGCCACGGGGATCGCGTGGGAGGTCGCCCCGAGCAGCATCTGCTTCACGTGCGCTTGGCCGTTCCTGCGCTCGTGGGGCTCGGAGAGGTTCTGCGTGCGGCGTTCCATGTCGTCGTGCGCGTAGTACACGTCGTTCGGAACGAGGGCCTCGAGCCGGGCCCGGAAGTCGGCCATTGCGCCGTCCTCCCACTCGTTGATGATGAGCGCGCACGTCGTGTGGCGGCAGAACGCCACTGCCATGCCGTCGGTGACGCCGGAGTCCTTCACAGCGCGCCGGAGCTCGTCGGTGAGGTCCGTCCACTGGAACCGCTCCGACGCCGTGATCTCGAACGTGCTGGTCTCCGACTTCACTGGTCGCCTCCCGTGGTTGCGCTGGCGCCGACGGCGGGGCGTTCCGCCCCGCCGTCGGCGGCGTGTGGTGTGGCGGCCACCGCCCTGAGGTCGCCGCCGTCATTGTCACCGCTCGCCGGCGAGCCGGCGAGCGGAAGGTCGAAGGTGAAGACGCTCCCCCGCCCCGCCTCGCTCTCGGCGCGGACGCGTCCCCCGTGGGCCTCGACCACCGAACGCACGATGGCGAGCCCGATGCCGGTCCCCCCGGTCCCGCCGGAGTCCCGGGCCCGGGCGGGGTCGGCCCGGTAGAAGCGTTCGAAGACGAACTGCAGCCCGTCGGCCGGGATGCCCGTCCCGGTGTCGGTCACCGTGACCTCGCACCGGTCCCCCACCACCGCCGCGGTGACCTCCACCGTCCCGTCCGGCGGGGTGAACTTCACGGCGTTGTCGAGCAGGTTGAACAGCACCTGGTGGATGCGCTCGGCGTCGGCCATGACGGCCGGGAGGTCGTGCGCGACGAGGTTCCGCGGGCGCGGCACGCCGGTCGTCCGGCCGGTCGCCGCCACCTCGACCTCGCTCACCACCTGGTCGACGAGCGGCGCGAGCGACATGGGCCGGGCGTCCATGGGCACGTCGCCCGACTCGAGCCGGGACAGGTCGAGCAGCTGTTCCACCAGCCGGGACAGTCGTTCGGACTGCTGCAGCATGATCTGCAGCGTCTCGCGGTCGGGCTGCTCCACGCCGTCGAGCAGGTTCTCGAGGTGGGCCCGCAGCGCCGAGATCGGCGTCTTCAGCTCGTGGGACACGTTCGCCACCAGGTCGCGCCGGAGCCGCTCCACCTGCTCGAGCTCGCCGGCCATCCGGTTGAACGCGGCCGCCAGCTGCCCGACCTCGTCCCGCGAGTCGGCGGAGACCCGGGTCCCGTAGTCGCCGCGGGCCATGGTCCCGGCGGCGCGGGCCATCTCGCGGAGGGGCCGGGTCAGCCCGAGCGCCAGGAGGCGCGCCATGAGCAGGGCGGTTCCGGCCGCGAGCGCCCCGCCCAGCAGGAGCTGCCAGGCGTAGTGCTGGAGGAACCCGAACGTGTCGCGGACCCGCGCCAACCACGACGTGCTGGGGATCTTCCGGATCGCGTACACCGTGCCGACCCACCGGCCCTCGTCGTCGTACGCCGGCAGGGCCACCAGGTTGTAGCCCTCGGCCGAGCCGATGTGGAACCCGCGGTCGTGCCGGACCGGGATCCCCGTCGGCGGCCGCTGCCCGATCCACGTCCCGTCGCGGGTCAGTCGGTAGATGGACACGCCGCGCGGCGGGTCGTAGGCCGCGGCGGTGGCCGCCTGGCGGGCCGAGTCGATGAGCCGGAGCTGCTCGGCGTCGCGCGACGACCCGCGCAGCGCATATCCCAGCAGCAGGTAGGTCAGCAGCACGGTCATGCCGACCGCGAAGACGATGACGAGCCCGAGCTTGGCCCGGATGCTCGTGAACCGCTCCAGGAACCGCCGACGCGGGCTCAGACCGGCGCGCGACCCCGGCGTCGCGTCGCTCACCGGCCGTTCCCGTCCCGGAACGCGTACCCCACGCCGTGGACGGTGCGGATGAACCGGGGCTCGTTCCCGTCCTCGCGGAGCTTGCGGCGGATGCGGGCGACGTGGGAGTCGACGACCCGCCCCCCGGCGAAGTCGCGGTACCCCCAGACCTTCTCCATCAGCTGCTCCCGGGCGTAGACGACGCCGGGGTCACGGGCCAGCGCGAACAGGATCTCGAACTCGAGCGGCGTGAGCGCGACCTCCTCGCCGTCGACCTCCACGCGGCGGCGGGCCGGGTCGATCGTCAGCCCCCCGCGCAGGAGCGGGTCCTGCGCGGACGACTGCTGCATGCGCTCCTTGCGGCGGAGGATGGCCTTCACCCGGACCACCAGCTCGCGGAGCGAGAACGGCTTGGTCAGGTAGTCGTCCGCGCCGACCGCGAACCCGGCGACCTTGTCGGCCTCCTCGGTCCGGGCCGTGAGCATGAGCACCGGCACCCACTCGTCCTTCTGGATCTCCTGGCAGACCTCCAGCCCGTCCATCCCGGGCAGCATGAGGTCGAGCACGACGAGGTCGGGACGCTCGGTGCGGTGCTTCTCGATGGCCTGCGGCCCGTCGGCGGCGACGACGACGCGGAATCCCTCGCTCGCCAGCCTGGCCCGGACGGCCTCGGCGATGGCCTCCTCGTCGTCGACGACGAGGACGGTTCTTTGGTTGTCCATCCCGCCAATCGTAGTCGGGAGCGATGGACGCGCCTCGACGGCGGTGTGGAGTTGTTGTGTCGGCCCGCGATGGCCGCGAGCAGTGCAAACAGGCCCGTCTACGGCGCGATGTGGATCGGTTTGACGATGTCGAGGTAGGTGATGCTCACGAACCACACCATGAGGAACACGACCACGACCATCGTCACCGGGATGAGCTTGCGCATGTCGACCTTGCGCCCGCGGATCTTCTCCCAGGCGAGGACCGCGAGGTGCCCGCCGTCGAACGGCGGGAGCGGGATGAGGTTCAGGATGCCCACGAACACGTTCACCCCGGCCAGCAGGAGCAGCAGCGCAGCCGGCCCCGAACGCCGCGGTGACGTCACCCGCGGCTCGGGCGACACCGATCGTCCCCACGGGATCCTGATTCGTCCGATCCGCCCCGCCGAACACGAGGGAGAACACCCTGCCGATGCCCTCGGGGCCGAATACCTTGCCGAGCGACAGCACGGTCTGCTTCGTGACCTCGCCGACCTGGCCCCCGGCCGCCACGAACGAGCCGACCACGCCCTTCTTGTCGGCGAGCAGCACCTTGCCGGCCGCGACCTCGACGCCGATCCGCGGCCCCTTCGTCTCGGGGTCGTACACCGGCGTCACCGTGACCGCGACGCGATTGCCGTCCCGCTCCACCACCATCGGGATCGGCTCGCCGGGATGCTGTCGGATGTAGCGCCAGGAACTGGTTCCGGGTCGGCTCCGTGATGCCGTCGACCGCGACGACGTCGTCCCCGGCTGCAGGCCCGCCACCTTCGCGGCGGCAGGCTGCCCGGCGATCGTGTCCTCCACGCCGCCGATCCGTGGCGCCACCACCTTGGGCTGGCCGAAGAACATGAAGAACGCCGCGAACAGCAGCAGCGCGACCACGAAGTGCGTGGCCGGGCCGGCCACGATCACGAGCGCGCGCTGCCAGGCCGGCTTGGCACCGTACGTCCGGGGGTAGTCCTCCGGGACTGACCTCCTCGTACGGGTTCATCCCGGCGATCTTCACGTAGCCCCCGAGCGGGAACGCCTTCACGCCGTACTCGGTCTCGCCGCGCCGGAACGCCCACAGCCGCGGCCCGAACCCGACGAAGAACTCGTCGCACCTTGATGCCGAACGCCTTGGCCACGCCGAAGTGCGCCGCCTCGTGGATGAGGATGACGAGGAGGATCGCGACGACGAAGACGATGATCCCGACGGTCCCGGACATCAGGCGTTCCCGTTCACGGTCGACAGGCTCCGATCACGCCGCGAGCAGCTCGGCGGCGCGGCGGCGGGCCCACGCGTCCGCGCGCTCCAGGCTGACGAGCGACACGACCGGCGCGGCCTCGTGCTCGTCGACGACGGCCGCCACGACCTCGCCGATGCGCGTCAGCGGGGCTTTCCCGTCGAGGAACGCCATCACGGCTGCCTCGTTCGCCGCGTTCATCACCGCGGGGAATGTCGCCCCGAGCCGCCCGACCCGGTAGGCCAGGTCGAGGGCCGGGAACGCCTCGCGGTCCACCGGCTCGAAGGTCAGCCGGAGCGGGTTGGCCGGGTCGGCCAGCCGGAGCGGCCGGATCCCCGCCGGGAGGCGTTCGGGCCACGCCAGCGCGAGCTGGATCGGCAGCCGCATGTCCGGCGCCGCCATCTGGGCGATCATCGAGCCGTCGGCGAACTCCGCCATCCCGTGCACGATCGACTCGGGGTGGATGACGACGTCGATCGCCTGGTACGGCAGGTCGAACAGGTAGTGCGCCTCGATGACCTCGAGGCCCTTGTTCATGAGGGTCGCGGAGTCGATCGTGATCTTCGGGCCCATCGACCACGTCGGGTGGGCGAGGGCCTCCTTCACGCTCGCCTTGGCCAGCTCGTCCCGCGTCCATCCGCGGAACGGCCCGCCCGAGCCCGGTGATGACGACTCGCCGGAGATCCTCGCGGCGCTCGCCCCGCAGGCACTGCGCCAGGGCGGCGTGCTCGGAGTCGACCGGGATGAGCCGCTCCGGCTCGCCCTTCACGAGGTCCATGACCAGCTCGCCGCCGACGATCAGCGACTCCTTGTTGGCGAGCGCGAGGACCTTGCCGGACTGCAGGGCGGCGAGCGTCGGGCCCGAGCCCGGCGGCGCCGACCATGGCGTTGAGGACCATGTCAGCCTCGGACTCCCGGGCGAGCGTCTCGACGGCGTCCGGGCCGGACATGATGTACACCGCCCGGAGCCCGGCGAGCTTCGCCGCGAGCTCCTCCGCCGACTGCTCGTCGGCCACCGCCACGACCGGCGGCAGGAACTCCCGGATCTGCCCGACCAGCAGCTCGTGGCTCGTCGACGCCGCCAGCCCGACCACGCGGAACCGGTCCGGGTTGCGCCGGACGACGTCGAGCGCCTGCGTGCCGATGGAGCCGGTGGAGCCGAGGATCGCGAGCGACCGCATGGATTCCAGGGTACCCCGGCCATGCCCGTTGCAACGGGAATTCGCCGGCCGACCGGCCGGACCCGGAAGTTCAGGTATCGCCGGAGAGGGTTCGGCCGGGGCTACCCGCTCAGACCACGAGGATGCGGATGACGTAGTACACGACAGGCGCCACGAACAGGATCGAGTCGATCCGGTCGAGCGCCCCGCCGTGGCCGGGGAAGATCGCGCCCATGTCCTTCACGCCGAGGTCGCGCTTGACGAGCGACTCGGCCAGGTCGCCGATCGTCGCGGCGCCGCGGCCGCGTGAGCGCGACCGCCACGCCCTGCCAGCACGTTCTGCAGCGGGTCGATGTTCGCCGACCACCGCGAACCCGACGATGACCAGCACGATGAACCCGCCGTACACGCCCTCGCGGGTCTTGTTCGGGCTGATCGTCGGCGCGAGCGGCCTGTTCCCGGCGATCGTGCCGATGGCGTAGGCGACGATGTCGAATCCGAACGCGAGCGCCAGCACACGATCGTGAACGCCCGCGAGGTCCCGTCGATGATCGCCATGGCGAACCCGCCGAGGAACGGCACCGCCATGATCCCGAGCAGCGTCATCCCCATGTTCGCGGTGACGTTCCTGCGCTGAGCCGGGCCGGCGTGGCCATGTACCAGAGCGGCGTGAACAGGGCGCCGACGGCCGTCATGGCGAGGATGCCGGCCTCGCCGTTCGTGTAGCCCGCCGAGCTGATGAGCACGCCGATGGCGAGCCCCAGCGGCACGGCCGGCTGGTAGCCGCGCTTGCGGATCGCCGTGTACAGCTCGACCTGCGCGAGCAGCGATGACCGCGCCGGCCACGAACGCGAAGCACAGCTTGCCGAGCAGCAGCGCGATCGCGGCGACGACCGCCAGCACGATGCCGGTGACGATCGCCGCGGACAGGTTCCGGCCCGGCTTGGGCGGTTCGTGCTCGCCCTCGACCGGCACGTCGACCGAGGTGGGCTCCTGCCAGCTCGGGCCGGTCCTCCTCGGCCGCGCTGACCTTCACGGTCCGCGGGCCCTCCGGCTCGCCGAACGCCAGCAGGTCGTCCGACTCCTCGTCGTCGGGGAACACGAGCGGCTCGGGGTCGTCGGAGTACGGCTCGCGGGGCGCGGCGGCTCCGGCGAGCGCGCGGCCTCGGCGCCGGGTCCGGCGTCGAGCGGATCGTCGGCGAACGGGTCGCGCGCCTCGGGCCGCCCGGTTCCTCCAGGCCGGCGGCGAAGCGCGAACGGGTCACGCCGAGCAGTGCCGAGGTCGGGGTCCTCCTCGCGGATCGACGCGGCGAAGTGCTCGGCCGCCGCCTCGACGTCGCCGGCGGCCGGTTCCTCGTCGTCGAAGCCGGGAAGCGGCCCGGCTCGACGCGATCGTCGGCCTCGGCGTACCCGGGGATGGCGGGCCGAGCGGGTCGTCGCCGTCGGGTCCCGGCAGGTCCTGGTACTCGTCCGGCGCGCTCCGGAGGTCGTCGATGGAGATGGGCCCCGAGTCCTCGAGCGAGGTTGCACCGGCCGCCAGCACCGGCCCCGGCGTCCGTCCCGGCTGCCGGCGTGTCCCAGTCGATGCCGGTCGTGCCGCCCGACGGCGCGGCGCCCGCGCCGGGATCGGGTCCGTAGCCGAACTCCGGCACCTCGGGCTCGCCCTGGTCCGGCATGAACTGCTCCATGTACGAGTACGGCTCGCGGGGGGCCTCCTCGACCGGGATCGGGTCGCCGGTGCCCGGACTGCAGCTCCGCCCAGTCCTCGCCGGACATCTCGGCGGTGGGCTCGCCCAGGAACCGGCCGGCCGGCGGCTCGTCCCCGGCGGCCGGCACCTCGACGTCGAGGTCGATCCCCTCGTCGAGACCGCTGGCCCAGCCCTGCGGCAGCAGGCGTCCTCTCCGGCCCCGGCGTCGCCAACGGCCTCGGCCGAGAAGATCTCCTCGGACGACAGCGAGGGCTCGCCGGCCAGCGAGTGGTGGTCCTGCCCCGAGCCGGCGCCGAACATGTCGTCGGCCAGGTTCCCGGAGTCACCGGGCCCCGCGCCGAACGCGGGCTCGTCCGGCTCGGCCCCGCAGCGGAACGCTTCGGGCTCGCGCACGGGTTCCGGCTCGGAGTCGGTGACGAAATCCCGGGCCGGGCTCGCGGGCTCGGGCTCGGGTCGGACACGGTCACGACGTCCTCGGCGCTCGGCGGGCGCCGCCGGCTCCTCCCAGGCGATCGGCTGGTCCGAACGGGTCGACGAACACGTCGCGGTCGTCCTGGGCGGCCTCAACGGCCGGCGCGGAGGCGTCGTCGGCGGGTCCGCCGCGGACGGCCGTCCCATCGGCGACGCCGTCGGCGGGCTTCGCTCCGCCGGACGGTCGCCCTCCGCGCCCTCCTCGGGCCAGTCGACGTCCTGGATCGGCGCGAAGAACTTGTCGAGGTCCTCGAACAGGTCCTCGCTGCTGCGCTCGGTGCCCTCGTCGTCAGCCACTGTTGGATCAGACCTCCAGGAGTTCCTTCTCCTTGTGACCGAGGATCTCTTCCACCTCGGCGACGAACTGGTCGGTGAGCTTCTGCAGCTCCTTCTCGGAACGCCGCAGGTCATCTTCGGAGATGGAATGGTCGTGCTCAAGCCTTTCCAGCTCTTCCTTGGAATGCCGCCGGACGTTGCGGACGGCCACGCGGGCCTCCTCCGCGCGCTCCTTGACGACCTTGATGAGCTCCCGGCGGCGCTCCTCGGTGAGCGGCGGGAACGACAGCCGGATGACGTTGCCGTCGTTCGACGGCTGCAGGCCGAGGTCGGAGGACTGGATGGCCTTCTCCATCGCGGAGATGGCGCCCTTGTCGAACGGCTGGATCACGAGGAGGCGCGGCTCGGGCGACGGAGACCGAGGCCATGTCCTTGAGCGGCTGCTGGGTCCCGTAGTACTCGAACGTGAGCCGGGACAGCAGCGCGGGCGTGGCCCGGCCGGTCCGGATCCCGGTGAGCTGCTCCTGCAGGACCGAGATGGCGCCGTGCATCTTCTTGCGGGCGTCCTCGAGCGCCGACTCGACCGTCATCGCCGGCATCCCTCGCGCGATCGCCGCGGGCACGCTGAGACCGCCCCGTGAACCAGCGTGCCGATCGGCTCGCCGAGCAGCGCGCGCTTGATGTTCCCTTCCTTGCGGAAGTCGAACACGATGATCGGCAGGCCGTTCTCGCGGCAGAGCGAGATGGCCGTGGCGTCCATCACGGCGAGCCCGCGCGTGAGCACCTCGGTGTACTCGATCGTCTCGAACTTGTGCGCGTCGGGAACCCGGGCCGGGTCGGCGTCGTACACGCCGTCGACCTTGGTCCCCTTGAGGATGGCCTCGGCCTTGATCTCGAGCGCGCGCTGGGCCGCCGTGGTGTCGGTCGAGAAGAACGGCACGCCGAGGCCGGCGGCGAAGATCACGACGCGGCCCTTCTCCAGGTGGCGGATCGCCCGGAGCGGGATGTACGGCTCGGCGATCTGCGCCATGTGGATGGCGGTCTGCACGCGGGTCGGCAGGCCGGCCTTCTCCAGCGCGTCCTGGAGGGCGAGCGCGTTCATGACGGTGGCGAGCATCCCGATGTAGTCGGCGCGCTGGCGGTCCATCTTCGGCGCCTGGCGGCCCGCGCCAGATGTTCCCGCCGCCCACGACGACGGCCATCTGCACGCCCATCGAGGTGACCTCCACGAGCTGCTCGGCCAGGTGGGACGTCGCCTGGTCGGAGATGCCGTAGGGCGGGTCGCCCGTGCTGAACGCGTCGCCGGAGAGCTTGAGCAGCACCCGCCGGTAGGCGAGCGTGCCGAGGGCGTCGGCGGCCGTCTCCGGCGCCTCCGTCACGGGCGCGCGACCTCCGGTCGCGTAGGCGCTCCGTCACTCGGCCTCCTTGCCCAGCTCGAACCGGGCGAACCGGCGGACCTGCGAGCTTCTCGCCGACCTTGGCCGACACCTCGTCGACCAACTGCGCGATCGTGACCTTGTCGTCCTTCACGAACAGCTGGTCGAGCAGGACGTTGTCCTTGTAGAACGCCTTGAGCTGCCCCTCGACGATCCTCGTCCAGACTTGTTCTCGGGACGGCCCTGCTCCTTGGCCTTGCCCTCGTAGACGCGGCGCTCGGCCTCGATCACGTCCTCGGGGACGTCCTCGCGGCGACAGCCACCTCGGGTTGGCAGCTCGCGATGTGCAGCGCGATGTCCTTGGCGAGCTGCTTGAACTCGTCGGTGTTCGCCACGAAGTCGGTCTCGCTGTTCACCTCGACCAGGACGCCGACCCGGGCGTTGAAGTGGATGTAGGACTCCACCCGGCCCTCGTTCGCCTCGCGGCCCGGCGCGCTTGCCGACGCTGGCCAGGCCCTTCTGGCGGAGCCACTCGGTGGCCTTCTCCATGTCGCCACCGTTCTCCTGGAGGGCGCTTCTTGCAGTCCATCATCCCGGCGCCGGTGGCCTCGCGCAGCTCCTTGACCTGCGCGGCGCTGATGTTCGTCGTCGTGTCTGCCATCTCGTCGTTCACGCTCGTTTCGTGTCGTCTCGTCGTCGTCGTGTGGCGTCGTCTCCGGTCCCGGCTCCGCCGGATCCGGCGACCGCGGGTGGTCGACTGCGCTCAGGCCTCCGGCGTGACCTCGTCGGCGGCCGGCGTCGCCGGCGGGGCGGGCGTCGGCTCGGCCGGTGCCGCCGCGGGCGCGGCCTCCGCCGGCCGGGGCCGCCGCGGGCGCGGTCCGCGGCCGGTGCCTCGGCCGGCTGCGCCGCGGGTGCGGGTCGGCCGGAGCGTCGCCGGTGCTGGACACCTCGAGCGGCGCGGCGGCGTCGTCCGCGCGGCGCGTCGGGCTCGAACGTCATCGGGCCCGTGTACGCGGTCGTCGCCGTTCCCGTCCGACGATCGCCCGGCGGCGCGCGTCGCGAACTCCTCCCAGCCCTCGCCGCGACCCTCCTCGAGGGCGTCGGCCAGCACGCGGCTGATCAGCGAGCACCGAGCGGATCGCGTCGTCGTTCCCCGGGATGATGAAGTCGACCTCGTCCGGGTCGCAGTTCGTGTCGACGATCGCGATGATCGGCAGGCCGAGCTTGCGGGCCTCGGTCACCGCGATGTGCTCCTTCTTCGTGTCGATCACGAAGATCGCGTCCGGGAGACGCTCCAGGTCCTGGATGCCGCCGAGGTTGCGCTCGAGCTTCTCCTTCTCGGTGCCGGAGGCGGATGACCTCCTTCTTCGGGAGGTACTCGAACGCGCCGGAGCGCTCCATCTCGCGCAGCTCGCGGAGGCGCGCCAGGCGGCCGGAGATCGTCTGGAAGTTCGTCAGCATGCCGCCCAGCCAGCGGGTGTTGACGAACGGCATCCCCACGCGGCCGGCCTGGTCGGCGACGACGTCCTGGGCCTGCTTCTTGGTGCCGACGAACAGGACGACGCCCTCGCGGCGGCCGAGCTCCTTGACGAAGTCGTAGGCCTCCTGGAGGCCGGAGAGGGTCTTCTCGAGGTCGATGATGTAGATGCCGCTGCGCTCCCCGTACAGGAAGCGGGACATCTTCGGGTTCCACCGCCGGGTCTGGTGTCCGAAGTGGACACCGGCCTCCAGCAGCTCCCGCCGCGTCGCGACAGGCATGCTCGTGCTCCTTTCGGTTCGTTCCTCCGCCGGTTCATCCCGCTCCGGCCCGGCCGGCCGCCGCGGTGGGCGGCCCGTCGCCGGGACCCCGGAATGCGGTCCCCGGACGTGCGTATTCGGCCCTTGCGAGCCGTGGTCCGAGTGTACCGAAACGGCCAAGGCGAGCCGCCGGTTCGCCGCTCGTCGCGGCTACCGTCGAGCGCCGGCCGCCGAAGATCGACGACCGCCGGCGGCGGGGCGCCGGCGGCGGCACGTCGTCCTCGATGACGCCGAACCGGTACGCGAGCGCGCCCGATGATCACGAAGTGGAAGAGGCTCACGCCCGAGCAGGACCGCCCACGTCGAGACGGTCGGGTTCACCGTGTAGGCGGAGCTCATCGGGACGAACGACGGCGCGAGGAACGCGACCGTGAAGTACAGCAGGACGAGGCCGACGTGCCGCGAGCCCGGGAGACGGGCGGCGCGGACCGACGTGCCGAGGCCGACGCGGGCGGTCGTCCCGTCGCGGATGACGACGATCGGCGCGAAGGCCAGGAAGTGCACGCCGCCCACCAGCGCCGCGAAGAACAGCAGCGCGCCGATCGAGCTGCCCAGCACCTGGAGCAGCCCCTGCGAGATGTAGATCAGCGTGATCTGCACGAAGAAGATGCCGGTGAACGGCGGGATGCACCGGACGCCGCGGAGCATGCCCGCCATCGAGGCCCGCGCCGAAGTCGAGTCGTTCGACGAGAGGCTCGTGAAGATCGCGAAGATCGTCGCGCGCACGACGGTGATCCCGACCACCAGGATGAGGGTGGCCCAGCCCGGAGCCCGCGACCGTGAACACGATGTTCAGGTCGAAGAACGAGCTGAGGGGCGGGAGCGCCAGGAGGTTCTGGAAGTAAGTCGGCACGTGGTCGAGCCCGATGCGAGCAGGAGCGAACCACAGCGCGAGGCACGAGGACCATGATCGCGACGACCAGGACCGGGGAACGCGAGCACCGAGCGGGCGCCGGCGGCCATCGTCTCGCCGAACTTCGGGTAGACGCTCGGTGGCGGAACGCGGCGAGCAGGCCGCCCTGGCGGCGCGCGCGGGGCGGCGCCTCCTTCCTGGCGCCGGTCGGCGGGCCGGGACGTGCGCCGGGCGCGAGGAGCCCGACCCGGCCGAACGGAGCCCGGCGGGCCGCGATGACGAGCCGTTCCCGGCGGGAGGGCCCTGCTTCGCGCTCGAGGTGGAGCCCGGCTTCGCCGCCGGGGTGGCCGCGACAGTGCCCTCCGGTGGGATCGTCCGGCGGCCGATGCGCGGCTCGCGCTTGGGGTCCCGACGGCGAGGAACCCGAGCCCGTGCTCGAGGATCCGCCGCCGGAGCCCGATCCGCCCTGGCCCGAGCTTCCGCTCTGGCCCGAGCTTCCGCTCTGGCCCGAGCTTCCGCCCTGGCCTCCGGGGGCCGTGCCCGGCCGGCGCCGCTTCTTGTTGCTCACGACGGCTCCTCCCCGTGGGGCGTCGTCGTCGTCGTCCGCTCGTCCGGATCGTCGTCCGGCCGCGACGCGGCCCGCTCGCCCGACCCCGCCGTCGGCGAGGAGCCCGATGACGCCGCGGCCACGCCCGACACGCGGCGAACGCGATGGCGTAGTTCCCGAGCATCACGCCCCAGTTCGGCTTGGAGCTCGACACCTCGGCAAGGGGCTCGTCCTCCGAGTCGGTTCCGAGGGCCACCAGGCCGCCGTCGCGCGGAGCCGACGGAGGCGATGATCACGCCGTCCCCAGCGGCCAGGCCCCGGATCGGCGCGTCGCCGACGTCGACCTTCCACACGAGGAGGCCGCTCGCCGTGTCGATCGCCGCCATCCGCCCGTCGTCGAGCCCCAGCACGACCGTGTTCCCGATCACGACCGGCGAGCTCAGCACGCCGGACGTGTCGAACTCGATAGCTCCACAGGCCGTTCCGCGCCGTAGTTCCACGGCGTGGAGCTGCGCCCCGTCGGACAGGCGGACGCGGTACAGCCCCGTCTCGAGCCCGATGTGCGCGGCGACCGCCAGCGCGTACCCGTCCGACACGAGGATGTCCGTGAGGACGAAGAACTGGCTCGAGAACCGGGTGCTCCACAGGGTCAGGCCGTCGCCCAGGGAGAACGCGGTCAGAACGCCGCCGCCGGACGGCTCTCCGAAGCCGACGAGCACACGGTCGCCGTCGATCGTGACCGGCGTGGCCTGGGTGCTCTGGCGCTGGCCGCAAGGCTCCACTGTTCCTCCCCGGTCGCCTCGACGAGCGCGACGATCTCGACGCCGCCGCGTCGTCTGGTTGATGGCGGTGACGACCACCTTGCCGTCGCCGATCGGCCGGCGGCGCGCGCAGCACGCCGTCCACCGCGTGCTCCCACGGACGAGGGTGCGGTCGTCGTCGACGCCCCGGACCTCGTTGACGACGTCGACCGCGTCGACGTTGCCCGAGAGGTCGCCCGTGAACGCGGTGGTCCCGTCGACGGACACCCCCGACGTGGTGACGTCGCGCAGCGGCACCTCCCACAGCTTCGCCGGGGCCTCGGGGTCCTCGAGCGAGTACGCGAGGAGCCCGGAGTTCGTCCGCCCTGTCGCCCTGCGTGAACAACAGGATCGGCAACGCCGTCCACGTCGGCGACTGCCGGCGTCGCGAAGACCTGTCCGCCATCCCGGGGAATCGCGCCACCGCTCTTCGCCCGTCGCCAGGTCGACGCCGTAGACGGCCTCGCGCTGAGCGCGATCGCCGTGTCCCCGGCGATGACCGGAGCGGACAGCGACCGGTCCCGGCCGGGCATGGCGAACTTCCACGCCCGCGCGTACGGTGGCAGCCGGCGTGTCGAACCGGAGACGCCCAGGTGTCCGGCGTCCTGCCCGAACTGCGGCCAGGCGCCGTCGGCGGCGAGAGGCCGGCGCGGCCGCGGGCGAGCACGTCGCCGCCGCGGCCACGGCGCCCAGCGGCGGGCGCGCGTGCGCGTCGTGACCGGTCGAGTGATGGTGGAGGTGCGCACGTCGGGGTCCCTCTCGAGCGGAGCGCCCATTGTAGGCAGTCGACCCGGCCGCGCCGGGGTGTGACGCGCTTCACTGACGGAGACCCCCAGCCGGGCTAGCGTCGGCGGCGCTGATCTCCGGGCCCGGAACGGAGGCATCGGAGTGACAACCACATCCGATTGCGGCGTTCGTGCTGGCCGCCGCCGTGACCCGGCGGTCCTCGCCGCGTCGCCGGCAGCTCGCCGGCGCAGCGAGCGAACGCGGCCCGGCCGCGCGGGCACTCGCGGCCGACGCAGCGCGGGCAACGCGTCCCGTACCCGGAACGGCCGCCGAGACGGCGTCGAGCCCGAGGGCCGGGCTTCGGCACGTACCGGTGGCCGGTGCACGGCGAGGTCCTCCGCCCGTTCGACGAGTCCGAACAAGCCGTATCGGCGCCGGCCACCGGGGCATCGACATCGCGGCGCCGTTCGGCACCGCGATCCGGGCGCCGGCCGACGGGACGGTTTCGTTCGCCGGGACGGTGGCCGGGTCGCTGTTCATCTCGATCGACCACGCCGGCGGGATCCGGACGTCGTACTCGTGGGTCTCGGTGGTTTCGGTGAAGAAGGGGGCGGTGCTGAAGGCGGGCGCCGTCATCGGCGAAGACCGGCCAGGGCCACCCCGGGTCGGAGCGCCCGCACCTGCACTTCAGCGCGCGGCTCGACGGGACCTACATCGACCCGATGCTGCTGCTGGGAGGGGGGAACCTGGACGACGTGATCCACCTCGCCGAATCGGCGGGATGAATGCGCCGCACAGAATCAAATGTCGGGGGTCTCGACGAGGTGCCCGCGAAGCAGCCCGACGGCCTTCGTATGGATCTGGCAGACGCGGGACTCGGTGACGCCCAGGATCTCGCCGATCTCCGCGAGGGTCATGCCCTCGAAGTAGTAGAGGGTCACGACGATCTTCTCCCGCTCCGTGAGCGAGTTGATCGCCGCCGCGAGCATGCCGCGGGTCTCCTGGCCCTCGACGCCGGACGTCGGGTCGCCGGCGTCGGCGAGGGTGTCGAGGAGCGTGACGCCCTCGCTCCGGTCGTCGCCCACCGCCACGACCTCGTCGAGCGCCATCACCGACACGAACGAGATCTGCGTCACCGTGTCGTGGAGCTCGCCGACTGGTGACGCCGAGGTGCTCGGCCATCTCGGCCTCGGTCGGCGCGCGCTTCAGCTTCGCCTCGAGGTGCGCCATGGCCTTGTCGATCTCGCGGGCCTTGAACCGGACCGAACGCGGCACCCAGTCCATCGCCCGGAGCTCGTCGATGATCGCGCCCTTGATCCGGGGGATGGCGTACGTCTCGAACTTGATCGCCCGCTCGAGATCGAACTTGTCGAGCGCGTCGATCAGCCCGAACATCCCGTAGGACACCAGGTCGGCCTGCTCCACCGTCGCCGGAAGGCCCGTCGCCACACGGCCGGCCACGTACTTCACGAGCGGCGCGTAGTGCAGGATCAGGCGCTCACGGGCCGTGCCGGAGGCTGTCGTCTTGAACTCGCGCCACAGCTCCATCAGCTCCTCGCTGACGGGGGTGGCGGTCCGGGTCGTCCTCGCCATCATGCCCTCGGGTGGCTCTGCCGGTAGGCGGCCCGCAGTCGGTCGCGGGACACGTGGGTGTATCGCTGCGTCGTCCCCAGGCTAGCGTGCCCGAGCAGTTCCTGAACGGACCGGATGTCGGCCCCTCCTTCCAGGAGGTGGGTCGCGAACGAATGTCGCAGAGTATGCGGGCTAAGGCGTCGGTCGGGTAGCACCCTCCGCCGATATTTTTCCACCATCGCCCGAACGTCACGCGGCGTCATCGGCCTGCCGCGCAGGTTGAAGAACAGGGCATCCCGTCCTTCCGGATTGAACCAACTCCGACCATCCCGAAGGTATTCCGCCGTCGCGTCCGCGGCGAACTCCGACAGCGGCAGGTCGCGTTCCTTGGAGCCCTTGCCCAGCACGACCACGCGGCCCCGGTCGAGGTCGACCCGGTCGGGCGTCAGGCCGCAGACCTCGGCGACCCGGAGGCCGGACCCGTACATCAGCTCGAGGATGGCCCGGTCGCGCGCCGCGATTGCCGCCGCCCGCCGTTCGTCCTGGGGCGAGCCGTCTCCTCGGTTCGTCCCCGGTGGCGCCGCGGCCTGCGCACCGCCGGGCGCCTCGACCAGCGCGGCAGCCTCGCCGGGGCGCAGCACCGCCGGCAGCCGCGACGCGGCCTTGGGTCGGCCGAGCGCCGACGCCGGGTCGGGTTCGACGACGCCGCGCGCCACCGCCCACCGGTAGAACGTCCGGGTGGCCGCGACCCGCCGGGCGATGGAGGAACGCGAGTAGCCGAGCGTGGCCTGCTGGGCGAGGAACCGTCGAAGCAGGCGGTGCGTCGCCGTCGCGAACGAGGCGTTCGACCTCGCCAGGAACACCCCGAGCTGTCCGAGGTCGCGCCGGTACGCCTCGACCGTGTTCGGCGACAGCCGCCGTTCGAGGGCGAGGTGATCCCGGAAAGCGGCGACGAGCGCCGCCTCCGTCTGAGGAAGTTCGTCCTGGGTCACGCGGTCCCTTCGCGGGGTAGGGAGATTCCTTGTACCACACGGGAACCGCAGGTCAATGAGCCGAGTGGTTCGGCACGGCGCTACGCTGTTCGGGGGAGGTCGCCGTGCAGATCGAACTCTTCGTGACCGAGGGCCTGGGGGACTCGAGCTACCTGCTCGCGTCCGACGGCGAGGCCGTGGTGGTCGATCCCCAGCGCGACGTCGACCGGTTTCTGGCCTCGGCGTCGGGGCTCGGGGTCGAGATCCGCTCGGTCGTCGAGACCCACATCCACAACGACTACCTGTCCGGCGCGCTCGAGCTCCGGGCGGCCGACCGGCGCCGAGATCGGGGCTCCGGCGGAGGCCGGCGTGGCGTACGAGCACCGGCCGCTCCGGGACGGCGACGAGATCCGGGTGGGAACCGTCCTCCTCCGGGCCCTCGCCACGCCCGGCCACACGCCCGAGCATCTTTCCTACCTGGTCTTCGAGGTGGGCGCCGACGAACCCGTCGCGGTGTTCTCGGGCGGCAGCCTCATCGTCGGGAACGCCGGGCGGACGGACCTGCTGGGCATGGACCTCGCCGACGACCTGGTCCGCCGCCAATACCGCTCACTGCGCCGGCTCGCCGGAATTGCCGCCCGACGCCCGCGTGCTCCCCACGCACGGCAGCGGGAGCTTCTGCGCGAGCGGGCCGGCATCCCCCGACCGGACGTCCACGATCGGGCGGGAGCTCGCGTCCAATCCGGCCCTCACCGCCCCGGACGAGGCGACGTTCGCCGCCGAGCAGCTGGAGGGCCTGCCCGCCTACCCGGCGTACTACCGGCACATGGCCCCGATCAACCGGACGGGGCCGGTCGTGCTCGGGCGGATCGCGTCTCCTCCCCCTCTGCCGCCGGATCGTTTCGCAGCCGAGGCGGCGGCCGGCCCCTGGGTGATCGACGGCCGGTCCCGGGAGGAGTTCGCGGCCGGCCATCTGCCGGGCTCGGTGAACGTCGAGCTCGACGACTCCTTCGCGAGCTACGTCGGGTGGGTTGTCCCGTTCGGGGCGCCCGTCATCCTGGTGCTTCCCGAACCCGAGGGCGAACGCGCGGCCGACGCCGCGCGGGCACTGGCCCGGATCGGCTACGAACGCCTCCCCGGCTACCTCGCGGGGGGCGTCGCCGCGTGGTCGGCCTCGGGCAGGCCAACGACCGCCTACGACACGGCCGGGGTCGCCGACCTGTGCGAGGCCCTCGGCTCGGGCGCCCTCGGATCGGATCGCGTGCTCGATGTCCGCCAGCGCGGGGAGTGGGATGCGGGCCACGTCGACGGCAGCCGCCACGCCTTCGTCGGCGACTTGGCGGAGTCCGGCGCGGCAGCGGACCTTCGCCCGAACGAAGGCGGCGCCGGGACCGACCCGACCTGGGTCATTTGCGCGACCGGCCATCGCGCCTCCATCGCCGCCAGCCTCCTCGACCGCGAGGGCATCCCGGTCCGCCTCGTCCACCGGGGCGGGGTCGCCCGCCTCCTCCGGACCTGCCCGAACCTTCGGCCGGCCGGCAGATAGCCTGCACTCCGCCCGGGCCGGCCGGTCATCGAGCCGACGCGCCGATCCGGCGCTCGACGCGGCCTCCGACGCTTCGGACGAGTCCCCGCACCTCGAGTCCGATGATCGCGGTCAACACGTCCGCGAGCGAGCACCCCAGCGCGTCGGCCAGGGACCCCGGGAGCGTCGGCGTGGCCAGCGACTCCGCGACCCGGCGTTCCAGCGTGGTCAGACTCGCGGGAAGACCGGCGCCTGGGCCTCCGTCCCCGGCGACTGCCGGGCGCATGGCTGCGAGGTCCAGCCTGCCGAGGTCCAGGAGCAGGTCGTCGGCGTTCCGGACCAGCCCGGCGCCGTCGCGGATCAGCGCGAGCGGCACCTCCGACAGCGGGCTCGTCACCGGTCCCGGCACCGCGAACACCGGGCGGCCGAGGTCGAGCGCGAAGTCGGCGGTGATGAGCGAGCCGCTCCCTGCCGCGCCCTCCACCACCAGCACGGCCTCCGCCATCGACGCCACGAGTCGGTTCCGGGCGGGGAACCGCCAGGCCTGGGCCGGGACGCCGGGCGGGTACTCGCTGACGACCGCGCCGGCCTCGACGATCCGGTCGAGGAGCGACGTGCTCCGCCTGGGGTAGGCGACGTCGATGCCGCTCCCCAGCACCGCGACGGTCGGCCCGCCCGCCGAGAGCGCCCCCTCGTGCGCCGCACTGTCGAGCCCGCGCGCCGCGCCGCTGAGCACGCACGTCCCCCGCGACGCCAGCCCGTGCCCGAACGACCGGGCGACCTCGACGCCGAGCGTCGAGCAGTTCCTGGCCCCGACCACGGAGACGATCGGCCCGAGGTCGGAGATCGTCCGGCCCCGGACGAACAGCGCGACCGGCGGGTCCGGCAGGTCGAGGACCCCCTCCGGGTAGTCGTCGTCCCCGGGAACCGCCATCCGCGCGCCGACCTCGCCGAGTCGGGCCGACATGTCGCCCGGCCGGAGCGCGTCGGCCATGTCGCGGTCCGCATCCGCGGCCATCGGGTGGCCGGTACGCACGGCGGTCAGGCACGCGGCGGCCCCGCCGACCGCCTCGGCCAGGGCCCGGAGCCGGCGCGGGGTCAGCCCGGGCAGCGCCGAGCAGGACCAGGAGCGCCAGCCGGTCCCGCTCGCCCGCCACGAACCCGGCCGGCCACTCGGGCCACGGCCGGGGCCGCGCCGCTTGCACGCCGCCCCCCGGGTCCGCCGACGACCCCACCTCGTCACCTGTGTCTCCCATCGCGATCCCCCTCGACCGACGAACCCGGCTCACCCCGCGCGCGCCGCCGGTTCCTCGCGCAGGTCGAGCCGGTACGAGAGCGACTCGGCCAGGTGCGCGCCGCTCACGATCTCGCTCCCCTGGAGGTCCGCCACCGTCCGCGCGACCTTCAGCGCCCGGTCGAACCCGCGACCGGTGAGCGCGAGGCTCTCGACCGCCCGCGCGAGGAGCGACTCCGCGTCGGCGACAGCCGGGCCTCGCGCCGGGCCAGCGGGCCGGGCAGCTGCGCGTTGCACCGGATCTGCGTTCCCGCGATACCGGACGCGCTGGCGTTCCCGGGCCTCCTCGACGCGGGCCCGCGACCGCGCCGGAGGACTCCCCGCCCGCCTGCCCGAGCAGCTCGGCCCTGGCCAGCCGGGGAACCGCCAGCCGCAGGTCGATGCGGTCGAGCAGCGGCCCCGACAGCTTGCTCCGGTACAGCTCGACGCGGTTCGGCAGGCACCGGCAGTGCCGTCGAGGGTCGCCGCGTAGCCGCACGGGCACGGGTTGGCCGCGCCGACGAGCGTGAACCGCGCCGGGAACTCGACCGACCCGGCCGCCCGGGTGACGACCACGCGACCGTCCTCCGAGCGGCTGCGCGGAGCCCCTCGACCGCGTCGCGCCGGAACTCCGTCATCTCGTCCAGGAAGAGGATCCCGTTGTGCGCCAGCGAGACCTCGCCCGGCCGGATGAACCCGGTCCCCCGCCGAGCAGGCCGGCGATCGACACCGAGTGGTGCGGGCGAACGGAACGGCCGGCTGGCCACCAGCCCCTGCCCGGGCAGCAGCCCGGCCACCGAGTGCAGCCGGGTGACCTCGAGCGCCTCGTCCCGGGTCATCTCGCGGCAGGATCGTGGCGAGCCGCCGGGCGAGCATCGTCTTGCCCGACCCGGGCGGCCCGATCATCAGCAGGTTGTGGCCGCCGGCGGCGGCGACCTCGAGCGCCCGACGGGCCTGGCGCCTGCCCCCGCACCTCGGCCAGGTCGACCGACGCGTCCGGGCGGCGCACGACTCGACGACCGGCGGGACCGGGTCGGCCGGCGTCCAGGCGCCGCGCAGGAACTCGACCGCCCGGTCGAGCGACGGCGCGCCCGACGACCCGGAGCCCGTCGACCAGGGCGGCCTCGCCGGCGTTCGCCTGCCGGCACGACCACGCCCTGCAGCCCGGCCCGAGCGGCGGCGATGGCCACGGCGAGGATCCCCGGCGTCGGCATGAGCTCGCCCCGGAGGGACAGCTCGCCGGAGAACGCGATACCGCTCGAGCAGCGTCCCCGGCACCTGCGCCGAGGCCGCCAGCACGCCCATGGCGATCGGCAGGTCGAGGCCCGGACCGTCCTTGCGCAGGTTGACCGGCGACAGGTTCACCACGACCCGTCGGAGCGGCCACTCGAACCCGGACGACTCGACCGCCGGCCGGACCCGTTCCCGGGCGTCCTGCACGGACGCGCCCGGGAGCCCGGTCATGGCGAGCGACGGCAGCCCTCGCCCGATGTGCGCCTCGACCGCCACCGGGAACCCCTGCACGCCGATGACGGCGACGCCGACGACCTTGCCGTACATCCCGCGTTCCCCCCCGACGCGAGCCCCCTCAGGCACCGCACGAGGCACGCTAGCGCGAGGCACCGACACGAACTGGGAAGTCACCCCGACCGGCGAACCGGATCACTGGAACGCGTCCTCGAACAGCGACGACCTCGGCGGCGTACCCGGGCCGCACCCGGACGCTCGCCACGTCGAACCGCACAGCGGCCGGCACCAGCCGGTGGGCCAGCAGGAACGCCTCGCCCAGCTGCCGGAGCTTGGCCCGCTTGCGCCAGGTCACCGCCTCGTAGCCACCACCGAACCCGTCGCCGCCGCGGGTCTTCACCTCGCAGAACACGACGAGCCCGCCGCGCACCAGCACCAGGTCGAGCTCACCGAGCGTGCACCGCCAGTTCCGCGCCAGCAGGTCGTAGCCGTCGTCGAGGTACCGTCGCAGCGCCGCGTCCTCGCCCCGGGCGCCGAGCCGGACGGTCCTCGGCCGCTCGCGTTCCTCCCGCGTTCGCCACGCGGAGGAAGGTAGCGGCGGCCACCGACACGAAGCGGGGGAGGATCAGGCGGGCTCGGCGGGACCGTGAGGAGAGCGGGCCGTCAGCGCAGCGGGGCCGTCAGGGGACCGGGGTCGCGGGAGGAACGTCGCGCCCGAGCGGGTCGGCGTCGTCCTTGCGGGCGAGCTCCTCGACGTTCACGTCGCGGGTGGTGAGCACCCGGACCTTCGACACGAATCGCGCCGGGCGGTACATGTCCCACACCCACGCGTCGCCGAGCTCGACCTCGAACCACGGCCCCTCGCGCGGCGTCACGGTGACCTGGTTGCACAGGTAGAACCGCCGCTCGGTCTCGACGACGTAGGTGAACATGGGCAGCACGTCCCGGTACTCCCGGAACAGCGACAGCTCCATGTCGGCCTCGAACTGCTCGAGCTCCTCCTCGCCCATGCCGGCCATTATGCGAGCCACCGCCACGGAACGACCGCCCCGGCCATCACTCCCCCGCCTCGTCGAACGCCTCGAGCGCCTCGGCGTCGAGGACCTCCGGAACCTCCCGGCCGGGCAGCGGCTTCGGGTCGGCCACGCCCTTGAACGACCGCCGGTGGATCGGCGTCGGCCCGTGCGCCACCAGCGCGTCCCAGTGCCGGCGCGTCCCGTACCCCTTGTTGGAGTCGAACCCGTACTGCGGGAAGCGCCGGTGGTAGCGGTCCATCGTCCGGTCCCGGGTCACCTTGGCCACGATCGACGCCGCCGCCACCGACGCCGTCACGGCGTCGCCCTTGCGGATCGACAGGTGGGGGAACGCCACGCCGCGCACCGGCCACCCGTCGGTGAGCACGAAGTCCGGCTCGGGTTCCAGCTCGTTGAGCGCCCGGCGGAGCAGGAACATGTTCGCCCGGTGCACTCCCCGGCGGTCGATCCGGGTCGGCGTCGCGCGGCACACGGTCCACGGCGACGGCACCGGCCAGGATGCGCACGTAGGCTCGCTCCCGCTGCAGCGCCGTGAGCATCTTCGAGTCGCCGATCCCGTCCAGCGAGAACCCCTCGGGCAGGATCACCGCGGCGGCGACGAGCGGCCCGGCGAGCGCGCCGCGGCCCGCCTCGTCGGCGCCGGCGATGAGCCGGAACCCCTCGGCGCGCAGGCGCCGCTCGAAGCGGTCGAGGTCGGGGTCGAGATCGGACTTGCGGAGGGCGGCCTTGCCCATGGACGGATCAGCCTGCCATCAGGGGAACGCGAGCGCGAACTCGGTGCCGTCGGACAGCCCGCCGAAGTCACCCGGGGGCCAGATGATGATGAACGCCTTCCCGATGACCTTGTCGATGCGGGATCTGCCCGAGGTCGAACCGGGAGTCGTTCGAGTTCGACCGGTTGTCGCCCATCACGAACAGGTGGTCCGGCTTCACCTTGACCGCGGGAACGCTCCGGTGGTCCGGGTTCGCGGATTCACGTACGGCTCGTCGAGCGGCTTGTTGTTGACGTAGATCGACGCCGTTGCGTTCCTCGACGGTGTCGCCGGGGAGCCCGATGACCCGCTTGATGAAGTCCTCGTTCTCCGGCGCGCTGAACCCGAGCCCCTCGGTCACCCAGTGGAAGAACCCCGAGATCACGTTGCGGTCCGGCGTCTCGCCAGGGTTCGGATTCGAGAACACGATCACGTCGCCGCGGCTCGGCCGGTGGAACTTGTACGCGAGCTTGTTGACGAGCACCCGGTCGCCGACGTTGAGCGTCGGCACCATCGACTCCGACGGGATGTAGAACGCCTGGACCAGGAACGACTTGATCAGCAGCGCGAGCAGGAACGCGATGATGATGAGCGCCGGCAGCTCGCGCAGGAACGAGAGCGGGCCCTTGGACTTCGAGACCCGGTGACGGCCGCCGTCGTCGGGGACGTTCGAGGCCGGACTGGACTTGGTGGCGACGACGCCCTTCCCCGACGGTCCTGCCGCGAACCCGCCGTCGGGTCCGAGCCCGGGCCTCGCGTCGGGGGTCCGGGTCCTTGCGGAGTGCCCGGCCGCGCCCGGATTCGTGGACGGCTCGGTCCGGGGGTCGGCCGCGGGCGCGATCGGCGGGCGCCGGGGGCCTCCGGGGCGCGACGTGCGAGTTGGTGACGGGTCGGTTCCCGGGGGCATCGTCTCCGGAGGCGGCGGGGCGGGCGAAGGGTATTCGTCCCGCGCCTCTGCCGGCTCCGAGGAGCTGGGCGGGCGCAGGCTCATCGCTATCGCTCCGATGCGGGGGCCGCCGCCGACGCGCGGCGGGCCACTACCCCTGCCCCTCGGCCGCTTCGGGCTCCGGAGCGTCGTCGCCGAGCGCCGGCGGCCGCGGCCACGGCCTGCACGGGATCGCGCCGCTCGCGGATGCGGGCGCGCTTCCCGCGGAGCTCCCGCAGGTAGTACAGCTTGGCCCGGCGGACGCGGCCCTTGGTCACGACATCGAGCTTGCCGATGGTCGGCGAGTGCACGGGGAACGTCCGCTCGACGCCGACGCCGAACGACATCTTGCGGACGGTGAACGTCTCGCGCAGCCCGCCGCCCTGGCGCCGGATCACGACGCCCTGGAACATCTGGATGCGCTCGCGGTTGCCCTCGACGACCCGCACGTGCACCTTCACGGTGTCGCCCGGCCGGAACTCCGGCAGGTCGTCGCGCAGGCGCGCAGTCTCGATGAGGTCGATCTTGTTCATGGGTGGCTACCTCGGTGCCCGGCCACGGGCGTTCGAACGGTTCGACGATGATAGCACCCGCCCCCGGACTTCTCCGGGGAGCGTTGGGGCAATCCCCCTCGGCGTGATCCCGTCACCGGCGTCTCGTCCATCCACCACTCGACGAACTCGGACGCCGCGGCCGTCCGGCGCGAACCGGATCTGCCACATGTTGACGAACGGCCCGGGGTCCGGATCGGCGGCGCCGTGTAGACGGTCCGCCCCCGCACGAACGCCGTGTCGCCGTCGATGCCCTGGACTGTCGTGCTCGAACGTCCAGGTCCCCGGGTCGTCCTTGCGCCCCAGCCACTCGCGGACGATCTCCTCGCGCCCGTGCCAGGGTTCCCGGAACGGCGCAGTGAAGTAGTCGGCGTCGTCGGTGAACAGGGCGCCGATCTCCCCGGGGTCGTTCGAACCCCACGCCGCCATGTACCGCCCGATCCAGTCGTCCACCGCGGCCCGGTCCGTCATCCCGGCATCCTCCTCCTCGTCGTCCAGCAGGTCCGGCCGGTTCCGCCGGGTCTTCGCGAGCGCCGCCTCCCGGCGCCACCGTTCCACCTCGCCGTGGTGCCCCGAGACGAGCACGTCGGGCACGCGCAGTGCCGCGGAGCTCCCGGGGCCGCGTGTAGTGCGGGTGGTCGAGCAGGCCCGGCTCCGTGAACGAGTCCTGTTCCACCGACTCGCCCCGCCCGACCACGCCGGGCACCAGCCGGGTCACGGCCTCCAGCACGACGAGCGCCGGGACCTCGCCGCCCGACAGCACGTAGTCGCCGATCGAGACCTCCTCGGCCGGGATGCCCTCGACGACCCGCTCGTCGACCCCCTCGTACCGCCCGGCGATCAGGACCAGCCACGGCTCCACTGCGAGCTCGCGCACCAGCGCCTGGTCCAGACGGCGGCCGGCGGGCGACATCAGCAGCACCCGCCGGCGGGCGTCGGGCTCGCCGAGCGCCTCGACCGCGGCGAAGATCGGTTCGGCCTTCATCACCATGCCGGGCCCGCCGCCGTAGGACGTGTCGTCCGTGGTCCGGTGCCTGTCGGTGGCGTGGTCCCGGATGTCGTGGACCCGGACGTCGACGATCCCGTCGGCGATCGCGCGGCCGAGCAGCGACTCCCGGAGCGGCCCCTCGATGATGCCGGGGAAGATCGTGAGGACGTCGACCCTCACGAGCCCGGGTCGCGCTCGTACACGCTGACATGCCGCCCGGCGAGCTCGCCCGTGTACGGCTCCAGCTCCCACCCGCCCCACCGGTCGCGCAGCCGCAGCCCGCCGAGCCGCGCCATGAGGTCGAGCTCCGAGGGGTAGCAGTACCGCAGCTGCACCGGGTACGTGCGGAGGGGCTCGCCTTCCTCGAGCACCACCTGGATCGACTGGATGCGCTGGCCGGACGGATCGTGCTTCGCCCCGAGCAGCGTCATCCCGCGCGTCCCGACGTCCAGCACGTCCACCCGCTGGCCCCGGTCGAACCGCGTCACGTCCGGGATGAACGCCTCGATGACGAACACCCCGTCCTCGGTGAGATGGCGCGCCGCGTTCGCGAAGCACCGGACCTGCTCCTCCTGGGTCACGAGCGCGAACAGCGTGTTGAACACCAGGTAGACGAGCCGGAACTCCCCCTCGATACCGACATCGGCGAAGTCGCCCATCGTCACCGGGATGCTCGGCCCCGCCGGGCTTCTCGCGGAGGTGCGCCACCATGGCCTCGGAGATGTCGATCGCCGTGGACCTCGACGCCCATCTCGGTCAGCGGCAGCGCGACCCGGCCCGTCCCGATGGCGAGCTCCAGCGCCCGCCCGTCCCCCGCCAGGTCGGCCAGCCGCGACGCGACCGTCACGGGGTCGACCAGGAACCCGAGCGCCGGCCGTCCAGTCGTCGTAGATGTCGGCCCAGCGCTCGCCGTAGGTCTCGGCGGTGTACTCGTCCGCCATCGACCGGCCGGAGCGTAGTGCGAGCCGCCGACCTCGGTCGTCAGTCGCCCGGCGTGGTGAGCCCCGGCACGTCGCGCACCACGACCCGCCGCCGCGGGATGTCGACCGACACCACGACGTCCTTCAGCGCGGGGATCAGCACCTCCGCCTCGAGCGGGCCGGTCACCCAGATGTCGTTCGCGACGCCCAGCACGACCTCGCGGATCGGCCGAGCGCGCGGCCGTTCCTCGGTGACCACGTCGCACCCCTCGAGCTGGTGCGGCCAGAACGCGCCCTCGGGCAGCTCGGGCACGTCGTCCTCCGCGGACGAACAGGTACCGGCCGTGCGAGCGCCTCGGCGGCGGTTCGGTCGGGGAATGCCCTCGAACGTGACGAGCAGCCGGCCGCGGTCGGGACGGACGGCGTCGACGGTGAGCGCGCGGCCGTCCTCGAGGTGCAGGACGGAGCCCGGTTCGAACCGTCGGGTCGACCTCGGTCAGCACGAGCACGGTGACCTCGCCACGGAGGCCGTGGGCCTTGGTGACCTTCCCGCGACCAGGCCGGGCGATTCGGGCGCCGGGCGCGTCGTCGCCGTCGGGCACGTCCGCCGGCCCTACTCGACGATCTCGACGATCGTGCCGACGCCCTCGCGCGTGCCGGCCACGCGGACGAGCGTGCGCAGCGCGCGGGCGGTGCGGCCGCCTCGGCCGATCACCTTGCCCATGTCGTCGGGCGCGACGTACAGCCGCAGGATCACGCCGCGGTCGTCGGGCTCGGCCTCGACCCGGACCTGGTCCGGCTCGTCGACGATGCTCCTGGCGAGGAACGCCAGGACGTCGCTCAGGAGTCTCGACTTGGTCGCGGTCGTCGCCGTCGAAGTCGTCGTCTTCGAGCGTCGACGCTCTTCTTCGCCGCCGGCTTCTTCGCCTGCGGACGCTCCGCCTCGAACTTCTCCCAGATCCCGACCTTCGTCATCAGGTTCTGGACCGCCTCGCTGGGCTGGGCCCCCTTCTTCAGCCATTCGAGCGCCCTCTCCTCGTCGATCTCGATGAGCGACGGATCCTCCAGGGGGTGGTACTTCCCGATGGCCTCGATGAACCGGCCGTCACGGGGCGAGCGCTGGTCGGCCACCACCACCCGGTAGAACGGGCGCTTCTTGGCACCCAGCCGTCGCAACCTGATCCGAACCGCCACTCGTGATGCTCCTTCCGAAGCGCCTACCGCCCCATGCCCGGCATCCCCGGGAACCCTCCCGGGAGCTTCGGCATGCGGCGGCCGCCGCCCATCATCGACTTCATCATCTTGCGCGCCTGCTCGAATTCCTTGAGCAGGGAGTTCACGTCGGCGGTCGTCACGCCCGAACCACGGGCGATCCGCAGGCGCCGACTCCCGTGGATGATAGCGGGGTTCCGCCGCTCCTCCACGGTCATGGAGCTGATGATGGCCTCGGCCCGGCCGATCTGCTTCTCGTCGACCTCCAGGTCCTTGAGCTGCCCGAGCGCCCCCTTGCCCGGCATCCCGGGGAGCATCGCCAGGATGTCCTGGAGCGGCCCGAGCTTCTTCATCTCCCGCATCTGGGTCAGGAAGTCCTCGAGCGTGAACTGGTTCTTGAGCATCCGCTCGGCGGCTTCCTTGGCCTTGTCCTGGTCGATGGTCTGCTCGGCCTTCTCGATCAGGGTCAGCACGTCGCCCATGCCGAGGATGCGCGAGGCCATGCGGTCGGGGTGGAACGCCTCGAGGTCCTTGGGCTTCTCCCCCACCCCCGCGAAGTAGATCGGCCGGCCGGTGACGCCGGCGATGGAGAGCGCCGCGCCGCCGCGCGCGTCGCCGTCGAGCTTGGTCAGCACGAACCCTGTGGTGTCGACCTCGTGCATGAAGGCCTTGGCCTGCACGACGGCGTCCTGCCCGGTCATGGCGTCGCAGGCCATCAGCACCTGGTGCGGCCGGATGGCGTCACGCACCCGCCGGGCCTGCTTCATCATCTCGGTGTCGACGTGCAGCCGGCCCGCGGTGTCGACGATCACGATGTCGAGCCCGCGGCGCTGCGCCTCCTTGACCGCGTTCTTCGCGACCTTCTCGGGCTCCTTCCCCTCGCTGACGACGGGGACGCCGATCTCCTGACCGAGGACGAACAGCTGCTCGATGGCGCCCGGCCGCTGGAGGTCGGCGGCGACGAGCAGCGGGTGCTTGCCCTTCTCCTTGAAGTGCAGGGCGAGCTTCGCGGAGTGGGTCGTCTTCCCCGAGCCCTGGACGCCGGCCATCATGATCACGGCCGGGTTCGCCCCGGGAAGCTGGAACGGCTTGTACTCGCCTCCGAGCGTCTCGGTCAACTCGTCCCGCACGACCTTGATGACCTGCTGGGCGGGCGTGAGCGACTTCATGACCTCGTCGCCGAGCGCCCGCGCCCGCACCCGGTCGAGGAACGCGTCCACGACCTCGACGGCGGCGTCGGCCTCGAGCAGCGCCGTCCGGATGTCGTCCAGCGCGTTGTCGATCTGCTTGGGATGCAGCTTCCCCCGCGACCGGAGCTTGGTGAAGACGGAGTCGAACCGCTTGGTGAGTGAATCGAACATCTGCGACCCAGTCTATCGACCGGTCGTGTTCAGCCGGCGAGGAGGTTGGTCGCGAACGCCTCGGGATCGAAGGGCTGGAGGTCGCCGACCTGCTCGCCGGTTCCGACGAGCTTGACCGGGACGTCGAGCTCCTCGCGGACCGCGATGACGATGCCGCCCTTGGCCGTGCCGTCGAGCTTCGTGAGCGCCACGCCGGTGAGGGGCACGGCCTTGGTGAACTCGCGGGCCTGGGCGATGCCGTTCTGCCCGGTGGTCGCGTCGATCACGAGCAGGATGTCCTCGATGTCGCCGGCGGCCTTCTCGAGCACTCGCTTGACCTTCTCGAGCTCGGCCATGAGGGGCTGGCGCGTGTGGAGCCGCCCGGCGGTGTCGACGATCAGCACGTCGTCGCCGCGGGCCTTCGCCGACTGCACCGCGTCGAAGGCCACCGCGCCCGGGTCGGCGCCGCGGGTCTGGGTGACGATGTGCGCGCCCGAGCGCTGCGCCCAGATGGTGAGCTGCTCCCCCGCCGCCGCGCGGAACGTGTCGCTGTTCGCCAGCCCGACCTTGAGGCCGCGCTGGCCGAGCAGCGCCGCGAGCTTGCCGATCGTCGTCGACTTCCCGGCGCCGTTGACGCCGACGACCATGATCACCGTGAGCTCGCCCGGCTTGAGGTGCAGGTCGATGTCCCCGCTGAGCACTGCGGCGACCTCTTCCGCCATCAGCGAAGCGGGGTCGGACGAGCCGTCTTCATAGCGCTCGCGTACCCGTTCCACCAGGAGCTTGGCGCCGGTGGGCCCGACATCGGCCCGAACGAGCAGGTCCTCGAGCCGCGACCACTCCTCGGCGGTGGCCTTCTTCCCGGCGAACAGCGCGCGGATCCTCGACCCGAGGCCGTCGCCCCTGACGGCCGGCGCGGGTTTCGCGGGAGCCGGCGCCGCGGGCTCCTCCTTCGTCGGGATCGGCCGCGCGCGAAGACCGCGTTCCGGCTTCCCGACCCCGGCCTCCCGATCGCGCGCCCGCGAGCGCATGACAAGGGCCAGGACCAGGCCGAACAGCAGCCCGACGACGATGGCGACGATGTACGCGGTCATGCTCGTCTGAGGCTATCGAATCCCGCGGGCGAACCGGTCAGGCCGCTCCGGCCGTCGCGACGCCGTCGTCGGACGGGCGCCACCAGGTGGAGCCGTCGGTCTGTTCCGCCTCGGCGAGCCCGTCCTGAGCCAAGCTGCACGGACGGTGTCCACAGGCACCCCCCGCCCTTCCCCTCCGCGGTGGACGGGAGTGCGTCGCCGGACGCCCGTCGAACTTGCAGGTGTTGACCGGTGCAGGCGGCAGGTTCACACTCGGGCCATGGGCATGCACATCGACCCGGTTCCATCCGGCAAGCCGGAGTGGAACGAGAACGAGATGATCGAGCAGAACGTCGAGCGACAGTACCGCGAGGCGAAGACCGATCACGACGCCGAGGGCGAAAAGAAGTCGAAGAAGCCGGGGTTCTTCAGCCGGCTGTTCAGCAAGAAGTCCTAGCGACTCGGCCGCACCCGCTCCGAATTCCGCCGACCTAGCCGACGGCGTCCTTCTCCGGAACGGGCACGCGCTCGACCGCGGTCGGCGCCATCAGGTCCACGCCCTCGAACCGCTGGCAGATCACCCGCGTCGCGCCGTCCTTCATCGACACGCCGTACATCGCGTCGGCGGCCTCCATCGTCCGCTTCTGGTGCGTCACGACGAGCACCTGTGAGGTCGTCGCGAAGTCCCGGATGAGCCCGATGAACCGCTGGAGGTTCACGTCGTCGAGCGCGGCCTCGACCTCGTCCAGCAGGTAGAAGGGGGACGGCCGGGCCCGGAAGATCGAGAACAGGAACGCGAGGGCCGTGAGGGCTCGCTCGCCGCCGGAGAGCAGGGAGAGTCGCTTCACGCGCTTGCGGCCCGGCTGGGCCTCGATCTCGATGCCGGACTCGAGCGGATGGTCGGGGTCGGTCAGCACGACCCGCCCGTGGCCGCCGGGGAACAGCTCGCCGAACAGCCGCTCGAACTCCACCGCGACGTCGCGGTAGGCCGTTCCGAACAGCTCGGCGATCTTCTCGTCGATCTGCCCGATGACCTCCAGCAGGTCGCGCTTTGCGGCGCGGACGTCGTCGATCTCCCGCGCCAGGAAGTCGTGCCGCTCCTGCAGCGCGTGGAACTCGCCCTGTGCGAGGAGGTTGACCCTGCCGAGGAGCCCGAGTCGCCGGGCCACCAGCTCCGACCTGCGCTCGAGCTCTGCCGGCGTGTCCTCGTCCTCGAGGCTCGCGACCGCGTCGGCCGGCTGGAGCTCGTGGCCCTCCTTGAGGAGGCGTTCGGCCTCGGTGATGCGGCGCTCCAGGTCCGCGCGTGCGCGGTCCTGGAGCTCGTACTCCTCGCGGAGGCGGTCGAGCAGGCCGGCCGCCTCTCGCCACGACTTGTTGGCCTCGCCCTCGGCGTCCGCGGCCGCCCGGTCGGCCGCGGACGCCTCCGCCCGGGCCTGGTCGGCGGCGATCACATTGCGCTCCATCTCGGCGAGGAACGCCTCGGCGCCGGCGCGCGCGCCCTCCGCCGTCTCGACCTCCTCCTGGAGTCGTGCGGGGTCGGAGGCCTGGAGGGCCTCGCGCTCGCCCGCGAGGCGGGCGAGCGCCTCCTCGAGCCGGTGGCGGTCGCGTCGAAGTGTCTCCACTTCGACGCGGAGCGGCAGCGGCGGCTCGGCCACGGGCGGCAGGGGCGGCGGTTCCGTGTCGTCCACGGACGGCGCCGTCTGGAGCGTCTCGCGCCACCCGGCAGCGGCATCGTCGAGGCCCGCCAGGCGTTCCTCGAGCAGCTCGCGTTCCTTCTCGAGGGATGAGAGCTGGGGGGCGAGGCGGCCGAGCGTGTCGGCAGCCTCGGTGATGCGCTGGTCGGCGGCCTCGAGCAGTCCGGCGACCTCGGCCACCTCGGTTTCCAGCCCGGCAAGCCGGTCGGCACGCGGCTTGAGCTCGGAGCGGGCGGCCGCGAGCTCGTGGTCGACGACCTGGAGGTCGGCCTTCAGGGCCTGGGCGCGGGCGTCGGCCTCGGCGGCCGTCCGGATCACGGACGGGCCGACGAGGACGCCATCCCGGGTGACGAACGAGCACCGGGGGTTGGCCCGGTGCTTCGCCTCGGCCTCGTCGAGGTCGTCGGCGATGTAGACGTCGCGGAGCAGCCGGGTCAGCAGCGGGTACGCACGGGGATCCGCCGTGCAGACGTCCAGCAGCGGGCGTTCGCCGGCGAGCGGAGCGCCGAGCACCTGGGACCCGGCGCCGGGAACCGCGAGCACGGCGCCGTCGCCGCCGGCGGCCTCGGCGAGCGCCTCGTCGCGGCGCTCGTACACGACGGCGTCCCGCAGCGAGCCGAGCGCGGCGGCAAGCGCGGCGGCCATGCCCTTCTCGGTCGTGACGAGGTCGCGGAGCAAGCCGGCGGCCTTCCCCGACGTCGTCCGCTGGAGGAAGCGCGATCCCGGGGTCTCCTCGAGGTCCGCGCGGCGGGCCTCGATGACGGCGCGGCGCTGCTCGAGCTCGCGGACGGCCTCCCGGGCCGCGGCGACCTCGGACGCGAGCGCCTGGCGCTCGCGGTCGAGGGCGGCGTGGCGCTCGGCGAGCGGCGTCTCCTCGGCGTCGAGCTCCTCGATGCGGGCCTCCAGGGCCGATCGCTCCCGTTCGACGGTGGCGACCCGCTCGGTGACCTGGGTCAGCGTGGCCAGCAGCCGGTCGCGCTCGTGCTCCGACGACCGCAGCGAACGCTGGACTGTCTCGACCTCGGCCCGGTGGACGGCGGCGCGCTCCGCGCGCCGCCGGCGTTCGTCCTCGGCCTCCCTCCGGAGTCGTTCCGCTTCGCGGAACGACTCCTCCGCCGACGCCAGCTCGCGTTCCCGCTCCGCCAACGCGGCGAGCGTCGCCTCGTGTGAGGCGGTCGCGCGCGCCTGTTCGCCGTCGAGCGCCGTCATCCTCGCCGCGTGCGCGGCCGACTGCGCCAGGCGGGACCGCGCCTCCCCGACGGCGTCCACGGCCCGCCGCAGCGCCCGCTCGGCGTCGGCCCGTTCCTCGGACGTGATGCGGTACCGCGCCTCGGCCTCCGCCAGCGCCGACTCCGTGGCCGACCGCCCGTCGGCCAGCCGGGCCAGATCCGCGTCGAGCCCGGCGAGCCGGTCGCGCGCCTCGGTGCGCAGCCGGACGCCCTGTTCCCACCCGGACATCCGCGAGTCGCGCTCCGCGTACAGCCCCCGGAGCCGCGCGGCGGCGAGCCGCCACGCGAGCTCCTCCGCCTGCTCCGACAGCTGCTCGTGCCGAGCAGCCATCTCCGCCTGCTGCTTCAGCGGCCGGAGCTGCCGCTTCAGCTCGGTCATGACGTCCTGGAGGCGCAGCAGGTCCTGGTCGAGCCCGTTCAGCTTGCGGAGTGCGCGCTCCCGGCGGCGGCGATGCTTGGCGATCCCCGCGGCTTCCTCGATGTACTGCCGCCGTTCTTCCGGCCGGGCCGTGAGCACGTCCTCGAGCTGGCCCTGCCCGACGACCGTGTGCAGCGCGCGCCCGATGCCCGTTTCCGCCAGCAGCTCCTGGATGTCGAGCAGCCGCACGACCTGCCCACCGATGCGGTACTCGCTGTCGCCCGAGCGGAACACCGCCCGGCTGATCTCGATCTCGCTCATCGGCACGGGAACGAGCCCGGCGCTGTTGTCGATGACGAGCTTGACCTCGGCGAGCCCGAGCCCGTTCCGGCCCTCCGATCCCGCGAAGATCACGTCGGCCATCTGCCCGCCCCGCAGCGCGCGCGGACCCTGTTCTCCGAGCACCCAGGAGATGGCGTCGACCAGGTTCGACTTGCCCGAGCCGTTGGGACCGACGATCACGCTGATCCCGGGAGTGAACTCCAGGGTGGTCCGGTCCGCGAACGACTTGAACCCGCGGAGTGTGAGCGAGCGCAGGAACATGTCCGGGGAGAGTAACAAGGATGTGATTCCGGGTCGAGCCTCCGGGGGCGGGATCCGGCACCCGGCCGTGGGATACTCCTGCCCCACGCGTCGGGAGGACCGGCCCTGAAGCGAACGTCGTTCTCCGAACCGGCCGGGCAGACGCTCACGGAAGGCGTGCCCGGACCGTCGATACCCGCTGCCGCGCCGCCCCTCACGGCTCCCGGCGGCCGCAGCCTCCGCCTCGGCGGCCGGCGGTATCCGGTGGTCCTGCCCAGCATCCGGGATCCGCGCCTGCACCTCGCCGCGGTGATCATCTCGATCCACGTCCTGGGCCAGATCGGCCTGCAGTTCCAGGTCTCGGTGGTCCAGATCCTCGCGGCGATCCTGACGTGCGCCGTGATCGAGGTTGCCATCACGCTGAAGCAGACCGGCATGGTGGTGTGGCCGGCGAGCGCGATGCTGACGGGGAGCGGCGTCGCCCTCATCTTCCGGGTGAACGGAACCGAGAACGGCGACTACTTCAGCACGCGCGGCTGGTACCTGTTCGCGATCGTCGCCGGCCTGGCGCTCCTGTCCAAGTACCTGATCCGCTTCCGCGGGTCGCACGTGTTCAACCCGTCCAACATCGGCCTCGTCGCGGCCTTCATCCTGCTCGGCAGCGGCCGCGTGGAGCCCCTCGACTTCTGGTGGGGGCCGCCCGGCGTCTGGACGGTCGCCGCGTACACGATCATCCTCGTGGGCGGCGCGCTGATCACGGCCCGCCTCCACCTCCTGGCGATGTCGGCCGCGTTCTGGGTCGCGCTGGCTGCGGGGATCGGGCTGCTGGCCGCCTCCGGGCACTGCATGACCGCGCGCTGGTCGGCAGAGCCCGTCTGCGGCGCGCACTTCTGGCTGGTGATCCTGACCTCGGCGGAGCTCCTGGTCTTCCTGTTCTTCATGATCACCGACCCCAAGACCATCCCGGCCGGGCGGGTCGGCCGCGTGGTGTTCGCCGTCGGGGTGGGCCTCGTCGCGACGCTGCTGATCGCTCCGCAGACGACCGAGTTCGGAGCGAAGGTGGCCCTGCTCGGCGCCCTCACCCTCATGTCCGTCGCCCGGCTGCTCTTCGCGAGCCGGCTCCCGGCTCCGAGCTCCGACGAGGATCGACTCGGAGCCTTCCTCTCGCGGCTGACGGGGCAGGTCGAGGGTCGCCCCGTGGCCCGCCGAGCCTTCTTCCGCGGCGCCGTCATCGGTCTCGCCGTGGTTTTGCTCGGAACCGGCGTCGTGGCGGCCGGGACATCGGCCCGCACGCCGCCCGTGGCCCCCGTCGCCCGGGCGGTCCCCCGGGTCACCGTCACCGTCGACCCGGCCTCGCTGCCACGGGTGACGGTCGACGACCGGGTCGCTCGGTTCAGCTCACAGCTGGCCGGATCGGGCGCGCAGGAGCTCGCGGCGACGCTCGCCGAGAACCTCGAGATGGAGGCCCGGGCCCTCGCCGCGAGCGACTCGAACCTCCTCACGGCGGTCGACTCGGGGGCGCGTTTCCGCGAGATGCAGACCCGAATCGGCGACGGCGTCGCTGATGGCGAACGGGTCGTCGACCGCTACACGTTCGAATCGCTCCACCTCGTCCCGATCGCCTCGGCGGAGGGTCAGGCCTCGCTCCGGATGGGGCTCGAGGCCCGGGGGTCCGTCCTGGAGACGACGTCCGATGCCGAGGGGACCGTCCGCAGCCGCAACACGTCTCCGTTCGCACTGACGTTCGTGCTCAGCCGGCCCTACGGCACGCGCTGGCTGCTCGACGAGGTGCGGCCCCTCCGGTAGCGCGGCCCCCTCCGGGCGTTGCCGCGCGGGACGGCCGACGGCATACTCCGGCGATGCCATCCAAGAAGGCGGGACAACCGGGGCTGCGCTACACCGCGGCGCTCGAGGCGTTGCGGGCGGCGATCCTCGGCGGACCGGGCGTCCTGCCTCCGTCCACGCGTACGGCGGCCGCCGGGGAGGACGGGCCGCCGGGCTTCGACGCCTTCGTCGACGACATCCGCCGGCACGCCTACCGCATCACCGACGAGCAGGTCGCCGGGTTGCTTGCGTCGGACAAGACCGAGGACGAGGTGTTCGAGGTGACCGTGGCGGCGGCGTACGGCGCAGCCCGCAGGCGACTGGACGCCGGGTTGCAGGCGCTCATGGGCGCGTTGGAGCGCGACTGATGCGCCTCGGAGAGATCGCACGGGGCCGGGGCGCGGCCGCGAAGGCCAAGCTCGCGATGATCCAGGAGATGAATGGAGCGCCGGCGGTCGACGTGGTGAAGACCCTGTCGTTCCGACCCGAGTTCTTCGGGGATCACTTCAACCGGCTGATCGAGGACGTCATGCGCGGTCCGTCGGAGTGGACGATCGGCGAGCGGGAGCTGTTCGCCGCGTTCGTCTCCGACCGGAACCGATGCGTGTTCTGAACGGGCTCCCACGGCGCGGTCGCGTCGAAGGCGTTCGGGAAGGAGGAGACGGCGGCCGTCCTCACCGACTGGCGGACCGCGCCGGTCGACGCCCGCGTTCGCGCCACCCTGGGGCTGCTCGAGAAGGTGACGCTGCGACCCGACCAGGTCGGGCCCGACGACGTCGCCGAGGTCCTCCGGGCGGGCGTGGGTGAGGAGGGCGTCGCCGACGCGCTCTTCGTGTGCTTCTGCTTCAACCTCATCGACCGCGTCGCCGACGCGCTGGGATTCCAGGTGGTCTCGCAGGAGGAGTTCGACCGCGGCGCCGACCGGACGCTGGAGCACGGCTACCTCTGATCGACCGCGGCGGCTCAGGCTCAATGCTCGACCGCGAACCCGGTGTCGCCCTTCGGCTGCTCGTCGGTGACCTCCACGGACTCCACCTCGGCCCAGTCGGTCCCGCCGTGGCACCAGGCGATCATCGACTGCACCGCGTCGGGCGGCCCCTCGAATGCGGCCTCGACCGTGCCGTCCGGCAGATTCCGCACGAACCCGGCAAGGCCTCGGGCGCGGGCCGCCTCGGCGCACCCCTTGCGGAAGAACACCCCCTGCACGTCTCCGTGAACGACCACGCGGGCGCGCCGGACTGACTCGGATACGGATGTGGATTCGGATTCGGGTTCGTTCGTCATGCGCGTTCGATCTCCAATGCCATGTCGAGGGCGGGGGCGGAGTGCGTGATCGCCCCCACCGAGATGAGCAGTCGGCCGAGCGGAGCGATCTCCCGGACGCGTTCGACGGTCATGCCGCCGGAGACCTCCAGCGGAACGCGCCCGTCGACCACCTCGAGCGCCTTGCGGATGGTCTCCGTGTCGGCGTTGTCGAGCAGCACGGCGTCGGCCCCGGCGTCGAGGGCTTGGGCCAGCTGTTCCAGCGTCTCGACCTCGACCTCCACGCGCAGCGTGTGCGCCGCACCGGCCCTGGCGCGCCTGACGGCATCCCCGACGCCCCCCGCCAAGGCAACGTGGTTGTCCTTGAGCAGCACGCCGTCGTACAGCCCGGAGCGGTGCAGCCGCCCCCCGCCGCACTCGACGGCGTAGCGCTCCAGCGACCGCAGGCCCGGGAGCGTCTTCCGCGTGCACAGGATCGTGGACTCGGTGCCCTCGCAGGCCTCGACGAACCGACGCGTCGCGGTCGCGATTCCCGACAGGTGCGTGAGGAAGTTCAGCGCGGTGCGCTCGGCGGCCATGATCGACCGGGCCGGTCCATCGAGCGTGGCCAGCACGTCCCGCGGGCCGACGCGGTCGCCGTCGTCGGCGCGAACCACGAACGCGATGTCGGGGTCCACCGCCGCCGCAACCCGCACGGCCACCGGCATGCCCGCGAGCACGCCCTCGGCGCGCCCTTCGATCCGGGCGCGGGCCGCCAGATCCGCCGACAGCGAGGCGCGCGAGGTGACGTCGCCCTCGGGGCCCAGGTCCTCCGCGAGGGCCCGGCGGACGACGTCGTCGGTGTCGAGCGGCAGCGCGGCCATCGAACGCCAGTCTAGATATGCCCCGGCCGAACGGTCCGACCTGCTGGAATACGGAGGCCCACCGGTAGACTTCTCCCCGGGGAGGAACTCCGCCGATGACGCTGACCAGCGCCGCGCCCGCGAACCTGGCGCCCGAACCCACCGCGTATGAACCCTGGGCCGAGGAGGTCAAGCGGCTCGCGCGGGAGCGGGACGCCGTGATCCTTGCGCACAACTACCAGGTGCCATGGATCCAGGACGTCGCGGATTTCGTCGGCGACTCGCTCGAGCTCTCCCGCAAGGCCGCCGCCACGGACGCTCGGGAGATCGTGTTCTGCGGGGTGCACTTCATGGCCGAGACGGCGGCGATCCTTTCCCCTGACAAACGCGTGCTGATCCCCGACGTCGAGGCCGGCTGCTCGCTGTCGGCGACGATCACCGCCGACCAGCTCCGCGAATGGAAAGCCGAGTTCCCCGGGGCCGTCGTCGTCGCCTACGTCAACACGAGCGCCGAGGTGAAGGCCGAGTCCGACATCTGCTGCACGTCGCAGAACGCGGCCGCTGTCGTCGCCTCCATCCCGTCGGACCGCGAGATCCTGTTCCTCCCGGACATGTTCCTCGGCGCCCACGTCGAACGCGTCACCGGCCGCAAGATGCAGATCTGGATGGGCGAATGCCACGTCCACGCCGGCATCGGCTCCCAGGAGCTCCAATCGCTCGTCCAGGCGAACCCCGACGCCCAGCTGCTCATCCACCCGGAGTGCGGGTGCGCGTCGGCGGCCCTGTACCTGGCCGGGGAGGGCGTCCTCCCCGCCGAGCGGACCCACATCATGTCGACCGGCGGGATGGTCCGCGACGCGGCATCGGCCGACGGCGGCAAGTTCATCGTGGCGACCGAGACCGGCATCCTCCACAAGCTCCGCAAGCTGAACCCGACCGGCGACTACATGGCCGCGAACGAGGCCGCCGTCTGCCGGTTCATGAAGACGATCACGCCGGGCAAGCTGCTCCGCAGCGTTCGCGACGGGGTGTTCGAGGTGCGCGTCGAGCCTGCCATCGCCGACCGCGCGCGCCGCGCGATCGAGCGCATGATCGAGATCGGCTGAGGATCGGGTGACCGCGTACGACGAACGGACCGCCCTCGTCGTCGTCGACGTACAGAACGACTTCGCCGATCCGAACGGTTCGCTGTACGTGCGGGGCGGCGAGGATGTTCCGGCGATCGTGAACGGGGAGATCGCGGCGGTGCGGGAGGCGGGCGCGGTCCTCGTCTATTCGCAAGACTGGCATCCGGCGAAGACGCCGCACTTCCAGGCGCAGGGCGGCGTGTGGCCCGTGCACTGTGTGGGCGGAACGTGGGGCGCGGAGTTCCATCCGGCGCTCGCCCTGGATGCCGACGCCGAGCGGCTGAGGAAGGGCACCGGCGGCGAGGACGGCTACAGCGTGTTCACCGTCCGCGACCCGGAAACCGGCGAGGAAGCAGCCACCGCGCTCGAGCGGATGCTGCGCGAGCATCGTGTGGAACGCCTGGTGATCGCAGGACTGGCCACCGACTACTGCGTGAAGGACACCGTGCTCGATGCCCGGCGGCTGGGGTTCCCCGTAACGGTGATCTCCGACGCCATCAGGGCCGTGAACCTCCAGGCAGACGACGGCGCCCGCGCCGAGCAGGCCATGCGCGACGCTGGCGCCAAGCTCATCTGAGGCTGGCTGCTCAACCGGGCCTGCGGCGCCCGATCAAGACTGGCACTGCGGGCAGTAGTACGACCGCCGTCCGCCGAGCGTCACGCTCTCGATCGGTGTGCGGCACCGGCGGCACGGGAGCCCCTTGCGCCCGTAGACCTTGAGCTCGTTCTGGTACTCGCCCGGCTTGCCGAACAGGTCGACGTACGCCTCGTCCGGCAGCGTCGTCCCGCGGTACCGGATCGCGTCCTGGACGATCTCCTGGATCGCGCGGTACAGCCGCCGGACCTCGCCGGATGACAGGGTGTTCGACATGCGGTCGTGGCGGAGGCCGGCCGCGAACAGCACCTCGTCCGAGTAGATGTTCCCCAGGCCGCTGATCACCTTCTGGTCCATCAGCAGGGCCTTCATCTTCATGGCCCGCTGGAACAGGTATTCGCCGAACGCCCCCCACGTGAACGTGTCCTCGAGCGGGTCGATCGCGATGTGCGCGAGCTCCTTGACCTTGCCGAGGTCGTCGGCCGGGGAGACGAACATCTCGCCGAACGTCCGGGGGTCGACGTACCGCAGGTCGCCGCCCTGCTGGAACGTGAACACGATGTGCGTGTGCGGTGGCGCCGGGACGCGCTTGGTCGCCCGTATGAACTGTCCGCTCATGCCGAAGTGCACGACGAGGACGTCGCCCGACTCGAGGTGCATCAGGAGGTACTTCCCCTTGCGTTCGATCTTGGTGAGCTTGCGGCCGGTGAGGTGCGCGGCGAACTCCTTGCGGACGCTCTTCGTGCCCGCCTTGTTGTGCCGGCGAATGATCCGCAGGGCGTTCGCGCCGGGGCGGACGTCGACCTCCTTGATGCGCTTGCCGACGACGTCCTTCTCGAGATCCCGTCGCATGACCTCGACCTCGGGGAGCTCCATCTCGCCTCCTACCCTCTCCTCGCCGAAGCCCCGGGACGCTCGCCGGCCTGGATACGCGCGTACGCCTCACGCGCGGCCTGCTGCTCGGCCTCCTTCTTGGAGCGGCCGGTGCCCTGCCCCCACGGCTCGCCCGCCAGGTACACGGTGGCCGTGAACTCCTTCTGGTGGTCCGGACCCCGCGCGGCCACGCGGTAATCGGGAACGCTCCCGACCTCCTGGGCCGACAGCTCCTGGAGCACGGTCTTGTAGTCGCGCTCGCCCTCGCCGCGCGCGTAGGCCTCCATGCGCGGCTGGAACAGTCGGACGATGAGCTCGGCCGCCGCCTCGGGGCCGCGGTCGAGGTACACCGCGCCGAGGACCGCCTCCATGGCGTCCGCGAGGATGCTGGCCTTCGAGCGGCCGCCGGAGAGCTCCTCGCCCTTGCCCAGCAGGACCAGGTCACCGAGCCCACGCTCCGCCGCAACGTCCGCGAGGGACGTCATGTTCACGGTCGCGGCCCGGAGCTTCGCGAGCTCGCCCTCGGGGAGATCGGGGAAGGCCCGGTAGGCGAGGTCGGTCACGACCACGCCGAGCACGGCGTCGCCGAGGAACTCGAGACGCTCGTTCGTCACGGTGAGCCCGCGCTCGAACGCGTAGGAACGGTGGGTCAGCGACGCGACCGCGAGCGACACGTCGTCGAAGGAGACCTCCATCGCCCTGTCCAGCCGGCCGGCGAGCGCGAGGTCATCCTCGGAGGGCGAGACGGGGGCGAGGTCCACTTGCGACGGTTCGCCCGCGGCGTCCCCCGATCCGTCCGACGAACGGTCCGTCCCGGCCCCGGACGCGCCGGCCCGATCCTCGTTCTCGCCGGACCCGGAGGGGCCGGCGGGAACCGGAACGGGTGCGGTCGGGCCGGGGAGCTGGGGCACTACTCGACCTCGATCGCCTGACGGCCGGCGTAGTACCCGCAGTTGCCGCACACGCGGTGTGGCAGCTTGGCCTGATGGCACTGCGGGCACTCCGCGTAGGTCGACGGACTGGTCTTCCAGTTGGAGGCGCGCGATCTCGACTTGTTCTTCGGCGTCTTCTTCTTGGGCGTGGCCACGGTTCGTTCCTTCCTTCGTCGGTCGTGCTGTCGGGTCTATGCGCCGCCCCCGTCGGGAGCGTCGGCGAACAGTGCGTCGAGCGGCGCCCACCGGTCGTCCACGACCTCGTCGGTGCACGTGCACTCGCCGAGGTTGCGGTTGCCGCCGCACCGGTCGCACAGGCCGAGGCAGTCCGGGCTGTGGAGCGGGGAGAACGGGAGCGCCGGCATCACGTTGTCGCGGACGAGCGGCTCGAGGTCGATCGTGAGCTCGGGGGTGATGGTGTAGTCGTCGGGCCCGGCCTCCCGGCCGGGCGCGACGTAGAGCTCCTGGACGGGCACGTCGAATTCGCCCGCGAATTCGACGAGGCAGCGGGCGCAGGTCAGCGTGAGCGGGCCGCGGAGTGGGCCGCTCACGAGCACGCCCTCCACGACGCTCTCGAGCAGGAGGTCGCCGCGGACCGCGGCGCCCTCCGGCATCCCCGCGAGCTCGACCCGGAGCCCGGCCACCGGCTCTTCGAGCCGGTGGTCGCGCGACGCGCCCGGATGCGCGAGCAGCTCTCGGACGTCGACCTCGATCACTGGACGGGCTCCTCCAGGGATTCCTCTTCGATGAACGTGGTCTCGTCCGGGGCGAGCTCCTGGGCGGGGTGCTGGGTCCCGGCGAGCTTGTTCCGGCCCGTGTCGACCTGCTCCGCGACGCGCACCAACGACCCCTGGGTCTGTTGGAGCTGCTCGTCGAGCGCCGCCTGCACCCGGGCCACGTTCGCGCCGAGCGTCTCGTGGGTCTGCTGGAGCATCTCCTGGAGGCGCTGGATGGCGATCTCGAACTGCGCCAGCTTGGCGTCGACGTAGTCCTCGGCCTCCATGCGAACGTGGTGGGCGCGCTCCTGGGCGTCGGACACGATGCGCTCGGCCTCGTCGCCGGCCGCCTGCACGACGGCCTCCTGGCCGACCATCCGCATCTGCTCCTGCCGGGCCCGTTCCACGAGGTTCTCGGCCTCGCGGCGGGCCTTCGCCAGCAGCTCCTCGCGGTCGCGGACGACCCAGCGGGCCTGCTTGATCTCCTCGGGCAGCTGTTCCCGCATGGAGGCGATCAGCTCGAGCAGCTCCTCGCGGTTCAGCAGCGCCGAGGACGACAGCGGCATCGACTTGGCCTCCCGGACCATGTCCTCCAGCTGCTGGATACGTGATGCCAGATCCATTCGGCCTACCTTCCCTCTCGTTCGGCTCGTTCGGCTTCGAGCCGTTCCACGAGGCGCTCCCGGACAACGGACGGCACGAGGCCCTCGACGTCCCCACCAAGGCGGGCGATCTCCTTCACGAGCGACGAGGACAGGTACGACCAGTTGGGGCTGGTCGTCACGAAGAACGTCTCCATGCCGCTCATCCGGTGGTTCATCTGGGCCATCTGCAATTCGTAGTCGAAGTCCGTGATGGCCCGGAGGCCCTTGACGATCACGTCGGCCTGCTGCTGCTTCGCGTAATCGACCAGGAGACCGGAGAACGAGCCGATCTCGACGCCCCTGAAGGAGCCGGTGACCTCCTTGAGCAGGCTGACGCGCTCCTCGACGCTGAACAGCGGCGCCTTGGAGGGGTTCTGCAGCACGCCGACGACGAACCGGTCGAAGTGGCGGCTGGCCCGCTCGATGATGTCCAGGTGACCGTTGGTCACAGGGTCGAATGTCCCCGGACAGAGGCCGGTCAGGCCCATCAGACCTCCCGATACACGAATACGAGGTTGTCGCCGTACTGGAGGCGCCTCGCGAGCCCAAAGTGTACCGGAATGACAATGTTGGAACTCCTCCTGGGCCGGGTCAGCGCGACCGTCCACCCAGGTGAGAGGCCCTTTTCCCCCAGCAGCGCGAGCGTGCCCTCGATCCGCTCGACCGGCGTTTCGTAGGGAGGATCGAGGAAGGCGAGCGTGGCGTTCTGTATCGATTTTGCCAGGAACGTTCCGACGTCCTGCTGTCGAACGGCAGCTCGGTCGGCGAGTCGGGCCTTGTCGAGATTCGCCCGGATGGTCCGGATCGCGGACGTGTTGTCGTCGACGAACGTCGCGTGCGCGGCGCCGCGGGAGAGCGCCTCGATGCCGACGGCCCCGGTCCCCGCGTAGAGGTCGAGCACCTCCGCTCCCTGAACGGCGTGCCCGAGGCTGCTGAACAGGCCTTCCCGTGCCCGGTCCGACAACGGCCGGGTGCCATCCGGCACGGGCGCAAGCCGGAGGCCTTTGGCTTTGCCGGCGATGATCCGCATGGATGGATTCTCGCCCCGCGACGGCGGTCATGCCTTCGCAACGACGCGCTCGCGAACTCGGACGTCCTGCGGAGCCTCAGGAGTGGAACAGCCAGTCGATCGAGTCGGAGAAGCGCGTCTCGAGCTCCGAGCGCAATCCCGGGTTTGCGACGAGGCCGGGGTCGTCCTCGATCACCGCGAAGGCCCGAGCGCGTGCCCGCTTGACCAGCTCGACGTCCTGCACCAGCCGGGCGAGCTTGAGGTCGGGCATGCCCGCCTGCTTGATGTCGAACAGCGTCCCCTCGCCGCGCAGCCGGAGATCCTCGTCGGCGAGCGCGAACCCGTCGGTCGTCGCCGCCAGCGCGTCGAGCCTGGCCCGGGCCTCCTCGTTCACCTCGTCGCTCTCGTCGAACAGGAAGCAGTAGGAACGGTGCTCGCCGCGGCCGATCCGCCCCCGGAGCTGGTGGAGCTGCGCGAGCCCGAACCGCTCCGCGTTCTCGACGAGCATGACGGTCGCGTTCGGGACGTCGACGCCGACCTCGATGACGGTGGTGGAGATGAGGAGCTGGGTGCGGCCGGAGCGGAACTCCTCCATCCGGGCGTCCTTCTCGGCCGGGCGCATCCGGCCGTGCAGGACCTCGAGCGACAGATCGGGGAACTCCTCCGTCCGGAGCCGCTCGGCCTCCTGTTCGGCGGCCTTGACCTGGAGCCGGTTGCCCTCGTCGATCGCCGCGCACACGACGAACGCCTGCCGCCCGGCCTCCACCTCCCGCCGGACGACGTCGTAGGCGGCCGCCCGTTCCAGCTCCGTGCGGACCACCGTGCTCTCGATCGGCTGGCGGCCGGCGGGGAGCTCGTCGAGGACGGCCACGTCGAGGTCGCCGTAGTAGGTCAGCGCGAGCGTCCGCGGGATGGGTGTCGCGGTCATTATCAAAACGTCCGGCGCCGTCCCTTTGCCCTTGAGCGCCATGCGCTGATGGACGCCGAACCGGTGCTGCTCGTCGATCACGGCGAGCGAGAGATCGCGGAACGCGACACCCTCCTGCACGAGCGCGTGCGTCCCGACGACGAGGTCGACCTCGCCCGAGGTGATCCCCTCCAGGACGCGCTCCCTCTCCTTCCCGGTCACGGCGGCGGAGAGGAGGGCGAACGTCAAGCCGTCGGACCGGCCCTCACCGATCCGGTCGAGGGGTTCGGCGGAAGCCTCCACGTTCGGGTCGGGGGGTTCGGGAGACGCTTCCATTCCCTCGAACAGCGAGCCCTCAGGTGAACGAGGCGAGCCGACGTCTTCGAGTGACGAGTCCTCGCCCGCGTCGAGCAGCGAGCCCTGGCCGGCCACCTGGGCCGATGCCCTGGCTTTGGCCCGGCCGCGTTCCGGCATGGCGAGGGGCCGGCCGACGCCCTCGAGGAGCTCGGCGACCTTCCGATGGTGCTGCGCGGCGAGAACCTCGGTGGGCGCCATGATCGCGGCCTGGTGCCCCGACTCGATCGCGGTCATCGCGGCCGCGAGCGCGACCACCGTCTTGCCACTCCCGACGTCGCCCTGGAGGAGGAGGTTCATGGGGTGCGGGCGGGCCATCGCCTCGTCGATGGCGGCGCTCGCGTTCCGCTGGCCGTCGGTGAGCTCGAAGGGCAGCGAGCCGACGAACCGCCGCCGGAGCGGCCCATCGGTCCGGTGCGCGACGCCGGCCTCCTGGACGCTCACCCGCTGCTTGCGGAACGCGACCCCAAGCTCCAGCGTGAACAGCTCGTCGAACTTCAGCCGCTCCTCCGCCCTGCGGAGCTCCTGCTGCGACTCGGGGAAGTGGATCGCGCGGAGGGCCCAGTCGTAGCTCGCGAGGCTCTCGACGTCGACCACGTTCCCCGGCAGCGGATCGGGAATCTCCGGCAGCTGTTCGAACGCACGGAAGACGAGGTCGCGGATCGTCCGCGTCGAGACGCCGTCGGTGGCGCGGTGGATCGGCGTGACCCGGCCGGTGTGGACCTGTTCGGATTCGCTCCGGAGGATCTCGACCTCCTGCTTGCCCATCTGCAGCTTGCGACCGTAGATTTGGACCACCCCAGAGACGGCGAGCTCCTGCCCTTCCTTGTAGAGCGAAGCCGTCCACGGCTGGTTGAAGAAATTGAGCTCGAGGTAGCCGCTGCCGTCGTACAGGGTCACCGTGACCATGGACTTCCGGTGGCGCGTGAGTCGTCTGTTGACACGACGCACCGTGCCGATGACGGTCGCGTACTGGCCCACCCGGAGCTCCCGGATCCGCCCGGTGTCCGAACGGTCGATGTAGCGCCAGGGGTAGTGGTGCAGGAGCCCCCGGACCGTTCGGATGCCGAGCCCCTCCTCGAGGGCATCGTTCGCCGGCGGCCCCTTGCGTTCCCCCGTCCCCATCCGACGCCCGGCGATGCGGGCGTCGATCCGTTCGATGTCGTCGTCGAGCAGAAGGGCCATCGCGTGCAGATTCTCACGCCCGGCCGCCGCCTTGGCTCCGGGCACGGTCGTCGGGCGGGGCGGTGCCGGCCCGAAAGGCGTCGGACCGAGCGGTGCCGGGCCCGGCGCGTCGGCCGAGGCGGGCAGGTCGCCCGGGCCAGGCCGCCCGGCAGGGCGCCGCGGCGGTCGCCATCCGGGCCGAACCAGGAAGAGGTGCGGATGATCGCGTCGAGGGGGGCGTGCGCTGCTGGTCATCCGGCGGCAAGCCCGTCCTCGAGCGGGGGCGGAAGCGACCACCATGGTCCGCCATCGGTTGCTGTTCGATGGCGACAGGGCGGCGCCGGCCCGGCCCGGAACCGGGTTCCGTCGGGGCGATACCAGCGGAGGCCGCTGCGGTGCCGGCGGATGGTCCAGCCGTGCTCGTGGGGCAACCGATGGTGGAACGAACAGGCCAGCACGAGGTTCTCGAGGTCTGTGCGGCCTCCGTTGGACCACCATTCGATGTGGTGGGCATGGAGGAACCGACGGGCTCCGCACCCGGGGAAGGTGCATCCCCGGTCGCGATACCGGAGCTGGCGGAGCATCCATTCGGACGGCTCCCGCGACATCCGGCCGAGGCCCATGACCCGGCCGTCGGAGTCCTCGAGCACCGCCTGAACACGGGCCTGGCAGAGCAGCCGTTCAACGGTCTCGGCAGGTAGGCCCGGACCGTTCTCGATCTCGAACCCCTGGCCCTCGCCGTGGCCGCCGCCGACCCGGGCATGGACGATCACCGTCGCACGGTCGGGGTCGGCGTCCTGTGCGATCCGCGCCGAGGCCAGCGCGACCAGCGCGTCGGCCAGGCGGGCGTCCGCGTAGAGCGCTCCCTCCTCGCCCGGCATCTCCGGAAGCGTGTCGGCGACCCGTTCCAGCGACCGGAGGATGATGGCGCCCTCGGCCGCCGGGTACTCCGCCTGCAGGCCGAGCCGCGTTCCGTCCTCGAGATACCGAGCGGTGAGCGTTCGGTCCCGGTGGGCGTCGACGACCTCGTCGGCCGTCCGGCGCAGCGCAAGCTCGGCTCGGTGACGGATCCGGCCAGGTGGAACGTCCCGCGCCCAATCGACCAGGGGCCCTTCGGTCTGGGGCGTGGCGAACCGCGTGAGCTCGACCACCTTGTCCACGCCGAGATCGCCGGAGGAGAACGCCGCGGCCACGGCGGGAAGGTCAGCCAAGGCGTGCGCCGCGGCGATCCACTTCCGGGCCTTCCAATCGGAGATGCCGTAGCGCATGCCAAGCCATTGCGCCATATCCCGAGCCCCGCTGTCCGCCCAGTGCTCAAGCCGGTCGACCTCGGCAATCAACACGAACAGCGACCGCTGCGCGTACGCCGCCAAGGCGTGCATGGAGTCCATCTCGGAGAACAGGTCTTGGGCGCTGCGGGCCGTCTGCATTGCGGATCCCCGACCTCTCGGGTCCAGCGGGGAAGGTACGTGAACACTAGCGAACACGTGTTCGATTGTCAATGATTTCAGGCACGAAATCAGAGGAATTTCCGGTCTCAGGGGACCGGTTTGGATCATCTCGCAAGGAGCATCATGGGGTGCCGTTCCCGGCACCTCGGCCGGGTGCCACAGTTGCGAGCGGTGCCACACGAGGACTGTTGCACATCCCTCCGACGCTGGCTGGCGGAGATGGACGCGTCGTACCAATGAAGCGTCGAGGCGTCGTTGGGCATGGTGGGAATCCCGGGGTCCTGAAGCATCTTCGGCACTCGCGGCCGGACCGCGCAAGGGCTCCCGTCCCGCCGCATTCGGCCCGTTCCGCGACTGCAAATCCGAACTCGTCGGTACCGCAGTCCGAACCTGTCGCCTCCTCGCAGTCCGAACCCGTCTGCTACTGCAGTCCGAACAGGAACTCGGCACCGGAGTGCCCCGATGCGTGCACCTCCAGCTGGAGTTCCGGTACCGCCCGCCGCACGGCGTCGCTCATCAGGTCCGTGTCCTCGGCAGTCGCGTTGGCCCCCACGAGGATCGTGACGAGCTCGTGCCCGTCCGTGCGGATCGCGGTGACGAGCGCGGCGGCCGCCTCCGCCGCCGCTGCTCCCACTCCCACGGCGATCCGGGCACCGCCCGACTCGCCGAACCATCCGTCGGCCGTCTCCCTCCACAGCGATGCCGACGTCACGGCGGCGGCAGCCTCGGACATGCGTTCGGTCGCGGCTGCGGCGTCGACGGTGGGGTTGAACTCCGCGGCCGCGGCCAGCCCCTCCATGACGCCCCCCGCGAACACGACCCAGACGTCCTTCCCGGCGTCCCCGGCCGCCCGCTCGGCGACGGCTGCCGAGATCTCGTCCGTCGGGACGACGACCACCGACTCGGCGGGCGCGGCCTCCGCCGCCTCGACCAGGTCCTCCACCTCGGGAGCACGATCGGGTCCCCCGGCCACCACCACCGCACCGAGCGAACGGAACAGCGCCGCCAGGCCGTCGCCGTCGACGATCGCCACCAGCGCGGTCGACTGCCGCTCCCCCACGCGCACCGCCCGGGCCTGGCCGGCCACACACGCCTCCGCGACCCGCTCCTCGAGGTCGACCACGGTGACGTCCTCGGGCGTCCCCACCTCGCCGATGGCGTGAAGGGCTTCGTCCGGATCGTCGGTGTGGACATGGACCTTGTACCGGCCGTCCCCGCCGACGATGACGACCGAATCTCCGAGCTCGCCGAGGCGATCACGGAGATGCGCGACGCCGTGGTCGTCGCCGCGCAGCATCGCCACGACCTCGTACTTGAAGACGAGCTCCTGGTCGGACGGCGCGGCGCTCCCGACGGGCCCGCGCGGGCCGGCCTCCACGATCATCGGCCCGTTCCCGAGGACCGATGCCAGGGCGTCGAGGAGCAGGACGGCGCCGAGGCCGCCGGCGTCGACGACGCCGGCGGCCGTGAGCTCCGGGAGGAGACGCGTGGTTCGCCCGAGCGACACGAGGGCTGCGTCGCGCGCCGTGGCCGCGACAGCGGCCACGGCGCGCCCCTCTCCCGCGCCGGCCGACGCGGCTGACGCCGCGTCGGCCAGCACCGTCAACACCGTTCCCTCCACCGGCCTCGCCACCGCGGTCCGCGCTTCCTCGGCCGCGTGCCGCAAGGCGTCGGCGAGCGCGCCGGCGGCCCCGGCCGTCGCGTCCGCCGATCCATCGACCGCTCGCCCGGACGTGGCCGGATCCAATCCCTCCGACGCGGCCGGAGCCAGTAGGAGACGCTCGACGAGCCCGCGGAGCACCTGCGCGAGGATCACACCCGAGTTCCCGCGCGCTCCCATCAGCGACGCGCGAGTGACGGTTTCGGCGAACTCAGCGGGGCCGGCCTCTCGTGGGAACCCCTCCAATGCCGCCGACACCGCCCGTTGTGTGAGGAGCAGGTTCGTCCCCGTGTCGCCGTCCGGCACCGGGAACACGTTGAGCGAGTCGAGCTCCTCCCGGTGAGCCTCCAACGCGGCCGTGAACCGCATCATGGTCTCCCGCAGGGTCCCGACTTCGATCGCCGGCGCCGGTTCGTCCATCAGGATCGGGAGCGTAGCGGGAGGCCGCTCCGGCTCCGAATCGCCGACCCCCACGTAGCATGCAAACCATGCTCCGCCGTTGCCTCCTCCCCTTCGCGATGCTCGCGGTGCTCGCCGCAGCGTGCTCCGGCGGCGGCCCGAATCCCCCGCCCGATTCGCTGAACCTGGGGACGTCCCCGGACGCCACCAACGCCACGACCGCTCCGCTGCTCCCGACCAACCGGTTCGAGCTCCCCACGTACACGCCCGACCAGTTCCAGGAGCTCCTCGGCCAGCTCGAAGGAACACCGGTGGTCGTGAACTTCTGGGCCTCCTGGTGCGGGCCGTGCGTCCAGGAGGCACCCGGCCTCGGCAAGGTCTCGCGCGAGTTCGGCGAGCGGGTCCAGTTCCTCGGCGTCGACCTCAAGGACGAGACGCGGGCCGCGCAGATCGCCATCCGCGACTTCGCCTATCCCTACCCGAGCGTGGCCGACCCGCAGTCCGAGATCCAGCACTCGTTCGGGTTCTTCGGGCAGCCGGTCACCGTCTTCTTCGACCGGAACGGGAACCGCGTCGACGTCACCGACCAGCTCGGCAACGTCGTCCCCCAATACAGCGGCGCGATCCCCGAGGAGGTCCTCCGCTCGGAGGTCGCCAAGCTCGCCGACGGCTGAGAAGCCCCCCGTTTCGCCGCCGCCCCCGACCGGCGATACGCTCCCGGCATGAGCGAGCAGACCGGTTCCCACACGATCGACGCCCTGTTCGACGAGCGACGGACCATCCCGCCGCCCCCGGACTTCACGGAGCAGGCCAACGCGGGAGCGGACATCTACGACCGCGACCCCGACGAGTTCTGGGACGACCGAGGCCCGCGAGCGCATCACCTGGCGGAAGCCGTTCGACCGGCTGAGGGAATGGGACCTCCCGTTCGCCAAGTGGTTCCTCGGCGGAACGCTCAACGTCTGTGAGAACTGCGTCGACCGCCACGTGGAGGGCGGGCTCGGCGACAAGGTCGCATACCACTGGGAGGGCGAGCCCGAGGGCGAACGCCGGACGATCACCTACGGCGATCTCCAGCGCCTCGTCGTCAAAGCCGCCAACGGGTTCCGCTCGCTCGGCATCGGGAAGGGCACCCACGTCGGGGTGTACATGGGCATGGTCCCCGAGCTCGCCGATCACGATGCTCGCCCTCGCGCGGCTCGGCGCGCCGTTCACCGTGGTGTTCGGCGGGTTCAGCCCCGATTCGCTCTCGGGCCGGCTGAACGACATGGAGTGCACCCACCTGATCACGCAGGACGGCGGCTGGCGGCGCGGCTCGGTCGTCCCCCTGAAGCGGCAACGCCGACGACGGCGCTCCAGGCCGCGCCCGGCGTGGCGACGGCCGTGGTCCTCAAGCGCACGGACAACGACGTCGAGTGGACCGACGGCCGCGACCACTGGTGGCACGACGTGGTCGACGGCCAGGACGACGACCCGGCCTCGTGTCCGCCGGAGGAGATGGACGCCGAGGACCTGCTGTTCCTGATGTATACGAGCGGGACCACGGCCAAGCCGAAGGGCATCATGCACACCACGGCCGGCTACCTCGTGGGGACGTCGGTCACCCACTTCTACATCTTCGACATCAAGCCGGAGACGGTCTACTGGTGCGCGGCCGACATCGGCTGGATCACCGGCCACAGCTACATCGTGTTCGGTCCGCTCGCCAACGCCACGACCTCGGTGATGTACGAGGGGACCCCGGATCATCCCGACAAGGACCGCTGGTGGGACATCGTCGAGCGCTACCGGGTCGAGGTCCTGTACACCGCGCCGACCGCGATCCGAACGCACATGAAGTGGGGCCCCGAATACGCCGAGCAGCACGACCTCTCATCGCTCCGGCTGCTCGGTTCGGTCGGCGAGCCGATCAATCCGGAGGCCTGGATCTGGTACCGCAAGCACATCGGCGGCGACCGCACGCCGGTGGTCGATACGTGGTGGCAGACCGAGACGGGGATGATCCTGATCACCCCGCTCCCGGGCGTCACGACGCTGAAGCCCGGCTCGGCGACCAAGCCGTTCCCGACGATCGAGGCGTCGGTGTTCGACGAGCAGGGGAACGAGGTCGGGCCGGGCGGCGGCGGGTACCTCGTCATCAAGAACCCGTGGCCGTCGATGCTCCGCGGGATCTACGGGGACCCGGACCGGTACCGCGACACCTACTGGTCGAGGTACGAGGGGGTGTACTTCGTCGGCGACGGCGCCCGGGTGGACTCAGACGGCGACTTCTGGCTGCTCGGCCGGGTCGACGACGTGATGAACGTGTCCGGCCACCGCATCTCGACCATCGAGGTCGAAAGCGCCCTGGTCGACCACCCGTCGGTGGCCGAGGCCGCCGTGTGCGGGCGGATGGACGCGACCACCGGCCAGGCCATCGTGGCGTTCGTCACGCTCAAGGGGGGCGCGGAGGGCTCGCTCGAGGACATGGAGACACTCCGGAACCACGTGGCCAAGGTCATCGGGCCCATCGCGAAGCCGGCGAACATCGTGTTCACCCCGGAGCTCCCGAAGACGCGCTCGGGCAAGATCATGCGGCGGCTCCTCCGCGACGTGGCCGAGAAGCGCGAGCTCGGAGACACCACCACGCTCGCAGACCCGACGGTGGTCGAGGAGATCCGGAACCGCTCGGTCTCCGACTCGTCCACATCGGAGTGAGGCCGCACTGGTTCGCGGCCGCGTCCGGGTTCCCGTTCACGGCGCGTTCGCGAAGCGTCCGTAGCCTCGTCCGCCGATGAACGTCGGCGAAGTCGTCGTGGTGCTCCTGGTCGGCCTGGTGGCCGGCGCGCTGAACTCCGTCGCCGGCGGCGGGACGATGATCACTTACCCGACGCTCGTGTTCGTCGGGCTCGACCCGATCACGGCGAACGCGACGTCGACGCTCGCACTCTGGCCGGGATACGTGTCCGCGACGGCGGGGTTCCGCCGGGAGCTCGTGGGGACGAAGCGGCTGCTCCTCGAGCTGGCGATCCCCTCGCTGGTGGGCGGCATCCTCGGCGCGATCCTGCTGCTGCTGACGCCGGACCGCACGTTCGAGCTCCTCGCGCCGCTCCTGATCCTCATGGCGGCGATCCTGCTCATGATCCAGGACCGCCGGCCCACCGCCGCGCACCCCGAGCGGGTCCCGGCTGCGACGGCCGGGCTGCTCGCGTGGCAGTTCTTCGCCGCCGTGTACGGCGGATACTTCGGAGCCGGCCTGGGCTTCGTGCTCCTCGTCGGGTACGGCATGTTCGGGAACCGGGACTTCCTCCAGTCGAGCGGACTCAAGAACGCGACCACGGTGCTCATCAACGGGATCGCGCTCGCGTACTTCATCGCGAAGGGAACGATCGTGTGGGCGGAGGGGCTGGCCATGGCGGTCGGCGCCACCGCGGGCGGATACTCGGGCGCGACGATCGCCCGCCGGTTCGGCGCGCAGCGGGTCCGGCGGTTCGTCGTGGTGCTGGGGTTCGTGCTGGCGGCCGCCCTGCTGGTGAAAGCCCTCGTCTGAGGCCCCTGTTCGTTGACCGGCGTCCGATCGCGGCGGATGCTCGCCGCCACGAGTCCACCGACCCAGGAGGTCGAATCCATGACGTTCCGTTGGTTCCCGCGCGTCGCCGCGGCATGCGTCCTCGCCGTGCTCGCGCTCTCCGTCGCCTCGTGCGGCGGCTCGGAGCCCGCCCCCCGGCTCAGTCGGTCGCCGGCGCCCCACGGCGACGACGGCATCCCCGACACGGGGCCGACGACGGAGGCCACGACCGAGCCCACCGCACCGCCGACCTCGGCACCGGTGCCGACCTCGCCGGCGCCGACCACCGGAGGCGGGGGCGGCGGGAGCGGGTACTTCTTCAGCCTGGACGGGACCTACCGGGTCGAGGCCGACCGGATGGTGCTCGGCGCCGACCGGTTCCTCGTCGTGGCGCCGAAGGTGTGGCTCGGGGCGACGTCGGACACGAGGTTCCCGAAAGCGGCGTTCCTGGCGACGGAAACGGGCGCCTACCTGTCGAGCGGCGGCAGCTGGACCAACGCCTCGAGCCGCGCGCTGAAGGACCACGTGCGTCCGGTGCGCGGGGACGGCGTGCTGCAGGCGCTCGCGCGGCTCCCCGTCTCGACCTGGCACTACCGGGCCGAGGCGGCCGGCGTGCGGCACATGGGCCCGATGGCCGAGGACTTCTTCCGGGCCTTCCACCTCGGGCAGGACGGACGGCACGTCGCCACGGTGGACGCCGACGGGGTCTCCCTGGCGGCGATCCGGGCGCTCATCCAGCGGAACGAGGGCCAACGCCGGCAGATCGCGTCCCTGCGGGCGCAGGTTCGCCTCCTGTTCGAGCGCGTGCGTCACCTGGAGCCCGGGCTGCGAGGGGGCCGCTGACGGCTATCCTCGTGCCCGGTCGTCACCATCCCACTCCGCCGCCCTGGGGGACGCGAAGATGAAGGCCTGCCCGTACTGCGCCGAGCAGATCCAGGACGCCGCCATCGTGTGCCGATGGTGCGGTCGCGACCTTCCGGTGGCGGGAACGCCGGCCTCGGTCGGGACCCCGGCCGCGCCGCCCACGATCGCCGCGCCACCGATTGCCGGTCCCGAGCCGGCCGGCGGTGCCGCGTCGGCGCCGCCCGACGCGCCGTACTCCTCCGGCATGGCGCTCGGCGCCGGGCTGCTCACGTTCTTCATGCCGTTCATCGCGGTCGTCGTCGCGCTCGTGATGCGAGGGAGCGAGACGAGGCCCAGCCGGCGGAAGTTCCTGTCGACCTGGGCGACGGCGAGCGGCGTGTGGCTCGCCACGGGCTTCCTGATCGTCGTGCTCGCGCTCGGGTCGTTCTCGGGAGGCGGCGGCTGCAAGGGCGGCATCGACGAGTTCGGCATCCCGCGGTACGAGAGCACCGACAACGAGCACTGGATCGCGATCTACCCCTGCGTGGACGGCGGGAGCACCCGGACGCCGGTTGACAACCCGTTCCCGGAGACCTCCGCGCCGGAGTGACGCCCGGCGTCGCAGCGCGGCCGGGGACGCCAGAGGTCGTCTGCTACCCTGATTCGGCCATGGCAGCCAAGTGCGACGTCTGCGGGAAGATCCCATTCTTCGGGATGCAGGTCTCCCACTCCCACCGCCGGTCCCCGCGACGGTGGAACCCGAACATCCAGCGCGTCCGCGCCGTGGTGAACGGCACGCCGAAGCGTCTCAACGTGTGCGCGAAGTGCCTGAAGGCCGGCAAGGTCCAGCGGGCCGGCAAGGTCCAGCGGGCCGGCTGACCTTCCCAGAACGAAGCCCGTTCCGAGATCACACCTCCGCGGCGTCCCTGACGTCATGCGTTCTCAGCCGCCGAACAGCGGGTTGACCGGCCCGATCCCGCCCCCGATGGCGAGCGAGTGGCGGATGGCCTCCGTGACGAATGCCTTCCCCGCGCGGACCGCCACGTCGAGCGGGTCGCCGTGCGCGAGCCGCGCGGTGATCGCTGCCGACAGCACGCACCCGGTCCCGTGGGTGTTCGGGGAGTCGATCCGTTCGCCCTCGAGCCACTCGCGGTCGCCGGCGGCCGAGGCGAACAGGTCGGAGGCCGCGCCGCCCTCGAGGTGGCCGCCCTTGACCAGCACCGCCCTCGGCCCCAGCTCGAGGATCGCGCCGGCGGCCCGTTCCATGTCCTCGCGGGTTGCCACCTCGTCCATGCCGGCCAGCCCGGCCGCCTCGGGGAGGTTCGGCGTGACGAGGATGGCGAGCGGCACCACCTTCGAGCCGAGCGCGCCTACGGCGTCCTCGGCGAGCAGGCGGTGGCCGTGCTTCGAGACGAACACCGGGTCGACCACGAGGTTCGAGATCCCCGCATCAACGATGGCCGCCGCGGCCGCCTCGACGATCGGCGCCGAGGCGAGCATCCCCGTCTTCGCGGCGTCGACCCCGATGTCGGTCGCGACCGCCCGGATCTGATCGGCGACGAGCTCCGGCGAGAGCTCCTCGAACCCGGACACGCCCCGGGTGTTCTGGACCGTCACCGCCGTGATCGCGGTCGTTCCGAAGCATCCCAACGCCGAGAACGTCTTCAGGTCGGCCTGGATCCCGGCGCCGCCGCCCGAGTCGCTGCCGGCGATCGTGAGCACTCTGGGGCTCCGTTCATCGACGCGCAAGGTGGTCCCATCCCTTCGCTTCGAGCGGTCGTTCGGACCCGTCGGCGTGCACGGCGATCAGGCCCTCGCCCTCCGCGATCTCGCCCACGTCGGTGAGCCGGACCCCGAACCGGTCGTCGAGCGCATCGGCCGCCTCGGCCACCCGTTCCGGCGGAAGGGTGGCCAGGAGCTCGTAGTCCTCTCCGCCCGAGAGGGCGAGCTCGAGTGGATCGACGCGAAGCACCCCGGCCAGGTCGGACAGCTCGGGCGCGACCGGGACGTCGGCCGGCCGGATCCGCGCCGCGACACCCGACGCCGCGCAGAGGCGGGACAGGTCGAGCGCCAGCCCGTCGGAGACGTCCATCATCGCCGTCGCCCCGGCGCCGGCCAGCGTCTGGCCCTCCCCGACCCGGGCCACCGGCCGGAGGTGCGCCTCGAGCAGCGCGCGGCCCCAGTCCGTCCCGAGCGCCGCGCGGGCCCGCGAGGCGGACGCGCGCGCCAGCGCGAGTCCGCCGGCCGACGCGCCGAGCGTCCCTGTGACCACCACGCGGTCACCCGGGCGGGCCCCCGCCCGGGTGACGAACCGGCCGGGCGCGACCTCCCCGACCACGGCGACCGACACCACGGCCACCGGGCCGCCCGAGAGGTCGCCGCCGACCATCGCGAGGGCGTATTCGTCGCAGGCCGAGCGCACGCCGCCCTCGAGCTCGACCACCCACGCCGGGTCGGCGTCGGCGGGGACGACCAGCGAGACCAGCGCGAACCGCGGGCTCGCGCCCATCGCCGCGACGTCCGAGACGTTCACCACGACCGACTTCGCGCCGAGGTCCCGCGGCGAGATCAGCGACCGGTCGAAGTGCACCCCCTCGACCAGGATGTCGGCGGTCAGCACGGCCTGTCCCTCGCGCGTGTCGACCACGGCGGCGTCGTCGCCGATCCCGAGCCGCACGCCGGGGTGCTCCCCCGAGAACACCCGCCGGAGGGTCGCGACCAGCTCGTCCTCGGATGCGGCGGTCCGCTCGCCCTGTGGGTTCGCCTTCACGATAATGAGCGTAGTCCACGGCCCGGAACGGCCGGCCGGCAGGTCCGACGCCGAAGATCCGACGGTCCAGCGGTCCCACGGTCAACGGGGAGGAACGACATGTCCGTGATGAACACGATCGAGCTCGAGGGCGTGTCCGACACGAGCTGGGGCGACGCCGCCCGGGAGGCGCTCCGCGAGGCCTCGCGGACGATCCGCGGGATCAACCGGCTCGAGGTGCTCGGCACCGCGACGACCGTCGACCAGGGACGGATCACCGAGTACCGCACCCAGGTCCGCCTGTATTTCACGGTCGAAGGGACCTAAGGACCCAACGCACGAGGCCGGTCGTCCAACGCGTTCCCCTGCTGGCCGGCGGGTAGAATCCCTCTCCCGCGCGAAGACGGACCGCGCGTTTCGAGACCCGGTCCCGATCACCCACCGAGCGACGACAGGAGAGCTGCCGTGCCCACCGAGATCGAAGCGAAGCAGGTCCACGACAATCCGAGCCCCGAGGAGCTCCGCGCGTTCACCGAGGAGATGCCCCAGGCACGCGTGACCGACTTCGGCAACGTCAACGTGCAGACCAGGGTCGACGTCGCGGAGCGCCGGCAGCACGTTCGTCGTGGGCGAGGAGGGCTCCTCGAGCGGCAAGGTGATCAGCCGCGAGGAGTTCGACCGCATCGCCGCGCTGCAGGACGAGTACATCGCCGGGCAGGAGATGGTGGTCGTCGACGGCTACATCGGCAACGACGAGGACTTCAGGACGCCGGCGCGGCTCACCATCGAGCGGGCCAACGCGAACATCGCCGGCATGCAGCAGAAGCTGTACTACCCGCGCGAGGGCGGCCGACCCGGAGGTCCAGGTCATCTACACGCCGAACCTGCCCGCTCGCGGGCTACCCGGACGACCGCGATCATCGCCGTCGACCTCGAGAACATCGTCACGCGCGTCCTCGGCTCCGACTACTTCGGCGAGTCGAAGAAGGGCGGCCTGCGGATGTGGAACAAGATCGTCTACGACCGCGGCGGCCTGGCGCTGCACGCCGGCTGCAAGGTCGTGCCGATGAACGGCGACGAGAAGGTGTTCCTGATCATCGGCCTGTCGGGCACGGGCAAGACCACGACCACGTTCACCACGCAGAACGAGTCGCTGCCGGTGCAGGACGACTTCGTCGCGCTGATGCCGGGCGGCAAGGTGTACGGCACCGAGAACGGGTGCTTCGCCAAGACGTTCTCGCTCGACCCCGACTTCGAGCCGAACATCTACAACGCGGTGATCAAGGACACCTCGTACCTGGAGAACGTGTACCAGGACGACGCCGGCGACGTGAACTTCTTCGAGACGTCGTACACGAAGAACGGCCGCTCGGTGTTCGGCATGGCGGACCTCGGACGGTACCGCGACGCCCGCGAGGTCGGCCGCGTCGACTACCTGCTGATCCTCAACTGGAACGAGTCGATCATCCCCGCCGTCTCGCGGCTGTCCCAGGACCAGGCCGCGGCGTACTTCATGCTCGGCGAGACCACCGGCACCTCGCGCCGGCGGCAAGTCCGAGGAGGGCAAGTTCCTGCGGGTGCCGGGGACCAACCCGTTCTTCCCGCTGCCGCACGGCGTGCAGGGCAACCGGTTCCTCGAGCTGCTCGACTCGCCACCCGATCGAGGTGTTCCTGATGAACACCGGCCGGGTCGGCGGGCGCGACGGACGACGACCGGTCGAAGAAGATCAAGATCCCGACGTCGTCGGCCGTCGTGAAGTCGATCGCCGAGTCGGCGATCAAGTGGACCGACGCGCCGGAGTTCGGCTACGAGGTGGCCGAGGACGTTCCCGGGATCGACGACGTCGAGCTGCTCCAGCCGTGGCGCCTGTACGAGCGCCAGGGCCGGACGGACGAGTACCGCTGCGACCGTCGAGCGCCTCACCGAGGAGCGCAAGGCCCGGCTCGACGAGTTCCCGCAGCTCTCCGACGAGATCAAGCGCGCCGTCGCGTAGGTCGCCGGGTTCAGCTGCCGTCGTCGGGCGGGGGGCGGAGGCCGCGGGCGGAGGGCGGTTCTTCGGAGCCGGGGCGCTTGGTCACGCTCCGGCCCAGCAGGTAGCCGCCGATGAACTGCATGAGGGCGAGCAGGAGCAGCACCATGAGGAACCACCGGTGGTCCTCGATGTCGTCGGCGAGCGCGCGGCCCTCGAGGCCGCTGAGGGACGAGTACAGGAAGATCGCACCGACCGCGAACCACAGCCCGATGCGCCCGGTCCGGTAGAGCGCGTACCAGATCTGGTCGCGGATATGGTCGCTGTCGATGGATCGGCGGCTCCAGATCCAGAACGAACGGATCCCTCCGGCGAAGAAGAACCCGGCCAGGATCAGCTCGATCACCTGGACGGCGCTCATGCCTCGTCCCCGCCCGGTGGCCGGAGGAGGGCGACCACGGCCTCGTCGGGAACCTGGTCGAAGTCGCGGTACCACTGGCCGACGGCGTGGAACGGCTCGGGGAACGCCAGCGCGACGACGCGGTCGGCCTCGGACTCGAGCGTGCGGCGCGACTGGGGCGGCGCCACGGGAACGGCGAGGATCACCTCCGCAGCGCCCGCTGCTCTGGCCCACCGGAGGGCGGCGATGGCCGTCCCGCCGGTCGCGACCCCGTCGTCGACGACGATCGCGGTCTTCCCTGCGACGTCGACGGGCGGGCGGCCGCCCCGGTAGAGCGCCTCGCGCCGTTCGATCTCGCGCTGCTGGTCTTCGATCTCGCGCTCCACGTAGGAGGACGGGACGCCGAGGTCGCGGATCAGACGCTCGTCGAGGAAGCGCACGCCGGGCGCGACGGCGCCGAGGCCGAGCTCGGGGTTGAAGGGCGCGCCGACCTTCCTCGGGACCACGACGTCGATCGGCGCGCCCAGGACGCGCCCGACCTCCGCCGCGACCACCACCCCGCCGCGAGGGATCCCGAGCACGACGGCGTCGCCGGTCACGTCCCCGGCCAGGCGTTCGCCCAGCCGGCGGCCGGCGTCGGTCCGATCGGCGAAGAGGGAACGGAGCATCACGCCGGCCCCGCGCTGCGGCGTTCGGCGACCGCCTCGTCGGCGGACTCCCGGGCCTCGCGCCGTTGCTGCTCGTCGAGCGACTCCCGGCGGCGGTCCTCGTCGGCCCGGGTCGGCGGCGGCATGGGCTTTCGGACCCGCCGGTACGCGGCGAGCGGGTCGTCCAGGCCGGCCTTCGGGCGCTTCTTCGCCATGCCTCGATGATGGCACGCGGCGCGTCCGGGCTCGTTTGTCCGCGCCCGGGGCCTCAGGCTAGGATGCGGCATTCTCAGGCGGAAACCCCCGCCCGACCGGGATCGGAGGTGCCAAGGTGGTCCAGGCGTACATCCTCATCCAGACCGAGGTTGGCAAGGCCGCCCAGGTGGCCAAGGAGGTCGCCCAGATCAAGGGCGTGACCGCTGCGGAGGACGTCACCGGGCCGTACGACGTCATCGTCCGGGCGGAGGCCCGCAACGTGGACGACCTCGGCAAGCTGGTCGTCGCGAAGATCCAGGCGGTGGAGGGCATCACGCGAACCTTGACCTGTCCGGTCGTCCACCTGTAATCGCGGCCTCGACCGGCGGGGAGGGGCGGAACCTGCCGCGCCCCGCTTCCCCGCTCCGGTGTGTGAACCGGCCGCACCCATTCCCCTGCTCGGGGGCGAGTCGCTCTCGTCCGGACCCTGTTCCTGTTTGCTTCGCCGCGTTCGTGTGGAAGAATCACATCGGTGTGATTCGTCTGCGCGAGTTGCTCATCTGCGAAGGCTGCGGCCACGAGGCCGATGGCGTCGGGGACCTCGTCGTGCTCGACTCGTTCGCCGGCGCGGACGCCCAGGCCGAGGTCGACGTCCTGCTCGTGGAATGCGAGTGCGGCGACCGGGCCGAGCTCCCCGTTCCGGCCTAGAGCGAGCCCCCTACTCCGCCGTGTCCGGAGATTCATCCGAAATGTGATGGAACTGGCCCTGGGCTCGGGCTAGCCTCCGCCAACGATGCACGCGCTCCCCCCTTCCCCGGCGCGTCGCGGCGTGCGGCCGCCCGCCCGGCATGCTGCTCCCTCGGCCCGTTCCGGCCGAGCGTCCTCACAGCGCCCTCCCGTGGCAAGCGGGCGCGGGGGCACTCGCCCGGCCCGCCCCACGCGCCCGGTCCTCGACCGGACGGACCGGCCGCCCCGGCCCGGTCACCATCGGCGTCCGATCACGAACGTCCCCCCGAGCGGGCACCCGCCGGCGCCCGCCCCGGCGGCGCGGGCTCAAGGTCCTCATGCTGATCGCGCTCGTGGTCGGCGGCGTGGCGCTCGTCTCCCGCGGGCAGAACGGCGCGCCCTCGACGCCGGCGGCGGCGAGCGAATCGCAGGGCATGCACCACGGCACCGGTCCGGCCAACCCGGTCGTCGCCCCGCCCGCGCAGCAGCAGGCGGCGGTGGAGCGGCTCGCCGGCACGGGGTTGCCCGTGTTCTGCGGTGGCGGCGCCGAGCCGCTCGTCGCCCTGACCTTCGACGACGGCCCGGGCCCGTACACCCGCTCCACCCTCAAGGTCCTGCGCGAGCACCACGCCCGGGCCACGTTCTTCCTCGTCGCCAAGGAGGTCGTGGGATGGCCCGACCTCGCCGACGTTCCCCGCAAGGAGGCCGTCCAGGGCGCCGTCGGGCGACCACACCTTCGACCACACGGCCCTGCCGGGGATCACGGCCGACGACCTCGACCATCAGATCGGCGACGCGCTCACGGTGATCGAGGCGGCGGCGAAGCACCGGGTCCGGCTGTTCCGGCCGCCCTACGGCGCGCACGACGCGGCGGTCGACGCCGAGGTCCGGAGCCACGGGATGCTCCAGGTCCTGTGGAGCGTCGACACGGAGGACTCCCGAGGCGCCACCGCGGACGACATCGTGGCCACCGTCAGGGACGAGGTCCGGCCCGGCGCCATCGTGCTGCTCCACGAGAATCGGGGCACGACCCGCCACGCGCTCCCGAGGATCCTCGACGTGCTCCGCCGGCAGCATCTGCGCGCGGTCACGGTTCCCGAGCTGCTGGCCGCCGACCCGCCCTCGGACGCGCAGCTCCGCAGCGGTTCCTGCGACTGACGACCCTGCGCGACGGGACTCGCGGATCCGGAACCCCGACCGGGACTACCCGCCGGAGCGCTTCGCCTCGCGCTCGTGGCGTTCGATCGCGAGGTCAACGAGGCGGTCCACCAGGTCCGCGTAGGGCAGCCCCGACGCCTCCCACAGCTTGGGGTACATCGAGACCTGGGTGAATCCGGGGATGGTGTTCACCTCGTTGACGATCAGCTCGTCGGGCTCCCGGAAGAAGAAGTCCACGCGGGCCATGCCCTCGGCGTCGATCGCCCGGAACGCCGCCACTGCCTGGCGCTGGACCTCCTCGAGCATGCCCTCGGGGAGCTCGGCGGGGATGATCAGCTTGGTCGACTCGTCGAGGTACTTCGCCTCGTAGTCGTAGAACTCGCCCTGCGGCTGGATCTCACCCGCGACCGACGCGACCGGGTCGTCGTTGCCGAGGACCCCGCACTCGATCTCGCGGCCGCCCTCGACGCTCCGCTCGAGGACCGCCTTGCGCCCATGGCGGAACGCCTCGTCGAGCGAGGCGGCGAGCGCAGCCGGTTCCTTCACCTTGGTGATGCCGACCGACGAGCCCAGCGCCGCCGGCTTGGCGAACAACGGAAACCCGAGGTGTTCGGCGACGGCCTCGACGGCCTCGGGGTCGTCCTGCCAGTCCCGCTCGTGCACGACGACGGACGGGACGACCGGCAGCCCCGCCGCGGCGAGGACGACCTTCTGCACCGCCTTGTCCATCCCGACCGCCGACGCCAGCACGCCGGCCCCGACGTACGGGACGCCGGCCAGCTCGAGCAGGCCCTGCACGGTGCCGTCCTCCCCGAACGGCCCGTGGAGGATCGGGAACACGACGTCGACCGGCTCGCGCGACCCGTCCCCGGCCACGAGCGCGGCCTCGCCGGTCGTGTCGAGCTCGACCGAGGTTCCCGATCCGTCCTCGATATGGGGCAGGACGCCGGAGCCCGGTACGAGCGCGGGCGGTTCCTTCAGGAGGTGCCACCCGCCCTGGCGGTCGATCCCGATCGGAACCGCCTCGTAGCGCGACGGGTCGAGCGCGTCGATCACCGACCGGGCCGAGACGACCGAGACCTCGTGCTCCGCCGAGCGGCCGCCGAACAGGACCGCGATCCGCCGACGCTGCTCCGTCACGCGCGCTCCAGGGCCCGGGCGAAGTCCTCGATCACGTCGTCCGGCTCCTCGAGGCCGACGCTCACGCGGATCAGGCCGTCGCCGATCCCCGCGGCCCGGCGGACCTCCGGATCCATCTGCCGGTGCGTCGTCGACGCCGCGTGCCCGACGAGCGTCTTGTGGCCGCCGAGGCTCGTGCCGACCCAGGCCAGCTCGAGCGCGTCGCAGAACCGGACCGAGGGCTCCACGCCGCCCAGCACCTCGAACGCCAGCATCCCCCCGAAACCGCCGCGGAGCTCCCTCGCCGCCACCTCGTGATGGGGGTGCGATGGCAGCCCCGGGTAGTGCACGCGATCGACCTTCGGATGTCCCTCCAGGAACTCCGCCACCGCCATTGCGCCTGAGGAATGCCGCCGCATCCGGAGCTCGAGCGTGACCAGGCCCCGGATGGCGAGCCACGCCGGGAACGCCTCCATCGTCCCGCCGGTGTCGATCGCCGTGCGCCGCAGGGCGTCGCGGCCGTCGTTGGTCGAGCACACCACTCCGCCGACCAGGTCGTGGTGTCCGCCGATGTACTTCGTCGCCGAGTGCAGCACGAAATCGAACCCGTGCTCGGCGGGGGTGCACAGCGCCGGCGACGCGAACGTGTTGTCCACGACCGCGGGGACGCCGGCCTCGTGCGACCGCTCCCCCAGCGCCTTGAGGTCGGCGACGGTCACGTTCGGGTTGGCGATGGTCTCGACGTAGAACATCGCGGCCCCGGGCAGGGCGGCGCTCACCGCGTCGGGATCATGCGGCGACACGAGGTCGACCTCGATGCCGTACCGGGGCGCGACATGAGTGAACAGCGAGTACGAACCGCCGTACAACTCCGGGCTCGCCACGACGCGGTCGCCCGATCGCGCGAGCGTGGTGAACACGGTATGGAGCGCGGCCATCCCCGACGCGAACCCGTACGCGGCCTCGGTTCCCTCGAGGTTCGCCATGATCTGTTCGAACGCCTCGACGGTCGGGTTCCCGTAGCCGCGGCCGTACACGTAGCCCGGCTTGCGGAACGAGATGACCTCCGCGTAGTCCTCCGAGCTGTCGAACCGCCATGTCGAGGTCTGGTAGATCGGGACCGACGACGGCTGCTGGTGCACCTCCGGCGTCCGCGCGCCGTGCACCGCGCGAGTGGCGAACCCGCGCCTGCGATCCGAGGAGTCGCCCATGGCGCGGCTAGCGTACCCGGACGGCTCCGACGGCTACGAGGCAGGCCGCCAGCTACCGGTTCTCCCAGCGCTTGGGGTAGCGGCTGCGGAGCTCGGCGACGAGCCGTGACAGCTCGGCCATCACCGCGTCGGTGGCCTGGCGGAGGGCATCGGGGTCGTCGCGGCGGTCCATGAAGTCCGACAGGTCCATCGGCGCCCCGATCGTTCCCCACAGCGGCCGGCCGAACGTGATCCCCCTCTGGCCGCCCTTCTGGAAGACCTGGTGCGCGCCCCACACCGCGGACGGGATGACCGGCACGTCGGCCTCGAGCGCGATGCGGGCGACTCCCGTCTTGCCCCGCATCGGCGTGTGGTCGGGGTTCGTCGTGACCGTTCCCTCGGGGAAGATGATCACGGCCTCGCCCTCGGCGAGCGCCTGCACGGCGGCGTCGATCGGCGCGCGGCTGCCGGAGCCGCGCTCGACCGGGATCTGCCTCGCGCCGCGCAGCAGCCGGCCCATGAACCAGTTGTCGTAGAGCTCCTTCTTCGCCATGAACCGGGGGCGGCGGCCGGCCTCGACAACGGCCAGGGCGTGAGCCAGCGGGTCGAAGTACGAGGTGTGGTTGCACGCGAGGAGCGCCGGCCCCTCGGGCGGGATGTTCTCGAGGCCCTCGAACCGCCAGTTGAACCACAGCTTGAGCGGCGTCTTGAGGGTGGTCTCCGCGGCGACGTACCAGGGCTCCAGGGCGATCCTCCGGCGTCCGGGGTCGGCCGGCCGTTCGTCGGCCGGGCGAGCCGCGATCGTACTCCGGCCGCCGGGGCGCCGTCCGGCGCTCCGGCGGCCTCGGCACTGCGTCCGGCCGGTACCGTTGCGGACGTGACCATGCCGCTGTCCAACCGCGATCTGTCCGAGCTGCTCACCGGGGCCGAAGAGACGGAGGACGCGCCGCACCGGCGTCGCGCCCTCCGCCGGGCGTCGCGGGCAGCCCTGTTCTGGGAAGAGGAGGCGGTGGCTGTGGCCTCCTCCAGGTCGCTGACGGAGCTTCCTTCGGTGGGGCCGTGGGTGGCGGGGTTCCTCCAGGCGTGGCTCGACGACCCGCCCGAGGTCCCGGAACCCCCGCCGTTCCGGCGGGGGTTCCTCACGATGGCCGAGGTCCGCGCGACGCCGGGCGTGGACGCCTGGCGTCGCGCCATCCGCGCCGACCTCCAGGTCCACACCACGTACAGCGACGGCAAGGTCCCGATCGAGGGCATGGTCGACGGCCGCGGCGGAGCGCGGCCACGCCTACGTGGGCATCACCGACCACTCGGTGGGGCTGCCCATCGCCAACGGCATGTCGGAGGAGCGCCTGGCCGGGCAGGCCGAACACATCGCGCGGCTCAACGACGAGGTCGGCGACCGCATCCGGGTCCTGCATTCGATCGAGATGAACCTGTCGCCCGAAGGCGAGGGCGACATGGAGCCGGCCGCGCTGGCCCGGCTCGACCTCGTGCTCGGGACCTTCCACTCCGACCTCCGGCGGACGGAGGATCAGACGGAGCGGTATCTGGCCGCGGTGCGCAACCCGACCGTCCACGTGCTTGCCCACCCGCGGTGCCGGATGTTCAACCGCCGGAACGGCCTCTCGGCGGACTGGCCGCGGGTGTTCGCGGAAGCCGCGGCGCTCGACAAGGCCGTGGAGATCGACGCGAACCCGAACCGGCAGGACCTCGACGTCGCGCTGCTCGAGCTGGCCCGAGACGCGGGGGTGCGCATCTCCATCGGCACCGACGCCCACAGCATCGGCGAGCTCGACTTCCTGACCTACGGGCTGGCGGCGGCCATCCGGGCGGGGATCGACCGGGAGCGCATCCTGAACTTCGGCCCCGCCGACGACGTGGTCGCGTGGGCCGCAGACGTGCGCGACCGGCTCGGCGGGCGGGGCTAGCCGGTCGCGAGGCCCTCGAACGCCCGGTCCAGCAGCGCTTCCTGTTCCTGCTGGTGGACGGTGAGCGAGCCGGTGGCCGGCGACGCGCTCTCCTCGCGGGCGATACCGGTGAGGTCGACGCCGAGCCGGTCGCGCACGACGCGACGGACGAAGTACCAGGCGCCCATGTTCTCCGGCTCCTCCTGGACCCAGTAGGCGTCGGAGGCGCCCTCGTTGCGCTCCAGCACCTCGCGGACCTGGTCGGCGGGGAACGGGTACAGCTGCTCGATCCGGACCAGCGCCGCGCCATGGACGCCCGCCTCCGCCCGGCGCTTGACGAGGTCGTAGAACACCTTGCCGCCGCAGAAGATCACCCGCTGCACGACGCTCGGGTGCGGGCGGTCCGGATCGGCCGCCACCTCGAGGAACGAACCATCGGTGAGCTCGGCCGCGGCGCTCCTGGCGGCCGGCAGGCGCAGCAGCGACTTCGGCGTCATCACGACGAGCGGCTTGCGCAGGTCGCGCAGGGCCTGCCGCCGGAGCAGGTGGAAGTACTGCGCCGGCGTCGACGGCACCACGACCTGGATGTTGTCCTCGGCTGCGAGCTGCAGGTACCGCTCGAGCCGGGCGCTCGAGTGCTCCGGCCCCTGGCCCTCGTACCCGTGCGGCAGGAGCAGCACCAGGCCGCTCGTCTGCGACCACTTGTCCTCGGCGGCCGACAGGAACTGGTCGACGACGACCTGCGCGCCGTTGCCGAAGTCCCCGAACTGCGCCTCCCACAGCACGAGCGCGTCGGGGTTCGCCACGGAGTAGCCGTACTCGAAACCCATGGCGGCGAACTCGCTCAGCAGCGAGTCGTACACCCGGAACGAGCCCAGCGCCTCCAGCGACGGGTGTTCCTCCGCGGTTCGACGGTCGACGCAGCACCGAGTGCCGCTGGCTGAACGTCCCCCGCCGGGTGTCCTGGCCGGACAGCCGGATCGGCACGCCGTCGAGGAGCAGCGAGCCGAAGGCGAGCGCCTCACCGAGCGACCAGTCGACGGCGTCGGCCACCAGCGCGCCGCGGCGCTGCTCGAGCCACTTCTCGAGCTTGGGATGCACGGTGAACCCGTCGGGGACCGTCACCAGCGCGTCGACGACCTCGTCGAGCGTGGACCGCTCCACCGCCGTCCGCGCCGCCGGGCGGACGGCCGCCGGCTCGGGCGGCGCCCGGTCGACGTCGGCCGGCTTCTGCTTCCCGGCGTCGCGCGTCTCGTCGAACGCCTGCTGCATGCGCTCCCGGAACTCCTCCAGCGCCCGTTCGGCCTCCTCGAGGGTGAGGTCGCCGGCGTTCACCAGGCGCTCCATGTAGCGCTTGCGGACGCTCCGCCGGCCCTCGATCGCGTCGTACATCAGCGGCTGCGTGAACGACGGCTCGTCGCCCTCGTTGTGGCCCCACCGCCGGTAGCACCACATGTCGATCACGACGTCCTTGTGGAACTGCTGCCGGAACGCGAACGCCAGCCGGGCGACGCGGACGCACGCCTCGGGGTCGTCGCCGTTCACGTGGAAGATCGGCGCCTGAACCATCCGCGCCACGTCGCTCGCGTACTCGCTCGACCGCGCGTAGGTGCTCCCCGTGGTGAACCCGAGCTGGTTGTTCACGATCACGTGGACGGTGCCGCCGGTCCGGTAGCCGGAGAGCTGCGACATGGCGAGCGTCTCGGCCACCACGCCCTGCCCGGCGAACGCCGCGTCGCCGTGGATCAGGATCGGGATCACGGCGTCGCGGTCCTCGTCCGCAAGGTCCTGCTTGGCGCGGGTCATCCCCTCCACGACCGGGTCGACCGCCTCGAGGTGGGACGGGTTGGACGCGACGCTGACGACGATCTCGTTCCCCTGCCGCGACGTGTGCTTGCCGGTCGCGCCGAGGTGGTACTTCACGTCGCCCGACCCCTGCGCGGTGTCGGGGTCGATCGACCCCTCGAACTCCCGGAAGATCTGCCCGAACGACTTGCCGACGACGTTCGCCAGGACGTTCAGCCGGCCCCGGTGCGACATGCCGATCACGGCCTCCCGCGCGCCGGCGTCGGCCGCGTCGGCGAGCACCGAGTCGAGGATCGGGATGAGCGACTCGGCCCCCTCGAGCGAGAACCGCTTGTGCCCCACGTACTTCTGATGGAGGAACGCCTCGAACGCCTCTGCCTCGTTCAGCTTCGACATGATGTGGCGCTGGTCCGCGGACGGGAGGGACGTGTCGACGCCCTCGACGCGCTTCGTGATCCAGTGGGTCTGGTCGGGCTCGGCGATGTGCATGAACTCGATGCCGACCGTGCGGCAGTAGGCGTCGCGGATGATGGCGAGCACCTCGCCGAACGTGAGGTCCTCCCGACCGGCGAAGCGTCCCGGCTCGTACGGGCGGTCGAGGTCCCACAGCGTCAGGCCGTATGTGGCCGGGTCGAGCTCCTCGGGGAGGTCGGGCGGCGCGGCGGCGAGGGGATCGAGCTCGGCGATGAGGTGCCCCCGGGCCCGGTACATGATGACCACCTGGAGCATGTGGGCCTGCTTCTCGACCCGTTCCCGCGAGTCGCGGGGCGGGTTCACGTCGGTCCGCCACCGCACCGGGACGTACGGCACGCCCATCGACCGGAACAGGTCCTCGTAGAACCCGTCGTCGCCGAGCAGCAGGCGTTCGATCGTCCGCAGGAACTCCCCCGACTCCGCGCCCTGAATCACCCGGTGGTCGTAGGTGCTGGTGAGCGTCAGGACCTTGCCGATGCCGAGCTCGGCGACCGACTCGGGGTCGGCCCCGGCGTACTCCGCTGGGTGGGCGATCGAGCCGACGCCGACGATGCACGCCTGGCCCGACATGAGCCGCGGCACCGACTGGACCGTTCCGATCATGCCGGGGTTGGTGATGCTCACCGTCGTGCCGGCGAAGTCGTCCGGCGCGAGCTTTCCGGTCGAGACCTTCCGGATGAGCTCCTCGTACGCGGCGAAGAACCCGGCGAAGTCGAGCGTGTCGGCGCGCTTGATGTTCGGGACGAGGAGCGTCCGGGTGCCGTCGCTCCGCTTCACGTCGACGGCGAGGCCGAGGTCGACGTGGTCGTGCCGCACGGCCTCGGGCCTGCCGTCCGGCGACTCGCGGAAGGTGACGTTCATGCCGGGAACGCGGCCGAGCGCCTGCACGACGGCCCAGCCGATGAGGTGGGTGAAGCTCACCTTCCCCGAGCCCTGCTTGCGCACCAGGTGACGGTTGAGGATGGTCCGGTTGATCTCGAGCAGCTTGGCCGGCACGGTCCTGACGCTCGTGGCGGTCGGGACCCCGAGGCTTTCCTCCATCCGGTCGGCGATGACCGCGGCGGCGCCCCGCAGCGGCACCACCTCGACGCCCTCGGGCTCCCCGGCGGACGCCGGCTCCGACTCCGGCGACGCGGCGCGGCGCGCGCCTGCGGCCGGCGTTGCTGCGGCGGGCGCGCCTGCGTCCTCCGTCGCGGCTGGAGCAGCGGGCGGCGCGGCCGGGCCGTGGCCGTCCGAGTGCGGCACGTAGTCCTCGAGGAACTCCTGCCACGTCGGGCTGACCGACTCCGGGTCCTCCCGGAACCGGCGGTACATCTCGTCGAACAGCCACTCGTTGGGGCCGAAGTCGGAGCGGTCGAGGGTCGCCATGAGCACCTCCCATGCTAGTGCTGCGGGGCGGGAGGCCGCGCCTGCACTACCCTCGGTTCCGTGCGCGTGATCGCCGTTCCCGTGAAGTCGCTGTCCCGCGCGAAGTCGCGCATGAGCCCGGTGCTGTCCCCGCTCGAGCGGGCCGCGCTGTCGCTCGCCCTGCTCGAGGACGTGCTCGACGCCGCGCTCGGCATCCCCGGCTGGGACGTGTGGGTCGTGTCGCCCGACGAGGCCGTGCTGGAGATCGCCGTCCGTCGGGGCGCGACGCCCCTCCTCGAGCGCAAGCCGCCGCTCGGGTCCGCGGTCCGCCAGGCCGAGGAGGAGGCGACGCTGCGCGGCGTCGGCGCCCTCGCGGTGCTTCCGGCGGACCTCCCGCTCCTTCGGGCAGCGGAGCTGGCGGCTGCGCTGCAGACGCTCGGGCCGGTCGTCGCGTCGCCGGCCTCGACCGACGGCGGCACGAACTTCCTGCTCCGGCGGCCCCCCACGGCCATCCCGGCTCGGTTCGGCCCGGATTCGTTCCGCAAGCACGAGCACTCCGCCCGGTCCCGCGGGCTGCCGCTGTCGGTCGTCGACTCGCCGGGCCTGGCGTTCGACCTCGACCTCCCGGAACAGGCCGCGCGCGTGCTGGCCGAGGCCCGCGGAAGCCGGGCTGGCCGGTCCCTCGCCGAGCTCCGGTTCCAGGACCGGCTGCGGGCGACGGCCGGGCCGTGACGTCTAGAATCGACCACCATGCCGCAGGGAACCGTGAAGGAGTTCGACGGCCGCAACCACAACGGCGTGCTCCTGCTCGACGACCGCACCGAGATCTATTTCGACCAGGCCTCGCTCGAGGGCTCCCAGCTCCGATACCTGCGCATCGGCCAGCGGGTGAAGTTCGACCTCCACGACGAGTACGGCCGCAAGGTCGCCCGCCGCCTCGAGCACATCACCCTCACCTGATTCATCCCCGTCACACGCCGACGATCGGCGTCGTGGGCACCGCCGACGACGGCACCGGGTAGCCGAACAGCGCAGCGACGCGACCCGTCCGTGAGCGCTCCATGCGAGATCTGCTTCGATCGTGGACGCGCGGAGCGCGCTCCGGGCGTATCCCCCGGTCAAGCACGGACCGTCAGCGAGTGACGGGGCGGTCGCGGGAGGGCTCGCCGTCCTCGGGAACCCACGCCCCGAGGAACTCCGCGAGCCGGTCGGCCTCGTCGTCGGGGATCGAGATCGCCGCCACCGCGCGGTCGTCGATCCAGATCGAGAACCGGACGTGGTGGCTCGGGACCTTCACCGAGCCGTCGGTGGTCGTGATCTCGATCTCCTCCAGGTAGCGGCTGACCCGGAGGGCCGCCGACGTCGGGTCGTCGGGAGCGACCGGGATCGACAGGAACCACCGCGAGACCTTGGGCCCGGCCGGGCGGAGCATCTCCGACGGGAGGCGCGTGCCGCAGGACACGCAGAAGGAGTGGTCGGACGGCTGACCCATGCCGCAGTCGGGGCAGAACATCTCAACGGGCCTTTCTCGTCGTGGTGGACTTCGCGGCCGGCTTCGACCTCGACTTGGCCGGCGCGCGCCGGCGCTTCGCGGCGACCACCTGTTTGAACTGCTGTCCCGGCATGAACGACGGCACGTCGCGGGCCGGAACCGGGATGGCGACGTCGGGCTGGCGGGGGTTGCGCGCGATGCGGCGGTTCCGGCGGCGCTTCTCGAACGTCCCGAACCCGACGAGGGCGACGCGCTCGCCCTTGGCCACGGTGTCGCGGATGACGGCCATGGTCTCGTCGACGATCGCGGCGACGTCGGCGCGGTTGGCCTCCGTGCGCTTCGCGACCTCGGCGACGAGCCCGCTCTTGTTCATCCCGCCGTCGAAGGTACGCGCTCGGCGAACGGCGCGCAATCGCGCGTGTTGCTGCCCCGCAACGGTGTTCGGGTTGCCGCGCAGTCTCAAGTCACCCCCGGTGGCGCACCGATGCAATGAACGGACAATGGACGACCATCCTTCGGGCTTCGAGACGGCCCGTGCGGTCCAGCTCCTCGTGGGCAACGTCGAGCGCGTGATCGCCGGGAACGCAGCCGCCGTGCGGGCGGCCGTGCTCTGCCTGCTCGCCGAGGGGAACCTCCTGCTCGAGGGCGTCCCCGGCGTCGGCAAGACGACGCTCGCCAAGGCGGTCGCCCGATCGATCGGCGGGACGTTCAACCGCGTGCAGGCCACGCCCGACCTGCTCCCCTCGGACCTGACCGGCGTCACCGTGTACCACCAGGAGCGCAGAGAGTTCGAGTTCGTCCCGGGACCGATCTTCGCCAACGTGGTCCTGGTCGACGAGATCAACCGCGCGACCCCCCGGACCCAGTCGGCGTTGCTCGAGCCGATGGAGGAACGCCAGGCGACCGTCGACGGCGTCGCCCGCGCGCTGCCCCAGCCCTTCTTCCTCGTCGCCACGGAGAACCCCAGCGAGCACCACGGCACCTACCCGCTCCCCGAGGGACAGCTCGACCGGTTCGCCATGGCGGTGAAGGTCGGCTACCCGGACCGCGGGGAGGCCGCCGACGTCGTGACCCGCCAGCTCCGCCACCATCCCCTGGAGGAGCTCGAGCCCGTGATGGAACCCGCCGACGTGGCGCGCCACCGGCGGGCCGTCCGCGCCGTCCACGTGGCGCCGGGCGTCGTCGAGTACGTGCTGCGGCTCGTCGAAGCGACGCGGGAGCACCCGGACGTGACGCTCGGGGCATCGCCCAGGGCCGCCGTGGTGCTGACGCGGTGCGCGCAGGCCCAGGCCGCAGCGGGCGGGACGCGACCACGTGCTCCCCGACGACGTGAAGGCGCTGGCCCGCGACGTCCTCGGCCACCGGCTGCTGGTGCGAACGGGGCGGCGGATCGACTCGGACGCCGGCCGCGAGGTCGTCGCCGACGTCCTCGAGCAGGTCGCCGTGCCGCTCGAGGTCGCCGGCCGGGCGTAGAGGCGCCGGCCCGTGCCTCGTCACCGGCGGGACGTCTCGCCCGGACGATTCCGGCTGCGGTCCCGCGCCGTGGGGCTCGCGCTCGGCGCCGGGCTGCTGTTCCTGGTCGGGACGAACGTCCAGTCCGGCTGGGTCTTCGTGCTCTCCGCGCTGCTGCTCGGCGTCGTCCTGGCCGGGGCCGTGCTCCCGTTCGGCGGCCGCGCGCGGCGTCACCGTCGTGCGGCGGGCGCCGGCGGAGGCGTTCGTCGGGGACGAGGTCCGCGTCGACCTCGTGATCGCCAACCCGACTCGGAAGCCCCGGCTCTGGCTGTCGGTGCGAGACCCGTTCGTGGCCCGGTCGGTCGTCTACCTGGAGGCGCTCGGGCCTGAGGGTTCGACCACGCTCTCCACCAGACGGGTCGCGGCGCGGCGCGGTGTGGTCGACGGCGGGCCGGTCGTGGTGTCGACAAGCGCGCCGTTCGGCGTCGCCGAGGTCCGGCGGAACGTTCCGGCGGCGGGCCGCGTCGTGGTGTTCCCCCGAATCGTGCCAGTCGCGGCGATGCCGTTCCTGGCCGATCCCTCCGGGGGCTCCGAGCTCAAGGTCGCGCGAGGCCGCGGCGAGGGCCGCGAGTTCCACGGGATCCGCGAGTACCAACGCGGCGACAGCCTGCGCCACGTCCACTGGCCGTCGACGGCGCGGCACGGCTCGCTCGTGGTCCGGGAGTTCGAACGGGAACGCCCCGCCCGGGTCACCGTCGTCGTCGACACCCATGGCGACTCGATTGCCCTCGGCGACGAGGAGACCGCGCTCGACCGGTGCTGCTCGGCCGCCGCGTCGGTGGCGCTGGAGGCGCTCCGGCTCGGCCACGGCGTGACCGTCGCCGCCGCGCGGGACGGGCGCCTTGCGGTCCTGGAGGACGCCGACCGGACCGGCGCGCTCACGCTGCTGGCGGAGGCCCGCGCGTCCGGCGGGATGACCCTCGCCGAGGCCGTCGCCGCGACGCCCGACTCCCCCACCGTGCTTGTGGCGTTCCCGACCTGGCGCTCGAACTCGGCGGCCCTGTTGGTGCCCGCGGTGGAGCGGCTGGTCGTCGCCGGCTCGCGGGTGGCGGCCGTCGCCGTCGAGGTGGCGCCTGCGACGTCCAGGGCCGAACCGGCCCTGTCCGAGGCCGGGACCGACGAGCTGATGGTCGCGCTCGCGGCGGCGGGCGCCGACGCGACGCTCGTCCGCGCGGGCGGCACGGTGGCCGATGCGCTCTCGAGCGCCTTCGCGGGAGCGGCTCGATGACCGCCGCAGCGCGCCGGCGTCTCGACGCGCAACCGCCGTCGCGCCGCCTGGATCGACGCCGGGAGGCCATGAAGCTCCGGCGCGAGCGCATGAACCGCCCCGAGGACTCCGTCCGCCGGCGGGTGGTGGTCCTCGCCGTGACGCAGATCTCCGTCCTGGCCGTCGCGGCCGCCGGGGCGGTCGAGCCGGCCACCGCCGTGGTGTCGCTCGTCCTCGTTCCGATCGGCTCCTGGTACGCCTGGCGCCGACGCCGCGAGAAGAACGTCCTGCTGAAGATCCTCCTCGCCGGCGGGCTGATGGTCGCCCTGGCGAGCTTTGTGGAGCAGGCCCGCTCCGCGACGTCCGTCGACGACGCCCGCGTGATGCTGGGGTCGCTGTTCGTGTGGGTCCAGGTGCTGCACAGCTTCGACCTCCCGCGCCGGCGCGACCTGGCCTTCTCGATGGCCGCGAGCGTCGTCCTGATGGCCGAGGCGGGGTCGCTGTCGTTCGACGCCAGGTTCGCGCTGCTCCTGATCCCGTACTCCGTGCTGTGCGTGCTGTGGCTGTACGAGTCGGACCGGGCCCGGGCGTGGGAGGACACGACGGAGTTCGAGATCCGCTCCGCGGCTTCCGAACCGACCGGCCTGGCCCGCCTGGGGTCGGCGCGCTCGCTCGCCGGCGCGATCGGCGGCGCGGCCATGGCGAGCCTCCTCGTGTTCATGTTCACGCCCCACGTCCCCGGGGCGCGGGTGCTGGCGCCGCCGTTCGCGGTCGTGAACCCGGTCGCGATCCCGAGCTTCACCGGCGGCGTGTCGAACCCCGACGCCGAGGGGCCCGACGGCGCCGGGGGCTCCGGCCCCGTCCGCGGGGTGGGCTACCCGGGATTCGGCAGCGAGATCGACCTCCGTGTCCGCGGCCACCTGTCGGACCGCCTGGTGATGCGGGTCCGGGCGCCGCAGCCGGCGTTCTGGCGGGGACAGGCCTACGACAACTTCGACGGGACGACGTGGACTGCGTCCAGCACCCGCATCGACCAGTACTCGCGGGGCGCCGACCAGGCCATCGAGGTCGGCTCGCCGGCGTCGACGGTTCCGGCGAAGACGGTGCTGCAGACGTTCTACGTGCTCAATCGGCAGCCGAACATCGTCTTCGCCGCGGCGAACGCCCGGGAGGTGTTCTTCCCGGCCGACCGGCTCGCGGTCGACGACTACGGGTCGATCCGTTCACCGATCATGCTCGAGCCCGACACGATCTACAGCGTCGTGAGCGACATCCCGGTGACGACGCCGGAGATGCTCCGGCGGGCGCCGGCGCTCCGGCCGAGCCCGGCGCTCGACCAGTACACGCAGCTGCCGGAGGACATCCCGCAGCGGGTTGTCGACCTCGCGCACCGGATCACCGACGGGCAGCCCACCGAGTACGACAAGGTCATGGCCGTGCAGCGGTGGCTCCAGCGGAACACCCGGTACAACCTCGACATCCCCCCGGACCCGCCGGGCGTCGACTCGGTGGACCAGTTCCTGTTCGAACGGCGCGAGGGGTTCTGCGAGCACATCTCGTCGGCCATGGCGGTGCTGCTGCGGGCGGCCGGCATCCCCACCCGGCTCGCCGTGGGGTTCGACTCCGGCTCCCACAACGTGCTCACCGGCTACTACGACGTCCACGAGTCCGACGCGCACGCGTGGGTGGAGGTCGGGTACCCGCGTATCGGCTGGGTCGAATACGACCCGACGCACTCGGTGCCCCCGGCGGCCGGCGGCTTCGGCGCGTCGTTCCTTGCCGGCGAGCTCGTCTCGAAGGTCGGGAAGTTCCTCGCCTGGATCACCCCGGCGCCGCTGAAGGCGTTCGGTGGGATGGTGGGCCACGCGGTGGCCGCCGCCGCGGGCGCCGTGGCGCGGGTGTGGCCGCTCGCGCTCGTCGTCGGCATCGTGGTTCTCGCGTTCGGACTGACCCGACACCGCCGGCGTGTCCGGGCCCGGGCGCCGACGGGCGCCGCCGCGGCGTTCGCCGTGCTGGCGCACACGTTCGAGCGTCGCGGCCACGAGCGGTCCGCGGACCAGACCCCGCGCGAGTACGTGGACGAGCTCGTCGCCGTGGACGAGCTCGCCCGGCGATCCCGTGCGGACATGGACCGGGTCCTCGCGGCCTACGAGCAGGAGCTCTTCGGCGCCGAACGCCCGCACGAGGACGTGAGCCTCGCCGCGCTGACGGCTGCCCGCCGTGTCGCCGAGCTCAGTCGCTGACGCCCGGCGACGCGGCGAGGTCCGGCGGGTCGGGGAACGGGCGCGAGCCGGCGTCGGACCGTGTCGGCGTCTGTCGGTATCGTCGGGTGCGATGGCGAAGCTGCGGACCACCGAACGGGCCAGGCTGCCGGACACGGCGTTCGCGTACGTCGACTCGAAGGGCCGGCGCCGGCTGCCCATCAACGACGCCCCTCACGTGCGGAACGCCCTCGCCCGGTTCGAGCGGGTGGCCTTCGAGGACGACGCCTCCCGGGAACGGGCCCGGAAGCGGCTGCTCAACGCCGCCCGGAAGTTCGGGATCGTGCCCGTCGGGTTCATCACCGGCCAGCTCCAGGCCGAACGAACCCGACGGGGCGGCCCCGCGGACCCCTCCACGCTCCCCACCGGCCGGGTCACGCTGTTCATGACCGACATCGAGGGCTCCACCGCCCTCACCGCCCGCCTGGGAAGGCGCTACGCAGGCCTGCTCAACGAGGTCCGGGGGGCGATCCGCTCCGCGGTGAAGCGTGCCGGCGGAGTCGAGGTCGACACCCGCGCCGACGAGGCCTTCGCGGTGTTCTCCGAGCCGGCGTCGGCGGTGGAGGCTGCGGTCGCGCTGCAGCTGGCGTTGGCGGGCCGGACCTGGCCGCTCGACGTCCAGTGCCGGGTCCGCGTCGGCATCCACAGCGGACGGCCGACGCTCACCGACACGGGCTACGTAGGCATCGCGGTGAACACCGTCGCACGCGTGTGCAACGCCGGGCACGGCGGGCAGATCCTCGTCTCCGGCCCGACGATCGCCGCGATCGCGGACGCCGTTCCGCTGGGCGTCACGTTCGCCTCGCTCGGGTCGTTCCGGCTCCGGGGCCTGCCCCGGGCGGTGCCGCTCCACCAGGTCGGGGCGAAAGGGCTGGCGGCGAAGTTCCCCGCGCTCCGAACCGGATCGTTCTAAGCCGAGGACCCGGCCAGCCCGTGGGCCACCCCGACGGCCTGGTCGGTCGACATCTCGAGCCCCTCCGCGAAGGCCCGCTCGGCGTCGTCCGGGTCGACGTGGGACCGGGCCTCGTCCGCCGGGTCGGTGTCGAGGATCCCGGCGAACCCGCCCGGCGGCCCGCCCACCTTGGCCCGGACGGTCTCCGCGGCCCCGGCCAGCACCAGCGCCTCGCGGTGGTGCCCGCTCCACGTCGCCAGGAACGCCAGGTTGCTGAACGCGATCCCGACGCCGGTCGTGTTCCCGGCCCCCCGGAACAGCTCCATCGACTCGAGGCCGAAGGCCCACGCCTCGGGCACGTGGCGGAGCCGGCCGTGGGCGAACGACAGCCAGAGCAGGTCGAACGCGAGGTGCAGCCGGTCGCCGAGCCGCCGCCAGATGGCGACGGTCTCGTCGAGGCTCGTCACGACGCGCTCCCACCGCCCCTCGCGCGCGTCGCCGATGACGAGCATGGCGAGCACCTGGGCGATCCCGCGCTCGTCGCCGGCCTGCCGGAAGAGGTCGAGGCACTCGTGCAGCAGATCCGATGCCCGGTCGATGTCCTCGCCGGCCACGACGAACGACAGGTTGTAGAGCGCCTCGGCGATTCTGCGCGCGTCGCCGAGCCGGCGTTCGATGTCCACGGCTTCGCCGTAGCATGCGCCCGCCGTGGTGCGGTCCTGGCGCCACCACGCGACGCCGCCGCACCCGATCAGCGCCGCGGCCCGCTCCGCCGTCGGTTCCTGTCCGGACGGCATGGCGAGGACCTCGTCGAACCACCGTCGGCCCTCGGCCAGGTGCCCCCGCTGCTGCCAGAATCGCCACAGCGCCCCGGCGGCCGACTGGGCCGCGGCGGCGTCGCCGCGCGTCGATCGCCCACCGCAGCGCGGCGCGGACGTTGGCGTGCTCGCCGTCGCACCGCTCGAGCCACTCGTCCTGGTCCTCGGCGGTGAGGTGCGGCTCGGCCTCCCGGGCGAACGCGAGGTAGTGCCGCGCGTGCCGCTCCGTGACGGCGTCGTGGTCCGGCCCGTCGGCGAGCTGTTCCTGGGCGAACTCCCGGATCGTCTCGAGCATCGAGAACCGGTCGCCGGCCCGGCGGACGAGCGACATCTCGACCAGCGAGGTCAGCCCGTCGAGCGCGTCGAGCCCGAGCTCTTCCGGGCGGCACACGATCCCCGCGGCCTCGAGGGTCCAGCCCCCGCTGAACACCGAAAGCCGGGCGAACAGCCGGCGCTCGGGTTCGTCCAGCAGGTCGTGGCTCCAGGCGATGGCGCCCCGGAGCGTCCGCTGCCGTTCCGGCAGCGTGCGGACGCCGGACGTCAGCAGGGTCAGCCGCGACTGCAGCCGCGGCAGCATCTGCTCCGGGGTCAGGACGCGGGCCCGGGTCGCGGCGAGCTCGATCGCGAGCGGCAGGCCATCGAGGCGGGCCGTGATCTCGGCGACCGCGGCGGCGTTGGCCTCGGTCACCTCGAACCGCGGGTCGACCGCCGCTGCCCGCTCCACGAACAGCCGCACCGCGTCGAACCGGCCCAGGTCGAGCAGGTCCGGCACGCGCTCGGGGTCCGGCGGCGCGAGCGGCGGCACCGGGTACTCGTGCTCGCCCCGGACCGAGAGCAGGATGCGCGACGTGACCAGCACGCGCAGACGGGGCGCCGCCTCCAGGAGCCGCTCGACCACCGGCGCCGCCGGGGTGACCTGTTCGAAGTTGTCGACGACGAGCAGCTCCTCGCGGTCCCGGAGGTGGTCATGGAGGGACTGCTCGATCGAGCGGCCCGGGTCCTCCGGGACGCCGAGCGCGCGGGCCATGGCGGCGGGGACCACGGCGGGGTCCACGACGTCCGAGAGGTCGACGAAGCACGCGCCGTCGTCGTAGTCCGTCAGCGTGGCCTGCGCGACCTGCAGCGCGAGGCGGGTCTTCCCGGTGCCGCCTGCGCCGGTCAGTGTGAGCAGCCGGGACCGCTCCATGAGCGAACGCACCTCGGCGATCTCGTCGCCGCGCCCCACGAACGAGGTCAGCTGCGTCGGGAGATTGTTGGGGCGGGCATCGAGCGTCCGGGGCGGGGGGAACTCCGACGCGAGGCCGTCCACGACGACGTCGGCGAGGCGCTCGGGCCGCTCGAGGTCCTTGAGCCGGTGGTCGCCGAGGTTCCGAAGGGTCACGCCGTCCGGCAGCCTCGACTCGACCTCGGCGCGGGTGGCGCCGGACATCACGACCTGCCCCCCGTGCGCCGCCGCCGAGATGCGGGCGGCCCGGTTGACGTCGATCCCGACGTAGTCGTCGCCGCCGAGCGTCCCCTCCCCCGTGTGCAGGCCCATCCGCGCCCGGATGTCGTTCGTCAGCCCGGCGAGCCCGCGCTGGGCCTCGACCGCCGCGGCGACAGCCTCCGCGGCGTCCGGGAACACCACGAAGAACGAGTCGCCGGCCGTGCTGACCTCGACGCCGCCGTGGTCCCCCACGGCCCGGCGGATCACCTCCGCGTGCTCATCGCGCGCGGCGGCGTACCGCTCCCCGAGTTCCTGGAGCAGCTTCGTCGAGCCCTCGATGTCGGTGAACAGGAACGTGACCGTCCCGGTCGGCAGCTCGGCCATGGCGAGGGGAATGTAGCGCGACGAGGCGACGGGACTCCATGTCCCGCCGACCCGCCGGATGGATCGACCTATGCTGCGCGGCGTCCAGCCGCGACAAGGAGGTCGACGTGCTCCTCGAGAACAGGAACGCCGTGATTCACGGAGGCGGCCCCATCGGCCGGGCGGTCGCGGCGGCCTTCGCCCGGGAAGGGGCGCGCGTCGTCATCACCGGTCGCACTCCGGAGCGCCTCGAGGCCGCCGCGCAGGCGGTCTCGACGTCCGGCGCCGGTGACGTCGAGACCGCGGTGCTCGACGTCCTCGACGAGGAAGCGGTGGATCGGTTCGCGGACGACCTGGCCGAACGGCTGGGTGGCATCGACGTGTCGTTCGAGGCCGTCGGCCGCGGCGACATGCACGGCTCGAACCTGGTCGACATGTCGCAGGAGGACTTCGCTACGCCGGTCACGGTGTCGATGAGGTCGCACTTCCTCACGGCGAGGGCTGCCGCCCGGCACATGGTCGCCGCCGGCCGGGGGGTGCTCATGACCATCACCGCCACCACGGCCCGCCAGCGCCTCAGCCAGGTCGGCGGCACCGGGGTGGCGTTCGACGCCATCGAGAGCCTGTACCGGCAGCTCGCCGCCGAGCTCGGTCCGAGCGGGGTCCGGGCCGTATGGATCCAGACGACCGGCCTGCCCGAGGCCATCGAGTATCCGGGCCCGTTTCCCGACTACGGGACGGGGGCGTCCATGACGAGGGACGAGCTCGTCGCGTGGATGTCGGGGCTGACCATGCTCGGCCGCCTCACGACCCTGGCCGACGTGGGGAACGCCGCCGCGTTCGCGGCGAGCGACCTCGCGGGAGCCATGACCGGTACTTCGCTCAACATCACATGCGGCGCCGCCCCCGCTCGCTGAGAGGCTGCGTACGATGGGGACATGCGATTGATCCATCACACGAGCCCGGCCCGCTCGGGCGGACCGGAGCGGAAGAAGCCCACGCCGACCGCGCCGCCTCCGCCGCCGCGGTGGCGCAACGCGCTGATCATCGTCGGCATCCTGCTGACCGCGTGGCTGCTCTACAACAGCCTCAGTCCCACCACGAAGCCGGTGAAGCTCCGGTACGACGAGTTCATCACCAAGGTCGAGGACGATCAGGTGAAGAGCGTCGAGATCGACGCCCAGGGCCAGGTGAGCGGGACGCTGAAGGACGGCACCGAGTTCGAGACCCAGCTCGTGACCGCGGTCCCGGACAACGGCGTGATCCAGCTCATGCAGCAGCACAATGTGGAGATCGCCGCGTCGCCGACCGCCGCGACGTCGCTCGTCAGCGTCGTTCTGTCGTTCCTGCCGTTCCTGCTGCTGATCGGGATCTGGCTGTGGATCGGCCGGCGGGCCCAGCGCGCCATGGCGGGCGGCATCGGCGGCATCGGCGGTTCCAAGGCCAAGCTCTACGACAGCGAACGCCCCACGACGCGCTTCGAGGACGTGGCCGGGTACGAGGGCGCCAAGCGCGAGATCGCCGAGGTCGTCGACTTCCTCAAGCACCCCGACCGTTACGCGCGGGTCGGCGCCCGGGGGCCGCGCGGGGTGCTACTGGTCGGCCCGCCTGGGACGGGCAAAACGCTCATCGCACGGGCGGTGGCCGGCGAGGCCAGCGTGCCGTTCTTCTCGGTGACGGGGTCGTCGTTCGTCGAGATGTTCGTCGGCGTCGGCGCGGCGCGGGTCCGGGACCTGTTCAACGAGGCCAGGAAGCGGTCCCCGGCGATCATCTTCATCGACGAGATCGACGCGATCGGCTCGCGGCGGGGGGGCGCGCTCATCTCCAACGACGAGCGGGAGCAGACGCTCAACCAGATGCTGGCCGAGATGGATGGGTTCGACCCCACGGTCGGCGTGGTGGTGATGGCGGCGACCAACCGGCCTGAGGTCCTCGACCCGGCGCTGCTGCGACCCGGCCGGTTCGACCGCGAGGTCGTCATCCCCCTGCCGAACCTCGTGGAGAGGGAGGCCATCCTCAAGGTGCACGCACGGGACAAGGAGCTCTCGCCGGACGTCGACATGCGGATCGTGGCGCGGGCCACGCCCGGCTTCTCGGGCGCGGACCTCGCCAACCTGGTGAACGAGGCGGCGATCGTCGCCGTCCGGGCCAAGCGTCACGTCCTCGAGCCGTCCGACTTCGAGGAGGCCCGCGACCGGATCATCCTCGGGCGGCGCGAGGCGACCAACGCGCTGCTCCCCCACGAGAAGCGGGCGGTGGCGGTGCACGAGGGCGGGCACGCACTGGTCGCCGCCCTCAGCGACAACGCCGACCCGGTGTCGAAGGTCACGATCCTGCCGGCGGGCCAGGCCCTCGGCGTCACCGAGCAGCTCCCGGTCGACGAGCGTCACCTCTATCCGGAGTCCTATCTCCGCGAGTCGCTCGCCATCCGCCTCGGCGGACGGGCCGCCGAGATCGTCGTGCTCGGCGAGGCCTCCACCGGGGCGTCGAACGACCTGGCCGGCGCCACACAATTGGCCACGAAGATGATCCGGGAGTTCGGCATGAGCCCGAGGCTCGGCCCCGTCGGCTACTCGAGCGGGTCGCCGATGTTCCTCGGAGACCAGGAGGTCTCGCAGCGCTCGTACGCCGAGGCGACCCAGCGGGTCATCGACGAGGAGGTCTCCCGGCTGCTCACCGAGGCGGAACAGCGGGCCACCACGCTGATCATCGACAACCGCGCCTGTCTCGACGACCTGGTCGACCTCCTCATCGAGAAGGAGACGGTGGACGGCGAGGAGATCTATGCGCTGCTCGGCCGGCCTGTCCCCGAGGGCCACGACCCGGCGATGCCGATCCCGGCCCACCGGGCTTCGACGGACCCCGACCAGACTCCCTGATCCAGTTGTTGGTCAGGTAGCTTCGAGCGGACGGAACCTCGCCTGGAAGAACCGCAGGTAGCGCGGTTCGAACGTCATCTCGAGCCCCTGCGTCTCCGGCGCGCGTCCGGCCACAGCCTCGACGGAGCCGGCGACCATCGCCAGCTGGCGCGTCGTGTAGACCCGCCGGGGGACGGTGAGCCGCACGAGCTCCAGGCCGGGGTGGCGCTGCTCCCCCGTTTCCGGGTCCCGCCCGGCCGAGACGATCCCCCGTTCCATCGACCGCGTTCCGGAGTCGAGGTACAACTCCGCCGTCAGCCGCTGCGCCGGGAACTCATCCTGGTCGAGGTGCGGGTAGATCCGCGCGGCGTCGAGGAACACCGCGTGGCCGCCGATGGGCAGGACCACCGGGATCCCCCGGTCCGCCAGCGACTCCCCGAACTCCCGAACCTGGAGCACCCGGGCCCGGATGTGGTCGTCGTCGACGGACTCGGCGATGCCCCGGGCCATGGCCTCGAGGTCGCGCCCGGCCAGCCCGCCGTACGTGTGCAGGCCCTCGTACACCACGCAGAGGTTGCGGGCCTCCACCGCGAGGTCGGCGTCGTTCAGCGCGAGCCAGCCGCCGATGTTCACCAGGCTGTCCTTCTTGGCCGACATCGTGCAGCCGTCGGTGTGCGAGCACATCTCGAGCAGGATGTCTCGCACCGGCCAGTCTGCGAATCCGGGCTCGCGTTCCTTGATGAGGAACGCGTTCTCGACTGCCCGCGTCGCATCGAGGATCACGCGGACGCCGTACAGCCGGCACAGGCGGCGCACGGCCCGGAGGTTCTCCATCGAGATCGGCTGGCCGCCGGCCATGTTCACCGTGCCGGCGATGCAGACGTAGGGCACGCGTTCGGGGCCGGCCTCGCGGATCACCCGGTCAAGCGCGTCGAGGTCGACGTTCCCCTTGAACGGGTGCAGGCTCGCGGGGTCGTGCCCCTCCGGGATGACGACGTCGGCGAACCGTCCGCCCGCCAGCTCCTGATGGAGGCGGGTCGTCGTGAAGTACATGTTGCCGGGCACGACGTCGCCGGGCGAGATCAGCATCCGCGACAGGATGTGCTCGGCGCCGCGGCCCTGGTGCGTCGGGATGACGTGGCCGTAGCCGTAGTGCTCCCGGACGGCCTCCTCGAGGTGGTAGAAGTTCCGGCTCCCCGCGTAGGCCTCGTCGCCGACCATCAGGCCGGCCCACTGCTCGTCGCTCATGGCGTTGGTGCCGGAGTCGGTGAGCAGGTCGACGGTGACCTGTTCCGACCGGAGCAGGAACGTGTTCCATCCCGCCTCGTCGATCGCCTTGCGCCGCTCGTCCGGCGTGGTGATCGGGAGTCGCTCCACCACCTTGATGCGATACGGCTCGAACCAGTCCGACGCGCCCATGACTGCACTCCTTCCGACCAACCGAGCATCGGCCACGCCACGACTGGAGCGCCGGGCCGGAGCACCCCCGGCGCGGGGGACGTTCGACCCCCTCCGGCCGAACGGGACCGGCCCGGAGCCGTGGAGCCCAGAGGAATCGTCCGACCCGTGGACCGGGTGCCGGGCGGCCCTACCGCCACGACGCGGGTGGGCGGAGGCTGCTCCCTGGGAGGTGATTGTCGTGTCCAAGTTCCTGTGGTTCCTGCTGGCGGTCCTGACGGTCGGGGTCGCGGTTGTGCTCCTCCGGATGCGTCGCGATCAGGACGTCCCATCCTCGTTCGAGGAACTCCCCGCCCCGGCGTAGCCGCCCGAACTCGGCGCATGGGGAACGGCGGCGGTCCCGGAGCGATCAGCCGGTGACTGGGGCCCTCCCGTCGAGGGTCACTCGCGGCTGAACGCCGTCCCGAGCGCCGACGGAGGGTCGCCGGCCAAGAAACGTCCCGCCACCGGGTGCCGCTCCCCGAACCGACGGAACGATGGCAGGTACACGATCACGAGCAGCGCGATCATCAGCACGAACGGGAAGATCCCGAGGATCTGCGACAGGCTCGGCAGCTCCGGCTGGAGCTTCAGCGCGGTCACCTGGAGCGCCCCGAACAGGTACGCCCCGATCGCGGCCCGGAGCGGGTTCCACCCGCCGAAGATCACGATGGCGAGGGCGATCCACCCGTAGTTCGACGTCAGGCCCTCGCGCCATCCCAGGATCACGTCGAGCGAGAACGCCGCGCCGGCGATCCCGGCAAACATCCCGCCCACCACGGTCGTGACGTACCGGAGCCGGTTGACGTCCACGCCGCGTGCGAAGGCGGCCTCCGGGCGCTCGCCGACGGCCTGCAGCACCAGCCCCCTCCGGGTCCGGTACAGGAACAGGTAGGCGCCGATGAGCGCGAGGTAGCTCCCGTACACCGACAGGTTGTGGTCGAAGAACACCCGCCCCAGGAACGGGATGTTCTGGAGCAGGGGGATCCCGACGTGCGGCACCGCCGCGCCCTGCTGTCCCACGAACGGGTCGCCGATGAACGAGCTCAGCTTGATCGCGAGCAGCGTGAGCACGAACCCCACCGCGATCTGGTTCAGCCGGAGCTGGATGCTCGAGAACGCGATGATCAGCGCCAGGAACCCGCCGACCGCCGCGCCGGCCAGGTACCCGACGATGACGCTGTCCGTCGCGGACGCGGTGGCGAACGCGGTCATCGCGGAGAGCATGATCGTGCCCTCGAGCGACAGGTTGACGACGCCTGCCTTCTCGCTGATGGTCTCCCCGACCACGGCGAACACCAATGGCGTGGCCGCACCGACGATCGAGGCGAGGACCGCGGTGTCCACGACTACGGAACCCCCGCCTCGACGGTGTCGACCGGCGCGACGGCCCCCGGCGCGTCGACGACGGCGGCGGTCCGGCCGCGGCGCCGCCCCGCCTGCCAGGCGCCGACGAGGATGGCGATCAGGACCGTCAGCCCCTGGATCACACCGCCGACGGCGGAGTGCAGCCCCATCTGCAGCGTCAGCTGCGTCGCGCCCACCGAGATGATCACGAAGAACAGCGCGATCGGTGCGATCCACGCGGCCCGGAAGCCGGCAAGCAGCACGACCAGGATGGCGAGGAACCCGTACCCGCCCGAGATGGAGGGGACGAGCTTGTGCCATACGCCGATGGCCTGGATGGCCCCGGCCAGGCCCGCGAGCGCACCGCAGATGGCGAACGCGCCGAGGATGTGCCGTTCCGTCGGGATGCCCATGAGGAACGCGCTCCGGGGGTTCCGCCCCACGGCCTTCAGCCGGAGACCGAACATCGTTCCGCGCATCAGCAGGTACACCAGCACCACGGCGAGGCACGCCAGGATCACGGCGATCGGCGCCAGGGTCGACCGGGGCAGCACGGGGAGCCATGCCTCGGGCCGGAACAGGTCGGTGCCGCTGGTGGAGGCGATGCCGGCCCGCTTCCACGGCCCGATGATCAGGTAGACGGCGACCCCGCTCGCGACGAAGTCGAGGCCGAGGCCGCCGAAGATCTCGTTCACGCCGCCCCGGGTCTTGAGCACGCCCACGAGCAGGGCCCACAGGCAGCCCCCGGCCATGCCGGCGAGGAGGCACGCGGGGATCAGAACGATGGCCGGGCCGGGCATCTCCCGCGCGACGAAGGTGGCGCCGATCGCGCCCATCACGATCTGGCCCTCGACGCCGATGTTCCACAGGCCGGCGGCGAACGTGACGACGAGGCCGGCCGCCGCGAGCACCAGCGGGACCCACGCCATCAGCGTGTCGCCCACGCTCAGCTGGTCGCCCATCGCGCCGGACCAGATCAGCCGGAACGCTTCGAACGGGTTCTTCCCGACCACGAGGAACAACCCCAGGACGACGGCAACGGCCAGGGCCACCGGCAGTGCCGCCGACCCGACACGCGCGGTGACGTCGCGGCGCGTCACGCCACGTCCTTCCCGCCGATGAGGTGCCCGAGCTGCTCCCCGGACGTATGTTCCACGTCGAGGATCCGCAGGACCGAGCCCGCGAAGAACACCGCGATGCGGTCGCTGTACCGCCGCACCTCGTCGAGGTCGGCCGACGCGAACACGATCGCAGCACCCTGCTCGCGCCGCTCGAGGAGCTGGGTCCACACCCAGGCCGCCGACTCCACGTCGAGCCCTCGGGTCGGCTGCTCGAGCAGCAGCAGGCGGACCTTCGGCGACAGCATCGCGAGGAGCAGCCGCTGCTGGTTGCCCCCGGAGAGGCCCTCGACCGTGGAATCCGGCCGGCCTCTGATCGAGTACTCGGTGATGGCTTCGCCGGCCCGTTCCCGCGCCGCCCGGCGGTCGACCCGGAACCGCTTCGACCCCCCGGTCAGCACCAGGTGTTCGCTAATGGTGAGCCCGGAGACCAGCCCTTCCTCGAGCCGGCCCGCCGGGAGGATCGACACGCCCGCGTCGCAGAAGTCCGGGTACTTCGCGCCGGTGAGGTCCCTGCCCCCGACCGAGATCGTGCCGGCAGTGGGGCGCAGCAGGCCGGCGCACGCCCGCAGGAGCGTCCGCTGGCCGCTCCCCTCGAGTCCGGCCAGGCCGAGCACCTCGCCCTCCCGGACCACCAGGTCGAGCGGCTCCATGGACGGGCCCCGGTCCTTGACCGCGAGGCCGGCGACCTCGAGCATGGGCCCGCCGAGCTCGACCGAGGTCCGCGTTCCGGGCGTGAGGACGCGGCCGAACATCATCTCGACGAGGCGGTCGGTCGGGACGGGCATCTCGGCCTCCCCAACCACGCGGCCCTTGCCGAGCACGGTGACGCGGTCACAGAGGTCCTCGACCTCCTCGAGCTTGTGGGAGACGAAGATGACGATCATCCCCTCGCTCGAGAGGGCCCTGAGCGTCTCGAACAGCTTGACCCGCTGTTCCGCCGTGATCCCCGATGTCGGCTCGTCGAGGATCAGCACCTTCGCGCCGAGCGAGAGCAGCCGAACGATCTCGAGCTGCTGGCGCTCCCCCACTGTGAGCGACCGGGCCGGCGCCTCGGGGTCGAACGCGAACCCGAACCGCTCGGCCGTCCGCGACAGCTCGGCGGCCCCCGTGTCGCGGTCCAGGAGGAACCCGCCCGGCGCCCCCATCACGAAGTTGTCGAGGACCGAGAACGGCAGGAACACGAGCGGGTCCTGGTGCAGCATGCCGATCCCGGCCGCGATGGCGTCCCGTGGCGATGCCAGGCGGAGAGTCTTCCCCCCGAGCCGCACCTCGCCGGAGTCGGCGCTGATGTAGCCCGACAGGATCTTCATCAGCGTCGACTTCCCGGCCCCGTTCTCGCCGAGGAGCCCGTGCACGGTCCCCGGCTGGATGGTCAGGCTGACGCCGTCGTTCGCCCGGACCGGCCCGAACTCCTTGTGGATGTCACGGAGCTCGAGCGCGCCGCCCGGGGAGGAATCGGGAGCCCCCCCGCCGGGGGCTCCCTCCTCCGTCGTCCTGCTCATCGTCGCGCCGGCCGTGGGATCGCCGACGACCGGGTCACGACGAGCTCGCGCCGTTCATGCCTTCGAGCAGCTGCGGTGCGTACCAGATCTGCGTGTCGGTCGCGGCCTCGCCGTCTCCGAGGAACGTCGTCCCGTCCTGGTAGTTCAGCGGCCCGGTGTACAGGTTGATCGACCCGTCGCCGAGGCCCGCGATGAACTCGTCCAGGGTGGTCTTGTTCTCACCCGAGAGGGCCGGGCCGTCCTCGAACCCCACCGCGGTCGTCTTCAGGTCGTTGATGTTCGACCAGTCGGGCGGGAGCCATTGGAACGAGGCCTTGAACGACCCGTCCATCACGGCCTTTGCGGTGTCGAGGTACGACGGCGTCCAGTTGAAGTACGGAACGCCGAGGCAGACCTCGGGCGCCTCGCTGCACGCCCCCGTGTAGTCGTACGGCACGGCGAACACGTCCTCGCCGGCCTTGGCCCGCTGGCCCGCCCGCACGATCGCCTCGGTGGTGTCGATGCCGGACATCACGACGTCCGCACCCGAGTCGTAGAAGCTGTTGGTGACCTGGGTCGGATCGAGCGTCTGCCCCGGAATGTTGAACCAGAACCCGATCCAGTTGACGTCGAACTTCAGGTCATCGGTGGACCCGTTACTCCGGTAGGTCGACCAGCAGTATCTCGCGCCGAGGTACGCCGAGTTGGCGAGCCGCCTGGTCTCGTCGTTGATGAGCGCTCCCAGGTACCCGATGTGACCGGTCTGGGTTGTCAGCGCGGCCGCGCAGCCGGCGATCATCTTGCCGTACTCCATCCGCGGCATGATGTTCCCGAGGTTCTTGAGCTCCGGCATGTAGTCCTTGCCGTCGGCCCACGCCGTGTCGCCCGACGCCCAGATCATCGGAACGTCCGGGTTCTGCGTGGCGGCGGCGATGACGCCGTCCTTCATGTCGTCGGACGTCGCGAAGATGAGCTGCGCGCCCTGGCTGATCATGTCGGCGGCGGCCTTGTCGACCGAAGTCTCCGGGCGGTCGGCCGGGTTGACCTTGTCGAGCACGATCATCTTGGCGCCGAGCTGCTTCTCGAGCTCCTTGCCGGCCTCGTAGTGCGCCTGCGACCACCCGTGGTCGTTCTTCGGCCCGACGAGCAGCATCCCGAACGTGAGCTGTTCCTCGCCCCCGCCGGAGGTGTTCTTCGGTTCGTCGCTGCCTCCACCACAGGCCGCGGCCACCATCGTCAGAGCCGCTACGGCCGCGAGAATCGCGAACCGACGCTTCATCGCCTCCCCCTTTCCCAGGCCGCGCCCGAACCGACGGCAAGGTCCGCGGCGCGGCAGACTCCGTGCCTTCGCGCACCGTAGCCCACGAAGGGCAGAAGGAAAAGTCAGAACCGCCCCCCGGCGGCGGGTCGATCAGCCCGTGCGGGCCGGCGGTCGGAGCGCTCGACGGGCTACGTGGGGGTCCGGGCACGTTCCGCCAGCTCAACCGCCACGTCGAGGATCATGTCCTCCTGGCCCCCGACGACCTTTCGCCGCCCGAGCTCGATCAGGATGTCCTTGGTGTCGACGCCGAAGCGCTCGGCGGCCCGCTGCGCGTGGAGCAGGAACGACGAGTAGACGCCGGCATAGCCCAGCAGCAGTCCGTCCCGGTCGACGACCTGGGGCCTCGGCATGAGGGGCCGGACCACCTCCTCGGCGGCGTCCATCATGGCCAGGGGATCCACGCCCGTCTCGATGCCGAGGCGGTCGCACACCGCCACGAGCACCTCGGTCGGGCAGTTCCCGGCCCCGGCGCCCAGGCCGCAGGTGCAGCCGTCGATCTGGCGCGCCCCCTCCTCGTAGGCCGCCAGCGAGTTCGCCACGGCGAGCGACAGGTTGCTGTGCGCGTGGAACCCGACCTCGCAGTCCACGGCGTCCCGCAGGGCCTGCACGCGGGCCCTGGCGTCGGGCACCGTGAGCGCGCCGGCCGAGTCGACGACGTAGACGCACTGCGCGCCCGAGGCCTCCATGATCCTGGCCTGCTCGGCGAGAGCCGCCGGCTCGGCCATGTGCGACATCATCAGGAACCCGACGGCCTCCATCCCCAGGTCGCGGGCCATGGCGAGGTGCTGGGGGGAGATGTCGGCCTCGGTGCAGTGGGTGGCGATCCGGGCCACCGACGCGCCGATCTCGTGGACCTCGCGGAGGTCGTCGGCTACGCCGATCCCCGGCAGCAGGAGCACCGCGAGCTTCGCGGTGGTTAGGACCTCGGCCGCCGCGCGGAGGAGGTCCCGCTCGTCGGTGCCCGAGAACCCGTAGTTGAAGGAGGACCCGCCGAGGCCGTCGCCGTGCGAGACCTCGATCACCGGCACGCCCGCCCGGTCGAGCGCGCCGGCGACGGCCCGGACCTGCCCGGGGGTGAACCGGTGGGCGACGGCGTGCGAGCCGTCGCGAAGCGTGGAGTCGGTGAGGCGGAAGGCCCGCGCGGGGGCCGGGGCTTCGCTCACGCCGGCGCTCCCGCCGGGATGCCGGCCGCCATGGCCTCCCCGACGCGGACCGCCGCCGCTGTCATGATGTCGAGGTTCCCCGCGTAGGCGGGCAGGAAGTCGGCCGCCCCCTCCACCTCGAGCAGTGCGACGACGCGGGAGGGCGCCGCGCCGCCGGGCGTCGCGAACGGCCCGTCGTCGAACACCGGCGGGCTCTTCAGCCGGTACCCCGGAACGTACGCGGCGACGTCGGCGACCATGCGTTGGATAGCTGCCGCCACCGCGTCCCGGTCGGCCCCCTCCGGGAGGGCGCAGTACACGGTGTTCCGCATGAGGATCGGCGGCTCGGCGGGGTTGAGCACGATGATGGCCTTGCCGTGGTCGGCGCCGCCGATGTCGACCAGGCCCCGGGAGGTCTTGCGGGTGAACTCGTCGATGTTCTGGCGCGTCCCCGGCCCGGCCGAGCGGGACGCCACGGTCGAGACGATCTCCGCGTATGGCACGCGGGTCACGGCCCGGACGGCCGCCACGATGGGCACGGTGGCCTGCCCCCCGCACGTGATGAGGTTCACGTTGGGCTCGTGGAGGTGCTCCTCGAGATTCACCGGGGGAACGACGGCGGGCCCGATCCCGGCCGGGGTCAGGTCCACGGCGCGCAGGCCGGCCTCCCGGTACCTGGGTGCGTGAGCGGCGTGGATCCGGGCCGAGGTCGCCTCGAACACCAGCGCGAACCCGTCGCTCCTCTCGAGCAGCCAGTCGACGCCGTCGGACGTCGCGTCCAGCCCGTGGGCGCGGGCCCGTGCGAGTCCCTCGCTCTGCGGGTCGATGCCGACCATGGCCCGAAGCTCGAGCGAGGGCGAGCGCAGGAGCTTCTCCATGAGGTCCGTGCCGATGTTCCCGGTGCCGACCACGGCGCACGGAACCCGCTCGCTCATTCGAACGCGACCTCCACGGCGCCGATCCGGTCGAACTCGGCCCGGTACCGGTGGCCCGCCTGCGCGGTGACGGCTGCATGCATGGCGCCGGGCATCACAACGTGGCCGGCCTCCAGGCCGACGCCGAGCTCGCCCAGGGTGTTGGCGAGCCACGCGGCCGCCTCCGCCGGGTGCCCGAGCACCGCGGCTCCCACCCCGCGCGAGACGGGCTCGCCGTCGTCGTGCATGACCACGCCGATCTCCTCGATCGTCAGCCCGTCCACCGGCACCGGCCTGCCCGACACGACCACCAGGGCCGACGACGCCAGGTCGGCGATCGTGTCGGCGAGACGGATCCGCCAGTCGAGGATGCGCGAGTCGATGACCTCGATCGCGGCCATGACGCCCGCCGTGGCCCCCAGCACGTCGGCCGCCGACACGCCGGGACCGTGCAGGGGTTGGTCCAGCAGGAACGCGATCTCCGCCTCCACCTTGGGCTGGATCAGATCGGCCAGGCGAATCGTCGCGTCCCCCTCGACGAGGCTCGCCTTGAGGATCGGGCCGTAATCCGGCGTGTCGATGCCCAGCAGTTCCTGCATCGGCTTCGACGTCAGGCCCACCTTGTAGCCGGCGACCGGCCCCTCCTCGGGCATCCGTTCGGCGACGACCAGCTGCTGCACGCGATACGCGTCGAGCGCGGTCATGTCCGGCTCGGCGTCGGTGAGCGGCGGGATCGGTGCCCGGTCCCGGCGCGCGGCCACCAGCGCCGCCGCCATGCGTTCGTGGCCCTCCACGGCGCTCAGGTGCTCCGGGCCTGCGAGATCCGGTCGATGGCGATCGCCGCGATGAGGATGATGCCGGTGACGATGTCCTGCCAGAACGACGACACGCCGGACAGCCCGAGCCCGTTGCGGAGCACGCCGATGAAGATCACGCCGACGGCCGTCCCGCCGACGCCCCCGCTCCCGCCGCTGAAGCTCGTCCCGCCGAGCAGCACCGCGGCCGCTGCGGACAGCTCGATGCCGGTGCCGGCCACCGGCGCCGCCGCCCCCAGCCGCCCGGTCTGGATGATCCCCGCAAGCCCCGCCAGCAGCCCCGAGATCGCGTACACGGCGACGATCACGGCCCCCACGTGGATGCCGGACAGCCGGGCCGCCTCGCGGTTGCCTCCCACGGCGTAGACGGCCCGCCCGAAGCGGGTGAAGTGCAGCACGAACAGGGAGATCAGCAGCACCGCGATCATCAGCAGGATCGGCACCGAGAGATCGCCGATCTTCCCGTCCCCGACCCACGCCACCTGGGTCGAGTCGACCGTCTTGGTGAATCCCTGGCTCCAGACGAACGTGATGCCGCGGATCAGGCTGAGCGTCGCCAGCGTGACGACGAAGAACGACAGCTTGGCGTAGCCGATGAGGACACCGTTCGCGAGGCCGCCCATCGCCGTCGTCGCCATGAGCGTGAGGAACATGGCCAGCCAGGGGTTGAAGTCCGCGCCGATCATGAACGCCAGCAGGATCCCGGCGAACGAGAGCATCGACCCCACGGACAGGTCGAACCCCGCGGTCAGCAACACGAACGTGTTGCCGATGGAGACCATGTACAGGACGGTCATCGACCGCAGGATCAGGACGAAGTTCTCCAGGGTGAAGAACCGGTTCTGCGTGATCGCGAAGATCACGACCATGATGATGAGCGCGATCAGGACGCCGATGAACCGGCGCATCCCCCGGAAGACCAGCAGGCCCAAGCGGGCCGCCCGGGACCGGCGGTCGAACGGGGCCGGAGACTGGTCCGTGGGCTGGCTCAGGGTCCCCTCGGGGGCGCTCATGTCTGCCCCTGCCCGGTCGCGTGGAAGATGACCTGCTCCTCGGTGGCCTCGTCGCCAGTGAGCTCCGCAACCATCCGTCCCCGGAACATCACGAGGACCCGGTCGCACACGCCGAGCAGGTCGACCAGCTCGGACGAGCTCATCAGGATGCCCATCCCCGACGCGGCGAGCTCGGACAGCAGCCGGTGGATCTCGGCCTTGGCGCCGATGTCGACGCCGCGGGTCGGCTCGTCGAGCAGCCAGATGCGGGGATTGACGGCCATCCATTTGCCGACGACCACCTTCTGCTGGTTGCCGCCGGACAGCTTGAGGACCGGCATCTCGATGTCGGGGGTCTTGATGCGGAGCCGGTCGACGTAGCCCTGGGCGAGGGCCCGCTCCTGCGAGGGGCGGACCACGAACCGCTGCATCATCCGGGCGCGGGCCGCCATGCCGAGGTTCTCCTTGACGGAGAGCATCGGGACGAGCCCGGCCCGCCGGCGGTCCTCCGGCACCAGCGCGAGCCCCTGTTCGATCGCGTCGCGCGGTTCCCGGATCCGGACGGGCGCGCCGTTCACCGAGATCTCGCCGTCGGCCACCCGGTGCATGCCGAACAGCATCCGCAGCAGCTCCGTGCGGCCGGCGCCCACCAGGCCGGCCAGCCCGACGATCTCCCTTGAGTGGACGTCGAACGAGATGTCCCGGAGCCCGTGGCCGTCGCCCAGCCCCCGGACGGAGAGCATCACCGGGCCCCGTTCCATCTCCCGCTTGCCGAAATAGTCGCCGAGCTCGCGCCCCACCATCATCGAGGTCACGCGGGCCTCGGTCGCCTCGGCCACCGGCAGCGTTCCGACCACGCGCCCGTCGCGAAGGACCGTGACGCGGTCGGCGACGGAGTAGATCTCGCCGAGCCGGTGGCTGATGTACACCACCGAGCTCCCCCCGTCGCGCAGCCGGCGGATCAGCCGGAACAGCGCCTCGACCTGGTCCTCGGTGAGCGAGCTGGTGGCCTCGTCGAAGATCACGAGCCGGGCCCGGAGCGACAGGGACTGGGCGATCGTGACCATCTGCTGCATGTCGAGCGTCAGCCGGCCGGCGATCATCATGGGGTCGACCTGCATCTCGAGGTCGGCCATGACCTCTGCGGCGCGGCGGCGGGCCTCCGGCCAGTCGACCCCCCACCACTTCCGGGGGAGCCGGCCGAGCAGCACGTTCTCGGCCACCGTGAGGTGCGGGACCAGCGCGATCTCCTGGGCCGTGGCCGAGATCCCGGCCGAGATGGCCTGGGCCGGGGTCCGGAACGACGCCGGCTGCCCCTCGACCTCGATGGACCCCTCGTCCGGCTGCACCTCGCCGGCGGCGATCTTCATCAGGGTGGACTTGCCCGAGCCGTTCTCCCCGACCAGCGCATGGACCTCGCCGGGCAGGACCGCGAAGTCCACACCGATCAGGGCGCGGACGCCGGGGAACGACTTGGAGATCCCCTGCATCCGCAGGAACGGCACGCCCCCGCCGAAGGCGGGATCCGCTTCGGCGCTGACGACGTGGTCGGGGACGCCCGTCGGGTTCACTCCGTGGCGCCGGCCGACGCCCGGATGCGTTCCTCGACCTCGTCCAGCCCCGCGACCTCGCCGAAGTACATCCGGATGTTGGTGAGCGTGTGCGCCTGGACGTCCGTCGCCGGGAAGGCGCCCCACCCCACGTCGGGATGGTCGAACGTGCCGTTCCCGTCGGAGAGGAAGATGACCTTGAAGTCCCGGAAGAACGCGTCCCGCGCCGTGGACTCGCAGCAGACGTTGGTCGCGACGCCGCCGATGATCACCGTGTCGACGCCGAGGTTCCGCAGCAGCAGCTCGAGGTCGGTCGAGTAGAACGCGCTGAACCGGCGCTTGTGCACGAAGAAGTCGCTGTTCTGGAAGTCGAGCTTGGGGTACAGCTCGGTTCCCGTGGAGCCCTCGACCATGGCCTCGCCCCGCGCCGTGAGGGGGTGGATGTACTTCACCGCGCCGAGGTCGCTGCCGTCGGCCCGGTGGGAATGCGCGGTGAAGACCACCGGGATACGGGCCTCACGGCACACGCCGAACAGGTGGTTCAGCCGGTCGACCGCGTCCCGGGCCGGCTCGGACTCGTACGGCGCGCCCGGAACCACGAAGTCGTTCTGGACGTCGATGCACAGCATCGCCGTCCGGCCCGGCACGATGTCGAACTTCGGGTGATCCCAGGGCACGGTGTGACCCCCTTTGCGACGCGGCCCCGGACCACCGCCCGGGCCCCCGGCTGACGCCGGGGGCCCGGAGGGCGGTGAGGCCGGGACCTGGTTCCTCGATTCGTGTTTCTGCCGCCTACACGGGCGACGCGCACTCCGTCAGGTCGCCCGACTTGATCTGCTGGATGGCCTCGTCCCAGTCGATGACGTCGCCGACCGTGTCGGCCGTGATCTGCTGCACGGGCGCGGTCGTGGTCACCGGGACGTCCTTGCCGTCCAGGAGGTCCGTGATCACGTTCACGTAGCAGATGCCCTGCACCCACGGCAGCAGGTCGTAGCTGAGCGCGATGTCGCCGTTCGCCACCTGGTCGAGCGCGACGCCGTTGGCGCCGGTGATGATGATGTCGCCCTGCTTCCCGGCGGCCTTGACCGCGGCCACGGCTCCGAGGGCGCTCGGGTCGTTGTAGGCCATGATCGCGTCGATCTGCGGGAACCGCAGCAGGGCCTGTTCGACCACCGGCTGCGCGCCGGCAGCGTCGTCGGTCGGGTTGTCGACCCGGTCGAGCCACTTCAGGCCGGACTTGGTCACCTCGTCCTCCATGACGCCCATCTGATACTCGATGGTCGGCACCGGGATCCCGAGGCCGACGCCGAGGACGTTGCCCTTGCCGCCGAGCTGCTCGACGACGAACTCGGCCGTGCCCGTCGCCATCTCCGTCTCGCCCTGGTTCACCGCGGCGTCGAACGGCGCCGCGTCCGCAGCGTCCTCGTTGCCGAGCGTGGCGTTGATGCCGATCGTCTTGATGCCGGCCGCCGTCGCCTTGTTCACCGCAGGCGTGATGGCCTTGGGGTCGAGGGGGAACACGATGATGGCGTCGACCTTCTGGGCGATCAGCTGCTCGATGTCGGACACCTGCTTGTCGACGTCGAGGTTGTCGTCGACGGCGATGACCTTGTTCCCCATGGCCTCCGCCCGGGCGATGATCGCGTCCTGCAGCGTGTGCAGCTGGTCGTTGCTGGCGATCGGATTGGTGAACCCGATCGTGTACGGCCCGCCGCTGCTGCCGGTCGTGGCGCCGGTAGTCGCACCCGTCGTCGCCCCGGTCGTCGCGGCCGTGGTCGCGCCGGTCGTGGCCGCCGTCGTGGCGCCCGTCGTGGTCGCCGGGTTGCCGTCATCCCCGCAAGCGGCGGCTACCAGGCCGAACACGAAGAGCAGCGCGAACCCTTTGCGAACGAGACTCGGCAATGTCCCACCCCCGCCTTGCTGTGGGCCGCCTTCCGTCCTGAGGCGGCCGGAGGCGCGAATTGTATGTCAGACACTTCCGACCGGGCAAGACGGGACGCGCGGGACGAACCGCCGCTGACCACTCCATTCGACGCACGATGCGCGCACGGCGCGGTGTATCGTCCGCCCGTGGTCGACGCCGACGCGCGCCTCGCCGAGCTTGGGATCGTGCTTCCCGAGATCCCACCGCTGCCTGCCGGGCCCCAACCGATGAACGTCCCCATCCTCGTGCAGGGGGGCCTCGGGTTCGTCTCCGGCATCGGGCCGATCGGGACGACCGGCGTGGTCGGTGGGGACATGACCCTCGAGGAAGGGCAGGAGGCCGCCCGCGCCACCGCGCTGCTCGTGTTCCGGCGGATCATGGACGCGTTCGGCCGGCTCGAGGCGGTCGAGCGGTGGGTCCGCGTCACGGGCTTCATCCGCTCGGCGCCGGGGTTCGGGCTGCAGCCCCGTGTCCTCAACGGCTTCACCGAGCAGGTGATCGAGGTCTACGGGGCCGACCGGGCCCTGTGCTCGCGCTCCGCGATCGGCACGAGCGATCTGCCGATGAACATCCCGATCGAGGTCGAGGTCATCCTCGCCCTGCGCCCCGACGTCTCAGGCTGAGAGCGACGTCCAGTCCACCTCGCGTTCGAATGCGGCCGCCAGCCGGTAGATCGACGACTCGTCCCAATGCCGGGCCACGACCTGCATGCCCACCGGCAGGCCCTCCCGCGTGCCGCACGGGACCGACATCGCCGGGTGGCCGGTCGCGTCGAACGGCGCGGTGTTCGTGATCGAGTCGAACCCCGGGACGAACCGCTCCGCCGCGGCTCGCGTCCGCGGCCGGGATCAGCGGGGCCTTCATCGGCGTGGTCGGCATGACCAGCACGTCGCAGGCCTCGAACACGCGGTCGTACTCCTCACGGAGCTTCCTGCTGAGGTTCTGGGCCTTGGCGTAGTAGTGCCGGCCGTAGTTCCGGATGACGAACTCCGACGTGAGCATGCCCAGCTTCAGGGTGTCCGAGAACGAGTTGGCGTGGGCGCGCCAGGCGGAGTGCACCTTCCCCAGGCTGCTGACGTAGAGGCCGCGCCACCCGGTCCCCAGCGCGTCGCCTTTGAACACCATCTCGTACGACCCCTCGATGGCGATCGGCGCCCAGACGTTCAGCCCGATCGCGTGCATGGGGATCGAGACCTCCTCCACCTTGCAGCCCAGGCCGCCGAGCCGTGCGATGGCTTCGCGCACCGCGTCGTCGACGTCGGGCTCGGTGAACTCCTGGCCGAATCCCTCCGTGACCACGCCGACCCGCATGCCCTCCGCCCCCCGGTCGAGCGCCGGGTGTAAGCGGCGGTCTCCGGCGCGTACTGGCGGGGGTCGAGCCCGTCGGCGCCGGCGATGACCTCCAGCAGCAGGGCGTTGTCGGCGACCGTTCCCGTCATGGGGCCCGCATGGTCGATGGTGTGCTCGATCGGCATCATCCCCGTGTAGGGAACGAGGCCGTGCGTCGGCTTCATGCCGTAGATCCCGCAGAACGCGCTCGGCGCCCGGATCGACCCGCCCTGGTCGCCGCCGATGGCCATGGGAACCTCGCCCGCGCCGACCAGCGCCGCGCACCCGGACGACGAGCCGCCCGACATGTACACCGGGTTGTGCGGGTTCCTGGTCGGGCCCGTGGGGTTCGACATGACCCCGCCCGAGAACGAGAAGTACTCGCAGTGCGCCTTGCCGACGATCTCGCCCGCCGGCGTCGAGGATGCGGGTGACCACGGTCGCGTCGACGTCCGGCACGTAGCCCTCGAGCGTCGAGGCGCCGTTCATCATGGGGACGCCGGCCAGGCAGATGTTGTCCTTCAGCACGACCTGCTTGCCGGCGAGCCTGCCGTCGGCCGCGCCCTTGACGGACGACTTCACGTACCAGGCGTGGAGCGGGTCCTCGTCGTCGTCCGGCCGGTGGCCGGGCGTCCGCGGGTACGTGACCTCGGGCAGGTAGTCGGGGATCGACTCGAGCGGCCGGTACATCGCGAGCCCGCCGGCGACCATGTCGCGGAACTCCGCCAGGTCCTCCTCCCCCATGTCGAACCCGAAGTGCCGGGCCAGCTCGCGGATCGTCTCGATGCTCGGTTCCTTCAGCGCCATCGGTGCTCCTCGCGCTCGGTCGGTCGTCTCGTTGTGGTTACGGCAGTCTGTCTCGCGGCGCGGTCATTCCGCCAGCGCGCCCCTGACCGCCGGGATCACCTCGTTCGCGAACCGGCGGAGGTCCCCGAGCGGCTCCATCGACCCGAAGCGCACGATGAGGTGCGTCACGCCGGCGTCGGCGAACCGCGGACCCAGGCCGCCGACGTCGTCCGGCGTTCCCACCGGGCCCCAGTCACCCAGGTCGACCTTGGATCCGAACGTCGGGTAGTAGGCGGCGATGAACCGCGCGAACGCCTCCCGGGCCTCGTCCGGCGAGGTGCCAGGACGACGGTCGTCGAGTAGCCGACCGCGATGTCGCTCGCCTCCCGGCCGGCGTCTGCGGCCGCCGCTGCGATGGCGGCCACGCCCTCCTCGACCTCCTCCGGGTGGGTCGCGCGGCAGCACGTCAGCCATCCGTCGCCGAGGGCGGACGATCCGTCTGGCGGCGCGCTCCACGGCGGCCCGGGCGCGGTCCGGGTCGGCATTCCCCAGGTGCGGGTTCGATGCGATCCAGATCGGCGGCGGGCGCTGCTGCGGCCGCAGGGGTTCGATCTCGGTCCCCGACTCGAACGCCACGTCCTCGTAGCGGAAGTGGCGGCCGGAGAAGTCCACGCGGCCCGTGGTCCACAGGGAACGGAGCACCTGGACGGCCTCCTCCATCCGTTCCATCCGGTCGCCGGGGTCGAGACCCTGCACGGCGAACTCCCGCCGGACGCCCTGGTCCATCGCGTTCCCCGCGCAGGCGCCGAGGATCGTCCGGCCGCCGCTCAACTGGTCGATCGTTGCCCAGGCCATGGCCAGCGTGAGGGGGTCACGGAGGGAGACGCGCAGGCAGGCGGTTCCCAGGCGGACACGCGACGTCCGCTCCGCCAGCGCGCCGAGCAGTGCGAGGGGGTCGTGCCGCGGCTCGTGGAGCAGTCCGTCCCCGACGAACAGGCTGTCGAACCCCTCCTCCTCGGCCGCGTCCGCCATCTCGAGGAGGTCGTCGAGCGTGGACTCCGCGGGACAGCAGCGGGCCGCGGTTGTTGAGGTACACGCCGAACTGGAGGCGGGGCGCGGCCAGCGGTTCCTCCCTTCGCATCGGAACGTCTCGGCGCCTCCCGGCGCGACGACCGTCGAGCGCGGGATTCTAGGCACGCTCTCCGGCGTGGGACAATCGCGGCCGATGGCGCGGACGGAGACGCGGTCGGAACTGGCGGCGACCGGAGGGCATCCGCGAGGTCACGACGACCTCCGGACGTGCCCATCAAGCCCGTCTACGGCCCGGCGGACGTCGCGTCGTCGGATTACGAGCGCGACGTCGCCGACCCCGGCGAGTACCCGTACACCCGCGGGCCGTACCCGACGATGTACCGCCAGAAGCTGTGGACGATGCGGACGTACACGGGGTTCGGCACGGTCGTCGAGACCAACCGCTGGAACCGACAGCTGTTCGAACGCGAGGGCGTGCACGGGCTGTCGACGGCGCTCGACCTCCCCACGCAGATGGGCTACGACTCCGACCACCCGGAGTGGCGCGCCGAGGTCGGCCGGGTCGGCGTCGCGATCGACTCGCTCGCGGACTTCGAGCAGCTCTTCGAGGGCATCCCGCTCGACAAGATCTCGTGCTCGTTCACGATCAACGCGCCGGCGTTCCTGTTCCTGGCGCTGTACCAGGCGACCGGCGAGGCGCAGGGCATCGCGCCGGCCGCTCTGCGGCCGATCGTGCAGAACGACATCCTCAAGGAGTTCTTCGCCCGCGGGGCGTGCGTGTTCCCGGTCGAGCAGTCGCTGCGGCTGGTGGCGGACACGTTCGAGTACTGCGCCGACGGAGATGCCGCGCGCGAACCCGATCTCGGTGTGCGGGTACCACATCCGGGAGTCCGGGGCGACGGCCGTGCAGGAGATGGGCGTTCGCCATCGGGAACGCCATCGAGTACGTCCGGCGGGCGCTCGATCGCGGCCTGTCGATCGACGCGTTCGCGCCGCGGATCTCCTGGAACATCGGCGCGTTCATGAACCTGTTCGAGGAGGTCGCGAAGTACCGCGCCATCGCGCCGCATCTGGGCCCGGCTGATGCGGGAGACGTTCGGCGCGCAGGACCCGCGGTCGTGGCGGTTCCTGTGGTTCGCGGGGACGTGCGGGTCGACGTTCAGCCACCGGCAGCCGCTCAACAACATCGTGCGGGCCACGGTCGAGACGCTGGCGCTCGCGCTGGGCGGCGTGCAGTCGATCACGGTGAACACCTGGCAGGAGGCGTTCGAGATCCCCGACCAGGAGGCCATGCTCACCGCGCTCCGGACCCAGCAGGTCGTGGCCTACGAGTCCGGCGTGGCCGACACTGCCGACCCGCTGGCCGGCTCGTACTACGTCGAGTCGCTGACCGACGAGTACGAGCGGCGGATCCTCTAGCTCATGGACGAGATCGAGCGAACGCGGCGGCATGGCGCGGTGCGTCGAGAGCGGCTGGGTGGCGCGTGAGGTCGCGCGCGAGGCGTACCACCACGCACGCGCGGTCGAGAGTGGCGAGCGGCTGATCGTCGGAGAGAACATCTTCGAGATGGACGACGAGGAGCCGCCGGCGCGGCTGTACCGGCACAGCGACGCGCGCTTTCCGCGAGCAGCTGGAACGGCTCGAGACGGTGCGTTCGAAGCGGGACGGCGCCCGAGTGTCGAGGGCGCTCGACGACCTGCGCGACGCGGCCGCCGACCCTTCGACGAACATCATGCCGGCCACGGTCGAGGCCGTCCGGGCCTACGCGACGATCGGCGAGGTGTTCGGCGTGCTGCGCGGCGTGTTCGGCGAGTACCGCGAGCCGGTCGACATCTTCGGATGAGCGACGCGGTGCGGGGGGACGCCGAAGCCCGCGAGGAGTTCCGCTCGTCGGTTCGTTCCTTCGTCGAACGCGAGGTCCTGCCCCGGGCCGAGGAGCTCGACCGGCACGGCGAGTTCCCGCACGAGCTGTTCCACCGGCTCGGGGCGCTCGGGTATCTCGGGCTCCGCTACCCCGAGGAGGTCGGCGGGTCGGGCGCGGACTTCTCCATGGCGTGCGTGCTGTACGAGGAGCTCGCGGCCGGTTCGCTCTCGCTCGCCGCCATCTGCGCGATGCAGGGGCTGATGGGCACGCACTTCGTGTTCCGGTTCGGAACGCCCGCGCAGCAGGACGCCTACCTGCGGCCGGCGCTCGCCGGCGAGAAGGTGGCGACGTTCGCGCTGACGGAGCCCGGCGCGGGGTCGGACCTGGGCGCGATGCGTACTCGGGCCACGCGCACCTCCGACGGGTGGGTGCTGCGCGGCGCCAAGACCTGGATCACGAACGCGCCGGTGGCGGACTTCCTGACGGTCGGGGCGAAGACCTCGGACGAGCCGGGGCTCAAGAACATCGCCCTCTTCCTTGTCGACGCGTCGAACCCGGGGTTCGTCGTGGGCAAGCCGATCGAGAAGCTCGGGGTGCGCTCGTCGCTCACGAGCGAGATCTCGCTCGACGACTGCGAGGTGCCGGCCGACGCGTTGCTCGGCGCCGAGGGCGAGGGCGTGAAGAACGTTGGCAGCCTGCTCTCCGAGATCCGCGCCATGACGGCCGCGCTGGCGGTCGGGCTCGGCCGCCGAGCGCTGGAGGACGCGGCCCGCTACGCGAGCGAGCGCGAGGCGTTCGGCAAGCACATCGGCGAGTTCCAGGCAATCGAGCACAAGCTCGCCGACATGGCGACGGACCTTGAGGCGGCGCGGCTGTTCGCGGCGGCGGCCGCCGAGCGGGTGGACGCCGGCGACCGGTCGGTTTCGTTCCCCGCGATGGCCAAGCTCTTCGCGACCGAGGCCTGCGCGCGGATCGTCGACGAGGCAACGCGGATCTTCGGCTCGTACGGGTTCGCCATGGAGTACCCGGCGCAGCGGTACTTCCGGGACGCGCGATTCCTGCTGTACGGCGGCGGGACGTCCGAGCTGCTCCGGGGGCTGATCGGCCGCGATCTGCTGAAGTCGGCCGGGGGCTGAGTGTCCCGCACGCTCGACGGGGTCCGGATCCTCGACCTCACGCGGATGCTGGCGGGGCCGTACGGCTCGATGCTCCTTGCGGACATGGGCGCCGAGGTCATCAAGGTGGAGGACCCTCGCGGCGGCGACCCGATCCGGCTGATGGGGCCACCGTACCTCTCCGGGGAGAGCGTCTACTTCCTCGGCATCAACCGGAACAAGAAGAGCATCACGCTCGACCTCAAGTCGCAGGAAGGCCGTGAGCTGTTCCTGCAACTGGTGGTCGTGTCGGATGTCGTCCTCGACAACTTCCGCCCCGGCGTGCCCGAGCGGCTCGGGATCGACCCGGGCTCATGCCGCGTGGTGAAGCCCGACATCGTGACGTGCTCCGTGACGGCCTTCGGCGGCGACGGGCCATATCGCGACCTCCCGGCATTCGATCTGATCCTGCAGGCGATGGGCGGCGGGATGTCGGTGACGGGCGAGCCTGGCCGGCAGCCGGTTCGCATGGGACTCCCTATCGGCGACCTCGCGGGCGGGATGTTCGCGGCACAGGCGGTGTGCGGCGCCCTTTTCCACCGGGAACGAACCGGCGAACCGCAGCACATCGACCTCTCCCTGCTCGACGTGCAGGCCTCGCTCCTCACCTATGTCGCGCAATACCACTGGGCCGACGGCCGGATCCCCGGCCCCGTCGGAACCGGCCACCAGACCGTCGTCCCTTACGACTCGTTCGAATGCGCCGACGGCATCGGGATCGTGGTGGCCGTGTTCACCGACCGTTTCTGGCCGCCGTTCTGCGATGCGATCGGGATGCCGGAGCTCACCGACCGCTATCCGACCAACCCCGACCGCCTCGCGGCGAAGGACGAACTGCTCGACGCCCTGCGGAAGCGATTCCTCGAACGCCCAGCCGACGAATGGACCGAAGTGCTCCGCGCGGCCGGCGTCCCGTGCGGGGCCGTGAACACCGTGGACCGGGTGGTGACCGACCCCCAGATCCTTTCCAGAGGAATGGTCGCGGAGACCGCACGCCCCCATCCCGTGGCCGGTGCGTACCCGGTGCTCGGCAACCCCGTCCACGTCGGCGACCAGGAGCGCTACGAGCCGGCCCCAACGCTCGGGGAACACAACGACGAGATCTACGAGGGCTTGCTCGGGCTGAGCTCGGAACAGCTGACCGCCCTCCGCATTGCCCGCATCGTGTGAGATTCCAGGCGCTTGCAGCGACGCTGATCCTGGCACGATGCCACCATGCGCATGTGGAAGGCCGCGGCCGGCAGTGCGGTCTTCTTGGTGGCCGCCCCCGTGGTAGTGGCGGGCCTCATCCCGTGGTGGCTCACCCACTGGCAGGTTCGGCTGGAATGGCCGACACCCGTTCGCATCGCAGGGTTGGTCCTCGTGGTCGTCGGCGCCGTGGTCCTGGTGCAGGCGTTCGCCCGATTCGTTGTCGAGGGTCACGGCACTCCGGCGCCGATCGCACCGACCCAACACCTCGTCGTCGGCGGTCTCTACCGGCACGTCCGCAACCCGATGTATCTCGCGGTGCTGGCCGTGATCGTGGGGCAGGCGATCTGGTTCGGCGACCCTGTGCTGGTCGGATACGCGGCGGTCATTTGGGTCGCGGTCGCCGCGTTCGTGCTCGGGTACGAGGAGCCATACCTCTCCGAGCGATTCGGAGAAGAATACGCCGCCTATCGGAAAGCGGTTCGCGCTTGGATCCCGCGCGTTCACCCCTGGACGCCGAACCTCGAGTGAGGCGATATGGACGAGGATGAACGTCGGAATCTTGTCGAGGAACTGGACGCGGCTGAGAACGAACACTTCAACAAGGGAGGACCCTGACGTTTCGCGTGCAACAGAGCCGCTGCCGGTCTGCTGACGCCGAGTTCTCGGAGGACGTGATGAAGATGAAAGGACAGCTGGACGTGAAGACCCCGGCCGAGTACATCGCCGCGGTGGACGACAAGCGCCGGCCCGACATCGCGGCGCTGGACGCGCTGATCCGCAAGCACGCGCCGAAGCTCGAGCCGGTCATCTTGAGCGGCATGCTCGGCTACGGGCCGTTCCACTACCGCTATGCGAGCGGCCGCGAGGGCGACGCCTGCAAGCTCTCGATCGCCAGCAACGCGCAGTACATCTCGCTGTACTGCTTCGCCGCCGACGAGGAGGGCTATGTCGCCGAGCGGTACGTCGACCGGCTCCCGAAGGCCGACATCGGCAACGCCTGCGTTCGGATCAAGAAGGTCGCGGACCTGGACGAGAAGGCGCTCGTGGCCCTTATCAAGGAGACGGCGAAGACGGACCTCTGGCTCGAGCCCGCCCGACGTCGGGGCGGCGGTACTCCGGACCGGCGGCTGCCGATCTCGGACAATCGCTAGGTCGTCTCGAGTCTCCGGCGACGGCCGGCTGCCTCGGCGATGCCCTGGGTAATGCCTGGGAGGGAGCTTCCGACCGGGAACACCAAGTAGCCGAGCTCTTCGAGCCGCGGCCGGGCGTCCGGGGGGATGGTTCCCCCGACCGCCAGCACAACGTCGTCCGCACCCTCGGCGCGGAGGGCATCGACGAGCCTGGAGCAGTAGTCCTCGTGGGCGCCCGAGAGGACGGACAGGCCGATCACGTCGACGTCCTCCTGGATGGCCGCGGCGGCGATCGCCGCAACCGTCTGGTGTCGCCCCGTGTAGACGACCTCCATGCCGGCGTCGCGGAGGGCCATCGTGACGACCTTGGCCCCGCGGTCGTGGCCGTCCAGGCCGGGCTTTGCGATGAGCACTCGGATTGGACGGCTCCCCATGGGACCGGCATCGTAGCCGTGCCTGCGATGCAGCCACTACAGTTGCCCGCGCCAGGCCGGACGGGAGGAACACACATGGGTCGGACGTACTCGGTGTCGCGCGCGGTCGTCACGGGGGCCGCACACGGGATCGGCGCCGCAATCGCCGGCCGCCTAGCATCGGACGGGTTCTCGGTGGCCGTCCTGGACATCGACGGCGACGGGGCCACCGAACGCGCCGCCCAGCTGGCCGCGGAGACCGGCGCCACGGTCGTGGGGATCGCGTGCGATGTCTCGGACCGCGCCGACGTCGCGCGGGCGTTCGACGAAGCCGCGGAAGCGCTGGGCGGCATCGACGCCGTGGTCACGAACGCTGGCATCGCCCGGGACGCGTTCCTCCACAAGACCACCGACGAGCAGTGGGACCAGGTGATCGGGGTTCAGCTCACCGGGACGTTCGCGTGCCTCCGGGCCGCGGCGCCGCACCTGCGGGGCGAGGGACCGGGCCGGGTCGTGTGCATCTCGAGCATCTCGGCCGCCATGGGCAACATGGGCCAGGCGAACTACACCGCGGCCAAGGGCGGGATCGTGTCGCTCGCCAAGACGGCCGCGCGCGAGTTCGCCCGGGCGGGGACGACCGTCAACGTGATCCGGCCGGGCTTCATCGACACGGACATGACGCGGGGCATGCCGGAGGAGGCGCGCGAGGGACTGATCAAGTCGATCCCGATCGAGCGCGCCGGGGTTCCCGACGACGTCGCCGGCGTGGTCGCGTTCCTGTGCAGCGACGACGCCGCGTACATGACGGGCGCCGTGCTGGACGTGAACGGCGGGGCGTACATGTGAGCAGCCGATGACGATCAACCGGGACCGCATCGGCGCCGAGTATCCGGTGCCGGACTACGAGGCGACGGTCGGACCGGATCGCGGCCGTACGCCGTGCCACCGGCGACTCAACCGGCCTCCGGGACGAGGTCACGATCGCGCCACCGGTGTTCGCCATCGTGCCGGCGTGGCCGGCGGTCGCCGCCGTGCTCGCCGACGAGTCGACCGGGATCGAGGTCGGGCGGACCGTCCACGGCGAGCAGCGCATGCGCTGCACCGCCCGATCCGGGCGGGCGACGTGCTCAGCTCGGTCGGGCGCCTCGCGTCCGTCGAGGAGCGCGGCGCGAACGAGGTGTTCGTGATCGCGCTCTCCACGACCGACGCGCAGGGCAGCCGGTCGCCGACCAGGACGTGGTGGTCGTCTCGCGTGGAACGGCGGCATCGGCGGGTTCCGAAGGTTCCGGCGGTGCTCCACCCAAGGCGGCCAAGGAACCGCCTCCGGAGCCGCCCGCGCCCGACGCCGAGCGGACGGTCGAGCTCGATTCGGGGATCACCCACGCCTACGCGGTCGCGAGCGGCGACGACAACCGCATCCACGTCGACGACGATTTCGCGAGGTCGGTCGGCCTGCCGGGGATCATCGTCCAGGGGCTCTGCCTGCTGTCGATCTCGCTCCAGCCGGTCGTCGACGAGCTGGTCGGCGACCCCGCGTCGATCCGCGAGGTCGCGGTCCGGTTCGCCCGACCCATCCGGCCGGGCCAGCCGTACACCACGCGCGTGTGGCGGGCTGACGGCGGCGCGACGTTCGACGCGCAGGGGCCCGACGGCGACGTCCTGCGGAACGGCCGGGTGTCGTTCGGCGGCTGAGGGCCCTCAGGGAACCAGCGCGATCCGACCCGACACCGTTCCGCGCTCCAACGCCGCGAGCGCCCGACCGACCTCGGTCGAGCGGGAACGGGGTGACCTCCAGGCTGAGGTCGCCCCGGGCGAGCTGCTCCAGCAGGCCGGCCGCGGCGGCGCGGGCCGCGTGTTCCCGGCGGAACATGTTGAGCGGCAGCAGGCGGACGTCGCGGTGCATGAGCCGAGAGAGGTCCAGCTCGGTCCGGGTTCCCGCGGTATAGCCGACCAGCACGATCCGGCCGCCGGGAGCGACGGCCTCGATCAGGTCCTCCAGGCCGGAACCTCCGACCGTGTCGATCAGGAGGTCCACCCCGTCGCCGCCGGCGCGGACGCGTTCCGCCAGATCGGGGCCCGTCACGACCGAGCGGGCGCCGTCCGGAACGGGACGGTCCGGCCCGGAGACGACCCCGACCACCTCGCCGGCGCCGGCCAGGATGGCCAGCTGCGTGGAGAGCGAGCCCACCGCGCCCGCCGCTCCCCGGACGGCGACGCGTTCGCCGGCGCGGATCTCGCCGACGTCGTGCAGCGCCGCATGGGCGGAGGTGGCCGCCGTGAAGAATGTCCCGGCCACCATGGGCTCGACGCCTTCGGGGACGAGCATCAGCGCGACCTCGCGCACCGCGGCAAGCTCCGACCAGGTTCCGTTCGCGACGGTTCCCAGGCCGGCGCCGCGGAACCAGACGTGTGTGTCCTCCGGGATCGCGGCCGATCGGACGACCGCGCCGGCGCCCTCCACGCCCGGGACGTACGGGAGCGGCGGATGCCGGACGAACCCGCCGCTCATGATGTCGCGGTCCACGTGGCCGACCGCGCCGGCGGACACGCGAATCAGCGCCTCGTCGTCGCGCGGGACCGGGTCGGCGACCTCCTCGACGACGGGCGGCTCGCCCCACGCGTGGACCCGGGCGGCGAGCAAGGTCAGCGCCCGGTAAACCGGGGCGGCCGGCGTTCGAGGAACGCCTGGAGACCTTCTTGCGCGTCCTCGGTCCCGATGAGCTCGAACACGGCCTGTTCCTCGATCGCGAGGCCCTCGTCGATCGGGAGGCCGAACCCCGATCGGACGGCGCGCTTCAGCAGGCCGATCGTCCGGGTGGCCCCCTCGGATAGCTTCGTCGCGAGCTCCATGGCCGCCGGGAGCACCTCGGTCCGCTCGGGCACGACCACGTCGACCAGGCCGATCGCGGCGGCCTCGTCGCCGTTGAGGCGTTCGCCGAGCATCATCATGCGCAAGGCCCGGGCGGGGCCGACGACGCGCGGAAGGCGCTGGGTACCGCCGGCGCCCGGGAACAGTCCCAGCGCGATCTCCGGGAACCCGATCAGCGAGTCGGACGAGGTCACACGGAGGTCGCAGGCAAGCGTGAGCTCGGCGCCGCCGCCCAGCGCATAGCCGCGGATCGCGGCGATCACGGGTTTCGGCATGGCCTCGATGGCCGCCTGGACGTCGATCCACCGCCGGACCTTCTGGTGGTTCTCCGGGCTGAGGTCCCGCATCATCGACACGTCGGCGCCGGCGCAGAACGCCTTGTCGGTCCCCGTGATGACCACGGCCCGGACCTCGGGATCCGCGCCCAGTTCCTCGGCGATCGAACGGAACCCCTCGATGGCCTCCAGGTCGACCGCGTTCACCGGCGGCCGGTCGAACACCACCACGGCGACCGCGCCCTCGCGCTCCACGGTGAGGTGGCTCATTCGAGCACCCCCGCGGCGGCGAGCTCGTCGAGCTCCGGCTGGGACATCCCGAGGAGCTCGGTGAGCACCTCGGCCGTGTGTTCCCCGAGCAGTGGCGCGGGACGGAACACGCCGCCCGGCGTCGCGGCGAGCCGCACGGCCACGCCCTCATGCAGCATGGGGCCTGCGGCCGGGTGGTCCAGCGAGACGTAGAACCCCCGTGCGCGCAGGTGCTCGTCGCCGTCGACGAGATCCCGACCGTCCTCCACGGGAGCGGCGGCGACACCGGCGGCCTGGAGCATCTCGGCCGCCTCGACATGCGAGCGACCCCGGGACCACTCCCCCACGACCGCGTCGAGCTCATCCTCGTTCGCCTTGCGGTCCGGGAGCGTCGCGAACCGCGCGTCGTCCGCGAGCTCCCGACGACCGATCACCGCACACAGCGAGCGCCACTGGTCGTCGCCGGCCGTCGCGATCGCAACCCACCGATCCTCGCCCTCACACGGATACGCCCCGTGCGGCGCCATCCGCGGATGGCGGTTGCCGTCGTAGGAGAGCGACGGGATTCCGGCCTCGTACTCGAGCAGCGCGGTGCCGGTGTGGGACGCCATGGCTTCGAGCTGCGACAGGTCGATCTCGCGCCCCTCGCCGGTCCGGTCGCGGTGGTCCAGCGCCTCGAGCGTCCCGGCGACGGCGTGCACGGCCGCCACCATGTCGCCCAGCCCGAACGCGACGCCGACGGGGTCCTCGGCGGTCGACCCGGTCTCGGCCGTGATCCCCGCGGCCGCCGCCAGCGCGTCGGCGTACGTCACGCGGTCGCGCCACGGCCCGGTCTGTCCCATGCCGGCCATCCTCACGAGGATGACGTCCGGCCGCAACGCGCGCAGCTCGTCGAACCCGAGCCCCCACCGCTCCAGCAGGCCCGCGCTGAAGTTCTCCACGATCACGTCGCAGTGCGGAACGAGCCGCGCGAGCAGCGCGAGGCCCTCCGGCGTCCGGAGGTTGAGCACGATGCCGCGCTTGTTCCGGTTGAAGTTGTTGAAGTAGCCGCTCCGGTCCGGATCGGGCGGGCCGTCGCCGCCGCCCGCGGTGAGGTGCATCGACCCCGAGAACCGCGTCGGGTCCGGCCGGTGCCGCGACTCGACCTTGATCACGTCCGCGCCGTGGTCAGCCAGGATCTTGGTCGCGTACGGTCCGGCGAGCACCCACGTCAGGTCGAGCACCCGGACGCCCTGCAAGGCGGGCGCCGACGACGGCGTCGCCGGGGCCGCCGTGCTCCCTTCCGGCCAGGGGTCCGGCGCTTCGTCGACACGAAGCGGCGAGTCCAGGGGACGGTTCCCATGGACGGCGAACCCGATGTCCCGGCGCACCGACGACCCGAGCCCGACCTCGACGTCGACGAAGAACCCGCGCGCGTTCAGCTGCGGGTTCCCGGCAAGATCCGACGGGCCGTCCACCGACGCCCACGGCAGCCGCCGGCGTTCGGCCTCCTCGGCGAACTCATGCTTGCCGAAGCGCTGCGTGAACGCCTCCACGACCTCGTCGATGCGGTCGCGCGCGGCGAACCGCACGCCGCCGTCGGACCATTCCGGACCGTCGAGCCCGCCCGCCGCGTCGTGTTCGGCCATCCACGCGGTCTCTTCCGCGTCCTCGGCAGCCTGACGCTCGACGGCGCCGCGCTGGTCAACGGCCTGGACCTTGGCGCGAGCGGATCGAGCGGCGCGCCTGCAGACGAAGCCATGGCGGGAGACCCCGGCACGCCGAACAACGTCCCGGCCACGACGGGCGGAGTTGGAGGAACCGGAGAGCCCGGCCTGGCGCCCGGGGCTGGCGGTCAGGGAGGCGACGGCCGCGGCGGCGCCATGCTCATCGAAGGCGGCGCCAGCGTGACGCTGACCAACTGCCTCGTCGAGAACAATGGCGCGGTGGGCGGGCGCGGCGGCGACTCCGGCAATGCGGCGCGCGCCGGCACGGGGGGCCCGGGCGGCGACGGCGGCGTGGGCAACGGGACCAACGCCGGCAACGGCGGCGCCGGAGGCTTCCCCGGCACGGCACACGACGCCGAGGACGGCGGCAACGGCGGCAATGCCGAGGGTGGGGCGATCCACAACGCCGGCACGCTCAGCGTCGAGAGCTGCGCGTTCCGAAACAACTTCGTGACCGGCGGTATCGGAGGCCGTGCGGGTTGGGGCGGCTCGGGCGGCGCTGGCGGCAGCGGCGGCCGCGGCGGCCCCTCGAACCAGACGTCGCCGTCGGGCCAGCCGTCCAACATGGGCAAGGGGGGCAACGGCGGTATCGCCCTGAGCGGCACCAACGGCACGAATGGCGGCCGCGGTGGCGACGGCGGCACCACGGCAGGCGGCGCCATCTTCAGCTCCGGGTCGCTCACGCTGATCGACGTCTCGTTCCGGAACAACAGCGCCACCGGCGCCGCGTCGGGCTACGGCGCGAGCGGCGGCGCCGGCGGCGGCGGCGGTGGGGGCGGAATCGGGGGCAGCGGCAACGGGTGCGGAAAGGGCGGCAACGGGGGCGACGGCGGCAGCGGCGGGAACGGCGGGAGCAACGGCAACGGCGGCAGCGCGCAGGGCGGCGCCGTCTTCAGCAGCGGCCAGCCGACGCTCGTCGGCGTCGCGTTCGTGCGCAACGGCGACGGCTCGCCGAGCAATCTCGTCGGCGGAGGCAGCGGCGGCCTCAACAACTGCACGCCGGGCAGGATCGACTGCTTCGGCGACGGCGGGTCGGCCGGCGTTGGCGGAACCGGCGCGCCGGGCGGGAGCGCGTGCTTCCTGAACGGGAACCCCGGAGGTCCGCAGGGAACCAAGGGCACGGACGGCGCAGACGGTGAGGCTGGCGCGGTCGGCGGCCCGGGCGTTCCGGGCGCCGCCATCGACCCCGAATGCTCGGCAGGCGGCGCGTCCTGCGCGCCGTGATCCGCGGCACAGCCCGCGCGACGGCTCGCGTGTCCCGGTCGTCCTGAGCGCGCGCGACGTCGCTCGCGCGCGCCTTGTGTTGGGGGCGGGCACACTCTACCCACGCACGAGGAGGTCACAGGCATGGTTGCACTTCCACTCGTGGGCGGCTGCCAATGCGGCGGGCTGCGGTACTCCATCACGCAGCCGCCGCTGATGGTCTACAACTGTCACTGCACCAACTGTCAGACCATCGGCGGCGGGGCGTTCTCCACGCCGGTGACCGTCCTCGAATCGGGCTTCGCGTTCACGCACGGCGAGCCGCGCGTCTACGAATGGACGTCGGACCTCGGGAACCGGCGCTTCGGCTGGTTCTGCGGCGATTGCGGAAGTCGGATCGCCCACGGGCAGATTCCCGCGGCCGGCTTCCTCAGCGTGCGGAGCGGAACGCTCGACGACACGAGCTGGGTCGAGCCCGTCGGCGACATCTGGACGCGCAGCGCGCAACCGTGGGTCGTGCTCCCGGACGATCGGCTGCGGGCCGAGCAACAGCCCAATGACTACGCCGCGTTCATCGAACGATTCCGCGCGCAGGGCCGGTTCCAGGGAACCTGATCGGCCGCATGCCGTCGACATGCGGGCCGTTCCATACTACCCTGCCGCATCGTTGCGGCGCCGCGCGCCGCGGCGCCCAAAGTGTGGATGATTCGCGAGCCTGCTGACCCGCATCGACCCGGAGGACGCTAGTGGATCCGCGTCGCCTGCTCGAGCTGGTCGAAGCGTTCCGGCGCTCGCCGGTCGGGGTCGTAGGGGACTTCTACCTCGACGAGTACCTGCACGGCAGCACCATGGGCATCTCTCCGGAGATGCCGGTGCTGCGCATCGTCGACGAGGGCGCGCGGCACGTGTCGGGCGCCGCCGGCAACGTCGCCGCCAACTTCGCCGCGCTGGGCGCGCCGGTCGCGGCGTTCGGCATCGTCGGCGCCGATCACCACGGCGACGTGCTGACTGCCGAGCTGCAAAGCCTCGGCGTCGACGTCGCGGACCTGGTGCGTGACCCGTCGCGCGTCACGGGGACCTTCACCCGCATCATCGCGCGCGCCGCCGGTCGCGGCGACCACCACCTGTTGCGGCTCGATCGCGACAACCCCCGCGCACCATCGACGACCACGCTCGACGACCTCGCGGAACGCGTCGTCGGACGGCTCGACGGGCTGCGCGCCCTCTACCTCGCCGACTACGACGAGACCGATGGCCGCGCGGGCGTGCTCAGCCCGGCCGTCGTCGCCCGTGTCGTACGCGAGGCCAGGGCTCGCGGTGTGCTGGTTGCCGGCTCGTCGCGCCGGCACGTCGCGGAGCTGGCAGGTATCGACCACCTCTTCTGCAACCTCGCGGAGGCGCGCGGGCTGGGCCTTCCGTCCGGGGACCAGCTCGAGACATGGGCGGCCGACGCGCGTAGGCAGTACGGCCTCCAGTGCCTGTGCGTCACGCTGGGCGACGCGGGTCTGCTGTGCAGCACGGACGACGAGGTGTTCCGCATCTCCGCCCTGCCGACGCTCGCCCGCGACACCTGCGGCGCCGGCGATTCGCTGGCGGCCTCGTTCGTGCTCGCGCTGCTGGCCGGCGCGTCTCCACGCGAGGCCGCGGCGATCGGCACCCGGGCCGCATCGATCGTCGTGCAGAAGCCCGGCACCGTGCCGGTTGCGGCGGACGAGCTGTCCCGCCCGCTCGACCCGGGAGCCGCCGGCGGTTCCAAGCTGCGTACGCGCGAGGAGCTGATCGAGCTGGTCGGCGCCACGCGCGGGGCGCGCAAGGTGGTTTTCACCAACGGCTACTTCGACGTCTTCCACGCCGGCCACATCGCCCTCCTGCGCGCGGCGCGGAGCTGCGGCGACCTGCTCGTCGTCGGCATCAATAGCGATCGTTCCACACGCGCCAACAAGGGCGACGGCCGGCCCGTCCTGCCGGAAGAGGACCGCGTACAGATCCTCAGCGCTCTCGAGTGCGTGGACCACGTGGTGGTGTTCGACGAGCTCACGCCCATCCGGCTCATCCGTGACGTCGCGCCCGACGTGCTGGTGAAGGGCGGCGACTACACGGTCGACGAGGTGATCGGGAAGGATCTCGTCGAGTCGACGGGTGGCCGCGTGGTCGTGATTCCGTACGAGAGCAAGTGGACGACCAAGTCCCTGATCCGGTCGGTCAAAGCGGCATCCGACGGCACGAGAACGCCGTGAAGTCCTGGGAGCGCGATCTCGAGACCCACCTGACCGTGCTCGGGCGCTTCGTCGATCTGGCGGAACTCCCCGCCGGCGACGCCGACCTGCTGAAGCGCGAGCTCGAGCGCTACGTCAGAGTGCGCGTCGCGCGCGAGCTGTGGATGCATCCCGACATCACGCGCTTCCACACCGAGTGGTACCGCGAGTTCTACCGTATCCTCGACGTCGAGGATCCGTATCGGGTGTTGAAGGATCGCTCGATGCACGCCGCACGCGAGCTGCTCGGGTCGCTGGAGCTGCCGACGCTGCGCGATGCCGTGCTCGCCAGCGTGGTGGCGAACCTGCTCGACTACGGCGCGCCCAACCTGCGCGAGTCGCTCTCGGTCGGCGACTTCACCAACCTCGACCGCCTGCCGCTGTGGGTCGATGATTTCGGCCGCATGGCCGACGCGCTCGGACGGGCCCGCAGCCTGGTCTGGCTGGCCGACAACAGCGGCGAGGTGCTCTTCGACCTGGTGGTGCTCGAGCGACTGCGCGCGCTCAATCCGTCCTGCGCCGTCGCTCTGGTGGGCAAGGGCGGTCCCATGCTGAACGACGTGACCGCCGACGAGCTGACGGCGCTCGAGCTGCCTGCGAACTGCCGTGTGCTCTCGACCGGGAGCAACTCTTTCGGTGTGCCGGAGGACGAGGTGTCGGACGAGCTGCGGCGTGTGCTCCTGGAGGCCGACGTGGTGATCGCCAAAGGCCACGCCTACCTCGAGTTCTGGGTGCACTACGCCATGCCGACGCTCTTCAACCTGGCCTACACGAAGTATCCGGTGCGCGATGCGCTCCGCCTCGAGATTCCCGAGGGTGTCCCGCTGGTGATGTGGGCGGGACGCTATGCCGCGGGCAAGCCACCGTACGGTGCGACGGCACAGGCGGTGCCGGCGTGAAGCGCCGCCGGGCCACCCCACCGCCGATCGACCCGCGCCGCATCCATACGGTGCCGCTCGGGCGGCGACCCAGCAAGGTGGCGGCGGCCGCGATGGGCAAGCCGGTACGCCGCGGGCTCAGCGTGCGCGCATGGCTCGACGGGCTGCCCGACATCCTCGCGGCTCGCGATCTGCGCGACGCGGCCGCCCGCATCGCGCGCGCCACGCGGGCGGGCAAGCCCGTCGTCCTCGGCATGGGCGCGCACGGCATCAAGGTGGGGCTGGGGCCGCTGATCGTCGATCTGATCGAGCGCGAGCGCGTGGCCGCCGTCGCCATGAACGGCGCCTGCCTGGTGCACGATTTCGAGCTCGCGTGGGGCGGCCGGACGTCGGAGGATGTCGGACCCGGGCTCGACCGCGGCCTCTTCGGCATGGCGCGCGAGACCGGCGAGTTCCTGAACCGCGCCACCACCGAGGGCGTCGCCGCTGGCATGGGCCTCGGGCGCGCCATCGGCGACGCCATCGAGGCCGCCCGGCTGCCGCATCGGCGGACCAGCATCCTGGCCGCCGCGGCGCGCGCCGGAATTCCCGCCACCGTGCACGTCGCGATCGGCACCGACATCATCCACATGCATCCCGATGCCGACGGTGCGGCCATCGGCGCGGGCAGCATGCGTGACTTCCATCTGCTGGCCAGCGTGGTCGGCGGTCTCGACGGCGGCGTCTATCTCAACCTGGGCTCGGCCGTCATCATGCCCGAGGTGTTCGTGAAGGCGCTCAACCTGGCGCGGAACGTCGGCCGGCCAGTACGTCGTCTCACCACCGATCGACATGGACTTCATCCGCCACTACCGCCCGGGTGTGAACGTGGTGACACGGCCGACCGCGACGGGCGGGCGCGGCATCCGTCTCACGGGTCACCACGAGATCATGTTTCCCCTCCTGTGGGCGGCGGTGGAGGAGGCGCTCCGGTGATCGCGCTCACCACCGATTTCGGGCTGAGCGATCCCTGGGTCGGCATCATGAAGGGCGTCATCGCCACGCGCGCGCCGGGAGTGCCGGTGATCGACGTGTCGCACGGCGTTCCGCCGCAGGACGTGCTGGCTGGAGCGCTCGTGCTGCGCCAGGCGGCGCCGTGGTTTCCCCTCCGCACCATCCACGTGGCGGTCGTCGATCCGGGCGTGGGCAGCGAACGGCGCGCGCTGTGCGTCGAAACCGACCGGGCCCTCTTCGTCGGCCCCGACAACGGCGTGCTCTCGCTGGCAGCGCCCGCAGCGAGCGTGCGGCGTGTGGTCGAGCTGACCGAAGAGCGGTTCTTCCTGAAGCCGCGAAGCCATACGTTCCATGGCCGCGACGTCTTCGCGCCGGTGGCCGCGGCGCTCGCCACAGGGACCGATCCGTCAGCGCTCGGTCCCGAGCTCGCCGACCTCGAGCGTCTCGCGTTGCCGGAGCCGTGCCGGCTCGACGGCACGGTCACCGGCGAGGTCATCTACGTCGACCGCTTCGGCAATCTGACGACCAACGTCACCCCGGAGGTGCTTCCCGCCGACGTCGCATGCGTACGGATCGGCGAAGCGCGCATCGCCGGGGTGAGCGCGAGCTACTCCGCGGTAGCGAAAGGCGCCCTGGCGGCGGTGGTGAACAGCTGGGGGCTGCTCGAGGTCGCGCTGCGCGACGGATCGGCCCGCGACCACCTGGGGCTCGGCGTCGGGGCGACCGTCACGGTGGACGCGGCATGAGGATCGAGTCGGTCGAGCCCGCGCCGGCTCGCGATCGTCCGCTCAGGCATCTGGTGCTGCTCGCCGCCACCGTCGTCACCACCACGGTCGCGGGCGCACGCATTGCAGGTGTCGAGCCGAAATCGCTGATCACCTGGGCCGCCGGCCTGCCCTTCTCCGTCACGCTGCTCGCCATCCTGCTCACCCATGAGGCCGGTCACTACCTCATGTGCCGTCGGCACGGCATTGCCGCATCCCTGCCGTACGTCCTGCCCGCACCGCCGTTCTTCCTCCTCGGGACCTTCGGCGCGGTCATCCGGGTACGCTCCCGCTTTCCGGATCGCCGCGCCCTCTTCGACATGGGCGCCGCCGGGCCCTGGGCGGGCTTCGCCATCGCGCTGCCGGCGATGGTGCTGGGGCTCCGGCTGTCGAGCATCGACAGCTCGCCACCCCACGGCCCCGCGATGATGCTCGGCGACTCGCTGTTGACCAGCACGCTCATCCGCCTCGTGCTGCACACCGATCCCGACACGGTCGTGCTCCACCCCGTCGCATTCGCTGCCTGGGCGGGACTGCTCGTGACGTCGCTCAACCTACTCCCCGTGGGCCAGCTCGACGGCGGCCACGTGCTCTATGCGGCGCGCGGGCGCCGAGCCGTGCTGGTGCCCGGCGATGCTCGTTGCCACGCTGCTCTGGCTCTCCGTCACCGGCTCGCCGTTCTGGATCCTGTGGACCGCGGTTGCCGCCGGCATGCTGGTGATGGGACACCCACCCACCATGAACGACGGCCTGCCCCTGGACGGCGCCCGCCGGGTCGGGTCATTGGCCAGCCTGCTGCTATTCCTGGTCACCTTCGTCCCCGAACCCATCCGGATCCTGCCATGAGCGAACGCCCCACCTGGCACCAGTACTTCATGACGATCACGCGGCAGGTCGCCGAGCGCTCGACGTGCCTGCGCGCCAAGGTCGGCGCCGTGATCGTGCGTGACAAGAACATCCTCGCCACCGGCTACAACGGCTCGCCGGCCGGCCTCCCGCACTGCCTCGACGTGGGCTGCCTGATCTATCGGTCCACCACGCCCAGCGGCGAGATCGAGGAGAACTGCTTTCGCACGATCCACGCCGAGATCAACGCCATCGCGCAGGCGGCGAAGAACGGCGCCGTCGATCCGGGACGCCGACATCTACATCACCCACACGCCGTGCATCCATTGCTTCAAGGTGCTCATCAACACCGGCATCAAACGCATCTTCTACGAGAAGCCGTACAAGCTGCACACCATCGAGGAGATGCTGGGGTACACCGACGTCACGCTGGAGGAGATCGTCCCGTGATGACGCTTCCCGCGTGGGGGCGCCACGCCGGGCTGCGCCATGGCTTCCTCGATCGTGCGGAGAGCGCGGCCGGGACCGGCGACTGGGCGCGCGCCCTGCAGGCCGCGGGCGAGACGCTACCGATCGCGACGGTGCGGCAGGTGCACGGCGTCGCGGTAGCCACGGCCGACGAGCCGGGCGTCGAGGCGGACGCCGTCGTGACGGCCCGGCGCGGCATCGCCGTCGGGGTGGTGACCGCCGATTGCGTGCCCGCGCTGCTGCTGGCGCCGCGCGCTGGTGTAGTCGCTGCCGTGCACGCGGGCTGGCGCGGGGCATCGGCCGGCATCCTGGAAGCGTCGCTCGCCCGACTGGCTGACGACTTCGACGTCCAGCCGGCGGAGGTCGAGGCGGTCCTCGGTCCGGCCGTCGGCCCTTGCTGCTACCGCGTGGGACGCGAGGTCGAGACGGCCTTCGTCGCACGCAGCGGCGACACGACGGCCGCGGCGTGGCGACGGGACGGGGAGCATCTCTTCCTCGACATGCGCCTCGCCGTCCGGCGACTGCTCGAGGCTGCCGGCGTCGGTGCGGTCGAGGTCGTCGGGCCCTGCACCGCGTGCACGTCGTGGCTGGCGTCGTACCGGCGCGACGGTGCCGGCGCCGGCCGGCAGTTGAGCTTCGTCGGCTGGGCCGAAGACGCCTGACGTTCAGTCGCGCCCGCCCACGACGGCGAATGCCTTGGGGGGCGCCACCGCATTGCCTTCCGGATTGCGCAGGAACTCGCAGCAGATGCGCGCCATCTCGCCGCCGTGGTAGCCGTCCATGAAGCGGTGGTCGAGCGTCACGCACAGGGTCATCATCGGCCGCACCACGGGGCGGCCGTGCTCCGCCACCACCCGATCCTCGACCTTGCCCATCAGCACCACCATGGGTGTCCGGCTGAACGGCACGATCGGACCGAACGCGGCGCGAATGCCGAAGGTGCCGACGTTGCTCACCATCGCGGTGCCGAACTCGTCCTTCACGATGCCGAAGCGAGACAGGTCCAGGTCGAGATCGTAGGTGAGGTACGAGACCAGCCGCATCATCGGCCCCAGGAGGCGTGGCGGCACGCGGTCGAGAACCGACTTGGTACGCTCCACCTGCTGATCACGGCGCGCCCGGATGCGCGCGACCCGCTCCTCCGCCTCGCGGGCGATCTCCAGCGGTGTCTTCTCAGCCGCGTTGGCGATCTTGACGCCGGAGAGCTCGGCGCCTCCACTGGTGGCCACCTGCATGAAGATGTCGACCGAGTCTCGCAGCATGATGCGGCCACGGGCCACGATCCCGTTCATCTGTGGGAACTGCTTCAGCGCCAGCGCCACGCCATGCACCGTCAGGTGCGTCACGGTGACGTGGATGCCCGTCTCACTGCGGAGCCGCTCGCAATACGCCAGGGCCGCGTCCATCTCGACGTCGACCATGGCGTAGGTGCTGGGATCGCGCGGCGTACGCCAGGTGTGCACCGCCAGCTTCCGCCATCCCCGCAGGGGCTCGAGCGGCCTGAACACTCGACCCATGCCGCGCGGTCTATCGACGCGCCGGGAGGCTGTCAAATTTCGCCCGGCCAAGGCCCCGATGGGCGCCCGATCACGTGGTTGTGGCAACGAGGCGGCGCTGCTACGGTCCCCGTGCGCGCGATCGCGCCGGAGGTGACCTGTGAAACCGTTGCTCGCCGCATTCGTGCTCGCCGCCGTCACGCTCACCGGACAGCCCGTGAGCGCCCACGACGCCTACTCCGACGCCGAGTCGAACCCGTTGAAGATCGCGAGCTACCCGGTTGCCGTTGTGGGGTACGTCCTCGAATGGATGTTCACCCGCCCGGTGCACTTCCTGGCATCGCAGCCGCCGCTGCAGCGTCCGTTCAACTACGAGCCTACCTACAATGCCCTCGACGTGTCCGATCCGTACCTGCCGCCGCAGGGTGGGCGCTACGTGCCCCAGGACGCGCAAGTTCTGACGCCGCCGCCTTCCGGATACGGATACCAGCAGACCGCTCCCCGCTGACTGACCACCCCGCGGTGGCAGAGCAGTGGCTCGGCGCCCGTCGCGGCCGGCGGCGTATGATCGAAAGGACGCCCACTACCGTCGCGCCAGGGCCGCGGGGTATCGGGCGCGAAGCGCCTACAAGCTGATCGAGCTCGACGATCGCTTCCGGTTGCTGCGCGCGGGAGACCTGGTCGTCGACCTTGGAGCCTGGCCAGGTGCCTGGATGCAAGTGGCGGCCGAGCGGGTCGGCTCGAGCGGTCGCGTGATCGGCCTCGATCTTGCCCGGCTCGAGCCGTTCGGGTCGGATCGGATCGTCGCCCTCACCGGAGACGTGCGCGATCCGGCCGTCGTCGAGGAGTTGCGCGGCCGACTCGAGGGCCTGGCCAGCGTCGTACTGTGCGACCTGGCCCCCAAGCTGACCGGCATCCGCGACACCGACGAGGCCCGCGGCGCTGAGCTGGTAGGCGCGGCGATCGCCACCCTGCCGCAACTTCTTCGGCCGGGTGGTCGTCTGCTCATCAAGCTTTTCATGAACTCCGAGCTCTCCGGGATCGTCGAGCAGCTGGGAGCCCGGTTCGAGCAGGTGAGAACGACCCGATCGGAAGCGACCCGGCGCGGCTCCTCCGAGCTCTACGCGGTGGCGGCCGGCTATCGGGGACCCTGTGGATAACCTGTGGGATTGTTGGCAGCCGGCGTCCGCGAGCCGATCATGTCAAGAAAGTCGCGCCTGTAGCCCCGACGTCCCTTAACCTTCCGACAAACATGGGCTATCCCGCAGGCGGCTCATGGAAATCCACGTAGCGCCGGCGTCCGAAACGTCGACTTCGGTGCCAAAATACGCTCCTCGCATGGTGTTGATAAATGCCGCCGCCCGGGAACCCCGTGGTTCGTGGGTTTCTGATTCCTCACGATCGTGGCGCGTTGTTACAGAAGGATTACCCTGCCTCCCACCCGCGCGAACCGTTGCTGGGCAAGTGTTTCAGCTGATTTCACCGGGGAGACCCTTGAGAGCCACGGTCCTGAGCGACACGGTCTAAGGCACTGGCGAGCCTCGAGGGCTGTGCTAAGCACAGAGCCGCCACAATGATGGACGTCATTCCGATTCCGCAATTGAGCGACAACTACGCCTACCTCGTTGTCGACCCGTCGACGCGCGAGGCCGGTGTGGTCGACTGTGCCGAGGCCGCCCCTGTTCTCGCGGAGGTCGCCAACCGCAACGTTCAGCTTCGCGCGATCCTCGCGACCCACCATCACTTCGATCACGTCGGCGGCAACAACGACCTGCTGGCGCGGTGTCCCGACCTGCGCGTCTATGGGTCTGCCGACGACGCACCCAAGATTCCCGGCATCACGAATCGGGTCCACGACGGCGACGCCGTCGAGATCGGCGCGCTGCGCGGCCGCGTGATCATGATCCCCGCCCATACCAGCGGGCATGTCGCCTACTGGTTCCCGGAAGAGCGCAGCGTGTTCACCGGCGACACGCTGTTCGCCGGCGGATGTGGCCGTCTGTTCGAGGGCGACGCGGCGCAGATGATGGGCTCCCTCGGCAAGCTCGCGGCCCTTCCGGATGACACCCGTGTCTATTGCGGGCACGAGTATACGGAGAAGAACCTCCAGTTCGCGCTCACGCTGGAGCCGGGCAACGCCGAGCTGCGTTCCAGGAGCGACGCGGTACAGGCCCTGCGACGCGCCGGCAAGCCGTCGATTCCGAGCACCATTGCCGACGAGAAGGCCACCAACCCCTTCCTGCGCACGACCAGCGCCGAGCTCGCCCAGTCGGTGCGGGCGCGGGTTCACGACCTGCCGGCGGGCGATCCCGTGGCAGTGTTCGCGGCCGTGCGCGCTCTCAAAGACCGCTTCTGACCGCTACGCTCTCGTCGCTCGATGAGCTGCGGGGCTACTTCGGCGCGCCAAGAGCTACGCTAGGATCTCCGCCAGCTCGTCAGCCGTGTGCACCGGCCGCGAGCAGGCGAAGTTGCGGCAGACATAGGCGGTGGCTCTCCCGTCGACCTGCGGCCGGTCGCGCGCGACGGCCGGCAGGTCCGTCGACCCGGGCCGTACGCGGACCAGCGTGCGGTGCCGAATCCACCGGCTGGCCGCAACCCGCCAGAGGGCTTCGGTGTCCGGCCCGGGGTCCCCTATCACTACCACCTCGGTGGAACCCTCCGACCATCGCTCCAAGGCCTCGAGCAAGGTGATGTAGCCGAACGGATTCTGGATGGCGGCTGGATGGTAGAGGCGGAGAATCTCCTCGGCTCGCTCCCGATACCGCTCCTCGCCGGTGAGATCGTGCAGGCGCAGCAGCGTGAGCGCCGCGACCCCGTTGCCCGATGGAATCGAGCCGTCGGTGCCGGATTTCGTGCGCACGATCAGGGTCTCGCCGTCGTGGGCCGCAAAGAAGTACCCGCTGCCGACCTCGTCGTGGAAGCGCGCTTCCAGCGCCTCGATCAGCTCACGCGCCCGTTCGAGGTGCAGGGTTTCGCCGGTGGCCTCGTAGAGGTCGAGGAGGGCGCCGGCCAGGAACGCGTGGTCGTCGAGGAAGGCGTCCTGCTTGGCGACGCCCTTGGCCCAGCCGTGCAGCAGCCGGCCGTCTCGCCGCACCTGGCTCCAGAGGAACTCGGCCGCGGCGACCGCGGCGCCAACCCAGCGCGGCTCGCCGAGCACCCGACCCGCGTCGGCCAGGGTGCCGATGATGAGCGCATTCCAGCCGGTCAGGATCTTGTCGTCACGCGCGGGCGGCACGCGGCGACTGCGGGCTGCGTAGAGCCGCTCGCGAGCGTCCGCGAGGGCACGCGCCACGTCGTCTGGCGACCGGCCGAACATCGTCGCCGCCTGCTCGACGGTGAGGGTCACGTGCGCGATGTTCTTGCCCTCGAAGTTGCCCTCCTCGGTGATGTCCCAATACCGGCACACCAGCTCGACGTCGGCCGGTTCGACCACCGCAGCCACCTCCGCCGGCGTCCAGACGAAGAACTTCCCCTCTTCCCCCTCGCTGTCGGCATCGGTGGCGGAGAAGAAGCCGCCGTCGCCGTGGCGCATCTCCCGCAGCAGGTAGTCGAGGGTCTCCGCGACGACGCGGCGGTGCGCGGGGTCCCCGGTGGCCTGGTGGAGCTCGAGGTAGAGGCGGGGCAGCTCCGCGTTGTCGTAGAGCATCTTCTCGAAGTGCGGCACCAGCCACCGGGCATCGACCGAGTAGCGGTGGAACCCGCCGCCGATCTGGTCGTACATGCCGCCGGCCGCCATCCGCCGACAGGTGAGATCGACCGCGTCGAACAGGTCCTGCCGGCCAGTGACGGCCCACTGCCGGAGCATGAGCTGGAACACCCGCGGATGGGGGAACTTGGGCGCGTCGCCGATGCCGCCTTCGGCCTGGTCGACATGACGCAGGAGCGCTTCGGCCGCCCGTCGCGGCAGGGTCGGATCGAGCACCACATCGCCCGACGTGGCCTGCTCCTCTCCCTGCACGCCGGCGAGGAGCTGCGCCGTGGCCTTGGCGACTTCCTCCGGCCGTTCGCGGTAGGCGCGCGCGATGGCGTCGAGCACGCGCGGGAGGCCCGGCATGCCATGGCGGTCAACGGGGGGAAAGTATGTGCCGCCGTGGAAGGGCTCGCCCGCCGGGGTGAGGAAGACCGTCAGGGGCCAGCCGCCGCGACCGATCATGAGCTGCACGGCGCGCATGTACACGTCGTCGACGTCGGGACGCTCCTCGCGGTCGACCTTCACGTTGACGAAGCTGGCGTTCATCAGCGCGGCGATGTCGTCGTTCTCGAAGCACTCGCGCTCCATCACGTGACACCAGTGGCACGCGGAATAGCCGATCGAGAGCAGGATCGGCTTGTCCTCGGCGCGCGCCCGCGCAAACGCCTCGTCACCCCACGGGTACCAGTCCACAGGATTGTGCGCGTGCTGCAACAGGTACGGACTGGTCTCGTGCGCGAGACGATTGGCGTGCGCCATCATCCGCATGCTGTCAGCACGGATCCGCCACGGCAAACAGCTTCAGGAACTTCCTGATTTTCGAGCTTTTTGCGAAAACTTCGCGACGTGCGCTTGACAACGTCCCCCTCGTTCAAATAAACGGCGCCGCGACAAAAACATACGCCTAATCTCCAGACGCGGAGAGCGGAGGACCCAGCAGCAATTGGGGTGAATTCCGGACGGCTTCACAGAGTCCGGAACGGGCAAGCTCTTTGACCCGAACCCGTCAGCTAACTTCGTAGGCGAGCAAGGAGCGGGATCCATGCGGACCGAGAATAATCGGGCCGGGGGAGCGATCCCCCGGCCCTTTCTTTTTGCGATCGCAGCATTGTTCTGTGCCGGCGTTGGCCTCGTCGCGTCGCCTGCACGCGCCGACATCGCGTCGGTCGATGAGTACCCCGAGTCCACCATGGGACGCGCGTCGTTCTACGGACCGGGCTTTGCGGGTCGCAAGACGGCCAGTGGCGCCATCTTCCGTCCGGAGGAGCTGACGGCGGCCCATCGCTCGCTGCCCCTCGGCACGCGGGTGCGCGTCACGAACCTCAGCAACGGTCAGTCCGTGCTCGTGACGATCAACGATCGCGGTCCGTACATTCGCGGACGGCACATCGATCTTTCCGTGGCCGCGGCGCGTCTCCTCGGCATGCTCAACCGGGGCGTTGCTCAGGTCGCGATCGACATCCTGTAGACGGTTTTCGACGTCTGGCAGGCCCGAGCACGACTGCGCCTGGGGAAGCCGTCGTGCTCGGGTCTGCCGGCGATTCAAATCCGGTCGCATCCAGCCCTGCTTGCGTGAGCGAGCGGTCGGGAAGGCGACCCGAGACAGGCGGCAGAGAGCGGCGGTGCGGCTGGTCCCGGGTCGTCTTCCCGACTCAGGCTGACGCGAACCGACCGTCGCGACCCACCAGCCCGAAGGGACGGAGCGAGACGGTGCGCTCGGCATCGTCGGTGGCCCGCCCCAGCACATGGACAGCCAGTCCCTGCGCAGCAAGGATCTCGCGAGCTCGGTCTGCTCCCTCCGGCGCCACGACCAGGCAGAACCCGACGCCCATGTTGAAGGCGCGGAACATCTCCTCGCGGGGTACGTCCCCGAGTCGCTGCACGAGCCCGAAGATAGGTGGAGGTGTCGGCCACGCATCGACATCGAAGCCCACTGGCCGGGCCGTGCGTACGAGATTGAACAGCCCGTCGCCGGTGATGTGGGCGAGGGCATGCACCGGCAGGCCCGCGTCGAGCACGGCCAGGATCGGCCGCACGTAGATACGCGTCGGGCGTAGCAGCTCGTCCGCCAGGGTGCATCCCAGCTCGGCGACATGGGCGTCGAGACGGAGCCCGCCGCGGTCGAGCAACGCGCGGCGGGCCAGGGTGTAGCCATTCGAGTGCAGGCCGCTGCTCTCGACCCCGAGGAGGACGTCGCCGGCGCACACGCCGCTGCCGTCGAGGACGCGGTCGAGCGCCACGGTTCCGATGGCGGTCGCCACGAGGTCGAAGCCGCGGCCCCCGGGCTCCCCGCGAATCATCTCGCGGACCTGTGCCAGCTCGCCACCGGGACAGCTCACGCCCGCAAGCTCGCAGCCTCGAGCGATCCCTTCGCCGAGCGGCCCGAGCAGCTCTGCATCGACCTCCTCGACGGCGAGGTAGTCGACAAGGGCGACGGGTCGGGCGCCAACGCACAGAACGTCGTTGACGTTCATGGCGACGCAATCGATGCCGACGGTGTCGTAGCGGCCGGCGGCTTGCGCCACCAGAAGCTTGGTGCCCACCCCGTCGGTCGAGATGGCGATTCCGAGGTTCTCCGCCACCGGCACGACGTTGGCGAAGTAGCCGATGTCGAGAACCGGACGGTGCGCTTCGCCGGCGTACGTGAACGTCGGCCGGATGAAACGGAGCAGGGCGCCGAGCCCGCTCCCGACCGATCGCACCCCGACGGCATCCTCACTCAGCGGACCCGGCCACACCTTCCTATCGCAGGTAGGTCCTGCACCGTAAAGGGCGCCGGAGGCGCATCAAGGCCGAACGCGTTGTGAGCCGGCTGCTACGCGCTCCGCTTAAGACCGCTGGCGCGTCCGGTGATCATGTGTCGCGACCCGTTCACGCGACGGAAGGGGAACCGGACCACGTTCCCGCCCGAGGCCTGCGCGTTACGCTGCCGATCCCGCCAGCGATGCAGACCGCTCCGCATGTAGGAGACGTCGAGACCGAGCGCCTGGCTGACGTTGACGAACGAGTACGGCCACTCCTGATCGTCGGAGTCGAACCATTGCTCGACTTCCTCGAACAGGCGCTGGCCGTTGCGCTCGCGTGCGTTGACGTACTTCTGGAAGGTGCCGACGGCATCTTCGAGCACGGCCAGCATCAGCCGCTTCTCCGGCTGGAGGGAGGCGTCGACGATTGCGCCTCCGAAGTACTGAGAGGGGAGCACCACCTCGGGCTCGAGCTCGGCGCCTCCGCCGGCCCGCAGTCCCACGTTGTGCTCCACCGCCGTTGTCGACCCGCTCAAGCTCATGCCCGGCTATGCCAGCACCGTGCCAGCGGGAACGAGTGAAGCAGGACGTGGTGCTCGCCTACCCGGACCTTCTGAGCCGGTCGCGAAACGTGACCGGGCGGTCTCAGAGCGAGACAGGTGGATCAGGACTGGCCGCGCCGGTCGGTCGATCGACTCATGCCGACCGGCGCGGCCACGGATTACTGGATCTTCAGGAACGCGATGACGAACGGGTACAGGGCGAGCGCTTCCATGAGCGCCAGACCGAGGAGCAGTGGCGTGAACAGCCGATCGGCCGAGTTCGGGTTGCGCCCGATGGACTCCATCGCCGCAGCGGTCGCGCGACCCTGGCCCAGCGCGGCGCCGAACGCCGCGAGACCGAGGCCGACCGCCGCGCCGAGGCCGATGAGACCACGATCAATCCCGCCGCTCCCATCTTCGGCGAACGCCGGGCTGGCGATCACCAGGAGCATCACGAACAGTCCCAGAATACGTCCAAGCTTCATGATTTCCTCTCTCTCGGCCGCATCGTCCCAGCCTCTCTCATCCTCTTCCGCTCCCACACGGGCGGCGACCGGAGTCGTGAATTCGTCGCTCAGTGTTCCTCATGGCTCACCGCCAGGGAGATGTAGACGGCGGTCAGCATGGTGAACACGAAGGCCTGCACGACGCAGACGAGCAGGCCGAGAAAGTAGAAGATCACCGGCACGCCGACCTTCGTCAGGCCGGTGAAGATGGTGATGAGCTCGTGGTCCGCGAACATGTTGGCGAACAAGCGGATGCCGAGCGACAGCGGCCGGAAGCTGTGGCTCATCAGCTCGATCAGCACCATGAGGGGCGCCAGGACGAGCATCGGGCCCATGAAATGCTTCAGGTACTTCAGCCCGCCTTCGCGCAGGCCGTAGTAGTTGTAGGCCAGGAACGACACGATGCCGAGCGCGAACGTCGTGTTGACGTTGGAGGTGGGCGGCGAAAAGCCCGGGATCAGTCCGAGCAGATTCGACAGCAGGATGAAGACGAAGAACGTCGCCAGCAGGGGGACGTAGCGCTCGTAGTGGTGGCCGATCACGCCTTCCGCAATGCCGCTGATCATGCCGACGAACTGCTCGCCGATGTTGCGTGCGGTCACTCCGTCTTCCGGCTGCACAGCCGCGTCGATGTCGGACAGCTTCGACCGCATCACCAGGCCGAAGGCCAGGAGGGCCAGCGTGACCAGGATGGCCGCGACGGAATGCTCCGGAATGCGGTGATCCTGGACGAATGGCAGGATCGACAGCCAGGTGAAGGGATGCGCCATCAGGTTCTCCGTGCTCGTATCGCTTCGCAGACCACCGCAACCGGCAGGCACGTGAGCCCGATCGCGAAGCCCACCGGGTCCGGGCGGAGGTCTCCCGCCGAGAGTGCGAGCCAAGCGAGCCCCAGCGAGGCGGCGAATTTAACAGCTACGATCAGGACTGCAAGACGAGTGCTGCCCCGGCGCAGCATCACGGTGAGCGTGCCGGCCTGGATCAGAGTGAGCAGTCCGATGGCGCCACCGCCGACCAGGATTCCCCACACCCAGGGCTTTCCCGCGAGCCATGCCGCGGCCGCTGCCAGCCCCACCAGGGCCCAATGCGTCAGCTGAAAGCGCCGGGCACTGGCAGCCATGCCTCAGCCGGGCTGCCGATCGATGCTCCGAAAACGCCGCAACATCTGGACAAGACGAAAGAACCCAACGAACGTCCCGAGCAGGGTGAGGATCAGGGCGGCGTACGGCTCGGTGCCGAGCCAGCGATCGATCCACCAACCCAGGATGGCCCCGCCGACGATCGAGCCGGTGAACTCGAAGGCGATCGCGATGCCCCGGGCATAGCGTCCGAGGGGATTCTGCTCCGCCACCGTCAGCTCCCAGCCGCCAGGACCCGGCGGGTCGAAGCGACGAGTCGGTCGATGTCGTCCTCGGTGTGCGCCAGCGAAATGAACAACGCCTCGAACTGCGATGGCGGCAGGTAGACGCCTTCGTCCAGCATCCCCCGGAAGAACCGGGCGAAGGCCTGCGTGTCGGCGGTCGTTGCGGTCGTGAAGTCGCGGACCCGCTCGACGCCCAGGAACATCGTGAGCATGGAACCCACGCGGTTCACGGAGCCCCGCGTGTTCGTCGCGGCGAGGGCATCGCGCAGACCGGACTCGGCGCGGGCCCCCAGAGCCTCGAGTCGCGCGTAGGCGTCTGGCAGGGCTTCCAACGCCCGCAGCGTGGCCAATCCGGCGGTCACCGCGATCGGGTTCCCCGAAAGCGTCCCGGCCTGGTAGACCGGTCCGACCGGCGCCATCTGCTGCATCAGGTCCCGCCGCCCCCCGAATGCCGCCAGCGGCATGCCGCCGCCGACCATCTTGCCGAGGCAGGTCAGGTCGGGCGTCACGGCGTAGCGCTCCTGCGCTCCGCCCCTGGCGACCCGGAATCCGGTCATGACCTCGTCGAACACCAGGAGGGCGCCGGCCCGGCGTCGTCTCTTCCCGCAGCGCCTCGAGGAATCCCGGACTCAGGAGCCACCACACCCATGTTGCCCACGACCGGCTCGACCAGAACTGCTGCGATCTCGCTGCCGCGCGACCGGAGGAGGGCGCGCATACCGTCGATATCGTTGAATTCGGCGACGATCGTGAGCTCCGCGAGCGCCGCCGGCACGCCCGGGCTGTCGGGCACCCCGAGCGTCAGCGCTCCGGAGCCTGCACGCACCAGCAGCGCGTCGACGTGCCCGTGATAGCAGCCGGCGAACTTGACGACCGCGATCGCGACCGGTCGCCGCGCGTGCCAGCCGCAGGGCCGACATCGTCGCCTCGGTTCCAGAGCTAACCAGCCGTACCTGCTCGATCGCCGGCATGATGCTGGTCACGAGCTCGGCGAGCTCCACCTCGAGCTCGGTCGGCGCGCCGAAGCTCAGTACCGGATCCGATCCGTTCGGCGACGGCCTGCACGACGGCGGGGTGCGCGTGACCCAGGATCATCGGCCCCCAGGACCCGACGAAGTCGAGGTACGTCCGCCCGTCCGCATCGACGATCGACGCGGCCCGGGCGCGCTCGATGAAGACCGGGTGACCGCCGACGGATCGCCACGAGCGAACCGGACTGTTGACGCCGCCCGGGATGCGCGCGCACGCGCGGGCGAAGATATCCTCCGACGTCGTTCCCATGATGGGCGCGGCGCACGGGTAACATGACCGCCAGTGGAGCCGCAATTCCGGTCGAAGCACCCTTGCGCTTGCGCGAGCGGTGTCTTCGGCCGACGGAACCCCCGTGGAAAGGGCCGTGCGCATACCGGCCACCCCCGGCCTCACCCGGGCGTGGCGTTCGATACTCGATCGCCTGGCCGAGCGTGTCGGTGAGCGCGAGATGCGTGATCTTCTCCGACCGCTGCAACCCATGGCGCTCACGCCGGCGGAGCTCCGCCTCCAGGCGCCGAGTCGTCTCGTCATGCTCGTCGGTGAACGACACGCTCATGCCGGTGCTGTCCCAGGCGGTGGCGGACACCATCGGACCCCGCCAGGTCCTGCTCGAGATCGCGGAGCGCGAGCAGGGCGAGCTGTTTCCCGACACGGCGATTGGCAAGGTCGATCGTCGGGCGCTGGCGCTCCGCGCCTCACTCAACCCGCGCTACACGTTCTCGACGTTCGTCGTGGGCGCCTCGAACCAGTTCGCCCACGCCGCGGCCCGTGCCGTCGCGACGCAGCCGGGCCAGCACTACAACCCACTGTTCCTGTACGGCGGGGTCGGCCTCGGAAAGACCCATCTGGCGACCGCCATCGGCCACTCGGTCCTGGAGCGACGCCCGGAAGCACGAGTTTCGTATCTCGCTACCGATACCTTCGTCAGCGACCTCATCTCGAGTCTCCGCCGGGATCGGATGGAGGAGTTCAAGCGCCGGCTCCGCGGGGTCGACGTCCTCATCGTCGACGACGTCCACGCGCTGGCGGGCCGCGAGCGTACGCAGGAGGAGTTCTTCCACACCTTCAACACCCTGCATGCTCAGGGTGCGCAGATCATCCTGACCTCCGACAAGGTGCCCAAGGACATTCCCGGGCTGGAGGAGCGGCTGCGCAGCCGCTTCGAATGGGGCCTGATCGCCGACCTCCAACCGCCGGACCTGGAGACCCGCGTCGCCATCCTTGGGCGCAAGGCCGAGCTCGAGGGGATTCGACTCAACCCCGAGGTGGCCCTGCTCCTGGCGACCCAGCTGGTTTCGAACGTGCGTGAGCTGGAAGGTGCTCTCACCCGGCTCGCGGCACATTCGTCGTTGCATCGCTACGAGATCACCGTCGACCGCGCGCGAGAAGTGCTCGATACTCTTCGACCATCGGTCGATACGGCGCTGATCACGTACGACGGAATCGTCAGCACGGTCTGCGAGCGATTCCGCATTCGTGCGCAGGACCTCACCTCGCCGCGGCGCAGCCGGCACATCGCTTTGCCACGCCACATCGCCATGTATCTCTGCCGGCGGCTGCTGAACGCCTCCTTCCCGCACCTGGGTCAGCTCTTCCAGCGTGACCACTCCACGGTCATGCACGGCGTCGCCAGCATCGAACAGCGCGTCAAGCAGGACCCGGCGTTCCAGCTCACCGTGCAGCAGCTCGAGGAGAGCATCAAGCGTACACAGCAGTGAGCAACGATCCACGGCGCGGTGTGGACAACTTCTGGGCGATGCACTAGGGATTTCGCGCTGTGAGGCGCTTTGCTCACATCGTCCACAGCCCCTACGACTACGACGTGATTCTTTCCCTGGGCACCACGGATAGAATCTAGGGTCGGGGATAACTGGCAAAGATCGGCAACACGCGAGGTGTGAGATGGACGTCAGCATCAAGCGGGAGGACCTGCTCCGGAGCCTCTACCTCGTCCAGGGTGTCGTCGAGCGCCGGACGACGCAGCCCATTCTGGCGCACGTCCTGATCGAGCCGAGGAGACGACGGCATTGCGCTCTCGGCCACCGACATGGAGGTCGGGCTGCGCTGTCAGCGTCCCTGCCACGGCCCGGACAAAGGGGTCGACCACGACTGAACGCCCGGAAGCTCTACGAGATCGTGCGCGAGGTGTCCGGCCGACGAGATCGTGCTGCGCAGCGGCAACGACGGCTGGGTCGACGTGGTCGCCGGGCGCTCGCAAGTTCAAGGTCGTGAGCCTCGATCCGAAGGACTTCCCGGAGCTGCCACTGGGAGCCGGCGTCGGAGGCGGCGCCCAGTCCGGGTGGCGGCCGGGACGCTGCGCGAGATGATCGACAAGACGCTGTTCGCGGTGTCGACCGACGAGACTCGCTTCAATCTTTCCGGAGTGTACGTCGAGACGCCGGAGCCCGGAACCCTCCGCATGGTCGCGACCGACGGTCATCGGCTGGCGCTGATCGACCGGGCGGTCGTGGACGCGCAGCTACCCACGCGGCGTCATCATGTCCCGCAAGGGGCTGAGCGAGATACGGAAGCTGCTCGACGAGACCGAGGAGCAGCGAGCTGACGCTGGTCGTCGCCGACAAGGACGTCCGTGTGCACACGCGCCGCGGTCTCGTTCTTCATGCGTCTGGTCGAGGGGGAGTTCCCCGACTACAAGCAGGTCATCCCGGCCGAGCCGCGGCTCCGGTCGCAGCTCAGCCGTGACGAATTTCTCGCCGCCTGCGCCGGACGTCGCTGCTGGCGAGCGAGCGATCGCACGGCGTGAAGCTCCGGCTGGAGCCGGGCACACTCGAGCTCTCGGCCAGCAACCCCGAGCAGGGCGAGGCCAGCGAGGACCTCGAGGTCGCCTACACAGGCTACCCCATCACCATCGGCTTCAACGGCAAGTACCTCATCGACGTCCTGACGGTCCACGCGCCGGGAGACAGCATCGAGCTCGGGCTCACCGACGAGGTCGGGCCGGGAGTGCTGCGCGGATCGCAGGATCCGACGTACACGTACGTCCTGATGCCGATGCGTCTCTGACCCGCCCGGCTCCACGGGCGGGTGGCTCAGGCACCCTCGGACGAGGCGCTGCATGAGGCCGGCAGGTGGCGCCGCAGGCGGCGCCGGGGTATAAATTCGCGATTCTCGATCCCCGGAGGGCATGAGTACGTCCGACATCCAGTCGCAGCCCGCGTACGGCGCCGAGAACATCAAGGTTCTCGAGGGCCTCGAGGCGGTTCGCAAACGCCCCGGCATGTACATCGGCGACACCGCGGAGCGCGGGCTGCACCACCTCGTCTTCGAGGTCGTCGACAACTCGATCGACGAGGCCCTGGCCGGCTACTGCACGCGGGTCGACGTCACCATCCACATCGACTCGAGCGTCACCGTCGAGGACAACGGCCGAGGCATCCCGGTCGAGATCCATCCCACCGAGGGCGTCTCGGCAGCCCAGGTGGTGCTCACGAAGCTGCATGCCGGCGGCAAGTTCGACAAGGGCGCCTACAAGGTGTCCGGCGGACTCCACGGCGTCGGCGTCTCGGTCGTGAATGCGCTCTCCGAGACGCCTCGAGATGGAGGTGCGACGCGACGGCAAGGTCTACGCCCAGCGCTACCACGCGCGGCGATCCGGAGTCGCCCGTCCAGGAAATCGGCGTGACCGACCAGCGCGGCACCCGGATCACGTTCAAGCCCGACGCGCTCATCTTCGAGACCACCGACGTTCAGCTTCGACATCCTCTCGCAGCGCCTGCGCGAGCTCGCGTTCCTGAACCGCGGCGTCCACATCACGATCACGCGACGAGCGCGACCGGCAAGTCGCACGAGTTCCTCTACGAAGGCGGCATCGTGTCGCTTCGTGCGAGCATCTGAACCGCGCGAAGTCGCCCGATCCACGACGACGTGATCTACGTGCAGGGCACGCGCGACGGCGTCGAGGTCGAGATCGCGATGCAGTGGAACGACGGCTACGCCGAGAGCGTCTTCGCCTTCGCCAACAACATCAACACGATCGAGGGCGGCACGCACGTCATCGGCTTCCGCTCGGCCCTCACGCGCACGATCAACGCCTACGCCGTCGGCAACGGCCTGCTCAAGAAGGACGACGACGAGTCCTGCAGGGCGACGACGTGCGCGAGGGCACTCGCCGCGGTCATCAGCGTCAAGGTGCCCGAGCCGCAGTTCGAGGGGCAGACCAAGACGAAGCTCGGCAACAGCGAGGTGAAGGGCATCGTCGAGGCGCTCGTGAACGACAGGCTCGTCGATCTACCTCGAGGAGCACCCGGCCGAAGCGCGCCGCATCGTCGCGAAGGGCATCGAAGCCGCCCGCGTCCGCGAGGCGACCCGAAAGGCGAAGGATCTCGCCCGTCGCAAGGGCGCGCTCGACAGCGGCTCGCTGCCCGGGCAAGCTCGCCGACTGCCAGGAGCGCGATCCGGCGCTCTCCGAGCTCTTCATCGTCGAGGGCGATTCGGCAGGCGGCTCGGCGAAGCAGGGCCGCGACCGGAAGAATCAGGCCATCCTTCCGCTGCGCGGGAAGATCCTGAACGTCGAGAAGGCGCGCTTCGACAAGATGCTGTCGTCGCAGGAGATCAGGCTGCTGATCACGGCGCTCGGCGCCGGCATCGGCCGCGACGACAAGGATCTGGCGAAGCTGCGCTACCACACGATCATCCTCATGTGTGACGCCGACGTCGACGGCGCGCACATCCGGACGCTGCTCCTCACGTTCTTCTACCGGCACTTCCAGGAGCTCATCGAGCAGGGCCATCTCTTCATCGCGCAGCCGCCGCTCTACCGCGTGAAGCGCGGCAAGACCGCAGCAGTATCTGAAGGACGAGCCGGCGCTCGAGGACTATCTGATCGAGCTCGGCGCCGGCGACGTCGTGTTCGCGGGCAGGGCGGGCCCGCGCTGACCGGGCACGCCGCTCAAGCAGCTCGTGAAGAAGGTCGATGCGGCTCGAGAAGCTTCTCGACGTCCTCGAGCGCAAGGGCCGCAACCGCCACCTGTGACGGCGCTCGCGCGCCAGCGGCGATGTCGACGCCGCGGCGCTGGCCGACGAGCGAGCCTCGCGCGAGGTCGTCGCCAAGGCCGAGGACTACCTGACGGCCGCGGCGCCCGAGCTGCTTGCCGGTCAGCTTCGCCTTCGAGCACGACCGCGAGCACGCGTGCTTGCGGCTCGTGGCGTCGACGCGCACGAACGGCGTCGCAGCACCGGAACGTCATCGACCGCGAGCTCTGCCTCACGCGCCGAGTTCGAGGAGGCCCGCCGCGTCGCCCGCGAGCTGGCGCAGGTCGGCGACCCGCCGTTCACGCTCGGCGAAGGCGACGGACGCCGAGCGGCTCCCGAACCTGCAGCACGCCGTCGAGCGCATCATGACCGCGGCGCGCAAGGGCCTCGAGATCCAGCGCTACAAGGGTCTCGGCGAGATGAACCCGACGCAGCTCTGGGAGACCACGATGGACCCCGAGCTGCGCACGCTGCTGCAGGTGAAGATCGAGGACGCCGTCGAGGCCGACATCATCTTCTCGACGCTGATGGGCGACGAGGTCGAGCCGCGCCGCAAGTTCATCGAGGAGAACGCGCTCAACGTGCGCAACCTCGACGTCTGAGCGATGGAGCACGATCCGCGGAACCGCGTACCGGTCAACATCGAAGACGAGATGCGCGAGTCCTACATGGACTACGCGATGTCCGTCATCATCGGCGCGCGCGCTGCCCGATGCGCGCGACGGGCTGAAGCCGGTCCATCGCCGCATCCTCTACGCGATGTTCAACGAGGGGCTGCTCCACAACCGGCGCTACTCGAAGTGCGCCGGCGTCGTCGGCGAGGTGCTGAAGAAGTACCACCCGCACGGCGACTCCGCGGTCTACGACGCGCTCGTCCGCCTGGCGCAGGAGTGGAACGTGCGCTACCCGCTGATCGACGGCCAGGGCAACTTCGGCTCGGTCGACGGCGATCCGCCGGCCGCCTACCGCTACACCGAGTGCCGGCTCACGGCGCTCGCCGAGGAGCTGCTCGCCGACATCGACAAGGAGACCGTCGAGTTCGATCCCGAACTTCGACGAGTCCGACCGACGGAGCCGGTCGTCCTTCCGACGCCGGTCCCGAACCTGCTCGTGAACGGTGCCGCCGGCATCGCCGTCGGCATGGCGACGAACATCCCGCCGCACAACCTCGGCGAGGTGTGCGACGCGCTGATCGCGCTGATCGAGACAGCCGGAGCTCACGGTCGACGAGCTCATGCGCTTCATCCCGGGCCCGGACTTCCCGACGGCGGGATTCATCTGCGGCCAGGGCCCCATCCGCGACGCCTACCGCGACGGCCGCGGCATCCTCACGCTGCGGGCGCGGGCGACGATCGAGACCGACGACAAGACGCGGCCGCTCCGTCGATCATCGTCACCGAGATCCCGTTCCAGGTGAACAAGGCGCGCCTGATCGAGCGCATCGCCGAGCTGGTGAACGAGCGGCAAGCTCGACGGCATCTCCGACCTGCGCGACGAGTCCGACCGCGAGGGCATGCGCGTCGTCATCGAGCTGAAGCGCGACGCGGTCGCCGAGGTGCTGCTGAACCAGCTCTACAAGCACACGCCGCTGCAGGAGTCGTTCGGCGTCAACATGCTCGCGATCGTCGACGGCCGCCCGCAGCTGCTCGACGCTGCAAGGACGCGCTCGCGGTCTTCCTGCAGCACCGGCGCGAGGTCATGGTGCGCCGCACGCGTCTTCGAGCTGCGCAAGGCCGAGGAGCGGCTCCACATCCTCGCCGGCCTCAAGATCGCGGTCGAGAACCTCGATCGCGCGATCGCCATCATCCGCGCGCGGCCAGGACCCGGCGACGGCCCGCGAGGGCCTGATGAGCGAGCTCGGCCTCAGCGCAGCTCCAGGCGCAGGCCGTCCTCGACATGCGCCTCCAGCGCCTCACCGGCCTCGAGCGCGAGAAGATCCTCGCGGAGTACGCGGAGACGCGAGCGGCTGATCGCGCGCTACCGCGCAGATCCTGGCGCGACGAGCGCGAGGTCTCGACGATCATCGTCGACGAGCTCCGCGAGCTGAAGGAGAAGTACGGCGACGACCGCCGCACGCAGGATCGTCGACGAGGCCGCCGCGATCTCCGTCGAGGACCTGATCGTCGAAGAGGACATGGTCGTCACGATCTCCCACGAGGGGTACGTCAAGCGGAACCCGGTGCGCGCTCTACCGCGCGCAGCGCCGCGGCGGCCGCGGCAAGATCGGCGCCGACGACGCGCGACGAGGACTTCGTCGAGCACCTGTTCGTCGCCTCCACGCACTCCTACCTCCTGTTCTTCACGACCACGGGGAAGGTCTACTGGCTGAAGGTCCACGAGATCCCGCAGGCCGGGCCGCGCCGCGCGCGGGCGCAGCGTCGACGAACCTGCTGCAGCTCAAGCCCGAGGAGAAGCTGTCCGCATTCCTGCCGGTGCGCGAGTTCCAGGACGGCCGCTATCTCATCTTCGCCACCCGACGCGGTCTCATCAAGAAGACCGACCTGATGCAGTACTCGTCGCCGCGCGCCGTCCGGGCTCATCGCGATCGCGCTCGAGGACGGCGACGAGGTGGTCGGCGTCCGCCTGACGGACGGCACGCGCGAGATCATCCTGTCGACCGCCGACGGCCAGGCCATCCGCTTCGAGGAAGCCGAGGTGCGGCCGATGGGCCGCGGCGACCTACGGCGTCCGCGGCATGACGCTCGACGAGGGCGACGAGGTCGTGGCGCATCGATCTGGTCGAGCCGGGCGGCACGCTGCTCGCCGTCGCCGAGAACGGCTACGGCAAGCGCACGGCGATGGACGAGTACCGACGCACGCATCGCGGCGGCAAGGGCATCATCACCATGAAGACCACCGACAAGACCGGCCGGGTCATCGGGGTCCGCATGGTGACGGACGACGATCAGATCATGCTCGTGACGAGCGGCGGCAAGGTCGATCCGCCTGCGGGTGAACGAGATCCGCGTGATCGGTCGCAACACGCAGGGCGTGCGGCTGATCGAGCTCGAGGAGGGCGAGCGCGTCGGCTGCCGTCGCGCGGCTGGCCGAGCGCGAGGACGAGTCGAGCGCCGAGGCGGTCGCCGGGAGGCCCCGAGGAGGCACCGGTCGCTGACGCGAACCCGACGCCGAGCCGGATCCCGAGCCGACCGAGTCCCGAGGCGTTCGCCGTCGAGCCGCGGTCTTGCGCCTCGGCGCGGCTCGTGGCATGCGTCCGCCATGGCCGTCCGTCGCGGTGCTCGGGAGCGGAAGCTGGGGCACGGCGCTCGCGATTCACCTGGCGCGCCTCGGGCACGACGTGACGGCTGTGGGCGCGGAACGCCGAGACTCGTCGCGTCGACTTCGCGCCGCGACCGCGAGCACACCGCGTGCCATCCCGGAGTCCCGCTCCCGGAGTCGCTCACCGTCAGCGACGGATCTGCGGACGGCATGCCGCGACCGCCGACGCGGTCGTCGTCGTCGTGCCCGTCGCACGCGGTGCGGGCTCTCGCAGAGCGTTCCGTCGCATGCTGCGCCCGGCGGCGCTCGTCGTGTCGACGGCGAAGGGCGTCGAGCAGATCCACGCACGCCACGATGTCCGACGTTCTGGAGCACGTCGCTGCCGCGAGCACGCGACCCGCGTGTCGCGTGCTGTCGGGCCCGAGCTTCGCGCGCGAGGTCGCGCTCGGGCTTGCCGACGGCCGTGACGGCGGCGGCGCGGTACCTCGCCGGTCGCCGAAGAGCTGCAGCGTCTCTTCAGCGGCCCCACCTTCCGCGTCTACACGTCGACCGACGTGGTCGGCGTCGAGATCGGCGGCGCCGTGAAGAACGTGATCGCCGTCGCGGCGGGCGTGAGCGACGGGCTGGGCTTCGGCACAACACGCCGCGCGGCGCTGATCACGCGCGGGCTCGCCGAGATCTCGCCGGCTGGCGCATGCGATCTCGGCGCGAACCCGGCGACGCTCTCGGGCCTGCCGGCCTGGGCGACCTGGTGCTGACGTGCACGGGCGACCTGTCGCGGAACCGCAGCGTCGGGCTGGCGTCTGGGCCGCGGAGAGACGCTCGACGAGATCATCGGCCAGCATGAGCGAGGTGGCGGAGGGCGTGCGCAACACGCGTCGGTGCGCGAGCTGGCCCGCAGCGTCGAGCGTCGACATGCCGATCACCGAGCAGATGTACGCGCTCTTGTACGAGGGGAAGGACCCATCCCGCGCGGTGGTCGATCTCCTCCGACGCCGGCCGCGGCCCGAGCTCGACTGACGGTCCAATCGGGCCGGCGCCGGCCGTCGACCCGGCACTATCCCAGGACCACGCTCGCCGCCGGCACTGTCCTCCATCAGGACCGTCGTCCCCCGGTGCTGTCCTCGACCAGGCACCCCCGGCAAAATTGACTTTCCGCCGGCTGCGTGGTTTGAGCGAGCGGTTCGCGATGAAGAGGACGTATCAGCCGAGCAACCGGCGGCGAAAGCGGACCCACGGGTTTCGAGCCCGTATGGCCACGCCTACGGGCCGGGCCGTACTGAAGCGGCGCCGGGCCAAGGGCCGCAAACGGCTGACGGTCTCCATTCCGCCGAAACAGCCGGGTTGATGCCCGTGCCGGGCCCCCGAGCCTTTCCGAAGTCGGTCCGGTTGCGGAGGCGGAGGGAGTTCCTGCAGTTGCAGCGCCAGGGGCAGCGGCGCCATAGCCGGAGTTTCGTGGTCATCCAGACCCCCGGGCGGGCGCGGACGAGCCGCCTCGGGGTGACGGTGAGCTCCCGGGTGGGAAACGCGGTGGTTCGGAACCGGGTCAAACGCCTCGTCCGGGACATCTTCCGAAACCGGCGTCTTTCCCTGCCAGCGATCGTCGACGTCGTGGTCATCGCCAAGCCGGACGCAGCGCAGATCAGCCATGCCCAGGCGACCTTCGAGCTCGAGCGCGCACTCGCCATCGCCGCGCGCTCGTGAACGACGGCGGCCTGCGGCCGCTGCGCTGCTGCTGCTGGTACGCGGGTATCAACTCTTCATCCGCCCGCTGTGTCCGCCGAGCTGTCGATTCGCTCCGAGCTGCTCCGAGTACGCCCATGAAGCGGTGATGCGTCACGGCGCGTTGCGGGGCGTTGCTTTGGCACTACGCCGGGTGGCCCGTTGCCATCCCTGGCATTCCGGGGGCTGGGACCCCGTCCCGATCGAGAAGATTTAATGGATCAACAACGATTCTTGATTGCTCTAGTGTTGTCATTCCTCCTGCTGCTCGCCTACGAGCAGTTGGTCGTCCGGCCCTATCGGAAGGCGACGCCGGTTCCCCAGACCCAGGGTCAGGGAACGGCCCCCGATCAGGCGGCACCCCAGCCCGAGCGGGGGGTCGCACCAGTCGACCGTACCGCCCGTCCAGACGTTCCGGCCACGGCCGGGGGCCTGTCAGCGCCCGCCGGCGACTCACCCGTCGTGACCGTCGAGACCGACCTGGTGCGGGCGACGATCACCACGCTTGGTGCACGTCTCAAGTCGCTGGAATTGAAGCAATTCCAGCAGACGGTCCAGCCCGACAGCCCGCTGTTGGAATCTCGTCAGCTCCTCCCAGGTTCTCCCGATCACGCTTGGAGCTCGGGGCCGGCAACAGCGATGCGGCCGTGGTGTACGAAGCGAATGCGACCACGCTGAAGCTGAGTGGCGCAGAGCAGGGTGACATCGTGTTCCGCGGGAGCACGAGCGACGGCCGGAGCATCGAGAAGCGTTATCGTTTCCTGGGAAACTCCTACCTGTTCGACGTCGCAGCATCCGGGGAGGCCGCAAAGGGCAGCATCGGACTCATCCTGACTCCAGTATCCGAACAGGCTGCCAGTGGTGGCCGGAAGTCGGGGACCGAGCAGGGAGTGGCCTTCGCGAATGCCAAGCTGATCGAGAAGACCCTGGATGCCTTGAAGACCCCGTTCGAGGTCATCGGGGCTGGCTGGGCGGGGTTCAGCGCCCAGTACTTCGCTGCGCTGGGCATGCCCCAGTCGGGAACCACTACGGCCTGGCTCGCGAATGCGGACGGGACGGCGATCGCCCGTCTCGACTTGCCGGCAACTGAAGGCAGCGCACGCTTCCAGGTTTTCATGGGCCCCAAGGAGCGGGATGTGCTGGCCGCTGCAGGGCACCAACTCGAACGGGCAGTCGACTTCGGCTGGTTCTGGTTCATCGCCCTGCCGCTCCTCTGGGGTCTTCGGGCGCTGTATCGGATCATTCCCAACTATGGCGTCGCGATCATCCTTCTGACTGCGCTCGTGAAGCTGGCGACCGCGCCGCTCACCAGGTCGTCCTTCAAGAGCATGAAAGCCATGCAGAAGCTCCAGCCGGAGATGCAGCGCCTGCGGGACCGTTACAAGGACGACCAGGTCGCGATGCAGAAGGAGACGATGGAGCTGTACAAGCGACATCGCATCAATCCGGTCTCCGGGTGTCTGCCGATGATGCTCCAGCTCCCGATCTTCGTTGGGCTGTACAACGCCTTGCTGCACGCCATCGAGCTGCGGCACGCACCGTTCATGCTGTGGATCAACGATCTGTCCGCCCCAGATCGGTTGATGGTCGGGGGAATCGGCATCCCGGTCCTCGTGCTACTGATGGGCGCTCAGCATGCTCCTCCAGCAGTTGATGACTCCCCAGCAGGGTGACCCGACCCAGCAGCGCATGATGATGTTCATGCCCGTGGTCTTCACCTTCATCTCGATGAACTTCCCATCCGGGCTCGTGCTGTACTGGCTGGTGAACAACCTTCTGACCATGGGTCAGCAGTGGTTCATGCTGAACTCGGACCCTGCCCCCGCGAAGGCATGAAGCTCGAGGGGGATGCGGGCGAGGTTTCCCGGGAAACCTCACAGGCAATCGCGGGGAAGGCGCGTGAGGTCCTCCAGGTCCTCGTGCAGCATCTGGTCGACGAACCCGTTATCGACGAGACGCTCGAGCCGGGACTGATCCGGTTCGAGCTATCGGGTTCCAGCACGGGCCTGTTGATCGGACGAGGCGGGCGAACGCTGGATGCACTCGAGTATCTGGTGAACCGGATCGCCTTGCGGGACGAGGTTGGTGCGGCTCCGAGCCGGATCGAGATCGACGTCGCCAAGTACCGTGCTCGGCGTGCAGAGGCCTTGGAGGAGCTCGCGAGGCAATCCGCGGCTACCGCGATCCAGACAGGCCGCCCCGTGGAGCTGAGTCCAATGACCCCCAGGGAACGCCGGCTCGTTCACCTGGCGCTGAAGGACGAGCCGGGAATCACCAGCGAGAGCGAGGGACAGGGAGACTCCAGGCGAATCGTCGTCAGGCCAACCGGGCCACGTTGATTCGGCCCGAATCGGCAGGGGTAGTGTCGTCGTGACGCCCGCCGAGCGAATCGACCTGTGCGCGAACGCCGGTCGTCTCGGCATCGGCCTCGACGATCAAGCAGTCGGCCGGCTGGGGCGGTTCGTGGAGTTGCTGGAGATATGGAACCAGCGGTTCCACCTGACCGGCGATCGCGATCGGGGCACCCTCCTGCAGAAGCACGTCGTCGATTCCCTGACCGTAGTGCCTGAGTTGCCGCCGGCCGGGCCCGTTCTCGACATCGGCACCGGCGCGGGATTCCCCGGGATCGTGATCGCCTGTGCCCGTCCAGAGCAGGAGATCGTCCTGCTCGAGCCACGGCGCCGGCCGACCAGCTTTCTGCTGGAGGTGGTCAGAACCGTCGGGCTGCCGACGGTTCGCGTGGTCGAAGCGCGAGCCGAAGACGTTGCTCGTGACCCCGCGATTGCCGGCCGCATGGCGTTGGTCCTGTCGCGGGCGGTGAAGCTCGAGCAGGTACTCGATATGGCTCCGCCCTTTCTCCGTAGGACCGATGGGGTTCTGATTTCCATGCAGTCACGGTCGCTGAGCGAGCAGACGGCCCAGGAGCGTGCGGCCTCGGTGGGGATGGAGCTCCTTCGGGTCCGGGACTATGAGCTGCCGGGCGGCGAATCGCGCCGCCTTCTCTTCTTCGGGCTTCAGGCCCAAGCAGGCTGAGCTCTAGCCCACGAGCGTCCAGGACCATCGAGGCCCAGCGAGTTCCAGGCTTCGACGATCTCCGGACGTGGCCATAACGGAGCAACAATTGTTCCCCGACCACTGATCGGGGTTTCCCGGGAAACCACCCTGTGCTAGGCAGAGTCCCTGTGGAGGTGGCGGTGTGGCGCGGACGATCGCTGTAGCGAACCAGAAGGGCGGTGTGGGCAAGACGACCACCGCCGTCAACCTTGCTGCTGGCCTTGCCATGGCGGGCCACCGTGTCCTGGTGGTCGACATCGACCCGCAGGCCAGTGCGACGACGGGGTTCGGCCATCCGCCCTCCGGCCCCGAGTCGACGGTCTACGAGCTGCTGCTGGGGGAACGCTCCGCGCGCGACCTCATCCGGCGCACCAGGATCGACGGGCTCGATCTGATCCCATCCACGCGCGAGCTGGTCGGTGCCGAAATCGAGCTCGTGACGATGCCAGATCGCGAGCAACGACTGTGGTCCGGACTGAGAGAGCTAGCCGACGATTATGCTTTCATTCTTATTGATTGCCCTCCGTCGCTCAGCCTGCTTGACCCTCAACGCCTTGCGGGCGGCCGACGGCGTCCTCGTGCCACTGCAGGCGGAGTACTACGCCCTCGAAGGGCTGACGGCGTTGCTCGACACCATCAGCAGAGTGCGGGAAGTCCTCAATCCCAATCTGGTGATCGACGGCCTGGTGCTGACGATGTTCGACGGTCGCACGAGTCTGGCGCGACAGGTTCAGGACGAGGTGCGAAGTCACTTCGGGGCTCAGGTGTTTCAGACCGTCGTGCCGCGGAACGTCCGGCTCTCGGAAAGTCCCAGCCACGGGATGCCCGTGCTCTTGTACGATCCGACGTCCCGCGGTGCCGTGGCCTATCGCGCACTTGCCCAGGAGCTTCTGGGATTGCCAGTGGCGGCGGACGCGTCATCCGATGCGATTGCTAGCTGAGAAGTATTCTCACATGGAGACATTATGGCTATGAGACGTGCTCTCGGCCGGGGGCTCGAGGCCCTCTTGCCCGGCGCGCCGCCGCAGCCCGTGGCATCGGGCCAGCCTGCCGGGCCTGCTCCGCTGGAGGTCGCCCACCGAGAAGCGTCCCCGGAGGAGAAGCCCGCCGGCACGCCGACGGTGCCGATCGCCGACATCACCACGAATCCGGACCAGCCGCGCCGGCGGTTCGACCCGGAGGCGCTGAACGCGCTCGCCGAGTCGATCCGGCGCCATGGGCTCCTGCAGCCGCTGGTGGTCTGCCGCGCCGAGGGTGGGTACCAGCTCATCGCCGGGGAACGGCGCCTGCGGGCGGCGCGCCTGGCCGGTTTCGAGACCGTGCCGGTGACCATCCGCGAGGCGGACCCTCCGGATCGCCTCGAGCTGGCCCTGATCGAGAATCTCCAGCGCGAGGAGCTGACGCCGCTCGAAGAGGCGGAAGCCTACCGCCAGCTCATCGAGGTCTACGGCCTCACGCAGGAGGAGATCGCCCAGCGTGTGGGCAAGAGCCGGCCGGCTGTCGCGAACGCGCTGCGTCTCCTCGCGCTCCCGGACAGCGTGAAGGCGCAGCTCGAGGGCGGTGAGCTCAGCGCGGGTCATGCCCGGGCGGTGCTCTCGGTCGAGGGCGACGACGCGCGCGAGGCGTTCGCCCGGGAGATCGCGGCGAACAAGCTGCCGAAGAGCGAGGCGGAGCGCCTGGCCCGCGCCAGGCGCAATGGTCCAGGAGACGCGGGCGCCGCGGCCCGACGTGCACTGGAAGGCGCTCGCCGAGGATCTGACCCGCGCACTCGGCACGCGCGTGCGGATCCAGCGTCGCGAGCGCGGCGGAACGATCGAGATCGAGTTCTACTCGGAGCCAGAACTGGATCGTCTGGTCTCTCATCTTCAGGGCCAAAAGGCGGTGGACCGCGCGTTTTGACACTCCGCGCGGGGCGGTGCTAGAAGCCTCACGGCTCGGGCGGCCGGGGCGCATTGCGTCCACGGCCCGAACACCCTCGGAGTCATTCTGATGGCGATATTCGGCAAAGATCGGGAGCGAAACGATCGGGGGTCGGTGCTGCCACCGACGTTCGGCGGCACGGGGACGTCCGGCGCTGGCGGCGCGGGAACGGAGCGGGAGAGGAGTGTACCGACGATGCCCAGTGAGGCCAGCGGCAGCGGAAACAACGCCTTCCTTGGCAAGGGCAGCCGGGTCGTCGGCAAGCTCACCTTCGAAGGACCCGTGCGTATCGAGGGTCACGTCGAAGGCGAGATCACCGCGCAGGATGCCTTGACCATCGGCGAGAGCGCCGTCGTCAACGCGCAGATCGTCGGTAGCACGGTGGTGGTGCAGGGGCGTGTGACGGGCGACGTCACGGCGCGCAAGCGTCTCGAGATCCGCGCTCCCGGCAAGCTCTACGGCAACATCACGGCGCCGAGCCTGGTCATCCAGGAGGGCGTGGTGTTCGAAGGACAGTGCAACATGGGCGCCGCCGATGCGCAGCGGACGGAGCAGCGCGCCGAGCAGCGCGTCGAGAAGGACCGCCAGGGCACGCAGAAGGTGACGCCGTTTCCCTCGGAGGGCTCGCCCCTGAAGGTGCATTCCGAGGGCGCGAAGTAGCCCTGCTCTCCGACCGGTCGCTGCCTAGATCCCCATGCTGGAGCTGAACTACAGCCTCGTCCTCCAGATCGTCATCTTCCTGATCCTGTGGGCGGCGCTGAAAAGTCTCTGGTTCGATCCCGCGATGCGAGTCATCAAGGAGCGCGCCCGCCGCTCGGAGGGCGAAGTCGCGAAGGCGCGCGCCCTGGAGGGCGAGGTGGCGCGGCTTCGGCTGCGAGCACGACACCGCGGTCCAGCAGGCCCGGGCGGACGCTCAACGCGAAGTCGCGGACATCATCCGCGGCGCCGAGGCCGAGCAGAAGCAGCTGATCGCCCAGGCCAACGAAGACGCCCAGCGTACGCTGAACGAGGTCAGGGAGCGGGTCGCCGAAGACATCGCGGGCGCGCGCCGGACGCTCCACGACGAAGTCGGGACCATCGCTCGCGAAGTGGCCCACCAGGTGCTCGGGCGGGCCGTGTAGATGGTCGAGCACGGCGCACACCATCAGCCGGGACTCGGCGACCTCCTGTTCCCCGCGATCAACTTCGCGATCTTCGCGTTCCTCCTGGTGCGCTTCTTCGCCGGGCCCATCCGCGAGTACTTCCGCGAGCGGACCGAACAGCTGCGCGACGGGCTGGAAGCCGGCCGGCGGGCCCAGCAAGAGGCCGAGCGGCTTCGCGCCGAGCTCGATCGCGAGATGCGGGAGCTGCCGGCGGTGACGGCGCAGTTGAAGGCCGACCTTCTCGCGATGGCCGCGGAGGCGAGGGCGTCGCTCCTGGAGCAGGGCCGCCTGGCCGCCGAGCGCATCCGTTCGGATGCCAAGCTGGTCGCCGAGCAGGAGGCCGTCGCCGGCCAGCGCGCGCTTCGGGCCGAGGTCGTCGAAGAGGCGGTACGGCGCGCGACGACCATCGTGCGCGAGCATGTGGGCGCTGACGATCAAGCGCGATTCGTCCGCGAGTTCGTGGCGACAGCCGGGCAGACATCGGGGCCGGCGTCGTGACCGGCGGCCTCGCCAGACGCTATGCCCGCGCGCTGCTCGATCTCGCGCGCGAGGCGGGTTCGCTCGACGCCACCGGAGAGGAGCTCGTGGCCGTCGCCGCGGCGTTCGACGAGCCGCGGCTTCGGGCAGTGGTCCTGAATCCCGCCATCGAGAGCGGCGCGCGCCACAAGGTGGTCGGTGGCGTGGTCGACGCCCTCGGGGCGTCGCCGTCGATCGGCAACCTGGTGCGCCTGCTGGCCGACCGCGATCGGCTGGCCATCCTGCCGCAGGTCGCGCAGGCGTACGGCGCCCTGGTCGACGCCGAGGTGGGCCGCACGCGTGTACGCATCCGCTCGGCGGCTCCGCTCGGCCCTGCCGAGCAGGAGGAACTGACGAACCTGGCGCGCCGCCTCGTCGGCGGCGGCGAGGTGATCGTCACCACCGAGGTCGACGCCGAGCTGCTGGGCGGCGTCGTGCTCGACGTCGGCGGCACGGTGTGGGACGGCAGCGTCCGCACGCAGTTGGAGAGCATCAGCAAGGAAATGGCAGGGAGCGGCGCGTAGCGTCCGGTCCGGGGGGAACACGGTCATGCAGATCCGCGCGGCGGAGATCAGTGACATCATCCGCGAGCAGATCCGGGATTACGAGAAGCAGCTCGAGGTCCGCGAGACGGGCGTCGTGCTGTCGGCGGGTGACGGCATCGCCCGCATCTACGGACTCGACAAGGTCGAAGCCGGCGAGCTCATCGAGTTCCCGCACGGCGTCTACGGGCTGGCGCTCAACCTCGAAGAGGACAACGTCGGCGCCGCCGTCATGGGCGAGGTGCAGGCGATCAGGGAAGGCGACGAGGTCCGGCGCACCGGCCGCATCGCCGAGGTACCGGTGGGCGACGCGCTGCTCGGCCGCGTCGTGAACGCGCTCGGGCAGCCGGTCGACGGCAAGGGCCCGATCAGCACCACCACCTCGCGCCGCATCGAGCTGAAAGCCCCCGGCATCATCGACCGTGAGAGCGTCAAGCAGCCGCTGCAGACCGGCATCAAGGCCATCGACGCCATGATTCCGATCGGGCGCGGCCAGCGCGAGCTGATCATCGGCGATCGTCAGACGGGGAAGACCGCCGTCGCGATCGACACCATCATCAATCAGCGCGGCGGCGACGTGCAGTGCATCTACGTCGCCATCGGCCAGAAGCAGTCGACGGTGGCGCAGGTGGTCGACAAGCTCACCAAGTTCGGCGCCATGGAGTACACGACCGTGGTGGTGGCGGGCGCGTCCGACCCGGCGCCGATGCAGTTCATCGCGCCCTACAGCGGCTGCAGCATGGGCGAGTACTTCCGCGACAACGGCCGCCACGCGCTGGTGGTCTACGACGACCTCTCCAAGCAGGCCGCCGCCTATCGCCAGCTCTCGCTGCTGCTGCGCCGTCCGCCCGGTCGCGAGGCGTATCCCGGCGACGTGTTCTATCTCCATTCGCGGCTCCTCGAGCGCGCGGCCAAGATGAGCCCGGAGCGCGGCGGCGGCTCGCTGACGGCGCTGCCGATCATCGAGACGCAGGCCGGTGACGTGTCGGCCTACATCCCGACCAACGTCATCTCGATCACCGACGGTCAGATCTTCCTCGAGACCGACCTCTTCTACTCTGGCGTCCGGCCGGCGGTGAACGTCGGCATGTCGGTGTCACGCGTCGGTGGCAATGCGCAGGTGAAGGCCATGAAGAAGGTGGCCGGCCCGCTGCGACTGGAACTGGCGCAGTACCGTGCCATGGCGGCGTTCGCGCAGTTCGCGTCCGACCTCGACGCCGCCACCAAGAAGCAGCTCGATCGCGGCGAGCGCCTGGTGGAAGTGATGAAGCAGGGCCAGTACGCGCCCCTGCCAGTCGAGCGGCAGATCACCATCGTGTATGCCGCCGTGAACGGTCACCTCGACGCCCTGCCGGTTCCTGCGGTGCAGCGCTACGAGCGCGAGCTCTACGTCTTCCTCGACGCCAAGCGGCCGGAGGTGCTCACCGGACTGCGTGAGAAGAAGGAGCTCACCGACGACCTGGTGCAGAAGATCGACGCCGCGCTCAAGGAATTCGCCACGCTGTTCTCGGCGTAGGGGTAGATGCCGAACCTCAAAGACCTCCGCAAGCGGATCGGATCGGTCCGCTCCACGCAGCAGATCACCAAGGCCATGAAGATGGTGGCTGCTGCGCGCCTGCGCCGTGCGCAGGAGGCGGCGGAGCGCGCCCGGCCGTACGCCGCGAAGCTCACCGAGATGTTCGCCGCGGTCGTCGCCGGGCTGTCGGAAGAGGCGCACCCGCTGCTCGCGCATCGGGAGGAGCGGCGGCTCGACCTCGTCGTGTTGAGCAGCGACCGCGGTCTCTGCGGCGGCTACAACGCCAACCTGCTGCGGCAGGCCGAAGGCTTCCGCGCGGAGCACGCGTCGCAGGATATCCAGCTGGCGCTCGTCGGGCGGAAAGCGCTCGACCACTTCAAGCGCCGCGGCGTCACGCCGATGTTCCAGCGCACCGGTGTGCAGAACGCGCCCGTCGCGCGAGGTCGCCAGCGAGATCGCCGAACGCATCACCGCGCGCTTCGCCGAGGGCGAGACCGACGCGGTCTACCTGCTCTACAGCCGGTTCCAGTCGGCCATCGCGCAGGTGCCGACGGTGGTGCGGCTGCTGCCGGTGGAAACGACCGGGGAGGACGCGGCGTCCGTGGAGTACATCTTCGAGCCGCCGCGGCCGGAGCTGCTCGCGGCGTTGCTGCCGCGCTACATCCAGACGCGCCTGATGCAGGCGCTCCTCGAGTCGGTCGCCAGCGAGCACTGGGCGCCCGCATGACCGCCATGGACAACGCCACCACGCAACGCCTCCGAGATGATCGACCGCCTCACCCTCTCGATGAACCGCGCCCGTCAGGCCGCCATCACCACAGAGCTGATGGAGATCGTCTCGGGCGCCGAAGCGCTCAAGGGGTAGAATCGCACCATGCCGAGCAATGGACGCATCACACAGGTCATCGGGCCGGTCGTCGACGTCGAGTTCGCCGACGGCAAGCTGCCCGCCATCTTCAACGCGCTGACGGTCACCAACCCGGCGATCAACGACCAGCCGTGGAACCTGGTCCTCGAGGTGGCGCAGCACCTCGGCGAGAACACCGTGCGCGCCATCGCCATGGACTCGACCGACGGCCTGGTACGCGGCGCCGAGGTGCGCGACACCGGCGACGGCATCACCGTGCCGGTGGGCGATGTCACGCTCGGCCGCATCATGAACGTCATCGGCGACCCGGTGGATCGAGAAGGGCCCGATCAACGCGACCAAGCGCTCGCCGATCCATCGCGAAGCCCCGGCGTTCACCGATCAGGAGACACAGGTGCAGGCCTTCGAGACCGGCATCAAGGTGGTGGACCTGCTGGCCCCCTACCAGCGCGGCGGCAAGATCGGTCTCTTCGGCGGCGCCGGCGTCGGCAAGACGGTCATCATCCAGGAGCTGATCAACAACGTCGCCAAGCAGCATGGCGGCGTGTCGGTGTTCGGCGGCGTCGGCGAGCGTACGCGCGAGGGCAACGACCTCTACGTCGAGATGCAGGAGTCGAAGCTCTCCGATGGCGCGTCGGTGATCTCGCGTACCGCGCTCGTGTTCGGTCAGATGAACGAGCCGCCGGGCGCGCGTGCCCGCGTCGGGTTGACGGCGCTCACGGTCGCCGAGCACTTCCGCGACGACGAGGGCAAGGACGTCCTCCTCTTCATCGACAACATCTTCCGCTTCGTGCAGGCCAACTCCGAAGTGTCGGCGACTACTCGGCCGCATGCCGTCTGCGGTGGGTTACCAGCCCACGCTCGGCACGCGACATCGGCGAGCTGCAGGAGCGCATCACGACGACGAAGCGCGGGTCGATCACGTCGGTGCAGGCGATCTACGTGCCCGCCGACGACCTGACCGATCCGGCACCGGCCACCACGTTCGCCCACCTGGACGCCACCACGGTGCTGAACCGGGCGATCTCCGAGAAGGGCATCTATCCCGCCGTCGACCCGCTCGACTCGACGTCGCGCATTCTCGATCCGAACATCGTCGGCGACGAGCACTACATGGTGGCGCGCCAGGTGCAGGCCGTGCTGCAGCGCTACAAGGACCTGCAGGACATCATCGCCATCCTGGGCATGGACGAGCTGTCGGAGGACGACAAGCTCAGCGTGGCGCGGGCCCGCAAGATCGAGCGCTTCCTGTCGCAGCCGTTCCACGTCGCCGAGCAGTTCACGGGCTTCAAGGGCGTCTACGTGCCCCTCGCCGGAGACGATCCGCGGGTTCCGCGAGATCGTCGAGGGCAAGCACGACGACCTGCCCGAGCAGGCCTTCTACATGGTGGGCACCATCGACGACGTGGTCGAGAAGGCCCGCAAGCTGGCGGCGTGATCTGATGGCCGATTCGCTCCGGTTGCGCATCTACTCGCCCGAGCGCGAGCTGTTCGACGACCAGGTGCGCGAGGTGACCGCGCCCGCCGCGTGGGGCCAGATCGGCATCCTGCCCGATCACGCCGCGCTGGTGACCACCCTCGACGCCGGGGAGCTGTCCTACAAGCAGGACGGCCGCACGGGGAAGTTCCAGATCGGCCCCGGGTTCGCCGAGGTGCGTGACAACGTGGTCACCGTGCTCGCGGAGTCGGCCGAGTCCGCGTCCTGAGCCGATGGCGATCGAGCACCTCCCCGCGACGGCAACCGGAGACGACGTAGCCGGGGTGCTCGCGCGCGATGGAGTCGTCGTGGTGGACCGCCTCGTCGCTCCCGAGGTGATGGACCGGGCGAAGACGGAGCTACAGCCGTACCTCGACGCCACCGCCGCGGGCCCCGACGACTTCGCCGGCCGTCGCACGCGACGCACGGGAGGTCTGATCGCGCGCTCGGTGACATGTCGCGACCTGGTCATGCATCCGCTCGTGCTGGGTGCCCTCCGGGTGGCGCTCGGCCACGTCTCGAGCTTCCAGCTCCACCTGACGCAGATCATCGCCATCGGACCCGGTGAGCCTGCGCAGCTGATCCACCGCGACCAGTGGGCCTACGACTTCTTTCCGTTCCCGAAGGGCTTCGAGGTCCAGTGCAATACCATCTGGGCGATGAGCGACTTCACGGCGGAGAACGGCGCCACGCGGGTCATCCCGGGCAGCAACCATCTCGACGACCGCCTGAAGTTCGACGAAAGCGAGACCGAGCCCGCCGAGATGGCCAAGGGGTCCGTGCTGTTCTACACGGGCAGCCTCTATCACGGCGGCGGTGCGAACCGATCGGACGCCGTCCGCTACGGCGTCAACGTCACGTACAACGCGTCCTGGCTGCGGCAGGAGGAGAATCAGTACCTCTCAGTGCCCCTCGAGATTGCGCGTACCCTGCCCGTCGACCTGCTTCGCGTCATGGGCTACCAGCGTGGCGCCTACGCACTCGGTTACGTCGACGATCTGCGCGATCCCATCGAGGTGGTGCGACCGGACCTGGGTACCACGGGCCTGGGCGATCTGGCCGCATCGGCGACAGCGACTGGGCCCCGCGAACAACCCCGCCGGCAAGTGACCCCCGAGAGACTCCGACCCGGAGCTCTCGTTTGCGGGATGGCTATGTGACGTTTGCGTTACGTTGGCATGGCTCCCACGTTTCAGGGCCGTGACTGGGGGCATTCGCGGCGGTCTGGCGCTTGACCTTTACTTCCCACCCCACTAGCTAGCCGCGGAAGCGATCGGGTGGCACCGATGACGGGCCGCGATCCCGTCTGCCGGGGGCAACCCGGGGGAGGTTGCGATGTCAGTAGGTGTGTCCGCCCGTGTCTGTCGTGCGCTCCCGGTGGTCACACTGGGAATGTTGGCCCTGTGGGGGTCTCCGGCGCGGGCCGTCGACACGGATGCCCAGGTCTGGGTGCCGATCACGGCCAGGATCAAGCTCGCGGACCGGTGGAAGCTCTATCTCGAAGGCCAGCAGCGTATGGGTGGCAACGGGATGCGTCAGGAGGTCATCCGCTCGGCCATCGGCTACTACCTCAAGCCCTACTGGGGGCTCTATCTCGGCTACGGCTGGAACCCGAGCTTCAACGACTTCCGGAACGAGAACCGGGTCTACCAGGAGTCGCTCTTCGACCAACATTTCGGCGATTTGCGCCTCATCAACCGCACCCGGCTCGAGCAGCGGTTCATCGAGGATGCCCAGGGGGTGGCCATCCGCCTGCGTCACATGATCAAGGTGCTGTACCCGCTCGAACACACGCATCATTTGTTCTTCTCGGCATATGACGAGCCGTTCGCCGACCTGAACAACGTCACCAATGGGCCGCGCGCAGGCTTCGACCAGAACCGCGCCTACGTCGGCTTCCGGTATCAGGTCACACACGCGGTCGGCGTCGAGCTGGCCTATATGAACCAGTTCAGCAACAAGACCACGGAGGACATCTCCAGCAACAACGCCGTCGTCTCGCTCGACTTCTCGTTGTGATGAAGCCGGGCCGGTGCTAGGCGACCCGTGATGGGACGCCTCGCCGACAAGGTCGCGCTCGTCACCGGCGGAGGCCGTGGCATCGGCCGCGGCATCGTGCTCGAGTTCGCCCGCGAAGGCGCCGACGTGGCCATCAACTTCCGTCGTGGGCGCGATGCCGCCGAGGCCACGGCGCGTGATGTCGAGGCGCTCGGCCGGAAGGCGATGATCGTCGAGGCCGACGTCAGCGATCGCGAGGCCGTCGATCGTATGGTCGCGGAGGTGCGGAACGCCTTCGGCCGCATCGACGTCGGCGTGGCCAACTCCGGCGTCGCCAGCCGGGTGGCGGCAGTCCACGACATGGACCCCGGAGAGTGGCGGCGGGTCCTCACGACCGACCTCGACGGAGCGTTCTACACCGCCCGCGCCGTGCTGCCCGCGCTGCTCGAACGCCGTGGGGTGCTGCTCTTCATCTCCTCGATCGGAGCCGACATGGCGGGCGCGGGCGGCGCGCCGTACCACGTCGCCAAGGCGGGCGTGAACACGCTGATGCGGGTGATCGCCAAAGAGGTGGCGGGCTCGGGCGTGCGTGTGAACTGCATCGCGCCAGGACTGGTCCGCTCGGACATGGGCGAGCGGCTCATCAAGTTCGTCGGCGAGGGCATCACCAAGGCGATTCCGCTGGGCCGTGTGGGCGAGCCGTCGGACATCGGCAAGGCGGCAGCGTACCTGGCGTCGGACGACGCTTCGTGGGTGACGGGCAAGGTGCTGCGGGTCGACGGCGGCGCCTGCATGTGACGGCCAGCCAGTCGGCCATCGACGTCCGAAAACCGCCAGTCGGCCCCGCTATGATATGGCAGGCTCTGGACCCATGGACTGCTTGGACGCCGACGCCTGCTACCGGGTGCTCCGCACCCGCGACGCGCGCTTCGATGGGCGGCTGTTCGTCGCCGTCAGCTCTACGGGCATCTACTGCCGGCCGGTGTGCCCCGCGCGCACGCCGAAACGCGAGCACTGCCGGTTCTTTCCGTCGGCAGCGGCGGCGCAGCACGCGGGATTCCGACCATGCCTCCGCTGCCGTCCGGAGACGGCGCCCGGCGGCGGGGCGTGGCGGGGCACGGCGGGCACAGTGTCGCGGGCGCTCTCGCTCATCGCCGACGGCGCGCTCGACGGCGAGGGCGATGTCGACGCTCTGGCGGCGCGGCTCGGCGTCGGTGAGCGCCAGCTCCGCCGTCTCTTCCACCACCACCTCGGCGCATCGCCCGTCGTCGTCGCACAGACGCGCCGGGTGCTGTTCGCGAAGCAGCTCCTCCACGAGACGCGGCTCCCGATCACCGATGTCGCGTTCGCCGCCGGCTTCGGGAGCGTTCGCCGCTTCAACGAGACGTTCCGCGCCCTCTTCGGGCGTCCCCCCAGCGCCCTCCGTCGCGCGGTCCGCGGCGCCGGCTCGCCGCCCGGCGCCGGCGTCACGCTACGCTTGCGGTATCGCCCGCCGTACGACTGGCCGGCGATCCTGGCGCACCTGGCGGCCCGCGCCGTCGAGGGCGTCGAGGAGGTGGCGGGCGACGTCTACCGCCGCACGACCCTGGGTGACGGCGGCTGTGGAACGGTCGAGGTCGCACACGATCCAGCCGCCGGCTCGCTCGCGGTCACCGTACGTGTGGAAGGCGTGCGCGCTCTGCCAGCCGTCCTCGAGCGGGTGCGGCGACTCTTCGACGTGGACGCCGATGTCGGCGCCATCACTGCGAACCTGACGTCCGACCCGCTGCTCGCGCCACTCGTCGCGGCTCGCCCGGGACTTCGGGTGCCGGGCGCCTGGGACGGCTTCGAGCTGGCGGTGCGGGCCGTTCTGGGACAGCAGATCACCGTGCAGGCGGCACGCCGGCTCGCCGGCCGCCTGGTGGCGCTCTGCGGCGAGCCGCTGCCCGGGTCGGCAGGATCATTGACGCACTCGTTCCCGACTCCGGAGCGCGTCGCCGCGACCGATCTGGGCGCCCTCGGCATGCCGGAGGCCCGCCGCGCGACCCTCGGTCGTCTGGCTCGCGCGGCCCTGGCCGATCCCGATCTCCTCCGACCGGGAACCGACGTCGAAGCGGCCGTCCGGCGCCTGCGCGCGGTTCCAGGTATCGGCGAGTGGACCGCGCAGTACGTCGCGTTGCGCGCCCTGCGTGATCCGGACGCCTTCCCGGCCGCGGACGTCGGGCTGCTGCGCGGCGCCGCGACCGGCGGCCGGCCACGCCCCGAGCCTGCGGCCCTCCTGCGACGTGCGGAACGCTGGCGGCCGTGGCGCGCCTACGCCGCGCAGCACCTGTGGACGGCGGTTCCCACGACCATCGAGGTGGCACATGGCTGATCGACTCTTCCTCGAACGGATATCGACTCCGGTGGGCGAGTTGCTCCTCGTCACCGACACCAGCGGACGGTTGCGCGCCACGCACTTCGGCGATCACGAGGACGAGCTGCGCCGTCGCGTGCAGCGAAGCACCGGCACGACCGACCTGGCGCCGCCCCCGAAGCCCACCGCCGCCGCGCGTGCAGTTGCCGCGTACTTCGCAGGCGATGTTCGTGCCATCGAGAGGCTGCCGGTAGAGACCGGCGGCACGCCGTTCCAGCGCGCCGTGTGGGCGGCCCTGCGCGACATCCCGTGCGGCACCACGGTGTCCTACGGTGAGATCGCGCGGCGCATCGGCCGTCCCAAGGCGGTGCGCGCGGTGGGGATGGCCAACAACGCCAATCCGGTCGGTCTGGTGGTGCCCGTGCCACCGCGTGATCGGCGCCAACGGCGACCTCACCGGCTATGGCGGTGGGCTCGACCGCAAGCGCTGGCTGCTCGACCACGAGGCCCGCTGCGTGGAGCGCCTGAGCTGAATCTCAGCGCGACTTCAGGACGTCCCGGTATCTCGGTCAGCAGCTTCACGTCGGCCGGGACCTCGTCAGGCGATGGCGGCGTCTCCGCGGCGATCTGCTTCTTGAGCGCGTTCATCGGCTTCACGATGAAGAAGAAGACCGCGGCGGCCACGATCAGGAACTGGATCAGTGCGTTGATGAACGAGCCGACGTTCCAGGTGGCGGCGCCCGCCGCACGCGCGGCGGCCAGCGTCTTGTAGTCGCCGCTGCTGAGATTGATGAACCAGTTCGAGAAGTCCATGCCGCCCAGGAGCAACCCGAGCGGTGGCATCAGCAGGTCGTCCACGATCGACGATACGATCTTGCCGAAGGCGGCGCCGATGATGACACCTACGGCGAGATCGATCGCATTCCCCTTGAGGGCGAACTCCCTGAACTCCTTCCACATGGTGCACCTCCCTACCGGTCGTGGCGTTCGGCGCCGGGATACCTCGCGGCGGTGGGACTAACAACGTGCCGTAGGCGACTCAAGGTAGGCTACTAAAGGCAGGCCGATGACTTTCGCCCGCTGGTCGCCCGGGCTAGGCTGCGCCCGGCAATGGACGAGAAATTGGTCGCGGCCTGTCGGGCTGCATTCGAGAGCGCCGGGGACGCGGTGACGCTGGGCGCGCCGCTCGAGGGACACGAGTCTGCACCAGAGCCGTTGGTGCGCATTCCGCTCGCGATGATGAACCGTCACGGGCTCATCGCCGGGGCCACCGGTACCGGCAAGACGAAGACCCTGCAGCTCATGGCGGAGCAGCTCTCGGCTGCCGGCGTTCCGGTGTTCCTCGCCGACCTGAAGGGCGATCTATCCGGTCTGGCCGCCCCCGGAGGGGCGGACGCGCGCGTCGAGCAGCGCGCTCGCGACACCGGGTGGAGCTGGAAGCCCGCCGCCGTCCCGGTGGAGCTCTTGAGTCTCACGGGGGCTCGCGGCGCGCAGCTCCGTGCCACCGTATCGTCGTTCGGGCCGCTCCTGCTGGCGCAAGGTGCTGGGCCTGAACGAAACGCAGACCAGCGTCCTCGCCCTGGTGTTCAAGCTCTGCGACGACCGCGATCTCGAGCTGCTCGACTTCGCCGACCTGCGCGCCGTCCTGCAGTATCTCACCGGAGCGGGGGCGGCCGAGCTCAAGAGCTACGGCGGCATGTCGAAGCAGAGCGTCGGTGTGCTGTTGCGCAAGATGGTGGAGCTGGAAGGCCAGGGTGGCCAGGTGTTCTTCGGCGAGCCCGAGTTCGACCTCGACGACCTCCTGCAGGTGGATCGTGACGGCCGGGGCGTGGTGAGCATACTCGAGCTGTCCGACGCGCAGGACAAGCCCGCCCTCTTCTCGACCTTCATGCTGTGGATGCTGGCCAGGCTCTACAACGACCTGCCCGAGGTGGGCGACCCCGACAAGCCGAAGCTGGTCTTCTTCTTCGACGAGGCCCACCTCCTCTTCTCGGACGCCACCAAAGCGCTGCTGGCGCAGGTGGAGCAGGTGGCGCGGCTCATTCGCTCCAAGGGTGTGGGCGTGTTCTTCGTCACCCAGACCCCGAAGGACGTGCCGGAGGACGTCCTGGCGCAGCTCGGCCACCGCGTCCAGCACGCGCTCCGCGCCTTCACGCCGAACGACCAGAAGGCCCTCCGCGCCACCGTGAAGACGTTCCCGAACAGCGACTTCTACGATCTCGAGGAGAGCCTGACGACGCTGGGTATCGGCGAGGCGATGGTCACGGTGCTGTCGTCGCGGGGCGTGCCCTCGCAACCGTTCGCCACCCGGATGATCCCGCCGTCGTCGCGCATGGCGCCGCTCAGCGGGACCGAGCGTGCAGGAGCAGCTCGACCGCTCGCAGCAGGTGCGGCGCTACCGGGACGCGGTCGACCGCCTGAGCGCGGCAGGAGAAGCTGGCGGCGCAGGAAGCCGAGGCGGGTGCGACCGAGGAACCGACCGCGCGGCGGCCCGAGCCCGGGACGCTCGACAAGGTGCTGCGCTCGCCGGTGGCGCGTAGCGTGGCCGTCACGGTTGCCGGCGCCATCACGCGCGGCATCCTGGGGGCGTTGCGGGGGTCGCGCCGCCGCGGGTGGTGACGTCGGGCGGGGAACGGTTCAGCCGCTCGGCAGCTCCCTACGGCGCGACCGGTCCCTTGTCACGCGCTTCCCCCGGGATTACGCAGGGGGTGTGAGGCCGCACCGGGCTCTGCTGTTCTCCGCCATCGGGATGCTGGTCGTCGCCAGCGCCGCCTGGGCCGACCTGTCCTTGCCCGTCCATCCCATCGTCTCCGGCACGATCGGCCGTCCCGCCAAGGGCAAGCTCCTGATCGCGAACCGCCAGATCGCCGATCCCAACTTCAGCAAGACCGTGATCCTCCTCGTGGCATACGAGGACGAGGGCGGTGCGATGGGTGTCATCGTCAACCGCCCGACGCCCATTCCGCTCGCGAAGATCCTGCCGCAGTTTGGTGCCCTCGGTGGCCGCGGCGACCAGGTCTGGCTGGGTGGCCCCGTGCTGCCAACCTCACTCCTGGTCCTGCAGAAGGCGACCAAGCCACACGCCGATGCCGAATCCGTGTTCCAGGACGTGTACGTCCTCACCAGCCGGGCCGCCGTCGAGCGGCTGCTGGGAAGCAAGAAGCAGGCGGGCCGTTTCCGGGCGTACGCCGGACACACCGGCTGGGGCCCCGGCCAGCTCCAGACCGAGATCGAGCGCGGCGATTGGCTCGTGGTGCCCGCGAAACCAGAGGTGGTCTTTTCCGAAAGGCCCGCCGAGGTGTGGGAAGGGCTGATGGAGCGGTCCGAGGGCGAGTGGACGCGCGGCCCGGGAGACGGCCCCCTCGCGATGACGGGTGCCGCGCTCAATCCCCGTGCGGTCGATACAGCTCGTTCAGGTACTCGACCAGCAGGCGTTCGCGTAGGGCGACTGGAAGCGCGTTGAGGGCCTCGTTGATGGAGGCCATCCGGTCGGGGAGCTTCGTTCCTTCGACACCGACCGCCCCCAGCAACCCGGAGAGTGCCGCCGGGTCGATGTCGCTGCCGGCGAGCGAGGCCACGGCCTCGCGGATCTGCGCCGTGGTGCCGTCCGGCGGCCGCGCCGCGACCGCGTCGACGCACGTGCGCAGGTCGGCGATGAGCGCATCCACCCACCGCACGCTGGCCGGGTTGATGGAGAGGTGGATGTTCTCCTTCGAGTCGCCGAAGGCGAGCTGGGGCTGCACGTACCAGCCGCGTGCCTTCATCTCGTCGGCGATCTCGAACACGCTCAGCGTGTCCGACGTGAACGCCACCAGGTTCATCTCGGGGTTGCCGAGGATGCGGAGACCCGGCGTGGCGTCGACGGCGGCGGCGATGCGGCGTGTCGCGTCCAGCACCTGGCGCGCGATCTCCAGATAGCCGTCATCGCCGATGAAGTTGAGCGCCGCCCATGCGGCGGCCAGCGGTCCGCCCGACTTGGTGCTCTGCACCGTTGGGTTGATGATCGTATAGCCCGTCCAGTTGGAGCACGCGTACATCTGATGACGACGCAGCTCCGGCGAGCGATGCAGGATGACCGAGGCTCCCTTCGCGGCGAAGGCGTACTTGTGGAGGTCCATGGAGATCGACGTGACGCCCGGCACGTTGAGCTCGAAGTCCGGCACCGGGGCGCCGAGGCGGCGGAAGTAGGGCAGGAGGAAGCCGCCCATGCAGGCGTCGACGTGCAGGAGGAGGCCGTGCTCGAGCGCGAGCTGACCGATGTCGCGGATCGGGTCGACCACGCCGTGCGCGTACGACACCGCCGATCCGATTG
>CAVPQW010000010.1:0-59405 GCA_963707645.1 uncultured Actinomycetes bacterium
AAACTCATCCCGGCTCGCGCTCATGAACATTAGGTTCTTTAGGAGATCCATTGAATCAAGGCCTTTGCCCCGGTCGTTGATGGTCTCGAAGGTTTTCAGCGCGAGCCACAGACTGAGTGCCAATTCGAATAAGCTTGACCTTCTTCGTAAAGAAGGCATAGAACCGTCGTATCTCAGCGACGTCGTCACCAAATTCCTGTCCCAAGAAGGTCCGCGCTACGCGGTAGGCACCCTTAATATTCGTGATTGAGCGGGTTCTCCCGATGATCTCCTCCAGGGACTCCCACTTGCGACATCATCGAGGACATCACCGCTATCCTCATATTGAAGTACAACACGGTATCGAGGAATATCGCGACCCTCGGTCGTCGTAGATCGCACGAACCTGAGGTTCTAGTGCTTGGATGGATTCGCCGACGATCAGGTGATCACGAAGCGCGCAAAGGAAAATATACGCTGTCGTCGTGCGTTGCTGCCCGTCAATCAACTCGAGCACGCCATCTGCACCGGGACATACGACGATGCTGCCAATGAAGTATTCCGATGCGTCGGGGCTAGAGGCGGACTGGAACTCAGCGTGCACGTCGTCCAGCAGCTGTTCGACCTGTTGTCTTCCCAAATGTACTCTCGCTGATAGTCTGGAGCGATGTAGAAGTCCTCAAACAACTTGGCGACGGTCATGTCCTGAGACTCGATTGTCTGGCAGGTGACACAGTGCCCCTCTCCGTAGACGAACCCGGCTTGCGCTCAGGCCTTGTTTCCTAAGGCTGTCACGCCGGTCGCCACTCGGGCAAACCCGACGAACTCCTCGGACGGGGCCGCTCGCGTACCGGCAGTCAACTCACACGCACGGGAGGCAGGGGCGTTCCTTGCCTCCGCCAGGATGGCTGATGGCCAGCACCGACGCTGGCCCGCTCGCTCGTTCTGTCCCAGGCCGACGCCTCGCACCAGTCAGGCTCTCATCCGCAACGACCTCGTTGACTACCTGGCCGACCCCTCCCACCGGAGCGCGTACCCTTCGTCGATGCCGACGTTCGGGGAGATTCGCTTGGTCTGCTCGTCATGCGGGTCCGAGAACGACGCCGGGCGCAAGTTCTGCGGGGAGTGCGGCTCGGCGCTTGCGCGCGCCTGCCCCACCTGCGGCTCGCCGAACCCGCCCACCGTGAAGTTCTGCGGTGAGTGCGGCTCGCAGCTCGCGGCGGCCAGCCCGGTCACGAGCGCCGCCGTCCCCGCCGCCCCACCGACGGCCGGCACCGAGCGGCGGCTGATCTCCGTGCTCTTCGCCGACCTGGTCGGGTTCACCACGCTGTCCGAGGCCCGCGACTCCGAGGAGGTCCGCGACCTCCTCTCCCGCTACTTCGACACCTGCCGCACCGTCGTCGAGCGGTACGGCGGCACCGTCGAGAAGTTCATCGGCGACGCCGTCATGGCCGTCTGGGGCGCCCCCACCGCCCAGGAGGACGACGCCGAGCGCGCCGTCCGCGCCGCCCTCGAGCTCCTCGACGCCGTCGCCCAGCTCGGCCAGGAGCTCCACGCCGAAGACCTCAAGGCCAGAGCCGGCGTCCTCACCGGCGAGGCCACCGTCGACCTCCACGCCGTCGGCGAGGGCATGGTCGCCGGCGACATGGTCAACACGGCCTCCCGGATCCAGTCGGTCGCCGAGCCCGGCCGCGTGTTCGTCGGCGACGCCACCAAGCGCGCCACCGACGTCTCCATCGCCTACGAGGACGCCGGCGTCCACACCCTGAAGGGCAAGCAGGAGCCCCTCCAGCTCTGGCGCGTCGACCGCATCGTCGCCGGCCTCGGCGGCCTCATGAAGCCCGAGGGCCTCGAGCCGCCGTTCGTCGGGCGCGAACGCGAGCTCAAGCTCGTCAAGGACCTCTTCCACGCCGCCACCGACCAGAGCAAGGCCCACCTGGTCCAGGTCCAGGGCATCGCCGGCATCGGCAAGTCCCGCCTGGCCTGGGAGTTCTTCAAGTACATGGACGGCCTCAACCGCCTGTTCCGGTGGCACCGCGGCCGGTGCCTGTCCTACGGCGAGGGCGTCACGTACTGGGCGCTCGCCGAGATGGTCCGCGGCCGCGCCGGCATCGTCGAGGGCGAGGACCGCACCTCCGCCCTGGCCAAGCTCCACGACGTCGTCCAGCAGTTCGTCCACGACGAGGAGGACCAGCGCTTCGTCGAGCCGCGCCTCGCCCACCTCATCGGCCTCGAGGACCGCACCGCGCCCGACCGCGGCGACCTGTTCGCCGGGTGGCGCCTGTTCTTCGAACGCATCTCCGAGTCCGAGCCCGTCGTCATGGTCTTCGAGGACCTCCAGTGGGCCGACCCCTCGCTGCTGGAGTTCATCGACCACCTCATGGAGTGGTCGCGCTCGCTCCCGATCTTCGTGATGACGCTCTCCCGGCCGAGCGCCCAGCCGGCCCCGAAGCGCGTCGCCACCGCCATCTCGCTGGAACCGCTCGATCCAAGCGGCCATGGAACGGCTCCTCACCGGGTTCGTCCCCGGCCTCCCGACGGAGCTCACCGGCAAGATCCTCCAGCGCGCCGAGGGCGTTCCGCTGTACGCCGTCGAGACCGTCCGCATGCTGCTCGACCGCGGCCTGCTGGTGCAGGAGGGCTCGGTCTACCGCCCCAAGGACACGATCCACGACCTCCAGATCCCCGAGACCCTCCACGCGCTCATCGCCGCCCGCCTCGACGGCCTGGAACCGGACGAGCGCCGCCTGGTCCAGGACGCCGCCGTCCTCGGCAAGACGTTCACCCGCGCCGCGCTCACGGCCCTCAGCCACCTCGAGGAACGCCACCTCGAGCCCCTCCTCGCCGCCCTCGTGGCCAAGGAGGTCCTCTCCGTCCAGGCCGACCCGCGGAGCCCGGAACGCGGCCAGTACGGGTTCCTCCAGGACCTCGTCCGCACGGTCGCCTACGAGACCGTCTCCAAGCGCGACCGCAAGGACCGCCACCTCCGCGTCGCCGCCTACCTGGAAGCCGCCTGGGGCGACGAGGAGGAGGAGATCGTCGAGGTCGTCGCCTCGCACCTCATGGAGGCCTACCGCATGGCCCCCGACGCCGACGACGCCCGCGAGATCCGGGAACACGCCGGCCGCATGCTGGTCCGGGCCGCCGAGCGCGCCGCCTCGCTGGCCGCCGCCGAGGAGGCCGAGACGTACTTCCGCCAGGCGGCCGAGATCGCCGACTCGGCCCTGGAACGCGCCGAGCTCACCGAGCGCCTCGGCCAGATGTCGGCCCTCCGCGGGCACCTGGACGACGCCGCGGCCTCCTATGTCACCTCCACCACCCTGTTCGAGGAGGCCGGCCAGCCCCACGCGGCCGCCCGGGTCCAGGCCCGCTTGGCCGAGGTCGAGTTCCAGCAGGATCGCCTGGACCAGGCCACCGAACGCGTGCGCCGGGCCCACGAGGTGATGGCCGGAGAGGAGCCCGACGTCGACCGGGCGACGGTGGCGGGCCAGGTCGGGCGCTTCCTGGCGATCGCCGGGGCACACGTGGAAGCCATTCCGTATCTCGAGGAGGCGCTCGAGCTGGGCGAGCAGCTGGAGCTGCCGGACGTGTACTCGAACGCCCTGTCCAGCCGGGCCGTGAGCCTCCAGCGCGCCGGCCGGATGGACGAGTCGACGGTCCTCCTCGAACGGGCCCTCGAGGTGGCGCTCGAGCACGACCTGGGGGTGGCCGCGCTGCGCGCGTACAACAACCTGTCGGTGGCGCAGGAGTCCCTCGATCGGTTCGACCAGCTGCTCGGGGTCGCCGAGCAGGGCCTCGTGCTCTCGCGGAGGATCGGGAGCCGTCCTCAGGAGATGTCCTGGCTCACCGGGTCGATCTACTCGTTGGTCTCGCTCGGTCGGTGGGACGAGGCCGTGGAGTGGGCCGACACTGCGCGCGCCATGGAGGAGCTCGCGTCGCTGCCATGGGCCTCGTCGGGCCTGCTCGACCTCGTCCCGCTCCACGTGCGACGGGGCGAGCTCGCGGCCGCGACCGCCCTGATGGAGGAGAACGCGTGGGCCGGCACGTCCGACAACGAAGAGCTCAAGATCCTGTACGCCGTCGTCCGAGCCGAGTTCCTGCGTGCGAATGGAAGGCCCGCCGAGGCCCTCGAGGCGACCGCGGACGTCCTCAGCGGGATCGAGCGCCTCGGGCTTCCGACGCCGACGGTCAAGCGGGGGCTGGCCCAGTTGATCGAGGCGGCGTTCGACCTCGGCGACCTGGACCGGGCCGACGAGCTGCTCGACGTCATCCGGAGCGCCCGGCCCGGGCTGGTCACGCCGTACCTGCGGGCAAACGGCGCCCGGCTCGCGGCCCGCCTGGCCTCGGCGCGCGGCGAGGACGACTCCGTCGAGTCCGGGTTCCTCGCCGCCGAGAAGACCTTCCGCGAGATCGCCATGCCGTTCGAGACGGGGGTCGCCCTGGTGGAACACGCCGAGTGGCTCTCCGGCCAGGGCACCGACGCCGAGACCGGGCCCGCTGGTGGCCGAGGCCGTCGAGATCTTCGAACGCCTCAGGGCGACACCGTGGCTCGAACGCGCCCGAGCCCTCCCGCCCGCTGCCATGGCGCAAGCCTCGGCTCCCGGAGACAGTTCGGCCTGACCCGAGCGCCCGCCGGCCCTCGAGGTCGTGTCAGCGGCTGCTGCTACCTTCCGAACGTCAGGCACGTTCCTCCCCCGGAGAGGAATCGATGGACTTGCCGGGCACCATCGCCATGGAGCGAGATACCGGCCGCATCAGGTGTGGTCGGTGATAGCATCACGCATCATGGCACGGACCACGATCAACCTCGACCCGTCCATCCTCCGTGGGCTCAAGCAGCGGGCCCGTGATGAAGGAAAGAGTCTCGGCCAGGTCATCTCCGAGCTCCTGGGACCAGCCCTCTCAGAGGGCGGGCGAGCCAGGGAGCCCTCGCCATTCCGGTGGAACACCGCTCCCATGGGGCCGGCGCGAGTCGACCTGGAGGACAAGGAGGCCGTTCGGCGGGCACTCGGCGAACGATGAGCTCGACCGTGGACGTCAACGTCCTGCTCTACGCGTCGGACGAATCGAGCCGGTTCCATGATCGCGCCCTCGATCTCGTCGAAAACGTCACCCGAGGGCCCGAACTCCTTTACCTGTTCTGGCCGGTGCTCATGGGATACCTGCGGATGGCCACGCACCCCGCGATCTTCCCGCGGCCTCTTTCCGTCGAGCATGCGGCTGCCAACGTCGAAGAGCTCCTCGCCGTCCCCCATGTCCGAGCCGTCGGCGAGCGCGATCACTTCTGGAGCGCATACACGGCGACCACAGGCGACATGGTCGTTCGCGGCAACCTCGTGCCGGACGCCCATCTCGTCGCCCTCATGCGCCAGAACGAGGTCGCAGCCATCTGGACGCATGACCGTGACTTCCGGAAGTTCGAGGGGATCCGCCTCCGGGATCCGTTCGCCTGACCACAGCACGGCCACGAAGAGCCTGGTACCCACCGAACTCCAACCCCCGAGCCTCAACGTGGCTTGACTTCGCGCTTTGCCCTGCTGCTACGGTCGGGATCCGTGTTGCGTCCGCATCGAGGAGGCGGTCATGGATGACCTGAGCCAGGTGCTCGTCTTTGCCGGCTTCGCGATCGTCGGCATCGCCGGAATCAACATCTGGGCGATTCACGATCGCAGCGTCTGGCGCAAGCGGTCGACCGCCCGCGAGTTCAACCGGATCAAGACGTCCGTTCTCTTCGTGGCGGAGAGCCTGAACCGACTCGACGACGAGATGAGGCGAATCGAATGTCGCGTCGAGCAGCGCTCCGGTTCGCGCCCATGGGATGTCCGAACGCTCCGATCGAACCTCGCCGACGACCGTCGCGAGCTCACCCGAATCGCATCAACGGCCGAGCGCGGCGCGGCCGGGGCACTCGAGTGACGCGATCGGTCGCGTCGGTGCCTCCTGCTGGGGTCCGATCGACGAACGACAATTCCTCCCCCGGAGAGGAATCGATCCGATGAATGTCATGGGCACAGTCGTCCTCGGTGTCCTCGTCTCGGCGGTCGGCCTGATCCTGGGTCTGATCACGCAGGGTCTCCGGCACGAGTTCGCCGACTTCCGGGGGGAGATGGCCGAGTTCCGCAAAGAGATCAAGGCGGACCTCCGAGCAACCGAGCAGCGCCTCGACGGACGGATCGACGGCCTCGAGCGCACGATCGACGGCATGCGATCCGACCTCACCCAGGTCGCGCTCGCCGTTGGCGTCAAGCGCCGGGCCTCCGACGGCTGAAGACATGTCATCCAGCCGGACCGGTGACCAGCCCGGTCAGTGGCCGTGGAGACTCCAGAAGTCGATCTTGTCCTGCCCTGGGCCTCGACTTCAGGACAGCAGGCGGGCCGCAGCGAAGCCGAATTCGCCCGTCGAGGTGCGCGCGGAGCCGACCACCAGGATCTTCGCCCCCGGCGTCAGCAACGCGGACCCCTGACTCGACGGGTTGGATGGAGCCGGGAACTCGAGGGCGACCGCGCCCCCGACGCCGAACGTCGCGAAGTCCGGGGCGCCGTTCGCGCTGAATCGGAACACCGCCATCGAGTTCTCCCATGTCCCCGCGCCGACCAGCCGCCCGAGGCCGTCGATCGAGAGGTCGAGGATCTGGTCGCTCCCCCCGAAGTCCACCTCCTTGACGCCGAACGACGTGTCGAACGCGCCGGCCTCGGTGAACCGCAGGATCACGACGTTCGGCGGGAACCCCTCCGGCGTCGAGGACCCCGCGAGCAGGATCTTCCCGCTGGGCAGGACTGCGAGGTCGTTGCCGAAGTCCGCCTTCTCTTGGTGCTTCGTCGCGATCCCGTCCCCGCTGAACGACGTGTCGCGCCGGCCGTCGGAGAGCAGCCGCGCGACCAGGAAGTTGCTCGTCGCCCCCAGCTCGCCAAACGACGTGCCGCCGATGAGGATCCTCCCGCCGCCTCCCGCTTTCACGGTGTTCGCCTCGCTGAAGGAGCTGCCCGGCGGGCGTACCGTCGCCAGGCCGTCGCCGCCGCCGAACGCGGTGTCCAGCTTGCCGTTCGGCAGGAACTTCGCGACCGCGGCCTGGACGTGGTCGATGTCCGGACCGACCGAGCCGGCCACCAGGAACGACCCGTTGGAGAGCGTGAGCAGCGAGCGTCCGTCCGCAAGGTTCGTCCCGAACCCGACCACGGCCTTTCCGTCCCCGCTGAAGGTCGTGTCCAGCAGGCCGTTGGGCCGGTACCGGGCCACGGCCATCACGGTGTCGAAGTTCGGCTTGAACGCGCGGCCGACCGCCAGGATCTTCCCCGACCCCAGCACCGCCAGGTCGGCGATCTGCGAGAACTCGAAGAAGTCCGTCAGGACCTGGCCGTCGTGGCCTCCGAACGTCGTGTCCAGGTGGCCGTTGGCCAGGATCCGCGCGAGCGCGAACCGCGAGGAATCGTCTGACTGGGCGAACCCCCCGATGACGTAGCCCGAACCGCTTCTGGCGACGGCCGACGCCCCCGAGCTCATCCCCCCGATGGTGAAGGCGGTCAGGCCACCGTCCCCGAACGTGCCGTCGGGCTCGCCGGCCGCGAGCGCCGAGGGCATCCCGAGAACTCCCACCATGACGGTCGCCACGGCCACCACGGCGATCCGGCCAGGGCTCACTCGTTTGCGCACGGCCGGCAGCTTCCCTCAGACCTGCAGGCGGGCGGCGGCGAAGCCGTAGTCGCCGCTCTCGAGCCGCGCGCTGCCGACCACCAGGACCTTCGACCCCGGTGTCAGGATCGCGTACCCGGAGCTGCTCGGCGTATCGGGGCCCGGGAACTCGATGGGGATTCCGCCGTCCTCGTCGCCGTCCGCGGTGAACCGGAACAGGCCCATCGCATCATTCCAGCTCCCCGTGCACCACAGGCGCCCCTGGCCGTCCACCGAGAGGGCGGTGATGTAGCCGCTCTCGCCCAGGTCCACCTCCGTGACGCCGAACGAGGCGTCGAACGCGCCGGCCGCGGTGAACCGCAGGAGGGCGAGGTTCGGATGGGACGCCTCCGGCGTCGTGCCCCCGGCGAGCAGGATCTTCCCGTCGGGAAGCACGGCGATGTCGTTTCCACTGTCGCGGCGCTGCTTGTGCTTCCATGCGATCCCGTCGCCGCTGAACGAGCGGTCAGGCCGGCCGTCGGAGAGCAACCGGGCCACCAGGAAGTCGCTCGTCGTCCCGGCCGCGTCGAGATACGACGTGCCCCCGATGACGATCTTCCCGCTGCCGCCCGACTCCATGGACATGGCCTGGCTGTAGATGCTGCCCGGCGGGCGAACCGTGGCCAGGCCGTCGCCGCCCCCGAACGAGGTGTCCAGCTTGCCGTTCGGCAGGAACTTCGCGACCGCGGCCCGGGTGTGGTTGAAGTTCGGACCGACCGAGCCGGCAAGGAGGAACGACCCGTTGGAGAGCGTGAGGAGCGACATCCCGCTGGCGAAGTCCATCCCGAACCCCGCCACGGCCTTCCCGTCCCCGCTGAACGTCGTGTCCAGCTGCCCGTTGGATCGGTAGCGGGCGACGGCGAACACGTCGTTGCCATTCGGCTTTCTTGCGTAGCCGATGGCCAGGATCTTGCCCGACCCGAGCACGGCGAGGTCGCGGATCGCCGCGAACTCCCCGAAGAAGTCCGTCACGACCTCGCCGTCGTTGCCTCCGAACGTCTGGTCCGGATCGCCGTTGTTGAGGACGCGCGCGAGCGCGAACCGCGAGAAGGCGCCTCCTCCCTGCACGAACCCGCCGAAGAGGTACTTCGAGCCGCTCTTGGCGACGGTCGAGGCCGCCGAGCCCAATCCCGCGACGGGAATAGTGAGCTCGCCACCGTCTCCGAACGTCGTGTCGGGCACGCCGCCCGCGATCGCCGAGGGCATCCCGAACGCTCCCACCAGGACCGCCGCCACGGCGACGACCGCAATCCTGGCGACGAAACCCCTCCCCCCTCCCTTGGGCATGTGCCCACTGTGAACCCTCGCGCCGGTCAGCGCCAGGGGCACTCCCGTCCGCCGCGGCTTGTCGGTGGCTCGGAGTATGGTCGCGCTTCCTCCCTCCAGCCGATCTTGTCGTGGGCGAAAGCGAGGGTGGACAATGGCGGTCGATGAACGGGCCAGGCACCAGCTGTTCCTTCGAGTCGAGCAAGAGCTCGGTCCCGAGGCCGCGGAGACGCTGATGTCGATGCTTCCACCGGTCGGCTGGGCGGACGTCGCAACGAAGGACGACCTTCGCCAGCTCGAGGAGCGGCTGAATCTCCGCTTCGATGCCAGGCTCCACCGGGAGATGCACACGCAGTTTCGGAACCTCGTGGTGCTGTGCTCGAGCCTGGTCTTCGCGGTTGCGGGCCTCGCGTTCGCAGCGGCGAAGCTGACGTAACGGCCCGCCGACATGTCACGCAAGCGATCCGCCGAGATCGACACCGCTTACGCCGCCGCCTACGCGGAACACCCACTCGATGAGGCCGACGCCTGGGGCGACCTCGCTTCGTTCAGGACGGCCGCCGGAGCCTCATGACGCGAGCAAGCATGGCTCCAGTCCTCGTGACGGGAGCCACCGGCCGGGTAGGGCGTCTCGTGGTCGACGAATTGCTCGGCGCCGGCGTGCCGGTGCGCGCGCTCACGCGCCGACCGGCGGAGGCGGGGTTGCCGGCGGAGGTCGATGTCGTCGCGGGCGACCTGACCGTGCCCGAGTCGCTCGACGCCGGGCTGCAGGGTGTCGGCGCGGTGTTCCTCGTCTGGACCGCCCCGTTCGACACCGCTCCCGCCGTCGTCGGGCGCCTCGCCAACCAGACGAGGCGTGTCGTCTTCCTCTCCGCGCCGTTTCGAACGCCGCACCCGTTCTTCCAGCAACCGAATCCGATGGCTCGGCTCTACGCCGATATCGAGCAGCTGATCACGGACTCCAGCCTCGAATCGACATTCATCCGCCCTGGGATGTTCGCGTCGAACGCCCTGTTCTGGTGGGCGCCCGCGATTCGAGACGGCGACGTCATCCGGTGGCCGTACGGCGCCGCCGAGACTGCTCCGATCGACGAGCTCGACGTCGCGGCCGTGGCGGCGCGTGCGCTGTATGAGGACGGCCACGCCGGAGGCGACTACGTCCTCACCGGCCCCGAGTCATTGAGCCAGGCGGAGCAGGTGAGCATCATCGGCGACGTCATCGGGCGCCCGACCCGGTTCGAGGAGCTGACGCCGGACGAGTTCCGGCGCGAGACGGCGGGGACCTGGCCCCCCGCGGCCCGGGACATGCTGCTGGCCGCGTGGGAAGCGACGATGGGACAGCCTGCGTACGTGACGTCCACCGTGTTCGACGTCCTCGGCTCACCGCCACGCACGTTCCGCCAGTGGGTCGCTGACCATGCTGCAGCGTTCCTGCCAGGCCGAGCGCTTGACGAAGCCTGAAACTCAGGCGGCGGGCACCGCCTCCCTGCGACTGATGCCGGGAGGCGGTGCGTGGATCGGCCGCGTTCAGTCGAAGTGCACGACCGGGCGGACCTCGACGACCCCGTATTTCGCTCCCGGGACGCGGGCGGCCAGCTCCGCGGCGTGCTCCGGGCTCGAGGCCTCCACCTTGTAGTAGGCGGTGAGCTGCGGTGCCGTCGTCACCGCCGGCCCGTCGGCGGTCTCGGTGCGCCCGTCGCGCACCTGGATCGTCGTGGCCGAGCCGGTGGCGTGGAACGGGTCGCCGTCGAGGAAGTTCCCGCTCTCCACGATCGACCGGGTGAACACGTCGTATTCGTCCTCCACTGCCTTGGCCTGCTCCGGCGTCGCGGCGGCCTGGGCCTGCTCGTCGCCGTAGATCAGCAACATGTACTTCATCGATCCTCCTTCCTTTCCGAGGGCGTTCCCCGGGAACAACCAGACGACGAACGGAAGGACGTGAATTCGACAGGAAGGCCGCTGACGAGAACGCAGGAGTCCTGCGCGCCCATATCCCGAACAGGAAACAAAGATCGGGTGTCTAGCCGCGGAGCACATCGGGCGAGGCCTGCCCCGCGGGCAGCCGCACCCGGCTCTCCTCGATCAACCGCGGCGTCCCGAGCTCGGTGAAGACGGCCCCGGCCTGATGGAGGAGCTCCGCACCCCTCGACGGGTCCGATCCCTGGACGCACCGGCCCGCGCCGAGCAGCGCGAGCGCCCGCTCCACCACGTGTCCGTAGGTCTCCCATCCCGCGGCGGCCGCCTCCCACATCTCCGCCGCGTCCGCGGCCCGGCCGTCTGCCTCCGCGAGGATCGCCCGACACGTGAGCACGGACAGGCGGCGCCTGGTGGCGATCTCGGCCGTTCCGCTCACCAGGGAACGCGCCATCTCGACCCGCCCCGCTGCCATGCACACGCGCACGAGGTCGGTCAGGTGATGGGCCGGATACCATTCCACGTCCGTCGCCGACTCCCCGAGCTCCTCGACCAGCGCGACTGCCCGGTCCGGCTCCCCCTGCTCCACCAGGACGAGCGCGGCCGAGACCAGCGCCGGGACGTACACCTGCGCTTCCCCGATCTCCTTCGCCGCCGGGAGGAAGCCGGCGACGAGCGACGCCGCCCGGTCGCGCTTCCCCTCGGAGCGCGAGCACCTGCGCTATCCAGGGTTCGGCCATGACGGCGACGTAGCCGACACCGCGGGCCCGCGTCCACTCGACGAGTGCGCCGGCCACCTCCATCACCTCGTCCCACCGGCCCAGCTCGAACAGCGGCCCCAGGCCCGCGCACCGGCACCACGCCGCCATGTCCGTGATGCCCCGATGCTCGGCGAGGGCCGCCCCCGCCCTGCTGGCCTCGAGCGCGGCCTCCAGGTCCTCGTTCGCCCACAGCAGCTCCGTCAACATCGCGTGCGACCGGGCCGAGTCGCGCGAGAGCCCCTGCTCCAGGGAGACGTCCAGCGCCGCCCGCACATCTGCGATCCCGTCGAAGTCGCCGAGGAAGCACCGGGCCATCCCTCGGAAGGCCAGCGGGCGCGGCACGAGCGCACGTGCGCCGACGCGTTCCGCGAGCTCCAGCGCCCGATCCGTCCACTCCTTGGCCTCCTCCAGCTTGCCGGCGGTCATCCGATCCGTGGCGATCTCCGCGAAGCAGTGCGCGAGCTCCGGGCCCGGCGGCTCGCTCTGGAGCAGGTCAAGCGCCTTGTCGAGCAGCATCCGGCCGCGGTCGGTCTCCCCGCGCTGCCACAGGAGGTTCGCCAGGCGGACCATGGCGTCGCCCTCGCCGACCCGGTCTCCCTGCTCCCGGAACTGGTCGATGGCATCGTCGTACTCCTCGTTGGCCTCCTCGAACCGTCCCCCGCTGGCCGCCGCCTCCGCGGCCCGGGCATGGAGGCGGGCCCGTTCGGGAGTACCGGGCGCCGCGAGGTCGAGCGCCTGCCGGAAGAAGCCCTCCGCGCGGGTGACCTCGAGCCTCATGGCCCGGTCGCCGGCCATCTCCAGGTACGTCCGGCTCTTCACCTCGACCGCCGGAAGCTCCTCACGCAGGCCCGCGGCGCGGGCGAACGAGAGACCGCGGTGGTAGTGATGGGCGAGCTGCTCCGCGTGGTCGGCCACACGGTCGCCGCCGAGCTCCTCGAGCCACGCCGCAGTGGCGAGGTGCTTCTCGGCCCGGCCGGCCCGGGGAATCTCGTTGTAGGCGACGTCGCGGATCAGCACATGCCAGAAGGAGTACTCGACCTGGTCCCGCACTGACGAGACCCGCCTGGGCCGCACCAGCTCGCGCATCGTCAGCTCGTGCAGGCGGTCCTCGGCGTCGGCGGGGTCGAGCTTCCCGATCGCCGCGACCGCGCCCGACCAGAACACCCGGCCGACGACCGACGCGTCCTGCAGCAGCCCCTTGAGCTCGGGCGGGAGCGTGTCGAGGCGCCCGGCAATGATGGCCTGCAGCGTGTCTGGAAACGCCTCCTCCGCCCGCTGATCGACGTCCGGCTGGACCGATCCCGAAGATGCACCGCCGTCCGCGAGGTCCCGCCGCATCCGGACGAGCTCCTCGGCGAACAGCGGGTTGCCCCCCGCCCGCTCGAGGACGCCCGCCGCTTCCTCGTCCGGGAGCGCGAGCTCGGCCCGCGACACCAGCCCCGCCACGAGCTCCGAGGCCTGCTCGTCGGACAGCGGCGGCAGGGAGATCGTCGTGAAGTTCCGCTTGCCGCCGCCCCACCCGGGGTGCCGTTCGTACATCTCCGGGCGCGCGGTGCACAGCAGCAGCATGGGGACGTCGGTCGACCAGTCGGCCACGTGCTCCACGAACTCGAGCAGCGTCGGGTCCGCCCAGTGCAGGTCCTCGAGCACCACGACCAGCGGGAACTGCCCGGCCATGGCCTCCAGGAACCTCCGCCACGCGCTGAACGACTCGCTGCGGTCGACCGCGCCCTCGTGGCCGCCGAGCCCGACCAGTGGGGCCAGCCGCCCCACGAGCCACTCGCGCTCGGCCTCCTCGGGAGTCAGGGCGGAGATCGCCGCCGAGAGCTTCGCGTCGGCCTCGCCGGGGCCGTCGGACTCCAGGATGCCGGCGTGGGCCTTGACGATCTCGCCGAGCGCCCAGAACGTGACGCCCTCGCCGTACGGCAGGCATCGGCCCTGGCGCCAGATCACCAGCTCCGACAGGTCGTCGATGTAGGAGAAGAACTCGCGCATCAACCTCGACTTGCCGACGCCAGGCTCGCCCATCAGGGTCACGAGCTGTACGGACGGCGTGCGCGCCGCGCGGGCGAAGGTTCGCTTGAGCACCTCCAGCTCGTCCTCGCGCCCGATGAACGGCGTCGCCGCGGGGCGTTCGGGCTCGGTTCCGAACCGGCTCCGCGCGCCGGCCGCCCGCCACAAGTGGAGGGGCCGGGACTTCCCCTTCACGCGTACCGGGTCGAGCCGTTCGAAGGCGAACAGGTCCTCGGTCAGGCGGCGCGTGGCGTCGCCGACGACCACCCCGCCCACCGGCGCGATCGCCTGGATCCGCGAGGCGGTGTTCACGACGTCGCCCGTGACGATGCCCTGGCCCCGCTCGGGCTGCAGCGCCACCACGGCCTGGCCGGTGTCGACACCGATGCGGACGGCCAGCTCGAAGTCCTCCGCCTCGTTGAGGTCCTCGATCGCCGGCGGGATCCGCAGCGCGCTCCACAACGCTCGCCGGGCGTCGTCCTCGTGGGAGACCGGTGCGCCGTACACGCCGACGACCGCGTCCCCGATGAACTTCTCGACCGTTCCGCCGAACCGTTCGATCTCTCGGCGAACGAGCGCGTGGTACGGCGAGAGCGCCGCCTTCACGTCCTCAGGATCGGCGCGGTCGAACCGGGCGGTGAAGTCGACCAGGTCGCAGAACAGGACCGTGACGAGCTTCCGCTCCCGCGCATCCCCCGAGTCGGAAAGCGGTGTGCCGCAATGCTCGCAGAATCGGTTGGATTCGGGATTGTCGTGCCCGCATTCTCGACAGCGACTCACAGCCCGGCAGTGTAGGTGGCGGGCCATTCGGAGAGAAGTCCGAGCATTGACCCGGGAGCCCCGTCCGATCTACTGTTCGAGGCCACACTCCAGTGGGGGGTAGACATGGCCCTGATCTCGACGTTTCTCGACGAGTTGGCCGCGAATTCCGAGTTGCTCGAGGCCTACCTCGACGACCCTGAGGCCACGATGACGGACTACGGCCTCACGGAGGAGCAGCAGGGGCTCATCTCGGGGAACGACCTTCCGGCGCTGCGGTCGGAGCTGGAGCGGGAGGTCGGCCCCAAGCCATACATCATCGTGCACAAGGGCATCGTGCACGACGGCATCGTGCACTCGAACGAGCCCGAACAGGACCAGGAACCGCCTTCCTGACCGGACGCCGATGCCGGCGGAGGGAGTTCCCCGCGGTTCGCTCGTCATCGTCGGGACCGGCATCCGTCCTCCGCTGCACACCACCACGGAGGCCATCCGGCGCATCGAACGGGCCGACCGGGTCCTGTACCTGCTCGCGGACTCGCCGACGAAGTGGATCCACGACCGGAACCCCTCCGCCCGTTCCCTTGCCCCGCTGTACGAGGAGCACGAACGTCGGAAGGACGTCTACAGGGCCATCGTCGACGAGGTGCTCGCGCCGGTGCGCGAGGGATTCCACGTCTGCTTCGCCCTGTACGGACACCCCGGCGTCTTCGTCACGCCGTCGCAGGAGGCGCTGGCGCGTGCCCGGGCCGAGGGGTTCCCGGCCACGATGCTGCCGGGGATCTCGGCGGAGGACTGCCTGTTCGCCGACCTCGGGGTGGACCCGGCCGACTCCGGATGTCAGAGCTACGAGGCGACCGACCTCCTGATCCGCGAACGCTCCGTGGACCCCTCGGTTCCGCTCGTCGTGTGGCAGATCAGCGTGATCGGCCGGTACGGCTCGCAGGGACCGATCAACCGCGAAGGCCTGGCGGTCCTGGCCGATCGTCTCATCGAGTCGCACGGCCCCGACCACGACGTGGTGCTGTACGAGGCGTCGCCGTTCCCGGTCGGACCGTCCCTCATCGAACACGTCCGATTGCGGGACCTGCCCGAAGCAGGCGTGACCCCACTGTCGACGCTGTACGTCCCGCCCGCCCGAACATCGCCCCTCAGCGCCCCGATGATGGAGCGCCTCGGAATCCGTCCCCACTGAACACCGGAACGTCCCGAGAGAACGCGTCGCGAGTCAGGACAGCAGCCGGGCGATCGCGAAGCCGAAGTCCTCGCTCGGCAGGCGTGCGCTTCCGACCGCCACGATCTTGTCGCCCGGGGTCAGGACCGCGTACCCCGTGGATGAGGGGAACGAAGGGGCCGGGAAGTCGACGGGGACCGCGCCTTCGGAGCCGAATCTGGCGGAATCCTGGACACCCATCGCGGAGAACCGGAACACGCCCATCGATCCATCCCACAACCCCGCGCCCACCAGCCGCCCGAGCCCGTCCACCGAGAGGTCGAGGATCTGGTCGTTCCCACCGAAGTCCACCTCCGAGACGCCGAATGCGGTGTCGGGCGAGCCGTTGGCGTTGAACCGCGTGATGGCGACGTTCGGCTGGGAACCGTCCGGCACCGTGGCCCCCGCGAGCAGGATCTTCCCGCTGGGCAGGACGGCGAGGTCGTGTCCCCAGTCCTTGGGCTGATTGTTCCTCGTTGCGATCCCGTCACCGCTGAACGACGGGTCCCGCCGGCCGTTGGCGAGCAACCGGGCCACCAGGAAGTTGCTCAACGTCCCCGTCTGATTGAGATACGACGTGCCCCCGATGATGAACTTCCCGCCGCCGCCCGCCTTCACGGAGCTCGCGTAGCTGTAGGCGCTGCCCGGCGGGCGAACCGTCGCGAGGCCGTCGCCCCCTCCGAACGAGGTGTCCAGCTTCCCGTTGGACAGGAACTTCGCGACGGCGGCCTGGAGGTGCTGGCTGTCGGAGCCGACGCTGCCGGCCACCGCGAACGACCCATTGGAGAGCAGCAGCAACGAAGCCCCGCTTGCAAAGTCCATCCCGAACCCGGCAACCGCCTTCCCGTCCTGGTTGAAGGCCGGGTCGAGCTGCCCGTTCGACCGGTAGCGGGCCACGGCGAACACGTCGTTCCCATTCGGCCTGGTCGCATAGCCGACCGCCAGGATCTTCCCCGAACCGAGCACCGCCAGATCGTTGATCCCCGCGGACTCGCCGAAGAAGTCCGTGACGACCTGGCCGTCGAAGCCGCCGAAGGTCGTGTCCGGGTCACCGTTGCTGAGGAGCCGGGCGAGCGCGAACCGGGAGCTGGCGCCTCCTCCCTGAGCGAAGCCGCCGAGGACGTACTTCGAGCCGTGCCTGGCCACGGCCGACGCGCCCGACGACAGCCCGCCGATGTTGAAGGCCGTCTTGCCACCGTCGCCGAACGAGGTGTCGGGTTCGCCGTCCGCGAGCGCTGAAGGCATGCCGAGAACGCCAACGATCAGCGTCGCCAGCAGTCCGATGCCGGCCCTGGTGACCACGCCATTCCTCCGCTTCATGGCGCCGGCACCACCGTGATGTTCGCCGAGAACTCCGAGGTCTCCGCGGCCCCGACGTTGGTCGCGGTCGTCGTGAGCTGTTGGCCGGGCGCCAGCCCCGTCTGGGCGAACGAGAACCCGATGTCGCCGCCGGAGTTGGTTGTGACGTTCTTCTGCTGGAGGATCACCTGCCCCTCGCCGTGGCCGGACCCGTCGGGAGCGAGCACCAGGAACAGCTGGATCGTGAACTCCGTGCTGGGCAGGCTGTTGAGCGACCCGGTCACCGTGGTCACGCCGCTGCCGTTGCGGAGCGCCGAGCTCAGCACCGGGAAGTTCTGGAGGTGATTGGCGCCCGTGTCGGGGTCGTCGGTGTCGTTGGAGGTCACGCCAGCGGCGTTCTGCGTCCCCCCACTGAGGTCGATTCCCAGGGCGCCGTTGCCGAAGATCTGGTTCGACGTGATCGGCACTCCGGGCGCGCTCGGCGAGATCCGGACGCCCTGCGTCCCGTTGCCGAAGATGACGTTGCCGATCACGCCGTCTTGCGGCCCGAACTCGACGCGGACCCCCGCGAGGCCGTTGGCGCGGATGACGTTGCCCGTGACCAGGTTCCCGTCGGAGAACCCCGAGGCGATCCGGATGCCGTTCGCGTCGTTGCCCGAGATGACGTTCGCCGCCGCCCCGGCGCCGCCGATCACGTTGTCCCCAGCGAGGAGTTCGATGCCCTGGACGACGTTCCCGAGGTCGCCCGTCCCGTCGAACTTGGTGCCGATGAGGTTCCCCTGGACGACGTTGTCGTGCGCGCCCTCGGGAAAGTCGAAGACCACCCCGTGCTCGCCGTTGGCCGAGATGACGTTCCGCGCGCCGGTCACCGACCCCCCGATGACGTTGTCGAATCCCAGCAACGCGAGGCCGCTCTCCCCGTTGCCGAGCCCCGCCGTGCCGGTGACGTCGGTGCCCATGTAGTTGCCCTGCACGGTGTTGCCGATCCCGATCCGCAGACCGTTCGCGACGTTGCCCGAGATCACGTTGCGGGCCGATGCCGTCGTGCCGCCGATCAACGTCCCGCCCGAGGAGAACGCCTCGACCCCGGACGTGCCGTTGCCGAGTGCCGTCGTCCCGGCCGCGTCGGTTCCGATGAGGTTGCCCTGCACCCGGCCGTTCGGAGAGGCGAAGATGACCACGCCCTTGAGCGTGTTCCCCGAGATCAGGTTGCCGGCTCCGTTCGCGGTCCCTCCGATGCGAACGTTCGGCGTGCTGTTGATGTTCACGCCGTCGAACCCGTTCGCGAGCGCCACGGTGCCGGTCCGGTCCGTGCCGATGTAGTTGCCCTGGACCCGGCTCCCGGCGGCCTGCTGGTTGGCTGCGCGCACCCCGATCTCCGTGTTCCCGGAGATCAGGTTCCGGGCCGCCCGCCCCGTCCCACCGACAATGGTGTCCGGACCGCCCATGAGCACCCCTGTGCCGTTGGGCCGGGCAAGGTCGCCGGCCGGGCTGGGGCCGATGAAGCTCCCCGTCAGACGGTCGTCCGCTCCGGCGAGCACGACGCCTACCCCATCGAACCGGTTGACCACGAGGCCCTTGATGACCGAATCGTCCGCCTCGACCTGGAGGCCCACGGCGTCGTCGCCGGCGTTGATCCCGTTGAGCTGGATCTTGAGAACGGCGTCGTCGCCCGTCGCCAGCGTGTTCGCCGTGGCCCCGTCCTGCGTGTACCCGTCGATCGTCACGGTCTCGGTGATCGCCGGCAGCGGCGTCGCCGGCGTGATGGTCTTGACGGCCACCGTGCTCTGGATGTCGAAGGTGATCGTGTCGGCGCCGGGCGTGCTGTTCGCCTCCTCGATCGCCGCTCGGAGCGTGCACTGGAGCCCGGCGGTAGCGAAGACGTCGCAGACGTCGTCGGCCAGGTTGCGGTCGCTCGCGTTGCCGGTGGACGTCACCACGAACGTCACGTCAGCGCGCACCGGGGCGGGAATCGCGAGGGTCACCGTCGCGGCGAGCGCGGCGACGAGGAGCGGCCGGATTGAACGGAACGACGAACCCTCGAGCAGCATGCCCAGCCCCCTCCCTGGTGAGGCTCCACGCGGTCGGCCACGCGGAGGAACCGCACCATACTCCGCAGACCGGACCGCGGGAAGGGACCCGGGAGACGCGGGTGAGGCCTGCAGCGGGTCGAGCGCTCAGTGACCCTGGAAGTTCCAGACCTCGTCGATCTTGTCCCCGCCGCCCGTCGTCGAGAGGCTGCCGGCCAGCAGCCAGCCGTCCTGCTCGACGGGAAGCAGTCCCGGGCCCATCGTGACGCAGCAGTCGACGAGCGGCAGGAGCGTGTCTGCGGGGTCGTCGTCGCCGCACTGGATGGTCCCGTCGTTGCTGTCCTGGGCGTTCACCCCGCCGAAATACGTCTGCACGCCGTCCGGTCCCTTGGTGGGCTCGACCGCGATGTTCCCGAAGGTCACCGGCGAGTTCTTCGGATCGGTCGTGTACACGCAGTCCCCGGCGTTCGGGAAGGAGCCGACGTGCCAGGTCACCGACCCGGTGGAGATCTCCCAGCAGACGTACCCGATGCACGACTGGGCGGCCTGGCCGGTCGCCCTCTGGAAGGTGGCGGTTCCGGACCAGAACATCTTCATTCCGCCGGCGACCTCGGCGGTGCCGCTGAACGTCCCGGAGTACGTCTCCGGCAGGCAGTCGCTCGTGGCCACGAGCTTCGTGGTGCTCGACTGGGCGATGTGCGACAGGTTGTCGGACGTGCTGTCCGTCGTGATGACGACGAGCTTCTTCACGTCCTCGGCGGGCTTCGCCCGGCAGAAGTCGACCGACGACCGGTCCGACCAGTCCTGCGGCGTCTTCCACGTTCCGTTCGAGAGCTGCACGAGCGCGTGCACCCCCGCGTGCGGCTGTCCGGCCAGGCCGTTCTTGTATTCGATGCGCCCCACGTCCGCGGCGATCGTGTAGACGTCGTACTTCCTGGTCAGCGCCTCGACGGCGATCGGCACCGGGAACGTCTTGGTCCGCGCCCCGGCGAGCGTGATCATCCGTGGTTGGAGGGCGCCGCCGGTCAGGTCGGCGACCGGAACGTCCGGCAATCGGTCCCACGCCTTGAACGACGGCGTCACCGGCGGCTGGTTCCAGGCCTTGACCGCGAAGTCCGGCCACTGCTTGTCGAGGCCGCCCACCACGGCCGCGTTCACCGCCTCCCACGGTCCCGAACTCTCGGTGTGCGCGTAGATCTGGGCGACGGCGCCAGGCCCGGTGGTCTTCGCCAGGAACAGCTCGAACGGCCACCCGTCGTAGCTCTGGCGCCACAGCGCCGCACCTGGGTTCGGCAGGAACGCGTCGGTGAAGTGCTCGTGATCGTTCGTCGGCACGACGTAGTCGATCGCCCACTGCGCGGTCGCCTCGTCCAGCTTCGTGTACTCGTCGCACGCGTGCGCGTAGTGGAACCGGAACTGCAGGACGTGCATGAACTCGTGGGCCAGGATGTGGATCACCCGAGTGGTGTCGGCGAGGTAGTCCACGCTGTCGCGGATCACGATGAACGACGGCGTGTCGGTGCATTCCGGCGGATAGGCCTGCGTGATCGCGGGCTTGGTCAGGTCGGCCGTCAGGTAGATGTCCAGATCGCCGCTGCCGCCGTCGCCCCAGTCCTTGGTGTGACCCTGGGGATCGACGTAGGGATGGAGGCCGGCGTCCGAGGCCGGGGCGCGGCCCATGAGCGTCGTGAGCTTCCACACCTGGTCCATGGAGAAGTACAGGAGGCGGGCGAACGATTGCTGGTGCTGGTCGGCCGCTCGGAACCAGATCCGAACCCCGTGGGGGTGCTGGTAGTAGGCCCAACCGGCCTCACCGAGCGGCGACGGATGGGGAACGGGATCTCCCCGGGCGAACGACGGCAGCCGAACCTCGGTGACGTTCCGTGCCGGTCGGGCTTCGGGGCGGTCGGCAGGTTCTCCCAGGTGTTCGGGTAGGCGGGCGCCTTCAGGAACGGGATCAGGATGGCTCTGGTCGCCGCGTCGGCGTCGTTGAACGCCGCAGCGGCCGCCGCGACCGCCTCGCTCGAGTCGATCACCGAGCCGTCGTCCCCGCGGTACTTCGCGGGGAGCCGCGAATCCCCGAACGCGGCGAACACGTGGTCCACGAGGGCCTGGTCCGGGGTGATGAGACCGAGCGCCAGGTCCTTGTCGATCAGGTCGGCGCTCGTCGCGCCCGGCACGATGTCGACGGCCTGGGCGGACGCGGCGCAGTTGTTGTTCTCGCTCTTCTCGGCCACGACCTTCAGGTCGTCCGCGCACGCGATCACGTAGGTCATGCCCGAGGGCGTGGTGACGGGCGGGGTCAGCTTGGTCGTCCCGGTGGAGGCGCCAGCGGGCAGCAGGCGGGCGACCTGCCGGACCTGCAGCAGCCGCTTGTCGCCCGCCCCCCGGACGCGGTCCGGGGACAGGTAGAACCGCAGCGTCGACGCCGCCGCGGCCGATCCCCCGAGGTTGCGCACCGTGGTCGACACGCTGAACGGATGGCCCCGGACGACGATGCCGGCCGTCGTCGATGGAGCGGATGCGACGAGATCGGGCAGCCCGGCTGCCGAGGCGGGCGCGACGGTCGCGAGCGCGGCGAGCACCGACAGCGCGGACAGTGACGCGAACCACGATCGCCGGCCTGCGTTCACGGCGTCCTCCCCAGGGGCCGAAAGCCGGGACATCGTAGTCCCGCCTGGTTCCGGCGAGAACCCCCTCTCGCTCACTCGGGACCGTTCGGCCCTTGCCGTCGCCGTAGCGCCCCCACTACGCTCCGCGCGGGTCTAGGGCGGAGGTGCGAGGGATGGCGGACGAGCAGCGCGGCGATCTGGTTCGGAGCTACCTCGACGGCGCAGTCGGCCGCCGGGTGTTCGTCAAGGGGTTGATCGCGAGCGGGATCACGTTGGCCGGGGCGTTGGCGTACGCGGATGTGCTCGCCCCGCGGACGGCGCGGGCTGCGGCCCGGCGGGCGGCCGGCGGCGACCTCCGGGGCGGCTTCCCCCTGCCGAACGGGTTCTACAACTTCTACATGGGGGTCCAGGACAACCAGTACGGGCTGCCGAACCTGACCGTGCTCAAGCGCGGCGACACCGTCTCGTGGGGGTTCCACGGTCCGAAGGACCACTCGGTCACCGAGACATCCGGCCTGAGCTTCTTCGACTCGGGGTACGCGCCGAGCAACCGGATCATGTTCACGATGGTGTTCCCGGCGGCGGGGTCGTTCCCCTATCACTGCAAGGACCCCAACCACGCTGCGTCGATGAAGGGCGTGGTCCACGTGAAGGTCGGGCGGACGCCGGCGAACGGCTCGCTCGGCACGCACTTCACGATCAAGTGGGCGCAGAAGCCGGCCGACCCGGGCTACGTCTTCGACGTCCAGAAGAAGAACCCCGGCGACACGTTCAAGGCGTGGAAGAACGGCGTGACGACGGCCCAGGCCCAGTTCACACCCGGCCAGACCGGGCAGTTCCTCTTCCGCGGGCGCGTCCGGGACAAGCACACCGGCCTCGCCTCCGGCTTCTCGCCACCGTCCAGCATCTTCGTGTTCTGAACCGTCCGCCGGCGAGAACCTCGACCTTTAGCAGGGCGAGCGGCCATACTCTCCCTGTGATACCCGCGCGCCCCCGGTTCCGATCGTGACCGAGACGTCCGTTCTCGTCTCGGATCCCGTCCTGCAGGCCCTCTGTCCGCTCGCTTTCCAGCAGCGGCGCGGAACGGGGTCCGTCGTCGGGCGGCTGTCGGAGCTCGGCGCGATCGAGACCGAGCTCGCCGCGGCGCGGAATGGTCTGGCCGCCGTGAGCCTCGAGGGCGAGCCGGGGATCGGGAAGACCCGCCTGCTGATCGCCGGGATGCAACTCGCCGACGAGGCCGGGTTCACCCCGGTCGCGGTCGCCGCCGACGAGGAGCTCCGGGCGCCGTTCCTGCTGATGCGTTCGATCCTCTCGGCCGCGGCGACCGTCGGGGAGATCGCCGGAACCGACGCCGAGGAGATGCTCGCCCGCGCGTTGAAGGACCTCTCCGGCCGCACCGACCACAGCCTGGATTCGCTGCCGGCCGACCAGAAGCTGCTGCGCCAGTTCGACCTCGCGGCGCTGGCGCTCCGTTCGCTCGCCTTGGACAAGCCGCTGGCCCTGTTCGTCGACGACCTCCAGTGGGCCGACGAGGACAGCCTCCGCGCGCTGCGGTACGCCGTGCGGACCGACGCCGCGAGCCCGATCTTCTTGGCGCTCGCGATGCGGCCCGAGGAGACGGCCATCGTGACCGAGGCGGTCACGCTCCTCGCCGACATGGAGCGGATGGGCCTGGTCCGCCGCCTGAAGGTCGGGCGGCTCCAGGCGACCGAGACGACGGCGTTCCTCCGGCAGCACCTCGGCGGCGACGTCGACCCGACGAGCGCGCGCCACCGTCCACGCCCAGGCCGAGGGCGTGCCGTTCATCATCGAGGAGCTCGCGCACGCCTACCGCGACGCCGGGATGATCCAGCAGATCGACGGCGTCTGGACGCTGGCGCGGAACGCCGACCGGCTCGCGCCGTCCGCGGTGCAGACGCTGATCCAGCGTCGGTCGGGACGGCTTCCCGAGGAGACCAAGACCGCCCTGTCCGAGGCGGCCGTGCTGGGACGGAGCTTCAGCCTCAAGGACCTCCAGGCGGTGAAGGCTCGCCTCGGCGACCCGGATGCGGATGCGGGCGACCGACCGACATGGCCGAGTCGCTGGCTCCGGCCGTCGCGACCGGCCTGCTGCACCAGCACCCGCAGAGCGCGCCGGCCGACTACAGCTTCTCCCACGAGCAGGTCCGGCAGTACTCGCTCGAGGCGCTCAGCCCGCCACGCCGCCGCGCGATCCACGCCGCCATCGTCGAGATGCTCACCGAGGACGGCGAGCCCGCGGTGGAGAGCCTGCCGCTGCTCGCGCACGCACGCGGCGGCCGCCGGCCTCACCGAGCGTTGCGCCAAGTTCTCGCATCGACGCCGCCCGAGCGGCCCTGGCCTCGAACGCCCCCGAGGAGGTCCTCCGCGCCGTCGAGGTGGCGTTGCCGCTGGCGACGGACCGCAGGACCGGGTGACGCTGCTGTCGCTCCGCGACGACGCGAAGGACATGCTCCGCCAGCCGCTCGACCGACTGGAGGGCCTGGCCGAGCTGGCCGCGCTGGCCGACGCGCTCGGCGACCCCCACCTCGAGCTCGAGGTGATGCTGCGGCGGGCCGCCGCCGTCCGGCTGGCCGGGGAGGACGACCGCGCGGCCGAGCTGGCCCGGCGCGTCCGGGTGCTCGCCGCCGAACGAGGCGACACCGCGGCCGAGCTCTCCGCCACGCTGGAGCTCGGGCAGGCGCTGGTGCACACCGAGCTGGGCGAGGGCTACCTGGCCTCCGCCGCCGAGGTCGACTTCGACGCCGCGGAGGAGGCGTTCTCCAGGGCCGCGACGCTCGCGGAACAGCTGGGGGACCTCGCGGCCCTCGCCGCCGCCGAGCGCGAGCTCGGGTGCATCGAGGTCGGGCTGCTCCGGGGGTGGTTCGTCGAACAGGTGAAGGCCGGCGAGCACATCCCGATCATGGCCCGAGCCGTCGGCGGCGAGAGCCTGGACGACATCCTCCCGACGCTCCCCGTTGCCGCGAACTACGAGGCCGCCAAGAAGCACTTCCACAAGGCGCTCGAGCTGTTCGAAGGAATCGGCGACCGCCGTGGGGCGATGTCGACGGTCATCGCCATGGCCTATCTCGATTTCGGCGCGGACATCCACCTCGGATCGAACCCCGCCCAGCGCATCGAGGAGATCCGGCGACTTGCCACCCGGATGCGGTCGCTGTCGAAGGAGAGCGAACGGGCCGCCGCGGACGCCCAGATGGCGTACGGCGTCCACGTGTTCGCCCGGGCCAAGGTGATCCCGGACCTCGCCATCACGCGGGGCAAGGAGGCCTACTGGGCGGCGAAGGACCTCGGCGACCGCTCGCTCGAGTTCCTCTCGGCCGGCGGAACGGCGATGGCCTACCTCGACTTGGGCGAGGTGGCAGAGGCCGAACGGTGGCTCGACCTGGCCGCCCAGGCCGCGGTCGCCGCCCCGACCCCGCTCCGGGTCCGCAGGCTGGAGCTGTGGCGCGCCCTTGCCCGGGCCGTGGCGGGCGACGCGCCGGGCATGCGCGAGCGGTTCGACCGCGCGCTGCAGGCGGCCGCCGGCGGCCGGGCCGCCGCCCGCTGCGAGATCCTGGCCCGGCAGGCGCTCGAGGCGGCCCGACTGGGCGCCGAGCGCGGCGACGAGGAGCTCCTCGAGCTCGCCGAGCGGTCGGCCGCGGAGGCCAAGGAGCTGACGCCGCTGTTCGCCGGACACCAGCCGTGGGGCGCGCAGGCCGACGCCGCACTGGCGCAGGTTGCCCTGGCCCGCGGCGACCTGGAATCCGCGGCCGCCTCCGGGCGGGCCGTGATGGGCGCGCTGCAGGAGGCCATGCGGGAGGACGTGTACCCCGAGCTCCTGCTCCCGACGGCCCGGGCCGTCCTGGCTGCCGGCGAAGAGTCCGAGCAGCAGATGGCCCGGATGTACCTCCAGCTCCTGCTGGCGCTGACCGCCCAGCGGACGGTGGACGAGGACGTGCGGGTCCGGTGGTTCCGCGGACCGATCGGATCGGAGTGGTCGCGTCTGGCCGGGCCGGTCGCCATGCAGGACGGCGACGGCGCGGGCTCGAACGGCGCAGGCGACGGCGCGCTCGCCGGGCTGGACGACGACGAACGGCGCCTCCTCGGGCTGCTCACCGAGGGACTCACCACCGCGGAGATCGCCGAGCGGCTGGGCTCGGACACCGAGCCCGTGCGCCTCCAGCTCCAGGGGATGTTCGCCAAGATCGGCGCCTCGTCGCTCGGCGAGGCCACGGCGTTCGCGCTCCGCGAAGGGGTGTTGTAGCCGATGATCCGGGCCCGCGTCGACCGCCACCGGTGCATCGGCGCCGGCAACTGCATCACGATCGCGCCGACCGCGTTCGACTGGCACGAGGGCGACTTCGCCAAGGCCGACGTCGTCGACCCGGCGAGCGTCGAGGACGAGCTGCTCCGCGAGGCCGCGCTGGCCTGCCCGACCCTGGCGATCGTCATCGAGGAGGTCGAGGAGCTGCTGCCCTGGCAGCTCCGGACGGCCGCCGCGGGCCGGCCCCGCCGGGTGATGAAGACCTTCATGTTCACCGACATCGTCGGGTCGACCCAGCTGGTCGAGGCGCTCGGCGACGAGTCGTGGGAGGTGCTGCTGCGGTGGCACGACGACACGCTCCGGGCGCTCGTTCGCCGCGCACCAGGGCGAGGAGGTCGTGGCGACGGGCGACGGGTTCTTCGTGGGGTTCGACAGCCCGGAGGCCGCGCTGGCGTGCGCCGTCGCGATCCAGCGGAAGCTCAGCGAGCATCGGCAGACGCAGGGGTTCGCGCCGCAGGTCCGCATCGGCGTGCACGCGTCGGAGGCGACGCAGGTCGGCCCAGAACTTCCGGGGCAAGGGCGTGCACGAGGCCGCCCGGATCGCGGCCCTGGCCGGCGGCGGCGAGATCTACGCGAGCCAGGTGACCGCGGCCGGGCAGCCGGTACCCCGTCATCGGAACCGCGGGCGGTACCTCTGAAGGGGCTCGCCGAGCCGGTCGAGATCGTCACCGTCGACTGGCACTGACCAGCCTGTCACCGGCCGGTGCTACGCTTCGGATCGCTATCGAAACACAGCACTCTCCCCCGGAGAGGAACTGCCGGATGGATGTCCTGAATACGCTGGTCAATGCGGCCGTGATCGCGATCGCTGGAGGCCTGCTCGCCTGGTTCTCCAAGGGCAGATTCGATTCGCTCGAGCGGCGGATGGATCGACTCGAGGAGCGTGTCGATGCCGTGCGCTCGGACCTCACCCAGGTTGCCCTTGCGGTGGGGGCACATCCGCGGGCATCCGAACGCTAGTCCCGCGTCGATCCCGCCTTCTGAAGAGTCTCGCCGTCCCACCCCCATCCGGTCGTAGCAGCTCGAACCACAGGCCGGCCCATGCGGCGGTCGCGCCGGCAACGACCAACGGTTTGCACCGGCGGTAGCGTTCGGCGAGCTCCTGTCCGCCCCACCGGCTGACATTGGCTGTCGTGGCCCCGAGGCGCCGTGGCAGATAGGCGACCCCGATCCGGCCGAGCTCTTCGCGGTTCAGCACGGCTCGGTCGGGCGGGGTGTGCTCCAGCAAGATGCGGCCGTGCGCCCGGCCCCGGGTGAAGTGGTGCCGCAGAAGCCGGGCCGGCGTCGTGCACGGGCTGGCGTGGACGATCGGGACGTCGGCCGCCCGGAGCGCCCGGGCGCCCATCGCGTACAGGAGGTGGTTGACCACGGTGTCCTCGCCCGCCCGGAGGTGATCGGGGAACCCGCCGACGGCGAGCAGCAGCTCGCGCTCGTAGGAGCAGTGGGCGGGGGAACGGCCAGCGGCTCCGTCGGGCGGCCGGGGAGCACCGCCGAGTGGTCGAGGAAGTACGACGCCCAGCCGGCGGGCGTGTCGGTGCCGTTCAGCGTGGTGCCGGTGACCATCGGGTAGCCGAGACCATGGGCCCGGAGGCGGGCGGCGAGGCTTCCGGGCGGGAGCTCGGTGTGCGAGCCGGGGAACGACACGTAGTCGCCGCGGGCGATTGCGAGGCCGGCGTTCCTCGCCTGGCCCGGGGAGGGCCGGGCGGTCGAGCCGGACGAGGGTCACGGTCGGGAAATGTTTGTCGACGATTTCCGCCGTGCGATCGGTTCCGCTGACCACGACGATCACCTCGAAGGGCTCCGGGAGTTCCTGTTCGACCACGGAGCGGACCACGCGCTCGATCCGCGATTCGTCGTCCCGCGCGATGACCACCGCCGAGAGCGCCGGCGCCGAAGCGAGGCCGACGTCTTCGGCCTCCGCCGGTGGCAGGCCCGTCACCTCCAGCGGCGACCCCTCGAAGCCGCGGCCGTGCCGCACCACCGGTAGACCGGACTCCCGCGGCTCCCATGCCCGGCGCGCCCGCGGGGGCTCGAGCAGCGCGGCGTAGTCGGACTGCCAGTCGCCGCCGGGGTCGGCCTCGCGGTACTTCCGGTACCGCTCGCGACGGCGTTCCTCGGTCGACCCGCCGAGGTGCTGGATCCTGATGGTCGTCCGCACGTACCGCTCCGCTGGAATCGCCGACGGAACCGGCAGCGCGTGGAGCCGCCCCCGGGCAGCCGCAGCCCCGGCCGCCAGGCGAACAGCCGGAAGGCCCACAGCCCGGCCCGGTCCCACGCCTGGAGGTCCCCGGTCATCCGGTGCACGAGGAACCCGTACGCGTCGCCGCTCTGCGCGCCGCCGTCCTCGAGCCAGGAGCGCATCGCCGCCGCGTCGCCCTCGTCGATCCGCTCGTCGGCATCGAGGAACAGCACCCACCGGGGCCGAACCTCGCCGGCGCCGTCCAGCAACCGCTGGCGGTTCGCGGCGTCGTCCCACCCGGTGTGGCCCTCGCGGGGCGGGTTCCGCAGGAGCACCCGGACGAGCGGTTCCGCTTCGAGCATGGCGGGCGTCCCGTCGGTGCTCCCGTCGTCGAGCGCAACCACGGCATCACCGAACCGCCGCACGGAGTCCAGCCACCCGGGCAGGTCGCGTTCCCCGTTCCGAACGGGCAAGAGGACCGCCAGCAGCGGCCGGCCGGCGTCGGCCTCCGGATCGGCGAACAGGTCGCGCGTGCGCTCGAGCTCCGCGACCGGGACGAGCGCCGGAAGCCCTGCCGGCCGCCGCGGCCACGGGACCGTCGTCGCCGGGACGTCGTCCAGTCCGCCGAAGTTCGTCGGGTACTCCCCCGCCGGGTCCGCCTCCGCGTACTTGCGCAGCCGCGCCGCGCGCCGGGCCTCGTTCGCCGACGCCAGGTGCTGGACGCGAATCGTCGTGGGGATCCACGCCGCCCGCGGGATCTCCGCCGGGACCGGGTCGAAGTGGAGCCGCTCCGGCGGAAGCATCAGCTCCGGCATCCACGCGAAAGCCCGCCACACGTACGTCGCCGCCGGATCGCACCTGCCGCGGCCCCACATGCGGTAGTGCTGGAAGCCGTACGCGCACCCCGGGATCGCGTCGGTCTCGAGCAGCTCGCGCAGCGCCCGGGCGTCCCCGGCCTCGAGCCGCTCGTCGACGTCGAGCCACACGACCCATTCCGGCCGGAGCTCGCCGCACGCCTCCAGCAGCCGCCGCCGGTTCACGGCGTCGTCCCACCCTCCGAACCCGTCGCGCTTCGGATTCCGGAGCACCGTCCGCACGAGCGGATCCGCCGACAGCAGCTCGAACGTCCGGTCGGTGCTCCCGTCGTCGAGCGCCACCACGACGTCGGCGAATCGCCGCGCGGATGCCAGCCACCCCCGCAGGTCGCGCGCCCCGTTCCGAACGGGAACGAGACACGCGACGAGCGGCCTCGAAGGAATCGACGTCGTCTGGTCGCTCACCGCCCGGGACGATACGCGCCCCTCCGGCATCGACCGACGCTTGCATGGGGTGTTCGACCGGCTTGTCGCGTTCGAGCAGGGCTGCAACGATGCGCCTTCTTCGGCCAGGGAGGTCTCACCGTGGGAACACCGATCGTCCGGCGCCTGCCGCTCGTGGTCGCGTTGATCGCGACCCTCTCGTCGGGCCTCCCGGAAGCGCTCGGGACCGTCGGGCGCGATCGCGGTCAGCCGCACCGGGCGGGCGGCGACTTCAACGGCGACGGGTTCTCGGACCTCGCCATCGGCGTTCCCGGCGAAGGGCCCGAGGAGGAGGAGGGCGCGGTCAACGTCCTGTACGGAACGGCGAACGGCCTGAAGGCCGCCGGGAACCAGCTCTGGACGCAGGACTCGTCCGGCGTGCCCGGGACCGGCGACGCCGGCCACCTCTTCGGGCGTGCCGTCACCACCGGGGACTTCGACGGCGACGGGTTCGCCGACCTGGCGGTCGAGTCGCTCGAGGAGGGCGCGGGACAGCCCGAGGCCGGCGCGGTCACGGTGCTGTACGGCTCGGCGAACGGGCTCACGTCGACCGGGAGCGTCATGCTCACCCGGCAGTTCGTGGGGACGTCGGGCGCTCCCGACCACTTCGGGTGGTCGCTCGCGGCCGGGAACCTCGGTGGCGGGCCGGAGGCCGAGCTCGTCGCCGGCGTCCCCGGCGCCGACGTCGGCGGGAACGACGACGCCGGCGCCTTCGACGTGTTCGAAGGCTCCCCGACCGGTCTGCACCAGGTCGACGTGCAGGAGTTCACGCTCGACACCCCAGGCGTCCCCGGCGTCGCCGCGCTCGGCGACGAGCTCGGATTCGCCGCCACCACCGGCCAGCTGGGCCGCTCCGGCGAGCTCGACCTTGCGGTCGGCGCCTCGTCCCGCGCCGCCGGCGGCCACGCGGGCGCCGGCGCGGTCGTCGTCGTGTACGGCGCGCCGGGTGGCGTGACGGCGACCGGCTCCCAGCTGCTCACCGAGGCGACGGCGGGCGTCCCCGGCAACCCGCAGGACCAGGGGCACTTCGGCGACGCGCTCCGGGCCGGGTCGTTCGGCCGTTCGTCGGAGGTCGACCTTGCGATCGGCGCGCCGGAGGAGCGCGTCGGAACAGTCGGGTCGGCCGGGTCGGTCACCGTCCTGTACGGATCGCCCACCGGCCTGCGAACCCAGAACGCGCAGCGATTCACCCAGGCCACGCCCGGCGTGGCGGGCAAGCCCGTGATGTTCGACCACTTCGGCGCCTCGCTCGCCTCCGGGAACGTCGGCCGTTCGAGCTTCAGCGACCTCGTGGTCGGCGTGGAGTTCGATTCGTTCGGCGGCAAGGCGAATCCGGGCGCGTTCGCGGTGCTGTACGGCTCGCCGAACGGCCTGGTCGTGGCCGGCAACCAGCTGTTCAATGAGGACAGCCCCGGGGTCCCCGGCGTCGCGACCAAGGTGGAACAGATGGGCGCCGCGGTGAGCGTCGGGCAGTTCGGCCGCGGCGGCCAGGCCGACGTGGCGGTCGGGATCCCGTTCGACGTCATCGCCGGCAAGGGATTCATCGGAACGGTCCTCGTCATGTACGGAACGAGCGACGGGCTGTCCGCGACGGGCAGCCAGCTGTGGGACCAGGACTCCACCGGCGTGCTCGGGACGGCGCACAAGGACGAGGAGTTCGGCGCGGCGCTCGCCCCCACGAGAGCCTGAAGAAGCGCGCCCCGGAGGGACGGGGCTCGACCGACGTGTCGATTGACACGTCGGTGTCGGCGTCGGATGGTCTTGGTATGCGCGTGAAGCGGACCTACAAGCTGTCCGTCGAGACCGTCGAAGCGGTCAAACGGCTCGCCGACGACCGGTCGGTCGCATCGACGCAGGACGGAGTCGTCGAGGTCGCAATCCGCGAGCTGGTTCGTCGGCTGCGCGACGACGAGGACGCGAAACGCTGGGAACAGGCGGCGAGCGACCACGAGTTCCTCGCCGAGGCCGCCCAACTGTCGAGCGAGTTCGCATCCGACGATCACCGCGCATGGCCGACCTGAGCAAGCGTCTTCGCTGGGCCATCGTCGTGGTCCGCATCGACCCCGTGGAGGGGCACGAGCAGGCGGGCACTCGGCGCGCACGAGGACCGGGCCAGCGGGAACTCGGTGTTCGCCTGATCGTTGCCCCGTGCACCCGGGGGGGCGCTCAAGCGTCCACGGGTTGCAGGATCACCACGGGGATGTCGCGCGCGGTTCGCTCCTGGTAGTCGTCGTATGCGGGCCAGATGGAACTCATCAGCTTCCAGAGGCGGGGCTTGTCGTCGGCCGTCGCCGTGGACGCGCGGGCCGGGAAGACCTCGGGGCCGACCTGGACCTCGACATCCGGGTTCGCCGACAGGTTGAAGTACCAGTTGGGGTGGACCTTCGCGCCCCCCTGCGAGGCGACCACCACGTACCGGCCGTCGTCCTCGCCGTAGATCAGCGCGGTCCGGCGACGCGTTCCCGTCTTTCGGCCCGTCGTGGTGAGCAGCAGGGTGGGCACTCCGCGCCAGGTGTGGCCGTCCTCGCCGTTCGACTCGACGTAGCGCCGGATGTGGCTGTTCACCCATCCGGTCGGGCTGTCGACGACCTCCGGTTCGCTCATCGCTCTCTCGACCATAACGGACACGCGACGCGGAGCCGGCCGTTTCCGCATGGAGCAACCGGGTAGGTACCGAAGTGATTGCCCGCACCGATCCCCAGAGGAGGAATGGGATGCCAGTGTGGGCATGGATCGTCCTGGTCGTCGTCATCGTCGCGCTGCTCATGGCAGCGATGTGGGCCGCCAGGCGGAGCTCCCGGACCGAACGCCTGCGTGACAGCTTCGGCCCGGAGTACGACCGCACCGTCGAGTCCGCGCCCGGCCGGCGCGAGGCCGAGCAGGAGCTCGAGGACCGCCGGCGCCGACGCGAGCAGCTCGACATCCGCCCGCTCGCGCCCGCGACGCGCCAGCGCTATGCGGGCATGTGGACCGACGCCCAGCGCCGGTTCGTCGATGCGCCGGGCGAGGCGGTCAGGGAGGCCGACGTCCTCGTCATCGAGGTGATGCGGGAGCGCGGCTACCCGATGGAAAGCTTCAACCAACGCGCGTCCGACGTGTCGGTCGACCATGCGGACGTCGTCGAGAACTATCGAGCAGCGCATGCGATCTCGCTCGCCAACGACCGCGGCCTCGCGACCACCGAGGACCTGCGGCGCGCGATGGTCCATTACCGGGCCCTATTCGAACAGCTGCTCGCCGACGTGGACGACTCGAACATCCGGGAGGCGCGCTGATGACGGCACAGGAGCGGTATGAGGAACAGGAACTGGAACGCGACCGAGACATCGAGCCCGAAGCCGAGACCGGCGCGCGTTCGCCGGAGTCGCGCGGTGAGTCGCAACCGACCGGCGGGACCGCGGACCTGATCCGGCAGCCTGCGGACGAGCAGATTCCGGACGAGATGCGGTCGGAGACGGTGGGCGACGCAAACGACGTTCGCGCGACGTCGTCCGCCGGGGGGACGACGGACCTCGGTGGCGCCGAGGTGACACCCCTGCTGCCGCCCGAGGGCGTCGAGCGGTTCCGGGGCGACTGGGAACGGATCCAGGTGGGATTCGTCGACGAGCCGCGCGAGGCCGTGCAGCGGGCCGACCAGCTCGTGGCCGGCCTGATGCGGGAGATCGCGGAGGGTTTCGCCAAGGCCCGCTCCGCGCTCGAGGCCGACTGGGACCGCGGCGAGGACGTCTCCACGGAGGACCTCCGGCTGGCGCTCCAGCGGTACCGGTCGTTCTTCCAGCGACTGCTGGCCGCGTAGCGGCCGGCAGTCGCGACAGCCCCCGGAGGCAGAACAGGGGCCGGGGAAACGGCGCGAGGGCCCCGACCTGACGGTCGGGGCCCTCGCGCCTTCTCAGGTGGCCTGCGTTCGGAGCGACTACCCGGTCGTGGTTCCCGAGTCGCCGTTGCTCGAGCCGGAGCCCGCCGGCGGACCGTCGTGCGGACCGCCCGGACCCATGCCGCCCGGCCCGGGGCCGAACCCGTCCTCCGTGCCCGTCACCTTGAAGTTCTTGTCGAACAGGACGGTGGCGAACGAGCCGTCGGCCTTCTGCAGGTGCGCTTCGTAGACCGCGTCGCCCGAGTCGGTCTCGACCCGGATCACCGTGGCGCCCGGGTACTCCTCGAGCGCCGCGGCCTGCACCTTGGCGGCCTTGTCGCCGGTCAGCAGCTGCTCGCCGGGCCCGTGCTTCATCTCCGCCGGGTCCATGCCCCGCGGGGCCCCGTTCGTCGAAGCCGAGCCGGAGCTCGAGCTGCCCGACGATGCCGCCGAGCTGTTCGACGAGCTGTTGCCGGCGGCGCCCGCGATCTGCGAGCCGGCCAGGATCCCGCCGGCCACGAGCCCCACCGCCACCAGGCCTGCGGCGGCCATGCGCTTGCGGGGCTTCGGTTCCTGCGTGTCGTTCATTCGGTGCCTCCTCTCCGGCGGGGCAGGGGATGCGCCGCCAAAGCCCAGACTGGCGGCGGCGCCCGTGAGGCTCCTCAGCGGAACCTGTGAGGATCCGCAGAGCTCCCGCCCCTGGTGCGAACGGCGCCGTGGTCCGTGCCAGACTCCGGGCCATGACCTACGTCGCCGACGACCACCGATACGACTCGATGCGCTATCGCCGATGCGGACGGAGCGGGCTGCAGCTCCCGGCCGTCTCGCTCGGCCTGTGGCACAACTTCGGCCACGACCGGCCGATCGACACGCAGCGCGACATCCTGCTGCGGGCGTTCGACCTCGGGATCACCCACATCGACCTGGCGAACAACTACGGCCCGCCGTACGGCTCCGCCGAGGAGAACTTCGGCCGGGTCATGGCCGCGGACCTCCTGCCCTACCGCGACGAGCTCGTGATCTCGACCAAGGCCGGCTACGACATGTGGCCCGGCCCGTACGGCGAGTGGGGATCGCGGAAGTACCTCCTGGCGAGCCTCGACCAGTCCCTCGACCGGACGGGCCTCGAGTACGTCGACATCTTCTACTCGCACCGGTTCGACCCGGACACGCCGCTCGAGGAGACGATGGGCGCGCTCCACACGGCCGTGCAGAGCGGCCGCGCGCTGTACGCCGGCATCTCGTCCTACTCGCCGGAGCGGACCGGCGAGGCCGTGGGGATCCTCCGCGACATGGGGACACCGCCGCTGATCCACCAGCCGTCGTACTCGATGCTCAACCGGTGGATCGAAGGTGGCCTGCTCGACGTGCTGGAACGCGAGGGCCTCGGTTGCATCGTGTTCTCCCCGCTCGCCCAGGGCCTGCTGACCGACCGCTACCTCGACGGCATCCCCGAGGACTCCCGCGTGGCCACGGGCGGAGCGATGTCGGAGGAGATGCTCACGGAAGAGAACCTCGCTCGGGTCCGCGCGCTGAACGAGATCGCGAAGGCCAGAGGCCAGTCGCTCGCAGAGATGGCCCTGGCCTGGACCCTCCGCGACCCCCGCGTGACCTCCACGCTTGTCGGCGCCAGCAGCGTGGCTCAGCTCGAGGACAACGTCGCGGCGCTCGACAACCTGGAGTTCTCGGACGAGGAGCTCGCCGCCATCGACGAGCACGCCACCGAGGCCGGCATCAACATCTGGGCCCGCTCTTCGGCGGGCTGACCGAACCAGCAACCGACGCAGTCCGATCAGGCGCCGTCGAGCGCGCGGCGCACGTTGCTCGCGGCCGCGATGTTCCCCTTGCGCTCGTAGATCGCGATCGCCTCGAGCGCGGCGTCCCGGGCCTCCTCGTCCCGCCCCGCCATGCGGAGGACCTCGGACACGTCGGCCCACGCGTCGGCGGCGTGGTCGATCTCGTCCGTTCGCTGTCCGACCGACAGTCCGTCTCGCACGGCCGCGATCGCCTCATCGAATCGGCCCCGGCGAGCCAGGATCTTGCCCTCGATGCACCTCCGATCCGACACCGCCTCGAGGTCGTTCAGGGGCGCCGCTTCCCGGCTCCGCTCGAGCCACTCCACGGCCTCGTCGTCCTTCCCCTGCTGGTACAGCGCCTCCGCCAGCAGGCACGCGAGCGAACAGAACCACGCACGCTCGCCGCGTTCCCCCAGCTGCTCGCAGTTCGAGCGCAGCTCTGCCTCCGCGGCTGCGGGATCCCCGGCCCACATCTCGAGCGGTCCGATGACGAACCCCGCCGTCGCCGCGATGTAGGGCCCCCCGATCTCGAGCATCGTTCGGCGGGACTGCTCCGCGAGTGCCCGCGCGTCGTCGAATCGCTCCAGCATGCCGAGGTAGCCCGCCGTGTACAGCGACGCGCGGGCGAGGCTGAGCGGGGCGTCCGCGAGCTCCTCCCGGACCTCATCCCACCGCCGGATTCCCTCCTCCGCCGGAACGGTTCCCCAGTAGCCGTTGGACCACCGGAGCCCGAGCAGCCGGATCAGGAACGCCCGGTCGTTCGTCATCCGGATGTGCTCGATGGCCTGTTCGATGCCTTCGCTCATGCGTGTTCGGTCGGCGACCTCGTTCCACATCTCGACCCGGAGGAGCCAGGCGAATGCGATCGCGCGATGGTCCCCGGCCTCCTCCAGCACCGGCAGCGCCCAGTCGAGCACCATCGGGACGCGGTCCTTGGTTCCCTCCGGGTCGCGGGTCTGGCTGGAGTGCAGCAGGGCGACGTTCGCCCGGGCCAGCAGGACCCGGTCGCCGAGGGCCTCGGCCGTTGCCACGGCGTCCTGCGACGTCCGCTCCGCGACCTCGAACTCGCCCGCCCAATCCGCCGCTTCCGCGAGGTCGAGGGAAGCGTCGACGAACGCCGGGCTCCCCGGGAGGGCCAGCTCCCGGGCACGGTCGCAGAGCTTCACGGACGCCGCGATGTCCCCGCGGTCGAACGCCTGGCGCCCCGCCCGCTGGAGCGCGGCGCGCGCCCGTTCGGCGACCGCGGACCAGGCGTCCGGCCCCTGCCCGAGCTCACGCCGGTACCGGACCGCCTGCTCCAGGTGGTAGCCGACGATCTCCAGGAACTCCCCCCGGTCGTCCCGCTCCCGCCCCCTCAGCCAGTCCGCGAACCGCTCGTGCAGCGCGGCACGGGTCGCTTTGGGGAGCGAGTCGTACGTCGCGTCACGGATGACCTGGTGCCGGAACCGGAACCCCTCCTCCCCGCGGAGCTCCGTCCGGTCGGGGCGGACGAGCTCGCGACGGGTCAGCGTCATGAGGTGGCGCCGGACCTCCGTCGCGTCGCCGCCATCGGTCAGCGCGACCACGCCGCCGACGTGGAAGAACTTCCCTTCGATGCTGGCACGGTCGACCACTCCACGCTCGTCCGGCCCCAGCCGGTCGAGCCGGGCTGTCACCAGCGCGTTGATCGACGGCGGCACGGTCACGGCGGACATGTCGCCCACCACGACCCACCGGTCGTCGCGGCGTTCGAGGAACCCGTCGTCGATGAGCATGGAGACCATCTGTTCCACGAACAGCGGGTTGCCCTCGGCCGCTTCGGTGACCCGGGCCCGGACGGACTCGTCGAGCTCCGACGCCAGCAGGTTCTCGACAAGCTCGGCGCTCTCGCCGGCGGTGAGCGGCTCGAGCTGGATCGTCGTCGCGTTGAGCTTGCCGCCGCCCCACCCCGAGCGGAGCTCGAGCAGCTCGTGGCGCGCCATGCACAGCAGCAGGATCGGCGCGTCGCGCGACCAGTCGGCCACGTGCTCGATGAGGTCGAGCAGCGTCGGCTCGGCCCAGTGGATGTCGTCGAAGACCACGACGAGCGGCTGCTCCCGGGCCAGCTGCTCGAACAGGCGGCGCGCGGCCCACGCGATCTCGTCGGCGCTGCCCGGTTCCTCGAGGATGCCCGCCGCCCCGGCGACCCGGCTCGCGATGACGTCGCCGTCCGGCTCGTCGGCCGGCAGCAGCGCCCGGATCCGGGCCACGGCCTCGTCGGGCGGGTCGTTGTCGGTCACGCGCGCCCCGTCCTTGACGATGTCGACGAGCGGCCAGTAGGTGATGCCCTCCCCGTACGCGAGGCACCGCCCCCGGAGCACGCGGCCGCCGGCCCCGACCGACCGGACGAACTCCTGCGCGAGCCGAGACTTGCCCACGCCGGCCGCTCCCAGCACGGTGAACAGCAGCGTGGTCCGTTCCCGGGCCGAACGGCGGAACGCCCCCTCCAGCAGCTGCAGCTCGTCGTCGCGCCCGACCATCGGCGAGTCGAGATGGCGTTCGAACGCCTCGACGTCGGGCAGGACCTCCTCGAGCCGGAACGCCGCGACCGGCAACGCCTTGCCCTTCAGCTCGAGCGGCTCGACCGGCAGGGCGACGATCGCCGCCCGGGCCAGCCTCCAGGTGGGCTCTCCGATCAGGACCTCATCGGGAGCGGCCGCCTGCTCGAGGCGCGCGGCGGTGTTCACGGTGTCGCCGGTCGCGAGGCGCTGTCCGCTCGACGCGTCGCCGGTGACGACCTCGCCCGTGTTGACGCCGGTCCGGGTGGCGATCGTCACCCCAAAATCGCGCTCGAGCTCCTTGTTCAACGTTCGGAGCTCGGCGCCGATCTCGGCGGCCGCGCGCAGCGCCCGGAGCGCGTCGTCCTCGTGCAGCACGGGGATGCCGAACACGGCCATGACCGCGTCGCCGATGAACTTCTCCACGGTCCCGCCGTGGCGTTCGACAACCGCCTGCACCCGGTCGAAGTACCGGCCCATCACCCGCCGGAGGGCCTCGGGGTCGAGCCGCTCCCCGAGAGAAGTCGAACCGGTGACGTCGGTGAACAACACCGTGACCGTCTTGCGGACCTCGCCGGCGGCGCGGCGGCGGCCAGCGCGGAACCACACGAGTTGCAGAACCTCGAGCCTTCGGGGTTCTCCGCGCCGCAGCTGCCGCAGGTGACCATGGCCCGCGAAGCCTACGGCCCGGAGCAGGTCAGCCGACGAACCCGGCCAGGGCCAGACGATCGCCCGTGTACCCGCAGCCCACGACCCGCTGGACGGCGGGCAGGAACGTGAGGTCGGTGACCTCTTCGCTCAGGTCGACGTTCGTCGAGAAGTTCACCGTGGACATGCCGCCGGTGCCCCACGTCATGTCGGGCGAGCCGCCCCCGCCGAACCTGGCCACGGCCCATTGGGGGTCCTCGCCGTCGTCGCTCCGCCCGCCCGCAAGGATCTTCGCGCCCTGGAACGTCATCGCGAAGATGCGGTCGAATCCCGCACCGAGGTCCAGGAACGCCTTCCCGTCCCCCGAGAACTTGACGTCGGGCTGCCCGGTCCTGGTGTATCGGGCCAGCGCGAACACCGAGTCGCCGCCGACGTCCGCCTGCCCGCCGGCGACGATCCTGCCCCTGGCGTCGACTTCGAGCACGTCGGCCACGTCGGTCCCCTCGTCGAAGTCGGTGTCCGCGACGCCGAACGTCCCGAAGTTCTGGTTGCGCGTCCCGTTCTTGTTGAACCCGTAGAGCACGAAGTCGGAGTTCCCGTTCGGCGACCCGATGCCGGCGGTGACCACCTTGAGGCTGGGCATCACCGTCACGGCCTCGACGAACGGTTCGCCGGCCTTGGGCAACACGACCTTGCCGTCGCCCGAGAATGAGTTGTCGAGCGTGCCGTTCGTCGTGAAGCGCATGAGCGCGCCGCGGAACGTGCCGTTCTGGTCGGCCATGAGGGCCACGACCGGCTTGTCGTCGGCGCCGAGGTCCATGTCCTGGAAGATGTCGTCCCCGCCGAACATGTCCACGATCACACGGCCGTCGCCGCCCCCGAAGGTCGTGTCCGGCTGGCCGTTCGGCAGGTACCGGGCCACGAGCACGTCCTCCGAGCCCACCTGGGCGGGCTCGTACGCGATGCCGGCGACCACGATCCGCCCGTTCGAGTCGACGGCCAGTGCGTCTGCCGCCACCCCCTTCCCGGGGACCGAGGTCAGGACCTTGCCGTCGCCCGAGAACGATGGGTCGAGATGTCCGGCGGCCGTGAACCGCATCAGCACGATCGACTGGTCCGAGTACCCGGCGAGCATGATCCTCCCGCTGGGAAGGGTCACGATCCCTTCGCCCGCGGACTCCGAGCCGACGGTCCTCACGACCTTCCCCTGATTCCCGAACCCGGCATCGAGCGATCCGGGCTGGCCGGGACCCCGAGCGGCGCCTGCAGGTGCGGCGGCGGCCGCCGTCGCGACGACCGCCGCGGACAGGATCGCGAGTCGCAGCCCTGGGTACCGATCGGATGCCATGCGGCCCACTCCCCCCGTGCGTCGCGAGGACCGGCCCAAACCCGGTCCGTGAACTCCCGGGATTCTAGCGGTCGCCCCGTCTGGTTCCGCCGCCGCGGTTGCGCTCCTCCCGTCGATGACCGACGATCCCGCCGCCATGGGGGATGGTTCCAACGACACGGTGATCCAGCGGTTCTACGCGGCGTTCGCGTCGCACGACGGCGCGGAGATGGCCGCCTGCTACGGACCGGACGCGCACTTCACGGATCCGGTGTTCGTCGACCTCCGCGGCGAGGAGCCGGGCGCCATGTGGAAGATGCTCACCGGACGATCGACCGACCTCGACCTGCGGCTCGTGGAACACACGGCGGACGGCGACACCGGCTCGGCCCGGTGGATCGCGACGTACACGTTCACCCAGACGGGCCGCAAGGTCGTGAACGACGTGCGGTCGGAGTTCCGGTTCCGGGACGGCCTGATCGTCGACCAGGTGGACCGGTTCGACTTCTGGAAGTGGGCGCGTCAGGCGGTGGGCCTCACCGGGCTGCTGTTCGGCTGGACGCCGATGGTGCGAAACGGCGTGCGCCGCAAGGCCCGCGCGGGGCTCGAGAAGTTCATGGCCGGCTCGAAGGAGGGCTAGTCACGCTCTGCTTTGCGGCGTCGCTCTTCGTCGCGATGCCGTGTTCCGAGGCCCACTCCGCCGGGTGGGTGCGCTGCTCCATCGACTGGTCGGTCACCATGGCGAGCTCCTCGGCGCGGGTCCGGCGGCCGCGTTCGACGGCGAGCGACAGGTAGGCCACGCCACCAGCGGGGATCGGGAGCCAGAAGTTCACCAGGCGCCAGGAGATCACGCCGAGGATCGCCGGACCGCGCGTCATGCCGAAGCCGACCAGCGAGGCCGTCAGGACCGCCTCGACCACGCCGAGCCCGGCGGGGGTGACGGGGATGGCCGCCAGGACGTTCGCGAGGCCGTAGGCGACCATCAGCTCGACCGGTCCGGGCGGCGGGCCGAACGCCGCGAGGAACGCCCACAGCGAGGCCGCGTCGAGCAGCCAGTTGGCGGCCGCCCACCCGACCGCGGCCCACAGGACCCAGCGGTCCTTCGTCATCTCGCGCAGCCGCGCGGCGAGCCGGTGGACCACCTGGTGGACCTTGTCCTCGTCGAGGAATGGGACCTTCCGCGCGATCGCCCGGAGGATCCTCGCGGCACGAGCCTCGCCCCTGGTGAGCAGCAGCACCAGGGCGGCGAACCCGCCGATCAGGACCGCGCCGACGACGGCCGCCGTCGTGTACACGGCGTTGAAGCCGTGCAGCGGGATCGACGCCACGAGCGCGATCCACAGCAGCACGTTGAGCACGATGGCCGAGCCGATCCCCTGCGTCCCGAGCGCGAACCCGGCGTCGGGAGCCGACTGGCCCGACTCGGTGAGCAGCCGGAACCCGACCGCCGCGCCGAACGCCGACCCCCCGGGGACGACATGGCTCACCGCCAGCGTGGACAGGTCGATCCGGAACACGCGCCACAGCCCGGGACGCGTCTGCACCGGCAGCACGGCGCGGGTGAGCTGCGCGTACGACGTCAGCGCGCCGAGCTCGAGCAGCACGCCGAGCCCGATCAGCCAGACGTTCGCGCTGCCGATGAGCGACAGCGAATGCCGGATGCCCGGGATCTGCGGCAGCACGAGGTACTCGACCACCAGCAGGAAGAGCAGCAGCAGCACGAGCCGCTTGACCCGCTTGGGAACCTTCATACGGGCATCCTTGCACCGGCGCCGCGCTCGACACGCGAGCCGGGCGGTGATTCGCCGGGCGCGGCCGCGGCCCTCGCGATCAGCCGCCGACGACCTTGACGTTGAACATCGGCGAGCCCTGCGCGCCCATCACGCCGAGCCAGAGGGTGATGTACATCTCCATGCCCCGCGCGGCCCGGAGCCCGCCGAGGTCGATCACGTGGCGCCAGCCGAACGACTCGAGGATCCCCCGGACCGTCGCCTTGGCCGGCTCGTCGTCGCCGGCCAGGAACATGGTGTGGTCGCCGCCCTCGACGCTCCCGGGGTCGACCATGACCGGCGCGGTCACGGTGTTGAGCGATTTCACGACCTTCGCTTGCGGAAACTCCCGCTGGATCTGCTCCGCGAGCGAGTCGTCGTTGCAGACGAACAAGCGCGGCGGGAACCCCGACGAGTGATCGAGCGCGTTCGAGACGTCGAGCACGATCTTCCCGGTGAGGTCGCCGGCCGCGCCCAGCGCGGGGAGCGACCCCTCGCCGGAGGTCGCGTTGACAACGAGGCCTGCGCCGCTCGCCGCATCGGCGAACGTGGCGATCACGACCGGCGGGTTGCTCGCCTGCCACTCGGCGAGCGTGCCCGAACCGTCCCGCGTGACCTGGTCGCTCGCGAGGCTCGCCTCGACGTCACGCGTCCCCAGCCGCGTCTCGTGCCCGAGCGACGCGAACTTCGTCGCCAGCGTCCGACCCACCACTCCCGTTCCCAGCACCGCGACGTTCACGTCGACCTCCCCGTTCGTTCCTTCATCAACCACTGTGAACCATTGCCGGCTCCGACCGTCGTGTTCAGGGGCCGGTCGGCACGGCGATGAGCTCGGGTGGTTCGGCCGGCAGATCCTCGGGGACCGCGTGGACCGGGATGCGGGCCTTGATGCACACGCCGTGGCCGGGGCTCGACTCGATCTCCAGATCGCCGCCCAGCGCCTCCACGCGGTCGCGCATGTTCGTCAGGCCGCTCCCCGTCGGAACGGTCGCCGGGTCGAACCCGCGACCGTCATCGATCACCTCGAACGAGAGCCAGTCCTCGCCGCAGTCGAGCGTGATCGTGAGCGAGGACGCCTCCGAGTACTTCGTCGCGTTCTGGAGCGCCTCGAGACAGCAGAAGTACACGGCAGCCTCGACGTCCTGTGGGTAGCGCCGGATGCCGCCCGAGTCGACCGAGACCGGGAACGGCGCCGCCCGCGCCCTGGCATCGAGCGCGGCCACCAGTCCCTGGTCGGACAGCAGCGGAGGGTAGATTCCCCGGGCCAGGTCGCGGAGGTCGCCGAGGGCCTGCGTCATCTCTCCGCCGAGCTCGTCGAGCAGCTGCCGGGCTCGTTCCGGGTCCTTCGCCATCAGCTGGTTGGCCAGCCGGAGCTTGATCGCCAAGGCCACGAGCTGCTGCTGGGCGCCGTCGTGGATGTTCCGCTCGAGCCGCCGCCGGGCCTGGTCCTGCGCGGTGACGATGCGCTGCCGGGACGCCTGGAGCTCCTCGAGCCGCACGACCAGCTCCGCGGTCAGCCGGGCGTTCCGCAGGACGAGGCCGGCCTGCGCGGCCAGGTCCCCGACCAGCTTGTCCTCCGCGTGGGTGAGCGGCTCGGCGGGCGGCTTCACGAGCGACAGCGCGCCGAGCAGGTCGCCCTGGTGCCGCACCGGGACCGCCAGCGTCGCGCCGTGCATGGGCGGCAGCTCGCCGTCCCGCAGTGCGAGGTCGGGCACCGGCGCCTCGACGGCGCCCGCGGCGGGAGGCCACGACGCGCTCAGCCGGAGCGAGGTCCCAACGCACAGCCACACGTCGGCCCGCACGGCGCCCGTTCCCTCGCCCATGACCCGGGCCATCGTCGGCAGGATGTCGTCGACGGCATACGCGCCGGCCATCCGTTCCGAGAACTGGGACAGCACCTCGTACGGCGTCGCCCGGTCGCCGTACACGAGCCGGTCGGCGAGCCGCCGGGCCCACGCCCGCACCGGCTGGAACGCCAGCGCGATCACGGCCGTCGCCACCACCGACAGGAAGGTCCCCGCGTTGCTCGACTGCCGGAACACCGACCCCAGACCGACGACGAGCCCCACGTAGACCACCGTGATGAACACCGCGAGGACGCCCACCACGACCGTCTTGTTGATGACGACGTCGATCTCGTAGAGCCCGTGCTTGAAGACCGCGACGGCGCACGCGATCGGGATGGCGAATCCGAAGCCCACGACGATGACGCTCTGCGAAGATCCAATCGGGTTCCTGCGGGAACGGGATGTAGAACAGGATCGTCAGGATGAGCCCGCCGACGGTGAGCGCGCCCGCGTACGCGAACAGCTTGAGCTGCTGCCGCTCCTCGCCGACCGAGCGGCGCAGCCGGAGCCCCATGGCCACCACCGACGCACCCAGCAGGCCGATGCACGGCAGCCAGCCGAACTCGCTCACCGAGTCCAACCAGGGAAGCGACTCGAGCCCGACCGGGTTCGTCACCGTCGGGAGGTCCAGGGACACCTGCAGCGGCGCCGGCGTGAAGGCGGCCGCGAACCCGAGGAAGGCCGAGCCGAGGATCGCGAGCCACGCGAGGACGCGCCACCGGCGGGACGGGAGGTGGCCGTCGGGGAACAGCAGGAACAGGAACAGCGCGAGGCCGGCCGGGAACACGGGGACCACCGCCCAGTTCGTGATCCAGGCCGCCCAGTCCCCGCCGGAGAGCGAGGGGACGATGAGCGTCCGTTTGTAGTACTGCTCGGCCAGGCCGGGGAGCACCGACAGCACACCGATCGCGAGGAAGATCCAGCCGATCCGATGCTGCGGCTTGCGCAGCGCGATGAGCACGCCCACCAGCGAGAAGGTGATGCCGAGCGTGATCTCGATCGGCTGGAAGTCGTCGAACGACGTCGCGGCGTCGCGGTTCACCACCACGAGCACGACCGTGGCGGCGACCATCGCCAGGGCGAGCGCGAACAGGCCCCACGCGAGCCGTGCGGCGCCCTTCGGACTCACGAGATCAGAACCTCCCAGGACGATTCTGCTCGCCTCGGACCCCCGGTGAAAGCCCGGGGAGCGCGCAGGTCTATGCGGGGTCGATCACCACGGTCGTTGCCGGGCTCCATCCGCTGACCTTGTTGTTGGACAGCCGGTGCAGCCGCGACCGGAACTCGTAGGTGCCGGCGTCGGTCGGCGTGAAGTTCACCACCGCGTTCTTGGTCTTCTGCTTGAAGGGGGTCCAGGTGTCGTCGCCGGTCATCCGCATCTGGACGTCGAGGGCGAGCGGGTCGGGGGCCTTCTCGCTCGCAATCCGGACGCGCTGGACGTCGCCGGGGTGCTGGGGGCCCTCGTTCAGCCACTGGATCAGCACCTTGATGTTGCCGCGCATGCCGCTCGTCGCGGTGCCGTGGAATATGCAGTGGTACCGAAACGTCCCGCCGAACTTGAAGACCTTCGAAGCCGACCCCCCGCCGCCGACGGTCCCCGTGTTGAAGAACCCGGCGTTCTGTGTCGCCGTGTGGTTCGTGAAGTCGGTCGTGTTGTTCCATAGCACCGTGTCGCCGAGCCCGACCGAGATCGGCGTCGGATCGAAGGTGAACGCATCGGTCATGTCGACCTGCGACGTGGACGCGCGGGCCGGCAATGCGAGCGCCAGCACCGTCACCCCGACCGCCAGCATGGAGATGGCACGCTTCATCGGATTCCTCCCCTCCTTCCCCTCACGGGCGCGAGGGGATCCCCGTTGTTGTTCTGATGGAACGCCGGCCATTCTTCCATTCGAGCGACGTTCTGGGGAGTCCCCGATCTCGCGGATGAACAGGTCCGAAACACGCCAGCGTTCGTTCGCCGGCCCGGCGTATACCTCGGGCGTGGACTTCGAGACGATGTACCGCGCGGTCGAGAGCCGGGACCCCCGATTCGACGGGCGGGTGTTCTGCGGCGTGCTCTCGACCGGCGTGTACTGCCGGCCGGTGTGCCCGGTGCCGATGCCGCGGCGCCGGTCGGTGCGGTTCTTCGCGACCGCGGCCGCGGCGGAGGAAGCCGGGTTCCGGGCCTGCCGTCGCTGCCGGCCGGAGGCGAGCCCCGACTCGCCGGACTGGGACGTCCGGGCCGACCTCGTCGGGCGGGGGCTCCGGCTGATCGCCCATGGCGTGGTCGACGACGAGGGCGTCGAGGGGCTGGCCCGGCGGCTCGCGATCGGGTCCCGCCATCTCCACCGGGAATTCGTCCGCGAGCTGGGCACCGGGCCGCTTGCGGTCGCGCGCACCCGCCGGGCCCGCCTGGCGAAGCAGCTGTTGGAACAGACGAACCTGCCGAGCACCGACATCGCGTTCGCGGCCGGGTTCCGCTCGGTGCGCGCGTACCACGAGACCGTCCGGCGGCTGTACGGCCGCACGCCGACGGAGGTGCGCGGGCGTCGCCGCGGTGACGACGTCCGGGCGGGCGACGACGGCGGGCTGACGCTCCGGCTCTCGTTCCGCCCGCCGTTCGCAGCGACCGCGCTGATGGGGTTCCTTGCAACGCGGGCCGTTCCGGGCATGGAGTCGGTCGATGGCGGAACGTACCGGCGTTCGCTGCGCGTTGCCGGGCCCGACGGCGGGTCGCGGGGCGTCGTCGTGGCCGTGACCCCGCACTCCTCCGAGCCGCACGTCCGTCTCGAGGTGGTCGTGGACGAGCCGCCGCAGCTCGGGCCGGTGGTCCAGGCCGTGCGGAGGCTGTTCGATCTCGACGCCGACGCCGCGGCGATCGACGAGGCGCTGGCCGGCGACCCGGCGCTCGCCCGGATGGTCGCGGTGGAACCGGGCGTCCGCCTGCCGGGAGGCGCGGACCCGTTCGAGACGGCGGTGCGGATCGTGCTCGGGCAGCAGGTGTCGGTCGCGGGCGCGCGGACGTTCTGCGCCCGGCTGGTGGCTTCCTTCGGGGAACCGCTCGACCGCCCGGTCGGAACGGTGTCGCATGCGTTCCCTGAGCCGGCGGCGCTGGCGGAGGCGCCGCTCGAGACGGTCGGTCTGACGGGGGCGCGGGCGGAGACGGTGCGGCGGCTTGCGGAAGCGGTCGCCATCGGGAAGATCGACCTGTCGGGCGCCGGCGACCTCGGCGAGACGGACGGGCGGCTGGGCGAGATCCCCGGCGTCGGGCCGTGGACGCGGTCGCTGATCGCGATGCGGGTCCTGCGGGATCCGGACGCATTCCCGGCGACCGACCTCGGCGTGCTGCGGGGCGCCGAGGCGCTGGGGGTGCCGGCCCGGCCGGCCGAGCTGCTGGAGCGAGCCGAGGCCTGGCGGCCCTGGCGCGGCTACGCGGTCATGCGCCTGTGGCGGGCCGCGCCGTCCGGACGGCGGTCCCGGTGAGGCGGTACCTCCGTCTCCTCCGGAACCGGCCCTTCGCCTCGTTGTGGGCCGGCTCGACGGTGTCGGCGATCGGCGACGCGATGACGTGGGTGGCGATCGCGTGGCTCGGGTTCGAGCGGGGCGGCGCGGGGCTGGTCGCGGCGCTCGTGGTCGTTTCGACGGCGCCGGTGTTCCTCGGCGGGCTGGTCATGGGCGTTGCGCTCGACCGGTTCGAACGCCGCCGGGTGCTGCTGGCGGTCAACACGGTGCTCGGACTGACGGTCGCGATGGTTCCAATGTGGACGGTGTTGAGCGGCGCGGCGGCGCCGACGTGGCTGCTGTTCGTCGTGGGCGGCCTGTACGGGCTGCTGAAGATGGCGAACTGGGCGGGCGTGCCCTCGCTGATCCCGGACCTCGTCGGCGCCGAGGAGCTCGACACGGCGAACGCGATGGAGTCCGCGACGTTCGGCATCGCCGACGTGGCCGGGCCCGCCGTGGCCGGCGCCCTGATCGGCCTGATCGGGGCGGAACGCGTGCTCGCGGTGGATGCCGCGAGCTACCTGGCGTTCGTTGTCTGCCTCACGGGCGTGCCGCGCAGGCGCCCGAGCGTGGACGGCGGGGCCGCCCGCCCTCACGCCCCCCTCCGCCCCGCATTCGCGTTCATCCGGCGCAACCCGCCCGTGCGGGCGACCACGCTGATGTACATGGTGCTCAACGCGGGCGAGAGCATGCTCATCGTGCTGCTCCCGGTCTACACGCGGGACGTGCTCCACGGCGGCCCGCGAACCTACGGCCTGCTGGTCAGCGTGTTCGCCATCGGGACGCTCGCGGGCACCGTGATCGCAGGCGCCGTCCGGTGGCCGTGGCCGCTGGGCCGTTCGATCTCGACGCTCGCCGCGCTGTCGGGCGGCGCGTTCGCGTTCCTCGCGTTCCAGCCGGGCGCGGCCGGGACCGCGGCGACCCTCGCCGTGGCCGGCCTGCTCGCCTCGCCGCTGACGATGTGGGCACAGACGATCCGGATGCGCGTGATCCCGGCGGACCTCCGTGGGCGGGTGTTCGGCATGATCCGGACGCTGATCCAGTCGACGCCGCCGATCGGCGCCGCGGCGGCCGGCGCGCTGGTGGCCGGGCCGGGCCTGGCGGCGTCCCTCGCCGTAATGGCCGGCACGATCTGCCTCCCCGGCCTCGCCGGGCTGGCGGCACCGGCCCTGCAGGAGGAAGCCCCGCCGCGCGAGCCGGTTCCCGCCGGCTGAGGGCCGGGCCGTTCCCTTCCCGCGAAACTCGATCGACGGAAATGCTTGAGTCGGCCCGGTGGGCGTGGGATGTTCCGGCCCCCCACATCGACGGCCCCCCAGACCGCAGGAGTCGCTCATGGACCTTCCCCTCCATGTCGAACCCCCGGCCCGGCCAGCAATGGCCCGCTGGATCCCATCGGTCCGAGCCGTGGCGCTGCTCGCCCTCGGCGTCGGCATCGGCGTCGTCGCGGCGGTCCCGCTCGGGTCGGAGACCACATTCCCGGTCGTTGCCGCGGCCCTCGCCGCCTCGGGTGCTGCCGCCCTGGCCGTGATCTTCCCGAGGAGCGTCGGCGCAATCGCGCTCGCCGACATCCTGCTCGGAGTCGCCGTCATCGCGAGCGTGTTCGGCGGTCTCGGTCCCCTGTACGTCCCGCTGCTGCTCGCCTTCTTCGCAGTGACGGCCCGCGCGGAGCGGCCGGCGAAGCGCGCCGGCGCCGCCATCCGGTGGCGCCCCGCTCCCGAGTTCGCGGAGCCGCGCCGCCCGTCGGTCGCGGCACCGGTCCGTCTGCCCGAGCAGGTGTGGCTTCCGCCGTTCGAGCCGACCGTCGTCCGGCCCGCCCGGATGACGGAACCGGCCGGCGACGCTGCCTGGCCGCCGACGGACCGCGCCGAGCGCCCCACCTGGCTCGCCGAGCGCGAGGACGCCGGGTTCCCCTACGACGACGTGGCCGCCGAGGCGGAGCCCGATGTCGCGATCCTCGGTGTCGCGTTCACGGTGAACGAGATCCTGTCCGAGTCGCGGATCGACGTCGCGACCGCTGCAGCGGAGGAACGTGCCGCGAAGGCCGACCATCAGATCGGACCGGCCGGGCTCGAAGCGATGCGCATCGTCCGGATTCCAGCGATGGACGACGAGGACATCGTCGTGGCGGCGACCGCGGCCGAGGTCGTCGCGCCGAAGCCGCCCACGGACGACAAGGTGCAGCGGCCCCGCCCGCTCCCCGCCCCGAAGCGCATCGTGACCGCGGCCGTCCGGGCCAAGCGAGTGCTCGGCGTTCACGCTCGGATCGGGTTCGGCAACCTGAAGGACGCGCTCACCGACGCGCCGGCCATCGACATCGTCGTTCCGCCGAGCCCCGCGACCGAGCTGGCCGAAGGCGGGCCGACGGAACGCCGCCTGGTGGTCGTCCCGGGCGGGGACCGCGAAGCCTCCGCCTGACCCGAGCCGCGCTCCCGTTTCGAGGGCCTCCGGTCGGTGGCTCGAGCATTGCCATGAATGCCATCGCGGTCCCTGTTTGCCCGAAATGCTTGAGTCCTGGCGAATTGCGTGGGAGGGTCGATGCCTCCTGCAGCCGGGCCCCCTACGAGAAACAGGAGGCGCACATGGACGCCACGCTCCATGCCCCCCCATCCAGCCGCCCCCCGACCAGGTCGCCTGTCGCGTCCGCCCGCACGCTGGCCGCGCTGACCGCCGGCGTCGGCATCGGAGTGCTCGCGGCCCTTCCGCTGGGCGGTGGCACCGCGTGGTTCGCGGTCCTCGCCATCGTCGCCGCCTCGGCCGCCGCGACGGTGGTCGTCTTCCGTCCGTCGAGCACGGCGGCGATGGCCGCGGCCGACGTCGCGCTCGGGATCGCCGTGCTGATCACCGTGTTCGGCGATCTCGGGCTGCTGTACGTCCCGTTCACGCTGGCGTTCCTCGTGCTGACGGCGCGCGTCGAGAAGGCGCCGGAGCGGGCCGCGAGAGGCTCCGGCCTCGCGTGGGAACCCGCGCCGGAGTTCGAGGAGGCGATGCCCCTCGCGGTCGCCGCCCCCTCCGTTCCGGCCGAGGAGGAATCCGCGACGCTCGAGCCGGCCGCCCAGGCTGAACCGGCCTTCGCCGAACCGATTTCCGCGCTGCTCCACGTGGAGGAACCCACGGTGGCCCACCTCGAGGAGCCCCTCGCGGGCGACCCGGAGCCGGTGGATACGCCCGACCTCTCAGGGCCCGAACTCGTCGAGATGCCGGCCCTCGCAGAACCCGAGACCCAAGCACTCGGCGTCGGGTGGAGCCTCGCCAACGAAGCGATCGCATCCGGACCGCTCGTCATCCACATCCCGGAGGCGCCACCATCGGAGGCACCACCAATGGAGCCGCGCGGCCACCACGCCGCGAGGCACCGCGCGCCGTCTCCGGTGCGCCGGGTCGCGGCTGCCGCAGCCCGGGTCAGCCGCCGTCTGGGCGACCACGCCAAGGCCGGCATGGGCAACCTGCGGCCGGCGCTCGTCGACGAGCCAACCGGCCTCGAGCCGCCCGACCCCGCCGACGAGATCGACGAGCTCGAGGAAGGCTTCGAGCCCCGGATCCCCGAGGTGACGCCGCCGGCGCCGGAGCTCGACGAGCTCCGCCACCAGTTCGAGGAGCGCGAGCTCGACCTGGTGGCGGCCGGGAAGGGCTGGAGCGGGCTCACCCACCGGGCGTACGGCGAGCTGCGCTTTCTGCCCGCGCCGCCTCCGCCGCCGCGCCCCCGGAAGCCGTCGGTCGAGATCGACGACCTCGACTGGGACCCACCGACCTGGAAGACGATGGACGACACGTAGGAGCGAACAGCATCCGCCCGCCGGCTCGAGCGCATCGCGCGATCTCGGCCTCGCGCCAACCGGCATACACTCGCCACGGCGTCCAGTGAGGGGCGGCCCCCAAGCCGTTCCGGAACAGGAGGCACGGTGGCAGCCGTCGAGCAGCAAGGCGGGTCCCTGGCCCGCGGAGCGGTCGGGCTCCGTGAGGTCGTCTTTCAGTCCATCACGCACATGGCGCCGGCCGCGGCCGTGGCGTTCTCGATCCCGAGCGGGATCGCGTTCGGGAACGGGGCCACCCCGCTGGCGGTCGTGTTCGCCCTGATCGGCTGTCTGTTCGTGGCGATCTCGATCGGCCAGCTCGCGAAGCACATACCCTCGGCCGGATCGTTCTCGACCTACACGTCGAAGAGCCTCCACCCCGGGCTGGGGTTTCTGATCGGGTGGGGGTACGCGTTCGTCGAGCCCCTCATCGTCCCGATCCTCATGCTGAACCTCGGATTCGCCGCGGCGGCGTTCTTCAACACGGAGTTCGGGTGGGACCCGGGCCTGCTGGTGGCCGTGGGCGATCGCGGGCTCGGTGCTGGTCTTCGCCATCGGCTACCTGGGCGTGCGCGTCTCGACACGGACGGGGACCATCCTCGGCATCTTCGAGATCGGGATCTTCGCCCTCGTCGCGATCTGGCTGATCGGGAAGGCCGGCGGCAACAACACGCTCGCGGTGTTCACGACCAAGTACGCGACCACCCCCGACTTCAAGGGGGCGGAGGGGGTGATCGCCGCCTCGGTGTTCACCACCCTGGCCTTCATCGGGTTCGAGGCTGCGGCTCCGCTCGCGGAGGAGGCGAGGGAACCGAGACGCACCATCCCCCGCGCCGTGGTCGGCTCGGCGCTCGCGATCGGGCTGTTCTACGTGCTCTGCACGTACGCCGCGGTGGTGTTCGTCGGGCCGAACAATGCCTCGACGGAGATCACGTTCGGCGAGGGGTGGCTGAACCTCGGACGCTCCGCATGGGGCGGCATCGGGTTCCTGCTGGTGTTCCTGGCGATCATCAACTCGACGATCGCCAACGCCAACGCCGGGTCGAACGCGGCGACGCGGACGTGGTACTCGTTGGGGCGAATCCGGCTGCTGCCGCGGTCACTGGCCACCGTGCACCCGCGGTACCGGTCGCCGTCGGTTGCGACCGTCTGCCAGTTCGTCGTCGGGATCGGCGTCTCGCTGTGGCTGGGATTCCAATACGACCCGATCACGGCGTTCGCGCTGCTGGCGACCACGCTCACGGTGTTCTTCGTGCCGATGTACATGGTCCTGAACATCTCCTGCTCGGCGTACTACCTACGACACGAGCGGGACGAGTTCAACCCGCTGAAGCACCTCGTGATCCCGATCCTCGGCGTCCTGGTGTTCATCCCGGCGTTCTTCGCCGGGGCGGGGATCCCGGTGTTCAGCTTCATCCCACGGCTGCCCAAGCCCATCTCGTACGCGGGGCTGATCATGGGCATCTGGATGCTGCTCGGCGTGGTGTACCTCGTGTACCTGTCGATGCGCGACCGGGAGCGCCTGCGCGCCACCGAGCGCGTGTTCCTCGACGAGGGCCCCGAGGAGCTCCGCGCCGGCGACCCCGGACCGGATCTCCCGCCAGGCCCGGCGCCGCCCCCCGCGTGAGCCGCGAGGAGGGGTTCGTCGACGTCGGGCCCGGCCGGGTGTGGTGGTGCTCGCTCGGCGACGGCCCGGGACTCCCGCTGCTCTGCCTGCACGGCGGGCCGGGGATGACGCACAACTACCTCGAGCCGCTCGAGGATCTCGCCGACCGGCGGCGGGTGATCTTCTACGACCAGCTGGGGTGCGGGCGCTCCGACCGGCCCGGCGACACGTCGTTGTGGACCGTCGACCGGTTCGTGGAGGAGCTCGCGACGGTTCGGGACGCGCTCGGGCTGGACCGGGTGCACCTGTTCGGCTCGTCGTGGGGCGGGATGCTCGCGATGCGGTACGCGCTCGACCGCCGGCCGGCGCTCGACTCGCTGGTGCTGTGCGGATCGCCGGCGTCCATGCCGCGCTGGATCCGGGAATGCCGCGAGCTGCTGGAGCTGATGCCCGACCGCGACCGGGAGGAGATCGAGCGCCATGAACGCGACGGCTGGTACTCCTGCCCCGAGTACCAGGCGGCCGTGCTGACGTTCTACCGGCGGCACGTGTGCAAGCTCGACCCGTGGCCGCCGGGATGGGAGCGGTCGCTCGCCGAGGCGGGGTGGGACGTCTACACCACGATGAACGGGCCCACGGAGTTCACGGTCATTCGGGAACTTCAAGGACTACGACGTGACCGGCCGCCTGGGCGAGCTCGCCGGCTATCCCACCTTGATCCTGGGCGGCGAGGACGACGAGGCCCGCCCCGCGCACATGCGGGACATGCACGAACGCATCCCGGGCAGCGAGATCGCGATCTTCCCGGATGCCTCGCACCTGTGCTTCTACGAGCGCCGGGAGGAGTTCATGACCCGGGTCAACGAGTTCCTCGACCGAGTGGAGGGTGCCGCGTGAGCGATGTGGAGGTCGTCTCGTACCGTCCGGACCCGTCGGAGTTCGCCTGGACGTTCGGCGGGGTGCCGCCCGTCCGCACCGTGTCGCCCGGGACCGTCCTGGAGCTGTGGACCGAGGACGCGTTCGGCGGCAAGGTCCGCGGCCCTGACGACCTCGTTCGCGAGGTCATCGAGTTCCCGTTCGTGAATCCGCAGACCGGGCCGTTCCTCGTCGAGGGCGCCGAGCCGGGCGACACGCTCGCGGTCCACTTCGTCTCGATCGAGCCGGCCCGCGACTGGGCGGCGTCGACGCACGGTGCCGCTGTTCGGCGCGCTCACCGACGACGCACGCCACCGCCGACGCTGCAGCGAGCCGCTGCCGGAGGTGGTCTGGATCTACGACGTCGACCGGGCCGCGCGGACCGTGACCTACCGGTCGACCGCGCGGCGAGCACGTCGCGGTCAGCTGCCGCTCGACCCGATGCACGGGACGGTCGGGGTGGCGCCGGCGAACCTGGAGGCGCGGTCCGTCGCTCGTGCCCGACGCGCACGGCGGGAACATGGACACGCCGGAGATGCGCGCCGGCGTCGACCTGCTACCTCGGGGTGAACGTCGAGGGCGCGCTGTTCTCGATCGGCGACGGCCACTGCCGGCAGGGCGAGGGCGAGACCTGCGGCGTGGCGGTCGAGGCGGCGATGGACACCGTGCTGATCGTCGACCTGATCAAGGGCGGCGCGACCCCGTGGCCGCGCCTCGAGAGCGACACGCACCTGATGTCGACGGGCTCGGCGCGGCCGCTCGAGGACGCGTTCCGGATCTCGCAGCGTCGGACCTGGTCGCGTGGCTGGCCGGCGAGTACGGGCTCGACCGCGCTCGACGCGTACCAGCTGCTGACCCAGGCCGCCGAGGTCCCGTTCGCGAACGTCGTCGACCCCAACTACACCGTCCTGGCGAAGATCCGGAAGTCCTACCTGCCGTCGCGGACGCCTACGGCGGCACGCACGCCCGCCTCCGCGAGATGGCGGCGGCGTACCGGTCGGAACGCGGTTCCTGACCGCGCGCGCTCCGGCAGCGGGCCGAACCGCCCCGGGTTCCGTGCCGAACGCGGACAGTCGGCGTAGCCTCGCCCCGACAGACGGCCCGCGCCGGATGGCCAGGAGGCGGACATGAGCGACGGGAACGGGCGCGACGACACCGACGACGTCGAGGGTTCGGCCGCGCCACCGCCCCCGCCTCCGCCTCCGCCTCCGCCTCCTCCTTCTCCGCCGCCGCCGACACCGCCCTCCCCGCCGCCTCCGCCGCCCACGCCCGGGGCCCAGCCCCCGCCGCCCCAGATGCCGCAGGCCCCTCCGCCGCCGGCGGGGAGCACCGAGGACGAGGACGAGGACCGCGATGGAATCGTCGCCGCGGGCGGAGCGGGAGCCGGCGCGGGGGCGGGAGCGGGAGCCGCGGCCGGCCTCGGCGACTCGGCGACGACCGCGCCCCTCGCAGGAGCCACGGGGCCAACCGCCTCCGGTCCTGCCGCCGCAGCGGGGCCGACGGCTCCGGCCCCCGCCGCCGGTGCGGGACCGACCGCACCGGGCGCTCCGGCGGCCGCCGGGCCCACCGCCCCAGGAGGCGCCTCCGGGGGCGGTCCGACGGCGCCTCCCGGCGGCCCCGTAGCCGCCGGCAAGGTCGCCAGGCACGGCGCGCGACGCATCCTCGGGCTCCCCGCCAAGGCCGTCATCTTCGGCGCCGCGGCCGTGGTCGTCGCCGGCGGCACGTTCGCCGTCGTGAAGGCGGCGACCGGCGGTCAGGACGAACTCGTCGCCGTGCCCACCTCGGCGGCGACCGACTTCCCGACCTCCGCCCCGCCGACGAGCGCCCCGCCCGCCACCACGGCGCCTCCGGCGACGACGGCAGCGACCTCGGCGCCCCCGACGACCACACCCGCCACCTCGGCGCCGTTCACCTCACCGCCGACCTCGGCCCCGGCGACCACGGCGCCGACGACACCGCCCACCACGGTCCCGGTTCCGCCGGGCGGTCTGGCCGGCACCTGGGACGGCACATGGAAGAGCCAGTCTTTCCCGGTCTCCGGCACGTTCACGATGAAGGTCACCGTGACCAACGGGGTGATCGACGGGACCATCGTCGTCCACTCGCCGGGGCAGACGTCGAGGGGAAAGGTCAGCGGGACGGCGTCCGGGGACACCATCCAGTTCGGGGCGATCACGAACGTCCCCGTCACGTTCACCGGGAAGGTCGCGGGCGACCGGACGTTCGGCACGTACCAGGCCACCGACGGCAGCGACCGCGGCACCTGGAAGGCGACCCGGGTTCCCGCGTAGCGGGCGTCAGCGGCCTTTCACGGGAACGAGACCGGCCGGCGCGAGCCGGACCAGGCCGCGGGTGATCGGCCCGACCGGCCGGCCCTCGTCGTCGTACCGTTCCTTGCGCGCGATGGCCGCGCGCACCGCATGGCCGCCGATCCACCGCGCCGGCTCGGGCGGGAAGGTCCCCTCCGGGACCCCGACGAGCGGGAATCGCGACCACTCATCGTCGCTCCCGAGGGCGAGCGAGGCCAGGATGCGCCCGCCGAGGTGGGACGGGCCCACGCCGTTCCCCGAATACCCCACGCCGACCAGGACGTCGGGCTGCCCGTCGAGCGGGCCGAAGAACGGCAGCCCGGTCCGGGTGCGGTCGATGGGCCCGGTCCACGACCGCTCGAGCGGGACGTCCGCGAACCCGGGGAACGTGGCGCGGAACTGACGCCGTAGCTCGCGCATCCGGGGCGAGCGTCCCTCGAACCGCTCGCCCACCCCCGACCCGAAGGCGAGCGCCCCGCCGCCCTTGCCGAAGGCGATGCGGCCGTCGGCGGTGGTCCGGTAGTAGTGCACGAGCAGCCGTGAGTCCGAGATCCCGAGCCCGTCGGTCCAGCCGGCGGACGCCAGTCGGCCGGGGATGGGCGCGGTGGCGCAGATGTCGGAGCCCACCACGATGACCCGCCGCCGCACGCTCCGGAACCGGACGGCCCAGGCGTTGGTCGCCACGACCACCGTGCCGCAACGTACGGACCCGGCCGCCGTCCGGACGACGGGAGCGCCGTCCCGGCGGGCAAGGCCCGTCATCGGCGTGTGCTCGAACACCCGGACGCCGCGGTCGATCGCCGCGCGGCGGAGCCCCCGGGCCAGCAGGGCGGGCTGGACGATCGCGCCGCTCCCCTCGATGACGCCCGCAAGGTGCGCCCGCGTCCCGGTCCTTGCCGCGAGCTCCTCCGCCGATGCCTCGCGGAACGGACGTTCCCCGAGGCGGGCCAGCTCCTCCACGACCGGCGCCCAGGACCCGGCCTGCTCCGGGCTGGTGGCGGCCCACAGGTAGCCGTCCCGGCGGTAGTCGGCATCGAAGCCGAGCCGGGCGCATTCGTCCCCGATCGCGTCGACCGCCCGGGCTGAATGCCGGGCCATGGCCAGCGCGTCGTCGACTCCGTACAGCTTCCGGAGCGTGGAGAACTTGCTCCACCACGACAGGACCATCCCGCCGTTCCGTCCGCTCGGCGCCGCAGCCGCACACGTCGGCCTCGATGACCACCACGTCGATCGACGGATCCGCATCGCGGAGGCGGATCGCGGTCCACAAGCCCGTGTATCCGCCGCCGACGATGCCGACATCCGCCCGCTCCTCCCCACGAAGCCGAGGGGCATCCTCCTCCCCGGTACGGGACAGCGCCTCGTCGAGCCACAGACTGCGGGCCACGCCGTCGTCCACCGCATCCTCCAGTCGCAGCCCGACCGACACCGGGTTCGGCAAGGATACGGAGGAACGCATCCGGTACCGCCAGGGAGGAGCAGCCATGGAGTCACCGAGTCGTCGGAAGGTCGTCTCGCCGTTCGAGGTCGACGACGAGTGGGTGTCGTCGCTGCCGTTCGAACGGGCTCCGCGGGGCATCACGCACCTCCCGCTCGAGTGCGTCGTCTACGTGCCGTCGACCCAGGGCGACGACGCGATCGACGCGGAGGAGTTCTCCCGGCGGAGGAACGAGACCGCGGCGATGCTCGTGGACCTGTTCGGCGGGTGCCGGGAGACGCTCGGCACCGGGCGGTACCGGGCCAAGGACGGCGAGATCGTGGCCGAGGAGGTCGCCGTGCTCACGGGGTTCGGCGACGCCGACGACTACGAGCGCAAGCGCCGCCAGCTGCTCGAGTGGCTCCTCGACAAGCGCGACGAGTGGGGCCAGGAGGCGCTGGGCTTCGAGTTCGAAGGCGACCTCTGGTACCTGTAGCGGGCCTCAACCCTCAGGTCGCGTCCGACACCCGAACCTCGCCCGAGTCGCCCTCCGCCTCGACGTCCCACCGCCCGCCGAACGCGTGAATGCCCCGAACATGCACGTGCCCGATCTCCTTCGGGATCCGCGGGTCGATCGCGAGCTCGCCGCCCTGGATGGACAGCCCCAACATGGCGTTCAGCAGGAAGAACGGGCGACGCCGTCGCCCACGCCTGCGGGCTGCAGGCCGTCGGGAACGGGACGGGGAACTGCTCACTCCCCGCGGGAACCCGGCGAACGCCTCGGGGAGGCGCCACCGGGAAACGAGCGCCGCGTCGATCATGGCGAGGGCGATGCGGTTCGACTCCTCGCGGAACCCCATGCGCGCCATGCCGACGGCGATGATCGCGTTGTCGTGCGGCCAGATCGTCCCGACGTGGTAGCCGATCGGGTTGAACCCGGCCTCGGCGGAGGACAGCGTCCGCACCGCCCCACCCCGAGAACATCTCGTCCGACATGAGCTGGCTCACAACCACTGCCGCCCGGTCCTCGGGAACGATGCCGCCGATCAGCAGCTGGCCCATGTTCGAGGTCTTGGAGTCGATCCGTTGCTTGTCGACGTCGAGCCCGATCGCGTAGAACCCGCCCGCGCTCGTCCGACCAGAACGCCTCGTTGAACCGGTCCTTGAGCGTCTGCGCTTCGTCGCGCAGCCGTGCCGCCCACGCCGGGTCGCCGAACACCTGCTCGGCGAGCTCGGCGGTCCGGACCTTGGCGTCGTGCGTGTAGCCCTGCGCCTCGGCGATCGCGATCGGCAGGTACGGGATGCGGCCGTCGGCGAACTGCACTCTCCGTCGAACGAGTCCTTCCAGCACTGGTTCCCCAGCCCCTGCGCCGACCGCGTCTGGTACTCGACGAACCCGTCGCCGTCCGCGTCGCCGTACTCGTCGATCCACTGGAGGGCCCGGACCACGTTGTCGCGCATCCCGAGGACGAACTCGCGGTCGCCGGTCCACCGCCAGTACGCGTTCAGCAGGATCAGCCAGAGCTGCGTGGCGTCGGTGTTTCCGTAGTAGGGGTTGTGCGGCTTCAGTCCGAGCTGGGTGAGCTCGCCCGCGCGGTACTGGTGGGAATCTGCCGGGTTCCTCGTCCCGGAAGTCGTCGACCTTGGCCCCCTGCAGCGCGGCGAGCGCGGTGAGCCCGCCACGCGCGAGCTCGGGCCCGACCCAGAGCGACATGAGCGCCGTGACGAGGGTGTCCCGGCCGAACAGCGTCATGAACCACGGCAGGCCGGCCGCCGGAAGCCCCATCTCCTCGGTGGTCCCGGGGAGCGTTCCCGAGATCCGCAGCGCTGCCAGGTCCTGCACGGACGTCCGGAACACGCCCGTCAGCGTGTCCGAGCCGGATTCGAACCGGGGGACCTGGCTCATCCACCGGGAGAGGGAGTCGTCCGCGTGTGCCAGCTGTCGCCGAAGTCGCGATGTACGTGCTCGAGGAGCAGGCCGGACGCGTCGACGGTCACCTGGAGGCGGTCTTCCATTCGCCGCGCGGGGCGAGCTCGACCTGCCACACGAGGTCGTCGCCGTCGATCGTCGGGTCGCCGGTCGCCTGCACGTGCGTGGCCGCCTCGAACGGAGGATTCACGTAGTGGAACGACAGGAAGCCCGTCGCCGGGTCGTGTTCCTTCTTGATCATGGCGCTGCGGTCGCGGACCTGGGCCTTGATCTCGAACAGGTCGGCGAAGTCGCAGCCCACTGCCAGACGGACCTCGAACCGGAGCGGCTCGTCCGAGAAGCTGTGGATGTCGATCTCCTCGTGGAGGTCGCCGCCCACGAAGCGGCTCCGGCGGATCGACATGATGTTCTTCGGGAGGTCGCCGAGCGCGGGGTTCGTCAGGAAGAACACCGCCGAGTAGTAGTCGACGGCGTCCGACCGCAGGATCGGCGGGGGCTCGCCGTCGATCGTCAGGACCCACGTGCTGAGGAACCGGGTGTCCGCCCGCACGAACCCGCCGATCGAGCCCGGCGGGACGTCGCCGCGGGGGTCGGAGTAGCAGAACGCGCGACCCTCGAGCACCGCGATCGCGCCCGCGCCGACTCGGGCGGGATGATGCGCTTGGCGCCGGGAACGCCGGCCGCCGCCTTGGCGCCGGGGATGGGGTCCGCCGGCGTCGGGCGACCGGTGGTCGACCGCGGGCGTGACGGCGGCCGCCCACGGGTCCCCCCGCGCTGTTGGGGGTGTCTGATGTCGTCGACCCGGGGCGGAGCCGTCGCACCTTCCATCTCGATCTCGCCTCCTGCGGGCTCCGATCGGAGCATGCGCTTCGAATGAGGCGAGGA
>CAVPQW010000011.1:0-213065 GCA_963707645.1 uncultured Actinomycetes bacterium
CACGATGGCGCCGTTCCCCGGCGCGGGACCGGCCCCGGTCGGATCCCGATCTACCTGGCCGCCGTCAACACGAAGATGGCCGAGACGGCCGGCAGGGTCGCCGACGGCGTCTCCGGCCACCCGATCATCCCGAGGTACGTCACCGAGGTGCTCCGCCCTGCGATCGAGCGCGGCGCGGCAGCGGCCGGCCGAGATCCGTCGGAGGTCAGCGTGACCACCAACCTCGTCGTGCAGGTCGACGAGGACGGCGACCGCGCCCGGAGTGAGGCGGCGATGCAGCTGGGGTTCTACGCGACGACTCGGACGTACGCGCCCGTGCTGGCGTTGCACGGCCTCGAGGACCTGGTCGGGACGCTGCGCAAGGCGTACGCGAAGGGCGACCTCGCGGCGATGGGGGAGATCGCCGCGCCGATCGTCGAGCACCTCGGGGTCGCCGGGACGCCGGATGAGGCACGGGACCCGCTTGCGGGCCTTCGAGGGCGTCGTCGACCGGGTGATCCTGGGGAGCGCGTGGGTCGGCCCCGCACCCCGAGCGGCTCCGGGCGTCCTACGAATTGCTCGTCGAGACCTTCGCCCCGTCGCGCGCCTGATCCCCTTTCAGGGGCAGCGGATCGTGATCGACTCCGACTCCGGCAGCGGCAGCGTACCGATGAACCCGCGCACGCCGAAGGCCACCGGCATCTCGGCGAACGTCACCCGCCTGCTGCGGGTGCGATCGGTCGGGCGCGGTGGCCAGGGCGGGTCCCCCTGCCATGGCGTTCCGTCGGCGGGCGTTCGGTTCGTCGGTGACTGTTGTACCGACTTCGCTCCGTAAACTCGCATGTCGTGGGCGTCGATCCGATCGGTCTTCGACAGGTCCTGTCCCGCTACCCGACCGGGGTGACGGTGGTGGGGACGCGCCACGTGCCCGGACGGCGTGTGCGGGCTGACGGTGAACGCGTTCACGTCCGTGTCGCTCGAGCCGCCGATGATCCTCGTGTGCGTCGACCGATCGTCGAACACCCACGGGTGCATCGAGGCGAGCGGCGCAGTTCTCGGTGAACGTCCTCGGAGTCGACCAGGCGGAGCTCGCGGTGCGCTTCGCGCAGAAACGGGACGACAAGTTCGACGGTGTGCCGTTCCACGAGGGGGAACAGGGGCTGCCGCTCGTCGACGGCGCGTCGGCGTGGGTGCAGGCGCGGGTGGAGGCGGCGTTCGACGGGGGCGACCACACGATCTTCCTGGCGCACGTGCTGGCAGCCGAGCAGGGCGACTCGGCGCCGCTCGTGTTCCACCGCGGGGGGTACGCGCGGCTCGACGGCGAGGCGCCGGCGCCCGACCCGTCGTCGCGGGAGGGGTGAGCCAGTGCCGGAGCTGACCCGGCCCGACGGAGTCCGCCTCTACTACGAGACGCACGGCGACCGTGACGCCGAGCCGATCCTGCTGCTCGAGGGCCTCGGCGGCGACATCGTCGGCTGGCGCCGGAACATCCCGGACCTCGCGAAGGAATTGTTCGTGATCGCGTTCGACTTCCGGGGGAACGGGCGATCGGACGCGCCGGACGAGCCGGTGACCATGGCGACCTTCGTCGAGGACGCCGTGGCCGTCCTGCACTTCGTCGGGGTCGACTCAGCGTCCGTGTACGGGCAGTCCTTCGGCGGGATGGTCGCGCAGGAGATGGCGCTCACCCATCCGGAGCGCGTGCGGTCCCTCGTCCTGGCTGCGACCCACGCCGGCGGGTCGCACGTCGTGCCGAGCGCCGGCGGCGAAGGTGCCGAAGGATCGGCCGTGGATGGCGCTGTATGCGCCGGGCTTCCCGGAGGCGAACCCCGACCACGTGGCGGAGGACCTGACCGTCGGGTCGCAGCACCCGCAGCAGCCGCACGCCGGCCGGCGGCAGTGGGAAGGCCATGCGGGACTTCGACGTGCATGACCGGCTGCCGTCGCTCGACCTGCCGGTGCTGGTGCTGCACGGAACCGAGGACCGGCTGGTCAGCCCCGGAGAACGCCAGAGTCCTGGTGTCGCGGATCCCCGGCGCGGAGCTGGTGCTGCTCGACGGGGCGGGGCACCTGTACCACTCGGAGCGAGCGGAGGAGTCCGACGCCGCCGTGCTCGACTTCGTGCGGAGGCACGACCGTGGGTGAACAGGAGGCGCGGCGGTTGGGTGAGGAGCGGGCGGCGCTCCGCGCCGCCCGCTCCTTCGCGGAGGCCGACGCCCTGCGCGACCGCATCCACGATCTCGGATACGAGGTCGTGGACACCGCGGGCGGGTTCGATCTGCGCGAGCTGGCACCGGCATTCGAGGTCAGCGTGCAGTGGGTGGTCGAGGGGTGGCCGGAGGACGTGGCGCGGGGGATCGCGGCGTTCGACCGGTTCCATCCGGAGCGGTCAGTCCAGCACGTGGTCGTCGACGCCGTGGGCGTCGCCGACCCGCCGTGGCCGGACCACGCGCACGTCGTCCGCGTGACCGCGGACGACGGCTGGGGCGCCGCCCGCGCCGCCGGCCTGGCGGCCGCCGCCGCCCCCGCCCTCCTCGTGCTCGACGGTTCCGTCGAGCCCGAGAGCGACGTGCTCACCACGCTCCTCGCCACCGTCGCCGACCCGACGGTCGGCGTCGCCGGCCCCTTCGGCATCGTCACCGACGACCTCCGTGAGTTCCGGGAGTCCCCCGGTCCCGAGGTCGACGCGATCGAGGGCTACTGCATGGCGTTCCGGACGGAGGTCATCCAACAGGCCGGAGGGTTCGACCCCGGGTTCCGCTTCTACCGCGTGGCCGACATCGACCTGTCGTTCCGAGTCCGCGATCGCGGCCTCCGGGCGATGGTCGTCGACGTGCCGGTCCGCCGCCACGAGCACCGCATGTGGTCGGCGACATCGGAGGAGGAACGCGACCGGTTGTCGAAGCGGAACTTCTACCGGTTCCTCGACCGCTTCCGCGACCGCTTCGACCTGTGTGTCACGAAGCGCGAACAGGGCCATCCATGAACGAGGACTCGGCCGGATGTCCAGCTGGTGAGGATCGCCCGGATCCGCGTCGCTCACCCGACGACGTCGCCTGAGGCGACGCGCTACTCGGGGGGCGAGGCCGTGATGGCGGGCCCGGAGGCCTCGTGGTGGTGGGGAGCCTCCCCGTCCGGAAGGACCTCCGGCTCGGGGATCGGCCGGATGCCGGCGACGTAGGCATCGAGGTCGCTGCCCTCGATGACCTCCTGGGCCATCAGCAGCTTCGACAGCCGGTCGAGCATCTCGCGGTGCTCCTCGAGGATCTCGGTGGCGCGGCGATGCGCCTCGCCGATCAGGCGGGAGACCTCCTTGTCGATGGCGTCGGCCATGTTGCCGGAGTACTGCGGCCCGCGCCCGAACAGCATGTCGTTTTGCCCGTCGCTCCCGTACGCGAGCGGCCCGATCGTCTCGCTCATCCCGTAGTCCACGACCATGGCCCGCGCGATGTCCGTCGCCCGCTTGAGGTCGTCCGCGGCCCCGGTCGAGATCTGCTTGAACGCGATCTCCTCGGCCGTACGCCCGCCGAGCAGGATGGCCAGCCGGTCGGCCAGCTCGGGCTCGGTGAGCAGGTAGCGGTCCTCGAGCGGCCGCTGCATGGTCATGCCGAGCGCCGCGGCGCCGCGGGGGATGATCGACACGCGGTGGACGGGATCGGCGGTCGGGACGGTCAGCGCCACCAGGGCGTGGCCCATCTCGTGCACCGCGACGATCTCGCGCTCGCGTTCCCCGATGACCCGGCTCTTGCGTTCCAGGCCGGCGACCACGCGGTCGATGGCCTCCTCGAGGTCGACCATCTCGACGCAGTCCTTCTCGCGGCGGGCGGCGAGCAGGGCGGCCTCGTTGACCACGTTGGCCAGGTCGGCGCCCGTGAACCCGGGCGTCCGGGAGGCCATCACGTGCAGGTCGACGTTCGGGCAGAGCGCGACCCCGCGGGCGTGCACCGTGAGGATGTCCTGCCGCCCCTTGAGGTCCGGCCGGTCCACGACGACCTGGCGGTCGAACCGCCCCGGTCGCACCAGCGCCGGGTCCAGGACGTCGTGGCGGTTGGTGGCGGCCATGATGATGACGCCGCGCGACGAGTCGAACCCGTCCATCTCGACCAGCAGCTGGTTCAGGGTCTGCTCGCGCTCGTCGTGCGAGCCGAGCGACCCGCCCATCCCGCCCGCACGGCCCTTGCCGATCGTGTCGATCTCGTCGAGGAACACCAGGGCCGGGGCCTTCTCCTTGGCCTGCTGGAACAGCTCGCGGACGCGCGCGGCGCCGAGGCCGACGAACATCTCGACGAACTCCGAGCCCGACATGAAGAAGAACGGCACGTTGGCCTCGCCGGCCACGGCCCGGGCGAGCAGCGTCTTGCCGCATCCCGGCGGGCCGAGCAGGAGCACGCCCTTCGGCAGCCGCCCGCCCAGACGCTGGTACTTCTTGGGGTTCTTCAGGAAGTCGACGACCTCGCGCAGTTCCTCGACCGGCTCGTCGACGCCGGCCACGTCCGAGAACGTGGTCTTCATCTCCTTGCGGTCGTAGATCCGGACCTTGTTCCGCCCGAGGTTGAGCGCGTTGGCGCCGCCCGCGCCCATCCTGCGGAACAGGAAGAAGTACAACGCCCCGAACAGGATGATCATGAACAGCAGCTGGGTGACGAACCCGACCCAGCCGCTCGGCGGCTTCTGCTCGAACTCGATGTCGTTCGCAAGGAGGAGCTTGATGGTCGTGTCGTCGCTGGACAGGCGGGAGGCCGAGACCCTGGTGGTCGTGCCGTCCTTGGTCACGGTGCCCGACACGCTTGTGTCGGTGACGGTGACGTCCGACAGCACCTCGGGGCCCTGCTTGATGAAGCCGACGAAGTCGGAGTACGGGATGGTCTTGCCGGTGGGGTTCACGGTCTGGAACAGGACGAACCCGACCACGCCGAGCACGATCGACCCAGATGATCAGGCGGTTGCGGCGCTGGCTGTCGTTCTGCGGGTTGGAACCGCCGCCGCTCGCCGCCCATGTCGAAGCCGGGAAGTCCGCCGCGGCGCTGGTTCTTGTTGCCTGTTGTCGTCGGCCATGGAAATCCATCTTCCCACAGGGCTTCGTCGAGCACGGCCCTGTCGTCGCTGCCGCTTGTATCGGATCGGAGACATCGGTCGGGTTGCGCGCCGGCGGCGAATGCGTAACGGGCGGTCCGGTGCGGAGGACGACCCACACGGGATGACGGAATGAGCAGAGGAACGGGGCATCGAGGCGGGCACGCGGACCCTGTGGACGCCCCTGCGCCCGGTCCGGGGCGGGGACCGGCGCGACCGCCCGCCTCCCCGAGGATCGCGCGGGGCCGGCCGCGGGCGCCGTCGCCGGCCTGGCGGCCGGCGCCGCCGCCCTCGCCATCTCGGCCGTCGTCCACACGCTGATCCCGCCGGTGCCGTTCCCGCCGGTCGCGGTGGGCCAGGCGGTGATCCGGGGCGCACCCGGCCAGGTCGACGCGTTCTTCATCTCCAACCTCAGCCACGCCGCCCGCCCGCCGCCGTGATCGGCGCCGGCGCCGGGCTGCTCGTGATCGGAACGCTCCTCGGGCTGCTCCTGCCGTGGCTCCGCCGGGTGCTCGGCGGCCGGACCTGGCTCGCCGCGGCGCTGCTCTCGCTGCCGCTGTTCCTGGTGGCCGCGCTGACGTTCCGGCCGGCGACCGGCGACGTCGGGCGACGGCCTGTACGTGCTCGCTCTGCGTTCCGATCTTCGCGGCGTCGGTGTGGGTCGGCGTCGCGGCGTTCCGCCGCGTCGCCTCGGGGCGCGCGGCGGGTGACGTGGACGTCACCCGCCGCGAAGTGGTCCGCGCGATGTGGGTCGGGGGCGGGGCGTTCCTGCTCGGCTGGGCGAATCTCGGCCGGCTGGTGTTCCGCCGGCCCGACCCCGGCAACACACCCGCTATCGGGCGGCGACGTCGTGACGCCGGCCGCACGCCCGTCATCACAGCCCGGCGACCGCGCGTTCGCCGGGGTTCCCGGCCTGACGCCGGAGATCACGACCGAACGCCGCGTTCTACACGGTCAACGAGGAGCTCTTCCCGCCGGACGTCGACCCGGTGACCTGGCGGCTCGAGATCGGCGGCCTCGTCGACCGGCCGTTCGCGCTGAGCTACGCCGAGCTGACGACGATGCCGTCCGTCGAGCAGTTCATGACGCTCGAGTGCATCAGCAACAGGGTCGGCGGCCACCTCATCTCGACCGCGAAGTGGACCGGCGTCCGCCTCAGCGACCTCCTCGAGCGGGCCGGCGTGCGGCCGGGCGCGCTCGAGGTCGTCTCCACCTCCGTCGACGGGTTCGCCGACTCCGTTCCCTACGGCGACGCGACCGGTCCGGAGACGATCGTCGCCTACGGGATGAACGGGATGAAACTGCCCCGCGCGCACGGGTTCCCCGCCCGGATCCTGGTTCCCGGCTACTACGGCATGAAGCAGCCCAAGTGGCTCGGCTCGATCGAGGTGATCGACCGCCCGTTCCAGGGCTACTGGGAGCAGCGGGGCTGGATCAAGGAGGCCGTGGTCAAGACGATGTCCCGGATCGACACGCCGAAGAACCACTCCGACGTCGACGGCTCGCTCACGGTGGCCGGCATCGCGTTCGCCGGCGACCGGGGCATCTCGCGGGTCGAGGTCAGCGTGGACGGCGGAAAGTCGTTCGCCGACGCGACGCTCAAGACGGCGCTCTCCGAGCTCACCTGGCGCCAGTGGCGCTTCTCGTTCCGCCCGCCGGCCGGGTCGTCCACCCGCATCCTGGTGCGCGCCACGGACGGCCGCGGGGCGACGCAGACGTCCGAGGTCACACCGCCCGAGTACAGTGGGGCGACCGGGTGGCACGGAGTCGATGTCGTTGACGAGTCGGGTTGAACAGAGCGTCGCGAACGGGGAGCACCCCCGTCGAGGAGACCGAGGACGAGCGTCGCGAGCGCTTCGAGCGCGATGCGATGCCCCTCATGCCGCAGCTGTACTCGGCCGCGCTCCGCCTGACGCGCAACCCCGCCGACGCGGAGGACCTCGTCCAGGAGGCCTACCTCCGCGCCTACCGCGGGTTCGCCGGGTTCACCCCGGGGACGAACCTCAAGGCGTGGCTGTACCGCATCCTCACCAACACGTTCATCAACAACTACCGGAAGAAGCAGCGCCAGCCGGTGGTCGTGCTCGAGGACGAGATCCCCGACTGGTACCTGTACGACCAGCTGGCGAACGACTCCTCCGGGGGCGAGACCGCGTCTGCCGAGGCCCAGGTCCTGGAGAAGATGCCCGACGAGGATGTCCAGGCCGCGCTCGAAGCGCTCCCGGAGAACTTCCGCATGGCGGTGTGGCTGGCCGACGTGGAGGGGTTCGCCTACAAGGAGATCGCCGAGATCCTGGACATCCCGATCGGCACAGTGATGTCGCGGCTGCACCGGGGAAGGAAATCCCTGGAGAAGATGTTGTGGGACAAGGTAAGGGAGCGAGGACTTGTCAGGGATTGACTGCGACGAGGTGCTGAGGGAGGTCGAGGCCTTCCTCGATCACGAACTGCCGGGGGAGCGGGCGGAGTTCATCGCCGTCCACCTCCAGACGTGCAGCCCGTGCGCGAAGCGTGCCGACTTCCAGCAGCGGCTGCGTGTCATCGTCGCGCGCAAGTGCACGGTGGACGAGGCCGCGGTTCCGGAGACCCTCGCCGTGCGGATCCGCATGGTCATCGAGCAGGAACACCACGCGCCGCCGCCCGCCACCGCCTGATCCAGTCCGCCCCGGCCCGGCGTCCCCCACGATGTTGCGATCTCGTGGCCTCCACCTTTCGCCGTGAACGAACCCCGAGGGCTCATGCGTCGAACGTTCATGCAGGAGGAATCACGCATGAAAGGAACGCGCCCCGGGCACCTGCCCCCACCCAGCCGCCCGACCGATTCCGGCCGGACGTGCTCGGAGCCGGGTTGTGCGACGAAGCTGTCCGTCTACAACACCTCTGAGCTCTGCTGGCAGCACGCCGAAGTCGTCTTCCCGAACTACCGCGGCAAGCGGCTGACGCCGAACAAGCGGTAGTCGAACTCGCGTCGGCCCGCTGAGACGAACGGCTCCCGGCAACGGGGGCCGTTTCGCATCCGGTCTATCCTTCGCGCCACATGTTCGGGTCCGTGCTCGTCGCCAATCGGGCCGAGATCGCCTGCCGCGTCATCCGAACCCTCCGGCGCCTCGGCGTGCGCTCAGTCGCCGTGTACAGCGACGTCGACGCCGGAGCCAAGCACGTCCGGGAGGCCGACGCCGCCGAGCACATCGGCGAGTCTCCGGCCCCGGCCTCGTACCTGAACCCGGCCGCGATCGTCGAGGCCGCCCTCCGCTCGGGGCCGAGGCCGTGCACCCCGGCTACGGGTTCCTCTCGGAGTCGCCGAAGTTCGCCGAGGCGGTCATGGACGCCGGGCTGGCCTGGATCGGGCCGTCGCCGGACGTGCTCGAGCTGACGGGCGACAAGGCCGCCTGCCGGAAGGCGTTCGCCCGGACCGGGTTCCCGGTGCTGCCCGGGGCGGGCCCCTTCGTGGAACCGGGCGAGGCGCTCGACGCGGCCGACGACGTGGGGTTCCCGATCATGGTGAAGGCCGTGATGGGCGGCGGCGGGATCGGGATGAGCGTGGCCCGTGACCCCGTGGAGCTCGCCAAGGCGGTGGAGACGGCGTCGACACGCGGCGCGCGGTTCTTCGCCGACCCGTCGGTGCTCCTGGAGCGATATGTCGAACATGCCCGGCACGTCGAGGTCCAGGTGATGGCCGACGCCCGACGAACCCTGCACGTGTACGAACGCGAGTGTTCCGTCCAGCGTCGCCACCAGAAGGTGATCGAGGAGACGCCGTCGCCCGCGCTGGACCGCGACCTGCGCCTCCGGATATGCCACGCGTCCGTCGACTCGATGGGGGCGCTGGGGTACTTGGGAGCCGGCACGGTGGAATGCGTGCTGACGCCGGAGCGCGAGTTCTTCTTCCTCGAGGTCAACGCCCGCCTCCAGGTCGAGCACCCGGTCACCGAGATGACGACCGGCCTCGACCTGGTCGAGGAACAGCTGCGGGTGGCGTGCGGCGAGGGTCTGTCGTTCACGGAGACACCGACCCGGAACGGGCACGCCATGGAGTTCCGGCTGTACGCGGAGGATCCCCGCACGTTCCTTCCGGCTCCGGGCCGGATCTCGGTGCTCGAACGATCCGGAGACCGGGCTCGGGGCGATGTGCGATTCGATCTCGGGTACGACGCCGGGGACGACGTGCCGATGTTCTACGACCCGCTGATCGGGAAGATCGTCGGACACGGCGGGGGCCGGGCGACCACGATCGGCATGGCTCGAGCCGTGCTCACCCAACTGCGTATCGACGGGCTCCGCACGAATCTCCCGGCGCTCGTCGAACTCCTCGAGGACGAGCGCTTCATGTCCGGGAACTACGACACGTCCTGCTCGGAAAGTAGGGTTCGCTCGACATGGCCGGAGAGGTTCGCTACGACGTCCGCGGGGCGGCCGCCTGGGTCACCATCGACCGGGAGCAGCAGCGCAACGCGCTCTCGCCGGAGGTGGTCATCGGCCTCCGCGCCGCGATCGACCGGGTCGGGGACGACGATGCCGCGCGGGTCGCGGTCATCACCGGCGCCGGCGAGCGAGCCTTCAGCGCGGGCGGCGACCTCGGCGGGATGTCCGGCGAGGACTCCCGGGTCGCCCAGCACGACGCCCGCGGGGCCCTGCCGAAGCTGTTCCAGGCGATGCAGGAGTGCCCGAAGCCCGTCGTGGCCCGGGTGAACGGCCATGCGCTTGCCGGCGGGTTCGGCCTGATGCTGGCGTGCGACCTGGTCATCGCTGCCGACGACGCGGATTTCGGCACTCCGGAGATCAACATCGGGCTGTGGCCGTACATGATCAGCGCGGTCATCCAGCGGAACGTCCCCCGGAAGGTGGCGCTCGACATGATGCTGACCGGCCGCCGCGTCACGGCCGAGGAGGCCGGCCGGTGGGGGATGGTGAACCGCGTCGAGCCGCGCGCGAACCTGGATGCCGCCGTCGACGAGCTGGTCGACGGAGCTCGCGTCGAAGTCGCCGCTGATCCTCTCGCTCGGGAAGCGCTCGTTCTACCGCTCGCAGGACATGTCGTTCGACGACGCGCTCGCGTACCTGCACTCGATGCTCACGGTGAACCTCGAGGCCGAGGACGTGGCCGAGGGTGTGGGCGCGTTCCTGCAGAAGCGGCCCCCCGAATGGAAGGGCCGCTGACCCGCTCCATCGCTCCGCGTGACCACCGCCGCGCTCAGAGCTGATCGCTGCGCTCGAGCGCGGTGAGCGCGAGCCATCCCGGGAGGATGGGGAGCCAGAAGGTCGCCAGCCGGAACAGGAACACGGACGGCACGGCGATCTCCTTGTCCAGGCCCGCGGCCGTCAGCCCCGCGATGAGCGCGGCCTCGACCGCGCCGATCCCGCCCGGCACCGGCGCGGCGGTCGCCACGGCCGAGCCCACGAGGTAGACCGCCCCGATCGTGGCCACCGGGAGGCCGCCGCCGAACGCCTGGATCGAGAACACCAGCGCGAGGGCGTAGGAGATCGTGAGGAGGATCGATCCGCCGAACAGGGCGATGACCTTCGTCGGCCGCTTCGCGACCTCGGCGATCCCGTGCAGGGACTTGCGCAGCACCGGGACGGCCTTGTCCAGGAACAGGTGCCTGCCCCACGGGATGAGCAGCACGATCCCGGACAGCGCGAAGACCGCGGTCAGGCCGACGAGGATCGCGCTGGAGGACGGCAGATGGATGGCATGGACGCCGGAAGCCCGGCCCCACGCGATGAAGATGAACGAGAGCGGGATGTACGTGGCGAACCCGGCGAGGTTGCCGAGGCCGATCCCCGAGATCGCGACCGCCGTGTCGAGGCCCCGCTTCTGCAGGAACCGGATGTTGGTGGCCATGCCCCCGACCTTGGCCGGCGTGATCCGGTTGACGAACGAGGCGGCGAGCTGGGCCTCCAGCGTCGGGAACAGCGGGATCCGGTCCGGCACCGAGCCGATCACCGTCATGGCCGCCGCGACGTAGGTGACGAGCGAGGCAACCAGCGCCCACGCCGCCCATGACCAGTTCGCTCCCTGGACCTGCTTCCACAGGCTCGGGAGGTCGGCGAGCTGGGGGATCAGGAAGTAGAACGCCGCACCCAGGCCGACGACCATGAGGACGTTCTTCGCCTTCACGCGCCGGAGGTCCTCGAGCTCGACCTTCTCGACGCCCACCGCCGAAGCGGCCGTCGCCTGGAGCTCCTTCATGAGCGGCTTGTTCATGGCCTTGCGGGTCGCCGGGCTGACGCTGTTCAGCTGGAGCCGGGGGAGGGCGTCGCGCACCGCGTCCGGTCCCAGGACGTCGACGGCCGTCGCGACCGCCCGCTCCGCCCCGATCCGGAGGGCCAGGGATGCGAGGAGCTCGGCGACGTCCGCGGCCAGCAGCTGGTCGGAGGCCGACAGCTGAGCCCACCCGAAGTCGATCAGCCACGGCTCACCGTCCGGGGCCAGCAGGATGTTCGCGAGCTTGAGGTTGCGGTGCGCGACGCGATGGCGACGCAGCTCCGCCACCTGCGACCAGATCCCGCGGGCGACCTCGTCGGTCAGCGCGTCCGCGTCCACCCGGTCGAGCGAGGGGCCTTCGATCCGCTCGAAGGACAGGAGGGCCGCGTCCGATCCCACCTCGGCGACGGCGAGCAGGGCCGGGGTCCGGATCCCGTCGGACGCCGTCTTCAGCGCCATGAGGGCCTCGTGTTCGACCTCACGGTGGGTCGATTGGAACGGGCGCTCGTCCCCGACGTCGCGGAGGCGGAGGAACCGGTAGGCCCGGTACAGGAGGTCGGCGCTCCGTTCGTCCTGGCCGAGCACCTTCACGAAGATCGGGGTGCCGTCGGCCGCGACGGCGACGTACGGCATCGACCCCCGGGCCTCGACGTCGGCCCGGCGGAGCTCACGGAGCGGCGTCCCGTTGCGGGCCATGGCGTCGGCCACGTCCTGCGCCCGCGGCCGCCGGCTCGGCGACCCCACCGTCAGCAGCACCGCCGACCCGGCCACCACGCCGACGCCCAGCGCGATCAGGACGTCTCCGGAGAGCACGGTCGCGGAGGCGATCCGGAACACCGCGAGGCTGACGATCGCGAGCACCAGCGTCCGTCGCCACGGCCGGCCGCACCACGGCGAGGCGGCCGCGACGGCGGCGGTTGCGCCGGCGAGGTAGACGGCGTCGGGGAACCCGGCCCCCACCACCCACGACGGCCGCTCCAGGATGTGCTGGACGAGCGCAGGCGTGGCGCTCGTGAGGACGAAGTGGCCCACGAGCCACATGAGCCCGGCGCCGACCAGCCGCGGCGAGGACCGCCGTCGCGAGCAGGCGGAAGCGCCGCAGGACCAGGAGGAGCAGCACGGCGAGGATCGGCACGACGAGGGCGAAAAGGCCCACGAGGCCGACGAGGAATCGCCCGAAGGCGTCGGGAAGCTGGTCGAACAGGCGGGCGATCTCGAGGTCGACCGACGCCAGCACGTCCTTCGCCGCCAAGCGCGAAGATGACGCCGATCAGCGTGAGGCCGAGCGCCACCAGGAGCCGCAGGAGGTCGGCCGGGGACCTGATGATCCGGGGAACCGGATGTTCCTCGATGAGGACATCGCCGGCCGTCGCCGGGGCATCGACGGCCTCATCGGTGGTGGCGCGGGCGGTCATGGCGTCACGACCCCGCAGGCGGCGCCGGACTGGGGCAGCAAGCCTGGGCCGACCATCCCCCGTTGGCACCTCCCCCGCGGTCCCCATCACCGGGCCGCGCGGGGGCGCGTCCCGATCAAGAACCTCGACCGGAAGCCTACCCCGCCGCGCAAGGGATCCGACCCCGTTCCGACACCGGCCCGGCCGATCGGCCTGATATGCATCCGAGGCCGTGTCACATGCATATGCTCGACTACAATCTGCACGACATGCGGGAACGGACCACGATGAACCTGGACCGAGAACTGGTGCGGGAGGCGGCCAAGGCCTTGGGCACGAAGACGGCGACGGAGACCGTCCACAGGGCGCTCGAAGAGGCCGTCCGTCGTGAGCACCGAATTCGGCTTGCCCGCCGATCCTTCGAGGAGTTGGCGGGGGACAAGCTCGACGCTCTCCGAAGGCCGCGGACCGAGCCAGCCCCCTGATGGAACTGGCTGACACAAGCGCCTGGACGAACAGGGTGAAGGATCCCGCCGTCCGGGATTGGTTCGATCGCCTCGTGACTGAGGGGCAGATCGCGACGTGTCCGATGGTCGAGATGGAACTGCTTTGGACCGCGATCGACGCGCCAGATTTCGCCGAGATGCGACATGACCTCTCGGACCTGCCCCAGGTACCCATCGACGACCGGGTATGGGATCGGGCCATCGACGTGTTCCAAGCGCTCGGCCGGCAGGGGCCTTTGCATCACCGGCGGGTGAGGATTCCCGACCTGCTGGTTGCGGCCGCCGCCGAGCGCGCCGGAGTCACGGTCCTTCACTACGACCACGACTTCGACGTCATCGCCGGGGTCACCGGTCAGCCGGTTCGAGCGATCGCGCCGATGGGATCGCTCTGAGGCTCGGAGGCTAGACTCGGGCGAGCGGGCCCGGGTAGGCATCGGCGCTGGGCGCCGGCGAAGGGCCCCGAGGAGGTTCATCGCCCATGGGCGACACCGATGCCGCGGCGGCCGCCACGTCCGACGCCGCAGCCGAGGCCAAGCCGGCCGAGACGCCCGCGCCGCGCGCGGCCACCTACACGTACGAGGGCCCCGACCTGCGCGGCCATGCCGAACAGCTCGCCGAGAAGCGGGAGCAGTTCCGTGGCATGGGCGGCCCCGAACGGATCGAGCGCCAGCACGGCGACGGCAAGCTCACCGTGCGGGAACGGCTCGACCTGCTGTTCGACCAGGGCTCCTTCAGCGAGTTCGCCCTGCTGGCGCACCACCAGTCCAGCTCGCCCGCAGATGCAGGGCAAGTTCACCCCGGCGGACGGCGTGCGTCACGGGTGTGGGCCGCATCGACGGCAGACGCGCCTGCGTGATCGCCTACGACTTCACGATCATGGCCGGCTCGATGGGCATGGTCGGCGAGCTGAAGGCGTCGCGCATGCGCGAGCTCGCGCTCCGCGAACGCATCCCGATCGTGTGGCTGATCGACTCGGCCGGGGCGCGGATCCAGGAGGCGGCCGGGTCGATGTTCGCCCGGACCGGGGATCTGTTCCGCGAGCAGGTCGTGATGTCCGGCGTCGTGCCGCAGGTCGCGGCGATGATGGGCCCGGGCGCGGCCGGCACCGCGTACATCCCGGGGCTGGCCGACTTCGTTCCGATGGTGAAGGGCACGTCGCAACATGGCCCTCGGCGGGCCGCACCTCGTGAAAGCGGCGGTCGGCGAGGACGTCACGGCCGAGGAGATGGGCGGCTCGAGCGTGCACTGCAAGGTGAGCGGCGTGGCCGACCTCGAGGTGGCCGACGACCGCGAGTGCATCGACGTGGTCCGGCGCGTACCTCGGCTACTTCCCGTCGAACAACCAACAGCCGCCGCCGGTCGTCGAGGAGCCGGGCGACCCGGCCGACCGCGTGTGCGAGGCGCTGCTCGACATCGTGCCGGCCAACCCACGCCAGGCGTACGACATGCGGAAGGTGATCAAGGAGATCGCCGACGACGGCGAGTTCTTCCCGATGAAGCCCGACTGGGCGAGGAATCTCGTGACGGGCTTCGCCCGATTCGGCGGCCGCCCGGCGGGGATCGTGGCCAACCAGCCGATGTTCCTCGGCGGCGCGCTCGACGTGAACTCCGCCGACAAGGCCGCGCGGTTCGTCTGGCTGTGCGACGCGTTCGGGATCCCGCTCGTGTTCCTGATGGACTGCCCCGGGTTCCTGGTCGGCTCGGCCGTCGAGAAGCAGGGGATCATCCGGCACGGCGCGAAGATGCTCTTCGCGGTGAGCGAGGCGACCGTTCCGAAGGTCACCGTCGTGCTCCGCAAGGGGTACGGCGCCGGGTACTACGTGATGAACGGCCGGGCCTACGAGACCGACTACATCGTGGGCTGGCCGACCGCAGAGATCAGCGTGATGGGCCCGGAGGGCGCGGTGAACATCATCTTCCGCAAGCAGATCGAGGCGGCGGGCGACGCCGAGGCGCAGGACGCCATGCGGAACCAGATGGTGACGATGGTCCGCGAGCAGATCAACGCGTACATCGCGGCCGGGTGGTCGTTCCTCGACGACCTGATCGAACCCGCAGGACACGCGCGCGGCGATCATCCGCGGCCTGGAGATCGGAGCGACGAAGACAGGTGGAGCGCCCTTGGCGCAAGCACGGGGTCTTGCCCGTCTGATTGGGGTCTTGCCCGGCTGATTCCGGAGTGCAACGCTGCGCCACGCTTCGAGGTCCATGTCTCGAACCCGTCCCCTCGGAGTCGTTCGGAGGTCTCGATGAGGAAGTGGACCCGGGCCGGAGCGGCCCTTTCGTTGCTGGCCTTCTCGGTCGGCGTCGTCGGTGTTTCTTCGGCTGCGGCGAGCCGCGCTCCGGTCCGCGCCGCCGCCACACCCGTTCGTTCCGACTTCGACGGGGATGGGATCGCGGACCTGGCGATCGGGGCTCCCGGCGACGACGTCGGGTCGGTGCATCAGGCCGGGACCGTCACCGTGCTGTACGGGACGGCGAACGGGCCGGACACCGCGCGGGTCGAGGTGTGGTCGGCGGCGACGCCCGGCGTGAAGGGCATCGCCATCCAGAGCGGCCGGTTCGGAAGCAGCCTGGAGTCCGGCGACTTCGACGGCGACGGGTTCTCCGATCTGGCGGTCGGGGCCACCGGCGAGGGGGCCGGGACCGTGGCGGAAGCCGGCGCAGTCCACGTCCTGTACGGCTCGGCGGACGGGCTGACGGCCGACGGCAACCAGCGGTGGACGCAGGGGAGTGCCGGCGTCCCCGGCGACCCGGAGAGCGACGAGCGATTCGGCCGGTCGCTCGCCGCGGGCGACTTCGGCCACGGGCCGCAGGACGACCTCGCGATCGCCATCTCCGACGAGAACGTGGGCGATGTGTCGCAGGCGGGCGGTGTGAACGTCCTGTACGGCACCAGCAACGGCCTGCGAGTGGCCGGCGCCCAGTTGTGGGACCAGGGCACGCCGGGCGTCCCTGGCGTTCCGGAGGACGAGGAGGGGTTCGGCGCCGCGATCGCCGCCGCGAACCTGGGGAAGGGCTCGCGGTCCGACCTCGCCATCGGGGTCGCGCAGGACCACGTCGGAGGGCTGAGCGACGTCGGGAGCATCCTCGTCCTGTTCGGATCGGCCGGAGGGCTCAGCACGACCGGCCGCCAGTCCATCAACGAGGACGACCTGGGCACGCCGGTGGCGGATCACGACCAGTTCGGGCGCGCACTCGCCGCCGGGAACTTCGGCGAGGGAACGGCCACCGACCTCGCCGTGGGCGCCCCGGGCGCCGCCGTGGACGGCGTCCGAGGGGCCGGAGCGGTGTTCGTCGTCTTCGGCGGATCGAACGGGCTGTCGCTGAACGGCGCGCAACGGTGGACCCAGGCCGCGACCGGCACCGGGTCGACGGAGGAAAGCGATCTCTTCGGCTTCGGGCTCGCTGCCGGGAGGTTCGGCAAGTCCGCGCAGGCGGACCTCGCCGTCGGGGTCCCGTTCGAGGACATCAACACCCCCGGGGGCGCGAAGATGGACGCCGGGTCGGTCACGGTGCTCTACGGCGGGCCGAACGGCCTCACCGCGAGCGGCGCCCAGGGGTTCATCCAGAGCAACCTCGGCGTCGGCGCCGCAGTGGAAACGAGCGACGAGCTCGGGTTCGAACTCGACGCGTTGTCGCTGGGCAACGGCACACAGTCCGACCTGGTCATGGGCGATGCGTTCGAGGACATCGGGTCGGTGTTCGACTCCGGGGCGGTGTTCGTGCTGTTCGGGTCGTCGACCGGGCTCACAACGACGAACGCCCAGTTGTGGAGCCAGGACACGGCCGGCATCCCGGGGGAGCCGCTGGTCGCGGGCAGGTTCGGCGAAGCAGTGGGCTGACGGGCCGTGTTGTCGAACGAGGTCGGGCGCGTCTAGCGTCGCCGCGATGTCACCGGAGACCGTCGTTCGATCGTCGGCGAGCCCGGCCGAGCTGATCGAGGCCGTCGAGCGGCACCAGACCGAGCTGTCGGTTCGGTGGACCGAGGTGCAGGACGGGATCGTCGTCGATACGCCGGGTTTCATCCGGACGATCAACCCGAACATCAAGGTCGCGTTCGCCAACAACGTGCACCGGGTCCGCCTCGAGCCCGATCAGGTCGGGGACGCTGCCAAGGAGAGCGCGGCGCACTTCCGGGAGCACGGGGTTCCCGCGCTGTGGTGGATGTCGACGCAGGCGGAGCCGGAGGACCCCGACCGGGACCTCGAGGCGCACGGGTGGCGGTTCGACGAGTCGATGCCGTGGATGGCGGCGCGCATCGACCGGATGCGGTGGCCGGATGATCCGCCGGCCGGGTTCCGCGTCGAACGGATCGCCGACGAGTCGGCTCAGCCGCACTTCGTGACGGCGATGACGGTGGGGTTCGGCATGAACGCCCCCGAACAGCACGCGATGAACTCGCTCGCGGCGGCCGTGGGATACGCGCCCGACGCGCAATGGGTGCGGTGGGTGGCCTTCCTCGGGGACCGCCCAGTCGCCTCCGCCGGGCTGATGCTCGCGGGCGGCGTCGCCGGCGTGTACAACGTCGCGACGGCCCCCGACATGCGGCGGCTCGGGCTCGGCGCGGCGCTGACGGCGACGTCGGTCGCCGAGGGGGGCGACCGGGGGTACGAGGTCGCGGTGCTCGGCGCCTCGAAGCTCGGTTATGGCGTGTACGAGCGGATGGGGTTCTCGGAGGTCTGCCAGGATCGGGTCTGGCTGCTCCCCGATCGGAAGCGGCCGGCGGGGACATCCGAGCCCGATGAAGGAACGGCGGAATGACGGACACCGGGAACCAGACGGACGACCTCACGCCCGAGGAGGAGCGCGCGCTCCGTGCGTCGTGCGCCCGGTCGCTGGCGTGGCACGGCGCCCGGGACGCCGCCTCGTACCTCGGCGAGGTCCCGCCGGAGACGCCGACCGACATGTACGGCGAGGGCGGGGTCGTCGACGAGCTGGAGGCCGAGGTGGCCGGGCTCCTCGGCAAGCCCGCCGCAGCGTTCTTCCCGAGCGGCACGATGGCCCAGCAGATCGCGCTGCGCGTGCACGCCGACCGCCGCGGCAGCCGGACGGTGCTGTTCCACCCTCGGTGCCACCTGGACACGAGCGAGGAGCGCGGCTACGAGCGCCTCCACGACCTGCACGGCCGGACCGTCGGGGACCTCGAACGGCTGCTCACGCTCGATGAGCTGCAGGCCGTGGCCGAGCAGCCCGCCGCGCTGCTGCTCGAGCTGCCGCAGCGCGACCTCGGCGGACAGCTGCCGGAATGGGACGACCTCGTGGCCCAGGCGGAGTGGGCGCGGTCGAGGGGTGCCGCGGTGCACATGGACGGCGCCCGCCTGTGGGGGTGCGCCGACTTCTACGGCCGGTCGCTCGCCGAGATCTCCGAGGTGTTCGACACGGTGTACGTCTCGTTCTACAAGCAGCTCGGCGGGCTGCCGGGCGCGTGCCTGGCCGGGCCGGAGGACGTCGTCGCCGAGGTGCGCGAGTGGCGGCGGCGCCACGGCGGCACCACGTACGGCATGTGGCCGAGCGCCGGCTCGGCGCTGAACGTCCTCCGGCTGCGGTTCCCCCGGATCCCCCAGTACCGTGTCCACGCCCTGGCGGTCGCGGCGGCGCTTCGTGACACCAACGGGTTGGACGTCGAACCGGATCCACCGCACACCACGATGATGCACCTGGTCTTCTACCGGCCCGCCGACGAGCTCCGGCGCGCGGCCCTGCGAATCGCGCGCGAGGACGGCATCTGGACCTGGGGCCGGTTCTTCCCGACCGGCGCGCCGCGGGGGCAGCGGGTGGAGCTCGAGATCGGCGACGCATCGCTCACGTTCACGCCCGAGGAGTTCGCGTCGGTCGTCCGGCGCCTGCTCGACGAGTGACCGGCGTCCGATTGCCGGAACCGGCCGACCGGAGCAACAATCCGGAATTCTCGAGGAGGTACTGATGACCGACGGCGGAGACCTGGGAACCATCCTCGGCGTCTGGGCGCACCCGGACGACGAGACCTACCTGGCGGCGGCGCTCATGGCGCGTGGGGTCCGCGATGGGCGGCGCGTCGTGTGCGTCACGGCCACGCGGGGCGAGGAGGGTTCCTGGGACGAGGATCGCTGGCCGACCGCGACCATGGGCCAGGTCCGCGACGCCGAGCTGATGCGTTCCCTGGAGATCCTCGGCGTGACCGAGCACCGGTGGCTCGACTACTACGACGGCACGTGCGCGGACGCCGACCAGGAGGAGGCGACCGCCAGGGTCGAGGCGATCCTGCGCGAGGTCGACCCCGACACCGTCCTGTCGTTCGGGCCCGACGGCATGACCGACCACCCGGACCACAAGGCCACGTGCGCGTGGGCGACGGAGGCGTTCCGGCGCGCCGCCAAGCCGGGAGCGAGCCTGTACTACGCGTGCATGACGCCGGAGTGGGCGGCCGAGTTCGTCCCGGTGATGAACCGGTTCAACGTGTTCATGTCGCCGGACACGCCGCCGGTCGCGCCGCTCGAGGACCTGGCGATCGTGTACGAGCTCTCGCCCGAGGAGCTGGACCGGAAGCTCGAGGCCATCGACGCCCACGAGAGCCAGGTCGAGGGGATGATGAACGCCTTCGGGCGCGACTTCTTCCGCGACGCACACCGTGTCGAGACGTTCCGGCTGGCCGAGAAGAAGTGACCCCTCCGGCCCCCGAGCCCCCGCCACCGCTGCCCGACCTCGACTGGGATCCGCAGCGGGCGCGGGCGTTCGCGGAGCGGGCGCTCGACGTGTGGACCGAATACCTGGAACGCCTCCCGGAGCTGCCGGTGGCGAACGACGCCGGCCAGGATGAGGTCCGCGCGGCGGTGGCGCTCCCGGTTCCCGAGGAGCCGATGGGGGAGGACGACCTGGCCGGGCACCTCCGGGACATCGCGTTCCGGTGGTCGATCTACCCGGGCCATCCGCGGTTCCTCGCGTACATCGTCGGGCCGGGGACGGCGCCCGGGGTGGCGGCCGACCTGCTGGCATCCGGGTTCAACCAGAACTCGGGCGGCTGGCGGCTCGGGCCGGCCGCGACCGAGATCGAGCTGCACTTGACCGGGTGGTTCGCGGAGCAGTTCGGGCTCCCGGCCGGGGCCGGAGGAATCATGGTGACCGGCGGGGCGATGGCGAACTTCGTCGGGCTCAAGGTCGCGCGGGACCGGCAGGCCGGCCTCTCGGTCCGCCAGCACGGCGTGGCGTGGGCCGGACCGGCGGCTCTGTACGCGTCGCAGGAGGTCCACGTCGTGACCGACCGGGCCGCGGACATGCTCGGGCTCGGGATGGACGCCGTCCGCAAGGTGTCCGTGGACCCCGACCGGCGGATGCGCGTCGACGCGCTGGCCGATGCCGTCGAACGCGACCGCGCCGCCGGGGTCCGGCCACTGGCGGTGGTGGCGACCGCCGGCACCGTCGGAACCGGCGCGATCGACCCGCTCGACGAGATCGCCGCCTACTGCGAGCGGGAGGGGCTGTGGATGCACGTGGACGCGGCGTACGGCGGTCCGGCCGTGTTCGCCGAGGACCTCCGGCCGCTCTTCGCCGGCATCGAGCGCGCGCACTCGATCGCGTTCGACCCGCACAAATGGCTGTACACGTCGATCGCCGGCGGGTGCGTGCTGGTGCGGGACCTGTTCTGGCTTGTCGACTCCTTCGGCGCTGCGCCCGCGTACGTCGTCGAGGACAAGGAGCGGACGAAGCACGGGGTCGACCTGGGGATGTTCGGGCCGGAGTTCACCCGCGGGTTCCATTCGCTGCGGGTCTGGGTGTCGCTGCTCGCCTACGGCCGGCGCGCGTACGCCGAGCGCATCTCGCACGACGCCGCGCTCGCCCGCTACCTCGGCGACGTGGTCGACTCGCGCGACGACTTCGAGCTGGCCTGTCCCGTTGGGTTGTCCATCACGTGCTTCCGGTACGTCCCGCCGGACCTTCCCGCCGGGCCGGCGGGGGAGCGGGACGCATACCTCGACCGGCTCAACATGGCGATCATGACCGAGATCCAGCTCGACGGACGGGTGTTGTATTCGAACGCGGTGGTCGACGGACGGTTCGTGTTGCGCTCCTGTCTGGTGAACTTCCGGACGGAAGCGAGCGACATGGACGCCGTCGTCGAGGTGACGGCCGAGATCGGGGCGAGGCTCGACCGCGAGCTCCGCCCGGAGGGACTGCGATGAGCCGGTTCGCGCTGCTGGGGTCGGGGGAGTTCCTGCCGTGGACGACCGAGGTCGACGACTGGATGTTCGAATACGCGACCGGCGAGGGCGTGCTGATCCTGCCGACGGCGAGCGCCCCCGAGGGCGACAAGGTCTTCGACCGGTGGGGGAAGATGGGCGTCGACCACTTCGCGGCGGCGGGCATTTCGGCGGAGGTCGTGCCGCTCAAGAAGCGCGACGACGCGATGGACCGGAAGCTCGCCGCCCAGGTCGAGAACGCCGCCGTCGTCTACTTCTCCGGCGGGAACCCCGCGTATCTCGCGGCCACGCTGGCCGACACGCCGTTCTGGGGCGCGGTGCTCCGGGGCCTCGACCGGGGCATGGCCTACGCGGGGTGCAGCGCCGGGATCGCCTGCCTCGGCGAGGTCGCGCCGGACAGCACGTCGAACGACCCGACGAGCGCGCACTTCTGGCGGGTCGGCCTGGGGCTGTTCCCGAGGATGTACTTCGGCCCGCACTGGGACGCCCTCGACGTGTACGTGCCGGGGCTCCGCCAGACGATCATCGCGTCGGTCCCGGGGGACAGCCGACTGCTTGCGGTCGACGAGGACACCGCGGTCGTGGGCGACGGCACGGAGTGGCGCGTGATCGGCGCCGGCAAGGCGGCGATGCTCGAGGCAGGCGAATGGTCGGAGTACCCGTCGGGCGCGACGTTCACCGCGGCGCTGCAGCGGCGGCCGACCGGGTCCTGACGGAACGGGCCCTCGCCTCCGCACTGGGACACCGGTAAACCTCGGACGGCACCCGGGTCTGTCCATGTGCGACAGACGATGACCGGCGGATCGGGCGATGACGATCGGGAGACACGAAGAGCTGGCGCGGAATGCGGCGTCGACCCGGTTCGGCACGCGCCTGCCACCTCCTTCCTCCCGCGCCAGAATGGACGCCTCTCGGCGCGTGTCGTACCCGGAGGGCTCGGAGATTGTGGGGGGCACCCATGAGGAGTACGCGTGGTTCTTCCGGGACGAGTACCCGAAGGTCGTCCGAACGGTCTTCCTCGTCGTTCGGGACCGGGGCCGCTCGGAGGAGATCACCCAGGAGGCGTTCATCCAGCTCCTCGGCCATTGGAAGAAGGTCTCGGGTTACGACCAACCGCAGGCGTGGGTGCGCCGCGTGGCCATCCGCCTGGCGGTGCGGTCACTCCGTCGTGAGCGCCTCCGTTCGGTCCTGGAGCGCCAAACCGCCCCCACCCCCGTGCCCGCTCCCCCCGACACCGACCTTCTCGACACCGTGAAGCAGCTCCCTCCGGCGCAGCGCGCTGCCGTCGTGCTCTTCTACTACGAGGACCGACCCGTGTCGGAGATCGCAACGGTCCTCCGATGTTCGACGGCGACGGCCAAGGTCCACCTCCACCGTGCGAGGCGTCGGCTGGGAATGCTGCTCGAGGAAGCCGAAGGGGTGGACGATGTCCGTTGACCGGCGCCTGCGGGAGCGCCTCGAACGTGAGGCGGACGGGATTGCCCCGGACGTCGAGCAGCCGCTCGTCCGGGTCCTTGCCGGTGCTCGACGGCGCCGGCGGCGGTACCAGGTTGCATCGGGCGCCCTTGCTGTCGTCGCGATCGTTGCGGTCGTGTTCGTGGCCCCCCGAGCCATCGACGCGATCCGGAGCTCGTCGCTGTTCCGACCCGCGGCCCCCAAGCTGCTGTCGCCGGGGCCGGACACGAAGGAGATATTCCGACTCCTCTCCGGGACCTACACCGTCAGGCTTCCGGCTGCGGAGAACTCGGTCAGGTCGAACGACCTCACCGGCACATGGACGATCGCGCTGCATCCCGACGGGACGATGGACCTCTCGGAGTCCGATGCGTTTCACCGCGTTCACGGAGCGGCCCCGACGGGCAACTCCTTCACGGTCTCAGCGGACACGCTGAAAACGAACGCCCTCTACAACGACTTCTGCAGTTCCATCGGGATGTACCGGTGGTCGCTCTCGGGTCAAGAGCTCACGCTCACGGTGGCGAACGATGACTGCGCGATCCGCAGGGCGCTGCTCTCGACCGTCCCGCTGGAACGCACGCCATGAGGACGCATGTAAACCTCCCCCCCGGTCCCGGCCTGTTGTCGGGGTGAGACCGGCCGGATTGCGGGCTGGGTGGACCAAGGAGCCGCCATGAGAGTCGAAATGTCGAGGACCCGCGGCGCCCGGGGAGTTGTTTCGCTGCTGATGCTCGCCGCTCTCGCGGGCGCCGGCTGCGCGTCGTCGGGTCCACCGGACGCCGCCGCGACCTCCCGATCCTCTCTGGGAGGTCCGACCCCCACAGGAACGACCGCTGCCGGGCCGACGCCGACGGGAAAGACCGCCGCCGGTCCGACGCCGACGGGAACGGCCGCCGCGGGGGCCCAGCCGCTCCCCGGATCCCTCTCGCCGGGAACGTGGAGGAGCGAAGCCTTCCAGCCCCCATTCACCTTCACGACCCACTTCGGCAACTGGTCCGAGGTCGATCGGGGCCCGACGTTCATCGTGCTGCACACCCACAACGACCAGTACGTGTTGCTCGCAAGTCCAGGCCGGGTCCTCGATCAGCGCGACCCGACCAAGGCGGATCCCTGGCCGAAGGACTACACCGCATGGGTCCTGGCGCATCCGGGGATCGAGGCGGTTGGTACGCCGAGGCCGGTGAACGTCGGAGGCGTGAAGGGCACCGAGGTCGAAGCGAGGGTCGTCGACGCCCCCGTCTGTCCCTACGGGTTCGCTGAACGGTGCTGGCGCCTCACCCCGTCCGACGATCCCGGAGAGAACTACACCGTCGACCTCGACGAGGCGTTCAGGCTGATCTCGCTGCGGGTCAATGGCCGCCCCGTCTTCATCGAATATGACGACCATCACTCGATCGATCCGGCCTTCGCCGCGGCGGCCGAGGAAGTGATCCACTCCCTGGACTGGTCGCAGTGAGGTACAGCCGGCACCTCGCGATGGTGTTCGCGGCTCTCATATGCCTCGAGGCCGCCTGCACCGCGTCTGCTTCCCATCCGGCGTTTCGTCCCTCGTTCGCCGAGATGTCGTGCCCACCGGCCATGACGTCCAGCATCGTGAACGAGACGACCTGTGGGTACCTCACCGTGCTCGAGAACCGGAGCAGGCCGACGGGCCGCACGATCCGACTCTTCGTCGCCCGCTTCGAACCTCCGCAGGGGATTCTCCACCCGGATCCGATGGTGGTCCCGGGGTCGCCGGATCTGGGCCGGGCAGCGGACTTCGGGGGGTTGGCTTCAGGTGCCCAACGGGTCGCCCGCGAGGTCATCGCCATCGAGGATCGCGGGACCGGCCTCTCGAAGCCGAACCTGGACTGCCCGGAGGTCGAGGGCCTGTCGCGGGGGATGCTCGCCCTCCGCCTCTCGGATCCGCGGGCAAAGGCGATGGTGCTCGCGGCGGTCACCGCATGCCACGACCGGTTGGTTTCGGAGGGCATCGACCTTGGGTCCTACACCATCGAGGAGGCCGCGGCCGACGTGAACGACCTGCGGGTCGTCCTCGGCCTGGGAAAGATGAACCTGACCACCTTCGGGACGGACTCCCGGATCTCGCTCGAAGTGATGCGCGACTATCCCGGGGCGGTCCGGACGTTGATCCTGGACAGCCCGCAGTTCTCGGGCGTCGACAATCTTGCCGACCAGGTGACCGCGACGCGAGAGGCCATCCGGGCCGTTGCCGCGGCATGCGACGCCGACCGGGCGTGCCACCGGAGCTTTCCCGACCCCGGGGGGACACTCCGTCGAACGCTCGCCTCGCTCGATCGGACGCCGGTTGCGAGCCCGGTCGCCTCCTCCGGGGCGGGGCCGACGGTGGCGACCGTGGACGGCGGCCTGCTGCTCAGAGCGATCCGGGACATGCTGCTACACGGGGGCGGGATCGAGATCCCGGTCCTGCCGGCGGTGATCTACCAGGCCCACGGGCGACGGTTCGGGCCCTCGGCCGCCATCACGGGGAGCAAGCTCCTCGGGCTGCCCCCGCTCTGCCTCGGATATGCACGCGAGTGCGGGGGGGAGCTCGCGTACGGCGTCTCCTTCTCCTCGCTCTGCCACGACGACGCCCCGTTCGTGGATCAGCAGGCCCTGGAGGCCGTCGCCGGTGGTGCGGCGGGGTACGCCGAGGATTTCGTCTCGAATCCGAACCTGTGGGCCTGCGACGTATGGCGAGTGGGCAAGTCGCCGCCCTCGGACCAGGCCATCGTCCATTCCGATATCCCGGTGCTGATCTTTGAGGGTCAGTTCCAACCACTCGTATCATCGGCGACGCTGCGCCGGGTGACCTCGGAGCTGAGCCACGCGTACGTCGTAACCGTTCCATCACAGACGACGAATCTCCTCGGTTTCACGGAGTGTCCCCGCAGCATCCGGAACGCCTGGATCGATCATCCGGATTCCGCACCGTCAGAGATCGACTGCCTGGCGGAGACTCCGAAGCTGGTCTTCGCGACAACCCTGGTCTGAGTTCTGCTAGATCCAGCGCTTCCGCTTGAAGAACAGGAACAGCCCGCCGCCCGCCAGGATCATGATCAACACGACCCCGAGGAATCCCCACGACCCGCTCTCGTCCGGCGGCGGCCACAGGCGGTAGTTCGTGCCGTAGATGCTCGCGATGAGCGTCGGGATGGCGATGATGCCCGCCCACGCCGTGAGCTTCTTGTTCACCTCGGCGAGGCGGTCGGCCTGGAGGCTCCGCGAGAGGTCGACCACCGCCGCGGCCAGGTCGTCGACGTTGCGGATCTGCGCGCCCAGCCGGATCACGTGGTCCGAGACGTCCCGGAACAGCAGGTCGGTTCGGTCGTCGTCGCCGTCGGAGCGGCGGCGCTCCTCTTCCTCGCGCTGGAGGGTCTCGATGACGCCGGTCAGGGGCAGCGCGTACCGGCGGAGCATCGACACCTGCTGCTTGATCGCGTACAGGAGCTCCTGGCTGGGGAGGTCGTCGGCGTGACGCTGTCCCCGCGCCCCGCGACGCGACGCCTCCAGGGCCTTCGCCTCGAGGTCCTCGATGTCCGAGTCCAGCCGGGCGGCGGTCCGCTCGTAGTCGTCGACCACCGTGTCCAGGAGCGCGTGGAGGCCCCGTTCCACGTCGAGGTCCCCGGGGTCGACCTTCTCCACCCGGCGGCGGGCCTCCTCGAGGATCCTCCCGGCGCCGTCGTGCAGGACCAGGACGTACGTCCGCGCGGCGAAGACGCCGAGCTGCCGGGCCTCGAGCTGCTCGTCGATCTCGTCCAGCTGAAACAGCACGACGAACCGGTGCTCGTCGTACGACTCGAGCTTGGGGCGCTGCCGCGTGTTGAACGCGTCCTCGACGGCGAGGGCGTCGAGCCCGAACCGCTCCGCGACCGACCGCGCCTCGTGGCCCTCGGTTCCGAGGTCGACCTCGATCCAGGTGAACCGGCCTTCGCCCCGGCAGGAGGATTCGGCCTCGTCGAGGTTCCGGGTTTCGGTCCAGCCTCCGGTCCCGTCCGTGCACAGCGCGCGCATGGACCTGTTCGTACCCAGTTCTGCCGAGGTCACGTCCGCCGTTGCCGCCCCGAGGCCGGGGACGGTAGGGTCGCCGACCGGATCGGAACAGGGAGGGGAGCGCGCAGATGGCGGAGATGTACGAGCTGCACCGGCGGGCCGGCGACGCCCTGGCGGCGACCGTCCGCAGGGTGCGGGACGAACAGCTCCACCGGCCGACCCCGTGCACGGAGTGGGATGTGCGCGAGCTCCTGCACCACATCACGTGGAGCAACCTGTGGGTGTCGCCGCTCGTCGACGGCAAGGACCTCGCCGAGGTCGCGCCGACGCTCGAGGGCGACGTGCTCGGCAACGACCCGGTCGGGATCACCCTCGGCGGCCTCGACGAGTCCAGCGACGCCTTCGAGCGCGGCGGCGACCGGCCCGTCCAGCTCTCCCGCGGCATGACGCCCGCGAACGAATACGCCTTCGAACGGATGAACGATCTCATCGTGCACAACTGGGACCTCGCGAAGGGGATCGGTGTCGAGGTCGAGCTCGACGAGGAGTGCATGCAGGTCGCGCTCGACGGGTACCGGCCGTTCGAGCCGGTGCTCCGGCCGGCCGGCGAGCTCGGCCCGGACGTCGAGGTGCCGGACGACGCCGATCTCCAGACCCGCTACCTGGCGTTCTTCGGCCGCCGCACCGACTGGGCTCCGCCCGCCGGATAGCCGCGGCGGGACCTCACGGGAATAGACCGCCCGACGTTCTACCTTGGTGATGGACATGGGGCGGGAACAGCGGGATGGCTCCGGGCGGGATCGTCGACCTCGCGCTGATGTCGGTCGTCCTCATGTGGGCGCTGACGTTCTCCACCTTCAAGGTCGCATGGCGGCGGATCGACCCGGTGGCGTTCACCGCCATCCGGTTCCTGGCGATGGTGGCGATCTCCGCGGCCGTGCTGAAGCTCGCCAAGTCCCGCGTGAAGCTCCGGCGCAAAGACCTGCCGACGATCGTCGCATCAGGGCTCGCCGGCTACTTCGCGTACCAGATGCTGTTCATCCTGGGGCTCGACCGGACGACGGCCGTGGCCTCCGCCATCCTCGTCTCGACCCATCCGTTGTTCTCAGTGTTGTTCGCCTGGATGCTCGGCAGGGAGAAGCCGAGCCGGCGGCAGCTGCTCGGTATCGGGGTCGCGTTCCTGGGCGTGCTGGTGTTCCTGCGGGTGTGGGACGCGCTGGGGTCGGCGACGTGGGGCGACCTGCTCTCGCTCGGCGCCGCCGCCGCGTTCGGCGCGTACGGGGTGATCAACCAGCCGTTGTCGAAGCGCTACCCCTCGCGGGAGCTCATGGCCTACACGCTCGCGATCGGCGGGGGGCTGGTGGCGCTCGTCGGGTTCCCGGCCATGGTGCGGCAGGACTGGGGCGCCGCCGAGCCCGTCGACTGGCTGATCCTGGTCTTCTCCGCGATCGGCCCGGTGTATCTGGCCTACGCGCTCTGGAACTGGGCGATCCTCAAGCGGGGCATCGCCCGCACGACCGTGTTCGCGTTCGCGGTGCCGGTCGTGGCCGCGGTGCTCGCGGTGCTGTTCCTCGGGGAGAGCGCTCCACATCGAACAGGTCGTCGGCGGCTTGATGGTGGTGGCCGGCCTGGTGCTCACGCGGCTCCCGGTCCGGAAGCGGAAGGCCGGCATGGCCGTTCCGGCGCCGGCCGAGGGCGCGCTCGAGACGCGGGCCGAAGGCGCGCTCGAACAAGCCCGCTGAGCCGCGCGCGTATCCTCCCCTCGACATGGCGAAGCGACCCCGTGTGGGCGATCCCGCCCCCGATGTGCAGGTGTTCAACAAGAACGGCCGGCGCGTCCGGCTCTCGGCGCGGTGGCGGAGGGAGCCGCTCGTCGCGGTGTTCCTCCGGCACTTCGGCTGAACGTTCTGCCAGGAGCACGTCGTGCAGTTGCGCGACGATCGTGAGCGGTTCGAACGGGCCGGTGCACAGATCAGTCTGATCGCGCTCGGCCCGCACACGCGCGCCCAGCTGTTCTGCGACGAGCGGCACGTCCCGTTCGAATGCCTGTCCGACCCGTCGCAGGACGCCTACCGCGCGTACGGCCTCGAGCGGGGGAACAACCGGCAGCTGTTCGGGCCCGCAGCTGCTTCTGAAGTACGCGCGGGCGCTGCTGAAGCGCGACGTCGAGGCCGCCAAGCTCTCCGGGCGACGACTACCGCCAGATGCCCGGCGTGTTCGTCATCGACCGGTCCGGCGTCATCCGGTACGCCCACCGGAACAGGGACGTGGCCGACAACCCGCCGAACGACGAGCTCCTCGACGCCCTCGCCGAGGTCCGCTCCCGAAGCTGACGGGCTCGCGCGTGGCAAGGCGACCGGCGCTGGCCGTGCGGTACATTCCGGGGGCGCCTCCCGAGCTACAGCGAGGACCCGCACATGACCGACGCGTGCATCATCACCTGCGCCGTCTCCGGCGCGGTGGCCAACAAGCAGCAGTGCGCGGGCATCCCGTACACGCCCGAGGAGTACGCGAAGGAGGTCCGCCGCGCCCGCGACGCCGGCGCCTCGATGGTGCACATCCACGCCCGCGAGCCCGACGGCGCGCCGACGGTGGAGCCCGAGCCGACTACCGGGCCATCACCCAGGCCATCCTGGCCGAGACGCCGGACATCATCATCAACTACTCGACCGGCTGGGTCGGCCTGCCCGATGGCCGAGCGCGTCGCGCCACATCACCGACCTGAAGCCCGAGATCGGCGCGCTGAACATGGGCTCGATGAACTACGCGAAGTACAGCGTCGAAGCGGAAGGCGTTCGTCTTCAACTTCGTGTTCGAGAACCACTTCGACGACATCGTGTTCCTGCTCGCAGCGGATGAACGAGGCCGGCGTGAAGCCCGAGTGCGAGTGCTTCGACGTCGGCCACGTCGAGATCGGTCGCGCCGCTGCATCGACATGGGCGTGATCACCCGCCCGATCCAGTTCTCGCTGATCCACGGCGTGCTCGGCGGGATCAGGGCGACCGCGCGGAACCTGGCGCACATGTCGAGCGTCGTGCCCGACGGCTCCACGTGGGGCGTCATCGCCGTGAGCCGCGAGCAGTGGATGATGGTCGCCGCCGTCGGCGTCGCTGGGCGGGAACGTCCGGGTCGGGTTCGAGGACAACTTCTACCTGCCGTCCGGCGAGATGGCGTCGTCGAACGGCGACCTGGTCGAGGCGGCCGCCACGATCGTCGGATGCAGGGCCGCGAGGTCGCCGAGCCCGGCGAAGGCCCGCGAGCTGCTGTCGCTCCCGGCGGAGCCCGACCGGCTGCGGATGATGGCCTGATGGACGTCCAGGCCGAGATGGTCGCGAACGTGTGGAAGGTCGTGGTCGCGCCCGGCGACGCGGTCGAGGAGGGCGACACGCTGGTCATCCTGGAGTCGATGAAGATGGAGATCCCGGTCGAGTCGCCGGCCGGCGGGGATCGTGACGGAGGTCCGGGTCCAGGAGGGCGGCGTCGTCCAGGAGGGCGACGTCATCGCCGTCGTCGAGAGGGCTGAACGGGGCCCGGCCATGCCGCTGATCACGGTCGAGCGCGCGACGGGCCGCGTCGGCCCGGTCACGCTGGCCCGTCCCGACCGAGCGCAACGCCGTCGAGCTCCGAGATGATCGAGGAGCTCGTCGAGGCGCTCGGGGGGCTCGCCGCGGACCACGAGACGCAGGGTGGTCGTGCTGGCGGGCGACGGGCCCGACTTCTGCGCGGGCGCCGACTTCGCCGAGCTCGAGGTCATGCGCGTCCGGACGCCGGGGGAGTTCGACTACGGCGCCACCTTCGAGGGCGCTGCTGAAGGCGATCGCCACCCACCCCGTGCCCGGTGATCGCGCGCGATGCCAGGGCGCCGCGCTCGGCGCCGGCTGCCAGATCGTGCTCGCGTGCGACCTGGCGCGTGGCGGCCGATGACGCGAAGCTCGGCATCCCGTCGGCTCGCGGCTCGGCATCCTCATCAACTTCGAGAACATCCAGCGGCTGGTGCTGGCGGTCGGGCCGCAAGCGGGCCGGGGAGATCCTGTTCACCGGGCGGGCCGTCTCCGGCACGCAGGCGGCGGACTGGGGCCTGGCGAACCTAGGCGGTGCCGGAGTCCGAGCTCGACGCCGCGGTCGGCAGCGCTCGCCGCATGACCATCGCCGAGGCCGCGCCGCTGTCGGTGCAGGGCTCCAAGCGGGGGATCGGCGTCGTGATCGAGCACCTCGCGGTGCGACCGGTTCACCGAGGGCCATCGGGTCGCCGACTTCGACATGATGGCCGCGCAGGCGTTCGCCAGCGAGGACCTCCAGGAGGGCATCCGCGGCGTTCCGCGAGCGCGCAAGCCGCCGAGCTTCGAGGGACGCTGACGTGGCCGGCCCACGCCGGCCGGGCCGAAGCCGCTGACCCGGAAGAGCCCGGCGAAGCAGCGTGCGCCGGAGATCATCGCGCGGCTGTCCGAGGCCCACCCCGACGCGCACGTCGCGCTGCAGTTCTCGAACCCGCTCGAGATGCTCGTCGCGACGATCCTGTCGGCGCAGTGCACCGACGAGCGGGTGAACATGGTCACGCAGGGCCCCGAACGGGCTGTTCGCCAAGTACCGGACGCCCGAGGACTACCTCGCGCGTGCCGGAGAGCGAGCTCGCCGAGGACATCCAGCCCGACCGGGTTCTTCAACAACAAGACGAAGTCCATCCGGGGCGCTTCGCGGATCGTCGAGGAGTTCGACGGGCGAGATCCCCGACACGATGGCGGAGATCCTGCGACGCTGCCCGGCGTGGCCCGCAAGACCGCGAACATCGTCCCGGGAACGCCTACGGCATGCGTGGTGGGGATCGCGGTCGACACCCACGTCCGGCGGGTGGCCCAGCGGCTGGAGTTCAGCACGCAGGAGGACCCCGACAAGATCGAACGCGACCTGATGCGGCTGATCCCGCGCGAGCGGTGGTTCGACTTCACGTACGTGCTGATCGACCACGGCCGGCAGGTCTGCATGGCCCGGAACCCGCGGTGCGCGGAGTGCCCGGTGAACGACCTCTGCCCGTCGAGCCTCGTCTGAGCGCCGTCCGGGTCAGGCGGCGGGCCCGGTTCTGGTTCGGCGGGGCCCTCGCACGGCGCGGACGATGAGCCCGATGATCAGCGCCACGATGACGATGGCGACGATGACCACCGCTCCCAGGAACGAGATGATGCCTGCAACCATTGCGCGTCCTCCCTCATTGTCGCTGCGCCGCGGGCGGGCGCGTCCAAGTTCCGTTCTCCTGCTTGCTGTGAGCCCTACCCGGTGGAGCTCAGGCCGAAGCCTGGTCGTCCCCAAACCAGCGTTCGTGCGTGACGCGGGCCGCCCGGCGGCCATCGGGGCCGGCGTCGATCTCGAACCACACCCGGCTGCCGTGCCGGCGCTCCACGCCCCACCGGTCCGCGAGCTGGTCGACGATGTACAGCCCCCAGCCGCCGAGTTGCCGGATGTCGTGCTCGACGACCTCGGGCATGTCGAAACCCTTGCCTTGGTCGATGACATCGAGGCGGACGGCCGTTCCGCTCGCCCGGACCAGCAGCCGGATGGCGTCACCGGATCCGAGGTCCGCGTGGCGCACGCAGTTGGTCACGACCTCACTCACCAGCAGGATCACGTCGCCCAGCACGTCCTCGGGAACGCGGTCCCGGAGGCCCGCGACGAGGGCGCGCGCGTACGACGGCGCGGTCGCGCCGGCGTGGAGCTGGAGATCCAGCTCGATAGGGCGATCGTTCACAGCAGCTTCCATGCGGGCATCCTCCCGCCAATGGTTCCCTGGCTGGTCATCGGTAAGCCTCCGTACCGAAATTCGGCATGAATCGGGCGGAGATGCCCGGGCCGGCCTCAGGGATCCTCAGCCGATGGCGCGCAGGACCAGGATCGCGACGTCGTCGCGCAGCGTGCCGCCCTGGAAGTCCAGCACGGCCTGCTCGAGGCATTCGGCGATGTCCGTGGCGTCCCGGCCGCCGAGCGGGGCGAGCATGTCGGCGACGCGTTCCTCGGTCATGACCTTGCCCTTGGAGGGCGTGCCGATCACGCCGTCGGTGTAGAGGATCAGGGCGTCGCCCGGGCCGAGGTTGGCCAACTCGTCGTCGAGCTCCGGATCGGGGAACACGCCGAGCAGCGTGCCCGGCTTGCCGACGGACTCGACCGTCCCGTCACGGCGGAGGATCACCGGCGGGGGATGGCCGCCGCACGCGACCGTCAGGCGGGCGCCCGACGGCGTGAGCTTCATCCGGACGAACGACACCGTGCAGAACCTGGCGTCGTCCCGCTGGAACCGCAGCGCCTCGTTCAGCGTGTCGAGGATCCTGCTCGGGCGGCGCTGGCGCATGGCCGCCGCGCGGACGGTGTACCGGGCCTGGCCGGTCACGGCGGCCGCCTCGGGCCCCTTGCCGCACACGTCGCCGATGACGACCGCCCAGCCCCCGTCGCCGGTGTCGAACAGGTCGTAGAAATCGCCGCCGACCTCGTTGCCCTCGCCGGCGGCGTGATACCGGGCGGCCACCTGGAATCCCGGCACGTCGGGGAGCTCGCGGGGGAGCAGGCTCGCCTGCAGCGCCCGGGCCACGCGGGTCCGCTCGCCGTACAGCCGGGCGTTGTCGGCGGCGAGCGCCGACCGGCGCGCGAGGTCTACGGCGAGCTCAACGTCGGCCGGGCCGAACGGCCGGTCGTCGGAGGTCGAGATCAAGGTCGTCACGCCCAGGATCCGTCCGCGGGCGAGGAGCGGAATGCTCAGGTACGACCGGAACCCGAGCTGCCGGGCCAGCCCGGCGTCGCCGCACGCCGCGGCGGCCGCCTGTTCGTCGGACAGCGAGGGCGCGAAGACCGGCTCGCCCGAGGCCAGGACGAGGGCGGCCGGGTGCTCGGGCTTGGGCTCGACCGGCGGGCCGTCCTTCAGGCGGTCCGCCCGGGCCTGCAGGCCCGGGTCGTGGTGCGCCGCGGCGACCCGCCGGAGCAGGCCGTTCGGCTCCACGACGTCCACCACGCACACGTCGGCCATGGTGTCGGCCACCAGGCGGGCCAGGCGGCCCAGGCTGTCGTCGAAGTCGAGCGACGACCCCAGGACGGTGCTCGCCTCGAGCAGGAAGTTCAGCCGGCGCCGGGTGGCCTCGGCCTCGGCGAGGGCCTGGTCCTGGTCGACCGGGATGGAGGAAGAAGGCATCGGCATGGTCGATTCGCTGCGAGGTTGCCGTGCGGGCAGTTCCGCAGTCTACCGGCCGGCCCCGGGAACGCCGAAACCGCGCAGGTCAGCCGGTCGGGAGGAGGTGCGTGGAGCGGCCCCGGCGGCGGGCCCGGCGAAGCGCGCGGCGTTCGTCCTCGGAGAGTCCGCCCCAGACCCCGGCGTCCTGGGCGGTGGCCATGGCCCATTCGAGGCACTCCATACGCACGTCGCACTCGAGACAGACGAGCTTGGCGGCGTCGATCTGCACTGCGGCCGGCCCGGTCGTCCCGACGGGAAAGAACAGCTCGGGATCCTCGTCCCGGCAACGCGCGTAGTGGACCCAGTCCATCCTTGCCCCCCAGCCTCAGTCCACCGCGCGCGGGTCCCGGCTCCCCCACCGGGCGCGGCAAGGGCGCGAGTATACTGACGCCTCTTTCGCGGAATCAATGGTCGCAGTGGATTTTTCCCCCGAAGAATTGCCTCTCGTCGTCGCGCACCGTGGTGCATCCGCGACATATCCGGAGAACACGCTCGAGGCCTTCGATGCCGCGGTCGTTGCCGGCGCCCGGGCGGTCGAGTTCGACGTCCGGCTGTCGTCCGACGGCGTGCCGGTTGTGATGCACGACCCGGACGTGGGCCGGGTGTCGGACGGCGCCGGGTTCGTCCACGAGCTGACGTTCGAGGAGCTCCGCGGGCTGGTGTTGAACGGGGGCGGGGGCATCCCTGCGTTCCGCGAGGTGCTCGACCTGCTGAACGGCCGGGTCGGCCTCGACATCGAGGTCAAGAACATCCCGGGGGAGCCGGCGTTCGACTCGCCGCGGGAGGCGGTGCTGGAGGCGTGCCTGCGGGAGCTCTCCGAGAGCGGGTTCGCCGGGCCGGTCCTCGTGTCGTCGTTCAACTGGCTGACGATCGAACGGTGCCGGGATCTGGCTCCGGACATCCCGACCGGCTTCCTGACGATCGGGATGGTCGACCCGCACGCGGCGTTCGTCTACGCGCGGGACGCCGGGCACCGGTGGGTGCTTCCGAACGCCGAGCCGCTCCTCGAGGCGGGGGACCCGTTCGTCCGGGAGGTCCACGACGCCGGGATGCTCGTCGGGACGTGGGTCGTCGACGACGCCGAGCCGTTCGCGCGCCTCTTGGCGATGGGCGTCGACGCGGTGGCCACGAACGACCCGGAGCTCGGGATGGCCTGCCGCGCCGAGTTCCTGTCGTGGGAGCGCGGGGGGACGTTCCGGGACTGATGGCCGCGACCGGGCCGGCCGGGCCCGGTCGTCTTCGGCTTCAGCCCTCCAGGCCCTCGCGGAGCGTGGAGAGCGTCTTGGCCAGCAGGCGCGAGACGTGCATCTGGGAGATCCCGAGCTTCTCCGCGATCTCGCTCTGGGTCATCCCCTTGAAGAACCGCAGGTAGAGCATCGCCTGCTCGCGGGGCGGGAGCTGGTCGAGGAGCGGGGTCAGGCTCGTTCGGTACTCGAGCAGCTCGAGCGTCTCGTCCTCCGACCCGATCTGGTCGCGGAGCGCCAGGTCGTCCTCGCCCGAGGGCGCGTCGAGCGACGTGAGCGTGTACGCATGGGCGGACTCGAGGCCCTCCAGGACCTCGTCCTCGGTGGTCCCGGCGGCCTGGGCCATCTCGGCCACGGTCGGGGTCCGGCCGAGCTCCTGGGACAGCTTCCCGGTGATCTCGCCGAGCTGGAGGTTGAGCTCCTGGAGCCGTCGCGGGACGCGGACCGCCCAGCCCTTGTCCCGGAAGTGGCGCTTGAGCTCCCCGACGATGGTCGGCGTCGCGTACGTGGAGAACTCGACGGCCCGGTCCGGGTCGAACCGGTCCACGGCCTTGATCAGGCCGATCGTCGCGACCTGCACGAGGTCCTCGACGGGCTCGCCCCGCCCGGCGAACCGGCGGGCGAGGTACTCCACGAGGCCGAGGTGGGCCTCGATCAGCTCCTGGCGAACGTCGGGATCGCGCGACTTCACGTACTCGGCGAAGAGCGCCTTGACGTGGTCGCGATCAGGCACCCCCCGGCGGATCGTGGTCATTCCCCCGTCCGCGGTACGAGCAGGCCCAGGGATGTTCGTCCATTCGAGGTGTCCGGCCGGATGTCCCTGGCGATGGCTTCGAGGATCACGCGCGACCACTCCGAGAGCAGCTCCTTGCCCACCCTGCGGGGCCCCTCGGTGGCCGCCTCGATGTCGATACCGTCCTCCGTCGGGCGGAGGTTCATCGTGATCTGCCCGGGCGACTCGCTCACGGCCATCAGGCGGGAACACACCTCGTCCACCACGATCTGCAGCTCCGTGATGCGGTCGATGGGGAAGTCGAGGCGTGCGGCGAGCGCGGACGCCGCGGCGCGGAGCAGCACCACGTGCCGCGTGTCGGCGGGGATGCGGATGAGCACCGAGTCGGACATCGCGGGAATTCTACGGGAGCGTCGCGGAACCGGTCTCCGGCGGAACAAACCCGGCCAAACCGGACGCAGCCTCGGGGCCCGCCCCGGTACCATCCCCGCCCGAGACGTCGAGATGCTGAAGCGCAAGCGGATCCCAGCCGAGCTCGAGGAGGCGCATGCCGCCTTCGAGGCCGCCCTGGCCCATGTCGAACGGGCCAAGGAAGGGCTCGTCTCGGCCGTCCCCAGCGCCCGCGCACCCGGACGGCCGCTGGCCGAGGCGCTGGCGGACTACGAGGAGGGCCTGGCAGGGGCCGGGGAGGCCATGCCCGGCTGGCGCCGGGAGGAGACCGAAGCCGAATGGACGGCGTGCGACGGCGCCCTCGGCGAGGCCGTCGCCGCCGCGGAGCAGTTCCGTCTGGAGACGCCCGACCTGCCGTTCGACGCGCTGATGTTCGCGCTGCAGGACCTCATGGTGCCCCTCGAGGCCTTCGAGGTAGCCGACCGCGCCTGGCGGAAGCTCCGCCGGTAGCCGCGGCCCCCGCGAGTGCTGCGCCGGCGCCTCAGCCGCCCCCACCGTCGCCGTCGAGCGCGAGCGACGACTGGCCGGCGGGAAGGTCGTACACGAGCCGGTCGCCGTCCACCCGGAGCTCATGGCTGAGGACGTGCTGCTCGACCACGCCGGCGTCGACCAGGTGGCGGACCTCGCACCCGGACACCACGAGGGCGTCGGAGAGCATGCGCCGGTGGCATCGCCGCCAGTCCGATTCGGCGCACATGACCGCGACGGGCTCCGAGGACGCGGCGGCGGCGAGCCGGCCGAGCGCCTCCGCGAACTCCGGCGTGGCCATGTGGTCGGCGTAGCCACGGAACGCGTCCTCCGCGAGCGCGGTGTTCGACGATCCGGCGACCGGGGTCCGCAACCCGCCGAGCTCCGGCCACCAGTCGTAGGCGACGCCCGCCTCGGGGAGCCGGCGCGCCAGCGCGTGGCGCCCGAAGTGCGGGTGGCGGCGGGAGCCGGGGCGGGATCGGACGTCGATCAGACGTCCGATCCCGGCTGCGCCGAGGAGGTCACGGAGCGCGGCCTCAGGCCGCGCTCCGTGACCCACGGTGAACACGACGGGGGGCGGCGCGTCCGCGCCGCCCCCTCGTCGTTCGTCCCGCCGGATATCACATCCGGGCGTAGTAGATGAACTCCAGGTACCGGCCGACCGGCTCGAACAGGTCGCGCATGTCGGTCCAGACCAGGTTCGCCGCTCCGTCGGACCCGTAGGCGACGCTGATGTAGTCGCCGTGGAACCGCGTGCACGGCTTGCATCCCGGCACGAACGCCCGGAAGAACACGGACTGCCGCGGGTGCGACAGGTCGGTGCTGGCCTGCGCCTCGGTGAAGGCGAGTCCGCCGGCAGGGCTGGTCGCGAACGTCGTCCCGTACCGGTTGTGCGACGAGGTGTAGCTCCGGTCGTGGTAGATCACGCCGACCTCGCCGTTCGTCGGGTTGACGTCCACCCACGGGAACCACTGGTCGTTCGCGATGTCCCCGACCTGCGGCGGGTTGACATTGAACGGCCCGGTCCACCCGGAGCCCGCGTTGGGCTTCACCATGATGAAGACGTCCGCCTCGGTCTGCGGGTTCGGGTCGTCGTGGACGCCGTTCCGGTTGTCGGAGAAGACGAGGTACAGCCGGCCGTTCGAGGTCGGGTCGGCCACGAAGCCCTGCGTCTGCGGCGCGCGCAGCTGGTAGTTCGTGAGCGTCTGGCGCCCGTCGCCGTTGAGCGGATAGTCGTCCTCGCCGTCCTCGAGCCCGACGACGAACTCGGGGTCGCTCCATGTCGCGCCGCCGTCAGCGGACTTCACCATCAGGTACTGGCTGTCGTCCTCGTCCGGGGCCTCGTACAGCGCCTCGTTCTGCGCGTTGATGAACGTCACGTACACCGTGCCGTCCGGCGAGACGCTCGGAACAGAGAATTGGTCGTCGTTGCACGCGTCCGGACGATCGCCGACCTCGCGTGTGCAGAGCGCCGCGCTCGAACCCGAGATCTCCTGCGGCGCGCTCCAGGTGTAGCCGCCGTCGGTGGAGTGAGCCTCGTAGATCGGGCTCTCCGGCGGGATCTCGGGCGCGCCGGCCGCGCCCCCGTCGCCGCCTCCGCCCTCTTCCTCCTCACGCGAGCTCCCGAAGAACGCCGTCCACGTCATGTACGTCGTCCCGTAGTGCGGCGAGGCCGGGTTGTTGTCGGTGACGATCCACTCCTTGTCGTTGAACGGGTTGTCGCACCCGCCGCCCGACGCGACCTCCACGACGGTGTTCCATTTCTTGCCGCCGTCCTCGGAGATCGACGCCACGACGTCGCCGTCACAGCCGTTGTTGAGGAAGTTCAGCGAGGAGTGGATGACGGTGCCGTGCGCCACGTCGAACGACGTGACCGGGTCGGACCCCGTCCGCTTGTTCTGGCCGGGGGCCTCGACCGATATGTCGCCCGTGTACCAGGTCTTTCCGCCGTTGTACGACGTGTAGAACTCGTCACAGCACGACTCGTAGTCGTTCGACGAGGCCACCATGTTCATCGGGTCGGCGGGGTTCACCGCGATGTGGGGCTCGTTGTTCGGGAAGATCCCGTCGCAGTCGAGGTTGAAGTTCGCCGCGCCCGAGCTGTTGCTGATCTTGCACTCGGTCTGCGACGCGCTGTCGCCGTCGTTCAGCGCCGCGGCCGTCGAGTTGTGGTGCTTCTTCGAGGCACCGATGCCCTCGAGAGCCAGCGGATAGAACTTGGTGTGCTGCGGCTTCACGGACGCCGGCTTCCTCGCCGCAGCGCCGCTGCCCGCCGCACTCGCCCATTGGCCCGCCGCGAGCGACAGCCCCGCGACGAGCACGATCAGTACCCGTCCCCTCCTCATGCGCACCCTCCCGTGTCTTGGGACGGGCAGGTATATCACGTCCCTTATGACGCTTGTACAACGGGACATTACGAGCCACCGGGCCGGCCGACTGGCGGCCCCGCGGACCCCGCCTCGCGCTGCCATCCGCGTGCGTCCTCAGACGGGCGCCCGGAGGTACAGCCCCCAGTACCCGGCCCACGGCCCGTACCGCGCCGCCACGGCGCGGATGTCGTCGTCGGTCGCGTCCGGTCCGTAGACCGGCCGGGCCGCCCGGAGGAACGGCTCGGTGACCGGCATGTCCTCGATGCGGCCCAGCCCCCGGAACATCACGAACGCCGCGCTCCACTCGCCGACGCCGTCGATCGCGAGGAGCCAGTCGTGCACCTTCGGCACGGGCGCCTCGCGCAGGAACCGCTCGTCGACGTCGAGGAACGCCCGCGTCACGGCGTGGAGGTAGCGGGCCCGTCGCGCGTTCCGCACGACCTCCTCCACCGCGGCGTCGCCGGCCGCCGCGAGGTCCTCCGCCTCCGGGAAGGCCGGCAGCCGGTGCCCGTCCATCTCGGCGACGTCGCCGAACCGCTCGGTGACCGCGTCCTTGGTCCGGCGGGCCATCGGGATCGGGGTCCGCTGGCTGAGCACCGCCCAGCACGCCGCCTCGAACGGCGTCGGGAACCGGACGTGGTGCATGCCGTGCAGCTCGCGGGCCCGCGCGGCCATCGGCGGGTCGGCGGCGACGATCTCGTGGAACTCCGCCAGGTCGTCGTCCACGCTCAGGTAGTGGCCGACCAGGCGAACCGCCGCGTCGACCGCGGCGGGGTCGTCGGCGGCGCCGACCTCGACCTCCAGCCGCGGATGGTCGACGTCCCCGGTCGACCGCGTTCGGGTGGCCACCGTGTCGCCGCCGACCCGGAAGGCCTTCCACAGGGTTCCGTCCGCGACGACCTGCTCGCCGGAGGCCGGGCCGAAGCCCTCCGCGAATCGCAGCGACAGCTCGAAGTCGAACGGCGGGAGCGGGCGGAGCTCGCCGGTCACGACGACGCGTCGCCCGGGCCGGCGCCGACGAGGATGGTTCCGATCAGCAGCCGGACGTACCGTTCGTCGTCGATCGGGGTGCCCGCGCGGTCGGTGACCCGTGAGGGCTCGCCGACGAGCGTCTCCAGGATGGCGTGCGCGAAGCACGTTCCGAGCACCTCACGGGCGACCACGTCCGGTTCCGCCGCCTGGTCGATTCGGCCGAGGCGCTGCTCGGCCGCCAGGTAGGCGCGCACCGCGCGGATCGCCCGCATGGGGCCGCCACCGGCGCGTTCCCACGCGACCCGCTGCTCGGCCCGGAGCTTCGGGTCGGACAGCTGGGCCCCGACCATCTCCCCGATGCCCTGGTAGAACCGCAGCGCCTCGAGTGCCACGCGCTCGAGGTTCCCCTCGATCGTGCCCTGCCCCGCCCGCTCGGGGAGCTCCTCGAGCAGGACCCAGAAGGACTCGAAGTGCTCGAACAGCACCGCGTGGAACAGCGCGTGCTTGTCGGGGAAGTAGCGGTAGATGCTGCCCTCGGCGCACCCGGCCCGGAGCGCGATGGCCCTAGTGGTCGCGGCGATGAACCCGCCCTCGGCGATCAGCTCGGCCGTGGCGCGGATGATCTCCTCGCGGGTGCCGGCGCGGACGGGACCGGCACCCGTCGGTTCCCCGGCGCCGTCATCCGGCGCCGCTCGAGTCTCAGTGGCCACCGGCCCCTCCCTGTTGTGCGCCGACGTGGCTGCGGACGAACACGAACGATACGACCGACGCGAGGAGCGCGAAGCCGATGGCGATCAGGATCCCCACGTGCATCGCGTGGGTGAACGACTCCTTGATCGCGTCGATGGCCTGCTGCGGAACGCCGGGCGGGACCTGCGCGGTCGATCCGGACGCCGCGCCCGAAGCGTTCGCCTGGTCGACGATCTGGTGCGCCGTCGCCGTCGGCACGCCGAACGCGACCAGCTTGGCCAGGAACGACCGCTTGAACGACGACGTCACGACCGCGCCGAGGAGCGCGATCCCGAACACGCCGCCGAGCTCGCGGCTGGTGTTCGTCGCCGCCGATGCGACGCCGGCCCGCTGGACGGGGACGCTTGCCATCACCGCCGCGGTCATCGGGGCCATTGTCATCGCCATTCCGGCGCCCATCACGAGCATCGCCGGCAGCAGCACCGTCAGGTAGTCCGAGTCCGGCTGCGGACCGGAGCAGCAGCGCCAGTCCGAGCGCGAGGATGGCGGTCCCCGCGGTCATGAACCACCGCGACCCGTACTTGTCCGACAGCCGTCCGGCGACCGGCGCGATCAGCAGGATCATCACCGTGAACGGGAACAGCCGGATGCCGGCCTGGACGGGGGAGAAGCCGCGGACGTTCTGGAGGTACAGCGAGAGGAAGAACGTCGTCCCGAACAGCGAGAAGAACACCGCCGCCGCCACGACGTTCGACGCCGCGAACGTCGGGATCTTGAAGAACGACAGCGGGAGCATCGGGTACTCGCGCCTTGACTCGATCACGAAGAACGTCACGAGCAGCACGGCCGCCAGCACGAAGGCGGCGAGGATGAGCCCGTCGGTCCACCCGCGCTCGTTCCCCTCGATGAGGCCGTAGACCAGGAAGAACAGCCCTGCCGTCCCGGTCACGAGGCCGGGGAGGTCGAGCCGGCGCGACTTGGTCGGGTCGCGCGACTCCTTGACCACGATGAAGGCCAACGTCGCCCCGACGATCCCGATCGGGACGTTGATGAAGAAGATGCTCTCCCAGGACACGTGCTCGACCAGCCATCCGCCGATGAGCGGGCCCGAGAGCGATGGCCAGGCCGGACATGGCGGCCCAGATGCCGATCGCCGCGCCGCGCTCCTTGCCGGTGAACGTCGCCGTGATGATCGAGAGCGTCCCCGGGAGCAGCATCGCCGCGCCGAGGCCCTGGAGGGCGCGGAACGCGATGAGCTGCCCGATGTCCTGGGACAGGCCGCACATCAGCGATCCCAGGACGAACACGCCGAGCCCGGTGAGGAAGAACCGCTTTCGCCCGTACAGGTCGCCGAGCGTCCCGCCCGTGAGCATGAACGACGCGAACGTCAGGGTGTACGCATCGATGATCCACTGCAGTCCCGACACCCCGGAGCCGAGGTCGCGCTGGATGGTCGGCAGCGCGACGTTCACCACCAGGTTGTCGAGCATGGGCATGAACAGCCCGAACACCATCGCCACCAGGACCCACCACCGCCGCGGATCCGGTGTGTCGGCGGCCATGGCTCCAGGCTGCGCTTGCAGCGTCTTCGCCATCCGATCGACCTCCAGGGAATCGAGGAGTGAGTGCTCACTCAGGGTGAGTGAACGCTCACTCATTCGTCAAACGCACAGGTCAGGGGACGCAGACGCCCGATCGTGCGCGCAGGGTTGACGAGTTCCTTCCGGGTTGCAATACTTGCGCGATGCAACCTTCTCGTAACGCAACCATCGAGCGGCCCGCGTCCGACGCCGGGCTCGCGGAGCAGGCGGAGGCGTTCCAGGCCCACTGGTCGGCCGTCATCCGGTTCCTGCTCAACAAGAAGATGCGCTCGGCGATGTACCAGGGGCCCGACGGCGAGCTGTCCCATGCGGAGCTCGCGACGATCGACCTCCTCGCCGACCACGAGCGCCGGATGAGCGACCTGGCCCAGCAGATCGGCCTGTCGGAGAGCTCCGTCACGAGGATGGTCGACCGGCTCGCCGCAGGGGGCCTGGTCGAGCGGGGGACCTCGCCCACCGACCGCCGGTGCGTGACCGCCGGCCTGACCACGCAGGGGCGTGCGACGCTGCAGCGGATCCGCACCGCTCGGCGGGAGTTCCTCCAGGAGATCCTGGTCCCGCTGCCGCCGGACGAGCGCGCCGAGCTGGTTCGCCTCTTCGGCCGGGTCGCGGAGGAGCTCCGCGGCCGCGAGACGGCGGAGGTGCGGGCATGACGCGCCGCCAGATCATGATCGTCTTCGGCGGGGTGATGCTCGGGCTGTTCCTGGCCGCCCTCGACCAGACCATCGTCGCGACGGCGCTGCCGTCGATCGTCGCCGACCTGAACGGAGCGCAGCACCTCTCGTGGGTGGTCACCGCGTACCTGCTCACCTCGACGGTGACGGTTCCGCTGTACGGGAAGCTGTCCGACCTCATCGGACGGCGGACGCTGTTCATCTTCGCCATCTCGGTGTTCCTGGTGGGCTCGGCGCTCTCGGGCCTCTCCCAGAACATGGGCCAGCTCATCGTGTTCCGGGGGATCCAGGGCCTCGGCGCCGGCGGCATCATCCCGCTCGCGCTGATCGTGATCGGCGACCTGTTCTCGCCCCGCGAGCGCGGCCGGTACCAGGGGTTCACCGGCGCGATGTTCGGGCTGTCCTCGGTGATCGGGCCGCTGCTCGGCGGGTGGCTCACCGACTACGTGTCGTGGCGGTGGATCTTCTACGTGAACATCCCGATCGGGGCCGTGGCGCTGTTCGTGATCGTCACCACGATGCACCTGCCGTTCACGCGCAAGGAGCACAAGATCGACTACCTGGGGGCGGCGGTCCTCACGGGCGCCGTGGTGTGCCTCCTGCTCGTCGCCACGTGGGGCGGCGTGACCTACGGCTGGGGTTCGCCCGCCATCGTCGGGCTGGCCGATCGTCTCGGCCGCGCTGTTCGTGGCGTTCGTGTTCGTGGAACGGCGCGCGGAGGAGCCGGTGCTGCCGCTCAGCCTGTTCCGGAGCCCGATCTTCACCATCTCGAACGTGGCCAGCCTGGTCATCGGCGCCGCGATGTTCGGGACGATCATCTACATCCCGGTGTTCGTCCAGAACGTGATCCATGGGTCGGCGACGAACGCCGGCGTCGTGCTGATCCCGCTCATGCTCGCCGTGGTCACCGCGGTGGTGCTCTCCGGGCAGATCGTCACGCGGACCGGCCGGTACAAGGTCTTCCCGATCCTCGGCTCGGCGCTCGCGGTCGGCGGGTTCTGGCTGCTGTCGAGGCTGACGGTCGAGGCGACGTACGGGCAGGCCGTCATCGCGATGATCCTGCTCGGCGTCGGGATCGGCCTGATGATGCAGACCTACACCCTGGCGGTGCAGAACGACGCCAAGCGCGAGGAGATGGGCGTGGCCACGGCCACGACCCAGTTCTCCCGGTCGATCGGCGGCACGCTCGGCGTGGCGGCGTTCGGCACCATCCTCGCGCAGCGCTACGCGAACGAGATCGTCGCGACGGGAGGCAACGAGCAGGTCGCGTACGCGCATTCCCTGCACACCGTGTTCCTGGTCTCGATCCCGCTCGCGGTGCTCGCGCTCGCGCTGGCGTTCTTCCTGAAGGAGAAGCCGCTGCGAACCGAGTCGTTCGTGCAGACGAGCGCGGCGGAGATCGGCACCGACGTGACCGGCGTCTCCGTCGGGTCGGAGGCCGCCGAGGAGATCGTCGAGACCGAGCTCGAGCGCCACGGCGAGGGCGAGCCGGCGGGGGTTTCCACCCATCCGTTGTGAGGCCCGGGCCGCATCTGTTCGGATGGGCAGATGCGGCCCCGGCCCGTTGACGTGTAGCCTGCCCGGGCGGGGTATCGCCCGGGCGGCTTCGTCCCCGGGTGTCTGACTCAGTCCTCCGCGGCAGCCTTCGAGGCGAACCACAGGAGGTCGTCAATGCCCACCATCAACGTCGCCACCGAGATCCCGGGGCCGCGGTCACGGGCGCTCCTCGAGCGGAAGGACCGGGTCGTCGCCAACGCCCTCGACATCCACGCGCCGACGGTCATCACCGAGGGGCAGGGCGCGGCCTTCACCGACGCCGACGGCAACACGCTGCTCGACTTCTCCGGCGGGCTGGGCTGCCACATCGCCGGCTACTCGCACCCCAAGGTGGTGGAGGCGGTCCAGAAGCAGGCGGCGCGGTTCTCGCACACCGACTTCTCGGTGATCCCGTACGAGGTCTACGTGGAGCTCGCCGAGCGTCTGGTCCGGTACTGCGGCGGCGGCGACCGCAAGGTGGCGCTGTTCAACGCCGGCGCGGAGGCCGTCGAGAACGCGGTGAAGTTCGCGAAGGCGGCCACCGGGCGCAGCGCGCTGATCTGCTTCGAGGGCGGCTTCCACGGGCGGACGCTGCTCACGATGTCGCTCACCAGCCGGCACCGCCCCTACAAGACCGGGTTCGGGCCGTTCGCCCCGGAGGTGTACCGGTTCCCGTTCCCGTACCCGTACCGGAACCCGCATCCGGACGAGGCTGGCCGCGCGGCCCTCGAGGCGATCGAGCGCGGGTTCACGACCGTGGTCGACCCGCAGACGGTCGCCGCCGCGGTCGTCGAGCCGATCCAGGGCGAGGGCGGGTTCATCGTGCCGACGCCGGAGTTCCTGTCGGGACTGAAGGAGCTGTGCGCGAAACACGGCATCCTCGTGATCGCCGACGAGATCCAGTCGGGGACGGGCCGGACGGGAACGTTCCTCGCGAGCGAGCAATTCGACTTCGAGCCGGACATCGTGACGCTCGCCAAGTCCCTGGCGAACGGCTACCCGCTGTCGGCCGTCGTGGCGCGGGCCGAGATCATGGACGCGCCCGGGCCGAGCCAGATCGGCGGCACGTACGTCGGCAACCCCGTGGCGTGCGCGGCCGCGGTGGCCGTGCTCGACGTCATCGAGGAGGAGGGTCTGCTCGAGCGGGCGGAGACCGTCGGCAAGACGATCCGCGCGGCCTGGGAGCACGTGTCCGAGGACCTCCCGGAGGTCGGCGAGATCCGCGGGCTCGGCGCCATGGTGGGCGTGGAGTTCGTCAAGGACCGCGACACGAAGGAACCCAACGGTCCGTTCGTCGGCGCCCTGATGGAGGAAGCCCTCGGGCGGGGCGTGGTCACCGTGTCGTGCGGGCCGTACCACAACGTGCTGCGCCACCTCGTGCCGCTCGTGATCACCGACGAGCAGCTCGAGGAGGGGCTCGGCGCGCTGGCCGACGCCGCCACCGCGGCCCGGCGCCGGACCCGCATCGGCGGAAGCGAGGGCGCCTAGCCATGTGCCGGAGCATCAAGGTCCTGCGCAAGCCCGAAGGCCCGCCGAGCGAACAGGAGCTGTACGAGGCGGCGCTGCAGTACGTCCGGAAGGTCAGCGGCTACCGCGTTCCCTCGAAGAAGAACACGGAGGCGTTCGAGGAGGCCGTGCGCGAGGTCACCGAGTCCTCTCGCCGGCTTCTCGCGGCGGTGTCGCCGGGGACGTCGGAGCCCACCCCGCCGAAGGCCGCCTGACGGCCGGGGCGGCGCCGGGTTCGCCTGCGGTTGGTTCTGCGATTCTGGACGGCGTCATGGACGACCCGTATGTCGCTGCCAACCGCGCCCTGTGGGACGAGTGGGCCGAGATCAACTCGCGTTCGGAGTTCTACACGGTCGAGGAGTTCAAGGCCGGGGGCTCGAAGCTCCGCGCGTACGAGGTCGACGAGGTCGGCCCGGTGGTCGGGAAGTCGCTGCTCCACCTCCAGTGCCACTTCGGCCTCGACACGCTGTCCTGGGCCCGGGAGGGCGCGATCGTCACCGGCGCGGACTTCTCGCCCCGTGCGCTGAGCATCGCCAGCGGGCTGTCGCACGAGCTCGGCATCCCGGCGGCGTTCGTCGAATCGGACCTGTACGAGCTGCCGTCGCGGCTCGACGGGCGGTTCGACGTCGTCTACACATCGCGCGGCGTGCTCGGGTGGCTCCCCGACATCGAACGGTGGGCCGAGGTCGCCGCGCACTTCGTCGCGCCGGGCGGTTTCCTGTACGTCACCGAGGTGCATCCCCTACTGCAGGTGTTCGAGGACGAGGGCGACGTCGACTTCCACCAGCCCCTGCTGCGCTACCCGTACTGGTCGCACGACGAGCCGCTGAAGTTCGAGGTCCAGGGCTCGTACGCGGATCCCTCCGCGGAGGTCAAGGCGACGCACGAGTACGGCTGGAACCACTCGATCGGCGAGATCGTCACGGGCCTCGCCCGAGCGGGGCTCCGCATCGAGTTCCTGCACGAGTTCCCGTTCCTCGAGTGGCCGTCGCCCGGGCTCGAGCGGCACGAGGACGGCACCCACCGTCTGCCGCCGGACCTCGACGGGCGGCTCCCGCTGTTCTTCTCGCTGAAGGCGTCGAAGGCGGCGTGAGCGCGGGCGTCCTCGTGGAGGACATGCGGCCCGAAGACTGGCCCGCAGTCCGAGCGATCTACGAGGAGGGCATCGCCGGGGGCAACGCGACGTTCGAGATGTACGCCCCGACGTGGGACGCGTGGAATCGCGCCCGCCTCCGGGAATGCCGGCTGGTGGCTCGCGCGGGGGAGGGCGAACCGCTCCTCGGCTGGGTCGCGCTGTCGCCGGTCTCGGAGCGGGCCGTGTACCGAGGCGTCGCCGAGCTCAGCATCTACGTGGCAGCCGACGCGCGGGGGCGTGGCGTCGGCCGCGCGCTGCTGGAGCACCTGATCGCGTCGTCGGAGGAGGCCGGGATCTGGACGCTCCAGGCCGGGGTCATGGCCGAGAACGAGCCCAGCCTCGCGCTGCACCGGTCGTGCGGGTTCCGCGATGTCGGCCGGCGCGAGCGCATCGGCAGGCACGGCGACCGATGGCGCGACGTCGTCCTGCTCGAGCGCCGCAGCTCCGTCGTGGGCGTGTGAGCCGTTCCGGCCGCTGGGGTGGTGGGGTATCCTCGCGCCGCCGCGTCGACAGGCGCGGCGGCGTGTTCCGGAGGTGAACCGAACGTGGCGGAGGGGCTCACCCTCGACGAGTACCAGCAGGCCGAGATCCACATGCAGGGCCGGATCGGGAGGCGCGGGTTCGCCCTGCACGCGATCCTCTACGTGCTCGCGAACGTCGCGTTCGTCCTGATCAACGTGCTCGGGAACTCCGACGTGATCTGGTTCCCGTACGTCATGGTCGGCTGGGGCATCGGGGTGCTCATCCACTACCTGTCCGTCGCCCGTTGGTCCCCGAACGACGTCCGGCGGCACCAGAAGTCCGTCGAGAAGCACGCGCTCCGCGGCGACGTGTAGTCCATCGTCGCCCTTGCTCCGGTTTCACCCCGTGCGCGCGATGAACGGATGCACTCGTGTCCGATGATGCGCCCGACCATTTGAGACCCGGAGGCATCGATGCGACGGACGGCAACGGCGGTGATGGCGCTCGCACTGTTGGCCGGGATGGTTGCATGCGGGTCGGACTCCTCGGGCGATCTGGTCGGGCCCACCTGGCAGTGGACCGGTCTCGTCGAGAACGCCCCGAAGCACCAGTCCGCGATCCCCGACCCGGAGAACTACACCCTCACGTTCGCCGACGACGGGAACTTCCAGGCCAAGGCCGACTGCAACCAGGTGAGCGGGGGCTACGAGGCCGACGGCGACTCGCTCACGCTCCAGCCCGGGCCGTCGACGCTCGTGGCCTGCCCGGAGGGCTCGCTCGGCGACCAGTACGTGGCGCTGCTGCACGCGTTCGACACGTTCGCGATCGACGGCGACCAGATGACCGTCCAGCTGGCGGCAGACGCCGGGGAGATGCAGTTCACCCAGGCCTGATCCCGCGACGAGGTCAGAACTGGATCGGCGTGGTGTTCGGGACGTCCCCCGGCGGGACGAAGTAGCCGAAGATCGAAACCGCCACGCCCACGTTGTTGGCGACCTTCACCGAGATCTTCTTGCCGGGCGCCACGCCGAACCCGGGCTCGATGGGCATCGTGAACACGTCGGCCGCGCCGGTGGGGGCCGCCGCCAGGACCTCGTCGCCGGTGCACGCGTCGTTCGCGTACACGAGCACGAGCGGGATTCCCACGTTGGTGGGGTTCGTGATGACGAGAGAGATCGTCTTCACGACGAACCCCGAGCTCACCGGCACGGTCGTCACCACGGTGCAGCTGGTCTGTGTGAGGTTCGCCTCGTAGACCCGGAACGACGAGGGCGCCGCCTCCGCCGTCTGGAGCTGCCGGCCCTTGGTGACGGCCGCCTTCTGCGTGGTCCCGCCGCCCTGGATCGTGACGACGCTCCCAACGGCCGAGGCCACCCGGGGCACCACGAGCGCGCCCACGATCAATCCGACCACCAACATCCACGCGCGACTACGTCCAGCCTGTTCCATTCGAAGACCCCCCTTGCGGCCGAGTGCCCGGCCGCAGGTGGCCGGGCTGTTGAGGTCGGTCTTACACCAGCAAGCCGAGCTCGGCGAGCCAATCCCGAAGGCAGTACGCCCTTTTTCGGCCGCGCGGAACGACCTTCCGAAACCGCCCCCGCTCGGGTAGGTTCGACGCCATGCGGAACGGTCGACGCGTGTTCTCCCTGGCGGCGCTGCTCGGTTTCGTCGCCCTTGCGACGCCGGCGGGGGCCTCGCCGGCCTCCGCGTTCGGCGGCCGGGTCCCCTACCGGGAATGCACGATCAAGGGAACCGAAGGCGACGACGTGATCCGGGGGACCACGGCGTCGGACGTCATCTGTGCCGATCAGGGCGGGAACGACGTGGTGTACGGGCGCGGGGGCGGCGACTGGATCTGGACCGGCTCCGGCGACGACCGGATCCACGCGGGGGACGGCGCCGGTGCGTTCATCTTCTCGGGCGATGGAGACGACGAGATCTGGCTCGGTTCCGGTGGGTCGCTCTACGTGAATGCGGGAAGCGGTCACGATGTCGTCCTGGGTGGCGACGGGAACGACCGGGTCGCCGGCGACCGCGGCGCGGACGTGATCCGTGGCGGCGACGGCCGCGACCAGCTCTCCGGCGGGCCCGGCCGCGACGTGCTGTTCGGCGGGCCGGGCGACGACGTGTGCCTGTTCGATGCCGGTGGCGGGGGCGGGGATCGCCTCTTCGGTGGGCCCGGTGACGACTCCGCGAACGCCGACCCTGCCGACGAGGTGTCGTCCGCGACCGCCTCCGACTGTTCGGGACCCTACCCGCCTCCGTAGCCGGCATCGGTCGCGGCCACTCGGCTTGCGGTCCCGGGGCGCCTCGCGGACGTACGCTCGCAGCACGAGGATCGCCTTTCGACGATCTCGAATGGAGCGAGGATGGAGAACGGTCCGCGCCAAGGTGGAAGCCCGCCCCGCGACGCACCGTTCGCGTCCGCGTGGCGACGTCAGCACCTGACCGTCGAGGAGCGGGTCGCCAGGGGCCGGGCCGCTCGCAGCCGAGGTGCCGCGGTCGAGCCACGGACGGTGGGAGCCCGCGCCCGACCGCCCGGACCCGGTCGCGCTGCTCGAAGAGCAGGCGGCGAGTCGGGTCGCCGCAGCTGGTTCCGATCCGGTACGGGCGGATGCTGGTCTCGCCGTTCACGTTCTACCGGGGCGCCGCGCTGATCATGGCGGCCGACCTCGCGGCGACCCCGGTGTCGGGGGTGACGGTGCAGCTGTGCGGTGACGCGCACCTGTCGAACTTCGGCCTGTTCGGCACGCCCGAGCGGCGGATGCTGTTCGACATCAACGACTTCGACGAGACCCTGCCCGGCCCGTGGGAGTGGGACGTGAAACGCCTCGCGGCCAGCTTCGAGATCATGGGACGCGACCGCGGCTTCTCCGCCGGCCGACCGCCGCGCCGTCGTCATGGCCGGGGTGCCGGGAGTACCGGGACCGGATGCGGCAGGCCGCCGGGATGGGTGGCCTGGACGCGTGGTACGACCATCTGGAGGCCGGGACGCTGCTCGAGCTGGTCCGCCAGGAGGTCCGCGTCAAGCGGGTCGGCAAGGGCGAGGGCAAGGCCGTTCAGGAGATGGTGGCCAAGGCCCAGAACGCGCGACAGCACCCGGGTGTTCACCAAGCGGGCCGCCGAGGTCGATGGTGAGCTGCGCATCGTCGCCGACCCGCCGCTCATCATCCCGATCGAGGACTGGTCGAGCCGGGATCGCGAGTGGGACGATCCCGACGCCGCTCATCAAGAAGCTGCTCAGCTCCTACCGGCGCACGCTCGGGGACCACCGCCATCCCGTCGAGGAGTACCGCTACGTCCACGCGGCGTACAAGATGGTCGGCGTGGGCAGCGTCGGAACCCGCTGCTACATCCTGTTGATGCTGGGCCGCGACCACAACGACCCGCTGTTCCTGCAGATCAAGGAGGCGCAGGCCTCCGTGCTCGAACGCTTCCTGCGCAGGAGCACCTACCGGCACCACGGCCAGCGCGTCGTCGCGGGACAGCGGCTGATGCAGGCGGCGACCGACATCTTCCTGGGCTGGGTCAGCGCACAAGGGCTTCGACGGCGTCACCCGCGACTACTACGTGCGCCAGTTCCACGACTGGAAGGGCAGCGCCGACGTCGACACGCATGCTCGTGCCGGGCGCCACCCTGTACTCGCGCATCTGCGGGGCGACCCTGGCCCGCGCGCACGCCCGGTGGGGCGATCGGATCGCCATCGCCTCCTACCTCGGCAAGGGAGACGCGTTCGACCGGGCGATCGCGGACTTCTCCGCCGCCTACGCCGACCAGAACGAACGGGACTACGAGGCGTTCGCCGCCGCCATCGAGCTCGGGGCCGGCTGGTCGCACACACCGGCCTGTAGCCGAGGGCGTCCCGCCATCGAGGCCGGGTCATCGCAATCCCCCGACGCCCGTGACGGGTATACAGAGCGGCGTCTAGCATCGCTTGGACCGCTACCCCCGAAAGGAACGGATCATGACCACCCGCGTGACCCGGCCGAGGCGCTCGTGCCTGTCGGTCCCCGGCTCCTCTCCGAAGATGCTCGCGAAGGCCCCCGGCCTGCCCGCCGACGAGGTGTTCATGGACCTCGAGGACTCCGTGGCGCCCGGCGCCAAGGAGGAGGCCCGCGGCAACGTCATCCAGGCCGTCAAGGAGGGCGACTGGTCGGGCAAGACCCTGGTCGTCCGCGTGAACGACGTCTCGACGCAAGTGGTGCTACCGCGACGTCATCGACGTCGTCGAGAACGCCGGGCAGTTCGTCGACTGCCTGATGATCCCGAAGGTCCAGGACGCCGTCGCAGGTGCACTTCGTCGACAACCTGCTGCGGCAGATCGAGGAGACGAACGGGCTCGACAAGCGCGTCGGGCTCGAGCTGCAGATCGAGACGGCGACCGGCCTGAAGAACATCCACGAGATCGCCGCACGCGTCCGACCGCGCGGAGACGCTGATCTTCGGCCCGGCCGACATGAGCGCGTCGCTCGGGCTGCCCACGGTGACGGCCGGGCTGCCGATGCCCGGGCTACCCCGGCGACCACTGGCACCACGTGCTGATGACGATCCTCATCGCGGCGCGCGACGCCGGGCTCCAGGCGATCGACGGGCCCTACCTCGTGATCAAGGACCTCGACGGGTTCCGCGAGATGTCGATGCGGTCCCGCGCCCTCGGCTACGACGGCAAGTGGGCGCTGCACCCCGGCCAGATCGACGTGCTCAACGAGGTGTTCGCCCCGACCCAGGAGGAGTTCGACAAGGCGGAGGCCATCCTCGAGGCGTACGGGCACGCCACCGACGTCGACCTCACCGGCGCGGTGATGTTCGGAACGGAGATGATCGACGAGGCCTCGCGGAAGATGGCCGAGCAGCTCGCCCAGCGCGGGCGCGCCGCCGGGCATGTCGCGTGAGGCCAAGCTCGAGGACTTCACGGCTCAGAAGGACGAAGCCTGATGGCGCAGCTCGCAGCCGAGACCGGGCTCGTTCTGCTCGACGACGAGCAGCGCGCCATCGTCGAGACCGTCCGGGACTTCGTCGAGAAGGAGGTCATCCCGGTCGCCGACGAGCTCGAGCACCGGGACGAGTTCCCCGAGAAGATCGTCGAGGGGATGAAGGAGCTCGGCCTGTTCGGGCTCACCGTTCCCGAGGAGTACGGCGGCGCCGGGCTCGACCTGATGACCTACGCCCTGGCCGGGGTCGAGCTCAGCCGCGGGCTGGATGTCGCTCTCGGGCATCCTCAACACCCACTTCATGGCCGTGTACCTGCTCAAGAAGCACGGGACCGAGGAGCAGAAGCAGCAATGGCTCCCGCGCATGGCCACCGGTGAGCTCCGGGCCGCGCTGTCCATGTCCGAACCGGGCGCCGGCAGCGACGTCCAGGCCATCCAGTGCCGCGCCGTCCGCGAGGGCGACGAGTACGTCGTCGAACGGCACGAAGATGTGGGTGACGAACGGCCTCCGTGCCGGGCTCGTCGTCCTCCTGTGCAAGACCGACCCGTCGGCCGACCCGCCGCACAAGGGCATGACCGTGCTGATGGTCGAGAAGGAGCCCGAGGCGAACAAGTTCGAGGGGATCACCGTCCCCCCGAACATCGAGAAGATGGGCTACCACGGCGTCGAGACGACCGAGCTCGTCTTCGAGAACCACCGCGTCCCGGCCGCGAACCGCCTCGGCGATGAGGGGCAAGGGTTCCGCCAGATCATGGACGGTATCGAGGTCGGCCGCGTGAACGTGGCCGCGCGCGCCGTCGGCCTGGCCACGCGGGCGTTCGAGGAGGCCATCGCGTACGCCCAGGAACGTCAGGCGTTCGGCAAGCCGATCGCGCAGCACCAGATGATCCAGGAGAAGCTCGCCGCACATGGGCACGCTGCTCGAAGCATCGAAGCTGATGCTGATGAATGCCGCCAAGAAGAAGTCGGCGGGCGAGCGGTCCGACCTCGAGGCGGGCATGGCGAAGTACTTCTGCACCGAGGCCTGCCACGAGATCGTGACCGAGGCGCTCCGCGTGCACGGCGGCTACGGCTACTCGGCCGAGTACACGATCGAGCGGCTCTACCGCGACGCGCCGTTCCTGCTGATCGGCGAGGGCACCAGCGAGATCCAGAAGCTCGTCATCTCGAGGCAGCTCCTGGAGCGCTTCAAGGTCACATAGCCCGACGTCCCGGATCCCGGTCTGGACGGCTCCTTCAGCTCTGCGGCGTCGCCGTGATCCGGTCCAGCTCGCGCACGGGCTTGCATCCGGTGACGCCCGGCTTGGCCGTCTGCGTGAAGTCGTACGCCCCCGACATATCCGTCGCTCGCCACACGCCTCCCACAACCTCGGCGTCCTCGACCTTGAGCGTGATCGTCTGGACGTACGTGGCCTTGCCGTCTCCGCAGTCGACCTGACCCCGGAGCGTCTCCGAGTACGTGCCGTCCGATGTGGGCTCGAGGGTCTGCTCCCCGATGCCGCTGGTCCGCTCGCGGACGAGGGTCAGGGGACATCCGGTCGCCGCCCTGCACTTCGGGATGAACGAGAAGACGCGGGTGAGGTCGTCGCCCTGGGACTTGTCATCGACGTTTCTCGCCTTCACGACGTGGAAGGCGGCGTCCCATGTCCCGATGACAGCCGACTCGGCGACCGGGGGCGTGGGCGCGCCCGGCGGGAGGGGCTTGGGAGGTGGGGACTCGCGGATCGTCCCGGTGAACGTGTCCGTCTCGGTGGTGCGCACGCAGCCAGGCGTCGCCTGCCCCGGGGGCGGCACCCACGCGAATTGGAACGATCCCTCGAACTCGGTGGCCTGCGGGAGCCCGGCCACCCGCCGGACGTTCGTGACGCGGGCCTTGAAGTCGCCGCGTTCCTGAGTGAAGGTGAAGAGGGTCTCCCCGGTGGTGGAGTCGGTGCAGAAGAGCTCCGCATCGGCGTCCCCGTGGACGGTCCTGCCCAGGAAGGGCCCCGTCGCGTCCACCCTCGAACCGAAGAAGGTCGAGCCGATCAGGTCGAGCGAGCAGGGTCTGGCCTCGCAGTGCGTCGACAGCAGCCAGCTGCCGCGGCTGGTGTCCCCCACCTTCACTCCCTCGATGGGGGAGCCGAGGTCCGCCACCGTGACCACCACGCCGTACGCGCCGGAGAGCGCGGTCGGTGGCGGCGCGACCGTCTCGGTCGGCGCTCGGGCTCGGGGTCGCAGCCGGGGACTCGGCCGGCGACTCGCCCGGCGACGGCTCGACGACGCCCGATGACGGGGTCGCCGGCGCCGGCGAGGTCACGGCCGGGCTGTGGCTCCCTGCTGCCGTCGGCTCGTCGCCGCCCCCGGAGACGGCGAGCGCCACGACGCCACCGGCCACGATCAGCGCCGCGACGAGCGCGCCGACGAGCAGGCCCTTCCGCGACCGCTTCGGGACCGCCGCCGCAGCAGCAGCCGGCTGCGGGCGCTCGGTCCGGCGGCTGCGCTGCTTGGAGCGCCGGCCGCCGGGGACGGAGGTTCCGCCCCGGCCCCCCGGCGCCCGCTCCGGGGGCACCAGGTTGGCGGGGTTCCCGACGCCGTCGTACAGGCCGGGCTCGCGGGTCTGGGAGTGGTCGGACAGGACGATCGGGGTTCCTCGTTCCGCGGCGACGAAGTCCTGGATCACGGGATCGACGTGGCCACGGTGCAGCGCGCCGAGAAACGCCTCGAGCCCGTCGCGGGGGATGTTGACGTAGGCGCCCCGATCTCCGCATCGTGCCTCGAAGACGACGAAATCCCAGGTCACGAACTGCGCTCGGACGTCGACGGTCGCGCTCCGATACGGGCGGAGCGCCTCGCCGAAGGGAGAAGCAGCGGGGGGCGAGGATGGCCGGTCGGGGGCGGCTGGCAGGGTGCCCTCGGTCGGGAGCGGAGCCCGTCCCATGACCATCGCGTCGAGGAGCGCGACGTCGCCGGCGTCGGCGCCGACCAGCCCGTGCCGCGCGGCCGCCCAGGCCGCTTCGAGCATGTCCTGCCCGGTGACGGTGCCGCCGAGCCGCCTTCGCAGCCGGGCACCGCGGCCGTCCTGCAGGATGTCGCCACCGAAGGCCGTTCGATCGAGGTAGAAGCCGTACCGGCGGACGGCCGGCTCCACGTGGCGACGGATCGAGGGTGGCAGGAGCCGGGCTGCCGTCCGATCGCCGGCGGCGGCCGCCGCGGACGTCCGAGCCGCGCCGGCCGCGAACGTCGCGGCGGCCCGGAGGACGTCCCCGTCCACGTGGTCGAGCCCCAGCTCGGTCCTGCCCGGTCGGGGGCGGACCAGGACTCCCGGCGACCCCGCGTGCCCGGTCAGCAGCAGCAGTGCGGGCGCGAACCGCCGCGTCACGTCGCGGCACACCCGATCGTTCACCGATTCGGGCATGGCGATGGAAAGGTGGGTGGAGAACCCTTCGAGGAGGAGCTCCGGGGGCAGCGCTGCCTGAAGCTCGTCGTGGCCGGCTCGGAGGTGCTCGATGACCGTCTGGGCCCACCCGGGCTCGACGGAGACCGGCGGGATCGCGATCTCCGCCTCACCGTCGTCTGCCGTGACCAGGCCGCCCCAGGCGCAGCGAAGGGCGAGGGGGTCGCCGGGGTCCACGCGGCGTCCGTCGAGGGGCAGGCGCCCGATCACCCATCGGAAGTCGACGGGCTGCCCGTCGAGGAGCACGCGGTACTCCTGCTCGACACCGACGAGCGAAGCAGGCTCCGGCCCGCCGCGGCCGTCGCGGCGTCCGGGCGTGCGGCGGCGCATCAGGCTTGCGGTGGAGTGGACGCCGATCCGGAACCGTCGGACTGCTCGGACTCCTCGCCCTCGCCGCCCGTCGTCAGGCCCGTGATCGTCTGGTAGTCGGTCAGGAGCTGCATGACCCGGTCGCGGAGCCCCGGTTCCTGCTGCTGGGCCATCTCCCGGAGCTGGTCGATGACCTCGACGTTCGCCTTTTCCCCCATGTCCCCCTCCTGGCGTCGCGGGCCGATACAGGAAATTCGCCATCTGCGGCGAGTGTCCCCTCACCGCATCGGGCGGGCATGGGACGTGCGGACCCTAGTACATGGAATCGTCATTTGTCCAGAGAAACGGCCGGGAGGCGGATGCGCCGCCTCCCGGCTCGAATGCGGATGGCCCCGGGATCTATGCCGGGGTCTTCCCCCGGTCCGGGTCCGCCATGCCCTCGACCTCCGGCACGCGCTGCCACTTACGCAGCGCTCCGTACAGCACGCCGGCGGCCGCTCCGCCGATCAGCGGCGCGAAGATGTAGATCCACACGTCGCCGAACTCACCGGCCATGATCGCCGGGGCCAGCGAGCGCGCCGGGTTGAACGAGCCGCCCGAGGCCGGCCCGACCACGGTCGCGGCCGTGAAGATGAACATGCCGATCGCCGCCGGCGCGAACACGCCCTGCCATGGAGCCCGGGTGTCCGTCGCCACGGCGTGGATGACCACGACGAACAGCAGCGTCGCGATGATCTCCAGCGTGAACGCGGTTCCGTTCGCGATGCCGGGGCCGGGAGCGTTCAGCAGCGCGTCGCCGACCTTCGCGTTGAACAGCGCACGGACGGCGGCTGCGGCGCCGATTCCTCCGACCATCTGGGCGCCCCAGTAGAACGGGACCTCCTTCCACGGGAACTGGCCGCCGAAGGCGAGGCCGAGCGAGACGGCCGGGTTGAAGTGCCCGCCCGACACGTGCCCGAACGCGAAGATCATGAGGGCGAGTCCCAGCCCGAACCCGGCCGCGATCCCGCCACTGCCGATGCCGTCCGGGATCGTCGTCGCCACGGCGACGCCCATGAACCCCAGGAAGAAGAATCCGAACGTTCCGAGCACCTCGACGAGCGCTCGCTGGCCGAGGGATGGCTTTTCCATTGCACACCTCCCGTGCGACGGGTTGGCGGGCGCACCCGGACGATATGCGCCGGCGAGCCTCCGAACAAGCACGCCGCGTCTCGCCTTGCCACGGCGAAGGTGAACGGCCGGTACGGCGCGACTCGCGCCCGGCGCCTGCGGTAGCGTCGGGCTCCATGGAGTCGCTCCGGGGCCACCTGCTGGTCGCCGGGCCGGCGTTGCTCGATCCGAACTTCGCCCGCTCGGTCGTCCTCATCGGCGACCACGACGAGGAGGGCGCGCTCGGGGTCATCCTCAACCGGCCTCTGCCGGTTTCCGTGCTCGATGCCGCACCCCCGCTCGCGCCGCTCGTGTCGGTGGAAGAGTCACTGTTCCAGGGCGGGCCTGTCGAGGCCCAGGCGGCGGTGGTCCTGGCCGAGTTCGAACGGATCGAGGACGCCGGGATGATCGCGTTCGACTCCATCGGGTTCCTGATGGGGGAGGTGGACGCCGAGGTGACCGGGCGGCTCCGGCGCGCCCGGATATTCGCCGGCTACGCGGGGTGGGGTCCCGGCCAGCTCGAGGCCGAACTGTCGGAGGAGGGCGGCTGGATCGTGGAGCCCGCCCTGCCGGCCGACCCCTTCACCGATGAACCTTCATCGCTGTGGAGCGCGGTCCTGCGGCGCAAGGGCGGCCAGTACGCGATCCTCGCGACGATGCCCGTCGACCCCTCCATGAACTGAACGTCCGGTCGGGGCTCCGGGCACCGGACCGACGCGTCACCCTTCCGCGAGCGCGCTCCTCCGCTGATCCACGAGGTCCTCGAGCCCGGCGGTCACCTCGGGCATCGACATCTGCATCTCCCGGAACCGGGTTCCGAACATCGAGAACACCCGCACCGGCGTCTCGGCGACGATGTCGGAGTTCCTCCGCCCGTCGCCGAAGAACGCCATCTCGCCGAACACCTGTCCCGGTCCGAGCGTTGCGACCGTCTCCCCGCCGTGGTCGACGCGGACCGTGCCGTCGTCCAGGACGAAAAAGGTGTACCCGGACGAGCCCTCCCGCGCGATCCGCTGCCCCGCTTCGAACTCCTCGACGTCCAGCCACGAGGCCACGCGCGCACGGTCGTCATCGGACAGCCCGGCGAAGAGGGGGACGCGGAGCAGCAGGTCGGGATCGGGGTTCATGGATGTCTCCGGTCGGTCGGGGCCGCATGGCCGGTACGTGTCGTGGGTGCGAACGCTACCCGCCGTGCGTAAACGGAATATGAACAGCTGCGAAACGTCGTCCCGTCCTCCGCCGGTCCTTCACGGAAGGTGAACCGTTGCCCGACGGATAGCATCAGTCGGCAAACTTCCGAGGAGGAACGATTGCGATGGGCGAGGCGCGCGCATTCGGCAGGTATCTGGAGGACTTCGAGGTCGGTGACGTCTACAAGCACTGGCCGGGCAAGACCATCACCGAATACGACGACCACCTGTTCTGCATGATCACGATGAACCACCACCCGCTGCACACGAACGCCCACTACGCGGAGACGTCGACGCAGTTCGGGAAGAACGTCGTGGTCGGCAACCTCGTGTACTCGCTCGCGCTCGGGATGAGCGTGCCCGACGTCAGCGGCAAGGCAATCGCGAACCTCGAGGTGGAGTCGCTTCAGCACCGCGCGCCGATGTTCCACGGGGACACGCTGTACGCCGAGACCACGGTGCTCGACGTGAAGCCGTCCGGCTCCAAGCCCGACCGGGGCATCGTCACCGTCGAGACGCGCGGCTACAACCAGGATGGAACCGAGGTGCTGTTCTTCCGGCGGAAGGTCATGGTCCCCAAGCGCGGCACCGTGGACGAGCAGCCCGGCCGGCCCGAACCCCGGGCGAAGGCCGAGTAACCGAAGCCGTGGGCCTGCGCCTCGTCGAACGGCTCGACGGCGATCTGCCGGAACAGCTGCACCGCCTGTACCTGGCGGAGTGGTGGACGCACCGCCGGAACCTCGACGACGTGCGCCGGATGCTCGAGGGGAGCGACGTGGTGCTCGGCCTGGTCGACGAGGACACGGGCGCCCTGGCCGGGTTCGCTCGGGTCATCACCGACTTCGTCTTCAAGGCGCTCGTGCTCGACGTGATCGTCGAGGCCGGGTACCGGAGGACCGGCCTCGGCGCCCGGCTGATGGACGAGGTGGTCGGCCATCCCCGGCTCAATGACGTCCTGCACTTCGAGCTGTACTGCCGGCCGGAGATGATTCCCTTCTATGAGCGGTGGGGCTTCACGAACGAGCTCGGCGAGCTGGCGTTCATGCGCCGCGGGCAGGCCTCGACCCCGCCGGCGCCCGGATCGTGACCGACGCGCTGGCCCGGCTCCAGCACGAGGTCGCGTCGTGCCGAAAGTGCCCGCGGCTGGTCGCCTGGCGGGAAGAGGTCGCCCGGACGAAGGTCGCGCGGTTTGCCGACGAGGAGTACTGGGGCCGGCCGGTGCCCGGGTTCGGCGATCCCGACGCGACCGTCGTGCTGGTCGGACTGGCGCCGGCCGCGCACGGCGGCAACCGCACGGGGCGGATCTTCACCGGGGACCGCTCGGGTGACTTCCTGTTCGCATCGCTCTACCGAACCGGTTTCGCGAACCAGCCCACGTCGGCCCATCCTGACGACGGGTTGCGGCTGGAGGGCATGTACGTGAGCGCCACGGTCCGGTGCGCGCCGCCCGCGAACAAGCCGACGCCCGAGGAACGCGACACGTGCCTTCCGTACCTCGTGCGCGAGCTCGAGCTCCTCATGCTCGCGCACGTGGTCGTTGCGCTGGGCGCCTTCGCGTGGGAGGGAGTGCTCCGGGCGCTCGCCGCGCTCGGCTACGTGACCAGGCCGAAGCCGAAGTTCGGACACCTTGCCGAGAACTCGGTCGGGCCGTACACCTTGCTCGGTTCGTTCCATCCGAGCCAGCAGAACACCTTCACCGGGAAGCTGACACCGGAGATGCTCGACGCGGTGTTCCGACGAGCCCGGGAGATCCCCCGAACGTTTCCTTGACCGGGGCCGAGCAGCGCGCGTACCGTCGCGCCGCCGACCGAAACGAAGGGGAGGGTCCGATGCGGGGAACTCGGCTGGTGCTCATCGCTTCGCTTGTGGTGCTGGCGTTCGCGGCGTTCGGGACGAGCGGGGCGGGCGCGGAGCGGCCGCACCGCGGCGGCGGGGGATGTGAGATCGCAGGCACTGCCGGCGACGACACCCTGATCGGAACGCCGGAGCGCGACAACATCTGCGGACGGGCCGGCGACGACACGATCGACGGCAAGGGGGCCTCGGACTTCATCATCGCCGGGCCGGGCGCCGACAGCGCGAAGGGCGGCGCCGGCAGCGACAGCATCCTCGGCGGGAAGGGCCCCGACACCCTGCTCGGCGGCCTGGGCAACGACAGCATGGACGGGGACAACGGCAACGACTCGCTGAACGGCCAGGCGGGGCGCGACGTCGTGGCGGGGCGGTTCGGCGACGACATCATCAACGGGGGCATCGGGAACGACCTGTGCGTCGACGGATTCGACTTCGAGGAGGGCAACGACTCCGTGAACGGCGGGCCCGGTGACGACACCGGCGCCGCCGACGACGGCGACGAGGTGCTCAGCATCGAGAACCAGATCGAGGGCTCCTGCTCCGCCGGATAGTCCGTGAACGGCGGCCCGGGGAACGACATCTCCGACTCCGACGAGGGCGACGAGCTGCTCAACGTCGAGCACGACGTGCAGGCCTCTTCCCGAGTAGCGGCGAAGCAGGACGGGTAGGCAATACGGGAGTCCGGGCGAAGCCCGGGCTCCCGTATCCTCGAGGTGAAGCGATGGACATCATCGGACTGCTCCTCATGGGCCTCGTGGTCGGCGCGATCGGCCGGCTCGTCGTGCCCGGGCGACACCGCCTCGGGCTCCTCGGAACCATGGCGGTCGGCGTGGCCGGGGCGTTCCTGGGGTGGGTGATCGGCAGGGGCCTCGTCGGCAACAAGTTCCACAACCACCCCTGGATCTGGGCGATCATCGGCTCGATCCTGATCGTGTGGGTGGTGACGGCCCTCACGACCCGCCGCACGCGACGCTGGTCCCGCTGAGCGGGCCGGATGTAATGGGGTAATCGAACCCGGTCGTATCCTGGCCTGCGATGTCCCGACGCAGCTATCACTTCGGCAGGCTCCCCGATCCGGACGCGAAACCGGTCGACCGCGAGACGGTCCGGCGCGTCGTCCGGATCTTCAAGCCATACCGCGGCAAGGTCGCCGTGGTCGGGACCGCGATCGTCATCACGTCGCTGCTGGGCGTGATCAACCCCCTGTTGATCAAGGCGGTGTTCGACCGGGCGCTGTTCGGCAACCCGCCCGGCGACTGTGCGGGACTGCCGTGCCCCCGGATGGACCTGCTGTACCTGTTCGTCGGGCTGATGATCCTCATCCCGATCGTCTCCGGGATCATCGGCGTCGGCCAGACCTACCTGGCCAACGTCGTCGGCCTGCGGGTGATGCAGGACCTCCGGAACTCGCTCTACTCGCACCTCCAGCACATGCAGTTGCGGTTCTTCACCGACACCCGCACCGGGGAGATCCAGTCGCGCCTGGCGAACGACGTCGGGGGCATCCAGTCGGTGGTCACGGACACGGCGTCCACGATCCTGTCGAACATCGTCGTCATCATCAGCACGCTCGTGGCGATGCTGATCCTGTCCTGGCAGCTCACCCTGCTCTCGCTGTTCATGATGCCGTTCTTCCTGTGGTGGCAGTTCCGCGTGGGCCGGGCCCGCCAGCAGGTCGCGCGGAACACCCAGCGCTCGCTCGCGGACATGACCGCCATCACCGAGGAGACCCTCTCGGTGTCCGGCATCCTGCTGTCGAGGTCGTTCGGCCGGCAGCGGTTCGAGATCGAACGGTTCCGCGACGAGAACGAACGCCTCGCCGCACTCCAGATCCGTCAGCAGATGATCACGCGCTCGTTCTTCGCGCTGGTCCAGATCTTCTTCTCGATCACGCCGGCGCTGGTCTACCTCGTGGCCGGGCTCGTCCTCAACAGCGGCGGAACCGGGTTCGGCGGCGTGGAGATCTCGGCGGGGACCATCGTCGCGTTCACGACGCTGCAGAGCCGGCTGTTCTTCCCGCTCGGCTCGATGCTGCAGGTGAGCGTCGAGATCCAGTCCTCGATGGCGCTGTTCGACCGCATCTTCGAGTACCTCGACATGCCCCACGAGATCGCCGACGCGCCCGACGCCCAGACCAAGGAACCGGAGGAGGTCCAGGGCCGGGTGCGATTCCGGGACGTGTCCTTCCGGTACGACGAGCAGAAGGAACCGGCGGCGCCGGGGGACGACGAGCTGTTGGCGGCCGAGGCGCCGGACGCTGCCGGGGCGGCCGTCTCGGGCGCGCCGGCATGGGCGGCCTGGGGCCTCGGCACCGAGGGAAACGGCGACGGCCCCCGGCCCTGGACCCTCGACGACGTCGACCTCGAGATCCGGCCCGGGCAGCTGGCCGCGCTGGTCGGCCCGTCCGGCGCGGGCAAGACGACCATGACCTACCTGGTGCCGCGCCTGTACGACGTGCAGGAGGGCGCGGTCGAGATCGACGGCATGGACGTCCGGAAGATCGCCCTCGCGTCCCTCGGCGAGCTGATCGGGATCGTCACGCAGGAGACCTACCTGTTCCACTCGACCGTCCGGCGGAACCTGCTGTACGGCAAGCCCGACGCCACGCAGGAGGAGCTCGAGGCGGCGGCCAGGGCGGCCTTCATCCACGACCGCATCGCCGAGCTCCCCGACGGCTACGACACCGTGGTGGGGGAGCGCGGGTACAAGCTGTCCGGCGGGGAGAAGCAGCGTCTCGCCATCGCTCGCGTGATCCTCAAGGACCCCCGGATCCTCATCCTCGACGAGGCCACGTCGAGCCTCGACACGACCTCGGAGCGCCTGGTCCAGGAGGCCCTCCGCCCGCTGATGCGGGGGCGCACCACCATCGCGATCGCCCACCGCCTGTCGACGATCCTTTCGGCCGACGTGATCTTCGTGGTCGATCGCGGCCGGATCGTCGAACGCGGCACCCACCAGGAGCTGCTCGACCGGGGCGGGGTCTACGCCCGGCTGTACGAGCACCAGTTCCGCTCCGGCGAGGTCGAGGCCGAGTGCGAGGACGGCGTGATCCTCGCGACCGGCGAGATCGTCCGTCCCCAGGGCGAACGCGCCGCCGGCTGAGCTGCCCCGGCCGACGGCCAACGGCCGACACGACCCGAAACGACGGTCGTCCCCCGGGTGGAGAAATGTCCGAAATCGGCAATGTTCGTGTTGCGTCAGGTCATAAGGCCGGTATAACGTCGCGGACGCTTCCGGTCGTCGGGCGCCGGGTGCTTCACACCACGGGGGTGGGGGTTCCGATCGTCCCGAGGCTGGAGCGTCGATTCCGCATTCGGCGTCTCGGAAGGAGGCCTCGGTGACACTACGTCGATGGCGACTCACTGGAGTCGCGGTCATCTTGTTCGTTCTGACGGCGGTATCCGTCGTCGCCCTGCAGCGGGCGGTTCCCTCCAAGGGAGGCGCAGCCCCTGCCAAGAAGGCTCCGGCCAAGGTGGCTGCGGCCCCCGCCGACCCCGACGCGCCTGCGGGCGGCGGCGGCGTCGAGGAGAAGGTCGGCGACCCCATGGGCGGGTACGCCGGCTGGTTCTACGGTCAGCGCGCCTATCCGGGCAAGCGAATCCCGGTCGGCGCAATGCAGGCCGCGCTGAAGCAGGCCTCCGTGCTCAGGGCCAACGCGGCCGCGCTCCGCGGTCACGGCAGGGCGGCCGTGAGCGCCGGCGCGTGGACCCCGCTCGGCCCGATGCCGATCGACGGTGAGAACCCGACCTACGCCGACCCGGTGTGGAGCAACTTCGGGGCCGGCATCGGCATCGCCACCGGCCGGCTCACAGCCCTCGCCGTCGACCCGACCAACGCGAATACCGTCTACATCGGGGCGGCCAACGGCGGTGTATGGAAGACGACCGACGGCGGCACCTCGTGGAGCTCGATCAGCGACTCGTTCGCGACGCAGTCGATCGGGGCCATCGCCATCGCCCCCGACGCGCCGAAGACCGTGTACGTCGGCACCGGCGAGCCGAACACCAACGCCGACTCGTACTACGGCTACGGGATCTACAAGTCCGGCAACGGTGGCAAGGCGTTCACCAAGGTCGGTGGGACCACGTTCGACCGGCTGACCATCTTCCGGATTCTGCCCAAGGGCAACGGGAAGACGGTGCTCGCGGCCACCAACAAGGGCCTGTACCGCTCGGCCGACGGTGGGGCCACGTGGGATCTCGTCCTGGCGCCCGGCAACCCGAACAATTTTGAGGCGTTCGTGACCGACGTCGCGTGGACCTACAACGCGAACGAGGTCGTGGCGGCGGTCGGGTTCCGGACCGGGAAGACCACCAACGGGCTCTACGTCTCCTCGAACGGCGGGAAGACGTGGACGTCGATCGGGTCCCCGCCCGGGTTCGACTCGCAGGCCGACCTCGGCCGGATCTCGCTCGGCACGACGCCGGGCCAGCCCGGCCTGATCTACGCGGTCGTCCAGAGCGCGACCAAGTTCAACGGCGGTGGGGCCTCCGTGCTCGACGGCATCTACAAGAGCACGGCCGGGCCCAACGGGCCGTGGACCGAGGTGCAGACGGCCGACGACCTGGCGGCCAACCAGACCTCCTCGCTCACCGACGAGCACATCGGCGGCGGGTACCGTCCGGGCGTCCAGGCCTGGTACAACCAGTACGTCACCATCGACCCCACCGACCCCGATGACGTGGTCGTCGGGCTCGAGGAGGTCTGGAACTCGACCGACGCCGGCGAGACCTGGGCCGTCATCGGCCGGTACTGGGACTTCTGCGTCTCCAACCCGCCCCCGGTCCAGCCCTGGTGCAACATGGGCGCGAGCGGGCTGTACCCGACGACCCACCCGGACCAGCACGCCGCCGGCTTCGGTGTGGCCGGCGGGAACCCGGTGCTGTACGCCGGCAACGACGGCGGCGTGTGGCGCCAGGAGGGCCCCGGCTTCAACAACGACAGCTGGGACAACAAGAACACCAACATGAACACCACCCAGTGCTACACGGCGGCTGCCTCGGGCGACGGGACGGTGATCTGCGGGTTGCAGGACAACGGGTTCGTCAAGTACACGGGCTCCGACACGTGGCCGGCGATCGCCGGTGGTGACGGCGCCGACGGCGTGATCGACCCGGCGGACTCGCAGAACCTCATCGGGTCGTACGTCAACATGAACATCTATCGTTCGAACAACGGCGGGTCGACGTACACGACCATCTCGCCCGGAGACCCGTTCCCGCGGTTCATCTCGCCGATCGCGATCGACCCGACCGACCCGAACCACATCGTCACGGTGGGGGAGCGGATCTGGCAGACGAAGAACGGGTTCAACACGGTCGCAAGCGACTGGCACTCCATGCACGACCTCGGCTTCCCGCACCAGAGCACCGCGGTGTCGGTGTACGGGAAGCGGATCTACGACGCATGGTGCGGCGGGTGCAACCCGAGCGCGTTCAACACCTCGGCCGGCTTCGCGAGCGGCCTGGTGTCGAACGTCGGCGGCGGTGGCGGTTTCCACGCCCTCGCTGCGGCCGGCCTGCCGAACCGCTACGTCACGGCGATCGTGCAGGACCCCGGTGACAAGATGCACATCTACGTCGTGCAGTCCGGGTTCGCCCGGAACTGGATCCCGAACGCCGGCATCGGCCACGCGTTCGAGTCGACCGACGGTGGGGCATCGTTCACCGACATCTCCGGCAACCTCCCGGATGCGCCGATCTCGTCGGCCGTCCTCGACGGAGGGAACCTGATCGTCGGCACCGACACCGGGGTCTACGAGCAGTCCGGTCCCGGCACGTGGGCGCCGCTCGGCACGGGGATGCCGACGGTGGTCATCGCCGACCTCACGTGGGTGCCTCACTCCAACACGCTCGTCGCGGCGACGCACGGGCGCGGGGTCTTCGAGCTCGACCTGAGCGCGTAGGGCGGACCTTGCGGGGCGACGGGCCCGGTCCCCGGAAGGGGACCGGGCCCGTTGCTTTCGTGCCGGAGGTGTCCGGCGGCGCCTGATGCTCAGGCGCCGCCCGTGTACGTCACCGACACGGCGAACGGCTCGGGAATCCCGCAGTCGACCAGCTCGACGAAGTACGCGAAGTCCGTCGCCGCGCCCGTCCGGTTCGTCCCGGTACGCCGGATTGCACGATTTGCGGTCCGGCGCTAGCATCCCGCCGTTTTCGCTCCGGCCGGCCGCCGGGGCCCGCACACCCGAAAGGGGGAATGCCGAGGAGGGAACTCGAGCTCCATCCGGCCGCCGCCGCTTCGCCGGGTCACGCACCCGCCGCCGTCCGTGGCGCCGGCTGGTCGAGCCGGTTCTCCGGGGAGGGTTCCGCCAGGGAGGGATCTCCATCGACGAAAGGACGGATCCTTGAAGCGGATCGCTTCCCTTACGCTCGTCGCGGCCGCCATGGTGCTCTTCGCGACCGTCGCGACTCCGGCGAGCGCCTCGAAATCCCCCGCGCCGCGGACCGCGCGGCAGGCCCAGGTGGCCAGGGCGACGGCGCGGTTCCGGCAGGACGTCAAGGCCGGCTATCACGAGCCCCTGTGCCAGGGACACGTGGCCCTCTGTACCGACGTCTACACCGACTTCACCGACGACTACGTGGGACACGACGAGCCGTCGCTGCTGTTCAAGTCGGAGCAGCCCGGCTCGGGCAACGACGTCTCCTACGACATCCGGCTGCCGAAGGAGCCGCAGGGCCAGAAGCCCCGGAACGACGGATCCGGGAGCACGTGGAACTTCGAGCTGCGCCCGACGTTCTGGTTCGGGATGACGCTCTGCGACAGCGAGTCGTCGCCCGAGTACACGCACGAGCCGTGCACGCCGGACTCCGACGCGAACGACTTCACGAACCTCGACCCCAACGCTCCGGACTACATCGGGAAGCACCCCGGGAACGCCTACATGGAGCTGCAGTTCTACGGGCCGGGGTACGTGCCGCAGTTCACGGGGTTCGGCTGCTCGGCGCACCAGTACTGCGCGGCGATGACCATCGACAGCCTGAGCCTCAACCAGAACACGAACAAGCTCGGGACCGCCGACTGCTTCAACTACATCCTCGGCGGCGTCGAGCCCATCAACTGGGCCTACATCACGAAGAACGGCGTGTCCCAGGCGCCTGCCAACCCGATCCACACGGGGACGTTCTCCAACCCGAACCTCGACGCGGTGACCCCGGACTACTTCAAGGACCTGATGATGAATCCGGGCGACCGGATCCACATCCACATGTACGACACCCCGGACGGGTTCCGCATCGACCTCGGCGACGTGACGACCGGCGGCACCGGGTCCATGACGGCCTCCGTCGACAACGGGTTCGGCCACATCCTGTACCGGCCCGGCTCGAAGACCTGCAAGATGAAGCCCTACGCGTTCCACCCCGAGTACGACACGGCGAACACTCGCGGCAACACGTGGTCCGCGCACACGTACAACGTGGCCTACTCGGACGAGATCGGTCATTTCGAGCACTGCTCGCACGTGAACGACCAGTTCAACTGCGACGGCACCAACCCGGACGACCCGGGCGGCCTCGACGAGGACGACGACAACAACTTCTGCGTCCCGGGATCGTTCTCGACGGTCGTGAAGATCAACGGGTGCTTCTCGTCGGACGCGGACTTCGACGGGCCTTCGTACCAGAACGTCTGGCCCGGGACCAACGTCGACCCCGCGGTGGACAAGGCGATGCATCCGCAGCCGCTGCTGTTCTCGAGCGCGATGACGAACGACGGGCACGACCCTTACCCGACGATCGCGTTCGAGACCGACCTGCCGAGGATCGAGGCGTCGGACTCCCAGGACAACCCGCCGTTCTGCGACCGGACGACGGGCGCGAACTGCGTCAACCCGCCGCCGGGCGCGCAGTTCTACCCGTTCTATTCGACGGTCCAGGACAAGGGCATGTGCAAGTGGTCCGAGGGCGGCGCGTTCATCCCGGGCGCCGACTACTCCTACGGGTCGAACTCGACCGAGGAGTTCGGTCCGCTGCTGCAGACGCCGTATCCGGCGCCGGGCGGCATCTCGTACCGGTACAACAACTTCAACAGCGGGGACCTGGAGAACGGCTGCTGAGCAGCCGTTCCACGGACGCCCGACCGTAGCAACGCGGGAGCGGCCCCGTTCCGGGGCCGCTCCCGCCGTTCCCGGACAGTTCTGGGGCGGTCCCCGCGTCGTCTGTCTACAATCCGGGGCGCGTCCGCATCGCGTAGAAGGGGGAACCCATGCGTCACCGCGGCGTGCTCGGACTGTTCGGTGCTCTCCTTGTCCTCGCAACGACGCTGGCTGCGTGCGGGGGCGACGAGGGCGACGGCGGCGAGCCCGAGGTCAGCCCCCTCGCGACCTGCACCGGCGATCCCATCGCAGACACCGGCCTGCCGGCCGACTTCCCGATCCCCGGCGACGTGACCTTCACCGCAACCAAGGAGGCGGGGCCCTCGACGATCGTCGACGGCTACGCGACCGACACGGTCGACCACCTCTGGACCGAGTGGAAGCAGATGCTCGACGCGGCCGGGTACTCGGAGCTGTTCAGCGAGAACGAGGCGCCGGACGACGCGGAGATCTCCTACGAGTCGGCCGACGGGAGATCGACCGGCCAGGTCGCACTGCGGAACCAGTGCGGGGGCGGGGACACGATCGCGGTCCACGTGACCGACCGCCCGGCCGACGCGCCGTAGCGCTGCGGCCGGCGACGACTCGACGGAAGCGACGAGGCGATCCGGTTCAGGCCGGGTCGCCCGCCCCGCCGTCGAGCGTGATCTGGTAGGCCATCAGGACGAAGCCGTCGGGGAACACCTCGTCCTCGGTCCGGGTGAATCCCATCGATTCGTACATGGCCTGGGCGGTCTTCATGCGCTCGGTCGTGTTGAGCGTGAGGACCCTCTTGCCGGCCTTGCGGGACTCGGCGAGGCAGGCCTCCATCAGCATCTTGCCGATGCCGCGGCCGCGGGCCTCGGGCGCGACGCCGAGCATGCGGACGTGCGCCTGGCCGGGCGCGAGGGGCTGGTTCTCGCGCTGGTTCCGGTTCGAGCCCTCGGTGCGGCCGGTGAGCTCGAGCGTCACCGTGCCCAGGATCCTCCCGTCGTCGACGGCCACGAGCACGCGGGTCCGCTGGATGCGGTCGGCGATGTCGGCGATCCGGACGAGGTAGGAGTCCCAGTCGCTGCCGGGCCGGGCGAACTCCCGATAGGAGTCGGCGGTGACCCGGCCGGCCTCCTCGTACTCCTCGGGCCGGGCGTCGCGGATCTCGACCGTCACGCCGCGCTCCGGGTGGCGTCCGCGATCGCGGACGCCATCTCCATGGTCGTCGCCGTCCCGCCGAGGTCCGGCGTCACACGCCGGCCCTCGGCCAGCACCCCGACCACCGCGTGCTGCACGGCGTCGGCGGCCTTCCGTTCGGCCACGTGCCGCAGGAGCATCACGGCCGACAGGATCATGGCCACCGGGTCGGCCAGGCCCTTGCCCGGCGATGTCCGGCGCGCTCCCGTGGACGGGCTCGAACAGGGCGTACTCCCAGCCGAGGTTCGATCCGCTCGCGAGGCCGAGCCCGCCGGTGAGCCCCGCGCAGAGGTCGCTCACGATGTCGCCGTACAGGTTCGGCAGCAGGATCACGTCGAACTGGTAGGGGTCCCACGCCAGGCGCATGGCGAGCTCGTCGACCTGCATCGGCTCGAACTCGATGTCCGGGTACGCCGTGGCCTCGGCGCCCGCCGTCCGCAGGAACACCCCGTCGGAGAACTTCATGATGTTCGCCTTGTGCCCGACGGTCACCTTGCGACCGGTCGTTCCGCATGGCGTGGTCGAACGCGAACTTGACGATCCGCCGGGTCCCGGTGACCGAGATGGGCTTGATGGTCACACCAGCGTCCTCGCGGAGCTCGTAGCCGACGTCACGCCGGAGCTCCTCCCGCAGGGCCGCCGTCTGTGGCGACCCCTGTTGGAACTCGATTCCGGCGTACAGGTCCTCGGTGTTCTCGCGCACCACGATCAGGTCCAACCCCTCCCACCGCGAGCGGATTCCCGGAAGCGACCGCGACGGTCGGACCGCGGCGAACAGGTCGAGGTCCTGCCGCAGGGCGACGTTCACGCTCCGGAACCCCGTGCCGACCGGCGTCGTGATCGGCCCCTTCAGCGCCGTGCGGGTCCGCCGGATCGACTCGAGCACCCGGTCGGGGAGCGGGGTTCCCTCGCGTTCCATGACGGCCGTCCCGGCGTCCTGGACGTCCCATTCGAACTCCACCCCGGTGGCGTCGAGCACGAGCTGTGTCGCCTCCGACACCTCCGGCCCGATGCCGTCCCCGGGGATGAGCGTGATCGCGTGTGCCATGCGATCAAGGCTATTGGAAAGGGAAGAGGGGCGGCTCCTTTGCGGGAGCCGCCCCTCTTCGAGGTGCCTGACGCGAGACGACGTCTAGTCGCAGCCGCCGGGCTGCTGGACGCCGTTCACCGTGAGCGTGTAGCAGGCGTACTGCTGCACGAGCTCGGTGCCGTCGTGGTACGTGACGATCGCCGACACGACGTCGGCGGCCGGGTCGATCGCGCGGCGACGGCGACCCGACGAGCGACCCGTGGAAGTTCGCGTCGAGCGGGAGGCTGACGCGATGTGGCGGTGCTACCGCCGGCGGAGTCGTAGGCCACGAGCTGGACCGTGTAGCCCTCGACCTCGATCGGGTTGAACTCGGTCTGGGACTGCCAGCCCGACAGCGTGGAGCCGTCGGAGATGACGCCCAGGCCGGTGATCGCGACGTTGTCGACCCAGAAGCCGTCGACGTGGGCGTTCGAGTCGGAGTAGTACCGGAACGCGAGGCCCACGTGTCATGCCCGGCGTACGGCGGAGAGGTCGCAGGTCTGGTGGCGGAACTCGTGGTTCGAGCCCGCGGCGTTCTACGCCGTTGAACCCCTGGCCGAAGCCGGGTCCGACGTTGTCGCCCGTCGAGGTCGTCCACCGTGTCGGTGCACTGCCAGGCTCGTGTAGCGTCTCGCCGCCGTCCGTCGTGATCTGGGCGTAGCCCCAGTCGAACGTCGTCTCGAGGTCCCACGCCGCGTCGAAGTCGAGCGACGGGGAGCCCGCGGGCACGTTGACGTCACGGACGATCACGTCGTTGCGGTTGTCCGCGTTCGGTCGAGTACAGCGCCGAGCCGGACGCCCGGACGGCCTGCCGGCGGCGGCGTCGCGTCGACCTCCCACGTGGGCGGCTGCGGTCGGCAGCACGCTCACGCCGTTGAAGTCGATCGACGTGATGCCCGCCGGCCGGCAGGTAACGTGCCGCTGCCGTCACGCAGCCGGACGAAGTCGCCGCCGTTCGGCGGACCGCCCGGCGTGTCGTAGGCGCGTCGTCGGCGTGTCCCAGTTGATGGGCGCGCCGAGCCGGTCGATCTGGTAGTCGTGCGGCGTCGCCGCCCGTGAGGGTGGCGCCGTCGTCGATCACCTGCGTCGAGCGCCATGCCGCGCGAGCCAGCGGTCGATCGCCTGGCTGACGGTGATGCCGGCGCCGAGGTCGTCGAGCGCCACCTGCACCGCGTCGAAGCCCTGGTGGTCGGCGTCGTGGTGGAGGTCCGTCAGGATCTGGTCACCGTACTGGCCGGCCAGCCACAGCAGGAAGCTGTAGGCGGCGCCGTAGTCGCACAGGATCTCCTGCTCGTGGTCGGCGTTCTGGTCGCCCCAGAGGTTCAGGGAGTTCTCCGGACCTCCCGGCCGCGGGTTCGGGTTGGCCGGCGTCGGGACGCGTTGAATCCCAGGAAGCACTGGATGTGCGAGTCGAAGTGGACGTCGGTCATCGGCGACCTTGGGGTCGCCGTAGCCGGTGAGCGCGATCGCCGTGTCGGACGTGCCCTCGTTCTGCCACGTCGACTCGGCGCGGTCCACGTAGGACAGCAGGAGGTGCTGGTACTCGTGCGCGAAGACGCCCTCGTACAGGGTCGGACGGGCGGGCGCCGAGGCGCAGTTGTCGCCGGGGACCGGGTCGTTCGGCGGGTTCAGACCCGTCCGGTGGAGCCAGTCGAAGGCGTCGATCGTCATGACGTTGCGGTTGAAGAACCCGTTCAGCTGGGACGAGAAGAACCCGGCGATGTAGCAGAAGCCCTTGGTGTTGTTCAGGTCGTACCAGTTGTCGTCACGGACGTTGTCGATGAGGACGACGATGTCGTCGTTGTCGCCGGCGTAGTAGTGCGTCGGCAGACCGAACAGCCGGGGCGAGGAGCGCGTTGGCAGCCGTCGCGACCCGGCGGCACCGAGAAGTCGTCGGACTCGATCGGGTAGATGGTGTTGTCGAACGGGTCGATCAAGTGCGCGACCTGTGCGTCCGTGACCTTCGTGCGGTCGCCGTTGCGGCAGTCCCCGCCCTGGAAGTTGAGGTTCTTGCCGGTGTGGCCGAACGCGGTGCGCTTGCCGGTGGCGGACCCACACCTCGATGTGCTCGCCGATGGCCCGCAGACTTGTAGTTCTTCGTGTAGTAGCGGCCAGCGACGTCGTCGAGGCCGACCCACGTCTTGATGACGCGACCTGGCTGACGTCGCCGCGCCCGTCTTGTTCGACGAACCGTGCGGTGTTCTGCGGCGAGCTTCGCGCGAACGTCCGCGCTCGGCTCATAGGTGTCCGGCTTGGCGACATGTACCTTCGCGCCCTTCGCGGTCGTCGCCAGGCCGGTAGCCGGCGAGCGGAACCGCGATGGACACGAAGACGGCAGCCGCAAGCACGGCTACGAAGCCCTTGCGCAATGCAACCCCCTTGGTGCTCGGTCCCCGGCGTGCGGCCGGGGACGCCTCCCGCACGCGGGCGCTCTCGAAATACGATGAAGCGCGCGGACGGCTTGAGTGTGCGGACTCCCAACCCTGGAAGCCCGAGCAGGGTATCCGGGATCGTCTCGGACGCGTCAAGGCGAGATTGTCCGGATTTGTTCCCGATTCGGCGAGGCTTCAGGGAGTGATTCTTCGCTCGCCGGCTCGCCTCCAGCAGCACGCCGAGCTCGACAGGCCTGGAGGTGCTGCGTCAGTCGGGGAGGCAGGGAAGGCGGCTGAGGACGGGTCCCCGCGAACACGGCGTCGAACACGCGCTCCCCGGCCTCGAACTGCGGAGCAGCGTGAGGCCGGGCTTGGCGGTCTGGGCCTTGGTCAGCCCGGCCAGGTATCTCGCGACGCTGGTCGAACTTGACGCCGTTGGCGGCTCGAGCTCCGACGGGTCGAGGTTGAGCCAGATCGGGCGGACGAGGTCGACGACCGCGTTGGCGTTGTGCGAGGTGGTCGAACCGGTGCTGGGTGAGCTGGCGGACGCGCCGGCTCGTGGATCGCGAAGCCCGCCGCTGACGGCTCGGGTCGGCGGTGTGCCCGTGGTCGGCGGTGACGAGCAGGACCCACTCGCCGGGGCCGGGGCCGTCGGGGCCGTTCAGGAACTTCACGATCCGCTTGAGGCGCGCGGTCCTGGACGGCCACGGCGTCGCTTCATCTCGATGCGCCGACGCCGTGAACAGCGTGCCCGACCTCGTCGACGAGCTTGGCAGTTGACGAACAGCAGGTCGGGCTCGTCGTGGCGGCCCGAACCCCTCGTCGCGGATCAGCGCCTCGATCAGGTTCTGCTGGAACGGGATCCGGGCCGGGGTGTCGAACCCGCCCTGGAGCCGGGCGATGTCGTGGCCCGCGCCACTTGCCGCTCCCGACCTGGCCGCCGCCGAGGACCTCGGCGACCTCGCAGAACTCGGAGAGCGGCGGGAGGTCGTTCACGTAGGCGGGGCAGGTGTAGAACGGCGCCATGCTCGGCGGAGGCAGCGCGGCGGGCCGAGTGGTGGCCGGGGTCCTCCTTGAGCACCGCCATGGTGCCGGGCCCCACCGTCGGCGCCGCGGCCGATCATGCCGAGCTGCGCAGGGACGCCTGGCGGCGAGGCCGCACCGGGGACCGACCCGGCCGCGAGTCCTCGGCCAGTGCCCGGCACAGCACGGCCGTAGTTCGGTCCCATCGCGCACGGGTCGCGCACGGATCCGTCCGGGCCCCGGTCGCAGTTGACGAGGATCCCGTGGCGCAACGGGAACGCAGCCGTCCCCAGGGCGGCGTGGGCCGACGCGGCGTTGGACGGGCTCGACCCCCGCCGTCGCAGTCCTCGTACGACGGGCCCCTGGGGATCCGCCGCGCGTTGAGATACGGCCACGCGCCGAGCCGCAGGTCGAGCACGTACCGCCCGCCGGCGTCGTACACGAGCACGACGACGAGCTTCGGCTTCGCCGACGTCGGCGTGAGCGCCTCGGTCATCGCGGTACCGTCGAGCGCGTTCCCAGTCGAACCCGATCAGCCTGGCGACGGTGGGCGCGACGTCGGCCAGCGTCGACCGGCGTCGGTACGGCCCCCTGCGTACCTCGATGACCGCCGGGGCCGTACCAGAGCATCGGAGATGTCGGCCGGGTGTTCGGCGAACGGCGTCGAGCACGTGGCTGATGCCGCCCGACGTGAAGTTCCATCGAGGGGGACGACGATCATCTGGGCGGCCCGGTCCCGGGCGACCGCCGGGCGATCCGAGGAGGACGTCCTCGGTCAGGTCGCAGGCGGCGGCCGCCCCGGCGCGCTTCGAGCCCTCGGAGGCGGCCGACCACGCCGGGGCTCCGAGCTCCAGGAACACGGCGCCCGCAGCTGCGGCGAGCCCCGCCCAGGAACCGGCCGGCGCGACATGGTCGGCTCAGGGCGGGGCATGATCGCCGGGGCCGATTCCAGAGGTTGCGGGACGTCTGCGATCGTAGGGCAGACACGGGCGCCGAGGCTGATCGCCGCGGCGGACACGGGAACCCTCAGCCGTCACCCGCGGACGACGTTCGATCTGGGCATCGGCGCCGGGCGACGACGCCATCCGTCGGTCCGGTCGAACGCTGCGCGAGCGGCCATCCCGGAGGCCGGGCGCAGGCGGCGATCTGGGCGCGACGGTGGATCTCGTGCTCGGCGAGCACCGTCGGGGCCCGCCACCCGGACATCGTCCGGTCGGGATCGGCGATCAACGGCAGGCGCCGGGCGAGCAACCCGTCCGAGGCGTCCTGGAGCGCGACGCCCGGAACTCCGCGGCCGACTGGTCGAGCGCCGGGACCCAGGTCCCCCGGGCCGACAGGTCGTCGGGCCACGCGTCCCGACACCCAGCCACGGGGCCGAGGAGCGCGCTGGCGAAGTACCGCCGGGCCTCCGCGATGAGGGCCACGATCCTCGGCGAACGCCCCACCGGTCTCGCCGTCCTCGGGCACCGGCGGCTGCCACGTCTCGGCCTCGGCGGGCAGCAGCGCGACGTCGCGGACCGTCCGGCGGTTGACGCCGTCGTACCAGTCGAGGAACGCGCCCACGGAGGTGATCACGGCGGTCCGAGCGTAGGCGGCGGCCCGCGAGACGCCTCGCGCGCCGAACCCGGAACCGGGACGGGCTATGCTTCGCCCATGCCGGTGTTCCGTGGATCCTCGCCGCGCGCCCGCCGGGGGGCGGGACGGGGCTAGTCGAGATGTCCCAGACCCCGCTCGGCGACGTCCTCGAGGGCTCCGAACAGCGCGAGATCCGGACCGTACGGCGGGCCCCGCGGCCCGCGCACCATGCGCACGGACAGGTGGTGGGCGCTTCCGGTGGTCACGGTGGTCGTGCTGCTCGGGTTCGTGGTCTACGGGACGTGGGTGGCGTTCCAGAACGCGAACTACTTCGCCGACCCCTACATCTCGCCGTTCTACTCGCCGTGCCTCGCGACGTCGTGCGAACACCCCACGGCCGGCATCTTCGGCGACTGGTGGGTGTGGTCGCCGGCGCTGCTGATCCTGCCGTTCCCGCTGTTCTTCCGGCTCACCTGCTACTACTACCGCAAGGCGTACTACCGCTCGTTCTGGTGGTCGCCGCCCGCCTGCGCCGTGCGCGACGCACGGTTCGGCTACACGGGCGAGACGAAGTTCCCGCTCATCCTGCAGAACCTCCACCGGTACGCGTTCTTCCTGGCGCTGCCGTTCCCGATCCTGCTGACGTGGGACGCGGGGCAGGCGTTCTTCTTCCCGGACGGATTCGGCATGGGGCTCGGGACGCTCGTCCTGATCGTGAACGTGTTCCTGCTGTGGGGGTACACGCTGTCGTGCCACTCGTGCCGGCACCTGGTCGGCGGCGGCGTCGACCAGTTCTCGAAGCACAAGGTGCGGCACGCCCTGTGGCGGCGGGTGTCGTGGCTGAACGTCCACCACGCGCGATGGGCGTGGGCGTCGCTGTTCAGCGTGGCGCTCGCCGACCTGTACGTCCGTCTCGTCGCCACCGGAACGATCACCGACCCGAGGTTCTTCTAGGAGCGCGCGAGTGGCCGAGTACGAGACGCACGAGGTCGACGTCCTGGTGATCGGGGCCGGCGGGGCCGGGCTGCGCGCGGCGGTCGAGGCTCACGCGAAGGGCGCGAAGACGGCGATCGTCTGCAAGTCGCTGCTCGGCAAGGCCCACACGGTGATGGCCGAGGGCGGCGTGGCGGCGGCGCTCGGGACCGTGTACCCGGAGGACAACTGGCAGGTCCACTTCCGGGACACCATGCGCGGCGGCAAGATGCTCAACAACTGGCGCATGGCCCAGCTCCACGCGCAGGAGGCGCCCGAGCGCGTGTACGAGCTCGAGGAATGGGGCGCCGTGTGGGACCGGACCGCCGACGGGCGGATCCTGCAGCGCGACTTCGGCGGCCACCGGTACGCGCGCCTCGCCCACGTCGGCGACCGGACCGGGCTCGAGCTGATCCGGACGCTCCAGCAGCACGCCGTGGCGCAGCGCATCGAGGTGTTCATGGAGTGCACGGTGCTCCGGCTGCTGCGCGACCCGTCCGACGGGCGCGTCACCGGAGCGATGGCCTACCGGCGGGAGACCGGGGCGTTCCTGCTGCTGAAGGCGAAGGCCGTCGTGCTGGCCACCGGGGGCGTCGGCAAGGCGTTCCGCATCACGTCGAACTCGTGGGAGTACACGGGTGACGGGCACGCCCTGGCGCTGTGGGCGGGCGCGGACCTCATCGACATGGAGTTCGTCCAGTTCCACCCGACGGGCATGGTGTGGCCGCCGTCGGTGCGCGGGCATCCTCGTGACGGAGGGCGTCCGCGGCGACGGCGGCGTCCTGAAGAACCGCGACGGGGAACGGTTCATGTTCCGGTACGTGCCGGACATGTTCCGGGCGGAGACGGCCGACACCGAGGAGGAAGCCGACCGCTGGTACGACGACAAGTCGGTGCGGCGGACGCCCGACCTGCTGCCGCGCGACGAGGTGGCCCGGGCCATCAACTCGGAGATCAAGGCGGGGCGGGGGACCGAGCACGGCGGCGTGTTCCTCGACATCGCCTCGCGGCGGCCCGCCGACTACATCAAGCGGAAGCTCCCCGGCATGTACCACCAGTTCCGCCAGCTCGCCGACGTCGACATCACGAAGGAGCCGATGGAGATCGGCCCGACCTGCCACTACATGATGGGCGGGGTGCGGGTCGACCCGGAGACCGCGGCCGCCACGGTGCCCGGCGTGTTTGCCGCGGGTGAGGTGGCAGCGGGGTTGCACGGGTCGAACCGCCTCGGCGGCAACTCGCTGTCGCGACCTGCTCGTGTTCGGCCGGCGGGCCGGGCTGGCGGCGGCCGAGCACGCGCTCGGGCTCGAGGGGACGCCGGCCGTCGACGACGCCGAAGTGGAGGTCGTCGCCGCGGATGCGCTCGAGCCGTTCGGCCGCGACCAGGGCGAGAACCCCTACTCGATCCACCGCGACCTCGAGGACTGCATGCACAACCTGGTCGGGATCATCCGGACCGAGGTCGAGCTGAAGCAGGCGCTCGACGAGATCGCGGTCTTCAGGGAGCGCGCCGGACGCGCCGCGGTCGAGGGCCACCGGCAGTTCAACCCGGGGTGGCACCTCGCGCTCGACCTCGGTCCGATGCTGGCCGTGTCCGAGGCCATCGCGCGCGCGGCGCTGGAGCGCACGGGAGAGCCGGGGCGGGCACACCCGCGACGACTTCCCGGCGACCGATCCGGAGTTCGCCACGGTGAACGTGCGGGTTCGCCGGGCGGACGACGGCGCGCTGGCGCTCGACCACCTGCCGCTGCCCGAGATGCCCGATGACCTCAGGGCCCTGTTCGAGGAGAAGAAGTAGATGGCCGACGTGACCATGAAGGTCTGGCGCGGGGAGGACCGCGAGCAGGGCGACTTCCAGGAGTACGTCGTGGCGGCGCAGGAGGGCGAGGTCGTGCTCGACGTGATCCACCGCATCCAGGCCACCCAGGCCGGCGACCTGGCCGTCCGGTGGAACTGCAAGGCGGGCCGGTGCGGGTCGTGCAGCGCCGAGATCAACGGGAAGCCGCGCCTGATGTGCATGACGCGGATGAACCTGTTCGACCCCGGGCGAGCCGATCACGGTCGCGCCGATCAAGGCGTTCCCGATCGTGAAGGACCTCGTGACCGACGTCTCGTTCAACTACGAGATGGCGAAGAAGGTGCCGGCGTTCACCCCGCGGGAGAAGGACCCCGAGACCGAGGCCGACGGGCACTACCGGGTGCATGCAGGAGGACATCGACCGGGTGCAGGAGTTCCGGCGGTGCATCGAGTGCTTCCTGTGCCAGAACGTGTGCCACGTGATCCGCGACCCGCACGTGACCGGGAAGGCGTTCGCCGGGCCGCGGTTCTTCGTTCGCTACGCGGAGCTCGAGATGCACCCGCTCGACACGAGCGACCGGCGCGAGCTGCTGCGGCAGCGGATGGGCATCGGCCTGTGCAACATCACGAAGTGCTGCACCGAGGTCTGTCCGGAGGAGATCCACATCACGGACAACGCGATCATCCCGCTCAAGGAACGGGTGGTCGACAAGAAGTACGACCCGCTGCGGTGGCTCGGGCGCAAGCTCCGCGGCGACAATCGCGGCCCCGACACCGACGAGCCCGGCTGAGCCGTGGCGGCGGCCCCGAAATCAGGGCGCCGCGGTAGGGTTCCGCCCTCATGAGGGGCAGGTTCGGGAACGCGCTGACGGTCGCCGCGATCGTGGCGGCTGCGCTGGCGGCCGGACCGTCCGCCTCAGCCGCGACTGTGTCGCTGAACTGCGACAACCGGCCTTTGCAGCCGAAGCTCGACAGCGTCGCGCCCGGGACCGTCCTGCTGCTGAAGGGAACCTGCGACGGAGCGTTCGTCGTGACGAAGAACATCACGCTGAAGGGGAACCCGACTGCGACGCTCGACGCCAACGGGGCGGGCCGCACGCTCACCGTGACGGGGACGGTGGCGCTGCATCTGCGGTCGGTGGTGGTCACGGGCGGTGCGACCGACCGGGGCGGCGGGATCTTCATGCGAGGACGGCTCGCTCACGCTCGACCACGTCACGCTCCGGGGCAACCAGGCGCTGGCCGCGACGGCCGTCGGCGGCGGGATCTTCGCGAACGGCACGGTGGTGACCATCCGCGACTCGGTCCTGCGCGGCAATCAGTCGATCTCGTCGGGCTCGGGGCTGGCCGTGGCGCAGGCAGGCGCGATGGAGGTCCAGAACGGCTCGCTCGTCATCGCCGACAGCGTCGTGCGGGGGAACCAGGCGACCGCCGTGTCGCACCGCGTCCCTCGCCGAGGCCGACGCGGGGCGGTGTTCGCGTTCGAGCACGGCGACCGCGATCTCCTCGACCGTCTTCCGGGGGAACCGGGTCTCGGCGGACGCCGCGAGCTCCCCCTCGGCGCAGGCGGGGGCCGTGCTGTTCCAGCGGAACGCGGGGGAGCTGTCGGTCGTGGACTCGACGTTCGTGTCGAACGAGGTCCATGCGACGTCGGCGGCTCCCATTCGGTCGTGCGCCTTCGCCGGGGCGCTCAAGGCATCGCGCCACGCACGGGCCCGGGCCCCGTCCGCGTCATCCGGACCGTGTTCCAGGACAACGCCGTTTCCGCCACCGCGACGGCGAACCAGGCCACCGCCGAGGGCGGCGCGATCTACGCGGACACTTCCGTCGACCACCCCGTGCGCCTCGACCGCGTGCAGGTGCTCGACTCGACCCTGTCCGCCACCGCGGCCACCGTCGCAACGGCTCGGGGCGCGGGCATCAAGCTGACCGGTTCGGCGACGATGACCCGCTCGACCCTGTCGGGGAACGACCTGACCGCACATTCCGGGAACAACTCGGCGGTCGGCCTCGGAGGCGGGATCGAGGCGACCGCCGCTGGAACCCTGACCGTCGCAACGTCGACCGTGTCCGGGAACACCGCCACGGCGCTCTCGGACGCGTCCGCCGCTGCCGCGGGCGGCGGTGGCGTGGGGACCGCAAACGCGGCGCGGGTCGTCCTCCGGACGTCGGCCGTGAGCGGGAACACGGCGAGCGCGACTGCCACCGGCGCATCGGCTGAAGCGCTGGGGGGCGGCCTGAACCCTGGAATCCGCCGGCGCGTCGGACCTGGTGGTCAACTCGACCGTCACCGACAACGTCGCGACCGTCTCCGGCCCGAACGCAGACTCGGCGGGCGCCGGGCTGGAGGTCGTCGACGAGCTGCTCGGAATCCGCTTCTCGACGATCGCCCGCAATGACGCGACGGGGACCGGCACGGGCGTGTTCACGGGCGGCGGCGGCCTCGACATCGAGCACGGCACGACCACGCTCGAGGCGACGATCGTCGCCGCCAACACCGGGGCGACCGGCCCCGACTGTCTCGGCACCTTCACGTCGAACGGCTTCAACCTCATCGGCAACACGGCGAACTGCACGTTCGGCGCCACGGGCACCGACCAGTCGAACCTGCCGGCCAAGCTCGGTGCGTTCGGGGCGCACGGCGGACCGTCGCCGACGATCCCGCTGCAACGCCGGGAGCCCGGCGCTGGACAAGGTCCCGACTGCCGCTTGCCACGCGCTGGTCACGAAGGACCAGCGGCTCGTCAACCGGCCCCAGGGCCCGAAGTGCGACGTCGGCGCATTCGAGAAGACGCCCTGACGGAGCCTTCGCGTCAGCTCGGGATGAGCCGGAAGACCCCGCCGTCGAGGGACAGGGCGTAGAGCTCGCCGTCGGCGTCCTCCCCGAAGGCCACCAGGTTGGAGGACGGCGTCGTCGGAGACCACCTCGACCTCCGGGGCGTCGAGGCCGGGGCCGATCGCCTCGATCTGCGCGCCGCAGTAGTCGCCGAACACGTACCGCCCGGCGAGCTCCGGGATCGCGGTTCCCCGGTAGACGAACCCGCCGACCACGGCGCACGTCCCGGCGTGCGTGTAGTCGTACACGGGCGGCACCGCGTCGGGCGGCGGGCGGCGCCACTCGTACGTGCCCTCGACCGCGTTCCAGCCGTAGTTCTCGCCGCCGGTCGAGACGGCCGGCTGCATGTCGACCTCCTCGCGAGTCGCCGGCGCCGACGTCGGCGATCCACAGGTCGCCGGTCTCGCGGTCGAACGAGAACCGCCACGGGTTCCGCAGGCCGTATGCCCAGATCTCCGGCCGGCGCTTCGAATCGCCGACGAACGGGTTGTCATGCCGGGATCGCGTACTGGGTCGCCGTTCGGCGGGAGCGAGCCGTCCGGTCAGCGCGGCTGGATCCGGAGCATCTTGCCGAGCAGCACGCCGACGTTCTGGCCGTTGCGGTCGGGGTCGCCCTGGGGGTCGCCGCGGGAGTAGTCCGACCCGCCGTCCCCGAGCCCGATGTAGAGGTACCCGTCCGGGCCGAACGCGAGGTCGCCGCCGTTGTGGTTCGCGAAGGGCTGGTCGACGAACAGGATCCTCCGCTTCGTCGCCGGGTCGCCGCGCCGTTCGTCCATTCGTACTCGACGACGTTCGTGTCGCCGTCGAGGTCCGTGTAGTTCACGTAGCCGTACCGGCCGTCCGGGGAGAACACGAGCCCGAGCAACCCCTGCTCGCCGCCGTCCGAGACCCTGCCGCGCAGGTCGAGCGCGGGCTCGGGGTCGACCTCGCCGTCCCGGACGGCCCACACCGCTCCCTTCTTGCTGACCACGTACAGCGTTCCCTCGTCGCCGAGCCCGAATGGCGATGCCGAGCGGCTGCTCGACCCTGGCAACCCGCTCGAGCCGAACCGGCAGCTGCGACTCCGACGGCGCCGATGTCGGCGCGGTCGTGGATCCGGTCGACGGGGGACCGGTGGTGGGTTCGGGCGGAGCCGAGGTCGCGGGAGCGGTGGTCGCTGCTGGAGCCGACGTGGTCGGAGGTTCGGTGGTTCCGTTCGAACAGCCGGCGACCAGGACGGCCGCGAGCAACGAAGCGGGAATCAGTCGCCGGGGGAGATGATTCCCTCGGCGCGCAGGTGCGTGCACGGTCATGTCCGCTCTACGCGAGTGATCGAGCCGGGGGATTGCTATGCCGTTGCAGAACCGGGTGCGACCGGATGGCGAGATCGTGGCCGTGGCTGCGCGGGGGACGCTCATGGGGAACCGCGGGTGCATCCATCGGCCCGGATCGCACCCTCGGCGTCACGCGGTGGCGTTCGAAGATGTGGATCGCGTGCCGGCTCGAGTGGAAGGGCGTCCGCCGGGATCCGATGCCGCCCGGGCGGTGGACGGCGCTGTTCTTCCTCGACGAGGCGACGGCGCTCGCGGCCGGCCACCGGCCGTGCGCCTACTGCCGGCGCGGGGACTTCAACGCGTTCGCGGAGGCGTGGCGGCAGGCGCAGGACATGGCCGAACGTCCCCGCGCGGCGGCGATGGACGCGCAGGCTGCACGCCGAGCGGGTCGACTCGAGGACACGGACCAAGCGCACGTATCGATCGCCGGCCGGCGACCTGCCCGACGGGGCGATGGTCCGGCTCGGTGACGGGTTCGGCCTGGTGGTCCGGCGGCCGGGTCGCGCCGTGGTCGTTCGCCGGCTACGGGCGGCCGCGTCGTGTCAGCGGCGAGGTCGACGTCGTGACGCCGCGTTCGATCGTGGCGGCGATCGGTGCCGGGTACCGGCCGGCGGTTCATCCGAGCGCGGGCTCGTAGGAACGACCCGGTCGCTATCCCTTGCCCTTGGCGGGGCCGGTGTTGCCGAGATGCAGGTTGACGCCGAACAGCACGAGCGGCCACAGCAGGACGGCGAGGACCGCCGAGGCGATGGCCTCGATGCTCCCGAGGTGGGCGAAGTAGTGGTGCGTCGAGGCCACCACGATCCCGATGACCAGGTAGACGATGCCGATGAGGGTTTTCACGTCCGGAGAGGTACCCGCGCGCCTTCGTCGGCAACCGGCCAGAATCGGGATTACTTCATTACACGGGACCGGTGCTAGGCTCGATTCGTGTCCGAGATCGAGTTCCTCGACGCAGTGCTGGGAGACGGGCAGGGGTTCCCGTCGCCCGGCTTGCCCGAGGGCGAGGTATCCGAGGACGAGGCGCTCGACGCGTACTCCCGGGTGGTCACCACCGTCGCCGACCGGCTCTCGCCGTCCGTGGCGAACCTCCAGGTGTGGCGGCGGGTCGGCGGGCGCGGCCGGGTGGAGGGCGGCGGCAGCGCCGTCGCCATCACGCCGGACGGGTTCCTCCTGACGTCGGCGCACGTCGTCGCGGGGACGAACCGCGGGATCGCCACGTTGACGGACGGCCGGGAGCTCGACATCCGGATCGTGGGAACGGACCCCTTGTCGGACCTCGCGGTCGTTCGGGCCGCCGGTTCCGATCTGTCGGCCGCCACGCTGGGCGACGCCACCCGGCTGCGGGTCGGCCAGCTCGTCGTCGCGATCGGGAACCCGCTTGGCTTCGCCGGGTCGGTCACGGCGGGAGTGGTCAGTGCGCTCGGCCGATCCCTGCCGACCCGGGCGGGATCGGTGACCCGGCTCGTCGAGAACGTGATCCAGACCGACGCGGCACTCCATCCCGGGAACTCGGGCGGCGCCCTCGCGGACGCCGGCGCGCGCGTCGTGGGGATCAACACCGCGGTGGTCGGGCCTGGAATGGGCCAGGGCCTCGGGCTCGCGGTCCCGATCAACTCGGCCACGCGAAGGATCGTCGCCGCGCTGATCAGCGAGGGCCGCGTCCGCCGGGCCTACGTCGGGATCGCCGGCGGTCCGCGGCCGCTCCCGCCGCGCCTGGCCGAGGAGCTCGGCCGCCTCCGCGGCGTCGAGATCGTCGAGGTCATCCCGGGGAGCCCGGCCTCGCGCGCCGGCGTCCGCGCTGAGGACCTCCTCGTCGAGGTCGAGGGCCAGGCGGTGCAGGGCATGGACGACCTCCAGCGGCTCATGGACTCGAACGCCATCGGCCGGCACCTGGCGCTCCGGATCCACCGGAGCGGCCGAACGTTCACCACCTCGGTCACGCCCCTCGAGCTCGACGTCGGCGCCCCGTAGGAGGAGCGCCCGGGCGGATCGGCGCCCGGATCCGTACCATGTCCGGCGCTCGCGGCGTCGCCCGAGCCGATGCGCGTCTCGCCGGGCGGGCGGGCTCAGAAATCCCGCGCCAAGAAGAGGCACTTTCTTGACATTTGCGCCCCTTGGGTTGCATCTTCAGGTAGGTCAACGATCGGCAAGCTCGGGGGGTCAGCGTGTCCGCGATCGCCCTGTGAGAGGAAAGGGGCGATCGACATGCCACACGTCACGACGTCGGGTCGGAGGAGTGCGGTACGGGGGGCCGTCGCCACCCTGCTGACCGCATCACTCCTGGTCGCGTCGGTCCTGGTCACCTCGGCATCGGCATCCGCATCCGCATCCGCATGCGCCGGCCCGCGCGAACAGTCCCCGCGCGCCGCGAGCCAAGGGTCTGGCCTCCGTCCTGCGTTCCGACGGCTCGATCCGGCCGGGACGGTCGGGGAGCTTCGACGCGCAACGGCTTCCGCATGACGCTGGCCGCGAACGGCGCGCCGCGGTTCGTCCGGGCCACGCCGGCGGACGCGAACTGGGACGACCGGTTCGGCGAGCCCGGGGTCACCAACGACATCTTCGGGGCCGCCGTCAACGCGCTCGCGGTCGACGGGTCGGACGTGTACGTCGGCGGGATCTTCACGTTCGCCGGCGGCGCCCGGCATTCGTACGTGCTGCGGTGGGACGGCCGGAGCTGGCACGACCTCTCGGGCGGGATCGCGGGCGCGCCGGAGAACGAGGATCCCGAGGTCGACGCGCTGGCGCTGTCGGGGGACACGCTCTACGTCGGCGGGATCTTCAACTCGGTGCGGAACGGCGTCCACGTCGATCACGGCGAACGACGTCGCCGCCTGGAACACCCAGACGGAGACGTGGAGCGCGCTCGGCACCGGCGTCTCGGCCGGCTCGTCCTGCGAGTTCTGCGTCGTCCGGGTCGCGGCGCTCGCGGCCACCGGCTCGACGCTCTACGCGGCGGGATCGTTCGGCCGCGCCGGCAGCACGGACGTCAACAGCATCGCGAGGTGGAACGGCTCGTCGTGGAGCGCGCTCGGCGACGGCCTGTGGTCGTGCGAGTTCTGCGAGCCGGTGCAGCCCGGTGACCGTGTACGCGCTGCTGCTCTCCGGCACGACGCTGTACGCGGGCGGGGTCTTCGAGTCCGCCGGCACGGTCGTCGCCAACAACATCGCGCAGTGGAACACGGGCACCTCGTCGTGGAGTGCGCTCGGGGACGGCGTGAGCTCGGACTTCTCCTCGGAGGTCGACGCGTTCGCCATGCACGGCTCGGACCTGATCGTCGGGGGCGACTTCACCCACGCCGGATCGACGAACGTGAACTCGATCGCCGTGTGGACCGGATCGGCGTGGCAGACCCTGGACGGTCCCAACTCGGGGGTCCTGAGCTCGGGCGACGAGGGCGCGGTCTACGCGCTGCTCGTCGACGGCTCGACGCTCTACGTCGGAGGTTCGTTCGACCATCTGCAGCCGGGCGGGACGGCGACCAAGGGCGGATTGGCCTCGTTCAACCTGTCGTCGCCGGGGTGGACGGTCCTGCCGATGCAGGGCGACATCGCGGCGGTGGGGTCGCTCGTCCCCAACCCGGGCGGCGGCGTGGTCGTGGCCGGCGCCTTCGACACGGGGGGACCGATCGCGACGGCGGTCTGGCTCAACAACATCGGCGTGCTGAACGGCACGACCTGGTCGACATTGGGCCAGGGGGTCACCAACGGCGAGGACGGCCACGGTTTCGGGGAGGCGCTGGCCCACGACGCCTCCGGCGAATACGTCGGCGGATGGTTCAACCAGACGGGCCCGGTCCAGACGGTCGGCATCTCCCGGTGGGACGGCTCGGCCTGGCACTCGATGGGCACCGGCATCGCGGGCGGGTCGGGCATCAGCCCCATGGTGTTCGCCATCACGGTCGTGGAATCGCAGGTCTTCATCGGGGGTGAGTTCGACTCGGTGGACGGCGTCACCGCGCACAACATCGCCGTGTACAGCGGCGGCGCGTGGCATGCGGTCGGCGGCGGCACGGACGGCACCGTCCATGCGCTGGCGTCGTCGGGCGGCTACCTGTACGCGGGCGGAGGCTTCGACCGCGCCGGCGGCAAGCTCGTCGGGGCGCCCGCGGCCCGCTGGACGCTGGGCACCGCGTTCTCGAGCACCGCGGGGTGGCAGCAAGCTCGGGCCGGTGTTCGGCTCGGGCGGGGTCAACGCCTTCGCGTTCGCCGGGCCGTGGGTGATCCTCGGCGGGGACCTCGGGCACTGCGAGCCGGGCAGCCCGTGCGACCACGGCGGGACCGGACACGACACCGCTCCGTGCGAGGAGCCGTCCGGGTTCAGCATCAACGGCCTGATCATGTGGAAGACCACGACGCCGAACACGTGGTACGCGCCGTTCGGCTGTGGCGTGACCGTCGGCGTCGGGGCCGACGGCAGCACCGGGCGACGTGATGACGATGCGCAAGGTGGGGACCACGCTGTTCGTCGGTGGGTTCTTCGACCACGCCGGGGTCCTGCACAAGTCCGCGAACCAGATCGCGGCCAACAACGTCGTGGCGCTCGACCTGAAGGTGCTCAGCGCGACGAAGACCACGTGGAAGGCGCTGAGGACGGGCGCGGGGCTCGACCGCAACGGCGACTCCGTGAACTCGCTCAGCTCCGCGGGGACCACGTTCTACGTTGGCGGGGACTTCCTGAAGGCGGGCGGGCAAGACGGTTCGAGGCGTCGCGCAGTGGAACATCGGGTCGTCGACGTGGTCGACGCTTGGGAGCGGGCTGGCGTGCCCGGAGAACACCTGCACCGGCGCGTACGCCAATGCGGTCGACGCCGGCCCGGCCGGCGTCTACTTCTCGGGGAACTTCGGCACCGCGGGCGGCACGGCGTCGGACGACATCGCGCTCTGGCATCCGCCCGCGTAGCGGGCGGATGCCAGAGGGTCACGGCACGTCGCGCTCCGGCATCCACCGCGGAGGCCGGACCATCACGACGTCCGTCACGCCGCTCGAGCTCGATCCCGGCGAGGCCTGAAGCCTCAGCGATCGACCGGACGGCGACGCGCGATCCGCGGCGTTGACCGAGCGCACGGTATCGGCGAGCATCCGCAGCCTCGATGAGCGAACGCCGACCGACGGTCGTGTTCTTTCCCGAGGGTGCCTACGGTCCGACGAACAACTGCGTCGGGATCGCCGACGTGCTCGCTGAACGCGGCATCCGGGCGGTGTTCGTCGTGGAGGAGTCGTTCGCCGGGACGCTGGAGGCGCGCGGATTCGAGGAAGCGCTCATGCGACTCTCCCCGCCCCCGGAGGTCCCGGAGGAGCCCGGGCAGTTCTGGAAGGACTTCATCCGCGATACGGCACCGGAGTTCCGCAAGCCGACCATCGAACAGCTGTCGACGTTCCTCCTGCCCACATGGACGGCGCTCGTCGACGGAGCGCGGTTCGTGAACCGCCGGTTGGAAGCGATCTTCGACGAGCTGCAGCCTGACGCGATCGTCCAGGACAATGTCGTCTGTTTTCCCGCTGTGGCTGCGTCCGGCGGGCCGTGGGTGCGGATCGTGTCCTGCAACCCGCTGGAGCTGAAGGACCCGGCGCTCCCGCCCCTGTTCTCCGGCTACCCGACCGGCGATCCCACTGGCTGGCAGGAGTTCCGCGAGGAGTACCGGAGAACCCACAGCGACCTGTGGGGGGACTTCGCCGCGTTCGTCGAGGCGAACGGCAGCCCGCCGCTCACGGAGCTCGAGTTCATGAACGAGTCGCCGTATCTGAACCTGTTCCTGTATCCGGAGGAGGCCGACTACGATCGGTCGCTTCCGCTGGGGCCGACGTGGCATCGGTTGGAGTCGTGCTCGCGGCGCCCGGAGTCGGTATTCGAGATGCCCGCGGCTCTCGGCGCGTCTGGCGCGCTCGTGTACTTCAGCCTCGGTTCCCTGGGGTCGGCGGACGTCGGGCTCATGCACCGGCTCATCGGGATCCTCGCCGAGACCCCCCATCGGTACGTCGTGAGCAAGGGGCCGCAGGCCGAGCAGATCGAGCTGGCCGACAACATGTGGGGGGAGGAGTTCCTTCCGCAGCCGGCGATCATGCCGCTCGTCGACCTCGTCGATCACCCACGGCGGGAACAACACCGTGACCGAGGCCCTGCATCACGGGAAGCCGATGGTCGTGCTGCCGCTGTTTTGGGACCAATACGACAACGCACAGCGGATGGCGGAGCTGGGGTTCGGCCTCCGGCTCGATCCGTGGACCTGCGGGCCGGAGGAGCTGACTGGCAGCGATCGAGCGACTGCTCACCGAGGACAATGCTCGGGAACGGCTGGCAAGTGCAGCCGCCAGGATCCAGTCGAGTCCGGGGGAGCGCCGGGCCGCCGACCTGATCGAGCGGGTCGCCCGGACCGGCCAGACCCTACGGTGAAGGCGGGCGAGGGCGCAGCGATCTGCGGCCGTCAGGGCAGACGTCCCGGCCGGCGCGAGTCGCCTCAGCGGAGTCCTCAGGGCACCGTCCGTTCGAAGGCGCCGATGTCGCAGCGCGGCCCCTGCGGCCGCGGGCAGACCGCGCTGGTCGAACGGCGCCGGGCATATCGCCTGGGGGATCGCGTTGAACGCCGGGCTGGTCGCGGCGATGGCCATCGTCTCCGTGGGACCGCCGTTGTCCTGGAGCGGGCCGAGCTTGGCCGCCTTTCCGGTGATGTCGGACGGCCGCGGCGCCGGGAGGCACTCGACGGGGTGCACCACCAGGTTGTGCCCGTGCGACGTCGTCGACGTCGAACGGCAGTCGGGTCCGGTGAAGGCGGTGTTCCCCGCGAGGATGGACGCCGTGGTCGTGAGGTCCGTCCCCACGTCGACCCCACCCCCGAGGGAGACCGTCGAGGCCCCTTCCGTTCGGGAGTCGTTCCCCGCGATCGTGGCGGCCACGAGCGTCACGTGCTCCGCCTTGATCCCGCCGCCGGTCGCGGTTGCGATCTTCCCTGCGGTATCCGTGGTGTCGGCGAAGGCGGTGTTCTTCGCGATCGTCGAATTGGTGACGAGGAGGGTGTCGGCCGCGTCCACGCCGCCGCCGTCGCCCTCGGCGGCGTCGGCGTGGGACTGCGCCGAGGCGGCGTTGTTCGCCACCGTCGAGCGCCGCAGGGTGAGCGTCCCCATCTGGTGGAAGATGCCCCCGCCGACGGCGGTCGCCTGCTCCGCCGAGGCCTCCGTCGCCGCGAAGTTGCCGACCACCGAGGAGTGTTCGACCGACAGGTTGCCGACCGCGTTGATGCCGCCGCCGATGGAGGTGCCGAAGGTGTGCGCCCTGGCCAGCGCGATGTTCTCCTGAACGGTGGAGCCGGCCACGGAGCTGCCGGACTGCAGGTCCAGCGCCCCGCCGGTGGCGTACGAGAAGGTCGCGTCCGATTGCGCGAGCGCGACGTTCCTCTCGAACGTCGATCCCGTCGACGTGAGCTGTCCCCCCTCGATCGCGCCGCCGTACGCGTACGCGAAGTCGCCCTGCCCGGTCGCGATCGCCTGGTTCCCCATGAACGTGGAGGCGGCCGACGTCGTATCGCCGGCGACGATCGCGCCTCCGTACGCGTACGCGAACGTATCCGTTGACGTGGCGACGGCGAAGTTCTTGTTGATGGCGGAGTTCGTGACGGTCACCGGCACCTGCGAATAGATGGCGCCCCCGTACGCGTACGCGAACCCCGTCGCCGGCTCCGTCAGCGCGCGGTTCCGTCGAATCGTGCTCGAGGTGACCGTGATGCTGCCGGTGCCCCGGCTGACGGATGCCGCCACCGTAGGAGTAGTCGGGACCGACGGCCTTGTTGCCCTGCACCGTGGTTCGGAGCAGCCTGAGGTCGGCGTCCAGGGCGGCGATCCCGCCGCCCTCCGGCGTCGCCATGCCGCCGGTGATCACGAGGTCGACCAGCGCGACCTTCTTCCCGTTCGGCTTGATGGTGAGCGTGGACCCCGCCGCCTGACCGTCCAGCGTCGCCGTCGGGTCCCCGTCCAGGGTGAGGCCCTTGCCCGTGATCGTGAACGGCCCGTCGCAGGTGCCCTTGACGAGGATCGTGGAACCGCCCGGCGCGGCGTCGATCTTGTTCTGGAGGTTCCCGCCGGCGTCGCAGTTCACGTGGATCGGCGCGGCGGACGCCGGCGTCGGAACCGCCAGGATCCACGTTCCAAGGATCGCGATCAGTCCGGGAACGGCGATCGATCGACGTCGGCTTCGGGGCATGGGGCCTCCCTCCAGGTGCGGAGCAGTGTAGGACGAGCCCGGGCCCCGGGCCAGAGTGCTGCAGGCGCCATCGGACAATTGGCCGTTCGACCGGCCGGCGCTCCCAGGTGAATGTTGCTCGCCCATGCCCCGGGGATGTTCCCGGGGGTGTCGGCTCGCCGACACCCTGCGTCGCGAGGTCGGCCCTGCCCCTTGAAGCGCCGAACTACCTGGCTACCACGGTAGAGCGACTCCGGCCGCTCGTGCATTGTGTGCGCGTAGGAAGCGGAAGAAGGGAAAGAAAGGGGGTCCCGGCATGCGGGCACAGGGGGTGGCGTTTCAGACGAGGTCCGAGGGCCGACCACGACGCTTGATTGGCACGATCACGGTGCCCGTGCTCGTCGTGGCCCTGCTCGTGTCCGTGCCGTCGGCCCAGGCAACCCCGGCCCCGATGTGCTTCGGCATGCCCGCCACAATCGTCGGCTCCGGACTGATCAACGGCACGTCCGGCGACGACGTCATCGTCGGGTCAGCGGGCGCCGACGTTATCAACGCGGGTGCCGGCAACGACCGCGTCTGCGGTCTCGCTGGCAACGACAATCTGCGCGGAGAGCTCGGCGACGACCGGATCATCGGCGAATGGGCCACACCCTCCGGCGACCTGACCGGCGATGGCGGCGACGACCTGATCCTCGGCGGTCGCGGGAACGACCGCATGTTCGGTGACTTCTTCACCAACGACGGCACCGTCAGCGGCGACGGCGGCGATGACGCGCTCGTCGGAGGCGACGGCCCCGACTCGGCGCTCGGCGACAGCGTCGGGACTGTCGTCACCGGCGCGGGCGGTAACGACTCGATCGAGCTCGGCCCCGGCGATGACCGCAGTGGGGGCGGAGACAACAACGCGGCGCTTCTGACGTCCGGACATGACGGCAATGACACGATCAGCGGCGGTCCGGGAGACGACTCGTTCCTGCTCGGTGACAGCGGCGTGTTCACCTGCGAGGGGATGGTCACCGGCGATGCCGGCGACGACGTGATCAGCGGCGGCTCCGGCGACGACGTCTCGCTCGTTGGCGACCAGGATCCGGTTTGCGGAATCCCGAGTGGCGCCAGCGGTGATGACGAGCTGTTCGGTGGCGACGGCAATGACGACCTTCACGGCGACAACATGACCGACACCGGCGATCCGGTCATTGACAGCGGCGACGGGATCGATATCTGCGCGGGTGCTGCGGGCATTGACACCGCGGCGTTCTGTGAGTCCGTGACCGGCGTGCCGTAGCCCAATCACAAACCTCATATGCCCGGCTCCGGGTACTTGTCTCGACGGGTGTGGAGATCGATGCGTTGATCTCCGACGAGAGTCAGAAGGAGGGCGCGAGATGCGTCGACGAGTTGTCGCTAGTGCACTGATGTTGTTCGTCATGTTGGCGGCGATAGCGGCTCTCACTGTCGCTGTCGGTGGAATCGCGAGTGCGGCCCCGCCGAACAACGGCTGCCCCGAAGGCTTCGACCTCATCAGCGTCGCGCAGGCCGAAAGCGAGGGCAACCGGGTCGCCCGAATCGCGGACGAGATGGCTGGTCCTCCACCTGGTAACCACGACGGCTATGCCTGCCGCAGGTTGCTCGGCGATGGCATCTTCCATCTATTCCCCGGACGGCCCGACAACGTCTATCACTGGATGGACAACAGAGTGCCGTAGTCCTAGGGGGGTCGGCCGTCCGCTTGTTCGCGGCGACGGCAAGGTTCGGCGGGGTAGGGGTCCCGCATGGAGCACAAGTACGAGGCCTGTATCAGGAGATCGCTCGACCATCGACGAACCCAGAGGCGGAAGCGAGGTCCGAAGCCGACCCGTCCAACGTGTCCTGGCCTGCTCGCGAGGCCAGGACCGACTCCAGGTATATGGCCCCACACTCGCGCAGGCGACCGTTATCTCACTCGAAGGGGCTTGGTCTACGTCAGGACTCGTTCGATGTCGTCGAGGTGCTCGGCGCGGTGGCTTGCCCGCACGGCACTCACCGGACTGTTGGGATCGTTCGGCCAGAAACGGTCGGGTGGGAGGGAGGCAACGCGTTGGTCGGTCTCTTCGGCCAGCCGCACTGCGAGCGTGGCGGCCTCGCGCGGATTGATTGCGTGGATCAGTGGGCGCGAGGCGTCGTTGATCCAGTCCACGTCTTCGGGGTCGTCGTCGTCCGGCGAGAACGGAACGCCGTGCTCGATCTTGTCCGCGAGCGCAAGCACCCGCGCATCCCAGAAGGCGATGTGCCCGAGGACGCCGGCCACCGTCCAGTGCTCGTTCACCTGCGTGAGCAGGTCCTCGTCGCCGAGGCGAGCAACCAGGGCCCGCATGCGGTCCAGCTCCCGGGCGTTCTCCTCGACATAGGAACGATCTTCAGACATCTCGACCATCCTACGCATTGCGTAACCCGGCCCGGGATGTGGAAGAAGGGAAGGGCAGCTTCTCGCGGGATCAGTACTTGTCGAACAGGATCGCGCGCTTCACTTCCTGGATGGCCTGGGTGACCTTGATGCCGCGAGGGCAGGCGTCCGTGCAGTTGAACGTCGTCCGGCACCGGAACACGCCGGACTTCTCGGAGAGGACCTCCAGCCGTTCGTCGGCGCCCTGGTCGCGCGAGTCGAAGATGAACCGGTGCGCGTTCACGATCGAGGCCGGGCCGATGTACTCGTCGTCGGCCCAGAAGATCGGGCACGACGTGGTGCACGCGGCGCACAGGATGCACTTCGTCGTGTCGTCGAACCGTTCCCGTTCCTCCGGCGACTGCAGCCGCTCGCGGTCGGAAACGCCCTCGTCGTTGATGAGGAACGGGAGCACCCGCTTGTAGCCGGCGAAGAAGGGCTCCATGTCGACGATGAGGTCCTTCAACACCGGGAGCCCGCGGATGGGCTCGACCGTCACGCGAGGGGCGACCTGCTTGACCAGGACCTTGCACGCCAGCTGGTTCTTCCCGTTGATGAGCATGGCGTCCGAGCCGCAGATGCCGTGCGCGCACGACCGCCGGAGCGCCAGCGAGCCGTCGCGGTACCACTTCACGTAGTGCAGCGCGTCGAGCAGCCGGTCGGACGGCTCGGCGTCGATGACGAACTCGTCCCACCACGGGTCCTCGCGGACCTCGGGGTTGTACCGCTTGATGCGGATGGTGAGGCTGACCTTGCCGGTGACCTCCGGGCCGCCGCGCCGCTTGGCGCCGGGCTCGCGCGGCGGGCCCTCGCCCCACTCGCTGTCGGCCGAGCCCTCCAGCACGTCGCCGAGGCCCGGCCCGCGGCCGGCCGGGGACGCGCGCGGTCGGCGTCGCCCGCCACCGGTTCCTCCGGGGAGGTCGTCGTCGTGCGTGGTCGTGGTCCGCAGCCATCAGTACTTCCGTTCCATGGGGACGTAGGGGCCGAGCTTCACGTCCTTGTACTCCAGCCGGACGCCGCCGTCGGCTTCGCGGTACGCGAGCGAGTGCTTCATCCAGTGGTCGTCGTCGCGAAGCGGGTGGTCCTCGCGGTAGTGGCCGCCACGGCTCTCGTCGCGGGCCAGCGCAGCGGCCGCCACCGGTTCGGCGACGTCGAGCAGGAACCCCAGCTCGACCGCCTCCATCAGCTCCGTGTTGAACCGCTGCCCGCGGTCCTGCAGCCCGATGAGCTCGTACCGGTCGCGGAGCGACGCGAGGATCCCCCGGAGCTGCGTCAGCCGTTCCTCGTTCCGGACCACGCCGCACAGGTCGAACATGTGCCGCTGGAGGTCGGATCGGATGTCGGCGGCGTGCTCCAGCGCCCGGCCCCGTGCGGATCCGGTCGAGCATCGCCACCGTGTCGGCCTCCGAGCCCTTCGGGAGCGCCGGCTCGTCCACGCCGAGCGCGTACTGCGCCATCGAATGCCCGCCGCGCCGGCCGAACACCACGATGTCGAGCAGGGAGTTCGTCCCGAGACGGTTGGCGCCGTGCACCGACACGCACGCGCACTCGCCGGCGGCGAACACCCCGGGCACCGGCGTCTCCTCCGGCCCCACGACGACCTCGCCCTCGACGTTCGTCGGGATGCCGCCCATCGCGTAGTGCGCGGTCGGCTGGGTCGGCACGGGCTCGGTGGTCGGCTCCACGCCCAGGTAGATCCGCGCGAACTCCGTGACGTCGGGGATCTTCTCCTCGATGACCTCGCGGGGCAGGTGGCGGACGTCGATGTACACGTAGTCCTTGCCGTCGACGCCGCGGCCTTCCTTGATCTCCTGGTAGATCGCGCGGCTCACCATGTCCCGCGGCGCGAGGTCCTTGATGGTCGGCGCGTACCGCTCCATGAAGCGCTCGCCGTCGCCGTTCAGCAGGATGCCGCCCTCGCCCCGCACGGCCTCGGAGATGAGGATGCCCAGCTTGTAGATCCCGGTCGGGTGGAACTGGTACATCTCCATGTCCTCGAGGGGGATCCCTCGCCGGAACGCCACCGCCGGGCCGTCGCCGGTCAGCGCGTGGGCGTTCGACGTGATCTTGAAGATCCGCCCGTAGCCGCCGGTGGCGAACAGGACCGCCTTCGCCTTGAACACGTGCAGTTCGCCGGTGGCCAGCTCGTAGGCGACGACGCCGGCGCACCGACCGTCCTCCATCAGCAGGTCCAGCACGTAGAACTCGTTGAAGAACCGGACGTCGCGCTTGATGCACTGCTGGTAGAGCGTCTGCAGGATCATGTGGCCCGTGCGGTCGGCCGCGAAGCAGGCCCGGCGGACCGGACCCTCACCGTGGTTGCGCGTGTGCCCCCCGAACCGCCGCTGGTCGATCCGGCCCTCGGGAGTCCGGTTGAAGGGGAATCCCCAGTGCTCGAGCTCGATGACCCGGTCGATCGCCTCGTGGCACATGATCTCGGCGGCCGGCTGGTCGACCAGGTAGTCGCCGCCCTTGACCGTGTCGAACGTGTGCCACTCGGGGTAGTCCTCCTCGACGTTCCCGAGGGCCGCGCACATCCCGCCCTGCGCCGCGCCGGTGTGCGAGCGGGTCGGGTACAGCTTGGAGATCACCGCGACGTTGACGTGGCCGGCGGCCTCGATCGCGGCGCGGAGCCCGGCCCCGCCGGCCCCGACGATCACGGTTGAGTACGTGTGCGTGATCGTCACGTCGTCGTGGGGAAGCTCGCCGGGTTGAACGTGAACACGATGATCGTGCCGAGGGCGAACAGGATCACGCCGACGACGTTGAAGAACCACGTCATCCCGAACCGCCAGCCCGGGGACTTCACGTAGTCGAGCACCACCACGCGCAGGCCGTTCACGCCGTGGAGCAGCGCGAGCGACAGCAGCAGCCAGTCCCAGGTCCGCCAGAACGGGCTCTGCCACCGGAGCTCGACGAACTTGAAGTCGACGCGCTCCACGCCGCCGCCGATGACGTGCATGATCAGGACGTGGCCGACGGCGAGGACCAGCAGCAGGATCCCGCTGATCCGCATGAACAGCCACGAGCCGAGCTCGTAGCCGCCGGCGGGACGCTCGCGGCCGGTGATCGCGCCGCGCACCGTGTCGCCCTTGGAGCGCTTCCGGGGTTCGGTGCCGACGGCCATCGCGGCTACAGGTCCCGGACGATCGCGCGGCCGATGATCCAGGTGATCGGGATCATGGCGCCGAGGACGATGACGAGCGTCGCGTACCACAGCTTCGCCTGGTGCACCGATGCCCGCGGCCAGAAGTCGAGGAGCATGATCCGGACGCCGTTGACGGCGTGATAGATGACCATCCCCACGAGGACCAGCTCGAGGAGCTGCACCCCCGGGTTGTGGTACACGGACAGGACCCGGTTGTAGGCCTCGGGCCCCCAACCGATCACCGCGGTGTCCACCACGTGGGCGAACAGGAACAGGATGATTCCGACCCCCGTCACGCGGTGCAGCAGCCACGCCCACTGCCCCTCCCGCCCCCGGTACAGGCGTCCGAACTCCCCGGACGATGGCGCGTTCCTTCTCCTGGTCGCCACTGCAGTGTCCTCCGGCGGTCGTGCACGGCGAGCGTAGCGCGGGGGCGCTCGCGATGAGCGGCGGGAGTCTACCTGCGTCACCAGCGCGAAGCGTTCCGGCCGACGCGGGCGGCCGGAACGGTCGTCCGTTAGCGTAGGCGTCCCCCAGAGAAAGGACGTCTGTGCCTGCATCCGTTCGGGGGCGTGCCGGGCGGTCGCTCCGGGCCCTCGCCGCGGTCTCGCTCGCCGCGTGGTTGGGCGGCTTCGGGAACGACACCCTGGTCGCCGACGGAAGGAGCTCGGGTCGCGACAGCGTGGCCGGCGGCCCCGGGCGCGACGTCTGTGCCGTCGACTCGCGACGCGTCGATTCGCGCTGGGACTGTGAGACGATCCGGTCCACCCGGTCGCTGCGATAAGGGCGCCGGTCACAGGGCCCACCGGCCGGTCTGCGGGCCAAAGCCGGAGTCCGTCGTGAGGAACACCGCGACCGGCATGGCACCGGCCGGCACCTCGAAGGTCACGAATCCGCGCACACGCTCGCCGGGCGCCAGGTGGATGGTCCCGAACCCGGGCTCGAACGCATCGAGCAGGCTCGGCGTGTACTCACGTCCGCCCTCGTCGACGAGCGTGATGCCGTTCGCGGGGAAGTCCTCGTAGGCGACCGTTCCGGTGTTCCGGATGAGGAACTCCGCCCCGAGGCGCTCGTCCTCCGGCGATGGGGCGCCGGGCGCGGACGTCGGGTGAGGGAGCGGTTGAAGACCCAGGAACGTCACGGTGACCTCCTCGCCGTCCTGGATGCCCGCCAGGACGAGCGCCTCGCCGGGGTTCGCGGTGAGGGTCGGGGTCGGGCCCGGTTCCGATGTCGGCAGGGGTGGCAGCGAGATCGAGGGCGGGACGAACGTCGGCGGGGGGATCGACGGCGGCGCGACCGTGACGTGCGGCCCGTCGTCATCGGGGCCGGTGGTGAGCGCAACCACGACGCCTCCTGCGAACAGGAACAGGAGCGTGCCGACGACCCAGGCGACCCACCGCGCCGGACTGCGCTGCTTCCGCAACTGTTCCTCCGTGGGCGGCGGCGGCCCGACGCGCATCGGGTCCGGGTCGGGCTCGCTCCCCGCGGGGTGCTGCTGTTGCAGGATCCACGGCAGGCGGTCGGCGAACTCCGAGACCGTGTCCAGCAGTTGCCGTTCGTCGAGATGGTCCTTGCTCGACTCCTCGTAGGCGAGGACCCACGGCCCGGAGATCTCGAACCGGAGGTGCTTGTCCAGACCCGGCATCCACCGGCGGACGTTCACGTCGAGGATGTCGGCCGCGAGCTCGGGGTCCGTCGATCGGATGCGGAACTCCTCGTCGAACTCCGGGTCGAGCTGCATCTCGTCCTCGAATCCGACGATCAGCTGCTTGGCCTCGAGGATGGTCCGGCGCTCGATGACCACGTGGGGGAACGCGGCGTCGATCCGCGCGACGACGCCGCGGCGTGCGGACATCGTCGGCCCGTACTTCCCGCCGGGGACCGTGTAGTACAGGCGGAACAGCCACACGTCGCGGCCGCGGTAGGCGCCGTAGGTGACCTGGTTGATCCACCGCCTCATCCCCCAGGACACGAGCGACAGGGGCAGATCGAGGAGCCCGAAGTCGTCGTCCTGCACGTAGGTGAGCCCGAGCGATTCGGCGATCCGCATGTGCTTGCGCGTCTGCCGCCGGCGAAGGCCGGCGAACATTCGCACCACGGGCGGGAACCGCAGCGCGCGGAGGATCACGAGCAGGATCAGCAGCCCCGAGAGCCGCGAGCACCGTGACAGCCGAGGACGGTGACGATCAGGTCGCCGAGCGAGGCAGCGGTCACGGCCGGGGTCCGGGGGTCATGTCAGCGCCGGACTCCACCACTTCCTGCCGGGCAGGGCAAGCGACACGGCGGCTTCCCCACTCGCCGCCCCGTCCATAGAATCCGGCCACATGCGACTCCGCGCCCCCCGCTCGGCCGTCGTCCTCGGCCTGGTGGCGGGGACGCTCTCCGCACTGCCCGGCCCGGCGCCGGCCGCGTCGGCGTCTCCCCCCGCCCGCCCGGACGTGGTCATCGTGATGACCGACGACCAGCGGTTCGACAGCCTCGGGAACTGCCTGCCCTCCTTCGGGGCGCCCAACGGCCCCGGCTCGGTCGCGTGCATGCCGAACGTGCGCTCGCTGCTGCAGAACCACGGGATCACGTTCCAGCAGTCCTTTGTCACGACGTCGGTGTGCTGCCCGTCCCGGTCGAGCTTCCTCACCGGGCTGTACACCCACAACCACCGCGTGTACACGAACGAAAAGCCGACCGGCGGATACGAGAAGTCCCTCACCATCCAGGACTCGACGCTCCCCGTCTGGCTCGAGGCCGAGGGCTACCGGACCGGCCTGTACGGCAAGTACCTGAACGGCTACTACGGGCCCGAGGAGCCCCCCGGATGGGACGAATGGCACGCCATGTACGGCTCGTCGAGCGAGAGCTACCAGAACTTCAAGCTCGTCGAGAACGGCGTCGTGAACAACTACTCGCACACGTACCACACCACGGTCGTGGGGCAGAAGGCGGTGCAGTTCATCGACTCGACGCCCTCGGACCAGCCACTGTTCCTGTACTTCGCGCCCCACGCGCCGCATTACCCGTACACGCCGGCCAAGGGCGACGTCCGTAGCTACGAGCACATGCCGCCGTGGCGCCCGCCGTCGTTCCAGGAGGCGGACGTCTCGGACAAGTCGCCGTACTGGCAGACCCTGGGGATCCGCGACGCGACCTTCGTGGCCAACCGCGACAGGGACCACTACCGGCAGCTCGCGACCCTGAAGGAGGTCGACCGCCAGATCGGGAACATCGTGACGGCGCTCGGCCCCCGCCTGTCGAACACCCTCTTCGTGTTCACGTCGGACAACGGCCTGGCGTGGGGCGAGCACCGGGCCTTCGAACAGAAGGGCTGCGAGTTCGAGGAGTGCGCGCGTGTTCCCCTGGTGGTCCGGTTCGACCCGCTCACCGGGGGCGGCGCGTCGGTCGACTCCACGCACCCCGTGCTCAACGTCGACCTGGCGGCGACGGTCATGGCCGCGGCGGGCGCGGCGGGCCCGGCCGGGATGGACGGCCGGAGCTTCCTGCCCCTGCTCGCCGGATCGCCGCCGGCCGACTGGCGCACCTCGGTGTTGGGGGAGAACTTCGGGTCCATGCTGCCCGTCGATGAGAAGTGGCCGGCCAGCAACGCGTACATCGAGACGTTCGCGGACGATCCGGACGGCGCGGGGTACAAGTACGTCGAGGCCTGCGACCGGGCGGACAAAGTCCTCCCGTGCGCGGTGACGTTCTCCTCTTTCTACGACGAGAACGTCGACCCCGACGAGCTGTGCAACCTGCTCTCGCCTGTGGGGTGCGGCCCGGCGCCGCCGGCCGGGTTGGTCCAGTCCCTCACCGCCAGGCTGCACGCGCTCCAGGCCGCGGCGCCCCCGACGGTGGATTTCGATCCGGTGCCGGCGTCGTCGCTCTCGCCGGTGAAGGTGTCGTTCGGTGGATCGGGGGTCAGCGCGTTCCGATGCGCGGTCGACGGCGATCCGCTCGAGCCCTGCCAGAGCCCGATCGAGCCGGACGGTCAGTCCCACGGGCCGCACGAGCTGGTGGTCGCGGGGGACGGTCCGGGCGGCACGGCGGCCCCCGCCACGGTGCGATGGTGGATCTCCGACCTGTTCCCGGAGACGCCGACGTTCACCTCGACGCCCCCGTCGGCCAGCCCGTTCGACGTTCAGTTCTCGTTCACCGACTCGGATCCCGGGGTCGTGTTCCTGTGCGCCCTCGACGGCGCCGAGTGGTCGACGTGCACGTCGCCCGCCCCGCTGACCGGGCTGTCGGTCGGCGACCACACGTTCGCCGTGGCCGCCCTCGACGCCGCGGGGAACCTCTCGACGCCGGCCACCCACACCTGGCTCGTGCAGGACGACGTGACGCCGCCGACCCTTGCCATGAAGAAGCCGGCCGACGACGAGTTGCTGGCGTCCCGGAAGGTCCTGGCCCAGTGGTCGGGGACGGACGACGGCAGCGGCCTCGACCGGTTCGAGGTCACGCGGCGAAGCGGGATCGGTGCCCCGGGCGGGCTCGTCTTCTCGGGGATCGGCAACTCGTTCACGATCACCATTGCCCCGTCCGGCACGTACTGCTTCCGGGTCACCGCGTTCGACCGCGAGGGCAACTCGGCCGTCGGGCCGGAGCGGTGCTCCGCGGTGCCGCTCGACGACCGGGAGCTCGTCTACACGGGGCCGACCACGCTGGCGGCTCCGAGCGCGGCGTTCGACTCGACGGTCACCCGGATGACGGGCGCGGGCTCGACGATGTTCACCTTCACCGGGCGGCGGTACGGGGTGCTGTTCCGGAAGGGGCCCGACCTCGGGAAGGCGATCGTGACCGTGGACGGGGGCACGTCGAAGGTCGTGAATCTGTGGGCCGAAAGGTCGAAGCTGAGTTGGTGGAGCCGGGTGCTCGGGCCCTCGGCGCCGCACACGGTGCGCATCGCCTGGACCGGCCAGAAGGACGCCGACTCGACGGGCACCGACGTGGCGGTCGACGGCGTGGCAGCGATCGCGGAGTCGGCTCCGCAACCCTCGTAGTCCCCGTTCCGAAGGCCCGGTGATCGGGGAGTCGAACGGCCCTCCCGCTCGCACCGGGTCTGCGGTCAGGCTTCGGCAACTGCGAAGGCGGGGTGAGCCCATGACCACCCTCGAGGAGGAGATCCGGATCGACCTGCCCGTCCGGCGTGTCTTCCGGCTCGCCGCACGCCCGGAGAACATGCCGCGATGGAACTCGGCCGTGGTCGAGAGCGAGCTCCACGGCCGCCTCGCGGAAGGCGCGGTCGTGCTGCAGCGCATTCACCTGCTGGGCCGCCGGTTCGCGACGGAGTTCCGGGTGACGCGCTACGAGCCGCCGTCCCGGATCACGTACACCAGCACGCTCGGCCCGATGGACATCGAGGGAACCATGGAGTTCACCTCCGCCGCGGGCGGCACCCGGGTCCGGTGGACGGTCACGGGCAGCAGCCGCCACTTTCTCCGGGTGGCGGACGGGATGCTGCTCCGGGTGGGCCGCCGCGAGATGCGTTCGTGCCTGGAGAACCTCAAGCGATTCGTGGAGCAGGCGGGACCGGCTCGTGTGACGCGTCCCCGTCGCCGTTTCCGGACGGTGGGTGCCCCCGTCGGGGTCGCCACGGCCGCGGCGTGACCGCGGCCCGAGGGCCGCCCCATCGACGAGGACGGTTCGGGCGTGTCGGCAGGCCGCCGTACGATGGGCGTTCGGTGATGTTCACACGTGACGAGGCCCCTGCGCCCGGCGACGGACCGCTTGCCCGGTTCTCGCCGCTCACCCGGACGTGGTTCGGCGAGGCGTTCGCCGAGCCCACGCCTTCCCAGGTCGGGGCGTGGGAGGCCATCGCGTCCGGGCGGCACACGCTGGTGGTCGCGCCGACGGGCTCGGGGAAGACGCTGGCCGCGTTCCTGTGGGCGATCGACCGACTCGCCGCGCAGCCGCCACCCGCGCCCGACCGACGGCTCCGCGTGCTGTACGTCTCGCCGCTGAAGGCGCTGGCCGTCGACATCGAGCGGAACCTCCGCTCGCCGCTCACCGGGCTCCAGCGGGCGGCGACCCGCCTCGGGGTCCCGGGGCCGTCGATCGACGTCGCGCTGCGGACCGGGGACACGCCGGCCGACGAACGGCGGCGGTTCGCCCGGAAGCCGCCGGACATCCTGATCACGACGCCGGAGTCGCTGTTCCTGATCCTGACGTCGCAGGCTCGTGAGGCGCTCAGGAGCGTCGAGACCGTGATCGTCGACGAGGTCCATGCGGTGGCCGGGACCAAGCGCGGTGCGCACCTGGCGCTGTCGCTCGAGCGGCTCGAGCAGCTGCTGGGCGACGGGTCCGAGGCGCAGCGGATCGGGCTCTCGGCGACCGTCCGGCCCGTCGACGAGGTGGCGCGGTTCCTCGGCGGCGCCGGCAGGGACGTCACGGTGGTGAACCCGCCGGCGGTCAAGCGGTGGGAGCTGTCGGTGGAGGTTCCGCTCGAGGACATGAGCGACCCGAGCGCATCGGCGCCGGCTCCGTTCGGGGATGTCGATGACGACCACGCTGCAGCTTCGGAGGACCCGGTCCGGCTCGGGCCGAGCGGGATCGGCGGGCTTTCGGGCACGAGCGCCCCGATGTCCGACGCCGAGGAGCGCGCCAGCGTGTGGCCTGCCATCGACCGCCGGCTGGTCGAGCTGATCCGGGCGCACCGCTCGACGATCGTGTTCGCCAACTCCCGGCGGCTGGCCGAACGTTTGTGCACGCGGCTGAACGAGCTGGCCGAGGAGGAGATCGCCAGGGCGCACCACGGAAGCGTGAGCCGCGAGCAGCGGCTCCTGATCGAGGAAGAGCTCAAGGCCGGGCGGCTTCCTGCCGTGGTCGCGACGTCGTCACTCGAGCTCGGGATCGACATGGCCGCGGTCGACCTGGTGATCCAGGTCGAGTCGCCGCCGAGCGTCGCCTCCGGCCTCCAGCGTGTCGGGCGGTCGGGCCACGGCGTCGGGGACGTCAGCCGCGGCGTGATCTTCCCGAAGTTCCGGGGCGACCTCGTCGAGTGCGCGGTCGTCGTCGAACGCATGCGGTCGGGGGCCATCGAGGCGCTGCGGATGCCGCGGAACCCGCTCGACGTGCTGGCCCAGCAGGTCGTGGCCATGGTGGCGATGGACGACGGCTCCGTGGACGAGGTCGAGGAGGTCGTGCGCCGGGCGGCGCCATTCGCGGACCTGCCCCGGTCGGCGTTCGAGGGCGTGCTCGACATGCTCTCCGGGCGGTACCCCTCCGACGAGTTCGCGGAGCTCCGGCCGCGGCTCAACTGGGACCGCATCGAGGGCCGGCTGACGGCACGGCCGGGCGCGCAGCGGCTGGCCGTGACGTCGGGCGGGACCATTCCCGACCGGGGGCTGTTCCCGGTGTTCATCGCCGCGGAGAAGGGCCCGAGGGTCGGCGAGCTCGACGAGGAGATGGTGTACGAGTCCCGGCCGGGCGACGTGTTCATCCTGGGGACGTCGTCGTGGCGGATCGAGGAGATCACCCACGACCGTGTGCTGGTGACGCCGGCGCCGGGGGTTCCGGGGCGGATGCCGTTCTGGCACGGCGACGCGCTGGGACGGCCGGCCGAGCTCGGGCGGGCGCTCGGCGGGTTCCTCCGGGAGCTGTCGCGGCTGGACGCGACCGCGCAGCTCGCGCGGCTGCGCGAGGCCGGGCTCGACGAGCGCGCGGCGAACAACCTCGTCCAGTACGTGGCCGAACAGCGCGACGCGACCGGCGTGCTGCCGGACGACCGGACGATCGTGGTGGAGCGGTTCCGGGACGAGCTCGGGGACTGGCGCCTGTGCGTCCACTCGCCGTTCGGGGCGCGGGTGCACGCGCCGTGGGCGCAGGCCATCGAGCAGCGGGTTCGGGAGCGGCTCGGGCTCGAGGTCCAGACGATGGTCGACGACGACGGCATCGTGGTCCGTCTGCCCGAGGCCGACGAGGCGCCGCCGAGCGATTCCATCCTGTTCGAGCCGGAGGAGATCGAGGAGGTCGTCACCGACGCGGTCGGCGGTTCGGCGCTGTTCGCGTCGCGGTTCCGGGAGAACGCGGCACGGGCGCTGTTGCTCCCACGACGGTCGCCGGGCCGCAGGACGCCGCTCTGGCAGCAGCGCCAGAAGTCGGCGTCGCTGCTCCAGGTCGCCGGGCGGTACGGGTCGTTCCCGATGATCCTCGAGACCTTCCGGGAGTGCCTGCAGGACGCGTTCGACCTGCCGGCGCTGAAGGAGCTGATGGCGTCGATCCGCTCGCGCGAGATCCGGCTGGTGGAGGTCGACACCCCGATGCCCTCGCCGTTCGCGTCGTCGCTGCTGTTCGGGTACGTGGCGGCGTTCATGTACGAGGGCGACGCGCCGCTTGCGGAACGCCGCGCCCAAGCCCTGACGCTCGACCGGCGGGTGCTGGCCGAGCTGCTCGGGCGGGACGAGCTCCGTGAGCTGGTCGACCCCGGCGTGCTGCAGGACCTCGAGCTCGAGCTCCAGCGGCTGGCGGACGACTGGAAGGCCCGCGACCGGGACGGCGTCCACGACCTGCTGCGGTTCATCGGCGACCTGTCGACCGATGAAGTGCTGGCGCGCGTGGTCGACCCCTCGCTCGGGCCGACGTGGCTGCACGACCTCGAGGGCGAACGCCGGGCGGTTCGGCTGCGCGTGGCTGGTGAGGAGCGGTGGACGGCAGCGGAGGACGTCGCGCGGTTCCGGGACGCGCTCGGGGCGGCGCTGCCGCCGGGGCTGCCCGCGGCGTTCCTGGAGCCGGTCGACGACCCGGTGCGCGACCTGGTGGGGCGGTTCGCCCGAACCCACGGGCCCTTCACCGAGGGAGAGCCGGGGGCGCGGCTCGGGCTCGGCGTCGCCGTGGTCCGGGACGCGCTGGCCCGCCTCGAGGAGTCGGGGCGGGTGGTGCGCGGCGAGTTCCGGCCGGGGGGCGGCGGGCAGGAGTGGGTCGACGCGGACGTGCTGCGGCGCCTGCGGCGGCGGTCGCTCGCCGCCATGCGCAGGGAGGCCGAACCCGTCCCGCAGGTGGCGCTGGCCCGGTTCCTGCCGGAGTGGCACAACATCGGGCGGGGCGGGTCGCTCCGGAGCGATCCCGACGCCGTGCTGCGCGTGATCGAGCAGATCCAGGGCGTGCCGATACCCGCTTCGGTGCTGGAACGGCAGGTGCTCGCGGTCCGGCTCCCGGGCTACCGGCCGGCGGCGCTCGACGAGCTGTGCGCTGCGGGGGAGGTCGTGTGGGTCGGCCACGGGTCGATCGGCGCCGACGACGGGTGGCTCGCGCTGTACCTGGCCGACGCGGCGCTCGAGCTGCTCCCCGAAGCGCCTGCCGATCCCTCGCTGACGCCGCTCGCCGAGTCGTTGCTGGATGCACTGCACGGCCGCGGCGCCATGTTCTTCCGGCAGATGGCCGACCACGTCGGCTCGCTCGACGACCACGAGGCGGTGCTCGCGCTGTGGGAGCTCGTCTGGGCCGGCCTTTCCACCAACGACACCCTGGCGCCGCTGCGCTCGTTCCTCTCGGGGGAGCGCGGCAGCGGCGGCGTCCCGCCGGGCGGATGGGTCGCGGCCGGGGTCGGCCGGCGTTCCCGTCTCGCATGGGGCCGCCGGCGGCCGCGGGACGCTGGTACCCGGTTCCCGAACGCGAGGAGAACGCCACGCGCCGAATGCACGCCCAAGCCCAGCAGCTGCTGACGCGGCACGGGGTGCTGACCAGGCCGGCCGCCGCCGCGGAGCGCGTCGCCGGCGGGTACGCGGCGGTGTACCCGGTGCTGAAGGCCATGGAGGAATCCGGCCGGGCCCGGCGCGGCTACTACGTCGAGGGCCTCGGCGGTGCGCAGTTCGCGCTGCCGGGCGCCGTGGACCGTTTGCGGGCGCTGGTCGACCGGCCCCGCGAGCCCGAGACGCTCGTGATGTCGGCGTGCGACCCCGCTCAGCCGTACGGCGCGGCGCTGGCCTGGCCCGACCGGCCCGGCGAGGGCCACCGTCCGGGCCGCAAGGCGGGCGCGGTCGTGGTGCTGGTGGCCGGCTCGCCGGTGCTGTACGTCGAGCGCGGCGGCCGCACCGTGCTCTCGTTCACCGAAGAGGCCTCGGAGCTCGAGTCGGCGGCCGAGGCGCTGTCGCTCGCCGTGAAGGAGGGCATCGTGGCCGGGTTGACGGTGGAACGCGCCGATGGCGCAGGCGTGTTCGACTCGCCGCTCGCGGAGGTGCTGGCCGGGGCCGGGTTCTCGCTCTCGCCGCGCGGCCTCCGCCTCCGCGGCTGAGATGCCCGAGGGCGACAACATCCACCGGCTCGCGAGCCGTCTCCACGAGCGACTGGCGGGGGAGCGGCTGGTGAAGACCGACTTCCGCGTTCCCTCGCTTTCCGGCGCCGATCTGTCGGGTCACGTTCTGGAGCGCGTCGATGCCCGCGGCAAGCACATCCTGATGCGCGTCGATGACGGCTCGACGATCCACAGCCACCTGAAGATGGATGGCGATTGGCAGGTCGTCCCGACCGGGCGGCGTCCCAGCGGCAAGTGGCACGAGGTCCGGGTGGTGCTGGTGACCCAGCCGTGGACGGCGGTCGGTTCGCTGCTCGGCATCCTGGAGGTCTGGCCGACCGAGAAGGAACAGGACCGGCTCGGCCATCTCGGCCCGGACGTGCTCGGCTCCGCCTGGGACCCGGCCGAGGCGGTCCGTCGGCTCACCGCCGATCCGTCGCGGCCGATCGGCGAGGCGCTGATCGACCAACGGGTGATGGCCGGGCCGGGGAATGTCTACCGCAGCGAGGTCTGCTTCCTCCGCGGCGTCGACCCCCGCACGATGGCCGGCTCGGTTCGGGATCCATCGGCCATGGTCGCCCTCATGCAGCGCATGGTGTTCGCCAATCGGAACCGCGCCGAACGAGTTACGACCGGCAACACGAGGGACGGCCAACGGCTGTGGGTGTACGGCCGGGCGGGCGAACCTTGTCGCCGCTGCAGGACAGCCGTCGAGCGGATCGTCCAGGGTTCCGAGCCGGAGGAACGCGTGGCCTATCTCTGCCCGTCCTGCCAGCCACCGGCAGCGTAGAGCAACCCGCATCGTCGACTGAATCGGCGTCCGAGGAATCGCGTCAGCTGGTGCGTCGGTGCTTCCCCGGTTGGGCCGGCTTGGTCGACTTGCGCTCCTCTGCGCGGCGGGCCTTGCGGGCTTCCTCGACGCTCTGCTTCAGCGCTTCCATGAGGTCGAACACGGCCGGTTCTTCTTCCGGCCCTTCGGGTCGGGGGAGGATGTCCGGCGCCGGGCCGGCCTTGGAGCGAATCATCTCGAGGACACGCTCGCGGTAGTCGTCGGGGTAGCGGGCCGGGTCCCAGTCGGTGGCCAGGGCATCGATGAGGCGAACGGCGACCTGGAGCTCGCGTTCGGAGGGTTCCTCGCCCGACCGGAGGCCCAGCTCGGCCGGGTCGCGGACCTCGTCGGAGCGGAACAGCGTCTCGAGCATCAGCGTGCCGTTCGACGGACGGACCGCCGCGACGTGCTCGCGGGTCCGCAGGACGAACCGGCCGATCGCCACGTAGCCGGCCTCCTCCATGGCGCGGACGAGCAGCCGGTAGGTCTTGTCGCCGCCCCGCCCCGGGACCACGTGGTAGCTCTTCTCGAAGTACACGGGGTCGATGTCACCGAGCCGCACGAAGTCCTCGATCTTGATCGTGCGATCCTGTTCCGGGGCGAACCGCTCGAGGTCCTCGGCGCTGACCCGGATGAACCGGCCGGGGTCGACCTCGAATCCGCGGACGACCTCGTCGAACGCGATCTCGCGTGGCGCCGGCGCGTCGGCGGGTTCCTCCGGGGCCGCAGGCTGCGCGGAACTCGCCGATTCCTCCGCGATCGGTTCGGCCTCGGCCACGGACTCGGACTCGGACTCGGACTCGGACGTCGGACTCGGACTCTGCCAGGGGCTCGGGGCTGGGCGCGTGGGAGACCGTGCGTTCGTCGCGCGGCCAGTCGGGCGCGTCACCGAGGTCCGCCTGTTCCGACGGCGACGTTCCCTCCCACAGCGGGATGTCGGTCTCGTCCGCCACGCGGCGGTACCGCACGCGGCGCCCGCTCCGGCCCTCGAACTGGTGGAACCGAACGTCCCGCGGCGACGTCGCCCCGTACAGCTTCACCGGGATCGAGACGAGCCCGAAGGAGAGCGTTCCGGTCCAGACGGCCTGTGGCATCGGACTCGCAAGTTTGGCAGCCCCGGGCGGGGGGGTCCAGTGTCGTGCCCCGCGTCAGCGGGGCACGACACTGGATGGGAACGGCGAGGGGCCGGCGGGCGAAGCCCGCCGGCCCCTCGACCTCGCCTTGCGCGGGCGAGATCCGAGATCCGTGCGCCTCAGACGAAGATCATGGCCTGCGAGCCGGTGAAGAAGGCGTCACCGGCGAAGATGGCGCGGATCGTGTTGTTCTTGGGCACGGTCTTCTTGAGGTCGGCGACCCCGGTCGAGTTGGTCACGGCCGAGCCGACCTTGGTGCCGTTCACGTAGAAGTCGATCGTCCGGCCGGCCGCCGGAGCGTTGCTGACGGCCGCCGTGAGCGTCGCCTGCAGAGTGGTGGACCTCCGGACGACCGTGGTGGCCGTGGCGTCCTTGGTCACCGTGAACGGGGCGCTCGCCGTGATGCCGGCCCCGGTCGCCGTCACCTGGTACGCCCCCGGGTGCTGGTTGATCACGATGGGGGCCGTGGCGAGCCCGTTCGAGTTCACCGGCACGGTCGTGCTCTGCGTCCCGAGCGAGAACGTCACCGGCGTGCCGGCCGCCATGCGGGTCGTCCGCGCCACGAACGTCGCCGTGGTCGTGTACGCCCCGCTCGCCGGGTTCGCTGCGTCCAGCGCGATCGAGGGCGGGTAGACCGAGACCCCGTTCAGCTGGTTCGCAGCGAAGATCCCGTTGGGTCCGCCGGAGGCCACCGGCCGGTCCGCCGTGTACGCGGCGTGGGCGAACCCCTGCTGGTCCACCGTGACGTCGATGAAGTCGAGGAGGCTCCGGTTCGACCCCAGCGTCCCGATGCAGAAGATGCCGAGCGTGCAGACATCGCCGACGTGGATGGTGGTCGGCGTGGCCTGCTGGACCGTCCAGGTCGGGTTCCCGCTCATCAGGTTGGCCGACTGCGCCATGCTCAGGTACCACGAGGCGCCGGCGCCGCCGCCCGGGGTCGGCTTGCCGTATTCGTTCACCGGGATGACCGTCGGCGTGTGGATGTAGGCGACGTCGACGTACCCGGGATCACCGACCGCGATCGCTGGGAAGAAGTGCGTTCCGGTGTCGGCGTTCACCTTGTACGGGATGCCCGTGCCGTCGGACCTGCCGTTCCAGGTCCTGCCGCCGTCGAACGACGCCATCACGTACATGTCCCACTCGCCGGTGAGGTTGTCGGCGAACGCCACATACGGGTTCCCCTCGTCGTCCAGCGTGAAGTCCGCGAACAGACCCGAGGCGTCGTGGCCGAACCCGCCGTCGAAGATCAGGCGGTTGGTCCATGTGGCGCCCTCGTCGTCCGAGTAGGCCATCCACACGCTGTGGAACGTGTTCAGCTGGGTCGCGTTGCATCCGGTCGCCGCGTTGGTCGGCAGGCTCGCGGCCAGCCAGTTGATGTAGACGCGGCCGGCGAGTGGCCCGGACTGCACGACCTTCACCGCACCCGGGATGGTGTCGCAGAACGAGGCGGCCGACGCCTCGGGAGAAGTGATCACGTCCGTCGGGATGCCGAACGTCCGGCCGCCGTCCTTCGAGACGTTCACCCAGATCTGGCTCGGACCCCAGTCGTGGTACGTGAAGTAGACGCGGGCCTCGTCCGTGGTCATGCCCGGCGGGATGTAGGCGTCCGCCCACTGCCGGTCGACCAGGAACGGCTGGTTGGTCGAGTTCGTGGCGGTGGCGAACCCACCGCCCTGGGTCCAGTGGTCGCCGTAGTCCATCGACTTGTAGACGACGCCCTGGAGTGCGTCCGGGTTGATGTCGATGCCGTTGAGGTTCGACTGGTAGACGGCGCCCGACGAGTCGACATTCACGGACGTGTCGCCGCTCTGCGTGTCGGCCGGGGTGAGGCCCTCGGTCCACGTGGCCCCACGGTCGGTCGAGCGGAAGAAGCTCATGCCGCCTCCGGGGTAGGAGACGTACAGCTGGTTGGCGGTGCCGGTCGCGATCGACGGCTCGCCGCCGCCCCGCTTGGGCCCGACCTGGACGATGGACACGTCGCCGAACCCGTTGGGCTGGGCCACCGTGACCGACGCCGACATCGAGGCCGGCGACCCGGATGCCGAATGCGACGATGGCGCCGCGAAGTGCAGGCCGGCGAGCGATACGGAGTAGTTGGCGGCGGGGATGGCCGCAATGGCCACGGCCACTACGGCGACCCTGGCCAGGGAGAAGACACGCTTGCGCACGACGAGTTCCTCCTGTGTGGGGCGGACGGCTGGGCGCTGGCAGGTGCGGAGCGGACGGAGCCGGGTGTGACGGCGCCGGACGCGTCAGACTGTCAGGCCGGACTCCTTTCCCCCATCGGTTCGAGCGTGGTGCGGGGCCGGTTGCTCAGCTCGCGAGCGGTGTATTCCCGAGGGAAAGAAATCCGAAACCTGCACGGACTCCGGTTGGCGCGCGAGGGTTCCGGATCAGGCGACGCGCAGCGCCACGAACACGCCGTCGCGCGTGGGGACGATCGTCGAGAGGTACCGCTCGTCGGCGGCAATCGCCTCGTTGTGGCGCTTGATTGCCTCGGTCAGCTCGGGACGGCGGTCCTCCACGTTCGGGTCATCCGTGACGCGCCCCGACCACAGGACGTTGTCGCAGAGGTACAGCCCGCCGACGCGGATACGTTCCTTCGCGGCGTCCCACGCGTCCGGGTAGCCGTCCTTGTCGATGTCGCAGTACACGACGTCCCACTCGCCCTCGACCGAGGCGAACGAGTTCAGCGCGTCGCCCACGTGGTACGTGACGGGCCCGTCGAGCCCGGCCCGAGCCAGGTAGTCGGCGGCCTTGCGTTCGTTCTCCGGGTCGCCGTCGGTGAGATGGAGCGTGCCGTCCGGGCCCACGGCGCGGCTGAACCAGTACCCGCTGTAGCCGTAGCCGCTCCCCAGCTCGAACACCCGCTTCGCGCCGATCGCTCTGGCGAGCGTCTCCAGCGTCACGCCGCACAGCCGCCCGATGATGGGGAACCCGCGCTCGCGGGCCTCCTCCTCCATCTCGAGGAGCACCGGCTCGTCGTGGCGGCGCTGGAGCGTTCGCATGTAGTCCTCGACGGCGGGGTTCACGATGTCCATGGGGCTCCTTCCGGGGTGAGCCGCGACCCTACCGCAGCGCTCGGGGAGTGGTCGTCGCGGCTGCAGCCTCCGTGGCGCCGGTGGTACAAAGCCCGGCATGTCCGATCTCCCCCCGGGGTCGCAGCTCGGCGGCTACCGGGTCGCCACCGTCCTCGGCCGGGGCGGCATGGGCGTCGTGTACCTGGCGCAGCAGCTGGCGCTCGAACGCCGGGTCGCGCTGAAGGTGATCAGCGAGGACCTCTCGCGCGACCCCGAGTTCCGCGAGCGGTTCATGCGGGAGGCGCAGGTCGCGGCGTCCCTCGACCACCGGCGGATCATCCCCGTGTTCGACGCCGGCGAGGCCGACGGGCGGCTGTTCCTCTCGATGCGGTACGTCAAGGGACTCGACCTCCGGACGGTGCTGCAGCTCGAGGGGCCGCTCGAGCCGGAACGGGCGCTTCCGATCCTCGAGTCGGTGGGGGAGGCCCTCGACGCGGCCCACGCCCTCGGCCTGGTGCACCGCGACGTGAAGCCGGCCAACGTCCTGATCGAGGACGGGCCCGGCCCGGAATCCGAACGCGTGTTCCTGACGGACTTCGGGCTGACCAAGCGCGTCGACGCGCCGAGCGGGCTCACCCGGACGGGCATCTTCGTCGGCACGCCCGCGTACTCGTCGCCGGAGCAGTGCTCGGGGAAGCCGGTGGACGGCCGGACCGACGTGTACTCGCTGGCGTGCGTGCTGCACGAGTGCCTGGCGGGGGCGACGCCGTTCCCCCGCGACAGCGACGCGCAGGTGCTGGCGGCGCACCTGCTGGAACCGCCCCCGCGGCCGTCGGCCGTGCGGCCCGGCCTCCCGCCGGCGCTCGACGACGTGCTGGCGAAGGGCATGGCAAAGGAACCGGCCGACCGGTACGCGACGTGCGGTGAGCTGGTGGCGGCGGCCGGGGCGGCGCTGCGCGCCGCCCCGGCCGCTGCGACGGTCGAGGCGCCGGGCCCGTTCCTGCCCGCTGCTCCCACCGAGCCGATACCGGCGGTTCCGCCGCCGGTATCGGCGGACGCCCCGACCGTGGGGGGCGTCGGGATGGAGGTGCCGCCGACGCTGGTCGGCCGCGGCGGCGTCGCTCCGCGCCGCCGCCGCGGCCTGGTCACGGTGCTCGTCCTGATCGGGATCCTCCTGGTGGGTGGCGTGATCGTGGCGCTCGCCATCGGCGGGGGCGGCGAGCCGAAGGCCGAGCCCAGCAGCGGACCGACCGACGGGGGAACGTCCACGTCGCCGACCACGGCGCCGTCCGGCGGCCCGTCCACCTCGTCGACGACGACCGGCGGCCAGGGCGGCGCCGCCCTGGCCGCCTACACGACGGGGGTCGACGACCTCCTCGCCGAGTCCGCCGACTACCGTCAGCGGCTCGTCGACGCGGTCGTCGGCGCGAACGGCGCCAAGCGCAAGGAGCAGCGCGAGGACCTCGCCACGGTGCAGGAGGTGATCGACCAGCGGCAGTCGGCGCTCGAACAGGTCGGGTCGTGGGAGGTGCCGCCCGAGGCCGGGGCGGTCAACGACCTGCTGGCCACGGCGTTCCAGGACGCGATCGCCGACGACGAGAACTACGCCCTGCTGGTCCAGGTCTACATCGACCGCGACGACGCCGCGGCGAAGCAGATCCTCGCCGAGCTCGAGGACCACCGCGCGGCGGCCACCACGCCCGACAAGGACGCGTTCCTGCGTGGCTACAACGCGCTCCGGCAGCGGGCCGGGCTCGAGCCGCTCCCCTCGGACTTCCAGTTCTAGCCTCCGACGGCCGGCAGACGCGCCCGACCCGTCCGAACGCGGCATTCCGACGGCTCGCATAGACTCCGACCGTCCCGACCCTGGAGGTGCGAGCCATGGACCCGACCGACACCACGCTCACCGACGAGGAGATCTCCACGGTGCTCCCGGGCCAGTCGCCCGCGGCGACGATCTCCGCGGACACGGACACCACCGACCAGTCCGGCGCCGAACGCCAGGACGCCGACGACACGGACACGACCGACCAGAAGGTCGACCAGTCCGCACCAGGACACCACCGACCAGACCGACACCGCCGACGGAACCGACGGAACCGACACCGCCGACGGCACCGACGCGGATGGAACGGACGCCGATGGCACCGACGCCGACGGCACGGACACTCAGGACGCCGACGGCACCGACGCTTAGCAACCCGGACGTGGGCGCCCTCGGCCGCTGCGTCGGCGACGTCGACGCGTTCCTCCGCGATGACTGGAACCGCCGGCCGGTCCACCGTTCGGGCGGGCGGCCGTTCGACGACCTGCTGTCGCTGGCCGACGTCGACCGGCTGCTCACCGAATCGACGCTCCGGCTGCCGGCGTTCCGGCTCGTCTCAGACGGCGCCACGCTCCCGACCTCCGGCTACACGAAGTCGGGGCGGACCGGTTCACAGCCGGTCTCCGGCATGGCCGATCCCGTCCGGATCCTGGAACGCTTCGGCGACGGCGCGACGATCGTGCTCCAGGGACTCCACCGGTACTGGCCGGCGCTCGGGCGGTTCTGCCGGGAGCTCGAGGGCCAGCTCGGACACCCCACCCAGGTGAACGCCTACATCACGCCGCCCGGCTCCCGCGGCCTCGACGTCCATCAGGACTCGCACGATGTGTTCGTCCTGCAGGCGTTCGGGCAAAAACAGTGGGACGTGTGGAACCCCCGCCCGGTCGGGGCGCCGAAGCCGTCGCCGCAAGAGCAGCCTGCCATCTCCGTGACGATGGAGCCGGGCGACGCCATGTACCTGCCGATGGGATCGCCCCACGCGGCCTCGACCCAGACGGTGCTCTCCGGCCACCTGACCATCGGCGTCCACACGGCGACGTGGGGACAGCTCCTGGCCGAGGTGCTCGACGAGGTCCGGACCGAGCCGGCGTTCGCCGAGCCGCTCGCTCCCGGGTGGCACCGCGACCCGGACGGGTTCGCCACCGCGATGAAGGAACGCTTGGCCGACCTGCAGCGATCGCTCGACGGCGTGGACGCCGCCGCGGTGGCCGACCGGCGCATCCGGTCGTTCCTGACGACCCGGCTGCCGTCGCTGGGCGGCGCGCTGGTGGACCTCGCGCGACTCGACGAGCTCACGTCCGACTCCCGGGTGCGGCGACGTCGTGCTTCGTTCTGCGAGGTCCGCGTCGAGGGCGACGAGCTCGCGGTGTTCCTCGGCGACCGCGAGCTGCGGATGCCGGCCCGCGTGGAACCGGCGATGCGATTCGTGGCGGAGCAGGTCCCGGGCGGGGCCCCGTTCCGACCGGCGGACGTTCCCGGGCTGGACGACGGCGGGCGGATGGTGCTGGCCCGGCGGCTGGTCCGCGAAGGGCTGCTCGAGCTCGCCGACCGGGAGTGAGCACGCCGGAGCGCTGCTCGGCGACCTCCCGCGCCCTCGGCGAGTCGCTGTGGGGCACGGCATCGACCGTCGTCAACTGGCTGCTCGTCGAGGAACCCGGCCCGTGGGGCACCAAGGCGCTCGAGCACAGCCGCCTGCCGGAGCAGGTGGCAGCGCACCTCCGCCGGCAGCGCCGGGAGCACGGCGTTCGGATCGTGCTCATCCGCCGCCACGGCCGGCACGTCCCCGACGGCATCCAGGTGTACGCGGCGCACGCGGGGCTCCGCGCCCGGTGGCTCGAGCACGTCCACCTCCCCGGGCCCGAGGCGCTGCTCGACGTCGACCTCGGGCCGATGCGGCGCGGCAGCCGGCTCGGTCTCGGCACCGGGCAGGCCGAGCAGATCTATCTCGTCTGCACGAACGGCCGGCACGACCCGTGCTGCTCCGAGCGGGGCCGCCCCGTGGCGAACGCCCTGCAGGAGGCCTTGGGCGACCGGGTGTGGGAGGTCAGCCACATCGGCGGCGACCGGTTCGCGCCGAACGTCGTGTGTCTCCCGGCCGGGGTGTACCTCGGCCGGGTGGAGCCCGACGAGGCGGTGGCGGTCGTGGGCCGGTTCGACCGCGGCGAGGTCGACCTCGACCGCTACCGGGGCCGCTGCGCGTACGACTTCGCGACGCAGGCGGCCGATGCGTTCCTCCGGCAGCACACCGGCGTCGCCGGGCTCGACGACGTCGCGCTCACCCGGCGCATCCCGCTCCCCGACGACGGCGTCGAGGCGACGTTCGCGGTCGCCGAGGGCGCGACGTACTCGGTTCGGGTCGAGGTCGGCCACCCCGGGCCGGAGCGCCGCATCACGTGCGGCGGCGACCCGGGCACGGCGCCCCCCGCCTACCGCCTGGTGTCGATCGACGAGCGCTGACCGGGCTCCAGCGGCAGGCTCGCGGCGGCGCGTTCGTCCGCGGGGTCGCGCGGCGTCGGCTCGGGGAGCGAAGCCTTGGGCATCCCCGGCCAGTGGCTGAACCGCCCGAACAGCGTCATCAGCGACGGCACGAGCAGGGACCGGACGAGGAACGAGTCGATCAGCACGCCCACGCACATCGCGAAGGCGAACTCCCGGAACGGCACGAGCGGCACGAGCGCCAGCAGGGCGAACGACCCGGCGAGCGCCAGGCCGGCGACGCCGATGGCCCGGCTGGCCCGGGGCGCCGCGATCCGGATCGCCTCGCGCAGCGGCCGCGTCCTCGCCTCCTGCCAGATCCGGCCGACGACGAACACGTTGTAGTCCGACCCGAGCGCCACCAGCAGGACGGCCGCCGCGAACGGCACGTAGTAGGTGAGCCCCGGGTGGCCGAGCCAGTCCTGGAACACGAGCGTGGTCAGCCCGAGCGCCGCCGCGACCACGAGCGCGCTCACCGCGAGCAGGTACAGCGGCGCGATCAGGGCGCGCAGGAACAGCGCGAGCAGCACGAGGTCGACCAGCAGGGCGGCGACCGCGATCGCGCCGAGGCCGTCGAGCGTCCGGTTCACCGTCTCGAGCGCCAGCGCCGAGTCCCCGGCGAATTCCGCCGTGACGCCCGTCAGCCCGGCTTCCACCATGAGCGCCGGAACGCGGGCCTGGAGGTCCTCGATGTGGTGGAGCCCGCTCGCCCCGAGCGGGTCGCGGTCGAGGATCACCACCAGGCGGGACGCCGTCCCGTCCTTCGACGAAAACACGTTCCCGGTGACCCCGTCCGGAAGCGTTCCGCCGCCGATCACGCCGGAAACGCCGGGCTCGCGGTCCATCAGGACGCCGAGCCGCGCGACCTGGTCCTGCTTCGACGCCATGTCCTGCCCCACGAGGAGGATCTCGGTCGGCGAGGTGATCCCGGGCGCGAACCCCTCGCCGGCCGCGGCCGATGCGACGGACGGCTCGGAGTCGTCCGGCAGCTCGTCCGGGAGGCTGATGCCGAGCCCGGCGCCCCGGAGGAAGCTCGCGGCGAACAGCAGCCCGGCCAGCATGACGAGCGACACCACCGCGGCGACCGGCTTGCGGGTGACCGCGCGGACCATGCCGCCGCGCCAGCCCCGCGTGACCTCTGGCTCGGGCGGTGCGGCGCCTCCTTCGGCGTCCACCGGCGCCGGCGCACCCGGCGCCGCCTGGACGTGGCCGGGCTCGGGCGGCGAGGTGGCTCCGACTTGAGGATCGATTGCCGGTGGAGCAGCGGCCTTCGGCGGCGCGGACGGCCAGAACAGCCCCCGGCCGAACGTGGCCATGAGCGCGGGAACGAACGTGATCGACACCGCGAGGCCGATGGCAACCGTGATGGCGAGGCCCGGGCCGAGGGCCCGGAAGAACGACAGCGACGTCACGACGAGCGCGGCGGTCGCCGCCGCCACGACCATGCCGGCCGTGAGGATGATCCGGGCCAGCTCGCCGGTCGCCGCCTTCGCCGCCTGCACCGCGGGCCGGCCCTCGGCCAGCCGGGTCCGCATCCCGGACAGGAAGAAGATCGTGTAATCGGTCACGATGCCGAGCAGCAGCACCACCACGAGCGGTTCGATCTCCTGCGGCACGGCGACCTTCGTCTGCTGCCCGAGCCACACGAGCACGGGGATCGTCACCATGTACGCGACGCCGGCCGCCGCCAGCGTGACGAGCGGCGCCACGATCGAGCGGAAGTGCAGCCCGACGATCAGCGCGATCAGCACCACGGTGGCGAGCTCGACCCACGGCAGGCCCTTCGTGACGAGGTCGCCCTCGAGCGCCCGGGCCGGCACCGCGCCGGTGAGCCCGACCAGGTGGTCGTCCGGCTCGGTGATCTCGCGGTCCACGTACTGCTCCGCGACCGCGCGCTGGTCGTAGATGTTCAGGTCCGGATTGACGAACAGGTAGGTGACGCCGGTGGTCGAGTTCTCCCGGGAGCCGGGGACGAGCTTCCCGGTGTTGAGGATCGGGATCGATCCGAGCACATGGGGGTACTTCGCCTTCAGCAGACCGCGGTCGAGGTCGGCCGCCCGGGCGACCACCCGCGCTTGGGCCTGGGTCGTCAGGCCCTGCTCGTCGCGCTGCACGATCTGGATCCGCGAGAACAGCGGGAACCCGAACTTCTCGACGATGGTCTGCTCCGCGGCCACCGCCCTGGAGTCCTTCGGAACGAGCGAGTTGAGCGACGACGCCTCGGTGTCGTTCAGCCCCGGCAGGAACACGGTGGCCAGGACGGCAGCCACGATCCAGGCCGGCACGAACAGGAACCGCAGGTGGACGACGAGCCACGCGAGCCCGCGCGCGAACAGTCCGGCCCGTTCGTGGGCCTGCTGCTGTCGCTGTGTTCTCTGGGGCGCAGATGACGGAGGCGGGGCCGGTTCCTCACCGACCGGCCCGTTCGCCTCGCCTTCCGTGCCCGCATCGGAAGGACGGCGTCGACTCATCTGGACTCACTACCCGGCGCCGGCCCGGCTGAACCCGGGGCGGTACCCTTCGGACATGGCCGACGACGAGCGACGCGTGACGGATTCCGGCATCGAGATCCGTCCGCTGTACGACGGCGTGGAAGGGCTCGACCCCGAACGCGACCTGGGCGCGCCCGGCCAAGCGCCGTTCACTCGCGGGGTCTACCCGTCGATGTACCGCGGCCGGTTGTGGACCATGCGGCAGTACGCGGGCATGGGCACCGCCGACGACACCAACCGGCGGTTCCGCTATCTGCTCGACCGGGGGCAGACCGGGCTCAGCGTCGCCTTCGACCTGCCGACCCAGATGGGCTACGACTCGGACCACCCGCGCGCCGAGGGCGAGGTCGGCAAGACCGGCGTGGCGATCGACTCCATCGACGACATGCGTCGGCTGTTCGCCGAGATCCCGCTCGACCAGGTCACGACGTCGATGACGATCAACGCGACGGCGGGGATCCTGCTGCTGCTCTACGAGCTCGTCGCCGAGGAACAGGGCGTCGGCCCCGACCGCATCGGCGGCACCGTCCAGAACGACATCCTCAAGGAGTACGCGGCGCGGGGGACGTACATCTACCCGCCGAAGCCGTCGATGCGGCTCATCACCGACCTGTTCGCGTACTGCGGCGAGCGCACCCCGCGGTGGAACACGATCTCGATCTCCGGCTACCACATGCGCGAGGCCGGCTCGACCGCGGTGCAGGAGGTTGCGTTCACGCTGGCGAACGGCATCGCCTACGTGCAGGCCGCCCTGGATGCCGGGCTCGCTTTGGACGAGTTCGCCCCGCGGCTGTCGTTCTTCTTCGCCTGCCACATGAACTTCTTCGAGGAGGTCGCGAAGTTCCGCGCCGCGCGCCGAATGTGGGCGAAGGTCATGACCGAACGGTTCGGCGCCGTCGACCCGAAGAGCGTCATGCTCCGGTTCCACACGCAGACGGGCGGCGCCACGCTCACCGCCCAGCAGCCAGAGGTGAACATCGTGCGGACGGCGCTCGAGGCGCTCGCGGCGGTGCTCGGCGGGACGCAGTCGCTGCACACGAACTCGTTCGACGAGGCCCTCGCGCTCCCGACCGAGAAGGCCGTGAAGATCGCGCTGCGAACCCAGCAGGTGCTCGGGTACGAGAGCGGCGTGGTGGACACGCCGGACCCGCTCGGCGGCTCCTACCTCGTCGAGACCCTGACCAACGAGATCGAGCAGCGGGCGTGGGAGTACATCGAGAAGATCGACGGGATGGGCGGCGCCGTCCAGGCGATCGAGGCCGGCTTCTACCAGGACGAGATCGCCGACGCCGCGTACCGCATCACCCAGGGCGTCGAGTCCGGATCACGCCCGGTCGTCAGCGTGAACAAGTTCGTCGACGTGGAAGAGGACTCGGTCGAGATCCAGACGATCGACGAGGCTGAGGTCCGCAAGCAGGTGGAACGGGTCCGAGAGCTCCGGGCGACGCGCGACCAGGCCGCGGTCGACGAGGCGCTGCGGCAGGTCGACGAGACGGCCCGGAGCGATGGCAACCTCCTGATTCCGATGCGCGATGCCTTGCAGGCCCGGGCCACGCTCGGCGAGGTCAGCGACGTGCTCCGCGGCGTGTTCGGCGAGTACCGGCCCTCGCACTGAGCGCCGGCTATGGCTTGATCGTCGGGTGGCCGACCTGGCCGAGGGAGACCACGATGTCGCCTTCCTCGACCCGTTCCTCCCGCCCGGGGTTCGGGACCGAATCGCCGTTCGCCCGCCGGAGCAGCACCGGCACCGATTCCCCGCACACCTCGCCGACGGAACGCCCGGCGAGCTCGGAGCCGGGTTCGATGGCCAGCTGTTCGATCCGGACCGCGCCGCCGGCGCCCTCGACGTCGAGGTAGTCCGAGACCTCCGGCCGCACGGCCAGCACGGCCATGTGGCGGCCGCTCGTCACGTACGGCGAGATCACGCGGTTCGCTCCGGCCCGCAGCAGGCGGTCGGGCGACTCCGGCTTCCCGGCCCGGGCCACGATGAAGATGTCCGGGTTCAGCGCCCGGGCGGTGAGCGCGATGTAGACGTTCTCGGTGTCGGAGTCGACGGCGCAGACGAGGCCCCGGGCCCGCTCCACGCCGGCCTCCCGGAGGACGGACTCCGACGACGACGCCCCGATGAGATAGGCGACGCCGTCGTACCGCATGAGGTCCTCGAGGTCATCCCGCTGGTCGATCACGACGAACGGCACGCCCTCGGCCTCGAGCTCCCGGGCCACGGTCTGCCCGACCCTGCCGTAGGCGCACACGATGTAGTGCTCACGCAGGTCGTCGATCCGTCGCTGCATCCGCCGCCTCCTCGCCGCATGTAGGTATTGGCCTTCGAGGAGCCCCGCCCCCAGCATCGCCAGCAGGATCAGGAACACGCTGACGCCCGCCAGGGCCAGGCTCGCCGTGAAGAGCTTCTCGCCGCTCGTGAGCTCTCCCGGGATCGAGAACCCGACCGTCGTCAGGGCCAGCGCCGTCTGGGTGACCGCGTCGACGATGCCGAACCCGAACAGCAGGTAGCCGACCACCCCGTACGCGTAGACCAGCACGAGGGCAAGCACCGGAAGCCGGAGCCGCCTGCCGAGCCCGTCCGAGGTTGGCATCGGCACATGCTAGAGAAGCTGCCGTGTTGCTTCGAACGCAGGAAGTTCCCGCGGCCTCAGCTCGGGGGAAACGCCTCGACCCGTTCGGCGACGTACGTGCCATTCGACCCGCACCGGACCCTGGCCGACAGGTCGCCGCCCTTCCACAGCGACGTCGTGATGTCGTCCCGGTCGAGCGGCGCGCCGAGCGAGGGCGGCACGACCACCGTGAGGAACGCCCGCTCGTACCGTTCGTGCGATGCCTGCCGGACCGTGACGTACACGTGGTACGGAGGAACCAGATCGAGCTCCGTCTCCCCATTCGGCTGGATGATCCCCGTCCACTGTCCGCGGAGGGTGATCGGTGCGTCGGACGACCGGCACGAAAGGGGTTCGGTCAGGCGCTGGACGGACCGGGGTAGCTCCTCGATGCCGTCGCGGACGAGCACGGAGTCGTCCCATCCGCGGACGACGACGGCAGTCGCAGGGGAGACACCCGGCAGGGCCTGGATCGTGAGGCGCTCGGTGTGGCCGCCGCCGTCGCCGGTGTCGTTGCAAGCCGGGATCACGCCGGTCCCGAGGTCGCGTCCGTGGCGCGGGGCCACCTGGACGGACGTCCCTCCGTAGTCGTGGCCGCGGAACCGCACGTTCAGCACACAAAGGCCACTGGCGCCGCCAGGCCGGTCGGACGTCCCGCCCTCATCGGCGCGATGCTCCAGACGATCGACCGGGCCCGGTTCCCCGGCGGCGTTCCCACACGCGGTCGCGACAGTCGCCAGCATGGCGAGGGTGAGGGCGCGAACCGCTGGAGAACGCATTTCGATCGGACGTTGTCTCTCGGTGGTCCGTTCCTCGATCGGCGAATGGGAGTTACCGGAGGCCGGATTCCACTGCTGCCCGACGACCCAGGCATCAGTCGGCGAGTTGCCGACACGCCGCCGGCCGCGGTGTACCGCGTTCCCGCGTCTGGCACCGGCGAGAACGTCCAGCTCTGCCCGTCCCAATGTTTGACGACCGCCCCGATCTTCCCGTGCAGACCGCCCGAGCCGACCGCCCAGACGTCGTCCGACCGACACGCGACGGGTACGCTGCCGCGCCCATGGCCGAGCCGCGTGCGTTCACGCTGGAGGAACGACCCGACCTCGTCACGCGGCTGAGCGAATTGAGCGATGACGGCTCCTGGCCGGAGTTCGCTCTGCACAGCAACGTGGCCTTGGAGCTGTGGAAGGAGCTGCGGTCGCAGTTCCTCGGGTTCCAGTGGGTGCTGCTGGACGAGGAACGCGACCAGGTGATCGGCATGGGATACAGCGCACCGGTCGCCTGGGACGGTTCGGTCGAGCACCTCCCCGGCGGGTTCGACGACGTACTGCGGACGAGCCTGCTTCAGCTGGCGGAGGGCGTCCGGCCGAACACCCTTTCCGCGCTCATGGCGACCATCACGCCGAGCCGTCGCGGCGAGGGCCTTTCCGGCCTGCTGATCCAGACGATGCGGCGGGTGGCGGGCGCGCACGGGTTCGATCATCTGATCGCGCCGGTCCGGCCGACGTGGAAGGAGCGCTATCCGCTCATGCCGATCGAGCGCTACGTCACCTGGCGCCGCGACGACGGGCTGCCGTTCGATCCGTGGATCCGCCTGCACGAACGCCTCGGCGGACGGATCCTCGCGCCCTGCCCGGACTCCACGCTGTTCTCCGCGACCGTGGCCGAGTGGGAGTCCTGGACGAAGATGGCGTTCCCCGAGGACGGCGACTACGTGATCCCGGGAGCGCTCTCGCTCCTCCACATCGACCACGAACGAGACCTCGGCGTCCACGTCGAACCGAACGTTTGGGTCCGCCACGACCCGCTCCGCTCGTAGATGGCCGCCGGTTCTTCTTTGGGGGGCCTGGCCATCAGGCGCGCGTCCCCGTTCCGCATCTTGGTCGGGCGCACCAGCGGCCGCGCGCCGATGCTCATCGTCGCACCAGCGGCCGTCGTGTCGTCACCCCGGAGTAGGCTCGGCCGCCATGGACGAGCACGCCCGTCCGAGCGTCGTGTTCGACCGGGCCGCCGACATCTACGACGCGACACGTGGCGGGGAGGAGCGAGCCGAGCGGTACGCGAACGCGATCGCTCCCCATCTCCAACCCGGCCACCTGACGCTCGACGTCGGCGTGGGCACCGGGATCCTGGCGGCGGCGCTCACTCGCCGCGGGTTCCCGTTCGTCGGCATCGACCTGTCGCCCGCGATGCTGGGCAAGGCACGGGAACGGCTCGGGAACCGCATCGCCGTGGGGAACGCCCGCCGCCTGCCGGTTCGCGAGGCCTCCCTCGAACAGGCGCTGTCGGTGTGGGTGCTCCACGTCGCCGGCGACGTCCCCGGCGTGCTCGCCGAGGTCGCCCGGGCGCTCCGGCCCGGCGGTCGGTACGTGATCATGCCCGGCGGGGGACAGCAGCCGCTCGACGAGATCGGCCGGAGGAACAACGCCCTCGAGCGGGCGCTCGACCCCGAACGCCGGCGCGACGACTCGGCCGAGCGCGTCGCGGCCCTGGCGCCGGCGGCCGGGTTCCGGGTCGTGACGACCGTCGACCACGAGTGGACGTGGGAGGAGGCGCCGGCCGCGGTGGCCGCCCGCATCGAGTCGCGCTCGATGTCCTACCTGTGGGACATCGGCGACGAGCGCTTCGACGAGCACGCTGCGCCGCTCGTGGAATGGCTCAGATCGCTCCCCGACCCCGAACGGCCTATCGTTCGGCGGGCACGGGACACGCTGATCGTGCTGGAACGCGAGTGAGGAGGGCCGCCATGCCCGAGGAACGCGACGAGCAGTCCGAGTACGGCTTCACCACCGCGGTGTTCGTCTTCGACCACACCGCCCGCAAGCTGACGCCAGAGGAGGCCGAGCGCGAATTCGGCGATACCGCCAAGGAGAACTTCTGGCGGATGTGGCCGACGGTCCGGGAATGGGCGGATGAGCTGCACCGGCTGATCGACGACGAACGGGGCCACATGGCCACCCCGGTCGAGGACGAGGAGTACGACGAGGTCGGCGGCGGCGGCTGAACCATGCGTCAGCCGAGCATGGAGATCAGGGCGTGGACGACGGCCGCCAGGCCGGCGACCACGGCCGCCACGCCCAGCCAGCGGGCCCGTCGCCACGCGAACGGGGCCGCGGCGACGCAGGCGATCCCCACCGCAAGCTCCGTCAGGTCGGTGACAAGGTCCGCGCCGAGCACGAGTCGAAGTTGACCATGCCGGCGCGCGGCCCGAACCGACATGCGCCCCGGGCTCGTATACCCTCCCGACCTTCGACCGGAAAAGGAGCCCCTGTGCGCCCCGCTCGACCTCTCGCGATCCTCCTGAGCTCCGCCCTGCTCCTCGGCGCCGCCTCGGCCGCACCAGCTGTCGCCGGCGCCAAGCCCGCGTCGAAGGCCGGGCTCCGGCTCGTCGCCGTCCGTCACTCGCTGCTCGCGACGCACTCCTGGTACCGGCAGACGCTCGAACGGCCGGCCGGTCCTCGGTGGGTTCGTCGTCCGCCACGTCGACTCGAAAACCGGCGCCGCCCGCGTCGACGACGGCCGCGTCGCCGTCCGCGGACGCGTCGCGACCCGCGCGTCCGTCGGCGCGAGGGCCGCCGGCGCCGCCGCCGTCCAGGCCGCGCAGCAGCAGGCCCGCGTCCCGGCCCGGCTCGACGGGGCCTCGCTCGCGGTGAAGCCCGGCGCGCAGGCCCGCCTGGTGTGGGACGTCTTCACGCTCACGGCGAAGGGTTCCTACGAGTCGCTCGTCGATGCCGTGAACGGTCGCGTGCTCTCCACCACGTCGCTCGTCAGGAGCGCCGAGGGCCAGGTGTTCGACCCGAACCCGGTCGTCGAGCTCCAGAACGAGTCGCTGACCGACCAGAACAACCGGGACATCCCCGAGCTCCAGGCGGCCTACACGACCGTGCCGCTGACCCACCTCGACGGCTCCGGCTACCTGCACGGCGACTTCGCGACCGTGACTCTCAACCCGGACGCGCAGGCCTTCGAGCCGAGCGGGGAGTTCATCTCCACGCGGAACCACCGCGAGTTCGAGCAGACCCAGGCGTACTACGACGTCACGACGGCGCAGGAGTACATCCAGTCGCTCGGGTTCACCGACGTGAACAACGAGCCGCAGGACCTCCGGCCGGACGGCGTCTGGTACGACAACTCGTTCTACGACCCGCACAAGGACCGGATCACGCTCGGCCGGGGCGGCGTGGACGACGCCGAGGACCAGGAGGTCACGTGGCACGAGTACGGCCACGCGATCCAGGACGCCCAGGTCCCGGGCTTCGGCCGGAACAACCCCGCCGGGTCGATCGGCGAGGGCTTCGGCGACTACTGGGCGTTCACCATGAGCCAGGCGAACTCGCCGGACACGGGGACCACGCCGCTCGCGTGCATCGCCGACTGGGACTCGGTCTCGTACACCTCGGGCATCCCGCACTGCCTGCGCCGCGTCGACCGCGACCTGACCATGGACGACTACGGCCGGCGCGCCGACGTCCATCGGAACGGCCAGATCTGGTCGCGGGCCCTGCGCGACATCAACCTCGCGCTCGGCCGCGACACGGCCAACACGATCATCCTCGAGGCGCAGTTCTCGTTCGTCCCGAAGACCTCGTTCAAGAAGGCCGCGCAGCGGACCGTGGATGCGGCCCGCGCGCTGTACGACGAGGCGACCGCGCAGACGGTCATCGACCAGTTCGAGGCGCGCGGGATCAGGGGGCTGGTCTAGTGGAGGTCGGGATCGTCGGCGGGACCGGCGACGAGGGATTCGGCCTGGCGCTCCGGCTGGCGAAGGCCGGGCACCACGTCACGATCGGTTCGCGGTCGCTGGAGAAGGGCCAGACCGCCGCTGCCAATGCGCAGGAGATCCTCGGTGCCGAGGCTCCGGTGGATGGCGTGGCGAACGAGACCCTCGCCGGCTCGGAGGTCGACGTGCTGTTCGTGACGGTGCCGTTCGGCGGGCAGGCGGACACCTTTCGGGGGCTCAGCCCGCACATCCCGGACGGGCGGATCGTGTGCGACTGCACGTCGCCGCTCGCCACGGCCGTCGGAGGACGGCCGTGGCAGGTCGTCCGCCCGTGGCACGGGAGCGCGGCCGAGCAGGCCGAGGCCCTGCTCGGCCGCGGACGCACCCGCCTGGTCAGCGGGTTCCAGACCGTGAGCGGCGACCTGCTCCAGGACCTCGACCGCCCGATGGACGGCGTCGTGCTGCTGTGCGGCGCGGACCGCGAGGCCAAGGCGACCGTGGGCGCGCTGGTGGAGGACATCCCCGACCTCCAATGGGCCGACGGCGGCGAGCTGTCGATGGCCCGGGTGATCGAGCCGCTCACCGCGCTGCTCGTCCAGATCAACCGCACGTACAAGCTCCACGACACGGGCATCGGGCTCACCGGGCGCGAGCGCTGGGGACGCCCCGGCACGTAACGGAGACCTCGAAGGAGGAAGCTCGATCATGCACGACGTCGACCAGGGCCGGTTCGTCGGGATCGGCGACACGTCGCTGTGGGTGGTCGAACAGGGCGCGCCCGACGGCTACCCGCTGCTCCTGCTCCACGGCGGGCCCGGCGACGACCACCACGAGTTCGCCGACTACCTCGACCCGCTCGGCGACCGGTTCCGGCTGGTGCTCGTCGACCAGCGGGGGAACGGCCGATCGATGGACTCCGACGAGAACACCTGGACGCTGCCCCAGCATGCGGCCGACGTCGTCCTGCTCGCCAGGGCGATGGGGTTCGAGCGCTACGCGGTGCTCGGGCACTCGTACGGCGCCTTCGTCACGCTGCAGAACGCCGTGGACTTCCCGGCGCAGGCCTCGCAGTCGATCGTGTCGTGCGGCCTGCCTTCCGTCCGGTGGATGGAGGACCTGGAGGCGAAGCTCGCGGCGTTCGAGCCGCTCGACCTCCGGGAGCAGGTCCGGCGCTCGTGGGAGGCCGAGGCGTCTGTTCAGACGCCGGAGGACTTCGCCCTGATCATGCACGACCAGATGCCGTGGCACTTCGGCGATCCCCGCGACCCGCGCATCGCGGAATACCTCGAGCGGGCCGGCGGCGCCGAGTACTCCCCGCGGATCCTGCAGCGGTTCGCCCAGGCCGGCTACGGCGGGATCGAGCTCGAGGACCGGCTCGGCGAGATCGGCCATCCGGTGCTCGTGCTGGCCGGGCGGCTCGACCGGACGTGCCCGCCCGAGGCCGCCGAGCTCATGGCCGCCGGCATCCCCGGCGCCGAGCTCCGGGTCTTCGAGCACAGCGGACACATGACGTTCGTCGAGGAACAGGACGCCTATCTGGAGACGGTGCGCGACTTCCTGGAACGCCACCTGGCCGAGGACGGGCCGGGCGTGAGCGGCGCGACCGACGTGGCCCCGGGTTAGCCGAGGGTTCCCGGCGCCTCCAGCCGCAGGACGAACTCCGCCGCGCCGTCCTCCATCGCCCCGCCCCGGAGCAGGTCGTACGTGCCCCGCGCGTTCGCGAAGCGGCCGGTCCCTCCGACCACGGCGAACGACCCCCGTTCGGTTCCGGCCGAGCCGGTCCCGATGATCGTCCCGCCGTCGAGGTGGAACGTGTGCCATTCCATGGCGCCGGTGTCGGGGGCGGCCACCCCGGGCCCGGTCACCGGGAGGGAGGCCACGTGCAGCTCACCGACCCGCTGCCCCGCCGGGTCGAACAGGTCGGCGCGCGCCGTCGCAGCCTCGTTCCGGCCGGGGAGCCGACTCGGCCCGCGGAGGTCCCGGACGTGGAGCGTCATCGAAGCGCCGGCCGGCGCCGCGGCCGTGACGACACCGCGCCCGGCCCGCGCCGCGGCCCCGGCGCCCAGCCCGACCAGGCCGCCCAGCACGACGAGCCCCCGCTGCAGCGCGTTCCGGCGCGTCCGTTCCTCCATGTCAGGAGCCTCCCTCGCCCGGGGGTGGCGGCCGCTGCGTGTTGTAGACGCTCCCGACGACGATCGGCTGGTCGGGGTCGCCCTCGAGGAAGTCCACGACCACCTCCCACCCGACCAGGGGGACCGGGACGAACCCGTGCTCCAGTCCGGCGTGGGCCCCACCCACCCGGATCCAGCACGAGCTGTGCTCGTTGTTCGCGCCCTCGCGGTCCCAGTGGAACTGCACCTTGATCCGCCCGTACTTGTCGGTGAAGATCTCCTCCCCGGCCGGCCCGACCACGACCGCGGTCTGGCTCCCGTGGACGACCGGCACGGGCGTGAGGCGCGGCGGGCGATAGGTGAGCGCCAACGGGATGCACTGGAACTCGTTGTGGTACTCGACCGAGTCCTGGGTGGCGCTCCTCGGGTCCCCCGACACGTGGCATTCGTGCTGCACGGAGGTCATGAGGTACTTGCCGTTCGCGTCGGGGTGTCCGGTGAGCGAGAACACCTGGCCGGCGTTGAACTGGCGGCAGTTCGCCATCCCCTCGATCAGGATCGCCGGAACGACCTCCTGGCGCATCCGGATGTCCGCCACACGGAGTGCTTCCGGCTGGATCTTCGCCAGCTGGCCGGAGTCGTCCTCGCCCCCGGAACCGATCCCGTCGAACCGCTTCGCGTAGCCACCGGGGTAGTCGTACAGCTCCATCTCGGTGTTCCCCGCGAGGGTCAGGTCGTGGACCACCTGTCCCACCTTCACCGACGCCGGCGTGACCTTGACGCCCTCGAGCGGGCTGCCCGGCACCTGGAAGTTGTGGTCCCGGAGCGTGACCTGGCCCGGACCGGAGCTCCTGCGTCTTGGTCCAGTCGAACACGGTCGTGGAGTTCGGCCGGGCAGGGTGCCGACGGCGAGTAGGTCACCGTCGGGGTCAGCGGCGCGAACGACTCCTGGCGGTCGCCGATCACCATCGTGTGTCCGGCTTCGCTGTGTTGGAAGAAGTAGAAGATGCCTTCCTCCTCCATCAGGCGGCTCGCGAAGTCGAAGTCGCTCTCCCGATACTGCACGCAGTAGTCCCGCTTCTCGTACGTGCGCGTGCAGCCGGAACTCGAGGTCGTTGTCGCCGAGCACGTGTTCGAGGATGTCCGGGACCGACACGTCCTGGAAGATGCGGCTCCCCGCCGACCGGGTCAGGAACCACAGCCACGGGACCACCTCGGCCCGGTAACGGGTGAACGTGTTGCCGCGCTTTCCGGCGGAGAAGCGGCTGACGAAACCGTTGACGTAGCGGGTCCCGCCGCCCGGGATCGCCGACGAGAGGGTGACCGGCGCCCCGACCAGCTTGTCGAACGGGACCGCCCGAGAGCTGAGTCCGACCAGGTCGAGCTGGTAGGAGAACAGCCGGGAGATGGCGTCCTGGCCCGAGAACCCGGTGACGATGAGGGCGCTCCGTCCGAGCGGGGTGGTGAAGGTCAGCGGCGAGGCCATGCGGTGCCCCCTCCCCGGGGGCCGGCCGGTCGGCTGGCGGCAATGCTGGCACAACGCGGTGCCGTGCGAAAGGGCTACGCGTCCGGCGCGACGACGACGACGAGCGTCTGGTTGATGTCGACGACCTGGCCGGCCTTGACGAGGACCTCACCCACCACGCCGGCCTGCGGCGACTGGATGTGGTTCTCCATCTTCATGGCCTCGAGGATGCAGACGGCCTGGCCGGCCTCGACGCTCGGCGCCCTCCTCGACCAGCACCTGGAGGATCGTCCCCTGCATCGGGGGCGTTGACGGCGCCGCCGCCGTGGTGGTGGGCCGCTCCGGCGCCGGTCGCGGGGGGCTTCGGGGCCGCGTGCTGGAGCCGGTCGTGCACCTTGACCGGGATCCGCCGGCCCTCGACCTCGACCACCAACGACGTCACGGACGTCTCGCCGCCGCCCGGCCGCCCGCCGACGGCGTCGCCGAGGTCAGGCCGCTCGAACTCCGGCAGCGTCGTGCTCGGCGAGCGCCCCCTCGACGAACCGCGTGTGGTGCGGTTCCCTTCCGGAACTCCTCCGTGTCGAGCACCCACTGGTGGAACGGGATGGTCGTCGGGATCGCCCTCGCACGCCGAACTCGTCGAGCGCCCGGAGCATCCGCCGCCGGGCCAGCTCGCGGTCCTCGCCCCACACGACCAGCTTGGCGAACAGCGAGTCGTAGTCGCCGGGGATCTCCTTGCCCTCGCGAACGCCGGCGTCCGCCGGACGAACGGCCCGCCCGGCGGCCGGAACGCGGTGATCGAGGCCGGGGCCGGGCAGGAAGTCGTGGTACGGGTCCTCGGCGTTCAGCCGGCACTCGATGGCGTGCCCCCGCGGCGACGGCGACACCTCGACCTGCTCGCCGAGCGCCACCAGGATCTGGAGCGCGCACCAGGTCGAGGCCGGTCACCATCTCGGTGACCGGGTGCTCGACCTGCAGGCGGGCGTTCACCTCCATGAAGTAGAACGACCCGTCCCCGTTCGACCAGGAACTCCACCGTCCCGGCGTTGCACGTAGCCGGCCTCCTTGGCGATGGCGAGCGCCGCCTCGCCGATCCGGTTCCGGAGCGTCCTCGTCGACGACCGGGGACGGCGTCTCCTCGACGAGCTTCTGGTACCGGCGCTGCAGCGAGCAGTCGCGTTCGCCGAGGAACGACACGTTGCCGTGCGCGTCGGCCAGGATCTGGGCCTCGACGTGGTGGGCGCACCTCGATGTACCGCTCCAGGTACACCTCGGGCCGGCCGAAGTAGGCCTGCGCCTCGCGGGCGCTGCGCTCGAGCGCGTCGCCGACCCCGCCCGGGTCGTGCACCACGCGCATGCCCTTGCCCCCGCCGCCGAACGCCGCCTTGACCGCCAGCGGGAACCCGATCCGTTCGGCCTCCCTTCGCGCCCTGTTCCACGTCGACGGGGTCGGGCGTCCCGGGCACCACCGGCACACCGATCCGCTCCGCGGCCCGGCGGGCTGCCGACTTGTCGCCCATCATCGTCATGGCCTCGGGCGGCGGCCCGATGAACGTCAGGCCGGCGTCCGCCACCGCCCGCGCGAAGTCGGCGTTCTCCGCGAGGAACCCGTACCCCGGGTGGATCAGCGTGGCGCGTCCCTTGCGGGCTGCCTCGAGCAGCGCCTCGACGTTCAGGTAGGACTGCGACGGCGTGGCCGGGCCGATCGCGATAGGCCTCGTCGGCCATCTCGACGTGGAGCGCGTTCCGGTCGACCTCGGAGTACACCGCGATCGTGGGGATGCCCATCTCGCGGCAGGTCCGCAGGACGCGGACGGCGATCTCACCGCGGTTGGCGACGAGGACCCTCGGCTCGCTCACGACCGCAGAGCCTACTTGCCCGAACGGGCTGGGAGAATCCGGCCGTGGCCGCCCATCTGAACGAATCCGCGCTTCGCCGCGCGCTGCGGTCGGCCGGGCTCCCGGACGGGTCCGTCCGGTACGAGGAGGTCACGGCCTCGACCAACGCCACCGCGCTCGAGATGGCGGGCGCCGGGGCCCCTGAGTGGACGGTGGTCGCGGCCGGGCATCAGTACTCGGGAAGGGGCCGTCTGGGCCGGACCTGGGATTCGGTGCCCGGCGAGTCGCTGCTGTTCTCGGTCGTGCTCCGGCCCCGGCTGCCGCCCGACCGGGCGGTGCTGCTCACGCTCCTCGCGGGCGTGTCCATGGCGCTCGCGTGCCGGGTGGCCGGCGTCGACGACGTGTGGTGCAAGTGGCCGAACGACCTCCTTCGTGGCGACGCGAAGGTGGGCGGGATCCTGGCCGAGGCGGCCGTCGCAGACGGCCGCATCGACCACGTGGTGGTGGGAGTCGGCATCAACCTGGAGGGCCCGCCGGCGGCCGTTCCGGCCGCCGGCGGGCTCGGCGGCGTGGAGGCCGAGCCGCTCCTTGCCGGGTTCCTCGGGGGCCTGGCGACGCCGGCCGACCCGGCGCGGTTCGCGGAGCGGACGCTCGGGCTGTACCGGCCGGTCTGCGCGACCATCGGCCGCCGGGTCCGGGCGACCACGACCGACGGCCACACGGTCGAAGGCTCGGCCGTCGACGTCGGCGAGGACGGTTCGCTGATCGTGGAGACGCCCTCCGGCGACCGGGTCGCGGTGGGGTTCGGGGAGGTCCACCACGTCCGCTGATCGCCTACGGGGAGCCGACTCCGTCCTTGGGGGCCGACACCGGCGGTTGTGAACCCTCCGGCTACTCGGAAACCGCGGTGTTGAATGCGCTTCGGAACAGATCGACGAGCAGCCCCGCGTAGGTCTTCGAGATGTGGTCGTTCTCCCGCATCGTCACCGTGTGGTGGATGACCGACGGACACAGGTCCTCGAAGCAGAACCAGCCGATCGTGTCCATGAAGGCGATGCCGTGTTCCTCCGCGAGGTCCCGGGAGTCACGGTATGCGGCGGTCTGGTCGGGCTCCAGTGCCCACGCGCACGTCCCGAGCGTCGCCCCGTCGGTGGCCAGGCAGTCTGCCGGGAAGATGTCTCCGCGGGCCGGGGGGTCCCCGATCAGGACGACGTGGTCCGCGGAGGGCTTGACCGCCGTGATCAGCGCATCCAGCCCGGCGGTCGTCTGGCGCATCAGCTGCGGGCTCGTGTAGCGCAGCTCTCCCCCGATGAGCACGACCTCCGGGTGGATGGCCTGCACCTGCTGCTCCGCCCAGTGAACGAAGTCCTGGCACTCGCCCCCGGCGATCAAGGCCGGCGGCCAGCACCCCAGGTGCCACAAGGGGACGAGTCTCCATCCGTCCTTCCGGGCCATCGACATGATGTCGGGGAGCCACTGGAAGGCATGCGAGTCGCCGATGAGGACGATCGTCCCCTTGTCGCCGCCGGCGAACATCGTGCACTGCTCCAGCCAGGTGGGATCGTCGCGCATGTCCCAGCAAGCCGGGATGCTGCCGGCATCGAGATGGTCGGAGGCGAGCTCGTCCAGCGGCGGGCTGAGTCGTGTTGGGATGGGCGCCCGCTGACGGGCCAACTGCGCGGCCTCGACGACGTCCGGGATGACGCTCGGAGCCGGATCGGAGTCCGACGTCCCCGTTCCCGTCGGCTGGGGTGATGATGGGTCCGTCGTGGGCACGGCGATCTTCTGGTCCTTGTGGCCCGGCACCTCCTCCGCGGCAATGACTCGAAGGCCGACCGCGGCCACCACGACGACGAGGCCGACCGACGTGCCCCACAGAACGGCGCTGGTGCGCAGGGGCCTGGTGAGGGGGGCCCGCCGTATCGGGTTCTCCACCCATCGGTAGCTCGCCATCGAAACCAGGAACGCCGCTGCCATCAGGGCCAGGGCCGTGCCGACGGACAGCGGCGTGCCCAGCGGCGGCACATGGCCGAGCGCGACGGCGCCGATGATCAGGAACGGCCAGTGCCACAGGTAGAACGCGTACGACCGGTCGCCCACGTAGCGGAGCGGGCCCCGGCCCAGCAGTCCACCCGGTGCGCCCCGCGAGCGATCGTCGCCGATGCCGGCGGCGATGACGGCGGCGGCGCCGAGTGTCGGCAGGAGCGCGGCGTATCCGGGCATCGGGGTCGCGTCGGAGAACGCCACGGCCGCGAGGGCGATGGCCGCGATCCCCACCCATCCCAGTGCCGCGCGCGTCCACCCGGGAAGGTGCGTGAACTGCGCTGCCCCGATGGCGAGCGCCGCGCCCAGCGCCAGCTCCCACACGCGCGTGAACGTCGAGAAGTACGCGGGGGCGGGGGACCTGGGCGTGTCGTACACCGACCAGGCCAGGGAGCCGAGGCCGATCAGGGCGATGGCGATCCCCAGGCGGAGCCTGGGGATCTCCGGCGCGACCCCGTCCGGTGCCGGGCCTCGCGCGCGGCGCGAGGCCCGGCGGTGCAGCCCCACCCCCGCGAGCACGACCGCGATCAGCAGCGGCCACACGAGGTAGAACTGTTCCTCGACCGCCAGTGACCAGAAGTGCTGGACCGGCGAGGGCTGCCCGATCCGGTCGAAGTAGTTCGCCCCCTGGTGGGCGAAGGCGATGTTGGCCGAGAACACGGCGGCCCACAGGCTGTCGACCACCGCCTCCTTGGCCCGGACGAACGTCATCCAGTAGAGGGCGGCGAAGTCGATGACGACGAGTGCGAGCGCGGCGGCGGGGAGGATCCGCTTGGCGCGCCGGGCGTAGAACTCACGAAGCGAGACGTGCCCCCGCCGCTCCGCCCCCGCGATCAGCAGCCCGGTGATGAGGAACCCCGACAGCACGAAGAACACGTCGACGCCGATGTAGCCCCCGTGCAGGAACCCCACGCCGGCGTGCCCGAGCACAACGAGGAGGACGGCGATCGCCCGCAGGCCCTGGATGTCGTCCCGGTGCCGCAGCTGATCGGCGCCGCGGCCCATCGGCGCCCCCGAGGGAGGGGACGCGGAGCTGCGATCGGGCTCGGCGGTCCGGGAGCCGGATGCGATGGTCGGGGAACGGTCTCTGCTCATGGGTGTGGTGCTTCGCTCCGTCCTTTGCGGGCATGCGTCGCTCCCCGATTCAAGGAGCGATCGGACCCATATCCTGCGGCCGCGTCCCGGACTCGGCAAGGCCCTTCGCCCCCGGCGTCCGCGGTGGGGCCCCCGGAGGGGTTCGTCCGACATCCCGGCAGGGGGGGCCACGGGGCCGTCGACGCCTCCACCCCGGGCACTCGCTCAGGTCGCTTGCCGGGGGTCATCGGGCGGGGTACCGTCCGCGGCATGGCATTCCCCAAGCGACTCCTGACGACCGACGAGGAGCTGATCCTCGACCTCCGGCCTCACTGGATCGCCCTGGTGGGCCCCATCGTGGTGGCCGTGCTGGTGTTCGCCGTCGGCGGGTGGCTGATCGCGATACGGCCGGACGGGGTTCTGGGCACCGTGATGCTCATCGCGGTCCTCGCCGTCGGGCTGTTCATCCTGTTCTTCTACTGCGTGCGAACGCTCGTCCGGTGGGGGACCTCGCACTTCGTCGTCACCAACGAGCGCGTCATCCACCGCACGGGCCTGATCTCCAAGACGTCGATGGAGATCCCGCTCGACCGCCTGCAGAACGTGCGGTTCCACCAGGGCATCTTCGAGCGGATGATCGGAGCGGGCGACCTGCTGCTCGAGTCCGCCGGCGAGCGCGGCGACAACCGGTTCAGCGACATCCGCAACCCCGAGCACGTCCAGAAGGTGATCTACGAGCACGCCGAGGCCTTCACCATGCGGAGGCAGGGAGGCGTCCGCCAGGAGGCCTCGCCGTCCATGACCCAGGAGCTGCAGCGACTGGCGGACCTCCGCGACCGTGGCGCGATCACGGAGGAGGAGTTCCAGGCGCAGAAGGCACGGCTGCTCGGAGGGAGCTAGCGCGTGCCCGAAGAGGGCGCCATCGGACACCGCCGTCTCCCCCCCGACGACCCGCCGATGCGGTTCACCCTGCGCAACGGCGCCGGGCGTGATCGTCCGGCCGATCCTGCCCCAGGACAAGGAACGGCTCGTCCAGGCGTTCGCAATGCTGTCGGAGACAGTCGCGGTACCGGCGGTTCGGCACGGCAGTGCAGCGCCTCACCGACGAACAGCTCCGGTACCTCACCGAGATCGACTACGACGACCACATGGCGTGGGTCGCCCTCGACCCGGACGCCGAAGGGGAGCCCGGGCTCGGCGTCGCCCGGTACGTCCGGCTTCCCGACGAGCCCGAGGTGGCCGAGGCCGCGGTGACGGTCGTCGACTCGCACCAGGTCCTCGGCCTCGGCACGATCCTGCTCGGCGTCCTCGGGCTGTCGGCGGTGGCCCACGGCATCCGGACGTTCCGGGCCTACGTCCTCGAGGAGAACCAGGCCGTCCAGGAGCTGTTCGCCGGGCTCGGGGCGACCATGCACCACGACGGGCCAATGATCATGGTCGACGTCCCCCTGCCGGAGGACCCGGCCGATCTCCCCGATACGCCGACCGGCCGGGTCTTTCGGGCCGTCGCCGCCCACATGCTCCCGCCGCTCGACGCGAGGTATCCGGGCATCGGGCTCCCCTGAACGGCCCATTTCCGCTGGTCACACGTTTCGGGAACAGCGAATGCGGGAATCGATCCGCCACGCGGAACGGCCCAGGCCGATCCAGCGACACACAAATGCTGCGCGTTTCGTGACGGTCCGGAGTGCGGGGGACCGGGGCGGTCGCGCCGAGGGGGATCGACAGCTTCTCGCCCAGCCCGCATGTGGGAGGTGCGCCTCACCATGTCCGATCACGCAACCCGCCGCCGGGGAGTCCGGCGCGTCGCGCCGGCGGTCCTCGGCCTGCTGCTCGCTCTGTCGCTGCCGGCGGCGGACGCCGTGGCGGGCGGCGCCGGCCCCGTCACGCGGACGGTCTACCGCGGGTCCGCCTGGGGAACGATGCTCCAGCAGCACCAGGGCGTCGAGTCCGGCCACAGCGCTCCGGCGACCCTGTCCTGTCTCACCAAGCCCGGCCAGGCCTACCGCAACTCCGTCGCTTCGATCCGGGCTCCGCAGAACGTGTTCCACACGGGCCTCATCGTGGACAAGGCCGAATCGCTGCCGATCCGGGACGGCGCCGAGACCGCGCAGTCGACGTCGGTCATCCACGACGTGTCGATGATCCAGGGTGTCATCCACGCGCAGGTCATCAAGGGCGTCACGGCGACCAGCCGGAAGAATGGCACCTACCGCTTCAGCACCGCGGGCTCCCAGTTCGGCCAGCTCACCATCAACGGGCAGGTGTTCGCCCAACCCGCTGAGAACCAGGTCGTCGAGCTGCCCGGCCTGGGCAGGCTGACGTTGTTCGAGACAGGTCACGCCGTACATGACGGGATGGCGGTGTCCTACGTGAACATGCTCCGCGTCGAGATCCTGCATCCGAACGACCAGGGGATCCCGGTGGGGACGCAGATCGTCATGGGCCACGCGCTGGCGGGCATCGTCCGCTCGGCCGGTCCGCTCGGCGGGCGCGCGTGGGGGTCGCGGGTCTCGGTCGGCAACTCGCTGGAGTCCGGCCCGTCGTTCACGACGTACCTGCCGTGCCCCGGCACGAACGGCAAGCTCATCAAGCAGAGCGGGGCGGCGACCAGCCTGCCGGCGCCGATCAAGGTCGGCAGTGTGACGAACACGGCGGTCGGCTCCGTCGGCAAGCTCGTCACGTCGGGTGAGACCACCTCGCGGATCGTCGACGTCAACCTTGGGGACGGGCAGATCACGGCCGACCTGATCAAGGCCGACGCGGCGATCCAGCGTAAGAACGGCCAGATCACGATCGACACGAGCGGCTCGCACTTCGGCAGCCTGTTCATCCAGGGCCAGGGCCAGGCGGCGGCGCCCGATCCGAACACCGTGATCGAGATCCCCGGCCTCGGGAAGGTAACCCTGTACGAGGTCACCCAGGCGAGGAACTTCGTGATCGTGCGGATGTTCCACCTGCAGGTGCTCCAGGACAACCCGGACATCCCGATCGGAACCGACGTGGTGCTCGGGTACGCGAAGGTGTCCGTGCACTAGGCCGTCGCGAACGCCTTGTCCCATTCGAAGCGGGGGCGGGACCATGCGCGTGGTCCCGTCCCCGTTTCGCGTGCTAGAACTCGGGGCGTGAGCACCGAGGAATCCCTCCCGCTCGACCACGTCTACTACTGGACCCGCGACATGGACCGGGCGGTGGCGTTCTACCGCGACGTCGTCGGCCTCCGCCTCCTCCGGCAGGAGAAAGACCAGTGGGCGGAGTTCGACGCGGGGCCGGTCCGCTTCGCCCTCCACGGCGCCGCCGGAGGGCACATGCCGCCGCCGGGCGGCGCCACGGCCGTGTTCCGCGTGGACGACCTCGACACCGCGGTGCAGTCGCTTCAGGAGAAGGGCGTCGAGTTCGGCGACCACCTCGGCGAGGTGGCCGGGTTCGCCCGGTTCCGCTCCTTCTCCGACCCCGACGGCAACGCCGTCCAGCTCATCGAATACGTCCGCCGCTGAACCCGTCGGGTGTGTCGGCGGTGCTTCGTATGCTGGCATGGTGGAACGCTGCGACTGGTGCAACAATCCGCTCCCCGCCGGGGCCCGGTTCTGTCCGACGTGCGGCGCGCCGGTGGCGCCCCTCGGCGTCGACACCGGCGAGCTGCCACTCGCCACGGACGGCGCCGGGGCCATCACCGAGCGCAAGGTCGTCACGGTGCTGTTCGCCGACGTGGTCCGGTCGACCGAGCTCGCGGCGATGCTCGACCCGGAACGGTTCTCCGAGGTCATGGCGGCGTTCTTCCAGATGGTCGAACGCGAGCTCACGTCGCTCCGGGGGCGCGCGGAGAAGTTCATCGGCGACGCGGTGCTGGCGGTGTTCGGCGTGCCGCACGCGCACGAGGACGACGCGCTGCGCGCCGTCCGCGCCGCGCTGATCATCCGGGACCGCACCCAGCGGCTGGGGGAACGCCTCGACCTCCCGGTTCCGTTGCGGGTCCGGGTGGGCATCAATTCCGGGCCGGTCGCGGCCGGGCCCGAGGCGACGGGCTGGTCGGGCGCCTCGATCCGTCCGCTCATCTCCGGCTCGACGGTGAACCTCGCCGCGCGGCTGCAGCAGGCGGCCGAGCCGGGCGAGGTCCTGGTGGGGGAGACCACCCATCAGCTGGTCCGCCACGCGGTGATGTTCGACGAGGAACGCGACGTCGCCGCGAAGGGGTTCGGCGGGCACGTCCACGGGTGGCCGGTGACGGGGCTCGCGCCGCGCTCCCACCGCCGGACGATCCCGCTCGTCGGCCGCCGGGCCGAGCTGGGACTGCTGGAGCAGACCTTCGACCGGGTCCGTGAGACCGGCCACTCGGCGCTCGCCACCGTGCTCGGCGAGGCCGGGGTCGGCAAGTCGCGGCTGGTCGACGAGTTCCTCGTGGAGCTCCCCTCGAAGGTCAGGGTTCTCGTGGGGCGCTCGAGCGAGTTCGAGGAGGACCCGACGTTCGCGCCGCTCGCCGAGATGCTCCGCCGCGAGCTCGGCCTTGACCGCGACGCTCCGGTCGAGGAGTTTCGCGAGACGCTCGAGAAGGTCGTCGCCGGGTGCTGCGACGTGACCGAGGTCGAACAGGTGTCGGCCCAGCTCGGGCTCGCGCTCGGCCTGACGGAGCCGGCGCGCGAGGGCCGGCGGTTCCGGGCAGCGGAGCTCCGCGCGGGGTTCCTCGCGTTCCTGACCGGCCTGACCCGGCAGGGCCCGGTGGTGATGGTGTTCGAGGACCTCCATGCGGCACGGCCGGCCCTGCTCGACGTGCTCGACCAGCTGCTCGAGGGCGCGCGCGATCTGCCGGTGATGGTGGCGGGGGTCGCTCGGGACGAGCTGCTCGAGAAGCGGCCGGGGTGGGGGTCGCACCCCGATTCGACGTCGCTCCGGCTGGAACCGCTGCCGCACGACGAAGCAGTGGAGCTGGCTCGTGTCGCGGCCGAGTCGATCGACGACGTCACCGCGGCCCGCATCGCGTCGAACACGGGCGGCAACCCGTTCTTCATCGTGGAGACGACCGGGATGATGCTCGACGAGCACGCCGAACACCTGCACGGCGCGCCGCACAGCCACCTGCTGCCGCCGACGGTGCAGGCCGTGGTGGCGTCGCGCATCGACCACCTGCCCGACGACGCGCGCGACCTCATCCGCAAGGCCTCGGCGTTCTCGATGGCGTCGTTCTCGCTGGAGGATCTGCCGCTCGTCGTCGACGAGATGCCGGCCCCGGGCGTGCTGAAGGCGCTCGAGGACGCGGAGCTGCTCGTCCGCGACCAGGACCGGCCGGACGAGTGGCGGTTCCGGCACGAGATGCTCCGCGACGTGGCGTACGAGAGCCTGCCGAAGCGGGAGCGGATGCGCCTGCACGAGCGGATCGTCGACCGGATGCGCGAGCAGGGGATCATCGAACGCCACCCGCAAGGGGTCGCCTGGCATCTCGAGCAGGCCGCGCTGGCCGCGCTCGATCTCAACCCGCACGACCGGGCCATGGCCGATCGCGCCGTCGACGCGCTGCAGCATGCCGGCGACGTCGCGCGGTGGCGCATCGAGTCGCGGACGGCGATCGGCCTGTACGACCGGGCCCTCGCCCTGGCCGGGCCCGAGGAGGGGTGGGGGGTCCGGGAGTCGCGCATTCTGTCCACCCGCGGCGAGTCGCTGTACTGGCTGGGCCGCTTCGAGGACGCCGCCGGCTCGCTCGCGCGGGCCCTCGACGTCTCGCCCGACGACGCGTGGACGGTCGCGCACGCGTCGCGGTTCCTCGGGGACATCGAGCTGAACGTCCGGGCCCGGCCCGACGTCGCGTCGGAGCTGTTCGACCGGGCCCTGGCGGCGTCGGCCGAGCTCGACGACCCGTGGGCGGAGGCCCGCGCGCTGCTCATGGCCGCCTGGGTGCCGTACTGGCGCGGCGAGTGGGAGCGCGCGGAGTCGATGTTCGAACGGGCCCTCGAGATCACCCGGTCGAACCCCGAGGGCGACCGGTGGGCCGAGGCCCGGGCGCTCACGTCGCTCGTCTCGGTGAAGTCGGCGTACGCGCCGGAGCAGGAGTGCCTCGAGCTGGCGAAGCGGGCCTACGAGCTGGGCCGGGCCATGCGCGACCCGTTCACCACGGCCGTGGCGCAGCAGTCCATGGGCGGTTCGTATCGGCGGATGCTCGAGCTCGACGAGGCGTTCCGGTACCTCGAACGCGCCACGCGGAAGTTCCACGACCTCGGCGCGCGATGGGAGGAGGCGTCGTCGCTCGGCGACCTCGGCAACATCCGCCGGCTGCAGGGCGATCTCGAGGGGGCCGAACGCGACCTCCGCGAGACGATCCGCCTGTCCCGCGAGCTCGGCGAGCGGAGTCTCATCACCTGGACGATCGACCGGCTGGTGCTCGTGCTCGTGATGCAGCGCGAGCACGTGAAGGCCAGGGCTCTGGTGAGCGAGACGTTCGCGTCGATCGACCCCGAGGACCCGTCGTTCCGGGAGGCGTTCCTCATGTCCGAGGCGTTGGTGCACCTCGCCGAGGGCAACCGGGAGACCGCCCGCGAGCGCGCCGTCGAGCTGCTGGAACACCACCGCAGCGGGGGCAGGAGGAACGAGCTCGCCACGACCACCTGGTGGGTCGGCCGCCTGTTCGGTCCCGATGCGGTCGGCGGCGAGGAGGCCCTGGAACAGGCCCGTCAGATCCTCGAGGAGGTCGGCTGGATGCAGTTCATCGCAGAACCCGATTTGCTCCTCGAGGCGCTCGCCGAAGCGGCCTGACGGGGCGCTGCCGGTTCCGAAGCCTCCGAAGGCCGGATTCAGGGCGTGAGTGGCTTCTCGAACCTGATCGCGCGGCGGGCGTAGCCGAGCGATTCGTAGAACGGAACCGACAGCGGACTCCCGGCCCAGGTGTCCAGCAGCACCACCGCCGCACCCTTGCGGCGAGCCCAGTCCTCGGTCGCTGCCATGAGCGCCCGGCCGGCGCCTGTGCGGCGGTACGCCGCCGCAACGGCGAGCGCGTCGACGAAGACCCGGCGCTGCCCGAGGTTCCTCACCGATTGCCACCCGGCCGAGTCGATCGGCTCCAGCGTCCGTGCCTCGAGGTGCCCAACGACCTCCCCGTCCACCTCCGCCACCAGCGCGAGGGCGCCATCGCGCGGCTCCGAGGAGAGGTCGGCGTCGATCCGCTCGACGTATCCCTCCTCGTCCGGCATCCGGAACAGGTCGGGCGCCTGATCCACGTACGTGGCCGCGCCGTCACGGTGGCAGCGGGCGATGCCGGCGCCGTCTCCCGGTCGGGCCGGGCGGACGACGATCTCCACGGCCGCTACGGGCCCTCGACCTTCTCCCGGTCGTGCACGTGGAACAGGTCCCAGTGGGTGTGGCCCATGCAGGTGTCCGACACGAAGGTCATCCCGGCCTCCTCCGCGATGCGCTGGGCTTCGTCGGAATGGATGCCCTCCTGGAGCCACAGGACCTTGGCGCCGATCTTCGCCGCCTGCCGCGCGATCTCCGGCGTCTCCTCGGCCGGCCGGAACACGTCCACGACGTCCACCGGCTCGTCGATCTCCTCGAGCGACGCCCGCACCTGCTCGCCGAACATCTCGCCGCCCTTCGGGTTCACCGGGATGATCCGGTATCCCTCCCGCCGGAGGTAGGCCGGGATGCCGTGCGCGGCCTTGCTCGGGTTGTCCGACGCGCCGACCACGGCGATCGTCTTGACCTCGCCGTAGATCTTCCGGTACTCGTCCTCGCTCAGGTGCTTGCCCATCGTCCGTCCCTCCCTCGATGCACTCCATGTCCCACCGATGCCGGCCAAGCCTCAGCCGTCCAGCAGGTCGCCGATCACGTCGACGAGCCGGGCCCGGTGGTCGCTGCCGGTGAAGTCGTGCTGCGGGTCCGACGGCAGCAGGTGCTCGTCGACCCGCCCTCCGCGACGAACGTACACCGCCGGGTGGATATCGCCCTCCCCGTCGGTCTCGACCGCCACCGCGACGGCGTCGGGAGCCCCACGGTCGTCGACGAACGCCTCGAGGGGCAGGATCCCGCCGTCGACCGGCCCCACAGCAGGGTCGACGTCGATGACCCGGGCCAGATACGACTGCTGGTTCCACAGCTCGGGCGCCGTCGTCGCCTCGCGCAGCAGGTAGTCCACGACCTCGCCGGCCTTCACGTCCGGGCGTTCCCGTTCGATCCCGAAGTGCTTGAACGCGATGTGTTCCGCCAGCACGCGGGCGTTGTACCGGAACCCGTGCACCGCGGCCGAGTTCGAGGGGATGCCGTACTTCTTCATCCCGATCGAGCCCTGGGTCACGTTCCCGGCGAAGTAGATGCCCGGCACGGTGGGGGACTCCCAGTAGGGCGTCTGCCGGGGCAGCCGGCCCCCGTCGAAGAACGTCGCCACGCCGAGCTGCGGCAGGTCGCCCAACGGCGTCAGGAATCCGGTCGCCGCGATCACCTCGTCCACGTCGAACACGAAGTCGCCCGGCAAGGTCGTTCCGTTGGCGAACACCCGCCACCCCCCGTCCGGCAGGCGTTCGACGCGGTCGATCGACACGTCGAGCACGAGGGTTCCGCCGGCAAGGACGTGGTCCTCGTACGGCTGGAGGTACCGGGCGCGGGCGGCCGCGGTCGAGTGGACGATGATCGACAGCCGCGGCGGCCGGGGCGAGCCGAGGATCACCTGCCGTGCCACCGGCAGCAGCCCGTCGGCGATCTCGAAGCCGGAGTTCCGCTTGCCGACCACGAACACGCGCTTGCCCGCGTACTCCTTCGCCGGCCTGGTCTCGACGTAGTGCGGCGCCTGGTCGAGGCCCGGGATGGGCGCAGTCCACGGCCGGGTCATCCCCAGCGCGAACACCGCGACCCGGGTCCGGTACTCGCCGTCGGTCGTCCCGAGGACGAACTCCCCGGTGGCGTCGTCGAGCCGGGTCGACTCCCAGGCGCAGCCGTACCGCACCCCGACGCCGGCGACCTCTGTGAAGCGGGCGATCCCGGCCTCCATCTCGGACCGGGCCGGGAAGTACGACGTGCCGTCCATCAGCTCCGGCATCACGGCACGGTGTGCCGGTTCCTCGCCGAGCAGCGAGTTCCAGTCGTAGCGCTCGTACTCGCGGGTACCGCGCTCGGCCGGCGCGTACGGCTTGGTCCACGTGATCAACCGTTGGAACAGCGGGAACCGCCGGAACATCCCGCCCGGCGCGTCGTCGGCCGAGATCACGGCGTGGCGGACGCCCATCCGCGAGAGGGAATAGCTCGTCTGTAGGCCGCCGGGGCCGCTCCCCACGACCACGACCGGGTAGGAGCCGGGCGGGAACGGACGCTCGTCGCTCGTCAACGCCGGGTCAGCCCCGGAACAGGTTGGCGGCGCGGAGCCGTCTGGCCTGCGCCTGCATCATCCGGTACATCACGCTGGGGTGCGTCTTGAGGAACTCCTCCGCGTCGGGCTCGGACAGCACGAGCACCCGCAGCGGGCCGGCCGCCACGACGTCGGCCACCGGAGGCTCACCGAGCAGGACGCTGACCTCGCCGAAGTACTCGCCGCGGCCCAGGCGAGCCCGTTCCTCGCCGTCGATCTCGACGGCGACCTCGCCGTCGACGATGAAGTACAGCCCGCTGCCGGTGAACCCCTGCCGGAGGACGCGCTGGCCCTCTTCGAACCACTGCTCCTCGATGGAGTGCGCGACCTCCTCGAGCTGCGGCCGGCCGAGGTCGGAGAACAACACCGACCCCGCCAGCTGGTCGACGATTTCGTTCGGTGCCGCCATCTCGGTTCCCCAGTCGTGCTCGGCCGGCCGGATTGTGCCACGGCCCCCGCGCGTAGGCTCCCAGGATGGACGACCGGGTGGCCGCCGTCACGTGGCGCGCCACCGCCGGCGGTATCGACGAATGCACGCTGGAACGGCGTGGCGCGGCGTGGGTGCTCCGGGGCCGCGTGGACGGCGAGATCGGCTGGCTCGGCCACATGGAAGCCGCCTACGAGGTCGTCTCGGACGCCCAGTGGCTGACGACGGCGGTCCACGCGACGGCGCTCGGTGCGGACGGGAACACGCGCAAGGTGGCGCTCGAGCGGCGAGAGAACGGCGCGTGGGTCGCCGACGGGCTCGAAATCCCAACCGTCGCCGGGGGCCAGGTGGTCGACCTCGGCGTGACCCCGGCGACGAACACCCTCGCGATCCGCCGGCTCGGCCTCGCTGTCGGGGAGTCGGCCCCGCTCGACGCGGCCTGGGTCCGGTTCCCCGAACTCGACGTGCAACTCCTGCCCCAGCGGTACACGCGGACCGGCGAACGCTCGTACCGCTACGAGAGCGGAACCTTCGACGCGGAACTCCAGGTGGACGAGCACGGGCTCGTAACGAGGTACGGCAACATCTGGTTCGCGGAGCCGCCGGCCGAGCGGCGCTGAACGGCTGCCCCGGCGAAGTCGGCTTCGAAGAACGGTGGCGGCCGCGGGACTTCCCGTGGGAGCGGGAGGTGGGTACCCTACGGTCCGTCCTGGGAGGTCGTCGGCCACGATGTCGTGCGCGCGCTGTGGGACCGAGAACGAGGCAGGAAGGAAGTTCTGTAAGGAGTGCGGGCAGCCGCTCGCTCTGACGTGCCCTTCCTGCGGCGCGGCGAACTCCCCGGACAGCAAGTTCTGCGGCGAGTGCGGCTCGACGCTCGCGACCACCGCGACCGCGGAAGCGCGCGGGGTCGAAGTGGGCTCCCCGACGGCCGCGTCCGCCATGGAACGCCGGCTGGTGAGCGTGCTGTTCGCCGACCTCGTCGGGTTCACGCCGCTCTCCGAGTCCCGCGATCCGGAGGAGGTCCGCGACATCCTCTCCCGGTACTTCGACACCTGCCGCGTCCTGATCTCCCGCTACGGCGGCGTCGTGGAGAAGTTCATCGGGGACGCGGTCATGGCCGTCTGGGGCACCCCGATCGCGAGGGAGGACGACGCCGAGCGTTCCGTCCGGGCCGCCCTCGACCTCGTCGACGCCGTCGCGGCGCTCGGCAGGGAAATCGGCGCGCCGGAGCTGCAAGCCCGGGCCGGACTCCTCACCGGCGAGGCCGCGGTGAACCTCGCGGCTCGGGGCGAGGGGATGGTGGCGGGGGACATGGTGAACACGGCCTCCCGCATCCAGGCCGCCGCGCAGCCCGGCACGGTGTTCGCTGGGGACTCGACCCGGCGGGCGACCGAGGTGGCCATCGCGTACGAGGACGCGGGGCAGCACGAGCTGAAGGGCAAGGCCGAGCCCGTCCACCTGTGGCGGGCCGCTCGCGTGGTCGGCACACGTCGCGGCACCCTGGTTCCGAGCGGCCTCGAGCCGCCGTTCGTCGGCCGTCAGCGCGAGATCCGGCTCATCAAGGAACTGTTCCACGCGTCGGCGGAGGAGCGCCGGGCCCACCTGGTGTCGGTGGTCGGGGTGGGCGGCATCGGGAAGTCGCGGCTGAGCTGGGAGTTCGAGAAGTACGTCGACGGCCTGCTCGAAGACGTGTGGTGGCACCGGGGACGGTGTCTCGCGTACGGCGACGGCGTCGCGTTCTGGGCGCTGGCCGAGATGGTCCGCGGCCGGGCCGGGATCCTCGAGGACGAAGAGTCGGGCTCCGCACGGTCCAAGCTTCGGGCCTCCGTCGACGAAGTCCTCTCCGACGCCGGCGAGCGAAGGTTCGTCGAACCCCGGCTCGCACAACTCCTGGGGCTGGAGGACCGCGTCGGCGACCAGGAGAACCTGTTCAGCGCGTGGCGGCTCTTCTTCGAGCGAATGGCGGATACGGGTCCCGTCGGTCATGGTCTTCGAAGACATCCACTGGGCGGACAGCGCTCTCCTCGACTTCATCGAGTACCTGGTCGACTGGTCGCGTGATCTCCCCGTATTCGTCCTCACGCTGTCGAGGCCCGAATTGGAGGACCGCCGCTCCACGTGGGGTGCCGGAAAGCGGAACTTCACGTCGCTGTTCCTGGAGCCGCTCGGGCCACCGGCGATGGAGACCCTCCTCCGGGGACCGGTGCCCGGACTCCCCGACGAGCTGCGGGACCGGATCCTGGAGCGGGCCGAGGGGGTGCCGTTCTACGCCGTGGAGACGGTCCGGATGCTCATGGACCGGGGCCTCCTGATCCGGGAGGGGTCCTCGTTCCGGGTGTCGGGGCCGATCGAGACGCTGGAGGTGCCGGAGACCCTCCAGGCCCTCATCGCCGCCCGGCTGGACGGCCTCGCCGATGGCGAGCGACGGCTGCTCCAACAGGCCTCGATCCTGGGGCGCACGTTCACGGTTCCGGGGCTCTCGGCCGTGACCGGACTGCCGGAGGCCGACCTCCAGCCGCGCCTCGCTTCGCTGGTGCACAAGGACGTCCTGACCATCTCCGCCGATCCCTCCTCACCGGAGCGGGGCCAGTACGGGTTCCTCCAGGACCTCGTGAAGAAGGTCGCCTACGACACGATGTCCAGGAAGGAGCGGCGCTCGCTCCACATCGCCGCCGCGGAGTTCCTCGAGCGTGGGTTCGGCTCCGAGGAGGACGAGATCATCGAGGTCGTGGCGGCCCACTACCTCGACGCCTACCGCGCGGCGCCGGACGCTCCCGACGCCGGGGAGATTCGGGACCGGGCGCGGGACCGCCTGGTCCGCGCCGCCGACCGCGCCTCGTCCCTCGGCGCGAGCCTCGAGGCCCAGCGGTACTTCGAACGGGCCGTCGAGCTGGCCGACGACCCGATGACCCGCGCCGACCTCTCCGAGCGCGCCGGGATGACGGCGAATGCCGGGGCCCGACCCGTCGAGGCGTCGGCGCATTTCACGCGCGCCATGGAGCTGTTCGAGGCCAACGGGGCGACCCATGCCGCGGCCAGGGTCTCGGCGCGGCTTGCCGAGGACCTGTGGGACCGGGGCCGGCTCGAGGAGGGTCTCGCGAACATGGATCGGGCGTTCGAGGTCCTGTCCGACGAGGAGCCGGACGAGGACTTTGCATGGCTCGCCGCCCAGCTCGGGCGGTTCCGCTATTTCGAGGGAGACACGGACGCCGCCGCAGAGCGCATCGAGGTCGCCCTGGGGATCGCCGAGGAGCTGGGGCTGCCCGAGATCCTGTCCCAGGCCCTCAACACCAAGTCGCTGGTTCTGGCCACGATCGGGCGGAGGCACGAGGCCGGTGCGCTCCTCCGGTTCGCGCTCGAGGTCGCGCTCGACAACGACAAGCCGACCGCGGCGCTCCGCGCCCACAACAACCTGATCGACCTGGCAACGGCCGACGACCGGTACGGGGAGGCGGTCGAGCATCGGCAACACGGCCTCGCGCTGGCCCGCCGGGTCGGCAACCGTCGCTGGGAGCACATCTTCCTCGGGTACTTCTATCCGCTCTATGCGCTCGGCCGGTGGGACGACGCTCTCGCCTCGATCGGCGAGCTGCCGGTCGACGATCGGGAGGATCGGGTCGCGTTCAACCAGGGGTATGTCGCGTTCTCGACGGCGCTGCACGTTCACCGGGGTGAGCCCGACGAGGCCGAGGCGGTGGTGGCGCGGTTCGCCGAGTTCCAGAACTCCCCGGACTGGCAGGAGAGGGCGGAGCACGCGTGCGCCCGGGCCTGGCTCGCGCTGGGGCGCGGGGACGCCCGCGGGGCGTTCCGTGAGGCAGCCCCCCTTCTGGACGTGGATGACCCGCTCGCCTTGTGGCACCACGCGATGAAGGAAGCGCTCGTCGTTGGGATCGATGCGGCGATCATGTGCGGCGACCTGGATGCCGCGCAGGAGGTCCTGGACCGCATCGCCGCGCTCAGCCCGGCGCGCCGGCCGCAGTTCCTCGACGCCCACGCACTCCGGCTGGGGGCCCGGTTGGCCACAGCGCGCCGAGACGAGGACGCAGTTGGAGCCCGGCTTCAAGGCGTCCGTCGGGCGGTTCCGCGAGATCGGGCTGCCGTTCTGGCTGGCCGTGACGCTTCTCGAGCACGGCGAGTGGCTCGTCGCGCAGGGCCGTCTGGAGGAGGCCGTGCCGCTGCTCGACGAGGCCCGGTCGACCTTCGAGCGGCTCGAGGCGGTTCCGTGGCTCCGGCGGATCGACGTCGCCACCGGGTCGGAGGCAGCGGCACTGCGGCCCTGACCGGCGGATGTTTGCGTTCCGGGCCCCGGCAGTACATTTCCTGTCATGGACTTCGACCTGACACAGGAGCAGCGGGACTTCCGGGCGGCGGTACGGGAGTTTGCCGAGCGGGAGATCGCGCCGCGCGCCGCCGAGATGGACGAACGCGGCGAGCTCCCCATGGACATCGTCAAGCAGATGGGGGAGCTGGGGCTGTTCGGGCTCCCGTTCCCCGAGGAGTACGGCGGGCAGGGCAGCGACTTCCTGACGCTCGTGCATCGCCATCGAGGAGCTGGCCCGCATCGACTCGTCGATCGCCATCACGCTGGAGGCCGGCGTCGGGCTCGGCGCCAACCCGATCTACGAGTTCGGAACCGAGGAGCAGAAGCAGCGGTGGCTCGTCCCCATGGCACGGGGCGAGATCCTCGGTGCGTTCGGACTGACCGAGCCGGGCGGCGGCAGCGACGCCGGCGCCACGAACACGACCGCCAAGCTGGAGAACGGCGAGTGGGTGATCAACGGCTCCAAGGCGTTCATCACGAACTCCGGAACGCCCATCACCGGCCTCTGCACGATCACGGCGGTGACCGGCACCGGAGGAGGGCGGGCACAAGGAGATCAGCGCGATCATCGTCCCCCAGGACACGCCCGGGTTCACGGTCGGGCCGTCCTACCGGAAGATCGGCTGGCACGCCTCGGACACGCACGAGCTGTCGTTCAGCGACTGCCGGGTGCCCGAGGGGAACCTGCTCGGCGACCGCGGCAAGGGGTTCGCGCAGTTCCTGAAGATCCTCGACGACGGGCGCATCGCCATCGCCGCGCTCAGCGTCGGCCTGGCCCAGGGCTGCCTCGACGAGAGCGTGAAGTACGCGAGCGAGCGGCACGGCGTTCAAGCAAGGCCGATCGGCGCGTTCCAGGGGCTGCAGTTCAAGCTCGCCGACATGAAGGTCGCCGTCGAGACGGCCCGGATGTACACGTACTACGCGGCGTGGCTCCGGGACCAGGGCCGGCCGTACAAGACACAGGCCTCGATCGCCAAGCTGTACGCGAGCGAGATCGCCGTGACCGCCGCGCGGGACGCCGTCCAGGTCCACGGCGGCTACGGCTTCATGGAGGAGTTCCCGGTGGCGCGGTTCTACCGGGACTCCAAGGTCCTCGAGATCGGGGAGGGAACGAGCGAGGTCCAGCGCATCCTGATCGCCCGCGACCTCGGCCTTCCGGGCACCAAGCTGTAGGTCGCGGGAATCACCCGGGGTACCCGAAGCCCGTACTTCCACGCATAATGGTGCGGCATGTGCCTCCAAGCGGTGGCGCGGCTCGCCGTCGCCGGCCTCCGGCTCGATGCTCGGCCCTGATCGTGGGGCTGTCGTTGTTGCTGTCCTCGTGCGGCGGCTCGAAGTACACGTACGTGGGCAGCCAGGCCGACCACGTGTTCCTGAAGGTGCCGTCGCACTGGAAGCGCTACACGGAGAACGTCATCCTGCAGGCCATCGGCCTCGACGGAACCCCGTCCGCTTCGTCGTTCAAGTGGCTCACGGCGTTCGACTCGGCCCCGCACCCGAAGCTGGGGAACGTGTTGGACGGGGGTTCCGAAGCATCCCGTGGTGATCACGTACGTTCGCGAGCTCAGCCCGCAGGCCCGGGACCAGTTCTCCCTCGCCGGCGATGCGCAACTCCTAGTACCAGGTCGATCAGGCGGTGAACAACGACCAGGGCGACATCATCGACCACAAGGACATCACGCTCGAGGGCGGCCTGTACGGCGCCCAGGACGTCTACGACATCACCGGCGGGGTGGGCGACATCTCCGCGGCCAACGGGGCGATCATGGTGAACCAGATCGGGATCCTCGACCCCGGGAACCACAAGCTGTACCTCCTGGTGATCCAGTGCGAGGCGCAAGTGCTACGAGCACAACCGGACCACGATCGACGAGGTCGCCCGGTCCTATTCGGTGAAGGAGAGCTGACATGACGCACGGACCCGGAGACGGGGCTCGTCCTGGAGGATCTCCTCCGGAGATGAGCCCGGCGGGCGAGCCCCGGTTCAGCCATCCGTCCGAGGGGCGACTCACCCGCAAGCCGATGGCCTGGTGGGACCGGGTCAAGTTCCTGGTGCTCGGGATCCTCCTGCTCGGGTTCCTGGTGTGGAACACGTTCGTCCAGAACCAGGGGCCGTCGGCCGTCACCGGCGACCCGGTCGGCATCAGCGTCCGCAACGCCCTCCAGCAGACCATCAGCGGCAACATCTGGCTGCTCGTCCTCCTGGCGATCGAGGCGCTCCGCCAGATCCACTACCTGATCAGCGAGCACTCGGCCGGGTACAACCAGTTCTTCGCGAAGAAGGTGTTCGGCGGGCTCGGGACCACCGCCTCGGGAGGATGAACGCCTGGAACCGCTACCGGATCGCCCGGGCGTTCAAGTGGCGTCCTGTTCCTGGCGATCGTCGAGCTTCATCCTGGGCAAGATCTTCAACGAGTCTCCGTTCGACCGCGCTGTTCACGCTGCCGGCGCGGATCATCTCGGCGCTGCCGCTCGTCTTCCAGCTGTTCATCTACGTCGGCATTCTGCTGCTGCAGTTCGTCGGCGCTGTTCTACTTCCTGTCCCGCGGCGGCGTCGACGTGTACTTCCCGGACGACGTGAAGACGCGGTTCTCCGACGTGTGGGGCCAGGACGCCGTGCTCAACCGGGTCAAGGAGAACATGGTCTTCCTCGAGAACCCGGACGCGATCGAGGCGAAGGGCGGCTACGTCCCGGGGGGCATCCTGCTGTGGGGCCCGCCGGGCACCGGCAAGACGCTGATGGCCGAGGCCGTGGCCGGCGAGACCGGCCGGCCGTTCGTGTTCGTCGATCCGGGCGCGTTCATCAACATGTTCATGGGCGTCGGCATCCTCAAGGTGAAGTCGCTGCTTCCGGAAGCTCCGCAAGCTCTCGCTGCGCTACGGCGGCGTGATCGCCTTCTTCGACGAGGCCGACTCCCTCGGCAACCGCGGCCAGCTGATGCCGCCGGGCTCCTGGGCGGTCAGGCCGAGCACCGGCACCCGTGGACGCCGCTCCGGTGCAACGGCTGTCCTCGTGCTCGACCCGACGAGCGCAGTCGGTGCTGCTCCGCGCGAGTCGCTCGCACGAGCACGCCGGCGTCCACGCGACCGGGACCGCGAACGGCATCATCGCCGGGCATGGGCGGGGCATGGGCGGCGGCGGGCATGGGCACGCTCCAGGCGCTGCTGTCGGAGCTGTCCGGGCCTGAAGAAGCCCCGCGGGTTCTTCAACCGCCACATCCGCCGGACGCTCGGCATGCGGCCGAAGCCGCCGCCGAAGTACCGGATCCTCGTCGATGATGGCGACGAACATGCCCAGTCCCTCGACGAGGCGCTGCTGCGCCCGGGCCGCATCGACCGGATCTACAAGGTGGGCTACCCGTCGAAGGCCGGCCGGGTCCGGACGTACCAGGGGTACCTCGCGAAGGTGCCAGCACGACCTCACCGACGACGACAGATCGACAAGCTCGCCACGATCACGCCGTACGCGACCGGCGCGACGATCAAGGACCTCGTCAACGAGGCGCTGATCAACGCGATCCGCGACGGCACGACGAGGTCATCGAGTGGGCGCGACGTCATCAAGGCGAAGCACCTCAAGGACCTCGGGCCGCCCGAGGACGTCGAGTACATCGAGCGCGAGCGCCACGCGGTCGCGGTCCACGAGGCGTGCCACGCGGTCGTGGCGTACCGGGTGCGGCACCACCTGACGATCGACATCGCGACGATCGAGAAGGGCGGCACGTACCTCGGCATGGTCGCCTCGATCCCGCCGGAGGACCAGTTCACGCGGTGGCGCTCCGAGTACGAGGCCGACGTGATGGTCGCGCTCGCGTCCCTGGCCGGTGAGCGGATGTTCTTCGAGCAGGGCGACTCCTCGCGGGGTGTCCGGCGACCTCGAGTCGGCGACCATCATCGCGACGTTCATGGAGGGGTACTGGGGGATGGGCGACGACGATCGCCTCCCACGGGGTGACCCACGAGGTCGGGATCGGCGGGGGCGGCAAGCCCGGCGCCGGCCCCGACAAGAAGGACGACCTGCTCGAGGGGACTCTCGGTCCGCGCATCGAGACCAAGCTCGACGACCTGCTCAAGCGTACCGAGGACATGCTCGCCGAGAACCGGGCCGAGATCCTGCTCGGTCGCCCACGCGCTCGAGACGCAACAAGACGGTCACCGGCGAGGACGTCTCGGCGGTCATCGAGCGGGAGCGGGGGCCGCTCGTCGACGGCACGCCGTACCGTTCCGAGGAGTTCATCAGTGATCTCGAGGCGTACCACCGGGAGGCCCTGGCGGCTCATGAGACCCACGCCAAGGTTCGCGTGCCGCTCCCGAAGGTCACCGTCCCGTTCCAGCCGGAGCTGCCGGGGTCGAACGGTGACGGCGCCCCCAACGGTTCCGGCCACCCCTCGGGGCACGGCCACGGGATCGCTGCGCCGCCCAGGCCGGACACCCCGCCGGAGAGCGGCCCGGACAACGGGTCGGGCGAGGATTCGGACGGCTCCGGGGGGAAATAGAAGTCCGAGATCTGACGAGGGGGTAGCGCGCCCGGCGCAGGGGCCGGGCCGACCACAGATGCTTGCCTTTGCCCTTCGGGCACGCGACGCTGGTGCATCCGTGCGGCCAGTGTGCCTTCCTGTGCTCAAGATCGCGGGTCCGGACGTCGAGGCAAGGGAAGCGTGAAGAGGTTCCGAGTGCTCCGATCCGAAGGTTCAGCACGTTCCTGGGCGCGCGCCGCCGTGGCGGCGCTCGCCGTCGTCGTGCTGTCTTCGCTCGCGCCCGGCGCGCTGGCCGACACCAAGAAGGACCTCGACAAGGCCCGGAAGGAGCTCACCGAGCTCATCGACGAGATCAACGGTGAGCAGCAGCAGCTCGACGAGCTCGAGGCCAAGCTCCGGGGCGGCCCAGACGGACCTCAACGAGCAGGCCGTCGCCATCGAGGCGGCCCAGACCCAGTACGGCATCCTCGAGGGCAAGGTCATGGCCATCCGCCAGGCCTACGACGACGCCAAGGCCCACTACCGGCGGGTCCGCAACCTGCTGAACGCCCGGGCCCGGCTCGGCGTACGAGCAGGGCCCGGCGGGCGACCTGTCGTTCCTCCTGGGGTCGGCCTCCATGTCGGACCTCTCGGACCGGGTCGAGTTCATGGGCCGGATGGCCCGCGACGACGCCTCGCTCGCTGCCGAGGTCCAGAACCAGGCCAACGCGCTGGACGCCAGGCGCAGCGAGCTCGAGGGCCTGCTGACCGATCAGCGCGACCAGCTGCGCGGAGCTCGACAACGTCAGCAGAAGCTCCTCGACGCGAAGTTCAACAGCCAGCAGCAGCTGGTCGACCAGCAGTCGGCGCTCCTGTCGAGCCTCGAGTCGAACAAGAACCGCGCCACCGAGCTGGTGGCCAAGCTGAAGAAGAAGCGCGATGCGCGAGCTGCGCGCCGCGGCCCGTGCCGCGACGCACGGCGGCGCTGTCATCGACAACAAGCCCGGCCCGCTCTACGTGTGCCCGGTCGACAATCCCAAGGCGTACGGCGACTCGTTCGGCGCGCCGCGGTACGCGGGCGGCTACCACCCGCACGCGGGGACCGACATCCTGGCGCCGCGCGGCACGACCGATCCGCGCGACGTTCGACGGCGTGGCCGAGCTCGACCCGAACGGCCTCGGCGGCAACTCGGTGATCGTGTCCGGCAGCCGACGGCTAGACTACAACGCCCACCTCGACCAGTACGGCACGCCGGGCCAGGTGAAGGCCGGCGACATCATCGGCTACGTCGGCAACACCGGCGACGCCCAGGGCGGTCCGTACACACCGACCACTTCGAGTGGCACCCCGACCGCCATCCCGGCCAGCCCGTACGTCAGCGTCTACGGCTACTCGTCATCATCGGCGACGCGATCGACCCGTACCCGTACCTCAACGAGATCTGCTAGGACGGGGGCTCAGGGCCGATCGACGATCGGCGCCGGAGTTTCCAGGGGTGTGCCGAACCAGCGGGCGAGCGCTTCGCGCAGCGCGGACGCGGCCGTGTCGGCGGGCTCGTCGACGGTTGCGGCCCAGGCGATGTGGGCGTCCGGGCGGATCAGGAGGGCGTCGGCCCGCCGGTCATCGGTCTCGGCGGTGAGGATGTCGATCCGATCCTGCCAGGCCCAGGCGGTCTCGCGGAGATTCGTGCGCCCGGCGAGGTCGAGGAGGACGGGCCGAGCCGTGTGCAGGAGGTCCGCGACGCTCGTCACGCCCTGGTCGGTGCGCAAGGTGAGGTCGGGTGCGAAGGTGCCGATCAGGGCGTGGCGGTCGTTGTCGGGGAGTTGATAGCGGATGTCGGCGCCGGCCATCAGAGCTCCGAGCCGGAGGAGCGGCTGCTCGTCGACGAGGAGTTCCTGGAAGAGCTCACGGAGCGCCGCAGCGGCCGGGTCGTGGCCGCGCCGGATGGCCACCTGGGCCTGGGCGTGCAGCATCGCCCGCGTCGTGGCGAGGTGCCGTTCGTCGTGATACGTGTCGAGCAGGCCGTCCGGCGCCCAGCCGTGGATGGCGGCGGCCAGCTTCCACCCCAGGTTGACGCTGTCGATCAGGCCGGCGGTGAGGGCCACGCCCGGGGAGGGGAACAGGTGCGCTGCATCGCCGGCCATCAGGATCCGCCCGTCGCGGTATCGCTCGACCTCCCGGGCGTGGAAGGTGAAGCGCGTGAGCCTGGTCGGCGCTCCCAGCGGCAGGTCGACGCCGAGCACGCGGCGGACGCTGTCCCCGAGCTCCGTCACGGTCATCGGCTCGTCGTCGTCGTAGGTGGTCTCCTCCTCCTCGCTGGTGTAGAGGCCCATGAGCTCGGGGTTGGTCGATCCCAGGGCGAACTCGCCGCGTTCGGTTCGGGTGAACCCGAACGGAATCCTGCCCACCCCCGCGACCTCGATGTCCCCGTTCTCGAGCGGGGTCACCGAATCGGGAAAGCTGACCAGGCCGACCCGCTGGACCTCCGGGTATGTCATGCCGGGGAACGGGATGCCGGCCAGGTCGCGCACCCGGCCGCTGGCGCCGTCGCAGCCGACGAGGGAGCGGGCGGTCACCCGATGCCCCCGGTCCGACCCGCGCACGTCCGCGGTCACGGTGTCGTCGTCCTGGGTCAACCCGACCACCCGCTGCCCGCGGCGGATCTCGGCGCCGAACTCGCCGGCGATCTCCGCGAGCACCCGCTCGATCTGCGGTTGCGGGAGCGGCAAAACCTGCATCGGAGGTTCGGCCAGGGGTGTGAAGTCCACGTGCATGCCGCCCCACGGGAGTCGGGGAGCCCGTATCGGGCCGCTGCCGGCGGCTGCCTCGAACCGCCCGAGCAGGCCCCGGTAGCGCAGCAGCTCCAGGATCTGCCCGCTGAGGCCGCCCGCCTTGGGCGTCTCGCTGGGCTGCGGCAGCCGCTCGAGCACCAGCGGTTGCACTCCGGCCAGGCACAGTTCGACCGCCAGCATCAGGCCGGTCGGGCCGGCCCCCACGATGATCACGTCGGTGTCCGTCACTCGCCACTCCCCTCGGAGTCGTTCGTCGCGGACGACTCCCTCGCCGTAGGTTCTGACCTCGGCCGGCGATTGTGCGACACGACCCCGGTCTTGCGGCAAGCCCCAGTGCGCGCGATACTTTGAAACGGAGAGGAGTGGACACTCCTCCTTCTCCGTCCACTGCCCGCCCTTCGAACCGCTGTCGCGAGGCGCTGTTGCTCTGTTCGGAGTGGCGAACCTACCCGTGGGTATACTCGGCTCGCTTCGTGCATCCCCGAATCGTCAGGCCATTCAAGAGCGGAACGGACATGGCCGAACGCCACCGAGACAAGCCCTGGATCTTCCGGACGTACGCCGGCTACGGCAACGCCCGGGTGACCAACGAGCGGTACCGGCGGAACCTCGCCAAGGGCCAGACCGGCCTTTCGATCGCCTTCGACCTGCCGACCCAGACCGGCTACGACTCCGACCACGAGATGGCTCGCGGCGAGGTCGGCCGGGTCGGCGTCCCGATCACCTCGCTCGGCGACATGCGCGACGTGTTCGACGGCATCCCCCTCCAGGACATGAACACGTCGATGACGATCAACGCGACGGCGGTGTGGCTGTACGCGCTGTACGTGGCGGTGGCGGACGAGCACGAGGCCGACCGCTCCGGGCTCACTGGAACCACGCAGAACGACATGCTGAAGGAGTTCCTGGCGCGCGGGACGTATGCGTTCCCGCCGGAGCCGTCGATGCGGCTGACCGTCGACCTCATCGCCTGGGCGCTGCGCGAGACGCCGCGGTGGAACCCGATCAACGTGTGCTCGTACCACCTCCAGGAGGCGGGCGCGGACCCGGTGCTCGAGGTCGCCTTCACGCTGGCGAACGCGTTCGCCGTGCTCGACGCGTGCCGCGACAGCGGCCAGGTCGCCGACGACGACATCCCGGCGCTGGTCGGACGGATCTCGTTCTTCTGCAACGCGGGCATCCGGTTCGTCGAGGAGACCGCCAAGATGCGGGCGTTCGCGCGGCTGTGGGACCGGCTGACGCGGGAGCGGTACGGCGTCGAGGACCCGAAGATGCGGCGGTTCCGGTACGGCGTGCAGGTGAACTCGCTCGGGCTCACCGCGCTGCAGCCGGAGAACAACGTGTACCGGATCCTGCTCGAGATGCTCGCCGTGACGATGTCGCGCGGACGCCCGGGCACGGGCGGTGCAGCTCCCGGCGTGGAACGAGGCGCTCGGGCTGCCGCGGGCGTGGGACCAGCAGTGGTCGCTGCGGGCGCAGCAGATCCTGGCCGTACGAGACCGACCTGCTGGAGCACGGCGATCTGTTCGAGGGCTCGACGGTCATGGAGTCGCTCACCGACGAGATCGCGACCGGCGCCGAGGAGGAGCTCGGCCGGGTGCTGGAGCGCGGCGGTTCGGTGGAAGCGCTCGGCTACATGAAGGAACAGCTGGTCGCCGCCCACGCGACCCGCCTCCGCGAGATCGAGACCGGCGAGCGCAAGTGGGTCGGCGTCAACGAGTACACCGAGGCCGAGCCGTCGCCGCTCGTCGAGGGCATGGACGAGGGCGCGTTCGAGCGGGCCGATCCCGCCGACGAAGCCGAGCAGCTCGAGCGCCTGGAGCGATGGCGGGCGGAACGCGACTCCGCGGGCGGCCGGCGCCGCGCTCGACGTTCTCCGGAGGGCGGCCGAGTCCGGCGAGCAACCTGGTCGGACGTCGATCGATGCGGCGCGGGCCGGCGTCACGACGGGGGAGTGGGCGCAGGCGCTGCGCGACGCGTTCGGGGAGTACCGGGCGCCGACCGGCGTGACCGGGCGGACGCTCGGCGGCGGCGAGGCCGGGGCGCTCGACGACGTGCGTGGTCGCGTGTCGGAGGCCGCGCAGCGGCTCGGCGTGGGGCGGGTCCGCATGCTGGTCGGGAAGCCCGGCCTGGACGGCCACTCGAACGCGGCCGAGCAGATCGCCGTCCGCGCGCGGGACGCCGGCATGGAGGTCGTCTACCAGGGCATCCGGCTCACGCCGGAGGAGATCGCCCGGGCCGCCGCCGACGAGGACGTCCACGTGGTCGGCCTGTCGATCCTGTCCGGCGCGCACAATCTGCTGGTGCCGGAGATCCTCGATCTGCTCAGGGCGAACGGCGTCGACGTCGCGAGGACGCCGGTGGTGGTGGGCGGCGTGATCCCCGACGACGACGCGGAGAAGCTCCGTTCGCTCGGGATCGCGCGCGTGTTCACGCCGAAGGATCAGAATCTGACCGCCATGGTGGGGGAGATCGCGGACCTGCTCGGACGAGCCGGGTGACGAGTGGCCGCGCGGCGCTGGCCGCGCTCGGCGCCGTCGCCGTGTTGAGCGGGCTTCCGGCGCCGGCGTCGGCAGGAGCGACCCGGTCGGTCTCGATCGAGGGCTTCCAGTTCGTGCCGGACACGATCACCGCGGCCATGGGCGTGACGGTGAAGTGGACGAACAGCACGCAGGATCCTCCCCACACCGCGACGTCCGACGCTCAGCTGCCGAACGGCAAGCCCGGCATTCGCGTGTTCAGCTCCGGGATGGTGGAGTCAGGTGCGTCGTTTCAGCGGCAGCTGCCGTGGGCCGCGACGTTCACGTATCACTGCGTGTACCACACGGGGATGAACGCCCGGGTGGCCACGCGCATGAAGATCACCGACGCGTCGACCGAGGACGTCGTGCAGTACCGGGTCCGGTGGGCGCTGGCCGATCCGAAGGCGGGAACGGAGTTCGACGTCCAGATTCGTGACCCCGGCGGGAAGTTCGCCGCCTGGTACCGGGGAACCGCCCGCTCGGGGTTGTTCACTCCCGGCGCCGACGGGGCGTGGTCGTTTCGAGCCCGACTGGTGCAGGTGGACGAGTCGACGGTGAAGGCCTCGACGCTGTTCTCGCCTGCTGCTTCCGTCGAGGTTCCGCTGCCGTAGCGAGCCGTCGGGCGTCCTCTTCGCTCAGGCGTTCACGCGGAAGAGCAGCCACTTGGACGTGCCGGGCGCGTTGTCCGGGAGCCGTTTGCCGCTCGAGTCGAAGGGCCCGACGGACCGGATGCGGTTCAGCACGTTCGCCGTCCACCCGGCCAGGCCGAACGCCGCGTGGCTCTGCCCGTCGAGGGTCACCGTCGGGGTGAAGTAGTCCTTCCAGGTCGAGCCCCGCCTGACCTGCCACACCCAGTGCACGGTGGCGCCAGGGTGCAGCGGCAGCACCTTCGTCGAGTAGAACGGGTTCACGCCCGGGTAGGTCCGAACACCGTTCACCAGCTTGCCGCCGGTGAGCGTCGTGGTGACGCCGGCGCGGACCTGGACGACCTTCCCCGGACTCGCGGCCGGCGCGTGGCAGTTGTCGAACTTCGACGAGGCGGTGAACATGTTCCGCTTCTGCAGCGCCGGTGACGGCGTACGACACCTTGCCCTGCGCGTTCGGGGCGTGCGTCACGAGCATGATCGGCGCGCCGCCGATCGGCGTGCGGAAGATGGTCAACTTGGCCCCGCGGCTGAAGGCCGAGATGGCCGCCGTGACCGTGACCGAGCCCTTGTAGGCGACGACGGTGGCGGACGGCGCCACGGTGAGGGTGACGCTCGTCTTCGGGATCTGCACGGTGAGCGTCACGGAGACCGGCGGGCTCCGCAGCGACCCGTCGCTCACCCTGTAGGTGAATCCGTCGGTCTTCTGGCACACGCCCGCGTTCGGCGTGTAGGTGAAGGTGCCGGTGACGTGGTTCAGCGTGACGTGGCCGAGCGTGGGCTGCGTGAAGCCGGCGACGGTCAACGTCGGGCTGTCGACGTCGTCGTCGTTGCGCGAGGAGGCTGGCGGCGGAGAACGGCGACGAGGTGATCCGGTAGCTGTCGGTGGCGCCGACCGGCGCGTCGTTCACCGGCGTCACGGTGACGTGCACCGAGGCGATCGCCGTTCCTCCGTGTCCGTCGTCGATCGAGTAGTCGAACGCGTCGGACCCGTTGAAGTCCTGCGCCGGCGTGTAGGTGACGACGCCGTTGTCGTCGACGGTCACGCGCTCCCTCCGACGCCGTCGAGGTCGGCAGGTCGACCGTGAGCGTGTCTCCCGCGTCGGGGTCGGAGTCGTTCGCGAGGACCGTGATCTCGACCGACGTGTCCTCCGGCGTGGAGACGGAGTCGTCGTTCGCCGTCGGGACATCCTCCGTGCCGGTGACGGCGATCGTGACCATCGCGGGCGAACCGGTCCCTCCGACCGAGTCGCTCGCCGCGTAGGTGAACGAGTCCTGGCCTTCGAAGTCCGCGTCCGGCGTGTACGAGAACGAGCCGTCCGGGTTCAGCGTCAGGTCGCCATGGGAAGGTCCGGAGGCCTCGGCTGCCGTGATGGCGTCGCCGTCGTCGTCCGCGTCGTTGCCGAGCACGCCGGGCGCGTCGACGTTCAGCGTTCCGTCCTCGAGGAATGGGTCGAGACCCTCCGGGTAGGAATCCGGGCTCGAGGCCGGGGCCTGGTCCGACACTGTGATGGTCGCTGTGGCCGGGGCGCTCTGGGCGGCCCCGTCGAACGCCGTGTACGTGAAGGTGTCGGTTCCCACGAACCCGGCATCCGGTTGGTACTCGAACGAGCCCATGGCGTGCAGCGTCAGGTCGCCGTGGCCGGCGTCATCCCCCAGCGTCGCCGTGAGCCCGTCGAGATCGGCGTCGGCGTCGTTGGCCAGGATGCCGGAGGCCGCGTTCACCGCCAGCGGCTGGTCGTGGGTGACCGCGTAGGAGGGATCGTCGTTGGCGACCGGCGCGTCGTTCACCGAGCTCACCGCCACCGAAACGATGGCGTCGTCGGTTCCGCCGTGGCCGTCGGAAACCGTGTAGGTGAACGAGTCCGATCCGTGGAAGTCCCGCGCCGGGTCGTACGTGATCGTCCCGTCACCGTTGTCGGTTACGGTCCCGTGCCCGGGGTCGCCCACGGCCTCCACGGCCAGCGTGTCGCCCGTGTCGACGTCGGTGTCGTTCCCCAGGACGTCGGCGGTGACCGACGTGTCCTCCGGCGTGGTGCCGAAGTCGTCGTCGGCGGCGACCGGCGGGTCGGCGAACGCGGGGAGGGCGACGAGGCCCACCACGAAGAGCGCGAGCATCGCGGACAGCAGGCTTCTGGCGAGGGGGCGCATGCCTCTGGTGGTGGTCCTCGGGCCCGAAATGGGGCCGAAGCGTAACACCGCGATCCCGGATTCCGAGGGATTTTCCCAGGTCGAGCGGGCCCGTATTTCCCCCCGTTGCCCGCTCCGCGGCAGGTGACGAGACTCGACCTCGTGGTCGGCTCCGGCCTCGAGTTCGACGATCGAGGAACCCGAGAGCTCAAGGGGGTGCCGGGCGAATGGCGCCTGTATGCGGTCCGGCCCGGGGCCGCCCTGATAGCCTCCGGGCGCTGATGGCCGAACGCGACGCCTTCTGGCGCACCAGGATCTCGGAGGTCAAGCCGAACGAGATCCGCATCCGTGGGTACGACGTGCTCGAGCTGATCGGGTCGCGTTCGTTCGGGGACGTGACGTTCCTGCTGCTGTCCGGCGACCTCCCCAAGGGGAACGAGGGCCGGATGATGGAGGCGCTCCTGGTCTCCTGCGCCGAGCACTCGCTCGTGGCGCCGTCCGTGGACGCCGCGCGGTTCGTGGCGAGTGCGGGGGTGCCGCTGCAGGCCGGCGTGGCCGCCGGCCTGCTCGCGATCGGCGACCTGCATGGCGGCGCCGTCGAAGACGGCGCCGACATGCTCCTCGAGGCCGAGGACCTGCACCGCGACCCCGCCGAGGCGGCCCGCACGATCGTGGCCAGATTCCGGGAGGAGGGCCGGCGCGTACCCGGCTACGGCCACGTCGTGCACGACCCCGACCCGCGCGGCCGGAGGCTGTTCGACCTGGCGAAGGAGCTGGGTTTCCACGGGCGGTACTGCGAGCTGGCGATGGCATTCGAGAACGCTCTCGAGCAGGAGTTCGGCCGGAAGCTCTGGATGAACATCGACGGCGCCATGGCCGCGCTGCTGCTGGAGCTCGGGCTCGACCCGGCGCTCGGCAAGGCCCTGTACGTGATCGGCCGCGCGCCCGGCCTCGTCGCCCACGTCCACGAGGAACAGACCCACGAGCGTCCCTACCGGGACATCGGCTGGAAGAACGTTCGCTACGAGGGGCCCGGCCCCCGCCCGCTCCCCGAGCCCTGAGCTTCCAGGCGCCGGGCCGATCAGGCCGGGCCGACCACGTCGCCGAGCGCGGCCGCGACGACGTCGTCGACATCGACTGAGCGTGCGGCAGCCATCCTGCGAGCCAGCCCGTCCTCGCCGAAGCGGTCCCGGAGCGCCTGGACGGTCCGGTCGTGGATTCGTTGCTGCAGCGGTTCGAACGACAGATCGGCTCGCTCGCCCATCACCGCCGCGGCCCCGAGGAGCGAGGCCGCCCCGTCCGGTCGGTCGAGTGCGGTCGCGGCGGCCAGCCCTTCGAGGAAGTAGATCACCCCCACCCGGAACCCCTGCTCCCGCGCGAGCGCGAGGCCGCTCGAGAGCATGGCGATCGCATCGGACGTCCGGTCGTGGAGCAGCGCGACCAGGCCGAGGCTGTACATGGGCTGGAGCATCCCGACCCGGTCGCCCGCCTCCCGGTACCGGTCCAGGCTCTCCTCCGCGAGCGCGGAGGCCCGCTCGAGCTCGCCGCGGAACAGGGCGACCGAAGCCAGGTTCGCGAGCGAGACCGCCAGGCCGTCGGGGTCGCCGAGCTCGCGGAAGATCGACGCGCTCTCCTCGAACAGGCGCACACCCCGGTCCTCGTCGCCCAGGTTCACGAGTGCGGTCGCCGCCTCGGTCAGGGCGTGCGCGACGCCGGAGCGGTCCCCGAGAGCTTCGGCGAGCGCGAGGTGCTCCTCGGCGAACGCCTGCATCGGCCTGAAGTCGCCCCGGCGGAGCGCGAGGGCGGCGGCGGCGGTGAGGGCCTTTCCCCGGGCCGGTTCGTTCCCGCCTCCGTCGGCGCGGAGCGCCTGCTCCACGAGGGACTGGCCCTCCCGCAGGTGACCCCGTACGACCCAGAAGCGTGCGAGCGCCCCGGCGAGCGCGAGCGCCTCCGTGGTCCGGCCGTTTCCGAGGAACCAGGCGAAGGCCGCCTGGAAGTTTCCGCGCTCGTCCTCGAGCCGGGCGATCCACCGTTCCTGACCGGGACGGGTCAGCGCAGGTTCGGCGGCCTCGGCCAGCGCGAGGAAGTGGTCCGCGTGCCGGCGCCGGACCGCTTCGCCGTCGCCGTGCTCCGCGAGTTCCGCAAGCTCGTACTCCCGAACCGTCTCCAGCATGCCGAACCGTGACGGGCCGTCGGTCGTGTGGCGCCGCGTCACGAGGCTCCTGCCCACGAGCGTTCCGAGCAGCGCCGGCGTCCCTCCGCACACGTCCTCCGCAGACTCGTCGGTCCATCCCCCGACGAACACCCCGAGCGACGCCAGCAGGCCGCGTTCCTGCGGCTCGAGGAGGTCGTGGCTCCAGTCGAGCGCCGCGCGGATCGTGCGATGCCGCGCCGGACGGTCGCGGGGTCCGTCCGGCGGCAGCTGCTCGGGCGTCGACAAGCCGGCGAGCATCCGCGCCGGGGCGAGCGTCGATGCTCTCGCCGCTGCAAGCTCGATCGCGAGTGGAAGCCCGTCGAGGCGCCGGCACAGCTCGGCGACGACCCCGGCGTCCCGGTCCGCGAGCGTGAACATCCGATTCGCGGCCCGGGCCCGGGCCACGAACAGGGCGACGGCCTCGGCATGCATCGCGGACGCCGCGTCGACGCTGGCCTCCGGGGGCACGGAGAGCGGCGGAACCGGGAACTCGTGCTCGCCGTACAGTCGCAGGAGCGACCGGCTGGTGACGAGAGCCTTGATCCGGGGGCGGCGCCGAGCAGATGGCCGACGACCGGCGCGGCCGGATCCAGGTGTTCGAAGTTGTCGAGCACCAGCAGCACCTGGCGGTCGCGAAGGTGCTGCTCCAGCGTGTACGCCGCCTCGACGTCGGGGCCCGCGTCGTCGACGCCGAGCGAACGGGCGATCGCATCGGGCACGAGGTCGGGATTCCGGAGCTCCGACAGGTCGACGAAGAAGATGCCGTCGGCGAACTCGACCGCGAGCTCCGCGGCGGCCTGCAGCGCGAGCCGGGTCTTGCCGACGCCGCCCGGGCCGGTCAGCGTGAGCAGGCGGACGCCCGGATCGCGGAGCAGCGAGCCCACGTCGGCGACCTCGGCGCCTCGGCCGACCAGGGCCGTGACCGGCGCCGGGAGGTGGCGTCGGGCCCTGACCTCGGGCGGCTCGATCAGCAGCTCGGGATCCTGGCGGAGGATCGCTGCCTGCAGGCGCTCGAGCTCCGGTCCGGGGTCGAGGCCCTCCCCGGCGAGCGCGGCCCGGGCGTCGAGGTACGACTGCAGCGCCTCCGCCTGCCGTCCACTCCGGTACAGCGCGAGCATCAGCTGCCCCCGAAACCGCTCCCGGAACGGGTGCTCCGCGATGAGGTGCTCCAGCTCGCCGACGACGCCCGCATGACCTCCGAGCGCCAGGTCGGCGTCGATGCGGTCCTCGAGGACGGCGAGACGCGACTCCTCGAGACGAACGGCCGACCATTCGGCGACGGGCTCGTACGCGAGGTCGCCCAGCGCCGGGCCGCGCCACAACGCGAGCGCGTCCCGGAGCGTGGTGGCCGCCGGACCGGGGTCTCCCGCCGCGAGAGCCGCCTTGCCCTCCACTGCATGACGTTCGAAGCGCCGCGCGTCGACGGCCTCGGGATCGACGACCAGCGCGTAGCCGCCGGACCGGGTCTCGATCACACCGGCATCGTCGCCGAGCGCCCTGCGCAGCATGGACACCGACACCTGCAGCCGGGCAGGGGCACCGGCGTCGTTCGATCCCCACAGCTCCTCGATCATCCGGTCGGCGGGCACGACCTCCCCCGCGTGCAGCACGAGGAGCGCCACGAGCGAACGCTGCTTGCGGCCGCCCACGTTGACGGTCCGGCCGTCACGCACGACCTCGACAGAGCCCAGGATGCGGAACTCGAGCGCCACGCGGAGCGGACTTTAGCGTTCTGTTAGCGGCCCATTCCATCGTCGACGGGTCCTGGTGATTCCTGCGCTGCCCGCGGGAGGTCGGCGATGACGAGGTTCGTGTTCGTGGTCGGTCCGCGAGATGAGGGGTGGGTCGTGCAGTCGAGCGAGCGGGTGCTCGAGCGTCACACCACGGGAGCGGAGGCCGTCGACGCGGCCATCAGGTGGGCGCGCGCCAACCAGCCCAGCGTGCTGATGGTCAAGGGGAACGGCGGGTCGGTCGAGCATTGCCGGTCGTTCGGGTCCGATCCCGCGGAACAGGTGCCCGGGGCGGACGGGGGCCTCGGCATCGAAGGGAGCGAGCGATGAGGACCCTCCTCCGCGGCCAAAGGCAGGCGACCGTGCGCATGGTCGCCCTGGTCGCCGTCGCCGCCTCCGCGCTCGGGTTCGCGACCCCCGCGTCGGCGAGCCCGGCGCCCGTCCTGTGGTCGTTCTCCGCGGCCAAGGCGACTCCCGGGAACGCGGCGTCGCTCCTCATCGCCGGACGAGACCGGTACTGCCCGCCGGGCACGCCGATCGCGTCCTCGCTCACGCTTCCCAAGGCACTGGCGAACGCGCGCGCGACGGTGGTCGCGCTCGCGGGCGCCTCCGCCGTGGCCGCGTTCGACCGCAGCTCCACGGCGGATTCGTCGATCCAGTCGAGGGCCGCGGCCACGGCCATGTTCGCCGACCGCAAGCCGGTCCCGGCGCTGCTCGCGCTCCTCCGGGTCCACCAGCTCCAGCCGAAGGATCCCTCGATCCTGTCGAGCATCTCCGCGCTGTTGAACATCCTCGGCCGACCCAGCGAGTCGCTGGCGATCGCGAGGGCGGCCGACGCCATGGCGGCGGCGCCCGCGCAGGCGATGGGCATCAGCGGGCAGGCCATGCTGCTCAACAACGAGGGCCACGCGATGCTCGGACTCCGCCGGTGGACCGACGCGGAGAAGGTGCTCCGGCAGGCGGTCATCCTCGCCCCGGAGCTCGCAGAGGCCAAGGTGAATCTCGCGATCGCGCTGCTCTGCCAGCACGAGGACCGGGAGGCGGTGAAGTTCTTCCGGCTCGGCCAGTACCGCAAGGCCTACCCGATGGTCTCGCAGGGGGACAGTCCCGATTCCGGCACCGCGCCCGCAATCAACCGGGCGTTCGACCTCTCGCAGGGCGTGGACGGCACGTTCCCGGCGCTGCGGATCCCGCCGGCCTGGACTCAGAACAACGGCGCCCCCGCCGAGGCGTCGTGGAAGGCGCTGGACGACGAATGGCTGGCCCGCCTGCAGCGCTTCATCGCGCTCGAACAGGAGGTCCGCAGCGGGATCGACTGGCAGCACATGCCCCCGTGGGTCTCGTCGCGTTACTCGCAGGTCCTGATCGCGGCCGGCACCGCGCGCCGCCAGCCGCAGGTGAAGCCCCTGTACGACGCGTACGTGAGCGACCAGCGGGCCCTCGACGCGTTCATCGAGGACTACTACCACCTGGAGGCCGGGAACCTCGCGGGCAAGCTCGGCGAGCTCATGAACGCCCGCTCGGACTGGCCCGAGTGCACGAGCGGCACGCCCGAGGCGTGCGAGGGCCGGTGGCAGCAGGAGTGTTCCAGCCTCAACGCCGGGCAGCATTCGCTCTGGCTGCCGCTGATGCAGAGGTACGACCACGACATCCGCGCCTTCTACCGCGTCGACTACCGGTACGGGACGGCGCTCGCCGCCAACATCGCCGACCCGAAGCTGCACGACCTCGCGGTGATCCAGATCAAGAAGCCCTGGAACGAGTACCACTATGAGATCGGGAACCTCTGGCGGTGGGCGACCTACCTCCGGTTCTCCCACTGCAACTCCTCTCCGCCGACGGAGGGCCCCAAGATCGACGACGGCAGGCAGCCGGGCTCGGCCGCGTGCCCGCAGTTCCTCAAGGGGGTCAAGTTCGGCGTCAGGCTCGGTGACCTCGTCAAGGTGTCGGTCAACTGCGAGCAGATCGGCGTCGAGGTCGCGTCCAAGAGCGACGTCCTGTGGATCGGGTTCTTCGGGGAGGGGTCGTTCAACTTCGTGCAGGGAACGGGAACCGTCTTCGCCGGGCTGAAAGCGGGCGGGAAGATCCCCGAGACCGGCGTGTCGGTCTCGGCGAAGGAAGGTCTCTACCTGACCATCGGGAGCTCGGGCATCAGGGACGTGGGGATGCGCGTGTCGACCTCGGGCTCCTACGGCCTTGCCGGCGGTCCGACCGTCGACATGAAGGGGCCGGGCTACCAGGTCAGCTGGGTGTCGCAGACGATCACGTTTCAGTAGGCGTCCGCCTCAGGCCTCCGAGGGGTGCCGCGTTCCTTTAGCGACTCTTTAGGACCCAGGTCCAGGGTCTGCATGTCCCTGATGGACCGGTTGCCCGCTGGAGGTGGACGATGGCGAGGTTCGTGTTCACGGTCAGCCCGCGGGAAGACGAGTGGGTCGTGCGTTCGAGCGACCGGGAGCTCGAGCGCCACACGAGCAGGTCGGCCACGGTGGACGCCGGCGTCCGGTGGGCGCGGGCGCACCGCCCGAGCGTGCTGATGGTCACGGACGGCAGCGGCGTCGTGCAGCACTGGCGCGCGTTCGACCGGGATTCCGCGAGCTTCGAGCCCGCCGGAACCCGCGTTCCCAAACTCGCCGCCTCGAACGCGACTGGTACCCCGGATCGGAAATCGGCGGCCCAGGCGAAGGCGAATCGACCCGAACGCCGCAAACGGCGCCTGGCCGCTTCGGTGACCGCGGCGCTGGCGACCGTCGGGTCCCTCCTGTCCTTCGCTCCAGCGGCCAAGGCGGCGACGCCCCCGCCGCCCGTCCTGTGGTCGTTCTCCGCCGCCGACAAGTACCCGGGGAACGCGGACGGGACCCTCCTCTTCCTGCGCGACCAGTACTGCCCGCCGGGCAAGCCCATCGCCTCGAATCTCACCCTGGCCAAGGCCCTGGCGAACGCCCGCGCGATCGTGGTGACGATGGCCGGCGCCAAGGCGGTGAGCGCGTTCGACCACAGCTCGTCGGCCGCGAACGCCACCGCGGCGCGGTCGGCCGCCGTCGGTCTGTTCGCCGACCGCAAGCCGGTGCCGGCCCTGCTCGCCCTGCTCCGCGTTCACCAGCTCCAGCCTTCGGACCCCTCGATCCTGTCGAGCATCGCCGCGCTGCTGAACATCCTCGGCCACCCCCAGGAGGCCTTCGCCATCGCGAAGGCGGCCGACGCCATGCCGGCCACGCCCGCCCAGGCCATGGGGATCTCCGGGCAGGCCATGCTGCTCAATAACGTGGGCCACGCCATGCTCGGGCTCCGTCGGTGGGCCGACGCCGAGCGGGTGCTCCGCCAGGCCGTGGCGCTCGCCCCCGAGCTCTCGGAGGCCAAGGTCAACCTCGCCATCGCACTGCTCTGCCAGCACGAGGACGAGGACGCCGTGAAGTTCTTCCGCGCCGGGCAGTACCGCAGGGCCTACACGATGGTCCAGGTGACCGACGTGCCGCAGCCGGAGTACGCGCCATTGGCGAGCCAGGCGTTCGACCTGTCGCACGGGGCCAAGGGCGAGCTCCCGCTGATCCGGATCCCCGACACATGGGGCGAGGAGAGCCTGGCCGACCCGGTGTGGGCCCGGCTCGACCAGGAATGGTCGGCGAAGCTCCAGGCCCTCGGCAATCTCGAGGACCAGATCGATGGCCAGATCGACTGGGCGCACCTGCCCCGATGGGTCAGCGACCGCTACTACCAGGTCCTGCAGGCCGCCTACACGTCCAATGCCCAGCCGCAGATCAAGCGGCTGGAGGACAAATGGCTGGCGGCGTGGGATGCGACCAAGCCCTTCTTCTCCGACTACTACCACACCGAGAACGGCCAGGGGGCCGGCCTGCTCCCCGACCTCGTGAAGGCCCAGGACACCTGGCCGGAATGCCGGCAGAACCCGCCGAACCCGGCCGCGTGCGAGGCGCGGTGGCAGGTGGAGTGCGCGAACCTCAACGCCTCGGAGCACGCGAAGTGGCTGCCCCTCATCCACGCGTACGACGACGCGATCCGCGCGTACTACCGGGCCAACTACCGGTTCATGACGGCCGTCGTCGCCAACCTGGCGGACCCCAAGCTCCACCAGCTGGCCATGGTGGAGGTCAAACGGGCCGCCTGGTCCGACTACATCCACCTGATCAACCAGCTCGGCTACTGGACCAAATATTTGACGTTCTCCCACTGCAACTCGACCCCGTCGAGCGACGACCCCAAGGAGAACAACGGGACCCAGGAGAACTCCGAAGCGTGCGCGCCGTTCCTCAAGGGGGTGAAGTTCTCGGTCAAGCTCGGCGACTTCGTGAAGTTCTCCACCAACTGCGAGCAGGTCGGGATCGAGGTCTCATCGAAGAGCGACGTCCTGTGGGTCGGGCTGTTCGGCGAGGGCTCGTTCAACTTCGTGAAGGGAACGGGAACGATCTTCGCCGGAGTGAAGGGCGGCGGGAAGATCCCGGAGACGGGGATCTCGGTCTCCGCCAAGGAGGGTGTGTACATGACCGTCGGAGGCTCGGGCATCGAGGACGTCGGGATGCGCGTGTCCACCACCGGTACCTTCGGGGCGGTCGGTGGAGCGTCGGTCGAAATGAAGGGGCCCGGATACCAGATCAGCTGGGTCTCGCAGACGATCACGTTCCTGTAGGAGGCCGCCGGGAACCCGGTGCCGTACAGTCCGGCGCATGACCCTCGAGGGCGTGCACCCGGCTGCGGCATCCGGGTTCCAACGGGCCGCCGACGCCTACCGGCGGGGCCGGCCCGACTACCCGGACGAGGCGATCGCGTTCCTGGCTACGGCGCTCCGGCTCGAGCCGGGGCGCCGTGTGCTCGATCTCGCTGCCGGAACCGGGAAGCTGACCCACTCGCTGGTGCCGACCGGCGCCTCGGTGATCGCGGTCGAGCCCGTGGAGGCGATGCGGGACGAGCTTGCGGCCGCGCTTCCGGATGTCGAGGTGCTCGAGGGCCGGGCCGAGGCCATCCCGCTGGGGGACGCGTCGGTGGACGCCGCGGTCGTGGGCCAGGCGTTCCATTGGTTCGACGGGCCTGCGGCGCTGGCCGAGCTGCACCGCGTGCTCCGTGAGGGCTCGTCGCTCGCGCTGATCTGGAACGTCCGCGACGAGGAACGCTCGGCGTTCTGGGCCACCCTCACCAGGGAGCTCGAGCCGCATGCGGGGCGACACGCCGAGCCACCGCAGCACGGCGTGGGGGCGCGTGTTCGAACGGACGGACCTGTTCTCGCCGCTCAAGACCCGGTCGTTCTCGTACGAGCACGTCACCACCCGGGAGGGCGCAGTGGACCGAGTGCTGTCGATCAGCTTCGTCGCGAGCATGCCCGAGGACGAACGGTCGCGGGTCCGCGAGCTGGTCCTCCGTCTGCTGGATGAGGACCCGCAGATCGGACCACGATCGGACCGGTTCGGCCTGCCGTACCGGACCGACGTGCAGTGGTGCGCCCGGCGCTGACCGGGCGCTCGCCGGGGCTCAGCTCGACAGCAGGTTGTGCACCTTCATCATCAGCATCGGGATCTCGCGGAGCAGCGCGTGCTGGTCGGGGAGGATCACCAGGTCGCTGTTCGGCAGGGCGTCGGCGAGCTCCTGCGCCACCTCGGTGCTGTGGAACGCGTCGCCCTCCTGGGCGATGATCAACGTCGGCGCCTTGATCTCGCGCAAGCGCTCCTGGTCACGGACCGGCTCGTCGTTGATGACCCCGCGGATGGCGTTCGGCACGCCGTCGGCGTTCATCGCCAGGATCGCCGCGCGCCGGTAGTCCTTCGACGCCGGGAACTGCTCGAAGGCCCCGGCCGCCTCCTCCTCCGCCAGCACGATCTCCGCGGTCTTCTCCGGGCCGTGTTCCTCGAGCAGGTCGGCCATGCGCGACAGGCGGACGTAGGTCTCGTCGCCGAGCTCGAGCTTGGCCGGCAGCAGGATGATGAGCTTGTCGAACCGCGCCGGGTCCTCTTCCAGCAGGCGGAGCATCGCGGCTGCGCCCATCGACCCGCCGCCCGCCACCGAGACGCCGAACTCGTCGGCCACCGCGGCCACGTCCTGGGCCAGGAAGTCGAAGGTGTACGACCCGGCCGGCGGCCGGCCGCTGTTCCCGTGACCCCGGAAGTCCATGAGCACCTTGGTCCCGGGGAGGAACGGCGCGAAGATCGCGAGCTCGTTCCGGTTCCCGGTCAGGCCGTGCGCGAGCAGCACGACCGGCTCGCCCTCGCCGACGACCTCGACGAAGAGCTCGGTTCCGTCCTTGGAGATGACCGTGGGCATACGGCGCGGAAGGATAACGGACCCTGCCGCGGTACCGGCCGGAGACATGCGGGGCGCCTTTGCCGGGTAGGTATGGGCGCCACTACGCTTCCTCGCGCCGATTCCGGCGCGGCGCTTCCCAACGGAAAGGCTCGATGCAGATGAAGGCTGACGAGGTCCAGAAGGTCGGGGTCATCGGGGCGGGGATCATGGGCTCCGGGATCATCGAGGTGATCGCCCGGTCCGGGCAGGAGGTCGTGTTCGTCGAGGTCTCCGACGACAAGGTCGACCAGGGCCGCGGCAAGCGTCGAGAAGTCCACCGGCCGCGCCGTCGAGAAGGGCAAGCTCGACGACGAGCGACCGCGACGGCATCCTCGGCCGGATCACCGGCGGCACCGACCTCCAGGCGCTCGCCGACGTCGACCTGGTCATCGAGGCCGCCACCGAGGACCTCGACATCAAGCTCGATCTGTTCCGCCAGCTCGACGACATCACGCGCGACGAGGTCGTCCTCGCGACCAACACCTCGTCGCTGCCGATCGCCGAGCTGGCGCGGCCAAGACCAGCCGGCCGGACAAGGTCGTCGGGATGCACTTCTTCAACCCGCCGCCGGTGCTGAAGCTCCTCGAGGTCATCCGCGGCGCTGCAGACCTCCGACGAGACGCTCGAGTTCGCCCGGGCCTACGGCGAGCGGATCGGCAAGACGACCGTCCTGTCAGCAAGGACCGGGCGGGGTTCATCGTGAACTTCCTGCTGGTGCCGTACCTGAACAGCGCCGTGCAGATGTTCGACGACGGCGTCGCGACCAAGGAGGACATCGACGACGGCGGTCCACCTCGGTCTGGCGCACCCGATGGGACCGCTGACGCTGCTCGACCTCATCGGGCTCGACACCGCGCTGTACATCTCGAACGTGCTGTACGACGAGTTCAAGGACCCGCTAGTACGCCGCGCCGACGCTGCTGAAGCGCATGGTCGCGGCCGGCCACCTCGGGCCGGAAGTCCGGGCGCGGGTTCTACGACTACGTCGGCGGGAGCAGGGGGCCACGCCGATGCCGACGGCGATCGACCTCCACGTCCACCTGCCGATCGAGCAGTGGCTCCAGCAGTCCATCGGGCCGCTCCTCCCGGCGACCGAGGCGTACTTCCGGGCCAAGGTGCCGCGCAAGACGATCGAGGACGTGGCCGAGGAGTACGCGTCGCGGGACATCCTCGGTGTGGTGCTCGACTGGGACGACGAGACGGTCACCGGCCGCGGCTGGATGGGGAACGAGTGGCTGGCCGACCTGGAGTCGAGTTCCCGGGCGTGCTGATGGGGTTCGGGAGCGTCGATCCGCACCGCGCCGACGCGGTCGACGTGGTGAAGCAGTGCGCCGACCTCGGCCTGCACGGGCCTGAAGATCCACCCGACCATGCAGGCGTTCGACCCCGGCGAGACCCGGTTCTATCCGATCTGGAAGGCCGCCGAGGACGCACGGGCTGATCGTGCTGTTCCACACGGGGACGTGCGGGATCGGGGCCGGGACGCCGGGCGCCGGCGGGACCAAGATCCGGTACTCGCACCCGGGGTTCCTCGACTCGCTGGCCGCGGACTTCCCGGGGCTCACGCTCATCGCGGCGCACTTCGGGTGGCCGTGGTTCATGGAGTGCCTGGCCATCGCGCTGCACGCGTCGAACGTGTACATCGAGCTCAGCGGGTGGGCGCCGGGCTACCTGCCGCCCGAGGTCAAGCGGGAGATCGGCAAGCGCCTGAACGCGCAGACGCTGTTCGGCAGCGACTACCCGTTCATCGATCTCGACCGGTGGTTCCGCGAGTTCGGCGAGCTCGGCCTGCCCGAGGGCGCCGAGGAGCCGATCCTCAAGGGGAACGCCGCCCGCCTGCTCGGGCTCGACGCCTCGTAGCGATTCGTCCTCGGCCGCCGTCCGGTGGCCGGGGTCGGGTCCGAGGCCGGGTTAGAGGTCGGGATAGACGGCGTGCACGAGTGCCGGCGTGACCTTCACCTCGATGGCCGCGGCGACGGCGAGTGCAGCGACCACGAGCGCGAACAGGGGGAGGGCCACGCGCAGGCCGGCCTTCACGCGGGTCCACCACGAGCCGCCGAACCGGGCGTTGTCCCACGAGGACAACCCGAGCCGCCAGATGAGCGTTCCGGCCAGCAGGAAGGCGGGAATCTCGAGCACGCCGTGCGGGATGAGCGCCAGGATCAGCGCCCCGTTCGGCAGGTGCAGCGCCTGCCACAGGCCCGCGAGACGGCCGACGACGAAGCCGGTGAGGCCGACCGTCGCGGCCGGTGCCCCAGAACAGCAGCGGGAACAACAGCGCGGGGATCAGGGCGACGAGCGCGTTGTGCAGGAAGATCCCGAACACCGTGAAGTCCGCGGGGAGGTTGCCCCCGAACAGGCGCTCGTCCGAGATGGCTTGGGCCTCCTGTCCGATCGTCGTGGCCAGGCCGATCGCGACGCCCAGCATGAGGATGCCGAAGTAGCACGGCCATCGGCCTCCCCACCGGACGGCGGAGGTAGCGGCGGACTCGGTGCGTGACGGCGCCGGGCAGGACGTCCGGCCGCGGAGGCGGCAGCAGCATGCCGACCGCGGTCGGGTCGAGGTCGGCGAACGGCGACCTTTGGTCGGGCCGGAGCGGCGGTGGCGGCGGTAGTGGCGGGCCCTGCACGCTGAATTCGCCCTCGGGCGCGCCCGTGTGTCGCGGGCGGGGGCGGCGGTCCGGCATCAGCGCGGTCCGGGCCCGCCCGCCGCTCGCCGGCGCAGCAGGCCGCCGACATAGCCCGTCATCTTCGCCAGGTCGGTGAACGCCATGAGGGCCGGGACGCCGACGGCCGCGACGGCTCGTTCCCCGGCGCCGGGGAGCCGGCGGAACGCCCGGCGGAGCGGCGCCGCGGCATACGGGCGCCGCCCACCACGGCCGCTCGTTGCAGGCGGCGGTTCCGCGTGACGGCCGCGACCGCCAGCGCCGCCGTACACGCAGAACCGCAGCAGGTGCCGCTTCGGGTACATGTCGGCGAGCGCGTCGCCCTCCGCGTACCGGCGGTACTGGCGCCAGTGCCCGCCGGAGGTCGTCTCGGGCGCGCCAGAGCGTCACGGCCTCGGGCACCAGCTCCATGCGGACGCCCGAGCTCACGCCACCGGTGGTTCACGAACATGTCCTCGCCGATGTCGAGCCATTCCGGGTAGCCGCCCGCCGCCTCGAACACCGACCGCCGGAACGCCACCGACCGGCCGGAGGGCATGAACCGCTCCTCGCGCAGCTCGGACCGGTCCGGGACCGCGATGGCCGCCGCGAGATCCTGGAACAGCGACAGCGTCAGCGGCTCGGACGTCGCCCATGGCGACGTCGGCGCCGCGGTCCAGGGCGCCGAGGAGCGCCTCGAGCCAGCCGGGTGCGAGCACGCAGTCGGCGTCCGACACCGCGATGAGGTCGTGGGTGGCCGCGCGGATGGCGAGGTTCCGCCCGCGGGCGATGTTCGCCCCGGTCTCCTCCAGCAGGGTCACCCCGTCGGCAGCCCGCAGGACGTCGACCGTGCCGTCCGTCGAACCGCCGTCGCAGATCACGATCTCGTCCGGCGGGCGCGTCTGAGCGGCCACCGAGGCCAGGAACTCGCCGACCTCGCCGGCCGCGTCCTTGACGGTGGCGACCAGCGTGACCTTGGCGTTCAGCTCGGTCATCGCCCGAGCGCCTTCTCGTAAACCTGCAAGGTGAGCCGCGCGGCCTCGTCCCAGGTGAACCGCTCGGCGCGGGCGCGGCCCGCCTCGCGGAGCCGGGCCGGCCAGGCCCGGGTCCGCGAGCACCTGCTGCATGCCGGCCGCGATCTGCCCGATCGAGCCGGGGTGGACGCCGATGGCCGCGTCGCCGGCGACCTCGGGCAACGACGTCGTGTTCGAGCAGACCGTCGGGAACGCCGCGGGCCATGGCCTCGAGAACCGGCAGCCCGAACCCCTCGTACACGGCGGGGTAGACGAACAGGTCGGCCCCCCGGTACAGCGCGTCGAGGTCGTCGGCGGTCACGCGACCGGTGAGCACGATGTCGCCGGGCCCTTCGAGCGCCAGCTCGCGCATCAGCGCCTGGCGGTGCCACCCGAGCGGCCCGGCCAGCACCAGCGCGTGGGGGACGCCGGTCGTCGCGACCCGCCGGTACGCCCGGACCAGCCGGACGAGGTTCTTCCGGGGCTCGAGCGTCCCGACCGAAAGGATGTACGGCCGAGGCACCTTCGAGCCGGGCCAGGGCGCCGGCGGGGTCGATCGGTCGATGCCGGCAGCGCCGCCGCCTCGGGGATCACGTGCACCCGCGACGGATCGACCTTCGTTCGGCGTCAGCAGGTCCTCGGCGGTCGCGCGGGAGGGCGTGACGATCGCGTGGGCCCGCCGGACGCGTGGCCCGCAGCCCGGTCCGGTACACCTGCCGCCACTGCCGCGGGAAGTACGACGGGACCGCCAGGAACGCCAGGTCGTGCACCGTCACCACCAGGCGCTGGCGGTCGCCGGCGGGCGGCACCGCCACGGCCGACGCGGCGTGGACGAGGTCGGCCGACGCAAGCGGCTCCGGCAGCGCAGGGCGCCCGGTGAGGTTCCACCGCGGATACAACGAGCGTATTCCCGCCGGGAGCTCCTGGGTGGCGAAGGACCGCAGCAACAGCTCGTCGGCCGCCGATGGCCGGGTGTCGAACCGGGCGTGGAACGGCCGGACGTCCAGCGACGGGTCCTGACGGGCGAGCGCCGGGAGCAGGTTCCGGACGTAGGTGCCGACCCCGCCGGGCGCCGGCGAGAACAGCTGGTCGACGTGGAACGCCACCGAGGTCACCGCGACGCCTCCACGCACTCGCATCCCTCCGGGCCGACCGTGGCCGCATGGCCGGTTCCGGGCTCCAGGTCGAGCCGGTCGCCGGGAAGCAGCTCGACGTCGCCGTCGTCGGTGTGGAACACGATCGAGCCGTCGAGGCAGAACAGCACCTTGTGGTAGCCGTGGTCGTGCCGCCCGTAGCGGTCGCCCGGGCCGTTCCCCCAGAACCGCGGCCCGGACGTTCCCTCGGCTTCGAACGCGTCGCAGGGCGCCCTCCCGGCCCTCGACCGCGGCGGGTGTCTTGACGGCGGCCACGATCAGATCACGCCCCCGTCGCGAAGGTCGTCCATCTCCTCGTCCGAAAGGCCGAGCTCCTTGCCGAACACCTCGTCGTTGGCCGCGCCGGCGGGGAGGCCGGGATGCGCGATCCGGCCGGGCGTCTCGGAGAACACGGGGTGGGGCTTGGCCAGCAGGACGCTCCCGAGCTCGTCGTCCGGGTGGCGCTCGAGCGTTCCCCTCGCCCGGTAGTGCGGGTCGGCCACGATGCCGGCCGCGTCGAGGATCGGCGCGGCGGCGGCGTGGTGTTCCTCCATCACGCGGAGCACCTCGTCGAGGTCGTGCTCCGCGAACCACGCCTCGATGACCTCGTCGAGCGCGTCGACGTTGGCCAGGCGGGACTGGTTGGTGGCGAACCGCGGGTCCTGCATGAGGTCGGCGCGGCCGATCGCGGTGAGGATGCGCTCGGCGACCGACTGCGAGGTCCCGCTGATCGCGACCCACTTCCCGTCCCGGGTCCGGAACGCGCCGCGCGGCGCCGAGTACACGATGCGGTTGCCGATCCGCGACGGGATCACGCCGAGCGTGTCGTACACGGCGGCGATCGGCCCGACCAGGCCGAACAGCGATTCCACGAGCGAGAGGTCGATGACCTGGCCGGTTCCGCCCCGCGCGTCCCGGTGGTACAGCCCGACCATCACGGCGAACGCCCCCAGCAGCCCGGCCACCTCGTCGGCCAGCGCCACCGCCGGCAGCACCGGCGGGCCGTCGGGGAACCCGGTCATGTGCGCCATGCCGGACAGCGATTCCGCGAGCGAACCGAACCCCGGCCGGGGCGCGTACGGACCGGTCTGGCCGAACCCGCTGGTCCGCAGGATCACCAGACGGGGGTTCCGTTCCATGAGCAGCTCCGGCGGCGAGGTTCCACCGCTCCAGGGTTCCCGGCCGGAACGACTCGACCAGCACGTCGGCGCCGTCGACCAGCCGCATGAGGAGTTCCTGCCCGCGCGGGTCTGACAGGTTCAGTGTGATCGGGCGCTTGTTCCGCCCGACCTGCTTCCACAGCAGCGAGACGTCCCCGGACTTCCACCCGAGGTTGCGAGCCGTGTCGCCCATGGCCGGGTGCTCGACCTTGATGACCTCGGCGCCGAAGTCGGACAGGCGTGCCGTGGTGCCCGGCCCTGCGATCACGGTGGCGATGTCGAGCACGCGGACGCCGTCGAGGGGGAGTGGCGACGCTGCGGTCATGCCTCGTCGCCGGTCTCCCTCGAGGATGCGCTGGGTCGCCCGCCGCGCCCGCTCGAGGTCCTCGGGCTTGACGAACACGCGGCTCTCGCCGCCGAACCCGGGCAGGTTCCGGTACGGACCGTCGGCGCTGTCGCTCTCCGCCATCGCCGGGATCCCGATCGAGCGCAGCCGCCCGGCGAGCAGGATCGCCTCCTGCACGGGGAACGACCCGAGCTCAGCGGGGGGCCCGAGCTCGCTGCTGAGGTCCGCGCCGTCGGTTCGCGCGGCTCCGGATGACCCCGGCTCCGCTGCATCGTCGTCGTCGGTCGGGTGCGGGCGCCGGGCCGGGGACGAGCTCGGCGCCGTCGTCGGCGCACACGACGAACCCCGGCCTGTATTCCTGCCCGCAGACGGGGCAGTGCCCTCCGACGGTGTTCAGGCTGTCGTCGTCCATGGGCCTATGGTGAACGATCGGCGCACCCCGTGGCACGCAGACACGCGCCGGGGCACGGCTCGCGGCTCGGCGCCGGGCGACGCGGGCGCGACTCGGTCCCGCGTTCGTTCGGCTATGCGATCCGTCGGCGCACGAGCCACACGGCCAGGCCGAAGAGCAGTGCGGCCAGCACGAGATAGATCCCCGCCTCGATGCCTTGGAACGCCCAGAACCGGCTGCCGGGGTGGTACGTGATCCGAAGCCGGAGCCCCAGGTGTTGCACGCACTCGAAGATGCTTCCCTTGTCCGGCAGCGTGCCCTTCGTCGGAGGGGCGAGCCCGGGACACCGCGGCGCCAGGTAGCCGAAGTCGAGCGAGCCGGTCGGGGACACCACCGTGCCGGCCCGGTCGAGCGTGGCCTCGGACAGGATCCAGTCGCCGAGGCCGGTGCGGGGCCGCCGCTCGAGGAAGCTCGCGACCAGGGTCCGCGGCGGGAGGAAGTGCCGGCGGGCCACGACGGCGACCATCGCACGCACCGCAACGAATGCTCCGAGCGTGGCCGCCATCGCGGGCAGGGTTCTGCGGATCAGCGACCCGGCCGCGACCCCGAGCGCCAGCGCGAACAGGGCGTACGCGACCGGAACGACGCCCCGGATGTCGAACGCCCCCGGAGTCAATCCCTTGCTCCCGGCCTGGATGAACATGCCGACCCACCACGTCACGAGCAGGGTGAGGGCCGCCACGGCTGCCACCGTCGCGCCGCCGACCAGCGCCAGCTTCGTCCCGATCCATCGTGCCCGGGTGATGCCCTGGGTCCACACCAGCCGATGGGTTCCCTGTTCGACCTCCCGGGCGACGAGCGGCGCCCCCCAGAACAGCCCCACGAACAGCGGCACCACCAGGAGCAGGGGGAGGAGGAACTGCAGTCCCTGGTACCGGTCGTAGAACGCGCTGGTGGCGCCCGAGCAGTCCCGGCCGTGGACGCGCAGGCACTGCTCGGCCCCGCTGATGCGGAACCAGTCCGCGATGCCGGGGTGGGTGAGGAGCATGAACCCGCCGATCACCCCGAGGGCCACGGCCGCGGCGAGCGCCTGCTGGCGGTGCTGACGCCAGGTGAGCCAGATCATGCCCGCACCTCCGATCTCGGCTGGGCCGGCGGCCTGCTCGGACCGGGCAGGGCGCTCGCGGCGGGGTGCGCGAGGTACGCGAGGACGAGGTCCTCGAGCGACACCTCGTCGACCGACCAGGCCGGGTCGTGGATCGGTCCGTCGGTCCGCACGAACATCGTCGACTGGCGCTGCGTGTGCCGGGCGGACACGACGGACGCGACGCCGGGCACGTCATCCCGATCGATCCGTGGCCCGCTCAGGACCCGGTGCTCGGCCAGCAGCCGGTCCACGTCACCCAGGACCTGGACCCGCGAGTCCGACAGCACGATGAGGTAGTCGCAGACGCGCTCCAGGTCCGCGACCAGGTGGGAGGACAACAGCACGGTGACGTCGGCGTCGGCCGCAGCCTCCATCAGCGACCCGAGGAACTCCCGACGGGCCGGAGCGGGTCGAGGCTGGCCAGGGGCTCGTCGAGCACGAGCAGCTCGGGTCGTTTCGGCGACGGCGATCGTCAGCGCCACCTGGCGCGGGCCGCGAGAGCGGCCACCCGTCCGCTCCGGTCGAAGCGCGCGAACGCGCCGGATCCGGTCGTCGGCGAGCTGGTCGTCCCACGTGGGGTTCAGCCGGCGTCCCAGACTCGAACATCTCGCGGACGCGGAAGGTCCGGTACAGGGGTACGTCCTGGGCGACGAATCCCAGCGGCCCACCACGTCGGCGCGTTCCCGGGGCGGCGCGCCGAGCGTGCGCACCGACCCCGAGGTCGGCGCGGCGAGCCCTACCACGAGGTGGAGCAGGGTGGTCTTGCCGGCGCCGTTCGGTCCCACGAGCGCCGCCACGCGCCCGGCAGGCAGGCTGAAGGAGCAGTCGTGGAGCGCCCATGTCTTCCCATACCGCTTCGTCAGGCCGGAGGCCTCGATGGCGTTCGTCATGCGATCCCCTCCTCGTCGAGGGAATCCCGCACGGTCGTCGAACAGGGTCGAGATGCAACATCACCTGAAGTCGGGTGACGTGAGCCTGGAGGACGTGTTCCACCGAGCCGAGGAGGACGAGACGATCGCCCGGACCAGGGTGAAGGTCCTGCTCGAGAACCTCCCGGGTGACGGTTCGCGCGGAGCGATCACCGCGATGGAGGAGCTGGGGATCGCCCCGACCGCCGCGTCGGCGGCCTCGGTTCACGCCAGCGGGACGAGCTGCTCGAACGGTTCGCGGGCGCCGGCCGCTGAGCGGTCCTTATCTCGAGTCGCCGCGGCCGTGGAACGGCGGCACGCCCCGCCGGGCGAACGTCGTCCGGGCGCCCGCCCGCCAGCCGCTCCCGGTGACGCGCCGGGTCTGCAGCGCGCCCATGCCGGAGGCGTCGACCCGGCCCGCCAGCGCCCACAGGCTGGGCGGCGCGATCTGTTCCTCGGCGAAGTACCGCTCGAGGGCGGCGAGGACCGCGGCCTCCTCCAGCGGCGACAGGTTCTCGGGGAGCTCGAACTCCCGCGAGCCGCGTCGCTCACAGCGGGATGTTCCCGTGCTTGCGGGGCGGAACTGCCTCGCGCTTGGTTGCGAGCATCCGGAGCGAACGGATGAGCCGGCCCCGCGTCTCGGCCGGCTCGATCACGTCGTCGACGTAGCCGCGCTCGGCCGCGAGGTAGGGGTTCGCGAACTTCTGCTTGTAGTCCGCGATGAGCTCCTTGCGCTTGGCCGTCCTTGTCCTCCGCCGCCTCGATCTCGCGGCGCATGACGATGTTCACCGCGCCCTCCGGCCCCATCACGGCGATCTCGGCGGTCGGCCACGCGTAGCAGACGTCCGCCCGGAGGTGCTTGGAGTTCATGACCACGTACGCGCCGCCGTACGCCTTGCGCGTGATGACCGTCATCTTCGGCACGGTGGCCTCGGCGAACGCGTACAGCAGCTTGGCCCCGTGCCGGATGATGCCGCCGTACTCCTGTGCCGTGCCCGGCAGGAACCCCGGCACGTCCTCGAACACCACGAGCGGGATGTTGAACGCGTCGCAGAACCGTACGAACCGCGCGGCCTTCTCGCTCGACTCGATGTCGAGCGTGCCGGCCAGCACCTTCGGCTGGTTGGCGACGACGCCGACCGTGCGCCCGTCGAGCCGGGCGAACCCGGTGAGGATCGACATCGCGTACAGCGCGTGGACCTCGTAGAACTCGCCGTCGTCCATCACCTTCTGGATCACGGCGCGCATGTCGTACGCGGCTCGCGCGCGAGGCCGGAACGATCTCGTTGAGCGACTCGTCGCGCGCGTCGACGTCCTCGGCCGGGCTGAACGCCGGCGGGTCCTCGAGGTTGTTCGCCGGCAGGAACGACAGCAGGTACCGGACCTGCGCCAGGCAGTCCTCCTCGTCCTCGGCCATGAACTGCGCCACGCCGCTCGCGCGTGGAGTGGGTGACGGCGCCGCCGAGCTGTTCGAACGAGACGTCCTCGCCGGTGACCGTCTTGATGACCTCGGGGCCGGTGATGAACATGTGCGAGGTGTCGCGGACCATGTACACGAAGTCGGTGATGGCGGGGGAGTACACGGCGCCGCCGGCGCACGGGCCCATGATCAGCGAGATCTGCGGGATCACGCCCGAGGCGCGGACGTTCCGGTCGAAGATGTAGCCGTACCCGGCCAGCGACGTCGCGCCCTCCTGGATGCGCGCGCCGCCGGAGTCGTTGATGCCGACCACCGGGGCGCCGGTGGCCACCGCCAGGTCCATGATCTTGCAGACCTTCTCCGCGAATGACCTCGCCGAGCGAGCCGCCGAACACCGTGAAGTCCTGGCTGAACACGAAGACCTTCCGCCCGTCGACCGTGCCCCAGCCGGTGACCACGCCGTCGCCGTACGGGCCGGTTGCGCTCCATGCCGAAGTCGTGGGCCCGGTGCCGGGTCAGCGCGTCGGTCTCGACGAACGAGCCCTTGTCGAGGAGCAGCTCGATGCGCTCGCGGGCGGTGAGCTTGCCCCGGGCGTGCTGCTTGCGGATGGCCTCCTCGCCGCCGCCCTGCGAGGTCTCGGTCTTGCGCTGCGCGGAGCTCCTCGATGCGCTCGGCCACGGATCGGGGCGCCGGGCGCCCGTTCGCCGTTCGGCGCTTCGGTTCGTTCCCGTCGGTGCGTTCGTCCTCGGTCGTCGCCATGGTCGGCGAGTCTAGCGCCGGGCCGCGGTGGCGGGTCGCTTCGGGGCTACTCGGCGAGCTGGACGACTCCGATGATGTTGCCGTCGGGATCTTTGAACCACGCCGACCGGACCGGACCCGTCTCGGCGATGCCGTCGGCGTTCGTGTACCCCTCGTAGTGCTCGAAGGCCAGGCCCCGGCCCTTCAGGTTCGCGACCTCCGCTTCGATGTCCTGCACCGCGAACCCGATGTAGGTGGCGCGGTTCGAGCCGGCCTCCCCGCTCGGATAGACGAGGAACCGGGTCCCGCCGCCGGCCGGATAGAACACGCCGCCCGGACCGACGCCGAGGGCGTGAAGCCGAGGGTCTGCTCGTAGAACTCGCGGGCGCGGTCGATGTCCGAGACCGCGATGGTCGTGTGCGCCGGTGCGTCGAACAGTGCCATGGGGACCACCTCCGGCGGCGAACCGTAGTGGGCGGCCGCCCGAAACCGCAAGGCGCGTTCAGGCCTCGAGGTCGACCGGCCCGCCGGAGCGCCAGTACTCGCCGTGGTCCCGCGACAGCAGGTCCTCGTCCACCAGGTACCGACGAAGCGACGCGTGGTCCGGATGGAACCGTTTGAGGATCTCGACCACCTCGCGTTCGGGGTACCGGACGCCCACGTCGAACTCCAGCGCAAGGCGCGTGAGGACGACGAGGCGGATCGAACGCTTGACGGGGATCGCCGTGCAGCCGGCCGCCGACGAACCACCGGCGGAGCACGGCCTCCTCGGCGCTCGTCCACCGCGCCGAGCGCCATGCCGGGGTCGCGCGGGGGCGCGGCCTGCTGCGCCGCGGCCCGCAGCGCCCCCACGGCCAGCCGGTAGGTCCGGCGGTCGTCGTCGACCGTGACGATCCCGGCCGAGGTCAGCCGGGCGAGGTGCCGGCGGGTCTTCGCACGGCGGAGCGAGCAGGCCTCGGCCAGCTGCTGCGCCGTCCTCGGCCCCAGCGCCAGCGCGCCGGCGATCGCCAGGCGCTCCGGGTCGGCCAGCGCCCGCAGGAGGTCCTCGGCGGTGACGGGCTGCGGTTCGCTCACTCCCAGACGGCGAGGCCGATGTCGTCGTTGAGCTCCCGCACCGGCGCCGGGGCCGTCGAGGCTCCGGAAGTACGCCTCGATCATGAACACGCGGGTGCCGTCGACGAGGTGCCCGGCGACCGCCCTCGCCGTCGGCGCCGCTGCCGGTGACGTGGATGTGCACGAACGGCTGTCCCGTCCTTGAGCGAGACGTTCCCGACGCCGCCCGCGATCTCGTGGGGCCCGTCGTGCTCGTGGGGTTCGTACTCGTGGATGTCCTGCCGGTAGTAGGCGACGGCCAGGCGCTCGACTGCGCCGACGATCTGGACGGTCGCCGCGTCTAGCCCGATCTCCGCGGCGACGGCGTTCAGCTCTTCCAGCAGGTCGTCGCCGCGGGCCAGACGGACGAATGCCGCCGCGCCGTCGTCGGAGGGGTAGATGCTCATGGCGTCTCGCTCCTTCGCTCGAGATGTCGGTAGGGCAGGGTAGCGTCCGCCGGGTGGACCTGACCGACGGCCAGCGCCGAACGCTGGAACGCCTCATCGGCATCGGCCCCGATGCCGGCCCGGCGTGCCGCCCGGCGCCGCCGAGCGCCTCCGGACCCGGCTCGACGACGAGCTCGCCGGGCTCTCGCTCGCCGACCCGCTGTGGCTGTCCAAGGGCCGGGTCGAGGACCTCGCCCGGTGTCCTGGGATGCTCCAGGCCGCGCTGCAGGGGGAGGGCGAGCCGTTCGCCCACTCGCGCCCGGAGCGCCGCCGGGACGCTCATGCACCGCGCGGTCCAGCTCGACGTCGCGGTCGAGCGCGGCGTCGACGTCCGGTCGGTGGTGGAGCGTTCGGCGGAGCGCCTGCTGGAACAGGACGCCGGGTTCGCCGGGTACTGGAACGAACAGGACGCGCTCGACCGGGCCGAGCGCCTGGCCGACGCCGCCGCGTCGCTCGTGATGTTCCGGGAGATGTTCCCGCCGATCCCTCGGTCCTGGCAGCCGGTGGCCGAGCAGTCGATGCGAGCCCGCGTCGCCGAGGGGTCGGTGATCCTGTCGGGGCGGCTCGACCTGGTGCTCGGGCGGCGCCAGCGGCTGCTCATCGACTTCAAGTCGGGCGACGCCCGGCCGGCGCACGCGGAGGACATGCGGTTCTACGCCCTGCTCTGCACGCTGGCGTTCGGCCGGCCGCCGTACCGGGTGGCGACGGTGTTCCTGCAGTCCATGGAATGGCAGTCCGAGGATGTGACCGAGGAGACGCTCGACCTCGCCGCCCACCGCGTGATCGAGACCGCGACCGCGGCGGCGGAACTGCTGGACGGCGGCGAGCCCGAGCTCACACCCGGCCGGCACTGCGGATGGTGTCCGCGGGAGGCCACGTGCGCGGCCGCCCGCCGCCACGCGTGGAAGGAGCCGGCTACGGCCTAGGCCGGGCCGCCGCCGCCACCCCGCCGTCCGGCACCCGTTCTCGCCACCGGGCCCGCCGCCTTCCGTCGGGCCTCCGACCGGGACCGCCGGTCCGCGGGCTCCTTCGCCAGCTCCAGGCGGAACTCGAACCGGCTCCCCCAGCCCGGGGCGCTGTCCACCGCGAGCGAGGACCCCATCATCTTCACCATCTCGTCGACGAGCGACAGTCCGAGGCCGAGCCCCCGGGGCCGGGTGTTGATGTCGCCGCCCCGGTAGAACCGCTCGGTGAGGTGGGGGAGCTCGTCGGGCGGGATGCCTGGCCCGCGGTCGGTCACGCTCACGACGGCCGCGCCGCCGTCCACGCGGGTCTCGACCCGGATCGGGGTGCCCGGCGGGGTGTGCCGGACGGCGTTCTGGAGCAGGTGGCCGATCACCCGGTGCACGAGCGCGGGGTCGGCATTCGCCCGGATTCCGGGCCGGAGGTCGAGTTCGACCTCCTGGAGCCCGCCCATCACGTCGGCCGCCTGCTGGACGCTCGAGTCGACGAGCCCGCTGAGGTCGACGGCCTGCAGGTGGGCGGCCGCCGCCCCGCTCTCCAGGCGCGAGAAGTCGAGGAGCGAGGTCACGACCTCCTCAAGGTCCCGGGCGTGCTGCGTCAGCCCTCCCAGCATGCCCCGGAGCGTCGCCTCGTCGAGGGTGGACCACACGCGCTCGAGCGTCATGCCGACGCCCTGGATGACGGTGACGGGCGTCCGGAGCTCGTGGGAGATCGTGGCGAGGAAGTCGCTCTTCAGCCGGTCCAGCTCCGAGAGCCGTTCCACCATCCGGTGTTCCTCCTCGAAGCGGTGCGCGTTGTCGAGCGCGAGCCCCGCGTGCTGGGCGAGCATCTCGACCGCCTCGACCTCCTGCGGCTCGATCGGGCGGCTCCCGCGGTAGGAGGCCGAGAGCGTGTAGGCGAGCACCCCGCCCACCCACACCGGCGTCACGACCACCGCGCCGAACCCGGCCGCGTGCAGCGGCGCCGGCCCGTCCTCCACGGCCCCGTAGTCGTCGACCGTCACCGTCCCGCCCCGTTCGATCACCCGGCCCACGAGGCCCTGCGACGCCGGGAACGCGCCGTCGACGTAGTCGGACGGGAGGTGGAGGGCCCGGACGACGCGGTACCGCCGGCCGTCCTCGTCGAGCTTGTTGATCCCGGCCCCGTCGAACCCCAGCCGCTGCATGGCGGCGATGGTCACGTTCAGCACCGACTGCTCGTCGAGGTTCATCTGCCGGGTGGCCGCCGCGACGGTCGACAGCAGCGAGGCCCACCGCTCGGCCCGGAGGCGGGATTCCTCCTGCGAACGCATCCGCGACAGCAGCTCGCCGAACATGAAGCTCGTCAGCAGGGTCAGCGTCGCGAGGACCGACACTTGCAGCGCCAGCGTCGCCCCACTCACGTGCCAGCCGCTGATGGCCAGCGCCCCGAGGTACGCGGCAATTGTGAAGACGGTCAGCGCGACCTGGCTTCGGGGCGGGTAGGCCGCGCCGAAGAACACCGTCGTCAGCGCGTAGACGAAGAACAGCGGCGACCGCCCTCCGCCCGTCGCGACGAGGCCGGCCGACACGAGCACGATGTCGGCCATCGACCACGTGTAGAGGAGCCGCACGCCCCACGGGCCCCGCTCGAACAGCCGCCGCCACGGGAGGACCCCAACCGCCACCGCGCCGAGGGTTCCCCCCACGACGACGGCCACGTACAGGGGCCCGTGGATCACGAAGCCGTGCGGAAGGAAGGGCACCAGGGCAAGCGTCACCAGGACCACGACGGTGGACTCGAGGCCGATGTGGACGGCGCGGAGCCAGTACGGGACCAGCAGGCGGACGTCCCGACCGGGATCAGGCTTCGGACGCATTCTCCGGGGAGTGTCGGCTCGAAACGACCCGGGAGTAAGCGGACCAAGCCGCAGCGGGGAGCCGCCTGTTTTGCCAGACCTACCGCCGGGTAGGTTACGCTGCACCCCACCCGCCGCGCGGGCTGTCTGCGCGCGGTCGTTCCATGGAGTCGCGAAGGAGCTCGAGATGGCCAAGGACCTGTACGAGATCGGGGAGATCCCACCGCTCGGCGAGGTGCCGGCGCGGATGCACGCGCAGGTCATCCGGCCCGAGCGGTTCGGCGAGCCGAGGGACGCCTTCGAGGTCGAGGCGATCGAGGTCCCCGAGGTCGGGCCGCACGAGGTGCTCGTGCTCGTGATGGCGGCGGGCGTCAACTACAACAACGTGTGGGCCGCGCTCGGCATCCCGGTCGACGTGACGCGGGTCCACGGCAAGAACGGGGAGCCGAGGACTTCCACATCGGCGGCTCCGACGCGTCGGGCATCGTGTAGGCCGTCGGCGACAAGGTCGACAACGTCAAGGTCGGCGACGAGGTGGTCGTCCACTGCGGCCTGTGGGACGTCGAGGACGACGACATCGCGCAAGGGCCTCGACCCCGGGTTCCACGACTCGTACCGGATCTGGGGCTACGAGACGAACTGGGGGACGTTCGCGCAGTTCACCAAGGTGCAGGACCACCAGTGCCTGCCGAAGCCGGCGCAGCTGACGTGGGAGGAGGCCGCGGCGTACATGCTGGTCGGCGCGACCGCGTACCGCATGCTCATCGGCTGGCCGCCGAACATCGTCCGCGAGGGCGACCCCGTGCTGATCTGGGGCGGCGCCGGCGGCCTCGGCTCGATGGCGATCCAGATCGTGCAGGCAGCCGGCGGCAGGCCGGTCGCGGTCGTCTCGGGCGAGGAGCAAGGCGAGTTCTGCAAGAAGCTCGGCGCGGTCGGCGTGATCAATCGCCGCGAGTTCGACCACTGGGGCAAGCTGCCGCACTGGACGGACGACGATCGCGTACGCGCAGTGGCTCGAAGGGCGCGCGCGCGTTCGGCAAGGCGTTCTGGGACGCGCTCGGCGAGAAGCAGAACCCGACGATCGTGTTCGAGCACCCCGGCGAGGACACGCTGCCGACCTCGATCTTCATGTGCGAGACGGGCGGCATGGTCGTGATCTGCGCCGGCACCGACCGGCTACAACGCGACGCTCGACCTCCGCTACCACTGGATGCGGCAGAAGCGGCTGCAGGGCTCGCACTTCGCGAACGACGAGCAGGCGCATCGGCATTCAACGAGCTCGTCGTCGACGGCAAGGTCGACCCGTGCCTGTCGCAGACGTTCCGCGTTCGACGAGACCGGCGAGTGCCACCAGCTGATGCGCGAGAACAAGCACCCGATCGGGCAACATGGCGATCCTCGTCAACGCGCCGGCGGAGGGCCTCACCGACATCGAGGACTGAGGCCCCCGGGCCCGGCGGCTACTTCGCGAACAGCGCCTCGACCGCCGGTCTGCTTCACGAACGTCACCCACTCCTGGTGGGGGTCGCTCGAGTCGGGGTCCTTCGGCGTGTGCAGGTCGTCCGTGTAGGTGATGACGGCCATGCCGGAACGCATCACGTCGACCTGGAAGAAGTCGAGCAGGTCACGCGTGCCCGACGCGCAACCGGTGCCGGACGTGCAGATCGAGCCCTTGTGGATCGCCGGCGTCGCGGCGACCTCCCGGAACACCGGGCTGGCCGCCGTCGCGTTGAGGGACTGGGCCATATAGACGCGCCACAAGGCGGAGTCGGCGACCTTCTCGGGCGAGGCGCCGGTCGCCCCGTCGTCCCGTAGTACACGACGTCGACCCGGCCCGCCGATCCCGCGACCAGCCACGGGAACGTCGAGGTGGCCGGGGACCTGCTCACCTGGACCGGCCTGGACCAGGGGGCGCCGCGGTCGGTGCTCACGGCGAGCATGACGTCGGTCCGGTGCTCGGCCTTGTGCCGTTCGGACCAGGACGCGTACACGTTCCCGGCCCGATCCACCGCGACGACGGTGAACGAGTCGAACGTGTCCGGGCGGTTGGCGGCCGCGACGAAGGGGTGGACGTCGGCTGGCGTCGCCGTTCGCGACGCGCCGCCGTCGACGCGGGTCACGACGACCTTGTCGCCCGCCGGGTTTCCCTGCGTGTTGTAGGTGACGTAGACGTCGCCGTTGCGCTCGTCGATGGCGAGGTTGCCCGGCCACTGGTAGCACTCGGCGGCGTTGCCCTCGCATCCGGCACGGTTGACGTCGATGGCAGGGCCCGCGACCGGGTTGGCGCACTGCGGCGAGAGCACCTGGTGGAACACCACGTGCTGCAGAGCGATGCTCCCGTAGTCGAGGACGAAGTCGGGCCCGCCGCTCGGCGCGGGATGGTCGCCGTAGGCGTCGATCCACTGCCGGTCCTCGACCGAGTCGAGGTTGCTGATCGGGTTGGTCTGGAACTGCTGCCCGTTGTCGCACGATGCGGCGAGGGTGACGTTCGCGAGCGTCAGGCCGGTGCCGTAGACCTGCCCGGAGTACCCGACGGCCACGTCGCTGTCGCCGCCGCCGACCACCGTGGGGCTGCTCGCGCCGCCCGGGCCGCCGGCGATCTTCCAGGTCGCACCGGCGTCGTCCGAGTGCCAGAACAGGTCCCCGCCGCCGTTCGCCGGGAGCGACCGCGAGTTGACGCCGATGCCGGTCGGCGCCGCGATCCAGATGCGCTGCTTGCCGGTGCGGTCGACGCGGATCGAGGGCTCGGCGGCCTGGGTGTCCGCGCCCTTCGAGACGTGGACGATCGAGCCGAACGACGGCGGGTTCGGCGCACGGCCGGCGGCCGGCCCGGCGCCGGCCGCGGGGCCGGACGATCGCGGCCGCGAGCAGGCCGATCGACGGCGGCCGCGACGATCGCGGCAATGCGGAGGCGGGTGTGGACGGAGCGCGCCATCGATGGTTCGTCTCCCCTCGGGGTCGCTGACCTGCGTGCGCGCAGGTGTACCCACGCCCGGGGCGCCGGAAACGGAACGGGAGGCGGCCTCCAGGCCGCCTCCCGTTCCTTCCGCAGGGCGTGTCAGCGGACGATCGCGATCCGCGTCGCGCGGATCGTGCCGCCGGCGAACCACCTGCCCGTGACGCGCAGGTGCGCGCCGTGATGCAGCGTCCGGCCGTTCCGCACGATCTTCGTCGTCTTCAGCACGCGGATCGGGTGCGTGCTGACCTTCCACAGCCCGATGTGGCAGGCCGTCTGGGCGATCCGCTGGGCGGTCCCACGCAGGACCACGGTCCCGTCGTCGTCGTCGCCCTGGTCGTCGCCGTTCTCGCCCTGGTCGTCGCCGTCCTCGCCCTCGTCGTCGGCCTCGATCTTCGTCGCCGTGATCGACCCGTCGGACTCGGCGACGCCTTCGACCTCGACGTCGTCGCCGACCGCGAACCCCCTGTCGTCGCAGTCGCCGTGGTCGCCGTCGTCGCCGTCGTGACCCGGGCCGGGGGCGGGTCGCGGCCGAGGCCGTCGCCGCCGCCGTCGTCGCCGTCGTCGTCGCCCTCGTTCTCGCCCTGGTCGTCGCCGTCGTCGTCACCCTCGTTGTCGCAGTCACCCTGCTCGTCGCCCTCGAGGTCCGTCGCGTCGGTGACGTGCACCGTCCGGCCGCTCACGGTCCAGTCGCCGACCGGGCCCGGGTCGGGCAGGGCTTCGATCACGCCGTGGAACTCGACCTCGCCGGCGTTGTCGTCGTCGCCCGACTCGTCGGCGAGCGCCCCTGGGGGAACGCCAGGGCCGCCAGGACCGCGAGCACGGTCATGAACACCATCCGTCTGCGCATTCGCGCCACCTCCTCCTTCCGCGCTGGGAGTGCGCGGTCGTGCCAGGGGAAGCACCGGGCGCCTCAAGGACTGCCCACCCGTATCCCAAGATCGGGTCAAGCATGGTGCTGCTGAACCCGTCGCGGAGGAAACGGCCGGACGGCCTCACCCGGGCGCCGAGAGCGGGACCCCGAACAGGCCCTCCAGCCGGGGGATGGTGAACTCGGCGCTCCGGTGGACGATGCCCTCCATGCCGACCGCGCGAGCCCCTTCGGCGTTGTGGAGCAGGTCGTCGACGAACACGCACTCCCCGGGGAACGCCGACGCGTTCCGCGGCCAGCAGGAAGATCGCCGGATCGGGCTTGCGCAGCCCCACCTCGGCGGAGATGACCACCGCGTCGAACAGATCCCCGAACGTCGAGCGCTCGTAGCCGGAGTCGCCCCAGGAGTTCGACAGCAGCCCGGTGCGGATCCCGGCGGCACGGGCCCGCACGACGGCGGCCGTCATGGCCGGGTCGGCCTCGAGGCCGGCGAAGATCCGGTCGCGCAGCCCCTCCGCCACGATCGGCTGCGCAGCGCCCGGGGAGAGCCGTTCGGCGAGCCACCCTTCGAACTCGGCGAGCCGATCTCGCCCCGCTCGAGGCGGGAACCATGCCGTTCTCGTTGGTCCCGCCGTAGGCCTCCTCGACCACGTCGCGGACTCGTTCCGGGTCGACCCCCGCCTCCAGCGCGAACGCCGCGAAGGCCCGGCCCATCGACGTCGTCATGACGCCGCCGTAGTCGAGCAGCAGCCCCCGGAACGTCCTCGCCGGCCGCCTCCGCCATCGCTCCCCGTCAGCAGCCGGTCGCGGAGCGGGTCCTCGGCGGCGGCGTCGATCGCCGTCCACGCCATCGCGACGGCGCCGTCGATCGCCGCCCGGTCGGCCGACTCGGCGACGCAGGCGGCGGCGAAATCCGGCTGTGGTTCACCGCGCCGCCCGTCGACGGCGAGCATCGGGTGGATCGACGGGAACCGCAGCGAGACGTTGCCCATGTCCGTCGACGCACTGGCTCGCTTCGCCGCCTCGCCGAGGTCGGGGAACATGCGGCCGAGCGCCTCGGCGTTGCCGCGGTACGCCGCGAGCAGCCCCCGGTCGTGGACCATCTCGGCGTACGGGGGGTACCGGTGACGTCGAGCGCGGCCCCGGTGGCCAGCGCGCCGGCCTCGAAGCACCGCAGCACCTTCGGCACGAGGTCCTCGAGCTCGCGCAGCGTCGTCGAGCGGGCCATCCACAGGCCGGTGGCCTCGCCCGGGACGACGTTCGGCGCGTCGCCGCCCTTGGTCACGATCCCGTGGATGCGGTCGGTGCCGCGGATGTGTTCGCGGAGCACCCCGATCGCGGTCTGGGCCACGACGAACGCGCCGGCCGCGTTGATGCCCAGCTCCGGGAACGCCGACGAGTCGCCTCCCTGCCGGTGTACCGGATGTCGAACGACGTCGCGGCGATCACCGGGAACTCGAGCATCTCGAACGGCGCCGGGTGGACCATCATCGCGGCGTGGACGCCGTCGAACGCGCCGGCCTCCAGCAGCACGATCTTGCCGCCCCCGCCCTCCTCGGCCGGGGTGCCGAGCACGGTGACGGTCAGCCCGGCGTCGTCGGCGATCGGCGCGAGCGCAAGCCCCGCGCCGACCGCCGCCGCGGCGATCACGTTGTGCCCGCAGGCGTGGCCGATGTCCGGGAGGGCGTCGTACTCCGCGCAGATCAGGACGTGGAGCGGCCCCGATCCGGCGCGGGCGGCGAACGCCGGTCGAGAGCCCGGCCACGCCGCGTTCGACCGCGAGGCCTCCAGCCTCGAGCGCCTCGCACAGCCAGGCCGAGGCCCGTTCCTCCTCGTACCCGAGCTCGGGTTCGGCGTGGATGCGGTGGGAACAGGCCCAGGAGCTCGTCCCGGGCGGACTCCACCAGCTCCCTGGCGGCCTCCTTCAGTGCTTCGCTCACGGTCGTTCCTCCGCGTCGAGCGGCGCGAGCGCCTACAGGAAGTCGGGATCGTTCGGAGCGAGGCCCGCCTTCGCGGAACGCCACAGGTATGGCCCCCACCTCGGCTCGATCAGGCGGATCCGATCCAACTCCTCGCGGGCCTCCATTGGGCGTCCGTTGGGCGCCAGCATCATGGCCCGAAAGAACGCGATCTCGTCGTCGTCCGGCGCCAGGGCCGCCGCGCTGTCCATCTCGTCGAGGGCCGCCGGAAACGCCATCCGTCCCGCCAGATCGAAGTCCGCGCCCGAGGTGCTCGAACGCACGTGCCAACTGGAGCACGCGGGCCAGCTCGCCGACCGGATCGCGGTGGTCTTCGACGCGAAGGTCGAACCGCCGCGACCACCGGTCGCCCTCCGCCGGAACCACCAGCAACGCAGCGGACTGGCGGCCGCGCATGTCACCGCCCTCGTCCTCGGCCGCCCGCAACGCCGCGAGCAGGCGATCGGCCAGGTCACCCTCGCCGCGCTCTCGAACGCGGCGAGCATCGCGCCCCACACGGTGGCGCGTTCCATCATGTTCGCCTGCGTCGTCACGCCGTCTCCGGAGGCGCTGCCCGCCTCGGCGACGCAGCCCGAGCCCGTGAAGACGGCGACGGTCCCGTTCGCATCCACCATGGCCACCTGTCGGGCCGCCTCGGCCGGATCCTCCGCGCGCAGACGGTCGAGGGCATCGGCGGCCGGAACTCCCTGCCCCATGAGCTCGATTCCCTTCGGCCCGTACGAGATCTCGGCGAACGATTGCGTGGCCACCGCGCCGACGCCGGGCTCGGCCCACGGCACGACCGAACCCACGTTGAACCACCGCGTCTGCACGGCGACCCCCAGCTCACCGGTCCCCGGGTCGCGGGCCACGATCGAGTAGGTCACGTCCCGCCCTCCTCCTGGACCAGCTCGACCAGGACGCGGCGAAGCTCTTCGGATGGGCGAACGCCACCGTGGTCCCGCGCGAGCCGGGCCGGGGTGCTGGTCGGCCAGCACCACGCCGTGGCCCCGCAGGTGTGCCACCGCGGCGGCCACGTTCGGCACGCGGTAGCCAACGTGGTGCACGCCCTCGCCGCGCCGTTCCAGGAACCGCCCGACCGGAGTGTCGGGCCCGGTCGGCGCGAGCAGCTGCACGAACGAACTCCCGACGGCGAACAGTGCCTCCCGCACGCCGTCGGACTCGATCTCCTCCCGGTGGACCGGGTCCGAGCCGAACACCATCCGGTAGTGCTCGACGGCGGCCTCCAGGTCGCGGACGGCGATCCCGACGTGGTCGATGTCGGTCGCGCCGATCCCGGCTTCGGACAGGGCCTGCTCGTGGTCCATGAGCGAATCCTCTCGCGATCGCGGTCGGTCGGTGTTCGCGGCTGCAGTGGTCGGTCCCGGTCCGTCGGCGGCGGCTCGTCGGGTCCTGCTCAGTCGGCCCGGCGCCGGGCCCGGGCGGGCTCGGGCTGGAGCCGCGCGATCAGGTCGAGCGCCTCGGTAACGTGGTACGCCGGGAGCGCCAGGGCCCGGACCATCGCCGCCACGGCCTGGTAGCGAAGGATCAGTCGTTCCTCCTCCCCGAGGCTGTCCCGGGCCCGGAACGAATAGAACTCCACCAGCTCGATGAACTGCTTGAGCGAGGGAACCAGCCCGCCGCGCTCGTAGGCGTAGATGGTCTGCTGTGCGGCGGGACACCCGCCGGGCCGCGGCGTCGCGCACGGCCCGGTACCCGGCGGCGCGGCGCAGGTCGCGAAGCAGTCCGCCGATCGCCCGCGCGGTCGCCTCGTCGACCGGTTCCAGCTTCTTCCTGGCCATGGCCGCCTTTCGGTGGGGCGGACCCCGCGACGATCCCACTGCCGCCCTGTGCACGGGCCTGCACGATAGCGGTTGCCTGCCAGGGCGGCGTCGTCGGGGAGTCCGGCGTCACCCGCTTCCTGGCCCTGGCTCACCCGACCGGTGCCAATCCCGCTCACCTGCCCCGAACGCGACCGCTCACCTGCCGTTCCGCCTCCATCCGCCGGTCGGGACCGAACGGTGCGCTTCAGCCGAAAGACCGATGCCTTTCGGAGCGTGCGTGACTAGGCTTCTGGTACTGGCTGGGGGGAGCCGACCTTGTCCCGGAATCCGGAGAGGAGCAAGGCATGGCGACGACGGAGGGCTCGATCATTCTTCGAGCCGGCCGGGCGGACGTCGCGCGCGCCCGGGCCCGCACATGGCGTCGCCGCGTCATCCGGCTGTTCCTGATCTTTGCGATCGTGGACGGGTACCTCTGGTACCGGTACGCGACCGACAACCCCATCTCGCTCTCGGTTCCCGAAGGGATGGCGAGCTACCTGCCGGCGATCCTGCTGATCGTCGCGCTGAGCTTCCTGCTGGTCGGTCAGTTCGTCGCGCTGTCGAAGTCTCCGCACATCAAGATACGGCCGGAGGACATCGAGATCGGGCTGTCGCAGCTGAAGGGGCTCGATGCCCAGGCCGGCGAGGTCCAGCGGACGCTCGACGTGTTCATGGGGTACGCGACGTTCCGCGACGAGCTCGGGGGCAACCCGCGCCGGGGATCCTGTTCGAGGGACCGCCCGGCACCGGCAAGACGTTCATGGCGAAGGCCATGGCCAAGGAGGCCGGAGGTTCCTGTTCGTCTTCGTCGCCCGCGTTCCGCTCGGCGTTCCACGGGATGACCGCGCACAAGATCCGCGCGTTCTTCCGGGCGCTGCGCAAGGCCGCCAAGAAGGAAGGCGGAGCGATCGGGTTCATCGAGGAGATCGACGCGATCGGCATGTCCCGCGGTTCGCTCTCCATGACGCCCGCGCCGCAGGGGATCGGCTCGCTCGCGGTCTCGAACAGCGTCGCCTCCGGGGACGGCGGAACGGTGAACGAGCTGCTGATCCAGATGCAGTCGTTCGACCAGCAGCCGTGGTTGACCCGCATGTGGCATGGCGTCATCCAGTGGATCAACGGGTACCTGCCGGCGGGCAAGAGCATCAGGACCAAGCCGGCTGCGTACTCGAACATCATGGTCATCGCCGCGACCAACCGGGCCGACGACCTCGACCCCGCGCTGCTCCGGCCCGGGCGGTTCGACCGGCGCCTGTTCTTCGACCTCCCGACCAAGCAGGGGAGGCGCGAGCTGCTCGACTTCTTCCTGCTCAAGAAGTCGCACCACGAGCAGCTGGACGACCCCGACGTCCGCGAGCGGGTGGCGCACGACACCCTCGGCTACACGCCGGTCATGATCGAGCACCTCCTGGACGAGGCGCTGCTGTTGGCGCTCCGCGACGGCCGCCGGCACATGAACCTCGAGGACCTGTACGAGGCCCGGATCACCGAGGAGGTCGGGCTCCGCCAGCCGGTCGCCTACACGGAGGATGAGCGTCGCGCGGTCGCCACGCACGAGGCCGGCCACGCCACCGTAGCGTACTTCCTGGGCATCGGACGGCGGCTCGAGGTCCTGTCGATCATCAAGCGGAGCGGGTCGCTCGGGATGCTGGCGCACGGCGACATCGAGGAACGCTACACGCGGTCGCGGACCGAGCTCGAGGCCGCGGTGGCCATCGCGTTGGGCGGCATCGTGTCCGAGGAGACATTCCTCGGCGAGAGCGGCACCGGGCCGGCCAACGACCTGGCGACGGCCACGTCGACGGCAGCGACCATGGTCGGGGCGCTCGGCATGGCCGGTTCGCTGATCTCCTACGAAGCTCTGTCCTCCGGGCCGATCAACTCGTCGAACCTGGTCGGCAAGGTGCTCGGGGACTCCGGGGGCAAGCGCCGGGTGGAGGACATCCTCGACACGCAGAAGGAACGAGTGGCGGCGCTGCTCGAGGAGAACGCCGACGTGGTCATGGCCCTCCGCGACGCGCTCATCGCACGCGACGAGCTGGTCGGCGAGGCCATCACCAAGGTCATCGGGGACGCGATCGCCGCGCGCCAGGCGCCGGCTTCGGTCTGAGCTTCGGTCGGCTGCTCACGCGCTGAACCCGCCTTGGGGTTGTTCGGCTGCGCCGTGCCGGGGGAAGTCGTCCTGGGCGTGCCCGGTAGACTTGATGGGTCGCCCAACGAAGCCCCAGGAGAACGACCATGAGCACGCGTTCCGTCATCGTCGCCGGCGCCCGCACCCCCATCGGGAAGTTCGCCGGAGGGTTCAAGGACCTCAAGGCCGTGGATCTCGGCGCGATCGCGATCCGCGAGGCCGTTGCGCGCGCGGGGGTCGAGGGCGCGTCGATCGACTACGTGATCATGGGTCAGGTGCTCCAGGCCGGGGCCGGGCAGATCACCGCCCGCCAGGCCTCGATCGCCGCGGGCCTGCCCAAGGAGGTCCCGGCCATCACGATCAACAAGGTGTGTCTGTCGGGCCTCAACGCGATCGCGCTGGCCGACCAGCTCATCCGGGCCGGCGAGATCGAGATCGCGGTCGCCGGCGGGATGGAGTCCATGACGAACGCGCCGTACGTCGTTCCCTCCGCGAGGTTCGGCGCCCGCATGGGGAACACCGAGATGGTCGACACGATGGTCCACGACGGGCTGTGGTCGACGTTCACCGATCAGCACATGGGCGAGTCGTCCGACGAGGTGAACACCGAGCTCCAGCTGACGCGTGAGGACCAGGACGCGTGGTCGGCCCGCTCCCACCAGCGTGCGGCCGAGGCCTGGGAGGCCGGGCGGTTCGACGACGAGGTCGTTTCGGTCGAGGTCCCGCAGCGCAAAGGCGACCCGGTCGTTGTCTCGAGGGATGAGGGCATCAGGGGCGACACGACCGCGGAGTCGCTCGGCAAGCTCAAGCCCGCCTTCGTCAAGGACGGGACCATCACGCCGGGAAACGCGTCGCAGATCTCCGACGGCGCGGCTGCCACGGTCGTGATGAGCGCGGACAAGGCCGAGGAGCTGGGGCTCACGCCGATCGCCGAGATCGTCGCGCACGGCATGAGCGCCGAGCGCTACGCGTACCTCCACACGGTCCCCGCGATCGCCATGCAACATGCGCTGAAGAAGGCCGGCAAGGACGTCCACGATTTGGGGCTGCTCGAGATCAACGAGGCCTTCGCCTCGGTCTCGCTGAACGCCACGCGGATGCTCGGCGCCGACGAGGACATCGTGAACGTGAACGGCGGCGCGGTGGCGCTCGGCCACCCCATCGGGGCCTCCGGCGCGCGGCTGGTGCTGACCCTGGCGCTCGAGATGCGCAGGCGCGGCGTCGAGCTCGGCGGCGCGACGCTGTGCGGCGGCGGCGGCCAGGGCGACGCCTTGATCATCCGCAACCCCGCCGCCTGACGAACGGCCGCGGGCACCTCCGGGGATAAGGCAGGAATAAAGCCTGCTCTGCCTGGGCATGTTCCTGCCCGGAACACGTCCGCATTGCCGAAGAAGGGGGTCCCGCATGCCTGCGTCGCGCTCGAGGCGTCGCCTCGTACCACTTCTGGCCGGCCTGGCGACTCTCGCCACTGCCGTCGCCGCGTCCGCCGCCGGCTCGTCCGGCTCCGCCGCCGCCGGTTCCGCGGTGAGCTCGACGCGGCACGTGTACCACGCCGGCACCGAGAGCACGCCGAGCACGGAGGTCGGGAACTACCACGGCCCCAAGCTGACGCTCGCCCAGACGGCCGTCGGCGCGCCGGGCATGGAGCCGACCATCGGTGTCGCCGGCGACGGGACGATCTACTACGGGGCCGCGCACCTGGTGCTCGACACCGACGTGACGTGGGGCGGCGCCCGGACCGACACCCGCATGTCGACCGACGGCGGCGCCACCTTCAAGTCCATCCAGCCCGGCTTTGGCGATCCGGGCTCGGTGCCGCCCGCCAACGCCGACCCCATGATCTACGTCGACCCGACCACCGGGCGGGTGTTCAACTTCGACCTCGAGGGGGCGTGCAACTTCCTCAACTTCTCCGACGACAAGGGCGCCTCGTGGACCACCAACCCGGTGGCCTGCGGGAACATCGTCGTCGACCACCAGACGATCGCGACCGCGAAGCCGACCTCGATCCCGACCGTCGGCTACCCCAACGTCGTCTACTGGTGCTCGAACCGCGTGATCGACTCGACGTGCGGGCGGAGCCTCGACGGCGGCATCACCTGGACGGCAACGGGGACCCCGGCCTACCTGGGGTTCGACCCGGACATCGGGGATCTGTGCGGCGGCCTGACTGGACACCTCGCTGTGGACCCGGACGGGCGGATCTTCCTGCCCAAGGGGCACTGCGGGAACCCGTGGGTCTCGATCTCCGACGACGAGGGCACCACCTGGACCCGGGTCAAGGTCAGCAACATCTCGGCTTCCGACACCCACCTGTCGCTCGCGTCGGACAACGCCGGGAACCTCTACTATGGCTGGTGGGGCGGCAAGCACAACCTGCCGTTCCTGTCGGTCTCGCGCGACCACGGCAAGACGTGGGGCACGCCGATGATGATCGCGCCGCCGGGCGTGCACGGGGCCAACCTGGTGACCGTCGCCGCCGGCGCGCCGGGACGCGTTGCCGTGACGTTCCTGTCATCGACCAACCCGAAGAACGAGACCGACCGGGCGTTCGACCAGACCGTGGTGGTGTCGACGAACGCGCTCGCCGCCAACCCGACGTGGGTGTCCGCGACGGCGAACCGGCTGGCGACCCCGTCCACCGCGGGAACGACTGCACGGCCGGGCGGTGCGGCGGGATCTGGGACTTCATCGACATCCACATCTCGAAGACCGGCCAGGTGTGGGCCGCCGAGTCCGACGACTGCGTGGCCAAGTGTGTGACACAGGGCAAGCCGATCGCGCTCCACGCCGGGAACGGCTACGCGATCCGCTCGGTGACGGGGCCCAACCTCGGAACGCCGTTCCAGTACCAGCCGCCGTCCGGCGGATAGGAGCGGCGGGAATCTGCGAACGGGGCGGCGCCCGGCCGACGGGCGCCGCCGTGTTCGGTCGCCTGGCTACGTGGATGTCAGCGTTTCGATGACGCCGTCCGGGTCGATCGTTCGGATCGTCGCCGCGCCGTCCGCGAAGTAGAGCAGCCCGTCGGCGCCGAACCCGAGGCCGACCGGCGACAGCCCGGCCTCGGTCGCCGGACCCCCGTCGCCGCTCGGGCCGGGCAGGCCGGTTCCCGCGATGGTCCCGATCCGTCCGTGCAGATCGATCCGGCGGATCCGGTAGAGCTCGGACACGTCGAGCCTGCCCTGCGGGTCGAATGCGATGCCGTAGGGCTCGTTCACCTTGGCCTTCACCGCGAGTCCGCCGTCGCCCGAGAAGCCGACGACGCCGGTTCCGGCGACGGTCGAGATGGTGCCGTCGGGGTCGATCCGGCGAACACGAGCCGCCTCGGTGAAGTACACCGCGCCGTCGGGGCCGACGGCAATGTACAGGGGGGTGTCGATGCTGGCTTTCACCGCCCGCCCGCCGTCCCCGGTCGACCCGCGCGTGCCGTTCCCGGCGATCGTGTGGATGCGGCCCCGTCGGTCGATCAGCCGGATCCTGTTGTTGTCACGGTCCGCGAACACGAGGTTGCCTTGCAGGTCGAATGCGACTCCGATCGGCTCGGACAGGCGGGCCTTCACCGCCGGGCCGCCGTCACCGGCGAAGCTCCCCCGGTCCACGCCGGTAGGTCCGGACCCGGCGACGGTGGTGATCGTGCCATCCGGTGCGATGGCGCGGATCCGGTTGTTCGCGTGGTCGGCGAAGTACAGCGTTCCTCCGTCGTCGAACGCCATTCCGGCCGGGCATGCCAGCCCTGCCTCGATGGCCGGACCCCCGTCGCCCGAGAAGAGACCGTTCAGGAAGTCCCCGCCGCCGATGCCGGCCCAGACGTGGGCCACTCCGGCGTCGTCGACGCTCCAGATCCGGTGCGCGGGGCAGTCCGAAACCAGCAGTTCGCCCTCCGGCGAGAACACGATCGACTCCGGACCGGTCATGTGCGGGGGTGGTGCGGAGGTCTGCGACGGCGACGGCTCGGTGGTGACGACCGAGGATGTCGAGGGGGAGACCGAAGGAACGGGGGGCGGCGAGGCCTTCGCAGGCTGGGGCGAAGGCTTGGGCGTTCCGCACGCCGGAACCAGGCACAGGAGGAGCACGGACGCGGCGATCCAGCGCGCAGGGCGGTGGCGGATCCAACGAGCGCTCGGCCGGATGGCTCCCAGGGTGGCCCTCCACCAGTGGCTGGCGTGCACCGGATCATGCGGCCTCGAGTGCCGGATCGCCAGTCGCGGCTGGCTCCTGGCGGGTTGGCAGCGGGCTCCCTCTCTAAAATGGGAGTCCCCGACGCAGGAGCTGACTCGCCGATGACCACCGAACGGCACTTCGACCTTCCCGAGGAGACCGAGGAGTTCCGCAAGCTCGTCCGCGAGATCGCGGAGGACAAGATCGCCCCGCGGGCGCAGGAGGTCGACGAGACCGACGAGTGGCCGAAGGACCTGTGGGAGGTGCTCGTCGAGCACGGCCTGATGGGTGTCGGCTACCCCGAGGAATTCGGCGGCGGGGGCGGCGGCTCGCTGACGTTCGCCGTGATGACCGAGGAGCTCTCGCGGGTCTCGGCCGGAATGACCCTCACGCCGCTTGTGGCGCGCCTCGGCGCGATTCCCGTGATGCTCGCCGGGACCGACGAGCAGAAGCAGCGAGCTGTTCGGCGGGATCGCCGAAGGCCGCCACCTGATGTCGTACTGCCTCACCGAGCCGGGCGCCGGCAGCGACGCGATCAGCATGGAGACGAAGTACGCGGCAACCGATGACGGCGGGTTCCGGCTGAACGGCACCAAGCGGTTCATCACCGGCGCCGGCGTGTCCGACGCGTACACGGTCTTCGCCACGAAGGACCCGGCGCTCCGCGGCGAGGGCATCTCGTGCTTCCTCGTGTACCGCGACGACGAGGGGGTCTCGTTCGGCAAGGAGGAGCAGAAGATGGGCATCCACGGGTCGCCGACCCGGGAGGTCTTCTTCGAGAACGTCGAGATCCCGGGCGACCGGATGATCGGCGACGACGGCGAGGGGTTCCGGATCGCGATGAAGACCCTCGACTACTCGCGGCCGACGATCGGCGCGCAGGCGCTCGGGATCGCGCAGGGCGCGTTCGACTTCGCGGCTCGGTACATGACAGAACGCGAGCAGTTCGGCAGGAAGATCGCGGAGTTCCAGGGGCTGCAGTTCATGCTCGCGGACATGGCGATGGAGATCGAGGCCGCCCGGCTGCTGATCTACAAGGCTGCGTCGCTCGTCGACGCGCACGACCCGCGGATGACGCTGTTCGCCTCGATCGCCAAGTGCTACGCAAGCGACGCCGCGATGAAGGTCACGACCGACGCGGTGCAGATCCTCGGCGGGTACGGCTACATGCAGGAGTACCCCGTCGAGCGCTTCATGCGCGACGCGAAGATCACGCAGATCTACGAGGGAACGAACCAGATCCAGCGCGTGGTCATCGCCCGGAACATCCTCAAGGCCATCGCCGGCTGAGCCCTGCGCTCAGAGGTTGGGGGCCGCCTTGATCAGGCGGTTTCGGATTTGGACGAGCGCTCGGTCCTCGGGGGCGCGCAACGCGTCGCCGTTGGCCATGACGATGGCGCCGGCGCCGTTCGACGGGCGGAAGAACATGTCCGCCCAGACGCCGTCGTCGCCGCCGTTGTGGCCGTAGAGCGTGCCGAGTCCCTCGGGCTGCACCCGGTACCAGATCAGGCCCTGCCACGGCCCGACGTCGGGTGACAGCTGGTTCGTCAGCATCTCGCGCACTGTCGCTCGCTCGAGCAAGCGGCCGCCGGGGAACTCACCGTGCGAGGCAACGGCCGCCAGCAGCTTGGCGAGCGAGGACGGCGTCGTTCGGAGCAGGCCATCGGGGTAGTCCGGGTAGCCGTACAGGCCGTACGTCCGCCACACGTGGTGTGCGTACCGGTAGCGGTACGGCAGGGCGATACCCGACCGTTGCAGACCGGCCAGGTGCCAGCTGGTGTTCGTCATGCCGAGCGGCTCGAAGATGCGCTGCCGGCACCATTCGTCGAACGCCGTCCCGCTTGCCGCCTCGACCAGGTACCCCGCGAGCGCGGCGCCCACGTTCGAGTAGGCGTAGTGATGGCCGGGCCGTCGCTCGGTGAAGTTCTGATTCGGGCGGTAGAAGCGCTCGCCGGGCGCGAGGTAGTCACGCAGGAACCGGCCGAGCGCGATGGGGGAGTCGCCCTGCACGTACAGCGGCGTGAGCACCTCCCAGTTGTCGCGCAGGCTCGACGTGTGGGTGAGCAGCTGCCGCGCGGTGATCCTCGTGTGGGGGAAGTGCGGGTTCCGGATGCGGAACGGGAGCACGTCGTTCACGTCAACGTCGAGGTCGATCAGCTCGTCCTCCGTCGCCTGGAGCACGGCGATCGCGGTGACCGTCTTCGAGACGGACGCGATGTTGAACGCATGCCCGGTCGTGACGTCGACGTCCCTGGCGACGTTCGCTGTGCCGATCGCGTAGCGCCAGACGACGTCACCGCCGTGAACGACGGCAACGCTGATTGCCGGGCAGTGCGAGACCTGGAGCCGGTCGGCGATGAACGCCTTCAGCGCCTCCGGGCCGTCCGTCCGGCGCGCCCGGGCGAGCGCGGCGGCAGGCGACGCGACCAGCATCGCGCCGGCAGCCAGCCCGCCGCCGAGCACGGCGCGCCGGCTGAGCACCTTTCCCCTGTTCGTCGACGAAGTCACGGCGCCGAAGTCTCCCAGGCTTGCACGCTGGAGGCGGCGTTTTCCGGGGCATCGCTGGCGGCGAGCCCGGTCGGATGCCAGACTCCGCCCACCGTGACCGATGTGGACGCGAAGCACGCCGCAGACCTCGCCGCGATCGACGACGCATTCGTCGAACAGTGGTCCCTGTTCGGGCAGGGGCCCGGCGGCACGTACAACGACGAGGGCGACCTGATCTGGATCGAGGCGCCCATCCCGCAGCTTCCCTACAACGCGATCCTGCGGGTCCGGCTGGGCGACGACGCGCACGATCGGCTCGCCCCGATCGCGGAGCACTTCCGGGAGATCGGCCACCAACTGCTGTGTCCGATCATGCCGCTGTCCACGCCCGCCGACCTCGGCCCGGTCCTCGAGGCGGTCGGGCTGCGTCTCGTCGATCCGCACACCGGAATGTCGTTGGACCTCACCGGCCGCGACGTCCCGCGCCCACCGCTCGAGGCGGACGGGATCGTCTACCGCGAGGTCGGGAGCGACGCCGACCTCGACGCGTACGAGGAGCTCGTGGGGTTCTACTGGGATCTTCCCGACGAGGCCCGGGAGTTCTTCCGGGGCATCAGCCGGTGGGGCGGGTACGGGCCCGATTCACCCGGCGCCCGGTGGGTGGCCTACATGGACGGCCGGCCGGTCGGCAAGGCGTATGCGTTGCTGCGCGGCAGCCCCGACACGGTTGGGATCTTCGGCGTCAGCGTCCGGAACGAGGCCCGGGGCCGGGGGGTCGCCACCATCCTCACCGACCACTTGCTGCTCCAGGCGAAGGAACTGGGCCGGCGCAGGGCCGTGCTCCACTCGACTCCGATGGCGGTCAACCTGTACCGACGTCTCGGGTTCGTCGAGCGGTGCGAGATCCCGACCTACGCCACCACCCAACTCCACGCGCTGCAGACGTCCTGAGCCGTATCGTCACGCCGGCTCGGCGAGGGTTTCACTCGAGGTGGGGGACGTTGTCGTCTCCACAGGGGTTGTCGAGGTGTCGATGAGGTCCGCCTTCGTCGTCGGCGGTGTCGAGGCCGGGTCGCCGCTGCCACATGCCGCCCCGAAGAGTCCGAGACACGCCGACACGCCGACGATCACGGAACCTCGCCACACCCTCCGCGGATCCCTTGCCTTGCTCTGCATCCACGCATCTGGCCGCTCGGTCCGCTCGACACACCCGTGCACCCGGTTTTGCATGACTTCGGCGGGGCAGGTTCCACAGCAAGGAACACGCACGTGAGGAGGTCGAGGCAGACATGCCACGTCAGGAGTGGACCGACAAACAGGATCGGAAATACGAGCACATCAAGGACTCCCTCAGGGAGCGGGGAACGTCCGGGAAGAAGGCGAAGGAGATCGCCTCCCGGACGATCAACAAGGAGCGCGCGCAGCGGGGCCAATCGAAGACCGCGTCGCGTTCGTCCGTCCGTGACATGCCGTCGTCGACGCGGGGAGGGCAGCGTTCCGGCACGAACCGGCCGAAGGGCCGGACCCGTGAGCAGCTCTACAACGAGGCCCGGCAGATGAACATCCCCGGCCGTTCGAACATGAACAAGCAGCAGCTCCAGCGGGCGGTCGACGCGAAGAAGCGCTGACCGTCCGCCCTGCGGGGCGCAGCCGGGACTTCCCGCAACCGGGGTAGGCTCGCCGTCCAAGTATCGCCGTCGCCTCGGAAGGAGCGCGAGCCATGGAAGACCTGGAACCCCGCGACTCGGACGAGGGCGACGAGCTGGAGGCCTCCATTCTCGGGGCCGACCACGCGTTCGGTTCCGAATCCGTCGGCACGACCGCCGAGGAGGCCGTGGAGGGCGAGACCCTCGACCAACTGCTCGCCGAGGAGCTTCCCGACCGTCCGAACCGGCCGACCAGCGACGAGACACTGTCGCTCGTGGACGAAGGGCTGGTGGACGACGAGGACGAGCTCGTGGGCGACGGCGCCGCCCAACGCGACGAGTTCGCATCGCCCGAGGAGGCCGCGCTCACCGTCCGTGATCGGGCACCCGGGGCGACGGATCACGAGGACCAGCACGGCCAGCAGGACGACGAAGAGGACTGAGCCGGAATGGCTCGGATCCGCGTGACGCAGGATGGGCCGTACGAGGTCGAGGGCGCCGTCACGATCCGCCAGCAGATCATCGAGCCGAACGAACAGGGTGAGTCGTGGGAATGGCGCGCCGGGACGGCCTTCGATCCACCTGGAGAGGTCGTCGAGCTGTGCCGATGCGGCGGCTCCTCGACGAAGCCGTTCTGCGACGGGACCCATCGGACGAACGGCTTCGACGGGACCGAGGTGGCCGACCGCCGTCCGTACGTCGAGCAGGCGGTCGTGTACCGGGGGCCGCTGGTCGCGCTGACCGACGCGGAGATGCTGTGCGCCTTTGCCCGGTTCTGCGACGCGCGGGGCCAGGTCTGGGACCTGGTCGAGGTGGATGACCCGGAGGCGGAGGCGCTCACCGAACGCCAGGCAGCCCTGTGCCCCTCCGGAAGGCTCGTCACGTGGCGCCCGGACCCGACAGGACGGCCCGAGCCCATGGAACCGGAGCTCGAGCCGTCGATCGGTCTCGTCGAGGATCCCGCGATGGGGGTCAGCGGGCCGCTGTGGGTTCGCGGCGGCATCCCGGTGATCGCCGCGGACGGCACGCCCTACGAGGTCCGCAACCGCGTGACCCTGTGCCGGTGCGGCGAGTCCCGGAACAAGCCCTTCTGCGACGGCACCCACGCGAGTGTCGGCTTCACCGACGGTCTCCCGCTCGGTGAGGACGCCTGACCGGAACGCTCAGGTCAGGCGCTCTCGCGCTCCGGTCCCTCGCCTCCCGGCCGGATGACGGCGACCGCGAGCACCGGTTCGGCCTGCGGCTCCTGCGCGGGCACGGCCTGCAGCGGGCGCGCCTGCCGGAGCGGCGGGACGGTGAACAGCGCCACCGCCGCGGCGACGACGAAGGATCACGGCACCGACGACCAGGCCGGCCGAGTACCCGTTGGTGACGGCGGCCGCTACGCGTCCCGGACCCGACGAGCCGTTCGCCAGGACCGACGCGGTCCGGGTGGCCGCCACGGTGGAGAGCGCGGCCAGCCCGACCGCGGCGCCCACGATGCGGGAGGTGTTGAGGAGGCCCGAGGCGAGCCCCGCCTCACGCGGCTCGACGCCGCTCGTCCCGGCCACGACCACCGGCGTCACCGATAGCCCCATCCCGGTGCCGATCAGCAGGAACGGACCCAGCAGGTCGGCAACGAACGTGCTGTGCGGCGTGATCGTCGAGAGCCACACCAGGCCGGTCGCGGCGATGGCGCTGCCCACGACCATCAGGTTCCGCGTCCCGAACCGGGCGATCAGCCGCGATGCCACCTGGGATCCGATGGCGATCAGCAGCGTCTGGGGCAGGAACGCCACGCCCGCCTGGATCGGCGTGAAGCCGAGGACCGACTGCATGTAGAGCGTCTCGAAGTACCAGGCGCCGAACATGGCCGCGAAGAACAGCATGATGAAGGCGTTCCCGCCGCTGAGGGACCGCGACCGGAAGATGCGGAACGGCACCAGCGGGGACCGCGCCAGCCGTCCCTCGATGAACGCGAAGGCGCCGAGCAGTGCGATCGCCACACCCAGCGGGGCCAGCACCTGGACGCTGGTCCACCCGTACGTCTCGGTCCGGACGATCGCGAAGACCAGTGCGACCAGCCCGGCGGTCACGGTGACCGCGCCCGCGATGTCCAGGTGGCGGCGGTCCATGCCCTCGGCCCGCGACTCCGGCAGGAACGCCCGGGCCGCCACGATCGTGGCCAGGCCGACCGGCACGTTGACGAACAGGATCCACCGCCACGACAGCGCCTCGGTCAGGATTCCGCCGAGGAGCGCCCCGGCCGTGGCGCCGGCCGCGGCGACCGCGCTCCAGATGCCCAGAGCCCGCGCCCGGGCCGCGCCCTCACGGAAGTTCGTGGTGATGAGGGTCAGCGTGGCCGGAGCCAGCACCGCGCCGCCCAGCCCCTGCAGCACCCGGGCGCCGATGAGCTGTCCCTGGGTCTGGGCCAGCCCGCCCAGGAAGCTCGCGGTCGGTGAACATCCCGAGGCCGACGACGAACATCCGCCGCCGTCCGAAGAGGTCGGCCGCCCGTCCGCCCAGGAGCAGGAACCCGGCGAACGCCAGCGTGTAGGCGTTCACCACCCACTGCAGCCCAGAGGCGCTGAAGCCGAGGTCGGCCTGGATCGAGGGCAGGGCCACGTTCACGATCGAGATGTCGAGCACGACCATGAACTGGCCGATGCACACGAGCAGGAGCAGGACCCACGGCGGCGCGGCGCGGCGCGCGCCGTCGGCCGGGTCGGCCGCCAGGGTCGGGGTTTGGTTCGTTCCGGTCATTCGAAAGCCTCCACTTCCGCGAACGCGCCGCGGACCGTCGCTGTGAGCCGCAACCCTCCGTCGCGGCTCGGAATTCCATGGGGCCCATATTGGGATCGCCGTAGCCTGGTACCAAGAGTGTGTTGATCCTGGTACCGAGAGCACCTGGCACCGGGACGGAAGGGCGGCCATACTGGTTGCATGGCGAGCGACGCCCACCCTCCCGAGGCGAACGGGCACGACAACGGCCGTTCCCACGAAGCCGAGCGGCGCCGCGAGCTGGCGTCGTTCCTTCGAACCCGGCGCGAGCGGCTGGCGCCCGAGGACGTGGGGCTCCCGCCCGGGCTCCGGCGGCGCACGCCCGGCCTTCGGCGCGAGGAGGTCGCCCAGCTCTCTGCCGTGGGCGTCACCTGGTACACGTGGCTCGAACAGGGCCGCCCGATCAATGCGTCCGCCCAGGTGCTCGAAGCCGTGGCGCGGACGCTGCGGCTCGACCAGTCGGAGCGTTCCCACCTGTTCACGCTCGCGGCCGTGGCGGACCATTCGGCGCCGGTGGTGGAGGTTTGCGATCCGGCGGTGCGCGAGCTGGTCGAGGGGATGGACCCGTACCCGGCCTTCCTCGTCAGCCCGCGGTACGACATCCTGGCCTGGAACCGGGCCCACGCGGCGCTGCAGGGCGACTACTCGACGATTCCCAGGCGGTACCGCAACGTCCTGCGGCTCGCGTTCACCCAGCCCGCGTGGCGGGAGCGGATCGTCGACCACGGCGACGTCGCCCACATCGTGGCCCGGTTCCGCGCGGCGATGGCCGACCACGTCGGCGAACCGGCCTGGGTGGAGCTGGTCGAGGAGCTTCGCGCGGTCTCGTCGGAGTTCGCCGAGATCTGGGACCGCCACGACGTGGCCGGCGGGACCAGCCACCTCAAGCGGTTCATCCATCCCGAACTCGGCCTGATCCGCCTGAACGCGACCAGCCTGACCCTGGCCGACCGGCCCGGCGTGCGCCTCGTCGCGATGACCCCGGCGGACGAGCAGGCCCGCGCCGCACTGACGCGCCTGTCCGAGCTGGGCCCGTGGCGTGTCAACTGGAACTTCCCCGAGTCCGCCGAGCTCGAGCAACCGCTCGCCGCGGCAGCCGGCTGACTGAGACTGAGGCCTCCCCGGCCTTCAGGCGGTTGATGAGCTTCAACGTGCAGAAGGGGAGCTGCGCCGCGCCCCGGGAGAGTTCGTCCCGGGCCCGCCTTCAGACCCGGATGGTGTCCGCGTAGACGAGGCGCCGGCCGGACGCGTGGAACACCTCGTATTCGCTGACGAGCAGCCGGAACGGCTTGGTGCCGTGAGGGGCGGGAAGCGTGATCCGGCTCGACCACTTGGTCCCCTGGTCGACACCCCGGACCACGTAGGGCGAGCCGGGCAACGTCACGACCTGGCGGGTCGCCGGTACCCAGCCGAGCTCGTCTCCGAGGTTCGGATCGGGGTTGCCGCCGAGCTTCGGGTTGTAGACCTGGATTCCCACCTCGACGACCGACGGACCCGGGTGCTTCACGCCGAAGGGGTTCACGCCCTTGTAGCTGCGTCCCGTGACCGTGACCGTGAGGACGCGGGGGTCGCTGGCGCTGTAGACCACGGTGGCGAAACGGTCGGGAGCGAGCTGTGCGAACTCGGCCCGCACCACCCGCGACAGGTGGCAGTCGTTGAGTGAATACGGCTGGTACCGCGCGAGGGCCAGACGCACGAACGGGAAGTATGACTGTGTTCCGGCCAGGATCTTCAGGTCCGCGAACCACTGCTTCCGCTGCGGGTCGAACTCGACGTCGTGCCCGGCGACGGAGAAGAGGTACTGCGCAGTGCCGTCGGGCCGCCGCAGCTCGTCCAGGGAGACGCCCGTGCCGGTCCTCGTCGCCAGGGGGAAGTCGGCGAAGCCGGGAGCCGCCTTCGCCGGCGCCGACTCGTACACCGGGTCGAAACCCCACTGGGTGGCGTACGGCTTCACCGGGTTCGGCGGGGTGCCGGCGTACATCACGACGCCGAGCCGTTCCTCCGCGCCTGAGGACCACCAGGGGCGCTCGAGGTAGACGCGGATGCCCTGTCCGCGACGGTTGCTGGTCACCTTCGAGGACGTGCTGCCGGCCTCCCACTCGAACCACGGAACGGCGTAGGCGACGCCCGGCGTGCTCGGGCGGGCCGAGTTGAGGATCCGGACGTCCTTCGGCGGACCGAGCCGAGTCACCGAGATCGGGACGTAGTCGACGCGGACGGTGTCATTTGCACCGATGCCGTGGCCGAGCACCCGGATGATGTGGCCCTGCGGATAGTCCATGTCGTAGTCGGTGCCGCGACGGAACACCAGCGAACCCGCCGGCCGCCCGGACCACTCTCCGTCTCCGGCGCGACGCCGAGCGGGTCGATCGCCTGATCGTTGCCATCCGGAGAAGTCCACGGACACGTGCTGCATGAAGTACTCGGCGTACCGGGACTTTCCGTTCATTCGATAGGTGGTCAGATGGGTGCTTGGTGTCCCGGAACTCATGGCGGAACTCCAGTTCGAGGTGGGCCACGTCCCCCGGGCGGTCGACCAGGATGTGGTCGGGCTTGGCCGTGCGCAGCAGGTCCTGTGGCCCCGGCTTGGTCAGGTCGTCGATCGGATCCGTCCACTCGCCCAGGATGTCGAGCGAGCCGGTGCTCTTGCGATGGAGGTTGATCGTGTCCCGGATGGTGGCCACCGTCCCGCCGACCGCCTTCGACGCGGATGGCTTCACGAAGACGGCCAGCAGGAGGGGCTGGCGCACCGCATGGATCAGCCGCACCTTGCGGCTTGGCGTGAACGACCAGACCCGGCCCTGGACCACCTTCGGCTGGAGCGCGGCGACCGATCCCGGCGCGTCGGCCAGGATCCAGTTCCACAGCCCGAGCTGTCCGAGCACGCCCGCTCCTGGCAGGTAGGACGACAGCAGGACGTCGGCCTCCTCCGCCTTGTCGAGCGTCACGTCGAGCTTGCGCCCGGCGATCGCGAAGCCGTTCGCTCCCTCGTGCAGGTGCATCCGGACGCTCCGGGGATTGGGCCATTCGAACGGGCTCGGGTAGAAGTCCATCTGGACCACCGGCGACGCCTGCGTTGGCAGGCCCCGGAACGAGACCCCACGCGCCAGGGCTTCGGCGAGGTACGGGATCTCGGAGGCCGGCGTCGTCGGGTGCCCGAACGTCATGACGTTGTTGGTGATAACGGTCGCCCCGTGCGCGTTCGGATCCTCCCCGTACCCCGTGGGGAAGGGCGGCGACTCGACATGGAACGAGCCGTGCTCCCGCTCCGCAATGAGCTGGTAGACCGCGGCATCCATGCCGGCCGGGGTGTCCCACTTCCCGTGGTGCTCGGCCTGGATGTACGAGCCCATGGGGGCAGCGACGTGGCGGACGCTCTCCGGGGTCGAGGCCTCGTTGTAGTTGCTCCGGATCACCATGACCTGGATCGACTCGCGTTCCGTCACGGGGTCGTGGAGCACCAGGGCCGGCGGGGGAACGGGCTCGAACCGGCCGTAGACCTGTTCGTCGGTCGCGTGGGGAGAGGCCAGCGAGTTGTCGCCGACGACGAACACCGGCCCCGCGCCGCCGAGGTACGCGATCCGTGCCCGCAGCCGGTACCGGCGGCCGAACCGCAGCACCGGGACCGAGCCGGGGGTCGGCCGCAGACGTGGTCGCCAGCTGGAAGTCCGGGTGCGGCTGGGGGTCCTTGCCCTCGGGCGGGGCGGCCGGGTCCCGCGCCACGCCGAGGCCGGGGCCGGAGGCCACCAGGCTCCACCCGAGGAAGCGTCCGATCGACTCGTGCATGATCAGGCGTCGGGACGGGTCGCCCGGCGGGCCCTGCGGCCCCGTCGCCGACTGGCCCACCGCGGCGGTGACGGCTCCCTCCTCGTCGACGACGTCCACGTGGATGGGCGAGACCGGGCGGGTGAAGTCGTAGCCCGACGTCGCGCCGCATGGGGGAGAACCACTGCACGACCTCCGCGTCGAAGACGTGGAGACGGATGCCCCATATGAGATCGTCGGCGAACAGGGCGGGCGTCCCGTTCCCCGCGATGGTCTGGTTGAGCACCTTCTGCGCGCCGAACTTGTCGTGGTACTGGAGCGCGCGGTTCGACCGCACGATCGCGAACCCCGCGGAGTGCATCGCCGGGAGCGATCGCCGGTTCGGCGTGCTGGGGAGCTTCTTGTCCGTCAGGTGGAACCGTTGGAGGTCGTCCGCGAACATCCGTGACTTGATGGCCGCGTCGTCGCTGTCGATTTGGATCAGGTCGAACTTCGGGTCGTCGAGCTTCACCTCGTCGCCGGCGATGTCCGTCGCCGAGGCCGGCGTGCGCGGCTTGGGCTGGAACGTCTTCGCGACGCTGCCGAACAGGTAGTGCGTCTTCGGCATGGTTTGCTGCGTCGTCACCATGGTCGAGGGCGTCCAGCGGGCCTGGACGGAGACGAGATCATCGGCCGGCGGCGCCGGGACCGGCATGGCAACGGTGAGGTGCACGCAGAGGCCGAGCATCCGGAGCAGCGTGGGGTGCTCCATCAGGAGCGTCAGGGCGTCGTGGATGTCGGGCTCCTCTTTGTGTGCCGTGATCTGGTCGTGCGGGATCAACCCGGCGAGCGGGGTGAACATGACCTTCGCCTTCAGGAACTCCTTGGCGGCGACGTTCGGCGCCGACGGGTCGGTCGGCGCGACCGGTGGCGGATCGAACGTCTTCGCCGTTCCCGCCAGGTCGCTCTCGAGCTGGTCGAGCAGCTCCCGCTCGCTGTTGCCGACCACCATGCCCAGCTTCCCGATCCCGCCGGTCAGGGACTGGACGAGCGGGAACGCCTCGGGCGACGTGGTCGCGACGTCGACGTACTGCTTGCGCAGGAAGGCGTTCACCCAGGCTGCCGGGTACGACACGATCGGCCGGAGGTCGAAGTTCTGGAGCATCGCGGCGAAGTCGTAGCCGCGGACAAACGTCGCCGGCGGGAACAGCGCCCGCCACACGTCGGAGCGGAACGTTCCTCCGGGGGGCGGGTCCTGCACTGCGGGCAGGCCCGTGGCCGAACCGATGTCCACGGTCCACGTCATCCCGGCGACGACCGCCGGCCAGTCCAGCCAGTCCGGCCAGAACGACAGGCTGTCGTGCGCCGGGTTGGTCGTCGTCAGGCGCGGGGTGATGACCACGGCGATCTTGAAGGCGCCCGCCCTGGTGTCCGTGTTCATCCCGTTGGGGATGCAGGTGAACAGGATCCGCTGCGTCTCGGGCATGGCCTATCCCGCCACCGACGCCGTCGCGAACATTTCGGTGTACTCCGTCCAATCCTCCTGGGTCATCGTGTCGGCGAACGACACCGGGTTGGTGTCCGCGGAGGCAGCCCGCGCCGCTCCCGACGGCAGCAGCGCTCCTCCGCCTCCTCCGCCCTCGACGCACTTCTCGATAGGTCCGATGGTGACGGTCCCGGAGAAGACGAGGACATCCACCTCGACCGTGCAGGATGCCTGGCCGCACAACATCGCCGGCGGCGTCGAGTACTCGAGGCCCAGGTACAGCTCGATGCTGGCCGTGATCAGCCCGAGCACGTCGACCTCGCCCACGAGCCGGAAGAACGCGGTGATCGTCGTCTTGTTGGTGGCGTCGATCAGGAACGTGATCCCGGCCGAGGCGGCGATCTTTCCCGATGCCACGCCGAAGTCGACTGCCAGCTGCGCGGTGACCTGGAAGCCGATCTCCATGGAGTTGACGCCCTCTGG
>CAVPQW010000012.1:0-64045 GCA_963707645.1 uncultured Actinomycetes bacterium
GGTCAGCAGGGCGACCGCGGTGGCGGCCAGGCCGAACACGTCCGCAGCCGGCGTGACGGGACCGCCCGACATGAGCTCGGGTGCTGCATAGCCGGAGGTTCCTCCGCCGGTCGGGGAGTCGGCCGGTCCGGAGAATCCGAAGTCGACAAGAACCGCCGAGCCGTCCGGCCGGAGCACGATGTTCGCCGGCTTCACGTCACGGTGGACGATCGGGGGTTCGTGCGCGTGGAGGTGGTGGAGGGCGGCGGCGACCTGCTCGACGATCGGCGCCGCCTCCGGCATGGGCAGGCCGGAGCCCCGGGCCCGAAGGACCTCGGCCAGCGTCCGGCCGTCGACCCATTCCATGACGATGCAGTAGCGGTCCCCGTCGAAGAAGTCGTCGCGGACCAGCGCCAGGCCGGGGTGGGGGGTGAGGGTCAGCAGGGTCTTCGCCTCGCGCAACAACGCCTGGCGCTCCCCCTCCGGCGGCAACGATCGGACCTTGATCGCCACGGGCCGGTCGTGCTGGTGGTCGAAGGCACGGAAGACCTCGCCCTGGCCTCCCGACCCGAGGACTTCCATCAGCTCATAGCGCTCCCGGAGGAGCCGGTCGCTCCCGATCATCCAGGAGGCTCCGCGGCCCGGAGCTCGCCGAGCGTGACCGCGCCACGGCGCAGGGCCTCGTTCGCGAGGCGGACCCGGCGACGGTCGGCGTCGTGCAGATCGAACTTGTCGTAGAGGTGCTGCAGGTGCTGCTTCACGGCGGCATCCGTGACGACCAGCCGGGCCGCGATCTCGCGGATCGAGGCCGGTTCCGTGAAGACGTCCCCTTCGGCGAGCGGCAGGCACAACGCGACCAGCACGTCGCGCTCGCGCCGCGTGACGTCCGGGCGGTTCGAGCTGACCTCCGTTACCGACGCCGGCTCGGCGTGCGGCGCCGCGCGGATCACGAGCGTCGACTCCCCGAGGCGGACCTCGTCACCCGGCCGGACGGGACGGTCGCCCCACAGCCGCTCGCCGTTGACGAACGTGCCGTTCCGCGATCCGAGATCCCGCACCACCCACCCGGCGTCCAGCCGCTCCAGGACGGCGTGCATGCGCGAGACGCGCGGATCGCCCTCGACCACGATGCGGTTGGACTGCGCCTTGCCCACGGTGACCCGCTCCCCCTCGAGCGGAACGACCGACGAGGCGCGCGGCGTCGTGAGTTCGGCGAACTCCGCCGCGCTCAACGAACCCTCCCCCGCCCCGACCCCGTCCCCACCTTGCCGGAAGGGTAGGGAACCGACCCCCTTTGGACAAGGCATGCACTCCCGACGTCGATGTCGCCGGACCCGCCCCGAGCCCGACGATCGGCCCCAGTCGTCCACAGGAGGAGGAAGGCAATGAAGTCATCGAGCAGGGAGGCGGATCGCCGGCGTCGCAGCGGCCGCCGTCAGTGGACCGGGGCCAGGCCGATCGCGGGCCTGGCGATGATCGCGATCGTCGCGGCCGCGTGCTCCGGCGGGACGCCGAAGAACGGCGGCGTCGCGTCGTCGACGCACGCGCCGAAGGCCACGACGGCGGCCGCGGAGTCACCCGTTCCAGAGGTCCCCGCGACGTCGGCTCCGGATGTCCCAGCGACGTCGGCCCCGGATGTCGCGAGTCCTCCGACGAGCGTGCTCCCGGACGGCGTCCGCGAGCTCGACATCTCGTCCGAGAGCCACGGCGTGCACCTGTTCTCACTCGCGGCCGGGCATGGCGCGATGTGGGTTCCCGACGAGATGGGCCCGTGGATGTACCGGGTGGATCCGGGATCGGGGGACGTCGACCGACATCACGCTGGCGAAGGGCTCGGAATTCGAGAACGTCTCCGACTCGCGCGCCATGGTCGCCATGGGCTCCGTGTGGGTGGCGGACGGCCTTCCTGAAGGCCACGTCTACCGGGTCGACCCGAACACCGGCGAGGTCCTGCACACGTTCCCGCTGTTCTCGCCGCTGGCGTTGAGCTCCGGATTCGGGTCGATCTGGGTGTCGTCGTTCGAGTGGAACGACGTCGTGCGCATCGATCCGGAGACGAACGAGATGGTCGCGCACATCGATGCGACGGGACCGCTCTCGCTCGTCCCCGCGTTCGGGGGGATGTGGGTACTGGAGCACCGGGCCAACACGCTCGGCCTGATCGATCCCGACAAGAACAAGATCGTGAAGCGGATCTCCTTCGACGCCCAGTTCCCGGAGCGGATGGTGGCCTCGATGGGAAGCCTGTGGGTGAGCTCGCCGGCGGGGGACGAGGTGCTTCGATTCGATCCCGACGCCGGTGAGCTCATGTCGCGCGTGGCGGTCGGCGGCCACCCATACGAGCTGGCGGACGGGCCCGGCGGACTGTGGATCTCCTCGGAGGACGGCCTGTACCGGATCGGAAAGGGAGCCGAGCTGGCGGGCCCCATCCCGCTCGACGGCCACGTCACCGGCGTCGCGATCCACGACGGCGAGGTCTGGACCACGAGGGTCGACGGAACCAAGCTGTTCGCGGTCGACCCGTCGTCGCTGTAGGGAGGGTCCCGCCGACCCGTCAGGAGGATCGAGAGCGAGCCCCGGCGCTTCGCGCCGGGGCTCGCCCTTTGTTCGATTCGTGGTCGGGACGTTCTGCTTCAGGCCGGTGGATTTTGCGAACCACGTCCCTAAACTCGGCCTGGGATGGTCACCTGCGGTTCCTGCGGACGGGAGAGCTCGGCGGAGTTCGCGTTCTGCCCGTTCTGCGGAGCCCCGCGGGAAGCGGCCGCCGCGTCGGCGTCGTCCGAGGTCCGCAAGACCGTCACGGTGGTGTTCTGCGACGTGACCGGCTCCACGGAGCTCGGCGAGCGGCTGGATCCCGAGGCCCTCGCCGGAGTCATGGCCCGGTACTTCGACGAGATGGAACGCGCCGTCGCCCGGCACGGTGGAACCGTGGAGAAGTTCATCGGGGACGCCGTGATGGCAGTCTTCGGCGTTCCGACGCTGCACGAGGACGATGCGCTGCGGGCCGTGCGCTCAGCCGCCGACATGCGTGACGCGATGTCCTGGCTGAACAAGGAGCTCGAGCGCGACCACGGCGTCACGCTCGCCGCCCGGATCGGGGTGAACACCGGCGAGGTGATGGCGCGCCGGCAGGCCGGACCCGGCGAGCAGCGCCTCGTGTCGGGCGACGCCGTCAACATCGCGGCCCGGCTGGAACAGGCCGCCGCCCCGGGCGAGATCCTCGTCGGCGACCACACATATCGGCTCGTCCGGGACGCGATCGAGGCCGAACCCGTCGACGCCGTCGCCGCGAAGGGCAAGTCGGAGGCGGTTCCGGCGTTCCGGCTGCTGCTCGTCCACCCGCACGCGGCCGGCGTGGCCCGCCGGCTGGACTCCCCGATGGTGGGCCGGACCCGGCAGCTCCATCAGCTCGACGAGGCCTACCGGACGGCGGTCGACGAGCGGGCCTGCTATCTGTTCACGGTCCTCGGCGCGCCGGGCGTCGGGAAGTCCCGCCTCACGGAGGAGTTTCTGGCTGGCGTCGCGAGCGAGGCGACGGTGCTCCGCGGCCGGTGCCTGTCCTACGGACAGGGCATCACGTTCTTCCCGATCGTCGACATCGTGGCCCAGGCGACGGGAACCGGCGAGCTCGAAGGCCCGGAGGCGGTCCGCGATCGCCTGATCGAGCTGGGCGGCGGTGGACCGGAGGCCCCGGTCATGGCCGACCGGCTGCGGGCGCTGACCGGCGCGGGGGAGGCGGTGCTCCGGGACCGACGAGCTGTTCTGGGCCGTACGGCTGCTACTCGAGTCGCTCGCCCGACGGCGTCCGCTGGTCGTGGTGATCGACGACATCCACTGGGCCGAACCGACCCTCCTCGACCTCATCGAGCACGTCGCCGACTGGAGCCGCGACGCGCCGATCCTGCTCGTCTGCCCGGCCCGGCCGGAGCTGCTCGATCTCCAGGCCGGATGGGCGGGCGGGAAGCTGCACGCGACGACCATCCTCCTCGAGCCGCTCGCCGAGGAGGAGTGCGAGGAGCTGATCGCGAACCTGCTGGGATCCTCCGGCCTCGACGAGGGCGTCCGGCGGCGGATCGCCCAGGCGGCCGAGGGCAACCCGCTGTTCGTCGAACAGATGCTCGCCATGCTGGTCGACGACGGCCACCTTCGTGAGGAGGACGGCACGTGGGCGGCGGTCGGGGACCTCGACCGCGTCGCGGTTCCCCCGACAGTGAGCGCGCTGCTCACGGCGCGGCTCGACCGGCTCACGACCCCGGAACGGCGGGTGATCGAGCGGGCGGCCGTCGAGGGCAAGGAATTCCACGCGGGCTCCGTGGCGGCGATGCTGGAGGACGGCGATCGTGCGGGGATGGCCGGGCACCTCCGGACGCTGGTTCGCCGGGAGCTGATCCGGCCGCACGGCAGCGAGCTCCCCGGCGAGGAGGGGTACCGGTTCCGGCACCAGCTCATCCGCGACGCGGCGTACGAGGCCATCCCCAAGCGAACCAGGGCCGACCTGCACCGGGCGTTCGCCGGCTGGCTGGCCGACAGAACCGGCGACACGGCCGAGTTCGCCGAGATCGGCGCGTACCACCTGGAGCGGTCCTATCTCCTTCGGGCCGAGCTCGGTCCCGTGGACGACGACGGCCTGGCCGACGCGCGGCAGGCGGCCGTCCTGCTCGATGCCGCCGGACGGCGGGCGGCGGGACGCCTCGACTTCCGCGCCGCGGACAACCTCCTCGAGCGGGCCCTGGCGCTCGTCCCCCGACCTGATCCGCTCCACCTGCGGGCCGCGATCGCGTACGCGAGGAACCTGTACTACCGCACGGAGCTCCACCGGGGGGTCGAGGTGGCCGAGGAGGCCATCGCGGAGGCTCGCCAGCTGGGCGACGAGGGCGCGGTGATGCGCGCCGGGATGATCCGGTTGGAGCTGCTGCAGCAAATCGGCGGCAGCGGATCGTCGGAGGAGCAGCTCGACCTGGCGATGCGGGCCGTCCGCCTGTTCGAGGACGCCGGCGACCGGGAGAACGCCGCGGAGGCCTGGGACGTCGTGGCCAGCGCCTACTGGGGCATGGCGAGGTGGGCGCAGATGCGCGAGCCGCTCGAACGGGCGGCCGAGCACCTCCGGGCCACCGGGAACGCCAGCGGCCTTCTCTCCAATCGCCTGCGGACAGTGAGCTCGATGTTCTTCGGGCCGACCCCGGTCTCCCAGGCCGCCGACTTCGCGCGCCAGCTGCTCGAGGACGCGACGGACCATCCCGTCGTTCGCGTTCGAAGCATGGGCTTCCTCGGGGCGCTGCTCGGGTTCCAGGGGCGTTTCGACGAGGGGTGGGAGCTGATCGAGGGGGCCCGCCGGGGCGCCGAGGACCTCGGGAACAACACGTGGATCTCGATGCTGGCGTTCTCGTCCGGTCCGCTCGGGCTCTCGAGTGGCCGGTTGGACCTCGCCGAGCGCGACATCCGCCGATCGCTCGAGGTGCTCGAGGGGACCGGGGATCGCGGCTGGACGGCGACGCTCGCGGCCATCCTCGCCATGGTGCTGTTCGAGCAGGGTCGGATCGATGAGGCCGATGAGTACGCGAACCGCAGCCGTGACGCCACGCTGCCGGGGGACGTGAACGCGAGAGCCTTCGGCATTGCGATCACCGCCCGCGTGACGTCGGCGAAGGGCGAACACGACGAAGGACTTCGGCTGGCCCGCGAGGCTGTCGAGCTCATCCGTCGAACCGACGAGCTGAACCACGAGGGGGACCTCCTCGCGTCCCTCTCCTGGGTCGCGGACGAGGCGGGCGAGCGGGACGAGTCGATCGCGGCGCTCCGCGCGGCGATCGACTGCTACGAGCGCAAGGAGAACGTGGTGGCCGCCGCGAAGGCCCGCGAGCGCCTGGCCGGGTTGACCGCCCCGCCCTGAGGGCCGGCTGGCGCGGCTGAACCGACGTGCGCTCCGCGCCCGCGGCGCAGGCCTTGAGCCGACTGGGCGTTCAGCAGGGTTGTTCGTGAGCCCAGGGCGACGGGGGGAACCGACCCCCGGCGCGTCGGGGAGGTGACGCTGCCGGGGGTCGGTGGCGCGGGCAGTCGGTCAGTCGACGTACGGCCCGTTGAAGAACGGCGTCTCTCCGTACGGCCGCCCGGCGAACAGCAGGAACCGGGTGCCGGGAGCCGCGTCCGTCGCCGCGAACCCCTCGCCCGGGCCCATCAGGACGAGCTGGGGCGGCGCAGCCCGGCGCACGTTGGCGCCGAAGGCGGCCTCGCCGTCGAGCATGTAGGCGAAGCCCTGGAACTCGGCCGGCACCGGGGTCGAGAAGGAACCGCCCTCGGGCAGCTCGACGTCGAGGATCATCCCCGGCGTGCCGAGCTCCACCGGTGAGCCGTCGCCAACCAGGACCCTGACCGTCGCGTCGCCCTCGTGCCGGACCGTGATCTCATCCGGAAGCAGCACCCGGGCGCTGGGTTCCATCTGCTTGTCCTTGCGCGCGAGGTTCACCCAGAACAGCACGCTCCGCCACTCGGTGTCGCCGTGGCCTTCGCTCACGCTCCTCCGCCCCGATCCCCTCGGCGTGCCATGCGCCGCGGCCGGTCCGCAGCGCCAGGAGCCCGCCCTTCGGCAGGCGGACCCGCTCGATGGTTCCGCCGGGACCGGTGCTGTGACCGGTGCTCGCCGAGCCCTCGAGGATGTACCAGAGGTTGTCGAAGCCCCGGTGCGGGTGCTTGGTGTCGACGTCCTGCAGTTCCGACAGCTTGAACCGGGCCTCGTGGAGCAGGATGAACGGGTCCAACCGCTCGTAGGGAATGCTCCTCGTCGGCACCGGCTCGAGGATGTCGAACCCCATCATGCTGCGCACGTGGGCGTCCTCCACGAGGACCGCCTCGCGTGACCTCGTCGCCACCTTCTGGTCCATCTCGCTCATCTCCTTCCGCGTCGTCCGCAGATGCTCGTGAGAACGCTGTGTGAGATGCTCGTATTCCGCTAGTGACTCGGATGCTACGAGTAACTCAGTGCTAGTATTCGAGGCGTGGAGAGATCGGCATCGGCTCGACAGACCGCTCGGGCGCCGGGCGCGTCCGGCGCGGAGTGCGCGAGCGCGGACGCGGCGCTCGTGCGCGCGTTCGACCTGCTCGGCAAGCGGTGGACCGGCGTCGTGCTGGGCACCCTGCGCGGCGGACCGGCGGGATTCCGGGCCCTGGCCCGCGCCATCGATGGGATCAGCGATTCGATGCTCTCCGACCGGCTCGGCGAGCTCGCGAAGGCCAGCCTGGTCTCCCGGACGGTCAGCGAAGGGCCGCCCGTCGCGGTCACGTACGAGCTGACCGACGCGGGCCGCGCGCTCCTCCCGGCGCTCGAACAGATCACCCGCTGGGCCGAGGCGCACCTCCCCGCTGAGTGATCCCGAGCCAGCGCCCGCTGGCCCTGCCGCAGCGTGGGTGGGAGGATCGGCGCTCGCATCGAGAAAGGACGAATCCGATGTCCGGCGAATTCAGCTCGGCAACCCTCGAGGCCCACATCGAGCAGACGAACGCCCGCCTGGCAGCCATCGAGTCGTTCCTGTCGGTGCTGGCCGGCCAGGCGGGCATCCCGTACGTGAACCCCACCGCCGCCGTTCCGCCCGAGGTGGTGGCGCTGGCCCAGTCGGGCGACCGCATCGGCGCCATGCGCAAGTACCGGGAGCTGACCGGCGCCGGATTGGCGGAGGCGCAGGCGGTCGTCGCCGGGCTCTGATCCGGGAACCTCGACCGGCGCTTGCGGCTCCCCAGCCGGTCGCCCGGGTCGGGGTTCAGCAGCCGTTCGGGCAGGTGTACCGGACCTTGGCTCCCTCGACCACGAGGTCTGGGTTGGGCGCGGGCGCGTCGGCGGATGACACGAAGTGGGTGTCGACGCCCGCGACGTACTTCGTCGTCGCCACCACTTCACTTCACCGCGGGCGAGACGGTCCGGACGAACGCATGGAAGTCGCAGTCCCACATCGACGGCGGCGTGTCGGCGACCGGAAGGATGAAATGCCCCCGGGCGTGCGTCGGGTCGTAGGCGGCGAAGTACCACTGCGCCAGCGCCGAGGGGACGTCGGTGCCGCAGTCCTGCAGGTAGAAGGTGACCTGGTTGATGACCGCGCCGATCGGCACCGGCATGGCGGCCTCGAGGTAGATGTGGTTCGGCGTGCTGTGGCCGGCGGCGACGTGCGCGTAGACGCCGCCGCCGGTGCCCTCCACGTACTGCGGGAAGAACCGGAAGTCGAGCGAACGCCACTCCACGCCGCGGACGGTGACCGAGTGCTGCGTCGCGGTCGCGCGGGGCGCGGCCCCGGCGGTGTGGCCGATTGCAATGCCCGTGACGACCGTTGCCGCGAGGCTCGCGGCGAGCGTGATCCTTCGAACGGCGCGCATGCGGGATTCCCCCCCATCGTTGACGACGGCCACAACCCTCACACGGCCGCCCGAATCGGACAAGCCTGTTCGGGCACGCCCCGACAGTCGCGGGGCACGCGAACGACCCGGCCCCGAGCCGGGATCCTCAACGAACGAGCCCCGGCGGGAAGCCGGGGCTCGTCGTGGATCCCGCCGAGGGGGGGTTAAGCGGCGGGTGCGGGCTCCAGGTGGGACCGCTCGATGGCAGGCTCGAGCGCCCACTCCAGGACCTGGTCGATGCGGTCTGCGATGTGGAATTCGATCTCCTCGCGGACCTGCTCTGGGACGTCGTCCAGGTCGCCTTCGTTGCGCTTGGGGAGGATGACCTCCTTGAGGCCGGCGCGGTGGGCGGCCAGGACCTTCTGCTTGAGGCCGCCGATCGGCATGACCTTGCCCTGGAGCGTGACCTCGCCGGTCATGCCCACTGTGGGCTTGACGGTGCGGCCGGTGAGCAGGCTGGCGATCGCCGTGGTCATGGTGATGCCGGCGCTCGGGCCGTCCTTCGGAACCGCGCCCGCAGGGACGTGGACGTGGAACCTGCCCTCGAGCTGTGACTTGTCGATCCCGAGCTCGTCCGCGTGCGAGCGCACGTAGCTCAGCGCGATCTGCGCCGACTCCTTCATCACGTCGCCGAGCTGGCCGGTGAGCGTGAGGCCGGGTTCGCCGTCCATGCGGGTCGCCTCGATGAACAGGACGTCGCCGCCCACGCCGGTCACGGCCAGGCCGGTCGCGACGCCGGGCACGGAGGTCCGCTCGGCCGCCTCGAAGAAGAACTTCTGCCGGCCGAGGTGGTCGCGGACGTCGCCCGCGTCGACGGCGACCGGGGTCTCCACCGACTTGTTGGCGACCTTCGTCGCCACCTTGCGCAGGAGCTTGCCGATCTCGCGCTCGAGGTTCCGGACGCCCGCCTCGCGGGTGTAGTCGCCGACGATCACGCGCAGGGCGTCGTCGGTCACCGTGACCTCGTCGGCGCTCAGGCCGTTTCGCGACAGCTGCCGCTCGAGCAGGTGGTCGCGCGCGATGGCGACCTTCTCCTCCTCGGTGTAGCCGTCGAGCCGGATGATCTCCATGCGGTCGAGCAGCGGCCCCGGGATCGTCTCGAAGACGTTCCCGGTGGCCACGAACAGGACCTCGGAGAGGTCGAGGTCGACGTCGAGGTAGTGGTCGCGGAACGTGTGGTTCTGCGCCGGGTCCAGGACCTCGAGCAGCGCGGACGACGGGTCGCCCCGCCAGTCGGCGCCGACCTTGTCGATCTCGTCGAGCATCATCACCGGGTTCTTCGTTCCGGCGTCCTTCAGGGCGCGGACGATGCGGCCCGGCATGGCGCCGACGTAGGTCCGCCGGTGCCCGCGGATCTCGGCCTCGTCGTGGATGCCGCCCAGGGCCACCCGGACGAACTTGCGGCCAAGGGCGCGGGCCACGGATTCGCCGAGCGACGTCTTGCCGACTCCCGGTGGGCCGATCAGCGTGAGGATCGCGCCGGAACCGCGGCCGGACTCGGACTCGGCCATGCCGCGTTCCTTGCGGAGCTTGCGCACGGCGAGGTACTCGACGATGCGGTCCTTCACGTCCTCGAGGCCGGTGTGGTCCTCGTCGAGGATGCGCCGGGCCTCGTCGATGTCGAGGTTGTCGTCGGTGCGAACGTCCCACGGAACGTCGAGCAGCCAGTCCAGGTAGGTCCGGATCCAGCCCTGCTCGGGCGACTGCTCGGACATGCGCTCGAGCCGGCCGAGCTCGCGTTCGGCCTGCTTGCGGACGTCCTCGGGCATGTTCGCCTCTTCGATCCGCTTGCGGTACTCCTCGACGACGTTCTCCTCGTCGTCCTCGCCGAGCTCCTTGCGGATGGCGTCCATCTGCTGGCGCAGGATGAACTCCCGCTGGCGCTTGTCGAGGTTGTCCTGGACCTCCCCGCGGATCTTGTCCTTGACGGTGACCTCGGCGAGCGTGTCCTTGGCCCAGGCCAGGACCTTCTCGAGCCGTGTCTCGACGTCGAGGGCCTCGAGGACCTCGATCTTCTGGTCCATGTCGAGGTCGGGCGAGTAGCCGGCCATGTCGGCGAGGGCGCCCGGGTCGGTGATGCCACGGAGCACCTCGGCGACCTGAGGAACCCCCCTGGCCTCGACGATGTTCTCGACGGTGCCGCGGTACTCGCGTGCGAGCTCGCGGGCCCGGTCGGTGTGGTCGTTGGTCTCGGGCGCAAGCTCGACCTGCACCCAGGTGGCGTCGCCGGTGCCGGCCACGCCGGTGCCGACGATCGCGCGGTCGATGCCGCGGATGACGAGGGCCTCCATGCCGTTCTGGAGCTGGCCGGAGTCCTCGATCTTGGCGATGGTGCCGACCGCGGCGTAACGGTTTCCGTTCCTCGGGACGAGCACGAGCAGGTCGCCCTGCTCCCGGGCCGCGGCCGCGGCGGCCTTGGCCTCGCCCGTCTCGAGCATGAGTGTGATGACCATCCCCGGCAGCACGACCCCAGAGGTCAGCGGCAGGAGGGGAAGAATCTGCGTATCCAGCTGTTCAGGCACGTTGGCTTCTCCTGTTGATGCGCTGGACGTTGTAACCGCCGTGCCCGGAGACCTATTCCCGAACCTGAGCGTGACCCACTCAAGTTCAGCCGCGCGTTCGACCGACGGGGTGATCAGGAACTGCCGGGACTCCCGCCGGACGCCAGCCGCGGCGTCTTCACCAATCGAGTCGTGCTGTTCCTCGATTCGGCGGCGGAACGCCCCTTAGGCTCCCTTCGTGAACCAGACGTCGCCGCAGCAATAGAGCGATGAGCCGTCGGCCTCGCCCCAGATCAGGTGGGCCACGCCCGTCGACCCGACCGCCAGCCCGAAGTAGTCGCCGTCGGTGAACGCGTACCCGGCTGCAGACTTGTACGGAGCGCCGGAGGTGAGGTTCGACAGGCGCACCTGCGAACCCCAACTGGCGCCGCCGTTCGTGCTCCGCGTGTACCACGTGTTGTACGCGCCGTTCCGGTCGTCCTGCCAGGCCAGGCGGACGTCGCCGGCGTTCGGGCCGACGTCGATCTGCGGCACGCTCGAGTCGCCGCGGTCGTTCACGAGGACGCGCGGGCTCCAGGACGCGCCGTCGCTCGATGTCTGGACGTAGAGCTTCTTCGCTCCGTTCGCCGCATTGCCGAACGCGTACGCGAACGTCATGTGCCCGGTCGGGTCGATGGCGATCGCACCCGTCGCGGCGAAGTAGTCGGGATAGCAGCCGGCCACGGAGCAGAGCGGCGGCGCGGGGGACACGCCGAAGGAGGTCAGTGTCGGGTTGCCGCACGACGTCGTCCCCGACGGCGAGCACCGAAGCAGCGCGACCTCCACGGGACCGTCGAAGTCGTGGCCGTGGCCGGTCAGGCTCGACTCCCCGTCCAGAGCGAACCAGGCGTCCCCGTTCGGCGCGATCGCCCCGCCGGTCGCGTACCACCACAGGTGATCGTCGTTCACCTTTTGCGGCGGCAGGAACGACCGCCCGAAGTCGTGCGAGGCCACCACCATGTTGTCGAACTTGTTGTTGAACGCGATGTACACGTCGCGGCCGGTCGGCGAGATGACGAGGATGGGCTTGTCCATGTACCTGAGTCCGCCGTTCAGCGTGACCGGCGCGCTCCACGTGCCGCCGCCGTCGTGCGACGTGAACACCTGCACGCCGGGATCGAACTGATCCAGGAACGCCACGTAGATCGTCCCGCAGGAGCACGGGGCGTTGGTGTCGTTCGCGACCCGGATCTGCGGGTCGTACTGCCAACCGATCGTCTTGCAGGCCGTGGCGCACACGAACGACTGCGGCCCGTACGTGTCGCCGCCGTCGGTCGAGCGCCGAAACAGGATGCTCGTTCCGGGGCAGGGACCCTTGCACGCCTGCGCGTTCACACCGGTGATCAGCTGGTACACCCGGCCGGGGTGGTTCGGGTCGACGGCCACGGTCGGCTCCCAGTTGCTCTGGTGTTTGGGGTTGATGCCGTACCCGGCGGGGCGCTCGTCGGCGAACCTCGGCTGGGCGGAGACCGGAACGGTGAGGAACGTCGCGACCGCAACCGGAACGGCGACGACGAGGACGGCGACGATCGCGCTGACACGTCCGCGCATGGGACCCCCTTTCGAGCGGGCACCTGCTGCCAGAACTCGTATCAGTCGACACCCGGGAACGGAGATCCGTCAACATCCCGGTTCGCGGGCTCCCCGACCTGAGCGGCCGGCCCGGCCTCCTGGCTGCGGACAATTCGCTCGAACCATCCCGCGGGCTCGCCCGTAGTACCGGGGAACGACCGATCGGCCGCGACTGCAGCGCCCCCCGTCGCCATATCGCTGCTCTTCGAAGGAGGCCGCCATGCTCAGACGAGCCTGCTCTGCCGTGCTCGTGTTCGGTCTGCTGGCCCTCGTCGCGGCGAGTCCCGCCGCCGCACGGGTGCGAAACGCCTACGTCGTGACCTCGCTCGTCTCCGACCAGATGGGTGTCGCGCTGACCACCGACCCCGCCCTGGTGAACCCGTGGGGTCTGGTCGCGAGCTCGACTTCGCCGTGGTGGTCCGCCGACAACGTCCCCGGCCTGTCGACGCTGTACAACGGTGCGGGCGCGAAGGTCCCCCTCGAGGTGAGCGTCCCCGGCGGGCCGACCGGCATCGTCTTCAACGGTGGCACCGGGTTCACGGTGACGGACGGAACGAACTCCGGCCCGGCACGGTTCATCTTCGCCACGATGGCCGGGGAGATCCGCGGATGGAACCCGACGGTGAACCCGCCTCCGACGCCCGGGAACTCGACGCAGACCGAGGTGGGCGCCGACCGCTCGGACGTCGATGCCAGCTACACGGGCCTCGCCATCGACAGCGCGACCGCCGGCACCCGCCTGTACGCGGCCGACTTCCACAACGCCCGGGTGGACGTGTTCGACAGCGCGTTCGGGCTCGTCACGCTGCCGGGCGCGTTCATCGATCCCCGGCTCCCCGCGGGCTACGCGCCGTTCGGGATCCAGACGATTGGGGACCAGGTTCTGGTCGCCTACGCCAAGGTGGATCCGGCGACCGGCGACGAGGAGGCGGCCGTCGGACTCGGGTTCGTCGACGCGTTCGACACCGACGGCGGCTTCATGGGCCGCGTCGCGACCCGGGGCCACCTGAACGCCCCGTGGGGACTGGCTATGGCTCCGGACACGTTCGGGCGGTTCAAGGGGGACCTGCTGGTCGGGAACTTCGGCGACGGGCAGATCAACGCGTACCGCGAGCGCCCGAACGGCCGGTTCACCCACGACGGCCGGCTGCGGATGCCGGGCGGCAAGGTCCTCGCCATCGACGGCCTGTGGGCCATCCAGTTCGGGAACGGCGCCGGGTCGGGATCGGCCGACTCGCTGTACTTCACCGCCGGTCCGGACGACGAGACCCACGGCCTGCTCGGCAAGATCGACCCTGCTCCATAGCCCTGAAAAGCAACGATCGCGCTCCGGCCGGGAAGTGATCCCCGGCCGGAGCCCGGCATGGGGCCGACGACCCGCCAGGGGTGCGGTCGGCGCCTGAAGAGAGGAGGATGCCCTCTTCGACCCGGAAGGATCCCCATGCCGAGAGCGCACGTGCTTCGTGCTGCCGGACTGGCCCTGTCCATGATGGTCGCGGCGATCCTGGTTGCCGTGCCCGCGAATGGCGCCACGATCGCCGTCGACTGCGCCCACGTCGACCTCCAGCAGAAGATCGACTTGGCTGCCGCGGGCTCCATCCTGGCGATCAAGGGGACGTGCGTCGGGAACTTCGTCGTCGGCAAGAACCTCACCCTGAAGGGAAGTCCGACCGCCACGCTCGACGGCAACGACGCGGGCAGGACCCTGACCATCAGCGGGACACGGACCGTGCATCTCATTGGCCTGGAGATCACGGGCGGCTACACCGGCTCGGATGTCCTGGCGCAGGGCGGAGGGATCTTCTCCGGAGGCGGAACCCTCACGCTGGACAAGGTCCGGCTCCACGGGAACACGGCGGTGAGCGGCGGCACGGCCGGGAACGGCGGAACGGCACAGGGCGGAGGCCTCGCCTTTGGCGGCGGGAACCTCCGCGTGACCGATTCCAAGATCACCGACAACTGGGCCGTCAGCTCCTCGCCGCATGCCGTCGTGGCCCTCGGGGGCGGGATCAGCTCCGCCGGGACCCTGTCGATCGTGCGAACGACTGTCAGCGCGAATCACGTCCTGGCGGATTCGTCCGAGGAGGACGCGACGTCCGGGGGCGGGGGCGTCTCCCACAGCAACGGACCCGTCACCGTGACCTCCTCGCACATCGACGGGAACCACGCCGCGGGACACGGCCTGAGCGATGGCACGCCGGTGACCTCGCGGGGCGGTGGTCTCCTGCTCGGCAACGGGACGACGCTGTCCGTGACCCACTCCACCGTCAGTGGGAACCGGCTGACCTCGGTGGCGAAGGGGGTCGACACGTCGGCGGACTCGATCGGCGGCGGGATCTCGGCGTACCTGGCGACGGGCACCGTCTCGGACTCCGCGTTCGTGGGGAACAGGATCACCGGGACGTCATCGGAAGGCCCGGCGTTGGCCTTCGGTGGAGGCCTCAATCTCGTCATCGTTCAGACCTTCACGCTGACCCGAACGCGGATCGTCGGGTCGGAGGCATCCGCCGACGCCGGGCTGAACGGCGAGGGCTACGGTGGCGGCATCTGGTTCCAGGGCGCCCTCTCGATGATCTCGTCGACCGTCGCAACCAATACGATCCGCGCCCACGGGCGGGACGATTTCGGCGAGGGGAGCGGCGGCGGGATCCGCGGGGACAGCGGGAAGTTCACGGTGCGCAACTCGACCGTGGACGGCAACCGGCTCCTCGTCTCGTCCGACGGCGCGGACTCCACCGCGACGGGCGGTGGGATCTCCGCCAGTGGCGGGCTCGCCATGTCGAGCTCGACCGTCAGCGGCAACGCCGCCTCGGCCGGGAGCAGCGGCCGCGCCGGAGGGCTCTTTCTGGACGGGTCGGCGACCGACTCCATCGTGAACTCCACCATCGCGTCGAATCTCGCCGCCGGGTTCCACACGAACGGCGGCGGCATCGAGACCACGGCGCACGCCCTGAACGTCACGAACTCGACCGTGGCCAGAAACAGCGCCGGGTCCACGGGCGGCCTGCTCGTCACGAGCGGCACCACGACGCTGAAGGCGACGATCGTCGCGAAGAACACGGCGAGCCCATCGCCCGACTGCAAGGGCACGATCGCCTCGGACGGGCACAACCTGATCGGGAAGACGGTGGGGTGCGCCGGGTTCGGGTCGGTCGCGTCCGACAAGGTGAACAAGGACCCGAAGCTCGGGCAGCTGGCGGCCAACGGTGGCCCGACCCGGACCCTGTCGCTGCTGAACGGGAGCCCGGCCCAGAACGCAATCCCGCCGGCGCAGTGCGCCGTGTCCATGGACCAACGTGGGGTGCACCGGCCGCAGGGCGCCAACTGCGACATCGGCGCCTTCGAGCGCACCGCCTGACGCGCGATCGGCGTCAGGAATCGGGAGCTCGCGAGCGCGCGGTCGGCCGGATTCTCTCGCCGTGTTCCACGTACGACGTCGTGGACGGCTGACCGGCGTCCGCAACGGCGGCCTCCTCGGCGGGCTGGCCGAGGCGCAGGATGCGGCCGCCGAACGCCACCGCGCACACCCCGAACCACGTCCACCCCAGCAGCAGGCCGCCGACCACGTCGGACGTCCAGTGCGCGCCGAGGAACACGCGCGTGCACGCCACGGCCGCTGCGATCGCCGCGGCGGCCCCGGCCAGCACCACGCGCCGCCGCGGTGACGCCCCGCGACCGAGCACCAGCGCGACCGCCATCCACGTCGCCGCCGCAGCGGTCGCGTGGCCGCTCGGGAACGACGGGCCAGACAGCACGTGCAGCGGCGGCGCGTCGGGCCGGATCCGCTCCACCGCCACCTTGATGAGGTTCGACAGGGCGAACTGCCCCGCCACGACGAGCACCATGAACAGCGACCACGCTCCACCGGCGCCACCGGAGCAGGGCGTAGACGATCGCGGCGATCGACACCAGCACCACGCCGATCGTGGAACCCGCCCACGTGATCCAACCGAGCACCCGCAGCGACCCGGCGGTGCCGTGCGACGCCGCCCACCGGGTGGCTGCCTGGTCCCACCGAACGATCGCCGCTGTCGTGACGGATCATCGCGACGAGCACGCCGAACACGACCGCCCACCACCACGACGGCAACCAGGGCGAGCGTCAGGGCCAGTCCGGTCGCGGCCTTCGGGTCGAGCCGTTGCCGCAGGAATCCGCCCGCGCCTCCGGGCTGCTCGAGCCGATCGGCGACCCGTTCCGAGGCCTCCCCCGCGGGGTCCGCGTGCGGGACGGCGCGGACGGCGAGCGCCCAGACGACGCCCACCAACGCACTGATCGCGACCAGGATGACGAGCTCGATCAACGTTGCTCCCCGCGGGCTCCGTTTCGCCGGAAATCAAGCGCAACCGGCCTGTTCGGCGTTTACCCGAGGCCCTGAACCGGGAAACAAGGGACTGCCCGTACGAGGAGGTTGATCAGATGAGCAATCGCCGAGACTCGGCGTTCACCCCCAAAGCGGACACCCCCGCCAGCCGGATCGGCACCCGCATGCGCGCACATCGGCCGTTCGTGGTCGGCCTCACCGTGTGGGCCGTGGAGCTGGTGGTCCTCGCCCTCGCCCTGGTGGGCTTCGGGCTGCTGCTCGTGCACGTCCTGCTCCCCGCCGGCGTCGGCCGGCTCGATACGAACGTCGCGAACTGGTTCGTCGACCAACGCACGCCGACCCTCGAACGACGTCACCCTGTACGCGTCGGATCTCGGTTCGACGCCGGTCGTCGTCGGGATCGCCGTCGTCGCCTGCATCGCCCTCGCCATCGCGAAACGCTGGCGGCAGTTCGGATTCCTGATGCGCCGTGATGTCGCTCGAGTTCATCGCCTTCCTGACCGCCACGCTCCTCGTCGACCGGACCCGGCCGGACGTCGTCCGCCTCGACAGCACGCCGCCGACGTCGAGCTACCCCTCGGGGCACACGGCGGCCTCGGTCGCCCTGTGGTTCGGCCTGGCCATCGTCGTCACGTCGCTGGTGCGGTCAGCAGTCGTGCGCGCGATCGCCTGGTTCCTCGCCTTCGCCGTCCCGCTCGTCGGTCGGTCTGTCCCGCCTGTACCGCGGGATGCACCACCTCACCGACGTGATCGTCAGCCTCCTCCTGGGGGCCGCGGCCGCTGCTGTTCGCGCTGCTCGCGACCCGCAGCGCCGTCGCGGCGCACGAGGCCCGCGACGGCACGACCGTCGCGCTGCCGCAGGTCCGACCGGCCGCTCGAGAGGGCGTCGTGACGTCGGTCGGCGTGATCGCGCACGGCGGCAAGGAGCTGGGCGGCGGACTGGCGTTGCTCCGGGAATCGCTCCGACGCCACGGGATCGACGATCCACTGTGGCGGCAGGTCCCGAAGAGCAAGTTCGCCCCGAAGCAGGTGGGCAAGCTCATCGACGACGGCGTCGACCTGCTGTTCGTCTGGGGCGGCGACGGCATGGTGCAGCGCTGCGTCGACGCCGTCGGGAAGGCGCCGGTCACGCTGGCGATCGTCCCGGCGGGAACGGCGAACCTGTTCGCGTCGAACCTCGGGATCCCCAAGGACCTCGAGCAGGCCGTGGAGATCGGCCTGAACGGCCCCCGCCGGACCCTCGACGTCGGCTCGGTCAACGGCGAGCGGTTCGCGGTGATGGCCGGGACGGGGTTCGACGCGGCGATGATCCGCGGTGCCGACGGCGGCATGAAGGACCGGCTGGGGCGGTTCTCCTACGTCGTCACCGGCATGCGCGGCCATCCGGCGCGACGCGGTCAAGACGCGCGTCGAGGTCGACGGCATGCCGTGGTTCAAGGGGACCGTCGACGTGCGTGCTGGTCGGCAACATGGGCGACGTGTTCGGCGGGCATCTCCGCCTTCCCGGACGCCCGGCCGGACGACGGCCGCCTCGACGTCGCCGTCGTCACCGCCGAGAGCTTCCTCGACTGGGCGCGGACGCTCGGCCGGACCGCGGCCGGTGATCCCGCGGCCTCGCCGTTCGTCGAGACGACGACCGCCGAGAAGATCGACATGCGACCTCGACAAGAAGTCGCCCGTACGAGCTCGACGGCGGCGACCGCCCCAAGACCAAGCGACTCGAAGATCCGACGTGAAGCCCGCGGCGATCACCGTGTGCGTTCCCGAGAGGAAGGACGAACCATGAGCACCGCCAATCTCGTCCCCGAGACCTGGGAGCTGACGGGCGACGACGCGAAGGAGACCCTCGAGCGACACCGACCGCAAGGATCTCGTGAAGGACGCGTTCACGCGCCTGCGCGCCGCCGACGGCTTCAGCCACGCCCGATCGATGGCGTTCCTGCTGATCCTCGTGTTCGTGCAGGGCGATCATCGCCGCGGTGGGCATCGCCGCGCCGTCGGGCAACGGCAGCGTGAGCAGGACGATCGTCGAGACGCTGCAGTCGATCGTCCCCGGTCCGGCCGGGAAGGTGCTGACCCAGGCGGTCCACCAGGCGCATCAGGCCAGCTCGTCCGGGCAATGGATCGCGATCGTGATCGGCACGGTCGGTGCGATCGTGACGGGCACGACCATCATGGGGCAGCTCGAGCGGGCGCTGAACCGCATCTACGGCGTCGAGAAGGACCGCGACACGCTCGAGAAGTACGGCCGTGCGTTCCTGCTGGCCATGTCCGCCGGCATCCTCGCGGTGCTCGCGTTCGTCGCGATCGGGCTCGGCGGCGCGGTCGCCACCTCGATCGCCGGCGACACGGCGAGCACGATCTGGAACGTCGTGCGGTGGCCGGTCGGCATCGGGCTCCTGACCGCGTCGTGCGCGATGGTCCTGCGGTGGGCGCCGCGCCGGCACCAGCCCGCCTGGTCGTGGCTGTCGCTCGGCGCGCTCATGGCGGTGGGCCTGATGGCCCTCGTCACGATCGTGCTGAACCTGTTCTTCCAGTTCAGCACCTCGTTCGGCTCGACCTACGGACCGCTCGCCGGCATCATCGCCCTGGCGTTCTGGGCGCTACTTCACGTCCGTGGCGTTCCTGTACGGGGCGGCGCTGTCGGCGCAGCTCGAGGCCGTGCGCGCCGGGGCCGCCGAGCCGCAGAGCGCCGCAGAAGGTCGTGGAGTCCGAGCCCCAGGCCGCCCACGGCGGGGACGGCCAGCCTGCCGGTCGTGCAGCAGGCGTCATGACGGCCGCTGGAGCGACGGACGCCGTCGCCCTGAGCGGTCGGAGCGGATCGACCGCTTCCGCCGTGCGCTCGAGGGGATCCTCGGCGTCCCCGCGACCGAGGGCAACGCCATCGAGGTCCTGCGCAACGGCGACGAGATCTTCCCGGCCATGCTCGACGCGATCCGGTCGGCGGAGAACACGCATCGACTTTCTGACGTTCGTCTACTGGAGCGGCGAGTGGGGACGCGAGTTCGCCGAAGGCGCTCTCCGAACGCGCCCGCGCGGGAGTCCGGGTCCGGGTGCTCGCTCGACTCGTGGGGAGCGCACCCGATCGACCACGACCGTGGTCGACGCCATGGAGGAGGCCGGCGTGCGGGTCCGGTGGTTCCGCCCGCTCGCGCCGGTTCCAGCTCGGCCGGATGAACCATCGCACCCACCGGAAGGTGATGATCGTCGACGAGGCCGTCGGGTTCACCGGCGGCGTCGGCATCGCCGACGAGTGGGACGGGGACGCCCGCGACGAGTCGCGAGTGGCGCGACACGCACTTCCGCATCCGCGGGCCGGCGGTGGACGGCCTGCGGGCCGCGTTCCTCGACAACTGGCTCGAGGTCGACGACGAGCTGTTCGACGACGACGTGGACCGCTTCCCCGAACAGCCCCAGCCCGGGTCGACGGTGGTCCAGTGCGGTCCGCGGCGCGTCGGAGACGGGCTGGAGCGACATCTCGACGCTGTTCCTGGCCCTCCTCCAGCTCGCGCAGGAGCGGGTGCGGATCGTGACGGCGTACTTCGTGCCGGACACGCAGCTGAACGAGCGGCTGTGCGCGGCGGCCGAACGCGGCGTGCGGGTCGAGATCCTGCTGCCGGGCCCGCACGCGGACAAGCGGTTCGTGCAGCTCGCCGGGCGAGTCGTCGTACGAGCGGCTGCTGGAATGCGGCGTGAAGATCTGGCACTTCCAGCCCTCGATGCTGCACGCCAAGATCATGACGGTCGACGGCGTGGTCGCGAACATCGGATCGGCGAACCTCAACGCGCGCTCGACCGAGCTCGACGAGGAGATCAACCTCGTGGCGTTCGACCCGGAGCTCGTTCGCGATGCTGGACGAGCAGTTCGACGAGGACCTCGAGCGCAGCGAGGCGATCGAGCCAGGCCAGTGGAAGGGCCGTTCGCTTCCCCGGCGCGCCGTCGAACGGGCGGCGGGTCTGTTCCGACACGAGGTGTGAGGGGTACCCCGCCGCTACGTCGACGGCGCTCCGCTCACGCGGCTTCGCTGGCTGCACCTGGCCGAGGTCGTTCGGCCACCCTGATCGCCGAGTAGGCGGCGGGGAACCCCGTGCGCCAGCTCGGGTAGCGCGGCGTCCAGCCGAGCTCGCGCTTGGCCTTCGTGTTCGAGGCGCCCCGGGCCTCGGTGGCCAGCACCGTCATCGCCTCGCCCGCGAACAGCCGCGCAAGCCAGACAGGGAATCGCCGCGGCGGGTTGGCGCCCAGGGCGGAGGCGAGCTCCGGCAGCCATTCGCGCGCAGGGGCGGGGTCGTCGTCGACGATGTTGTAGACGGCCGGCCCATCGTGTTCCAGGGCGAGCACGGTCGCCGAGGCGGCGTCGTCGAGATGGATCCAGGGGATGACGCCTGAGCCGTCACCGACGATCGGGAACCGCCGCTTGCGCACGGGTTCGATCAGCCCGTCGTTGGCCGCGCCGTAGAAGAGGCCGTAGCGCAGCGCGATCCCGCCGAAGTCGATGACCGCCCGTTCGAGGTACTGCATCGCGGCGTAGGTCTCCCCGGTGTTCGGCGGCGGGGTCGGGTCCACCGGGTCCTCTTCGGTCTTGATCCACCCGCCTTCCCGGGCGTACTGGTAGGGCGCGAAGCTCTGCGCGACGAACCGACGCACCCTCGTCTCCCAGGCGGCGGCCAGCAGCGCGTCGGTGCCCTTGGTCCGCAGTTGGTTCGTCATGGCCAGCGACTTGTCCAGGTTGCGGCCGAACTTCGCGTTCGCCAGGGCTGTCACCTCGTGGACGATCGCATCGGGCTCGCTGTCGACGACGGCGTTGCGCACCGCGCCCGCGTCGAGCAGGTCGAGCTGCACCGGCTTGGCTCCGAGCGTTTGCAGGAGCTCGGCGCTCGCCGACGAGTGGTGAGTGCCGATCACCACGTGTCCCGCATCGATCAACTGGGGAACGAGCCGGCTGCCGAGGGCGCCGCTCGCTCCGGCGACGAACACACGCATGTTTGGGGACCTCCCTCACGGTCACATCCCGCGGATCTCGCGGGTCTACTTGAATGACCCGAGGGAAAAGAGGGATGTGACATGGACCAGCAGCAGGAATGGCTCGCCCGGCAGTTCAGCGAGCACCGGCCCCACCTGCGGGCGGTCGCCTATCGGATGCTCGGGTCGCTGGGCGAGGCCGACGACGCGGTCCAGGACGCCTGGCTGCGGCTCAGCCGCGCCGACACGAGCGACGTCGAGAACCTCGGCGGCTGGCTGACGACCGTGGTGGCCCGCGTGGCGCTGAACATGCTCCGCGCACGCAAGACGCGCCGCGAGGAGCCGCTGGACGTCCATCTGCCCGACCCGATCATCGACCCCGTCGAGGGCGGCGATCCGGAGCACGAGGCGATGCTCGCCGACTCGGTCGGTCTTGCGTTGCTGGTCGTGCTCGAGACGCTGACCCCGGCGGAACGGCTGGCGTTCGTCCTCCACGACATGTTCGCCGTCCCCTTCGAGGACATCGCCCCCATCGTGGAACGCTCCCCCGAGGCGGCGCGCCAGCTCGCCAGCCGGGCCAGGCGCCGCGTGCGCGGCGCCCCCGTCCCGGACGCGGACCTGCCCGCCCAATGGGAGGTCGTCGACGCCTTCCTCGCCGCCGCTCGCGGCGGAGACTTCGAGGCGCTCGTCGCGGTGCTCGACCCGGACGTCCAGCTCCGGGCCGACGGCGGCCCTCGCGGTCCCTCGCACTACTTCCGGGGAGCCGAGACCGTCGCCAGTCAGGCGATGATCTGGTCCCGCGTCGACCTGACCGTCAAGCGGGCGCTCGTCAACGGCGCCGCCGGCGCCGTCGGGATGCGCGACGACAGGCCGTTCGTCGTCGCAGCCCTCACGATCAGGAACGGAAGGATCGCCGAGCTCGACTTCCTCACCGATCCCGAACGGATCGCGGGGCTCGACCTCGCTGTGCTCGGCAAGTAGAGGGCCGAGCTCCGAGCACGGGCCGGGCTCACGCGCCGCCAGGCGCCCGATCGCCCGGCTCAGTGCTCGCAGCCGGTCGACGGACCGCTGCCTGTGCCCTGCTTGCAGGTGTCGATGTCCGGGCCGCCGCTCAGCGCATCGTTCCCGGCGCCGCCGATCAGCAGGTCGTTGCCCGCGAGGCCGTTCAGGTGGTCGGGCCCCTTCCCGCCCTTCAGCGTGTTCGGGCCTTCGTCACCGGTGAGCGTGTCATCGTGCCCCGAGCCGGTCAGCGCCTCCATCGTGGTCAGCGTGTCGAAGCCCTCACCGTTCGCGGTTCCGGCGTCGAGGCTCGCGATGATGCCGGTCGCCGCGCCGGCGAACGACGCGGTGTCCTTCGCGGCGCCGCCGAACACGTGGTCGGTCCCGGGGCCGGGCAGCAGCGTGTCCTTCCCGCCCACTCCGAGCAGGTTGTCGTTGCCGTCGCCCCCCACCAGCCGGTTCGCGGCCGACGAGCCCTTGATGAAGTCGTCGCCATCTCCCGCGACCACGTTCTCGATGTCCGAGTGGACGTTGTCGATGCCCTGGTTGGGGTTGTTGAGGACCACGTCGTTCGCGACGTCGTCGAGTGAGAGATCCAGGTCGAAGTCGGCGTGATCGGTGTCGACGAAGGTGTCCCGTCCGCCCCCGCCCTGGAACTCGTCGTCGCCGGTGAAGATTCCACCACCCGTGAGTGGATCGGACCCGCCGTCGACCAGGACGTCGTTCCCGTCCAGGCCCAACAGGGAATCGTTGCCCGTCACCCCGTTCAGGCGGTTCCGCTTGGGGTTCCCGGTAAGCATGTCGTTGTGGGAGGAGCCGAAGACCTCCTCGACGTCGGGTTCCACGTTGTCGTGCTCCCCCGGGATCCCGTCGTCCCCGGCACCGTTCACCGTCACCACGACGCCGGCAGTGCTGAACCCGTAGGACACCGAGTCGAAGCCCGCGCCGCCGTGGAACACGTCCTGCCCGTCCCGGGCGACCATCAGGTCGTTCCCCGGTCCACCCGAGACGTCGTTGTTCCCGGCTCCCGCATCGAGGATCTGGCGACCCGGACCCCCGACGAGCGTGTCGCTCCCGGTCCAGGTGTTGATCCGGTCGATGTCGGCCCCCACGTTGTCGTTCTCGTTCGTCGCGCCGTCGTCGCTGATCCCGTCCTGGCTGATCGTCTGGTCGGCGGTCCGGGAGTTGATGGTGTAGTCGAGGAAGTCGAACCCGGGGCCGCCCAGGTAGAGGTCGCCCGGGTCCGGCGTCGTTGGCGGATAGATGGAGTTGAACCCATCCCCCCCGCGCACCTCGTCGCCGCCCGGCCCGTCGTAGAAGGTCATGGAGTACATGTTGTGCTTGGAGCCATTCGCGCCGGTGCCCCGGCCGCTCAGGAAGTCGGGGCCCCCAAGGCCGGAGAACACGATGCCGAACGAAGTGGAGTGCACCTGCACGTCGGCGTCCGGATGCGACCCGTCGGCTTGGCCGTTGAGATTGATCTCCCCCACGGTCTCCGGGCCGGAGATCGTCCGCGTTCCCGCCGAGAGGCGGTCCACCCCCGCCGTGCCGAGCACGGCGACCCCGGGGAACGAAGTCGACGGGTTCGTGACGTCGAACTCGATCTCGCTCGCGTTCACGCCGTCGCCCTCGGTCGTGAACCCCGGCGCGAATGGCCCGCCCGACAGGTCGAACGTGAGGTCGTGGTTGCCCATGTCGACGTGGACGGTGTCGATTTGCGTGACCGATCCACATGGGATGTCGTTGGCCTTGAGGATCGTCCCGGCTCGGATGACCGTGACGTCCGAGCTCTCCGGAGCGATGGTCGCCTGATGGTTGATCAGCGTGCACGTGACGGCGAGCGCCGCCGGCGCGCCGACGGCGATCTGCAACGCGATCAGCGTGACGATCGAGCCGCACCAGGTTACGACCCGACGAAACCTCGTTCTGCGACCAGCGGAGGTGCGTCGCATGCCCGCAGTAGAGCGCATCGCGCCAGGCGGGTCAATCGGGCAAATTGGGCCCATCAGGGGGGGCAGCGACACTGCGGCGCAGGCACGGAGTCGACCTGGGGGGGCCTTTCTCCGTCCAACTCGGCCCGAAGATGGGGTGAACGCCTCATGTTCGGCGGTGGGCGTCCCCCTACGCTCGGGGCATCCGAGCGAAAGGAGGCGCACATGCCGAAGTTGTCGAAGGCGAGCACTGACGGCATCGAGATGGGCGGGGCGGGCACCGAGTGGAGGGCCGATCTGGACGGCTACACCGCGCAGCGTCGTCACGACGAATGTCGACGGCGACCTCACCGAGCTCCTGAAGGGGCTGCCCGGCGACGTCTGCCCGTCGCCGCACTGGGGGTACGTGATCGCCGGGCGCATGTGGTTCCGGTTTGCGGACCGCGTCGAGGAGTTCCATCCGGGCGACGCGTACTACGTCGAACCGGGCCACACCTCGGGCGCCGACGCGCACAGCGAGTTCGTCAACTTCAGCCCGACCGAGGTCATGGACGAGGTCGAGGCGCACATGATGCGGCGGATGCAGGAGGGCGCCGGGATCGGCCGCTAGCGCGCGGAACAGCGAGCTACGACGAGGCGGGCTCCTCCTCCGGGAGGAGCCCGTGCTTCATAGCGAACAGCCCCGCGGCCGCGCGGCTCGAGGCCCCGATCTTCGAGTAGATGTGCTCGACGTGGTTCGCCACGGTCTTCGGCGAGATGAACAGGATCCCGGCGATGTCCTTGTTCGTCAGGCCCCGCGCGGCGAGCCGCAGCACCTCGACCTCCCGCGCCGTCAGCCCGGCCGGGCCCTCGCGCCGACGCGGAACCTGGTGCCCCGCGGCCGCCAGGACCGCCCGCACCGCGTCGCCGTCGAGACGACCCGCCACGACCTCCGCCTGCAGCAACCCGGCGGCCTCGTCCGCGGGCAGCGCCTGCCGATGGGGCCGCGGCTCCCGCATGGCCTGATACGCGTCCGCGGCGGCCAGCAGCCGGGCCGGACGCGAGATCGACGAGCCGGACAGCCCCCGCGGATACCCCGACCCGTCGAGCCGCTCGCGGAGCTGCACGGCGATCGAGCCGAGCGGCGACAGCGCCTGGGACTGGTGCAGCATCCGCTCGGTCAGGTAGGGGTGCATCCGCACCCGCTCCCACTCCCCCGCACCGAGCGGCCCCGGCTTGTCCCAGATCGTGTTCGACACGCCGAGCCGCCCGAACCCGGCCACCAACCCTGCACGGCGCACCGCGCGCGCCTCTTCCGGCGACAGCCCGAGCTCGCCGGCGGCAGCCGCGGCCAGCGCAGCGACCGCCTGGGCGTGCCCGAGGAAGTACGGCGACTTGAGGTCGATGAAGTTCGCGACGGCCTCGAGCGCCGGCGTCGATGTCCCCGCCGACGAGCGTCACCGCGAGCGCGGGCTCCGCCTCGATGACCGCCTCCCACGTCCGCGCCCCGTCGAGGTCGGCGAACAGGAGGTCGCCGTCGGTCGCCAGCAATCGACGCGAGCGAGGGGTCGAACTGGCCGCCGCTGCGCTTCCGGGCGAGCGTCCGCGCCTCGGCCACGCCGCCGACGCGATGTGCGACCTCGACGAACTCCGCGAGCTGGGAGATCCGCGCGGCAAGGGGAACCTGCTCGGCGCGGAGGTCCCCGGCCATCCCTTGCCGTCCCACTGCTCGTACGCGGCCCCGACGGCCTCGAGAACGGCGTCCGGCAGCCGAAGCTCCTCGGCAAGCGACCGCGCCATCTCCGCGTGGTGGTCGAGCATCCCGTCCACGTCGCGGTGGCCCGAGACGGCGAACTCGATCCCGATCCGGAACCGCTGCAGCAACGGGTGGCCGGCCCCGATGGTGCGCAGGCCCGTCGCGGCCGCGCGCACGCCCCGCAGCGGCTGGGTGTACTTGGTCGACTTCAACGCGATGTCGTCGCCGAACCACCTCGCCTGCTCGTGCGCGTCCGTGTGGCAGCCGACGTTGATGAGCAGCGCCGTGTAGTAGACGGTCGCGCGCTCGTCGTCGTCGAGGCCGACCCGCTCGGCGATCCGCAGCGCGATCAGACACTGCCGCAGGACGTGCTCCATCGGCTGTCCGAAGCCGAGGTCGATCCCGAGCGAGAGCGCGGCCACGATCTCGGCCAGTCGAACGCGATCCCGCTCACCCACGGCAGCGCTGCTTCCGGATTGTCTCGACACCATGGCGACCCCCCGTCCAGGTCAGCGTAAGCCCGCCCGCGCGCCGCGTGCTCAGCGATCGCCTCGAGGTGGGCGGCCGCCCCGACCAACGTACGGGGTTTGCCCTTTACGAAACGGGTCCGCCCGGGCAAGATTCGGTGCCTATGCGGCGCCTTCTCTGGGGAACCGCACGCGGTGCTCTCTGCACCATCGCGACCGTCGGCCTACTGACGGCCGTTCTCTGCGGCCCCGGCTCGGGCTGCCACGTTCGTCGACTGCGACGCGAGCCAGAGCCTGCAGGACGGGATCGACGCGGCCCCCGCCGGTTCCGTCGTGAAGGTGACCGGAACCTGCGACGGCAGCGTGTTCGTGAACAAACGGCTGACCATCCAGGGAAACCCCACCGCGACGCTCGACGCGCACGATCTCGGCCGGGTGATCGAGGGCCTCATCGGTGCGTCGAGCACGCTGAGGCTCGTCCACCTCGCGATCACCGGCGGCGTCTCGGAGCAGGGCAGCGGCGTTCGCATGGACAACGGGGACCTGACCCTGGATCACGTGACGGTCCGGGACAACCTGGCCACGGGGTCCACAGACGCGGAGGCCGGCGGCGTCTTCGTTCCCGGGCGCCTCACGATCGTCGACTCCTCGATCGTCCACAACCGCGCGGTGGCCACGAACATCAGCTTCGACGAAGTGTCGGCGTCCGGCGGCGGCGCCTTCGTCGGCGGGGTCGTCTCGATCGTGCGGTCGACGATCGCCTTCAACCACGCGTCGGCCGTCTCGAACGGCTCGTCGGCCGCGGCGTTCGGCGGCGGGATCGATGCGGAGAACGCGGCGCTCGTGACGATCACCAGGTCCCACGTGGACTCCAACGAGGTGTCCGCCCAGGCTGGCTCGGCCGTTGCCCGGGGCGGAGGCCTGTTCCTCAACCGCCCGAGCGCTCCGCTGACGATCTCGAACTCCACCCTGAACGACGACAACGCCAACGGCGTCGCGACCGGCGCGAGCGACGCCATCGCCTCCGGCGGCGGCCCTGGGCGGAACCATCGGTCAGGCCAAGCTGCTGTCGCGCTCGGTCCTGGCCCGCGACGGTCCAGCGCCGATTCGCAGGGGAACGCGAGGAGCTCCGGCGGCGCCATCGACCTCAGCCCCACCGGCCTGACCCTGTCCTCCTCGCAGGTCGTCTCGTCGAATGCCCTGGCGAAGGCGGTGCACGCCGCGACGGTGAACGGCGGCGGCATCCGGGTCTTCGCACCCACGACCATCACTGGCTCCCGCGTCGTGTCGAACGTCGTGCGCGTGGAGTCGGGAGACGCCGCCGCGCTCGGCCGGGGCGGGGCCATCTCCTCCGAGGCGCCGCTCACGCTGCGCCGTTCGACCATCGACGAGAACCGCGCGGTGGTGACTCTCGTCGGATTCGACCGCCGACCTCGCCAACGGCGGCGGCGTCGCGCTGGGCGCGCAAGCTCACCATGGTGCAGTCGACCGTGGGCGAGAACTTCGCTACCGCCCGGACCGACACCAGCGGGATGCAAGCGGAAGCGATGGGCGGCGGACTCTACCTGGATGGCAGCGGAGCCGACACGATCGTGAACTCCACCCTGGTGCGCGACAGCCTCGACCGTCGTCGCCGACCCGACGGTCGCGGAGGGTGGCGGGATCCTGTTCAAGGCCACCTCGCTCGCCGTCACGAGTTCGACCATCGCCGGCGACAACGCGAGGAAGGCCGGCGGGCATCGACGTGCTGTCCGGTGCCGTCACGCTGAAGGCACTCTCCTGGGAAAGAACTCGGCCAACCCCGCACTCGACTGCCGGGGCCACGTCACGTCCCAGGGCAACAACCTCATCCAGCACACGACCGGCTGCACCATCACGCCGAAGTCCTCCGACGTCGTGGGACAGGACCCCAAGCTCGGACTCGTGCTCCTGGCGAACAACGGCGGCCCCACGCCGACCGTCAAGCCCGCCTCGACGAGTCCGGCCGTCGACACCATCGCGAAGGTCGCCTGTCCCGAGCCCACCGACCAGCGCGGCGTCAATCGGCCGGCAGGGCCCGGCCTGCGACATCGGCGCCGTCGAGATCACGCACGGATGAACCACGTCGAGCTGGCCCCAAGTGGGCAACCCGTCGCCGCGGGGTCGGTCAGGACGCGCCGGTCGCGCCGACCGGGATCCGTTTGCCCGGGTCGATGAACGGCATCGGAGTCGACGGTGGCAGTCGCCTCGCCCTCGGGCGTCTGGACCTGCAATTCGGTTCCGGATTCGGCGGACCCGATCGGAACCCAGGCGTAGCCGATGTTCCGCTCCAGCCGGGGCGAGAAGATGGCGTCGGTGACCCGGCCGACCAGCGCACGCCTCGACCATGACCGGCCATGGATAAGTCAGCTCCCACTCCATCGGGCCACCGGAGAGCGAGACGCCGACGAGCTTCCGGCTGACGCCCTCCTGCGAGATCCGGCGCAGGGCGTCCTTGCCGATGAAGTCCGCCTCCTGGTCGAGCTCGACCAGGCGTTCCATGCCGCTCACCTCGAGCGGGTTGTTCTCGAGGGTGAAGTCCGAGCCGTAGTTGAAGATCCCCCCTCGATGCGCCGGGCCTCGCACGGGGCGATGGGACGGATCTCGAACTCGCGCCCGGCGTCCATGACCCGTTCCCACAGGTCGTCGCCGCGGCTCGAGTCGCGAAGGTAGATCTCGTAGCCGACCTCGCTCGTCCACCCGGTGCGGCTCACCACCACGGGGATGCCGTCGAGATCCGTCTGCGCGCAGAAGTAGTAGCGCAGGCCCATGACCTCGTCGCCGAACAGCTTCGACATCACGTCGGCCGACCGCGGCCCCTGGACCTGGATCGGCCACACGTCCGGCTCGCGCGATCTCGACGTCCATGCCGGAGTTCCGGGCGACGCCGCGGCGCCCAGAGGAGCACGTCGCTGTCGGCGATCGAGAGCCAGAACCGGCGCTCCTCCACGCGGAGCAGGATCGGGTCGTTCACGATCCCGCCTCGGTCGTCGATGATCGGGGCGTACTTGCACTGCCCGACCACGCACGTCGAAAGGTCGCGGCACGTGAGCATGTTCGTGAACTCGAGCGCGTCCGGCCCGGTGATCTCGACCTGCCGCTCCACGCCGACGTCCCAGATGGTCACCTTCTCCAGCAGGGCCCAGTACTCGGTGACCGGGTCGTCGTAGTACGCCGGGAGATACGTGTGGTTGTAGATGTCGAACGCGCTGCACCCGTAGCGGAGCGTGGCCTCGAAGAACGGTGAACGCCGGTACCAGGGTCCGAAGTACAGCGTGGTCGACGTCTGTGTCGTCGCGGTCGTTTCCATTTACAGCCTCCCTCCGCGGCACGGCAGGAAGCGACATTGAACCATCGTTCAGTCTTCGGCGCTCACGAGAGCGTTCAGCTCAGACGTCACCCACTGCTCGACCCGGGACTGCCCTAGGATCACCCCTCACCAGGGAGGAGAGGTCGAGCATGAGATCTCGCAGGTTCGCAGCGATCGGGGCGGTGTTCGCGGCCGCGGTCGCTTCCGTCAATGTCCCGGTGGCGAGCGCCACGACCGTCTCGGTCAACTGCGCCACCGGGTCGCTCCAGACCAAGATCGACAACGCCTCGCCCGGCACCGTGATCCTCGTCAAGGGCACCTGCGCCGGGAACTTCGTGGTGCCCAAGAACCTCACGCTGAAGGGCAACCCCACGGCCACGCTGGACAGCGGCAGGACGGGGACCACCCTGACCGTCACCGGCACCAGGGTGATCCACCTCCGGTCACTGGTGGTCACCGGCGGCCTGGGCGGAAGGGGCGGCGGGATCAGCCATGGCCGACGGAGGCGTCCTCACGCTCGACGACGTCGTCGTCCGGAACAACATCGCAGGACAGGACTCGAACGGGTTCTCCGATCGGCGGCGGGATCTACGCTCTGGATGCGACCGTCGCCATCCGCGATTCCGAGGTCGTGAACAACCTGGCGACGGCCACGAACGACACGGTCGCGGCGGCCCACGGCGGAGGGCTCTCCATCCAGGACGGCACGCTGACCGTGGTCGACTCCCTGTTCCAGGCGAACCGAGCCAGGGCGGAAGCCCCGGCCGGCGTCACCGACGCCGCGGGAGGAGCCGCCTTCATCTTCGACACCGCCGTCACGATCGACGCGTCGCGGTTCCAGGGGAACCGGGCGATCAGCGTCTCGGACAGCTCGGGGACCGCGCAGGGCGGGGCGATCTTCCATCAGACGGACGCCGGACGGGACCTCTCGATCACGGGATCGACGTTCGGGGGGAACGTGGTCAAGGGCACCGTCACCGGCGTCCACTCGCTCACCGCGCTCGCGGGCGCCGTGAAGATCAGCAGCGGTGGCAGCGCGGTGGACGCCACGGTCTCGGACAGCGTCTTCCAGAACAACAAGGTCAACGCGACGTCGGCCGGACGGCGACGGCCTTCGGCGGCGCGCTGGATGTCGGCGGCGACGACCTGACGGTGCACTTCGCTTCGGTGGACGTCCACGGTTCGACGGTGATCGCGACCGGCTCGACGAGCGCCACGGGCAGGGGCGGCGGCCTCTCGCTCGGCCAGGGGTCACCATGTCCATCACCCGGTCGAACGTGTCGACGAACATGGTGGGCGTCCACTCCGGTTCGAACACCGCGCTCGGGACCGGCGGCGGGATCGACGCCCACGGCTCGACTCCTGCTCACCGTGGCGACCTCGACCATCGACGGCAACAACGTGAACGTGCTGTCGGACGACTCGGTCGCCAACGCCCAGGGTGGCGGATACGAGGGCCTGGGCGACGCGCACCTGACCCTGCGAACGTCGACGGTGAGCAACAACCAGGTGGGGGCGAGCGCGTCGGGCGGCGGCCCGACGGCGCTCGGCGGCGGCCTGGACCTCGAGTCGGCGACCCAGACCGACATCGTGGTGAACTCGACCATCACGAAGAACGCCGCCTCGGCCAGCGGGCCCAACGCCATCGCGGCGGGGGGCGGAGCCGAGGTCGTGAACACCGGGTTCCTGGTTCGCCTCTCCACCATCGCGCGCAACTCCGTTGAGGCGGGGGGCTCGAACACGTTCGCCGGCGGCGGCGGGCTGGACATCGAGGCTGGAACCACGTTCCTCCACGGGACCGTCCTGGCGGCGAACACGGCCGGCACCGGCCCGAACTGCATCGGCAGACTTCACCACCGAGGGGTTCAACGTGTACGGCGACACGACGGGCTGCATGGTGGCGCCGGCCGGCACCGATCAGACGGTCGCCGCGCCGAAGCTGTCGGCGCTGGCCGACCACGGCGGCCCCACGCAGACCTTGGCGCTCCTTGCCGGCAGCCCGGCGCTCAACAAGATCCCCGTGGCCGAGTGCCATGCGATGTCCGCCGCGGACCAGCGTCTGGTCCCCCGCCCGCAGGGTCCGAAGTGCGACGTCGGCGCGTTCGAACGCAAGCCCTGAGCTCGCGCCCGGAGTGAACGCCGGGCCGTTCAGGCGGCGGTGAGGGCGGGGATCTCGACGACGTCGCTCGTGCGCACCACCGGCGCCGCAAGCGCGTGGAGGACGCCCGGCAGCGCGCGGATCTCCTCGACGATGGTCTCCACGGTGGCCACGGCGCCGTCGGGCCGGGCACGGACGACCGCGTCGTACGGACCCTGAACATCCTCCGCGGCGACCACTCCCGGGAGATCGAGCAGGGTTCGGGCGATGGGGTCGGTGTGCCCGTCGGTCTGGACCAGCACGTAGGTGTCGCTCCTGGTCACAGCGTGTGCTCCTTCCTACGTTGGTGCGGGCTTCCGGTGTTCCCCGCGGGCCCCCGGTTGCGTCCCGGCCGCCCGCGAGATGGGCACACCTTACGCCCTCTGCTGTCTTTTGGCAACTCCTGACACTTTGCAGCGAACGCCAAGTGCTATGCTGTGCCTGTCATGGACACGCAGATGGGCCTCCGAGAACGAAAGAAGGAGAAGACCCGAGCCCAGCTCACCGACGCGGCGTTCCGCCTCTTCGGCGAGCGGGGATTCGACCAGACGACGATCGAGGACATCGTCGACCAGGTCGAGGTCTCGCCACGGACGTTCTTCCGATACTTCGATTCCAAGGAAGACGTCGTCATCGGGTTCTTCGACGACATCGGTTTGGAGCTCCGCGGGATGCTCGAGGCGCGGCCCGGGGACGAGCCTCCCTTCACCGCCGTCTCCGAGGCGCTCCGGTCGCTCGCCGACATGTACATCGCCGACGAGGGCCGAGTGGTCGCGGCCAAGCGGCTCTCCTACGAGACCCCGTCGATCCGCGCCCGGCTGCTCGACAAGCACGCCAGGTGGGAGAACGGCCTCACCGAGGCCCTGGCGCAGCGGCTCGGCGTCGATCCGGCCAACGACCCACGCCCCAGGCTGATCGCCGCGGTCTCCCTCGCAGCCTTCTCGACGGCGGTCGGCGACTGGTGCACCACCGGCGCCAGGGGCGATCTCCACCAGCGGGTCGACGACGCGCTCGAGGCGGTCGGCGCGGGCTTCGCCACGACGCCGGCCTCAGCCTGATCCCTCGGCAAGATCAGCCGAGGAACCGCTCGACGCCGAAGCCGTGGGTCGTCGCGTTGGCCGCCGCGTAGCCGGCCAGCACGATCCTCCCGTTCGGCTGGACCACCGTTGCGTACGCGAGGCTCTCGCCCGGCGGGAAGAACGGGTCCGCCACGCCGTCGCCACCGCCGAACCCGGTGTCGAGCCCGCCGCCGGGCTTCCACCGGATCACCACCATCCGGTCCTGCGGCGGCCCGTCGACCTCGCCGACCCCGAGCAGCTTGCCGTCGGGCTGGCGCGCAAACCCCCGCGGCGTCAGGTTCACCCCGAGGCCCGTGAGCACCACGCCGTCCCCACCCCCGAAGGTCGGGTCGGACGCCCCGTTCTCCTTGAACCGAGCCACGCCGAAGCGACGGTTTCCAGAAGTCTGGACGTAGGCCCCCACGACCACCTTGCCGCCGCCCGCCAGCGCGATGCCGGTTCCGGTGTCGCCGAAGTGGTCGGGTGAGAGGTTCTTCTTCACGCGGCCGTCGCCGCTGAACGTGGGATCGAGCGTGCCGTCGGGCCGGTAGCGAGCCAGGGCCAGATCCGTGTTCACGCTGTCCGGCCCGGTGCCGCCGACCAGGAGGATCCTGCCGTCGGCCATGACGACCATGCCGGACGCCGAGGTCCGCGTCAGGTCGTGTGGGAACCCCGTGGTCACCCGCCCGTCGCCGCCCCCGAAGGAGTTGTCGAGGCCCCCGCCCGGCAGGAACCGGGCCAGCGCCATCCGGCTGCTCGACGGCCCCGTCACGTGGACCCCGCACACCAGGAACTTCCCGCTCGGGAGCACGGCGAGCCCCAGACCGAACGAGTCCCCCTGCCCGAAGCTCAGGAACACCCGACCGTCGCCCGCCCCGAACGAGTGGTCGAGCTGCCCGTTCGCCTGCAGTCGGATCGCGGCGAAGAACTGCTTTCCGTTCGCCGTGGACGTCCCGACCGCCAGGAGCCTCCCGTTCGCCAGTGCCGCCACGTCCCAGAGGTCGTCGAACTCTCCGCCCACGTCCAGCACGAACTTCCCGTCGCCCGAGAACGTCGTGTCGAGCTTGCCGCCGCGCGTGTACCGGACGATCGCCATGTCCCCGTCGGTGAAGTCGCTCGGGCCCGTGACGCCGGCGGCGACGATCTTCTGGCCCTGCATGACCAGGGCGTGCGCTTCGTCGAACGTTCCGGAAGGCCCCAGCACGGTGATCCGCTGCCCGGTTCCGTTGAACGACTGGTCGAGGTCCCCGGGCGCCGCGATGGCGGATGGCATCCCGGCGAACACCGCGCCGACGGCGCACGCGACCGCCAGCCATCGAACGTGGCGCGAGGAGTATGCGGCGCCCATGGGCTCCCACCTCCCTGTGGTGCGGCCGACGAGCTCGGCCCGAACGGTACTCCGGTTCGCGGGTCGCGGCGCGACCGTCCGAAGCTCGGCCGGGTCCCCCTCTCGCTACGACGGACCTGCCTGAAACTGCGATCAGGTTCCCTCGACTACTTGAGCTTGAACACGAAGAAGTAGATCGCGTATGCAAGGACTCCGAGGCCGAGCGCGATCCCGATGATCAGGAACAGCGTCCCCGTCGTGATGGCCAGCATTCCCATAGTGATGCCTCCCCCCGGGCAGATGCAGCCCTCACGTGTCGAGCCGCAGAGGGAATCATGCCATGCAGCGCCGCGGGCTTGCCCTCTGACGGTGAGCGAGCGGTAATCGGAGGCTCTCTGCAGGTGGAAGTGGGTCGCCGCCACCGGACCACTGCGGGGCGGGTTCGGGTCCGGTCGTGGGCGCCGCGGCGGGGTTCGCTTGCCCGGGTCGATGAACGGCATCCGCGTAGGGCCGGCGGGCGCACCTGGCCGGCTCCTGAGCGACCGAACCGCGGTCAGGGGATGACGACGTCGGCCGCACCTGATCGTCCGGAAACGCGCTGTCCTGAACGTCGCGTTACCGAGCGGCCGCGATCGTTCGCACCACAGCGAGACGAGGCCGTCGAGGTGAGCGCGCAGATGTGCGAGTCGGCGACGGCGGCTGCGTGACGTCGGCTCGGCCGCCGCGAGTGCGGGGGTGGTCCCGACCACAGGGAGTCCGAGTGCCCGCCGAGGACCGCACCGATGGCCGAGCGGCGAGTACGCGGCGTACCAGATCGGCCTTCGCGGTCGCGAGGCCGACTGACCCGAGCCTCGTGCGACCTCCCGGTCGGCGCGCGAGCGAGGCCCGCCCCCACCGTAGCCGAGCGAGATTCCGCCCGTCCGCCTCGGCGTTGCAGCCCCGGGGCCTCCGGACCGCGGTGACCGTAGCAGCATGCCCAGTGACGTTCTAGGTGGCGAGACCCAAATGCGCTGAGCGGACGAGCCGTGGTCGACGGGCCGGCTCTGCTACCGGAGTCCGGCCGCCCGCCGTTGCGGCGACAGCCGCCGGAGCGACGCGAGCACCGCGTCGACGTCGTCGGTCGGTCGTCTGATAGTTCACGATCCCGGCCCGAAGGTACGTCCGGCCCCGGAGCGTCGTCGTCGACAGCCACCCCTCGCCGGAGATCTCGAGCGCCCGCTGCAGTTCGTCCTGGTGCCGGTCGAGCGCATGTCGTCCGGTCGGCGCCGGCGAAGGTGGCGGAAGCACACGACCGAGAGCTCCGGATCGTCCGGCGATCAGCTCGAAGTCGTCCGACTCCCGGATCCGTTCCACCAGGTGCCGCGCGAGGTCGACCGTGTAGTCGACCAGCCGGCCGAAGCCCTCCGTTCCCAGGAACTTCCACGAGCACCACAGCTTGAGGCCTCGGAACCGGCGCGTTCCCTCCAGCGAGTAGCGGTACCAGTCGAGCGGCTCCTCGGCGGTGTGGGTGCTCAGGTAGTACTCGGGCGAGGTGTGGAACGTCCGCTGCAGGTGGTCGCGCTCCTTCACCAGGAGCCCGCCGATGTCGTGCGGCTGGAAGAACCACTTGTGGGGGTCGAGCGTGACGCTGTCGGCGAGCTCCAGCCCCTGGACGCGGTCTCGTTCCCGCGAGGAGAGCCGGACCGCGCCGCCGTAGGCCGCGTCGACGTGGAGCCACATCCCCTCCCGCGGGCGACGGTGGCCAGCTCCGGCACCGGGTCCACCGACCCCGTGTTCGTCGATCCCGTCACCGCCGACACCACGAACGGCCGCAGCCCCGCCGCGCGGTCGGCGACGATCGCGTCGGACAGCGCGTCGGCCCGCAGCCGGAACTTCGGGTCGGACTCGACGACGTGCATCGTGTCCGGCGGGAACCCCGAGGATATCGAGCGCGCGGCGGATCGAGAAGTGCGTCTGGTCCGACGCGTACACGCGCAGCGCCCTCGAGCTCCCCGCCCCGCGGCTTGCCGCCGGCCGGCAGTCCGAGCATGTCCGCCAGGTGCACGTCGCGGGCCACCGTCATCGCCATGAGGTTCGCCATGACGCCGCCGGACGTGAGCACGCCGAACGACCCGGCCCGGTACCCGACCAGGTCGCACAGCCACCGGACGACCTCCTCCTCGACGAGCGAGGCCGCCGGGCTGCAGGACCAGATGTCGACACCCTGGTTCGTCCATTGCGCGAGCGTCTCGCCGGCGATCGCGATCGGGAGCGCCGGCGGCGTGAAGTACGGCAGCGCGCGCGGGTTCTGCGCGTTCAGCATGATACGGCGCGATCCGTTCGGAGAACTCGCCGAAAACGGCTTCGTACGTCGACGGCGCCTCCGGCGCCGGCCCCGGTTCACCGGATGCCCCGAAGAACTCCCGCCGGAACTCCGGGTACGAGTGCGGCCCGATCGCCCGCCGCATCGCCTGCTCGTACAGGTAGTCGAGCCCGGCCTCCCACGTGTCCCGTCCGAGCCGCTCGAGTGGCTCCCGCGACCGTTCCGCCGACACGAACCCGAGCAGCTCCGCCTGCGGGTGCCAGTCGTGGAGCGGTGGAGATGCGTCGCCAGGAGGAGTCGGAGCGTCGGTCGGCATGACCGCGAATGGTAGTCACTCGGGCTGGGGGCGAGCCGCCGTCAGTGCTCGCAGCCGGACTTCGGGCCGGGGAATTCGTCGACGGCGGAGCGATTACGTCGTCTCGTCGATCCGAGCGCGAAGGCCTTCGATCATCAAGTCCAGGCCGAATTCGAACTGCGCGTCCATGTCGCAGTCGACGAGGTGGGGCATCACCTCGCGCAGTCGCGGGAGATCCGCCGAGGCCACCAGGCGGGCCATCTCCTCGTGCGCCTGCACATGGGCCGGGTCGCTCGGGCCGCCGACGCCGATGCCGAGCTCCATGGTGACCGACCCCAGGATGTAGCCGCCGAACGTGTGGAACGCGAGCGCCGTGTCGGCCACCGACAGCCCGGCCGAGCGGAGCAGGTCCATGATGTACTCGTAGACCCGCATCGAGTCCGCGTCGGTGAACGGCTTGTCGCGTTCCGTCATCAGCGTCATGACGCCCGGATGGGCCAGCAGCAGCCGCCGGAACTCCTTGGCGGCGAGGCGCGCGGCCTCGTCCCACTCCTCCGCCTCCGGGATCCGGAACTCGCGAAGCACCTCCACCGCGATGCCGTCGAGGATGTCGTCCTTGTCCCGGACGTGGTTGTAGAGGGACATCGCCTCGCACGCCGAGTTCCCGGCCGACGCGGCGCATTGTCACAGCGGCGAGGCCCTCCTCGTCCATGATCCGGAGGGCGGTCTGGACGATGCGCCGGCGGTTGAGCGGCTCCCTGCGCGGACGCTCCTCGGTCGCGACGGGGGCCGCCGAATCGTCGGTCCCGGCTGCGCGTAGAGGTCTGCGGATTCGTTCACGGTGTGTTCATCCCCCTCGGGTTGACGCTGACACCGTAAGGCCGATAACTTACACCGTCAACATATGGCGTAAGGTTCGCGCCCGCACAAATGAACCGGGGAGGTTCGAACAATGAGGCTGAGTCCTGAGACGCTTGCCCGCGCGAGCAGCCGCCATCCGTGGCGCACCCTGGCCATCTGGTTCGTGGCCATCATCGGGATGGGATACCTGAGCAGCGTCCTTTTGAGCGACGTGCTCAGCCAGGACTTCGACTTCACCAACAAGCCCGAGTCGGTGCAGGCGCAGGAGGTCCTCGACCAGGCGTTCAAGACGAACACCGAGCAGGACACCGAGCTCGTCATCGTCCACTCGGACACGCTCTCGGCCGACGACCCGGCGTTCCAGGCCGCGGTCAACGAGGTTCGCGACTCGGTGACCTCGGCCAATCAGGACACGCTCGTCGGGCAGGCGCTGACGTACTACGACCTCGCGGAGAGCTCCCCCGACCAGGCCGCCGGCCTGCTGTCCAAGGACGGCCACTCGACGCTGATCACGCTGACCCTGGCCAACCGCGATACCGACACCGTCGAGCACTTCCGCGATTCGGTCGACGCGAGCGCGCCGGACGGCTTCACGGCGCAGGCGGCCGGACAGGGCGTCCTGTTCGCGGACTTCACGAAGATCGCCGAGGAGGACCTCAAGCAGGGCGAGTCCATCGGCATCCTGTTCGCACTCATCGTGCTGATCGTGGTCTTCGCCTCGATCGTCGCCGCGCTCCTGCCGATCGTCATGGCCCTGGTCGCGATCACCCTCGCGCTCGGCCTCGTGTCCGTGATCGGTCAGCTGGTCGACTTCAACCTGTTCGTGACGAACATGGTGACGATGATCGGCCTCGCGGTCGGCATCGACTATTCGCTCTTCATCGTGTCCCGGTACCGCGAGGAGCGGAAGAAGGGCTTCGACAAGCTCGAGTCCATCGGGGCGAGCGGGGCGACGGCGAACCGGGCCGTCTTCTTCAGCGGGATGACCGTGGTCCTCGCGCTAGCGGGGATGTTCCTCATCCCGACGACGATCTTCCGCTCGCTGGCGACCGGCGCGATCCTGGTGACGATCGCGGCGCTGGCAGCCTCCATGACGCTGCTGCCGGCGATCCTCAGCCTGCTCGGCGACCGCATCAACTGGCCGCGGTTGTCGAAGCGGGCCCGGATCGACAGCGGCCACGACCCGCGCGGCGGGTTCTGGGACCGCATCACCAACAGCGTCATGAAGCGGCCGGTCGTGTTCCTCGTCGGCAGCGTCGTGCTGCTCGCCGGGATCGGGTCGTTCTACTTCCAGCTGCATCGCGGGACGTCGCAGAACGTCAGCCGGCTGCCCGATGACTTCCAGTCGAAGCAGGCGTTCCTCCTGCTGGAGCGGCAGTTCGCCGGCGGCCAGTCGAATCCGGTCCGCATCGCGATCACCGGCGACGTGAACAACCCGGCAGTGCAGCCCGCGATCGAGGAGCTCCGTCGGGCCATCGCCGGGGTGGCCGTGTTCGCCCCGCAGACCAACGTCGTCACGAGCCCGGACGGGAAGGTCATCGAGGTCGACGCCTACTTCCAGGGCGACCCCAACCGCGACTCGGCATTCCAGGGGGTCCGGGACATGCGGAGCCAGCTGGTGCCGGAGGCGTTCGGCGACGTCGATGGTGTGGAGGTGTTCGTCGGAGGGATGCCGGCCCGGTTCACCGACTTCCTCGACGTGATCGACACATGGCAGCCGTGGGTGATCGGGATCGTTCTGCTGTTGTCGTTCATCCTGCTGACGGTGGTGTTCCGGACGATCGTCGTCCCGGTGACGGCGATCATCATGAACCTGCTCTCGGTGGGAGCCGCCTACGGCCTGTTGACGCTCGTGTTCCAGAAGGGCGCCGGCGTCGGGTTCTTCAACTCGATCGGGTTCCACTTCCAGCAGACCGAGGCGATCGAGGCGTGGCTGCCGTTGTTCCTGTTCTCCGTGCTGTTCGGCCTGTCGATGGACTACCAGGTGTTCCTGGTGACCCGGATCCGGGAGGAGTACGACAAGACCAAGAACAACGACGAAGCGGTGGCCTACGGGCTGCGGACGACGGCCGGGATCATCACCGGCGCCGCGCTGATCATGGTGGCGGTGTTCACCGGGTTCGCCTCCGGGCGGCTCGGGCCGCTTCAGCAGATGGGCTTCGGCCTGGCCGTGGCGATCCTGGTCGACGCGACGATCGTCCGGACCCTGCTGGTGCCGGCGACGATGCGGCTGCTCGGCGACAAGAACTGGTACCTGCCGAAGTGGCTGGAGTGGCTGCCGAAGCTCCGCGTCGAGGGCGCCGAGCCCAAGCGCGAGGAGCTCGAGCCGACCGCGGAGCCGGTCGGGGCGACGGCCGAGATCACCTAGGGACGAGAGCTCTTCCGACACCAGGAACCCGGCCGCGGCCGACACTGCGGCCGGGTTCCGTTCATCCGCTGCGCGCAGCTCGGGACGTGGGGCGACGGAGCGTGTGACAGTGGAGGCCGGTGCTCCCGAGGAGGTGTCGCGATGGCCGTCGAGGACGTGGTCCAGCGGACGCAGGATGCGCTCACGGTACGGCGGGTGTACGGGGATCCATATGAGAAGGACGGGGTCACGGTGATCCCGGCGGCCCGCGTGACGGGCGGAGCCGGTGGAGGCGGCGGCCAGGACCCCGGCGGCGGGACCGGCACAGGCGGTGGGTTCGGGCTCCGAGCCCGCCCGGTCGGCGCGTTCGTCATCTCCCACGGCGAGGTGTCGTGGCGGCCGGCCTACGACGCGACCAGGGTCGCGCTGTTGGGAGAGGTCGTGGCCCTCGCCGCCATCCTCACCATCCGAACGATCGTGCGGACCAGGGCGAAGACTTCCAGGGCGCGCGAGCGCGCCGAGGGCTCGCTTCCGACGTGAGTTCCCGTTCGACGAGAGGAGTCTCGATGGAAGAGCCGACGACCGAGCTCGACGAGCGATTCAGCGATCCCGACGGCGAGGCGACACCCTGGTCGGACACCCGGGGAGTCCTGGAGTCGGCACAGCTGTCCTGGATCACCACGGTCCGTGCCGACGGTCGACCCCACGTCACGCCCCTGGTGGCGGTCTGGCTCGACGACGCCGTGCACTTCGCCACCGGAGATGGCGAGCAGAAGGCGGTGAACCTCGCCGGCAATCCCCACGTGGTCATGACGACCGGCTGCAACACCTGGGAACAGGGGCTCGACGTCATGGTGGAAGGCGAGGCCCGAAGGGTCACCGATGGCGCGACGCTCGAACGGCTCGCTGCCGCGTGGGCGACGAGGTGGAACGGCGAGTGGCAGTACAACGTGGTCGACGGTGGGTTCGCCCACGACCAGGGCCCGGACGCCGGTGGAGGCGGGCTCGTCCTGGTGTTCGAGGTGCAGGCGGCAAAGATCCTGGCCTTCGGCAAGGGCCCGTTCAGCCACACCCGGTACCGGCCGAACACCTGAACGCCGGGCTTGACGGGCTCGGCCGGGCGGGCGTCTACTCGGCCCGTGCGGGCGTTCCGCCTCCCCCAACGGACTGCGCCGCGTGCCGGGGCCGCGATCGTCGCCGGCCTCGTGCTCGGCCTGCTGACGATCCAACTTGCCCTCGCGCCGCCCGCGCTGGCGTTCACGTGCACGCTCCTCGACGGCGGACAGACCGCCAACGTCGTGCTGGACCCGGGAGTCGATCACGGCGGGTCGGTGGGCGTGATCCGCGACGGCGACATCGTGAAGTTCCAGGGCGTGAGCTGCGGCAACGTCAACACCCTCCGGACCATGAACATCGACATGGCGAACCAGTTCGAGGCACTGTTCGTCCACCTGGCCGGCGGCCACCTGGGCATCCCGACGCGCGACATCGTGTTCAACGTGAGCAACGTCAGCCAGAACGCGAACATGGGCGTCCTGGGGTCGAGCGGCGACGACCATGTCACCTTCGGCCAGAAGCTCATCATCCCGGGCCTGATCGTGGCGCAGGTCATCAACCTGAACGCCGACGACACCACCAACAACGACGTGATCGTGAAGGGGAGACCCGAGCACTTCGACGTCGTGGGGAATGCGGGGAGCGACGAGCTCACGGGAGGCGGTACGGGAGTCGTCGCGACGGTCCCGGCCACCGTGCCGCTCGAGTTCACCGGCGGCGCAGGCGCCGACAGGCTGGTGGGGGGATCGGCGAACGACATCGACCTGGCCGAGCCCGGCCCCGACCCCGGCGACTCGTTCGCGGGCGGCGCCGGGGCGGACACGCTGGACATGCACGGGCGAACCGCGGGCATGTCGATCTCGCTGAACGGCGTGGCGGACGACGGCATCGGCTGCCCCGGCGCCGGGTGCGAGGGCCAGGACATCGCGAAGGACGTGGAGACGATCCTCACCGGTTCCGGCAACGACACGCTGACCGGCGCGGCGGGCGGCCAGGTGCTCGACGCGGGCGAGGGCTCGAACTCCTTGTTCGGCCGGGACGGGCCCGACACGCTCCGTCTGTCCGGAGCGGGACCCGACGACGCGCACGGCGGGGCCGGGATCGACATTGCGACGTACGAGTTCCACGCCGAGGGGGTCACCGTGTCGATCGACGACCAGGCCGACGACGGCCACAACACCGAGGGAGACAACGTTCACACGGACATCGAGCAGCTGTACGGCTCCCCGGAGGGGGACCAGCTCACGGGCAACGCGGAGAACAACCGCCTGTTCGGGCAGTTGGGCAACGACGTCCTCAACGGGCTCGGTGGGAACGACTCGCTGGACGGCGGCGGGTCGCTGTTCCTCGGTTCGACGCCGAGCGACGGCTCCGACACGTTCCTCGGCGGCCCGGGGGTCGACACCGTGACGGAAGCCGTGCACACGGCCGGCATGACGCTCAGCATCGACGGGAATCCGAACGACGTCGTGAACGGGCAGCCGGCGCAGGGCACCGACAACATCACGACCGACGTCGAGAACGTGATCGGCGGGCCCTTCGACGACGCCATCACCGGCAGCGCCGCCGACAACCGGCTCGTGGGCGGCGACGGAAAGGATGAGCTTCGCGGGAACGGCGGCGACGACGTGCTGGTCCCGGGCCCGGACGACGACTCCGTGTTCGGCGGACCGGGGCTGGACACGGCCTCCTTCGCCGATGCCGCGGCCGCGGTGACCGCGAGCCTGGACCAGGGAACCGCCATGGGCGACGGCGGCGACACGTTGAGCGGACTCGAGCGGCTCACGGGCTCTCCGCAGGGCGACCGCCTCACCGGCTCACCCGGGCGGAACGTCCTGACCGGCGGCGACGGCGACGACGTCCTGCGCGGCCTGGCCGGGAACGACCGCCTGGTGGGCGGCGAGGGCGACGACACGCTGACCGGCGGGCTCGGTACCGATACGTGCGTGCAGGGTGCGGGCTCGGGGCCGGCTACAGGCTGCGAGCACTGATCACGGCCTTGCCTCATCCGGGAACGACTGCCGGACGCCGAACGGCCCTTCCCGGTCCGGCGAACATCCGATTCGACCCGTCGTGGGGTGGCCGGGCCCGGCGAAGCCGGGCCCGGCCACTTCGCCGTTGTTCGTGCCGGGCGTCAGTGCTCGCAGGCGGTCTTCGAGCCCGAGCCGGGGCCCTGGAGACATGTGTCCGTGTCGGCGCCGCCGTTCATGTCGTCGTCGCCCTCGCCACCGACCAGCCGGTCCTTGCCGGCCAAGCCGAAGAGCGAGTCGTCGCCCCCGAGCCCGGTCAGGACGTTCGGCCCTGCCGATCCGCGAAGGGTGTCGTCCAACGGTGAGCCCGACGCACGTTCGAGTGCGACGAGCTTGTCGTCGCCGTCCCCTGAGGCCGAGCCGAGCGTGAGGTTCGCGGTCACGGCGGCCGCCGAGTCGGCGAACGAGACCGTGTCCGTTCCCTGCCCGCCGTTCACGGTGTCCACGCCGGCGCCCGGCAGCAGCGTGTCGTTGCCCAGCTGGCCCGCGATGGTGTCGTTCCCCCCGCCCCCGGTGAGCTTGTTGTTCGCCGGGCTCCCGGTGATGTGGTCGCCGCCCGGGCCGCCGATCACGTTCTCCACGTCCGTCCGGATGTTGTCGATGCCCTGGGATGCGGCCCCGTTCACGATGTCGTTGCCGACGCCGTCGATCGACAGCGACATCGCGCCGTCGTGCTCTGCTTCGGTGACGGTATCCGTCCCCGGGCCGCCGAAGAGCTCGTCCGAGCCGTCCGCCCCCCCGGGCACCGGCCCGAACGGCGTTCCCCCGCCGTTCAGGAGGTCGTTGCCTCCCAGCCCCCGCAGCTCGTCGTCGCCGGCCCCGCCGAACAGCTTGTTGCGCTTGGCGTTGCCGATCAGGAAGTCGTCGGTCGAGCTCCCGTAGAGCCCCTCGACGTCCACCGCGACGTTGTCGTGCTCGCCCAGGACGCCGTCGTCGTCGTCTCCGTCGATCGTCACGTGCACTCCGTTGAATGAGAAGAAGTACGAGACGAGGTCGAACCCCTTCCCGCCGTGGAACTGGTCCGAGTTCGAGCCCCCGATCAGCAGGTCGTTCCCCCCGCCGCCCACGAGGACGTTGAGCCCGTCGCCCGCGTTGAGCTCCTGGTGGCCCGCCGCGCCGACCAGGTGGTCGCTCCCGGTGCCCGTGATGATCCCCTCGACGTCCGGCGCGATGTTGTCGCCCTCGCACCCCGCCCCGGGACAGGCGTTCCCGTCGTCCGCCGCGCCGTTGAGCGTGATCGACGAGTTCCCCGTCCGGAAGTGCATGTCGAGCGTGTCGAAGCCGGCCCCGCCGACGAACGAGTCCCCGGCATCGGGTGCGCCCGTCGCGCTGAGTTGGTCGTCCCCGCTACCGCCGACGATCGTGTCCGCGCCGTCGCCGTCGAGGAACAGGACGTCGGCGGTGGACGCGTGCGACAGGATCGTCCCGGTGCCGTCGGCTCGGAGCACGTCGGTCCCGCCCTGTCCGGCGAGGAACATCTCCCCCGGGAACCCTCGGATGATCACGTCGGTGTCCTTGTCACCGGTCCCCTCGACGCCGGCGTTCATGTTGATGACCGGCGCGGTGATGAACTCGCCCGGGACGAGGAACTCGCCCATCGTGAACGTCTCGTCCGCGCCGGTGCCGAACACGCCGATCTGGTTCACGGCCTCCGGGCTCACGTTGTTGACCTCGAACTCGATCTCCTCGGTGACGCTGTTCGTCTCGTCCTTCGTACCCGGGGCCCAGCGGACCGCCGGCGAGACCGAACAGGAGGGCTTCGGTCCCGGCACCGCCCATGTCGAGGACGAGCTTCTCGACGGTGTTGACGCCGAACATCGGGGTGACCGTCCCGCAGGCGATGCCCGCCACCATGAGGTTGTCGCCACTCCGGCTGATGGCCAGGGTGCCGCCCGAGGTCCCCGCCCGGCTCGCGGTCGCGTAGTGGGTGCTCGGATCGAACGAGCAGGTCACGGCCTGCGCCGGGGGCGCGGCGACCAGGACCTGCAGAGCAAGAACACCGACGACGACGCCGAACGCGATTGCGTTTCGTCGTGCGGCCGACGACCGGGAACGACCGGACATGACTCGGATTCAACAGGAGAAGTCGACCCGGGTTCAAGGCATCGACACGCGACCGGCTCGGCCGAACGCCATCGAGGCCCCAGCCGTAGCATCCCGGTTCGTGGGATCCGATCCGCCCGCCGGCCTCTCCGCGACCGAGCTCGCGCAGAGGGCCGGTGTCACAGCGGAGGACGTCCAGCGGATGGTCGCGCTGGGCCTCCTGTCGTCCGCCACGGGCGGGTTCGGCCCCGGCGACGTCCGCCGCGTCCGTCTCGCCATGGCGTGCGAACGGGCCGGGCTCCCCATGGACGCAATCGCCGAGTCGGTCGGGGAAGGACGGCTGTCGTTCGCGTTCATGGACAACGCGGCGTACGAGCGGTGGGCGGAGCGGTCGGAGCGAACATACGCCGACGTGTGCCGGGAACACGGAGTCGAGTTCGAACAGTTGCGGAACGGCTTGGAGGCCATGGGGTTCGAGCCGAAGGGGGCCGGCGACCACGTCCGGACCGACGAGCTCGAGATCCTGCCGCTCGTCGCGCTCAGCCTGCAGACCGGAGTCCTGGACGAGGCGTGGCTGGTGCGAATCGGGCGAGGGTACTCGGAAGCGCTGCGCCGGCTGACCCAGGCGGAGAACGAGGTCTACCACTTCCGGTTCGAGGCGCCGCTCCTGGAACAGGGCATGACACAGGCCGAGGCCATGCAGCAGGCCTCCGCGATGGCCGGGGAGTTCAACCCACTGGTGGACCGGGCGATCCTCGCCGTGCTCCGCCGCCAACAGGAGCTGCGGTGGACCGAGCACCTGGTCGAGCACATCGAGAACGACCTCGAGAGCTCGGGCCGGCTGACGCGGCCGGAGCGCCTTCCGGCCATGGCCTTCGTCGACCTCACCGGCTACACGCGGCTCACCGAGGAACGGGGCGACCAGGCGGCCGTGGAGGCCGCGACGGCGCTGGCCGGGATCGTCGAGCGCGCCGCGCGTGACCACAACGGAACGCCGGTCAAGTGGCTCGGGGACGGCGTGATGGTGTCGTTCCCGGAACCGGCAGGCGCGGTCCGCTCGTCGCTCCGTCTCGTGGGGGAGGTCCCGGCCGCCGGACTACCGTCCGCACACGTCGGCATCGCGGCCGGCCGGGTGGTGGCCTATTCCGGTGACTACTTCGGCCGGACGGTGAACCTCGCGGCGCGCCTCTCGGCCCGCGCCGGCGCCGGCCAGGTCCTCGTGAACGAGGCCCTGGTCGACGCATTGGGCGACGTCGCGGCCGACCTCCGCTTCGCGGAGCTCGGCCCGGCTGACCTCAAGGGCTTCGCCGAACCCATCCGCGTCTTCGAGGCATCGGCGGCCGAAGGGTAGGCTCCGGATCCGATGACCAACCCCTCCGACGAACCCAGCGCGGAAGACGCACTCGCCGAACGCATCCGGCGATCCGAGATCGCGGCGCTCGACATGTACGCCGTGTACCTGGGGCAGCGGCTCGGCCTCTACGCGGAGCTCGCGTCCGGCGGCCCGGCGACCTCTGCGGAGCTGGCAGACCGGGCCGGCATCGCGGAGCGCTACGCTCGCGAATGGCTGGAGCACCAGGCGGTCTCCGGGTATCTCGACGTCGATGACCCGGCCGCCGCCTCCGACCGGCGCCGGTACTCGGTGCCGGCCGCCCACCTCGCCGTGCTGGTCGACCGGGACAGCCCATCCTTCTCCACACACCGGGCGATCGAACTCGTCAGAGGCGGGCGCCGGCTCCCGGAGCTCGTAGAGGCCTTCCGAGAAGGCGGCGGCATTCCACCGCTGCCGTGGGAACCGGAAGGCCGCGCGGACTTCAACCGCCCGCGGTACGTGAACCTGCTGGGACGGGAATGGCTGCCGCGGATCCCGGAGGTGAACGAGCGCCTGTCCGCCGATCCGCCGGCCCGCGTCGCCGACGTCGCCTGCGGGACCGGGTGGTCGAGCATCGCCATGGCTGCGGCGTACCCGCGTATCACCGTGGACGGGTTCGACCTGGACGCGGACGCGATCGAACAGGCGATGGCGAACGCCCGAAGCGAGCGCCTGGACGACCGGGTGACGTTCCGTGCGGCCGACGCGACCGACCCCGGGTTCTCCGGCCGGTACGACCTCGTCACGATCTTCGAGGCGCTCCACGACATGTCCCGGCCGGTCGAGGCGCTGCAGGCGTCGAGGGCCCTCCTCGACACGGGCGGGTGGCTGCTGCTCGCCGACGAGCTGGTCGCCGACGAGTTCTCGCTGCCGGTATCCGAGCGCGAGCACGAGATCTACGGGTGGAGCCTCGTGTCGTGCCTTCCCGACGCCATGGACGACCCGGAGACCGCCGCCACCGGCGCGGTCATGCGACCCGCGACGCTCCGCTCGTACGCGACCGCCGCCGGATTCTCCGGGGTGGAGACGCTCCCGATCGAGACGGATTTCTGGCGCTTCTACCGCCTCGTTCCCTGACTCGGAAACACCAAGTCACGATCAGGTCGGCCGGTGGACGAGATCGCCGGGAGCCGTGCGGCCGTGCTCACCCGTTCGTGGAGAAGAACGTCTCACCCTTCCGGGGGATGTAGCAGCTCTTCTTCACCTTGTTCGCGCCGAACAGCACCTGGAAGCGGACACGCGTGTGTTGACTATCGGGCACCGGCGGCATGACCTCGGCGACCTCGAAGTGCGTGTGCGGCCCGGTGGCGTTGCCCGTCTGACCGATCAACGAGAGCTGGTCGCCCCGCGACACCTCGGACCCGGTCGAGACAAGGTTGCTGTTGTACTTCATGTGGAAGTACACGGCGTAGGTGCCATCCGCCTGCGCGATCCACATGTAGTTGCCGATGCCCGGCCAGTCCGCCGGCTTGGCGGGGTCGTTGACGTTGTAGGGGTCGTTGTGGACGTCGACGACCACCGTGCCCCGGCGGGCGGCGAGCAGCGGCGTGCTCTCGGGGGCGGTCAGGTCGAACGCGTACGGCTGCCACTCGGGGTGGCGCCCGGAGGGCTTCGCGTCGTCGATGTTCATCAGCCCGGTTCCGGGTTGGAAGTTCTTGGGGAACGGGAGCTTGTAGAAGGAGTCCTTCACGGTCTTCGTCGCGTAGTCCTCCCGCGGCGGCCAGTTCGGATAGAAGTAGTTCCAGGCAGGGTCCTCGGGCGGGATGGGCGGACCCTGAGAGACCGAGAGCGCCGGGAATGTCGGGCACACGGCCACTCGATCCCGTACCAGCGAGGGCAACAAGGAGAAATACCGATACGTGTGGCCGTTCCGCTTGCCCTCGATTCGCGGCCACCGGATGCCGCCCGGCCGGTTCTGCCCGGTGGCCAGCACCTCGTCCTCGAGCCACAGGAACCCCGGGTCGTAGAAGTCCGTGTCGTACACGGCGAACTGATCGCCCTGGTCGATCGCCACCACCTGGGGCTTGGTGGACGAGGCCCCGTTGACCTTGTACCCCTCCGCGTGGAACGCGGGGTTGGTGGCAGGCGGCACGAAGTGGAGGTCGAACCCGGTGACCGACGCCTTCTCGAAGTTCCCGTTCACCCCGTCGTCGGTCACGCCGAACACCGTCGTGTCGTATTCGGTGTCCGAGTAGCTGCCGACCGTCCGCACCACGAGGTCGTAGGAGGCCGTGGACAGAATCTCGGGCGGCATGCACGCCTCGAAGTCGGGGCCAAGGACCTGGCAGTTCGTTCGGACGACGGTGGTATGCGCGGTGCCCGACCCGCCCTGGGCCAGCGAGGGTGGGAAGGGGACTGCTCCCTCGCCCTCTGCAACGTCGGTGGCGACGGTGACGGTCTGCCCGCCCACCTCCACCTCGATGTTCATCGTGTAGTGGAGCGCCCGGCCCTCCGGAGTGGCGCCCGGGCACCCGGTCTCGGTCACCCCGAAACGCATCCCCGTTTCGAGTTGGAGGACGCCGGCGCTCTTGTAGGCCGATGTCGCCAGCAACAGGACGGGCCCCTGACCGAACTTCTGGACGGGCGCGATCCGGAGCGCCAGACACTGGACCGCGGCCGCTTGCTTCGGGGAAACGCCCTCGACGTGGGTCGCGATCCCGGTTCCGTCCGAGAGCCCCAGGCCGGTGACGTCGACAACGCGCCCCTTCACCAGCGCGGGGCTGTGCTCGACGTAGGGGAGACCGAACACGGAGCCGTCCTCCAGTTGGAACACCCCACCGGCGTCGTCGGTTCGCACGACCCGACCGCGAACCTCGATCGGACCCGTCACGGCGTCGCAGGCGGAATGCACCGCGTCGACGAGCCCGAGGCCGTTGGAGGCGGCGTCGTCGGCCAGGGCCTGCTGGAGCCGGAGTCCGGCGATCTCCAAATCGGTCCGGCTCGCGTCGCCTCCCGGGAAGCTCTCCGTTCCGGCCAGGTCCTGCTGCATGCGCCCCAGGGCGTCGGCGATCTCCGTGCGGGCACCGCGCAGCCGTGCGTCCGCGAGCCCCGCGTCCCGGTCCGCCGGGCAGGGTTGACCGGCGGCAACCAGGCCCGCCGCGGACCGCAGGAGTCGGATCGCGTCGGTCAGATCGTCCACCGCCCCATCGAAGCCGGGGCGGCCCCGTAGCTTGCCGGCGGGCTTTCGGAGGCCGTCCACGACCGGCGTCAGAACGGCTTCTGTCCTGCGCATCAGCTGGATGACCGAGCACCCGAGCGCGACCGGCCGGCCCACCGGGGCGCTGCGCCGGCACGGGCTCGCAGCGACGGTGAACGACCTGCCGTCCGGAGTCGGGTCCGTACCTCCCGCCGTCACGGCGCGAACCCGAAACCGGTGGTCGCCGGCGGACAGTCCGTCGTAGTCCTGCGGCGATGTGCAACCGGCGAAGGCCCCCTCATCGAGCGAGCACTCGAACCGTGTGTCGCGCTGATCGCCGACGAACTCGAACGACAGCGGGCCGGGGACCACAGCCCCGAACGGACCCGACGTGATCACGGTGTCGGGCTGGCCGGCGCCGAGCGCGCCCGGGATCGCCGTGAGCTGCACCCCCGCAACCAGCGCACCGGCGAGCACCGCGGCGCACACCCGCCGCAGCCTCATCGCGGGGCCTCCGACAGGTCCGTCGTGATCGCCTGCACCCTCGCCTTCACCGCGTCCTTGGCCGTGGAGTCGGTCGACGAACGGACCGCGATCAGGCAGGACTTGAACGACCCACTCTGCGCCCCGCTCTTGTGCTGGATACGGACGCGGAGCGCGCCACTGTCGCCCGGGGCGACCGAGCCCAGCGAGTACGTTCCCGCCTCGACCTGGGCGGTGATGTCGACGGCACCGGCCGTCCCGGCGAAGTACTTCACCGCCCATCCGAACGAGCCCGCGCATCCCTTGACCTTCAGCGTCTCGGCCAGCGGCCCGTCGTTCTGGCCCGTGACGAAGAACGTCGCGGACTCGAACAGGTCCGCCTGGCTGGTCCTGGTCTGTCCGGTGGCCGTCGTGTTGTAGATCCCATTGCCGATCTGCGAAGCCACGGCCGTGCCGATCAGGCCGTCGGGCCTCGACAGGACGTACTTCCCGGCAATGGCGTCGAACCCGCCGGCGTTCGCGTCACCGAACAGCGCCGTGTCGCCGGCTCCGGCGAAGTACCCGGCCGAGGACGCGGCGGACACATCCATGACCCCCTCCCACCCCGACGTGCCGAACTCGCGCGTTCGCAGGACGTTCCCGGACGTGTCGAACGTCGCGACGAAGCCGTCGGCCTCTCCGCCGAAGTTCTCGCCGGCGAACGTCCCGGACGTGTACCCGCCGACGTACACGCGGCCGGACGCGGTTGCGACGCCCAGCGCGATGTCGCCGCCGGAGGTCCCGAGCTGCTCCGTCCACGACTCGGCGCCCCCCGTCGAGTACTTCCGGAGGAACGAGTCCGTGCCGCCCGCGGAGGCCTGTCCGGGGAACGTGCCCGAGGTGAAGCCGGAGACATAGATGCCGGTCGTCCGGGCGACCACCCCGGACACGTCGTCGGTGTCCGCGGTTCCGATCTCGTCCGTCCACGATGTGGAACCGCCCGAGCTGATCTTGCGGACGAAGCCGTCCCGGCCGCCGCCGTACGGCTCGCTCGGGAGGCCGGCCGTCGTGTAGCCGCCGACGTAGACGTCGCCCGACGCGAGCGACACGCCCTCGGCCCGCTCGTCCCCCGTCCCGCCGAACTGCCGGGTCCACACCGCGTTTCCCGACGCGTCGAACTTCCGGACGAATGCGTCGGTCTTGCCGGCGCTGCTTCCCTGGAGGTCGCCTCCGGTCCAGCCGGCCACCACCACCCCGTCCGTATCGGAAGCCACGGCGAGCACCGCCTCGTCGGCCGCCGTGCCGAACTGCCGCGTCCACAGCAGCATGCCGGCGACGTCGTACTTCCGGACGAACGCGTCCAGTCCTCCGGCGGTGACCTGCCCCGACAGTGTCCCCCGGGTGAAACCGCCGGCATAGACGCCGTCGGCCCCCGCGGAGACCCCCATGACCGCGTCGTAGGTGTTCGACCCGAACTGCACCGTCCAGTCCTCGGCGCCCGAGCCGCCGAGCTTCCGGAGAAAGGCGTCGTCCTTCCCTTTGTTGGTCATGGAGGGGAGGTGGCCACTCGTCACCCCGCCGACGTACACGGCGCCGGTCGTCGCCGACAGCGCGGTCGCGTGGTCCCGGTTGGCCGAGCCGAACATCGCGGACCACGGCAGCTCACTCCCAAGGGCCGGGGGTGCGGTCACGCAGATATGCAGCGCCACCAGCACCAGACCCGCCGCGAGTGCGCCTCGGCCTCCCCGGGCCCGCCCCGCACGGACGTTCGCCATCGGCAGGAGCAGTCAACTCTCGCCGCACCGACCCGTCAACCAATACCTCGGCGGCTCGTCAGGAGGGGGCGCCGGATGCGATGGCGGTGGCGATCTGGTCGAGGATCGCCGGGTCGTCGATCGTGCTCGGAACCGAGTACTCGCGGCCGTCGGCGATGTCGCGCATGGTGCGGCGGAGGATCTTGCCGCTGCGCGTCTTGGGGAGACGTTCCACCACGACCGCGCGCTTGAACGAAGCCACGGGACCGATCTCGGATCGGATGCGCTGGATCAGCTCGGATTCCAGCTCCGCCGGATCGCGCTCCGCCCCGGCCTTCAGGACCACCAGGCCGAGCGGGACCTGGCCCTTGAGGTCGTCGTGGATCCCGATGACCGCGCACTCGGCCACGTCCGGGTGTTCCGCCAGCACCGCCTCCATCGCTCCCGTCGACAGTCGGTGGCCGGCCACGTTGATGACGTCGTCGATCCGGCCCATGACGAACAGGTAGCCGTCCTCGTCGATCGACCCCCCGTCGCCGCTGACATACCACCCGTCGAACCGGCTCAGGTAGCTGGAAACGAACCGGTCGTCGTCGCCCCAGATCGTCTGCAGCGTCCCCGGCGGGAGCGGCAGCCGGATCGACACCGCGCCCTCGACGCCCGCCGGGACCTCTGCGCCCGCCTCGTCGAGGATCCGCACGTCGTAGCCGGGAACCGGCTTCGTCGGTGAGCCCGGCTTCACCGGAAGCGCCTCGAGCCCGAGGCAGTTCGCCGCGATCGGCCAGCCCGTCTCGGTCTGCCACCAGTGGTCGATCACCGGAACGCCGAGCAGGTCCGACGCCCAGTGGTACGTGTCCGGGTCGAGCCGCTCCCCCGCCAGGAACAGCGCCCGGAACCCGCCGAGATCGTGGCCGGCGAGGTGCGTTCCCCTGGGGTCCTCCTTCTTGATGGCCCGGAACGCGGTCGGAGCCGTGAACAGCGTCTTCACGCCGTGGTCGGCGATGACCCGCCAGAACGCCCCGGGGTCCGGGGTTCCGACGGGCTTGCCCTCGTACAGGACCGTGGTGCACCCGGCGAGCAGCGGCGCGTAGACGATGTAGGAGTGCCCGACGACCCACCCCACGTCGGACGCCGCCCAGAACACCTCGCCCGGGCCGGTGTCGAAGATGTTCGGCATCGACCACCGCAGGGCGACCGCGTGCCCGCCGTGGTCGCGGAGCACGCCCTTCGGCTTGGCGGTCGTCCCGGACGTGTACAGGACGTACAGCGGGTCGGTCGCGGCGACGGGAACGCACTCCGCCGGGGATGCCCCGTCGACCGCCTGGTCCCAGGTGAGGTCGCGGCCCTCCACCATCGAGGCCTCCGCCTGAGGGCGTTCCAGGATCACGCAGCGTTCCGGCTTCCAGGCCGCCTGCTCGATCGCGGAGTCGAGGAGCGGCTTGTACGGGATGACCGTCGAGACCTCGATCCCGCACGACGCGGACACCACCACGCGGGGCCGGACGTCGTCGATGCGGATCGCCAGCTCGTGCGCCGCGAACCCGCCGAAGACCACCGAGTGCACGGCCCCGAGCCGGGCGCAGGCGAGCATGGCCACCGCCGCCTCCGGCACCATCGGCATGTAGACGACGACCCGGTCGCCCTTCTCCACCCCGAGCCGCCGGAGGGCTCCCGCGAACATCGCCACACGGTCCCGCAGCTCTCGATAGGTGAACCGCTCGACGGTGCCGGTGACGGGAGAGTCGTAGACGAGCGCGAGCTGGTCACCCATACCGGCGTCGACGTGGCGGTCGAGTGCGTTGTGGCAGGTGTTCAGCTCGCCGTCGGGGAACCATCGGTAGAACGGCTCCCGCGAACGGGTCGAGCGCCCGGGTGGGCTCGCGGGTCCAGTCGATCGCCTGCGCGGCGTCGAGCCAGAACCCTTCGGGGTCTTCCAGGCTTCGCCGGAAGGCTTCCGCGTACGCGCCCACCCGGGCAGATTAGTTCCTCAACGACCGCCGGACGAAGCCGGCTCGGCGGCCGCTCGCGGGATCAGCCCCTGGTTGATCAGCCGCTTCGTCCGGAACGGCTCGGCGTTCAGTGTCTCCGGCGGCAGGACGCCCTGTGCGACCAGCGCCATGATCTTCAGCTCCTGCTTCGTGTACAGCGGGGGAACGGGAGCCTCGTACTGCTTCAGCGTCGCGGCGGGGATCAGTCCCTGGTTCACCATGGCCTTGATCCGGTAGACACCGCCCTGCAGGGTCTCGGCCGGCACCTGGCCCTCGTTCACGAGTTGCATGACCTTCTGCTCGTTCTGCGTGTAGAGCGAGTCGACCGCCCGCGCCACCGGCGTCTGCTCGGGCCCGCCGGAGCTGGGCCAGAAGAACGTCGCCGCTGCGACGGCCACCGCCACCAGCGCCGCTCCGGACAGGATCCACAGCGCCCGCCCCTTCCGGCGCGGTTCCGGGGGCGCCTGCTGCCCGCCTTCCCTCGTTCCGCCGCTCGATCGTGGTCGCCATCTCGGCCTCCTTTTCCCCGGGCCCCCTTGTGGGGCTCGCTGGGTGGCAGGCTCGCCGGCCCCACTGGAAGACGGCCGGTGGCTTGCTGGAAGAACGCTGAAACCGCAGGTCAGGGTCACTTCCAATCGAACGAGCACCCGCGTACGGTTCGGCGCATGCGATTCCTGGTGCTTGGTCCGCTGGAGGCCTGGGAAGACGGGCGGTCGCTGCCGCTCGGCGGCCCCAAGCAGCGGACCGTGCTCGCGCACCTGCTGCTGCAGGCGAATCGCGTGGTCACCACCGACCGCCTGATCGACGCCATCTGGGGCGAAGAGCCGCCCGAGACGGCCCGGAACACGCTGCAGACCTACGTCCGCCTGATCCGCAAGTCCATCGGCGCGGCCCGCATCGAGCACCGTTCCGCCGGCTACGCCCTGGAGGCCGATCCCTCGGAGGTCGACGTACTGCAGTTCCAGCGGCTCGTCGAGGAGTCGAAGGACCTCGCCGCCTCCGACCTGCCCGGTGCCGTCCGGTCGCTGCGCCAGGCGCTCGGCCTGTGGCGGGGCCCCGCGCTCGACGACCTGGCCGAGCAGCCGTCGCTGCACGCGGAGATCGCCCGGCTCGAGGAGATCCGGCTTGCCGCCCTGGAGGAACGCGTCTCCGCCGAGCTCGACCTCGGACGGCACCGGGAGCTCGTGGCCGAGCTCGAGACCCTCGTGGGCCGCCATCCCTATCGGGAGGCGCTGTGGCGCGACCTGATGGTGGCCCTGTACCGGTCCGGCCGCCAGGGCGACGCCCTCACGGCGTACCGCCGGGCCCGGGACGTGCTGCTCGACGACCTCGGCATCGACCCCTCGCCCGAGCTCCAGAAGCTGCAGGAACGGATCCTCCGCCAGGATCCGACGCTCGACATCGCCGGCGAGCGCCTCCGCGGCTACCGGCTGCTCGAACGGATCGGCGAGGGCGCGTTCGGGACGGTGCATCGCGCGTTCCAGCCGGAGGTCGGCCGCGAGGTCGCCGTGAAGGTGATCGGCGGGCGCCTGGCCGATGATCCCCAGTTCATCCGGCGGTTCGACGTCGAAGCCCAGCTCGTCGCCCGGCTGGAGCACCCGCACATCGTTCCGCTGTACGACTACTGGCGGGAACCGGACGGCGCCTACCTGGTCATGCGGTACCTGCGCGGCGGAAACCTCCGCGAGGCCCTGGGCGAAGGCCCGCTCGGTGTGAATCGGACGCTGCGGCTGGCCGACCAGGTCGCCCTCGCGCTCGAGTCCGCCCATCGGCAGGGCGTGATCCACCGGGACGTGAAGCCCGCCAACATCCTGTTCGACGAGGACGGAAACGCGTATCTGTCCGACTTCGGCATCGCGGGCGACCTGGCCGGACCCGATGCGAGGCGAGGGCCCAGCCCCGCCGCTCCGTACGTCTCGCCCGAGGCGGCCCGAGGCGAACCGCTCACGGCCCAGGCGGACATCTTCGGCCTCGGCGTCGTGGTCCGCGAATGCCTCGGCCGAGAGTGGCCGGGCGTGGCGCCGGACGTCGATGAGGTCGTCGCCCGGGCCACCGCCACGGAACCCTCCGATCGGTACGCCGACGTGTCCGACTTCGCGGCGGCGCTCCGGGCAGCCCTGTCGACCGACGCCGGGCCCCGGACCGTGGACGCCGGGAAGCTCCGGAACCCGTACAAGGGCCTGCAGGCGTTCCGGGAAGCCGACGCAGGGGACTTCTTCGGCCGGGAGGCTGCGGCGCGAGAGCTGGCGGCGATGCTGGGGGGCGACCGGCCCGATGATCGGTTCCTGGCGGTGGTGGGGCCGTCCGGCAGCGGGAAGTCCTCGCTCGTCCGGGCGGGGCTCGTTCCCGAGCTGCGGGCGGGGGCGCTGCCCGGCTCCGCCGGGTGGTTCGTCGTGGAGATGGTGCCCGGGTCGCACCCCTTCGAGGAGCTCGCAGAAGCACTGACGCGCATCGCGGTCCACGCGGAGCCCGGGCTCGCCGGCCGGCTCCGGGACCCGGGGGGGCTGCTGCGCGTGGCAGGGCAGATCCTCCCCGCCGACGGGTCCGAGCTGCTGCTCGTGATCGACCAGTTCGAAGAGGTGTTCAGCCTCGTGGCCGACGAGGCGGAGCGGGCGGCGTTCCTCGACGAGGTGGTGGCGGCGGTGACCGAGCCGGGGAGCCGTGTGCGCGTCGTGATGACGCTGCGCGCCGACTTCTACGACCGGCCCCTCCAATACCGGGGGTTCGGCGAGCTTCTGGCGGCCCGGACGCATGCGGTCACTCCGCTCTCCCTCGAGGAGCTCGAGCGGGCGGTCTCGGGGCCGGTGGAGGCCGTCGGTGCGCGGATCGAGCCCGGGCTCGTGACCGAGATCGTCGCGGAATGCGCGGGCCGGCCCGGGGCCCTCCCGCTGCTCCAGTTCGCACTCACGGAGGTGTTCGAGGGACGAACGGGCGCCGACCTCACCCTCGAGGCGTTCCATCGGGTGGGCGGCGTTTCCGGCGCACTGGCCCGCAGCGCTGAGAGCCGGTATGCGGGACTCGACTCGTCGGCGCGGGCGGCGGCTCGCCAGCTGTTCCTCCGGCTGGTCGCGGTCGGGGAGGACGGGTCGGAACGCACCCGGCGGCGCGTGCTCCGTGCCGAGCTCGCGACGCTCGACGTGGATCCGACAGCCATGGACACCGCCACCCTGGCGTTCGGCTCGCGGCGCCTGTTGACGTTCGACCGGGACCCGGTGACGCGCGGCCCGACGGTCGAGATCGCCCACGAGGCGCTGCTGCGGGAGTGGGCGCGCCTCCGCGACTGGATCGACCAGTCCCAGGAGGAGATCCGCGTGCAGGCCCGGCTCGCGCTCGCGGCCACCGACTGGTCTGACGCCGGCAGGAGCGAGGACTACCTGCTATCGGGCGACCGTCTGACGCAGGCCGAGGAGGCCGTCCGGGGCGGTTCGATCTCCCCGCCGCCGCCGGCTTGTCGAAGCGCACCTCGATGAAGGCGTCCGACCGTCCGGCGAGACCGTGACGAGCGATGGCGGATCGGCCGGCATCACGACGTTCGGCAGCGTCGCCAGTTGCTTGAGATCGGCATCGAGTTGGGTGGGCGACACGATGTCGGAGAGCTTCGACCCCGCCGGCGCCTCGACCGCGATGCGCATCGTCGCGCCCGACTGAGCCGGGAATCGCTCGGCGAGCAGATCGGCGGCCCGCTGCGACTCGGTGCCGGGGATCGACAGGGCGTCAGTCGTCGAGCCGTTCGCAGCCTTGGCCCACACGACGACCACCACGAGCAGGACGAGCCAGCCGGTGAGCACGTAGCGACGCCGACGGACGCACCCGTGCCCGAGGCGGTAGGGCAAGAGCGCCATGCGGCAGTCCCTCCTACGTTGGCGGGGCGGACACCCACGCGGACGGCCGAACGCGACTGCAGCCCTCGACTCGCCCACGCAACCAAGGGGGTCTCGCCCCGATCTCTCCCGTCCCCGGCTGCGCTACGTTGACGGCCGAGCGAGCGTCCGGGGAAGGTGGCCACGCTCGCACAGAGGGAGCGCTGATCACCGTGAGAACGTGCCGCGTCCGACGCGTGCCATCCCGGACACCGCTGACGCTCGCCGTGACCGCGGCGGTGGTGGCGGCGTTGCTGGTGTTCCCGGTTGCAGTGTTCGGGTGGGCGCGGCGGTGTTGGCGCGGCGGGCCCGGTGTCGGGCGCGATCGGTCTCGGTGGTGGGTTGTCGGGCTCGGTCGACGAGCGGACGGGCCTGTTCTCGGTGTCGGTGCCGGTGGTGGCGGTGGCTGGGCCGGGGTCGGCGGGGGTGTCGTGGTCGTTGGTGGGACCAGGGCCGGGCGGTGGACGGGCTGGATCGTTCGGGGTTTGGGCCCGGCTGGTCGTTGGGGGTGTCGTTCATCGATCCGTCGGCGCCGCAGACCGTGTATCCGGCCAACGGCGGCTCCTACACGGCCGGCGGCACGTACCCGTCGGGCTTGCAGGACTACCCGTTGCAGGACCTCGCGTTCCAGCGCACGACCGGCGAGTTCGCCTACCAGCTCTCCACGACGACGGCCGTGTCGACAGCTTCGACGACAACGGCAACCTGGCCGCGCGCACCGACCGCTTCGGGAACCGCACCCGGTTCACGTGGCGGTCACTGGGCGACGACCGCTGGGCACCGGCGACGATCGTCGACGGCTACGGCCTGACGACGACGTTCACCGAGGACGGATCGACGGTGACGGTGCACGCCCCGGCCCGTTCTGACGGCGTGGTGGCGACGACGACGATCGCGTTGGACGACGAGCGTCGGGTGCACACGGTGACCGATCCGTCCGGCGCGAAGGCCGAGTTCGAGTACTCCGACGTGTCGGGGTCGACGGTCCCGTTGCTGACGACGGTGGTGTCGGCATCGCAGGCCCGCACCAGGATCACCTACCAGGACGGCGGTGCGCAGCAAGGGTTGACGGCAGTGCAGTCGGTGGCGACGACCGATCCGGCAGGGCACGTGATGGGCCCGGCCCGCCTGTTCTCGCTGAACCCGGCCCAGAACCAGGATGACCACAACTACACCGGCTACCCCGACCACCTCGGGACGACGACGGACGAGCTGTTCGTCTCCGGCGACCCCGACTACTTCTACGCGACCGCGATCACCACCTGCGTGGTGTCCGAGCTCCCGGTCCCCGAGACCTGTCCCGGGGCGCCGCTGTCGACGCTGTCGACCTACGACTCGCAGCATCGCCTCGTCGCCCGCACCGTGCTCGCCGGCGACGTCACCGTGCAACGCCAGACGTCCACCTACGTCGCCGTGAAGCCATCCGACCTGGACCCGAACTACGCCCGACCGAAGACCACCTCGATCACCTACTCGGCCACCTCCGGTCCGCACGGGATCGTCGCGTCCGCAGGCGATCGGACGGTGTCGTCGAGTCGGACCTACGACCTCCACGGTCGGGTGCTGACCTCGACTGATGCGACCGGCACCACCACCACCATCACCTATGACGATGCGTTCGGGTTGATCACCGGGGTGTCGATCGTCGGGGTCGACGGTCGCGCAGCGTGATCAGCCACACCCTGTCCGATGATCGCAAGACGATCCTCGACGCCGACGACGTCGTACGCGGCGCCAGGCCAGCCGTTGTCGGCCCGCTCGACCACCACGTATGCCTACGACGCCATCGGCCAGTTGCAGCGCCGCACGATGACCTGGGCGCCGGGCACCGCACCCGACACCGGCGGCCCCGCCAGCGTCACGACGACCTTCGACTCCACGGTCGACACCGCCGCGCGCACCCGCACCATCACGACCACCACCGCCGTCGGAACGACCGCCGCCGCGGCCTCGACGACCGTGGTGGACCTCGTCTCGGGGCGTGCGGTGCGCAACACCGACCCGCTGGGGCGGGTCACCAGCTCCACGTACGACCGCGCCGGCCGCCTGACGAGCCGCACCACCCCCGACGGGCTCACCACGACCTCGTCGTACACGGCCGCGACGCCCACGTCACCGGCCACCCGCACCGAGACCACACCAGACGGTCGAGTCATGTTGACGACCTACGACGCGTTGGGCCGCAAGGAGCGGGTCACCGACAACGTGCACGATCAGGCGTTCACCTCCTCTCCCACGGCCCGCCAGCTCGCCGCGTTCGACTACGACGTCGACGGGACGACGATCACCACCACCGATCAGCACGGCCGCACCCTCCACACCACGCTGGACGTGTTCGGCCGCCAGGTCGCCCTGGTCGGCGCGACCGGCATCACCCACACCAGCACCTACGACGGCGACGCCCACACCACCACCCAGACCATCGTCCCCGACGGTGCAACGGACCCGCAGGCGCTGCGGACCACCACCTACGACGACGCCAACCGGCCCGTCACCATCGACCGCGACTACGACGACGGCACCGCCGACCCCACCCAGACCGCCGCCTTCGACGGGCTCGGCCGGATCACGTCGCAGTCGTCGGACGATCTCGAGTTGGCCTACTCCTATCTCGGTGCCGGTGGCGCGTCGACCGCTCAGACGGCCACTCCGCTCGACCCTGCCCACCCCGGCGAACCGCTCGACCTGGGCACCACGCTCGCGTCGGCGGGCAACAGACCAGCAGCCAACGCCGATCCGACGGGGCGACCAGCGACGGCACCCGCTTGACGTACGACCCGGCCGGGCGGATCGCCACCTCCACCGATCCTGACGGTCGCGTCACCGGGTACACGTATGACGCCGACGGCAACGTGGCGACGCGCACGAGCCCGTCGGGCACCGTCACCACCGACACCTTTGACGCCGCCACTGGCCGGCTGACGACCGTGACGGCGGCGGCGGCGGGGAGCCCGACCGTGGCGTTGTCGTACACCTACGTGCCGGCCGGTCAGCTCGGTGCTGGTCGGGTGCACACGATGAGTGACGGGACGAGCGCGGTGGCGTTGGGTTATGACGCTGATGGTCATGTGGTGTCGCGGTCGTACTCGGATGGGACGGCGACGGCGGCCACCTACACCGATGCCGGGTTGTTGAACGATTCGACTGATGTGACGGGGGCGATCACGTCGTACGGGTACGACGCGTCGGGGCGGATGACGTCGGCGACCCAGACGCGGGCGACGATGGTGTTGGCGTCGGTCGGGTACAGCTATGACGCGATGTCGCGGATCGTGACGACGTCGCGTGGCAACGGGGTGACGACGACGAACACGTGGACGCCGCGCAACCAGCTGAGCGACGCAGCGCACCACGAACGCGTCGGGTGCGCTGATCGAAGAGCACGGCTACAGCTACGACAGCCATGGCAACGTGGCCACCCGCACCGACACCGTCGCCGCCGTCGCCGGCGGCCCGCCGGCTGGGACGTGGACGACGGCGTACCGCTACGACGCCTACGACCGTCTGCTCGGCTCGCTGCGGTCGCCGGCCACCGTGTCAGGACCGGCGGTGGCGACGACGTACACCCTCGACACCGCCGGCAACGTCGCCGCCACCACCACCAACATCGGCGGGGTCGCCACGACGGTGTCGAACACGATCGATGCCGCCGGTCAGCTCACCACCCAGACCACCGCCGCCACCGCGGTCGCTCAGGGCTTCGACGGCGACGGCCGGGTCGTCGGGTCGTTGAGTGGTTGGGTGATGACCTACGACCCGTTCGACCGGCTGGTCACCGCCACCCGCGGCGGGACGAACGCCGCCTACACGTACTGGCCCGACGGCACCCGCCGTGCCACCACGGCGGCGACGGCGGCGGCCGGTTCGTGTGATCAAGCGATCGCCGAGGCCGGCACCGGCCGCGGCACCTACGGCGGCTACACGCTGGTCCACGCCCCCGCCAACGGTGGGTCCGGGTCACAAGTCGTGGTCGGCACCGCCGGCCGTGACCGCCTGTCGGGCGGCTCCGGCGACGACGTGCTGTGCGGCCTCGGCGGCGACGACGTCCTCGACGGCGGGTCCGGCACCGACCACCTCGAAGGCGGCGCCGGCAACGACATCGCCCAGGCCGGCAGCGGCGACGACCAACTCGACGGCGGCCCCGGCGTCGACCAGCTCACCGGCGGCAGCGGCAACGACACGTTGATCAACGGCGAGCTCGACGACGGCGGCTCCGGCACCGACACCACCACCACCGACCCCACCGCCAACACCCCCACCACCACCAACCAGGCATTCCACTACGGCACCGACGGCACCCTCACCAACGACACCACCACCGACCCCACCACCGCCACCACCGCCACCACCGCCTCCTACCTCCTCACCGCCGGCCGCGAAGCACGCACCCTGCAACCCGGCACCACCCCCGTCGGCAACGTGCCCGCCGCAGCACCGGCCCCGATCACCGTCGGCACCGGCAGCGGCTACTACCTACGCGACCGCCACTCCTCCGTCACCGCCCTCATCGACGCCAACGCCACAGTCACCAACACCTACAGCTACACCGACTACGGCGCACCAGCCCTCCCCGACGGCCGGCCACAACCACCGTCGAGCCCACTCGGCGGTGGGCTCACCAACCCGTTCCAATACACCGGCGCCACCACCACCAGCTCGATGATCGACCCCACCACCGGGCTCCTGCTCCTCCCGGCCCGCAGCTACGACCCCACCCAAGGCCGCTTCACCACCCGCGACACCGCCAACATCTTCAACAAGTACCAAGGGTTCTCCACCAACCCCATCATCAACGTCGACGTCACCGGACACTTCTCCCTGGCCGACCTCCTCATCGACATCGGCACCTTCCTCGTGTTCGCCGTCGCCGCCGTCGCCAGCGCAGGAGCAGCCTTCGCCGCCATCCCGGCGATCGTCGGCGCCGAAGTCGGCACGGTCGCCGCGACCACCGTCGTCACCACCGTCGCCGAGGCCGTCGGCGCCTTCGCCAGCGCAGCCGGAGCGACCGCCTCGCTCCTCAAGGCGTCCGACGACATCAACGACGCCGTCAAGGGCAAGCACTTCCTCACCAACGACCAACGGGCCGCAGCCTCGGCACCGTGCAGATGGCCGCCGGCGCCATCGCGGGCGTCGCCGGGCTCACCGCTGTCGGCGCCGCATCCGTCGGAGCCCTCGCCGAGAGCAGCGTGCAGGACGCCGCCGACTTCCTCGGCGACGGCGCCGACGAGATCGACCCCAACGCATACAAGCGCAACGTGGTCGACGAGCTGGACGACCCCGGCCCCTCCGACACCAGCTACTCGTCCTCGTCGGAGTCCGAGTCGTCGGAGGACGAGGCACCCATCGTCAGGATCCGCAAGCCGATGCTGTGGGACGACGTCACCGGCCAAGCCGTGTGGCAGGGTGGGAGGACGAATCGGAGCCGGAGGAGACATGGACCGCCAGCCGACCGATCTCGCGGGCAGAGCGTTCTCAGCGACGTGCTCGGCACGGACGACATGGACGCCAGCGACGCCGCCGCGATGAACGAGGACTCCGGGTTGACCACCTCACTGAAGGCCAACAACGCCGCCGAGAACGTGGCCCAGTCCTCCAAGGCGGCCACGATCCACGCGACCCAGACGTCGCCGCCGCTGACCGCGACGAAGGGCAACCTGCTCGAGGAGGCCACGACGTTGCACACCGCCGCCGGACCCGACGACATCATCACCGACCTCAACGCCGACGTCCGCACCGGCATGATGCGATTCGATCCGTACCGGATCTCGTTCGGCGATTAGCCGCAGTCCAGCCCGAGTCGGAACA
>CAVPQW010000013.1:0-127069 GCA_963707645.1 uncultured Actinomycetes bacterium
GGGGCGGTTCGATCTCCCCGACCGGACGGGAGCGCGAGTTCGTCGCCGCCAGCCGGGCCCGGGCCGAGTCCGGGGCGGCGGCCGAGGGTGCGCGGCTCGCAAACGAAGCCCGCCTGGAGCGCCGGTCGGTCGTCCGGCTCGGCGCCCTGGTCGCCGGTGCTGGCCGTGGCGTCGCTGGTGGCGGCGAGCCTGACGGTGGTCGCGGTGAACCGGAGCCGCGAGGCCGAGCGGCAGCGCGGCGATGCGTTGTTGCTCGCGGCTCGCGACCGGGCCGGCCGCCTGACCTCCGAGGCGCTGGCGCAGATGGACGTCGACCCCGAGATCAGCATCCTCTTCGCACTTCATGCCGCGCAGCTCATGCGCACCGTGCACGAGCCCGTTCCCGCCGACACCCTCGAGGCCCTCCACTGGGCGCTCCAGAAGCTGGGGGGTCCCCTATCCGGTCCGGTCAGGGCCGGTGCTCGAGGCGACCAGCCCTTCGGGCAACCGCGGGTTGTTCGACTTGCCGGCCTCGGATCTCGCCAACCTCGCGATGGCGTCGACCGACCGATCACTCTCCGACGGGCAGTGCACGGAGTTCCTCGGGTCGCCGACGTGCCGTCGCTTCCCGACCGGTTCCCGGCGAACATGGCGGCGGAGCCGATCCGCCGGAATCACGAGACGTTCGCGAAGCCGCTCTACGGCACCACGGTGACCCTCCATTCGGGCCTGGACACGACGACGGCGTTTCGGGAAGAGCTCGCCAGTTCACCGCCCGAACCGGGATCCGGTTCGTCAGGCGGGCAACCCCGCCATCGGGAACTACGTCGAGAGCAGCGTGCAGGCGGGCGACCCGCCCGACCTCGCGTTCTTCGGCGCTCCCGCCGACGTGGCACGCTTCGCGACGGGAGCCGACTCAACACCCACGACAACCGGAGCCCGATCCGGCGCTTGATGGACCTCGGGCGTACATCGACGTCGGGATCTGAAGGGGACACAGAGCCCGTACCTGGTGTCACTGGAACGATCGACGCGGACGGCTCGTCGCCCTCGACGCAGGGGACCGTCGCGGGCGCGTTCGTCCAGCTCGGCCTCAAGAGCCTGATCTGGTACCCCGTCCCCGAGTTCCAGCAGGCCGACTACTCGATCCCCGAGACGTGGGACGACCTCGTCGGGCTCAGCCAGCGGATGGTGTCCGACGGCCGCACCCCCTGGTGCATGGGCTGGCGGACCCCAGGAGCGAGCGGGTGGCCGGGCACGGACTGGATCGAGAACCTCCTGCTCGCCGGCGCCGGACCGGCTGCGTACGACGCATGGACCGTGCACGACCTTCCGTTCGACTCACCGCCGGTGCGGGAGGCGTTCGAGCGCCTCGGAAGGATCGTGTTCGCCGACGGGTTCGTCGACGGTGGGCCGGCCGCTGCCGCCCGACGGCTGTTCGAGGACGCACAGACGGGGATGGTGACCAAGGACCCGCCGAAGTGCTGGCTCTACCAGTTCCCCGGGTTCGCCTCGAGCTTCATCCCGTCGAAGCGCGTACCGGACACGGCCTTCTTCCCGTTCCCTCGGATGACCGGCGCGTCCACCCAGGGGATGCTCGGCGGCGGAATCTTGGTCGGCGCGTTCTCCGACCGGCCGGAGGTGCGTGAGGTCGTGCGGTTCCTCCTGGGGCCGCAGTTCGGCGAGGATCAGGTGCAGCACAGCGGGGCCATGTCCCCCAACCGCGGGTTCGATGTCGAGAACTACCCGGTCGTGCTGCGACCCACAGCCGAGGCGCTCAAGGCCTCGCTCGCCGCCGACTCGTTCCGGTTCGACGCGTCGACCTCATGCCGCCCGAGGTCGGCGCGAACCTGTTCTGGAAGGACATGATCCGGTACCTGGAGCAGGGACCGGACAGCCTCGACGGCATCCTCGCCGAGCTCGACGCGGCCTGGCCCGACGGCTGACCCGGGCCGCTTCCTCCATCACCCGATCGAGACACGTTCGCCACGGGAACGGAGGTCGACTTGACATGTTACCTTTCGGTCACATATCCTCGCACCCGTGACCGACGACGACCGGGTGTTCAAGGCGCTTGCGGACTCGACGCGGCGGTTCCTGCTCGACCGGCTCTTCGTGCGTGACGGCCGCACGCTCACGGAGCTCGAGTCGGAGCTCGAGATGTCGCGCTTCGGGGTGATGAAGCACCTCCGGATCCTCGAGGACGCCGGCCTCGTGGTCACACGCCGGTCGGGACGGGTGAAGCTGCACTTCCTCAACCCGGTGCCGATCCGGCTGATCCACGACCGGTGGATCGACAAGTACCGGGAACACCAGGTCACGGCGCTCGCCGACCTGAAGGCGGAGCTGGAAGGAAAGGAGACGGGATGACGACCATGGAAGAGACGAGGGTCGAGACCACGCAGGTCTACCGCGTGTACATCAAGGCCACGCCCCAGGCCGTCTGGGACGCGATCACCAAGCCGGAGTGGACGGTGCGGTACGGCTACACCAACTACGCCGACTACGACCTCCGGCCGGGCGGGGCCTACGTGTCCCGGCCGAGCGAGGCGATGATCGCGGCGGGCGAGCAGATCGGGTTCCCCACGCCCGACGTGGTCGTCGACGGCGAGGTGATCGAGGTCGACCCGCCCAGGCGGCTCGTGCAGACCTGGCGGATGCTGATGGATCCGGCCTCCGCCGCGGAGGGGTTCACCCGGCTGACGTACGAGATCGAGGAGACACAGGAGGGCGTGTCGAGGCTCACCGTGATCCACGACCTCGAGGGCGCACCCGCGCTGGCCGCGTTGGTCGGCGGGAAGCTCGAGGACGCGGGCGAGGGCGCTGGGGGCGGCTGGGCGTGGGTGCTCAGCGACCTCAAGTCGGTGCTCGAGACGGGTTCGCCGCTCTCGACGAGCTGACCCGGGACGGAGCGACGCCACGGGCGGAGGCCCGGCCACGGCCGGCCTCCGCCCTTCTCCGTCCGGGATCGGCCGACTACGCTCCGAACCGATGGCAACGTCCCCGAAGCGAACCCGGACCAGCCTGCTGCGCTACGCGCTCTCGTTCCCCGGCGCCGTCGAGGACCATCCGTGGGGAGAGTCGGTGGCCAAGGTCAACGGCAAGATCTTCGTGTTCTTCGGGACCGGCGAGGGCGAGGACCCCGGCATCTCGGTGAAGCTCGACGAGTCGCTCGAGCAGGCGCTCACCGTTCCTGGCGCTTCGCCGACCGCGTACGGCCTCGGGAAGGCAGGCTGGGTCTCGGTGCCGCTGAAGGCCGCGCCGCCCCTCGACGTCCTCAAGGACTGGGTCGAGGAGAGCTACCGCCGCGTCGCACCCAAGAAGCTCGTCAAGGAGCTCGACGGCGGGGCGTGACCCGGGCGGAGGCAGGGCTCGCAGCTACGGTTCGTCCGGGAGCGGATCGAGCAGCGCGTTGTCGATCCGGCACCACACCCAGTGCATGCCGCGCTCGTGGTACGGGATCCACATCGGGTGCCCGGTCGCGTCGAAGTGCTTCGGTGCGTGGCGGTTCTTGAACCTCTTCGGGACGGCGGGGAGCGAGACGCTGAACGGAACCCCCGGCGCGGACGTCATCTGCGGCATGCTCGGCGCCGATACCGTTCGGGGCCCGGGCGGCGGGGACCGCCTGTTCGGGGGACAGGGCGGGGACGATCTGATCGGGGGGCCGGGCGAGGACTGGCTCACGGGTGGTCCGGGCTTCGACGACCTGCTCGGCGGAACCGGGCGTGACCACCTCGACGGGCTCGACCACGCTGGCGGCGACCACCTCGACGGCGGGCCGAACGACGACATCTGCCTCCGGGACTCGGGCGACACCGTGACGAGCTGCCAGTAGCGGAGGCCCTCCTGCAGGGCGAGGCTCCGAGGATCGAACCGAACGGGCGCGGGGACGCGTCAGGGTTCGCAGCCGGTGACCGGGCCCGTGCCCGACCCCTGCAGGCACGTGTCCGTGCCGGGACCGCCGTCGAGGTGGTCTCCGCCGGGGCCGCCGACCAGGCGGTCCTTGCCGCCGAGTCCCTTCAGCGTGTCGTCGCGGGCGCCGCCTGTGAGGACGTTCGGCCCCGCCGAGCCCGTGAGCGTGTCGTCGAACTTCGAGCCCGTGAGGCGCTCCATGCCGAGCAGGTCGTCGGCTCCCTCCCCGAACGCCGACTGCAGCGCAATGCTCGCCTTGACCGCCGCCGTCGAGCCCGAGAACTTCGCGGTATCGACCCCCGGGCCCCCGGTGAGCGTGTCCGATCCGTCGCCGCCGACCAGCGTGTCGTTGCCGCCGAGGCCCAGGAGGTCGTCGTCGGAGACCGTTCCCAAAAGGACGTTGTTCTTCGGGCTCCCGGTGAGATCGACCCCGGGCCCGACGGCCTTGACGTTTTCCACGTCGGTGTGGATGTTGTCCATGCCCTCCTGCGGCTTGTTCGGGACGCGGTCGTTGGCCAGGTTGTCGATCGAGAGCACCATCCGCCCGTAATGGTGTTCGAGGACCGTGTCCGTGCCCGGCCCTCCGAGGAACACGTCGTTGCCGTCCTGCGTGGAGCCGCCGAATCCGGGGGGCGTGCCGCCGCCGTCGAGCAGGTCGTTGCCGCCCCCGCCGTCGATGGTGTCGTTCCCGCCGCCACCCAGCAGGTGGTTGGCCTTGGCGTTCCCCGTGATCTGGTCGCTCTCGATGCCCCCCATCACCCCTTCCACGTCGCCCCGGACGTTGTCCGTGCCCGACGCGCCGTCGTTCTTCACACCGTCGATCGTCACGACCACGGAACCGAAGCCGAAGTACGTCACCATGTCGGTCCCGGGCCGCCGCCGAAATCGGAGCTGCCGGAACCGCCCGACATCAGGTCGTTCCCCGGGCCGCCGCGAATGAAGTTGTCGCCCCCGCTGCCGTCGAGCTCCTGGTTGCCGGCGAGCCCGAACAACCCGTCCGGGCCCGAGCCGCCGCGCACGACCTCGATGTCCGAGTGGACGTTGTCGCTCTCGCACCCCGGCCCGGACACGCAGCCAGTGCCGTCGTCGTTCGTATCGTCGAGCGTGACCCGGACGCCCGCCGCCCGCCCCGAGTAGGACATGTAGTCCCTGCCGGCGAACCCCGAATACGAGTCGCCCCCGTCCGGCGTGTCCTCCGCCGCGAACTCGTCGTCCCCGTCCCCGCCCAATACGGTGTCCTCTCCGGGGCCGTCGTTGAAGTACATCGGACCGGTGCGCACCTCCGAGCCGGAGGCGCCCGTCCCCCGGGCCGACAGATAGTCGGCGCCACCGTTGCCGTCGAGGAACAGCGTCGTGGTGATCGAGTGGAAGATGACGTCGTCGTCCGGCGCGAACCCCTCGTCGATGCCGTTCAGCTCGATCCCGGTGACCCGGGCCCCGTTGACCGTCCGCTCCCCCTGCAGCCAGATCAGGTCACTCCCGGAGCTGCCGTTGACGAACAGGATGTCGCCGATGCCCAGGTCGTAGATGTCGAACTCGATCTCGGGAGCGCCGGTCTCATCTGACGTGGCGAGGCCCGGCGCGAACTTCCCGTGGTCGAGCCGGATGTCCAGGTTCTGCGAGCTGAATCCGTCGAGGTCGACCTGGATCGTGTCGACGGTGGTCACGGTCCCGCAAGCCGTGGAGTTCACCATGATCGAGGTCCCGCTCCGGTCGAACGAGATCACGGGCCCCGCGTCCGACGCGTGCACCTGGACGACCGCACCGACGAGCGTGCAGTCCGGTCCTCCCCGGCTCGCAGCGGCGCTCCCGACCAGGCCGAACGCGCCGATCACGGCCGCGCAGACGACGATCACGGCGAGACGACGGGAGGCGGGGCGCACCATCCCGCGCAGTAGAGCAAGCCGACAGGGGAATGGCAAGCGGCGGTCCTGTCGGCTAGTGCGAGACCTCCGCGCACCGCTCGGGCCCGAAGACACCGAGGTGGCCGCCCTTGTCGATCGCCCTGGCCGAGAAGCAGTACTCGAATCCGAATTCCGCGGTGAACGGCGCCTGCCGGAGCGAGGTGTCCGTCTTGAACGGGTGGAAGGCCCCGCCGGATCCTCCGATCGCGTGGCGGCGGAACCGGACGTCGAATGTCGCGGCACCCGGCTTCGGCGCCTTCCAGGCGACCGGGAACGTGTGCAGGTGCACGGTCGGAGAGAGCGGCTTCGTCACCGTCGCGACCGCCGACTCGGAGGCACCGACGTCGCACGCCGAGCCCTGGGGGCGGGGCACGCCGCGTTCGTCCTTGGGCTCGCAGTCGCCGCCCCCGTGGTTCCGGGCCAGACTCGTCGTCAGCAGGGACATCGTCGGCACCGGGCCGCCGTTCGCCCCGAGCGGGGTGAGCCCGGCCGGCGTCGACGACTGGTCGCCGGTCGCGCCGAGGTCGCACGTGGTTCCGCTCTCGAGGTTGTGGCCGTGCGAGTCGAGCGTGTTGTCGGTGAGGTGGCAGTTCCGGTTCGCGGTGGCCGTGAACCCGAAGTTGCCGGCCAGGATCGTGTTGCCCATCGAGACGTGGATGGTTCCGTCGAAGCTGAAGTGTTCGATCCCGCCGCTCTGGCCGTTCTTCGCGGTGTTCCGAGCGATGGTGTCGTTGTTCAGGGTGAGCTCGCTGTTGGTGCTCGAGATCCCGCCGCCGAACGTCGCCGTGTTGCCCACGATCGTGCTGTTGCGAACGACGAGCGTGGTGCCCTGGGCGTGGATGCCGCCGCCGCTCAGCTGGCCGGAACCCGAGGTCTCGTTGTCCGAGAAGGTGCTGGCGAGCACCGTCGTCGTGCTGCCCCCGCCCGTGTACATGCCGCCGCCCTGCGGGTTCGACGTTCCGGTCACGGTCGTGTTCCCGGTGACCAGGGTGCGCGAGATCGTGAGGGTTCCCGTGTTGAAGATGCCGCCGCCGGTGTTGGCGGTGTTGTTCTGGATGACGAGGTTCCGGAGCGTGGTCATGCCGACGTTCTGGATCGCCCCGCCGGCGTTGCTTCCGGGATCGCCGCCCGTGAGCGTCATCCGGGCGATCGTCACGCTGATGCCGCCTGCGGTCACGTCGAAGAGGCGGTCCGAGTGGAGGCCCTTGATGAAGGTGTTCGCCACGCCGGAGCCGCGGATCACGACCGGCTTCGTGATGTCGAGGTCGCCGAACGCCGCCGCATCCTCGCCCGCGCCGGTTCTCGTCAGCGAGTAGTTCCCGGGCGGCACCAGGATCGTGTCGAGGTCGTCGTCCGAGTTGGCGGCGACCACCGCCTCACGCAGCGAGCAGTCGTCGTTGCACGCGCCGTCGTTGGTGTCCTGGTGCTTGTTGACCTGCAGCGGCGTCGGCATGAGCGCGGACGCCTGGGGAACGACAACGGCGCACAGTGCGACGACTGCCGCGATTGCGGACACGGGCAGGAAACGGTACCGGCGACTCAGGGACATGAGGGAGCGCTCCATTCGCTTGGATTGGTGCGCAATCTATGTCGGGGCAGGTCCCGCCACAAGACAGGTCAGCGTGCGCCGGGCTCGGCGGACGCTTCGCATACCTCGGCGAACCGTTCCATGCCGAGCGCCCAGGGAGCAAGCCAGTCAATGCTCGCTCCGTCGTCGGCGTTTCGACTTCCCTCCGCGGGCGCCGGGGTGCGAGACTTCCCTCGGACCGGCGGTGCCGCCGTTCCGGCGTCGAACGCGACCGAGGAGGCCGAACGTGTCGCTCCAACCACAGGACGAGCCCCGGGACCCGCCGCCCGGACGGAAGTTCGTGATGCGCGACGACATGTTCTCGATCGGAGAGGACTACTGGATCGAGGACGAGTCGGGCCACAAGGCGTACCACGTCGACGGCAAGGCCATGCGCATGCGGGAGCACTTCGTGCTGGAGGACGCGTCCGGGCGGGAGGTCGCCTCCATCAAGGAGAAGCGGCTCACCATCCGCGACAAGATGAAGATCGAGCGCGGCGGCGAGATTATCGCCACCGTCCGCAAGGAGATGGGCTGGGGCGACCGGTTCCAGATCGACCTCCAGGGCGGCGGCGAGCTCCACGCCCACGGCAAGATCGGCAAGCGCGAGATCAAGATCGAGCGCGACGGCCACAAGATCGCCGAGGTCTCCAAGAAGTGGTTCAAGATCCGCGACAGCTACGGCGTGGAGATCGACGGCACCGAGGACGAGGCGCTCATCCTGGCCGCGATCGTCGCGATGGAGCAGCTCGGCGCGGGGTAGCTCGCCGCGAGCAGCGCATGCGGTCGCCGATCTATCAGCCGGTGTTCGACGCCCTCGCGCGGGCCGACGTTCGGTACGTGGTCGTCGGAGGCGTCGCGGTGGTCCTGCATGGACACCCTCGGATGACGGCCGACCTGGACATCGCCGTGGACCTCGCTCCCGAGGCGGCAGCGCAGTCGATCGCCGCCCTCACCGATCTCGGACTGCGACCGCGGGTCCCGGTCGATGCATCGGACTTCGCGGACCCCGTGGCCAGGGACCGTTGGGTCAGCGAGAAGGGCATGACCGTGCTGTCGCTGTGGGATCCCACCACCCCACTTCGTTCGGTCGACGTCTTCGTCGAGAACCCGATTCCTTTCGACCAGTTGTGGGATCGTTCCAAGGTGGTCGAGGTGGAGTCGTTCTCCGTGCGGGTGGCGTCGATCGACGACCTGGTTCGCATGAAGGAGTCCGCCGGCCGCCCGATCGATCTGGAGGACATCGAGGCGCTCCGTGAGATCGAACGCTCCAAGGGCTCCCATGAGTGACGCCATCCAGGGCGCGGGCAGCGACGAGCCCACTGGGTGGGAACGGAACGAGCGCGACCGCCGCCTGATCGGACTCGGGTCCACCCCCGCCGAGCGACTCGCGTGGCTCGAAGAGGCGCTCTGGATTGCGTATGAGGCCGAAGCCCTGCCGAAGCGTCAGCCCTCCGACGCCGAGCAGGAGTGAGACTCAGCGCGAACGGGCCTCGCTGATCTCGATCAGGTGGCCGTCGGGATCGCGGAAGAACGCGCGGATCTCCCAGTCGTACTCCACCGGCGGCGTGAGGAACTCGGCACCGCGGGCCCGGAGCGTCTCGTAGGCGCCGTGACAATCGGGAACCCGGATGGTCATCTCGTGGCTCACCCGGTCGGGGTCGGCCGGCGCCGAGAACGTCACGGTCGGCTTGTCCTGCGTCGGCTCGCCGCCCGTGACGAGCAGCAGCCAGGTCCCGAGGAACTGGAGCACGCATGACGTCCCGCCGTACTCGCGGTACACGGTCGCGCCGAGGACGTCGCGGTAGAACGGCACCGACCGCGACATGTCGCCGACGACCAGCAGGTGGGTGAGCTCCATCCCCTCGGCGGGGAACTCCGCAGCCATGTCGCCGTGGATCATCGCACCCGCGCGGGCCGGTTCGTCAGCTCCCGATCTCGAGCAGCAGGAACTCGTGCACATCGATCGCGTGCAGCACCGGCACGATCAGCGCGGGAACGAGGCCGCGACCGGACTCCGCCCGGATCAATTGCGGCGCGGTCACGGCGTGTTCGCGGCCGAATCGCAGGACGCGCCCGCCGCCCTCGGCGAAGAGGTTCCGGATCCAGTCGGTGTCGCTGCCGTAGGTCAGCGCGACGACCAGCCGGCCGTTCCGGCGGAACGCCCATACCGGGGTGCGGTACGAGCGTCCGGTCGACCGGCCGCGGTGGACGATCACGGCGAACGGCGGGAGCCACGGCGCGAGCACCCCCAGGACGCGATTGGTGACGACGCGGTTGAACCTCGCGAGCGCCTTCGGCAACGGCATCGATGTGTTTCGGGGCTCAGTCGGAGCCGGCGCCGGCGACGAGATCCTCCACCCGGCTGACCATCTCGTCCTCGGACATGTCCTCGATGTGGGTCGCGAAATACCACTTGTTTCCCGACGGGTCCTGCACGCCGGCCATGCGCTCGCCGTAGACCTGGTCGGCCGGCTCAGCGATCGACGTGCCGCCGGCCTCGAGCGCCCGCCCGTACGTGGCGTCGCAGTCCTCGACGTAGACGTGGAGCATTCCCGGCATGGCCCCCTCCGGGGTCTCGTCGGCGAGCATCACCACCGAGTCGCCGATGAGCAGCTCGGCGTGCCCGATCGTCCCGTCGGGCCCGGGCATCCGCATTCGCTCCCCCGCGCCAAGGACCCGCTTCGCGAACTCGATCACCGCTTCCGAGTTGGTGGTCATGAGGTACGGGGTCACCGTCCCGTATCCCTCCGGCTGGAACTGCTCGGCCATAGGGGCGCCTCCTCCTCGAGATGCGGAGCCTCGCCATCGTAGTCGCAGGCTCCAGGAGCGCGGTCCGCCGTTCGGCGCACCGATCAATCCAAAGTCCCGTGGGGAGCTTGTTCAACGAGTCGTGGCTGGCGCCCCTCCAAGTGTCATCCCGCTGGCCTGGGGAGACGACGTGTCGCTTGGCCGCCGGCGGTCCGACTTTCAATGCGGTTTCGATTCTCATCCCCTCCCACGTCCGCCCAGGTGGCTGGGCCCTTCGCCTCGAATGTCCCCAAGGATCGACGGATCTCCTTGGCGGTGATGACGGCTGCTTCCTCCCAGGCCCATGTCGTCGATCGTTGACGTCCGGGGGAAGTCAACGCTCCTCGACATCCGGCCTCTCAGATCCGTCGTGGTACATACGAAATCGCTGCTCAGCGGTCCGGGCAGCGGGTCCGTTCCCACGGAGATGTCGTCGCTCGTCGACTGATCGTGCATGTCACTGATCGACGACACGACGCTCGGGGAGGAGAGCATGAAGGTCCGTTCTCCAAGGGACGTTGCGATCGTCGCCGACCATCTTCTTCCCCAGTGTGGCGCCCGGTTGTCTGGATCGAGGCCGCGTTGAACGGACCGTCGCCACTTCCAGAACGCCCACACGGGAGAGGTGCTCGCCTCCCGCGGCCGAGCGCTGGAGTTCCGCCCGAATGACAGCGACGAACGCTCGCGTAAGCGACGGCGATCTCAGCCGCTGAGCTCGCGTTCCAGCTGCGTCGGGAGCCGCGACCGCGGCGTCACGCGGATGTCGCCGATCCATTCCTCCAGCCGGCGAGCCTCGTCCGCGATCGCCGCGGCCGGACGTTTCGGCGACGTCCTCGAGCAGCCGGAACGCGATCGAGCCGTCGCCGCACTGCGTCCATCCGCCGACCACCCGGCCGTCGGACCAGACGGTGGGGCCGGCGTTCCCGGTACGGTCGAACAGCGACGACCCGTGCGGGCCCAGGTACCAGTCGCGAGCCTGCCACCCCATCACCGTGGGGTCGAGCGCCGGCAGGAGCGCGACCCATGGCTTCGGCGAACCCGACCGGGTCGAGGTCGTCCGGCAGGACGAATCCGGCCGCGCCGTCGTCGAGCTCCACCTCCACGGCACCGACCTCCGCGAGCGCCCGACGGACCTCCCCGAGGGTCCAGCCGGTCCACCACTTGAGATCGGCGGCGGTTCCGGGCCCGAACGCGGCGAGCCAGCGGCGCACCAGGCGCGCCTGGGCCTCCTCCTTCGACGGAACCGGGCCGGGCGGGAGGTCGGCCAGGCGCCACCGGTACTGGCTGCTGATGAACGAGCCCTTCGGCCGGCCGCGGACGATGCGGCCCTCGCTCGCCATGAGGAACAGCACCCGGGTGGTGACGTTGACCTCTGCGGCGTACGACTTGCCCTCGGCGAGGACGATCCTCGTCCGAAGCCGTGGGACGTCGGCCGAGAGCTCGGCGCCCGTGGCTTCGCCACGGGCGCCGAGCGCCACCTCGACCTCCACCTCCAGCGATCGCAGCCACCGGCCGGCGTCGCGAGCGACGCCGGCCTCCCCCACGACCTTTTCGAGCCGCCCTCGCTCTCGGATCGCGATCGCGTCGGTGCACGCCGCCTGGATCACCGGCGCGTCCTCGGCCGGAACGACGAACATCGTCCGGCGCATCCCGAGCATCCGGACCACCGTGCGGTCCTCGTACAGCGCGCGGTCCACGTCGGCGATCCTCGGTGCGCGGAGCCGGGCCCACGCCGACAGGTACACCGAGGCCGGATCGGTCGAGTGGAGCGCGACCACACTCCGCGCGACCTCGGCGACGTCGTCAACGGCGGCCGTCGCCAGGTGGTGACGAACGGCAAGCCGCGCCCGACGTTCCTCCACGTCGATCCGACGTTCCGCCATGACCGTGACGACCTGAATCCGAACCGCCGACCGCCGCCGCGTCAGTCTTCGACGACCGCGAACGCCTCGATCTCCAGCACGTAGCCCGGCCGGAACAGCGCCCCGACCTGGACCGCGGTGCTGGCGGGCGGGTTCGCGGTGTCGACGTACCGGTCCCTGACCTCCCGGACGACCGGCAGGATCGAGATGTCCGTCGTGTACACGCCGAACTTCACGACGTCGGCAAACGTCGCCCCGACAGCGGCGAGGGCGAGCCGGAGGTTCTCGAAGACCCGTTCGGCCTGGGCCTGCGGGTCCCCCTCCCCCACCAGCTCGCCCTGTTCGTCCATCGCCACCTGGCCGGCGACCGACACGAACCGTCCGGTCGCGCTCACGGTGTGGCTGTAGCCGTTCGCCTGCGCCAGTCCGTCAGGCCGTCCGTGGTACTCCCTCGGCGACATCTCCGCTCCCTCCCGCGACGGTGCTGCTGCCCGAAAGGGACACGGTACCGCCGCGCGCCGACGCCATCCGTTCCACCAGCCCGGCGCGCCATGCGGGGGCCTCGAACGGCGCGCCGTAGTACTCGGTGCTCCGGCAGACCCTGTCGCCGCGGAACTGCATGAACATCACCTCGAAGAACACGCCCTGGTCGTAGACAAGCCGCCCCTCGACCGCGAACAGGTCCCCCGCCCCGGTGATCCGCGTGATCTCGCCGCCGGGAAAGCCTCGGTACTCAGGTCCCGTGGTCCTCCATGGTGGCGCCGAAGGCGACGAACACCCCGCCGGTGAACGACGGGTTGTACGCGAAGAAGCTCATCAGCGTCCCGACACTCTTGCCGTCGAACACCTTGACGTGCGGCCCGGCTCCCGCACCGGCCCCGGTGATGATCTCGGCCACGCCGTCCCCGTTCAGGTCGCCTGCTGCGACCCGGACGCCGCCCGTGAAGGATGGGTTGTAGGCGAAGAAGCTCTGCAGGGGCATGACTCCGACGGCCGGGTCCGCCACGGAGAACGCCTTCACGAGCGGGCTCCCGCCCGCGTCGGCGCCGGTGATGATGTCGGCGATGCCGTCGCCGTTCACGTCGCCGGCGGCGACGAACACGCCGCCCTGGAACGAGGGGTTGTACGCGAAGAAGCTCTGCAGGAGGTTCCCGGTCACCCCGTCGAACGCCTTCACGTGCGGGCTCCCGCCCTTCCCGGCGCCGGTGATGATGTCGGGGACGCCGTCGCCGTTGACGTCGCCGACAGCGACCCGGACGCCGCCGTTGAACGACGAGTTGAACGCGAAGAAGGAGTCGAGGAGGCGCCTGGTCCGCCCGTCGAACACCTTCACGAGCGGGCCGCCGCCCGCCCCGGCGCCGGTGATGATCTCGGCGTAGCCGTCGCCGTCGACGTCGCCGGCCGCGACGAACACGCCGCCGTTGAACGACGAGCGGTACGCGAAGAACCCCCTCACCGCGTCGTACTCGGGACCTTGCCACACCCGGACGAGCGGACTGCCGCCCCCTCCGGCAGCGGTCACGATGTCGGCGAAGCCGTCGCCGTTGACGTCGCCGGCCGCGACCCGGACGCCGCCGGTGTACGACGAGCGGTATGCGAGGAAGTTCGGCCCGACCGACGAGCCCTGCTCGTCATAGGTCTTGACGAGTCCCGGCCGGCCCTTGTCCGGACCGATGATGAAGCGCGGGAGCCCGAGCGGCACGTCCATGAAGATCGAGTCCTCGACCGTACCCAGGTCGTCGTCCTCGACGGTCACGCCCACCTTGTACTGGTCAGGGGCTATGTAGCGGTGGCCCTCGCGGATCTTCTGGATATGGGGCAGCAGGAGGACGGTGTTCTGGGATCCGTCTCCCCAGTTGATCGTGACCGTGAACGTGTCGGCGGTGCCCGGGTCGGTGAACTCCACCTCGATCCTGCTGGCCTCCCCGGCGATGTGCGGGACGGTGGTAAAGGTGCCGAACGACGGAGCAACGTTCCGAACGTTCGTTCTCGGGCCACCGTTGTTCACGTTCCCGCATGCGTCCGTCGCGGTGACCTGGACCGTGTGGAGGTCGGCCTCCGTGCCCGACGGGTCGTCGTCGGCGTAGGCGTGCTCGACGTCGAATGGCCCGATGGCCGGCTCGTTGACGTTCTGCACCTCCGAGCCGTCACCCCAGTCGATGGCGAGGTCCACTCCGCCGGAGGTCTGGCATTGCGAATCCAGATTGCCAGTGAGGTGCCCGGTGTCGCCCTCGTCCAGCGGCGACGTCATCTGCACGTTCGCGAGAAACGTCGGGCCCACGCCGGCGCCGGCCGGCGGCCCCAGTCCCATCAGGAACACGGCGAGGAGCGAAGCGGTGACGGTTGCGACGGCGCGAGTTCTCATGCCCATCCCCCTGACGGTGACGCTAGCATCAGCGATTGCCGCCCCGAGGCCGCGCCACCGGGGCGCCGCCGAGGCGAGCAGGAAAGGATCCGATCGTGGAGCTGTCCGAAAGGCCCGACCCGGCAGCGGTCGCCCGGCTGCGCGTGGCGGTCGAGGCGTCGGGCTACACGGACGAGGCGATCCGCCAGGCTCTCGGCGTGGATCCGACGTCGACCGGTTCCCACTTCGACGCCCAGGTGTACTCGCGGCGCATGGCGGAGCCGTCCCGGCTGCACACGCTGGTCCGGCTGTTCATCCTGGGCCTGCCGGTCCCACGCGACGCGGCGGCCGGGGCGTTCGATCCCCTGGACCTCGCGGGGGCCGAGTCGCTCGGCCTGATCCAGGACGCCGGCGACGACGTCCGGCGCAACCTCGCGCTCACGATGGTGATGGGACTGTGGCTGGCGCACAGCTCCACGTCCTCGGGGGCTCCTCCGGCACCCGACCACGTCCTCGGCCCGGGACCGGCCTCCCGGACGCTCGCCGCCCTGACGGTCCGGACCGGGGGCGGACGCGCGCTGGACCTCGGGACGGGGTGTGGCGTCCAAGCCCTGCTCGCAGCCGGGCACGCAGACGCGGTCGTCGCCACCGACATCAACTCGCGGGCGCTGTACTGCACCGAGCTGAACGCGACCCTGAACGAGACCGACCGCGTGGAGACGCGCGACGGCAGCTTCTTCGAGCCGGTCGAGGGCGAGCGGTTCGACCTGGTGGTGTCCAACCCGCCATTCGTCGTCTCGCCGGAGTCGGCGTACGAATACCGGGACGCGGGGCTCCAGGGCGACACCGTCTCCCGCGACGTCGTGCGGGGCGCCGCCGGCCATCTGAACCCGGGCGGCTTCGCCACGGTGCTCTGCAACTGGATCGTGCACGAGGGCGAACAGTGGGAGGACACGCCAACCCGATGGGTCGAGGACCTCGGGTGCGACGCACTCGTGATCCACTCCGACTCCCAGGACCCGCTGACGTACGCAGCGACATGGGTGACCCAGGGGACCGGGCCCGAGTACGGCGCCACGCTCGATCGGTGGGTGGACTACCACCGTTCGCTCGGCGTCGACTCCATCGTCACGGGGTCCGTGATCCTGCGCCGCCGGGACGGCGGCGACGGGTGGGTCCGAACCCACCACGTCCCCGCGGTGCACTCCGACAGTGCGAGCGAGCACCTGCTGCGGCTGTTCCGGAACCAGGACTACCTGGAGGACGTGCGGAGCGACCGGGAGCTCCTCGACGGGCGGTTCCGGATGGCGGGAGGCCTGCGGGTCGACGAGGTCCAGGTCCCCCGGGACGGCGGGTACGAGACCGAGGAGTCGTCGCTGCGGTTCACGTCCGGACTGGCATTCGTCGGGAAGTCCGACCCGTTCGTGCTCCGGGTGCTCGCCGGATGCGACGGGACGCACCGGCTCAGCGACCTCGTCCGACAGTCGGCGCGTGCGATGGGTCTCGAGGAGCCAACGGTCACTCCGATCGTCGTCGACGTCGTCCGGCAGGTGCTCGCCCTCGGCTTCCTGGAAGCGCCCCGGCCGGCCTAGGCCGGCGGGACGGGCGGCGGTTCAAACGTGCCCTGGTCGACGTTCACGATGATCGCGGTGATCGGGGGCGCGAGCGAGCCGTCCGCCAACTGCTGGTAGTAACTGAAGTACATCTTCTTGAAGTCGAGGCCGACGGCGTCGCTCGGCGTGCCGTTCGACTTCCCGGCCATCTGGACCGAGGAGATCAGGATGTCCTCGAGCTTGATCTTGAGGTACTCGACCGGCTTGTCGCCGGCCTTGCGCACCGTGATGAGGCCGGTCAGGATGTGCTTGCCGTTCGCGCACGACAGCATGAGCAGCGGCGTCGACTTGTCGATCCGCTTCGTGATCGAGATGTCGTGCACGGACACCCTGCCCGTCCCGCCGCCCGTGCCGAACGCGCCGGCCTGGCTCATCCCCCACGAGAACGATTCGATCTGGATCTCATCCTTGTGCTTGGCGTCCTGCGACTCGCCCTTGATCCCATCGAGCCTCAGGAACATGTCGACGGCCATCGATCCCCCTTACTTCGTGAAGGTCATTCTGAACGCGGCGGAACCGTCCCCGCCGAGCTCGATCGGCATGTGCGTCGTGGTGTAGCTCCCGCGGGCGCCCAGGTACCGCCCGGTTCCACCGACGATGGCGAACGCATCGTCGGCCGTTCCCATCCCGTGGATCGTGCCGTCCGGCAGCCGGAACGTGTGCGACTCCACTACTGGAGCCGGGCCGTCGAGCGGCGAGCCGAACGCCGTCGAGGAAACGTAGAAGTTGCCCAGGGCCGCGCCGTTCGCGTCGACGAGCTCGCCGGACAGCGCGGTGCGCTCACCGGCATCCGGGCCGTGTCCCATCGGGCGGCCGTTCGAAACAGCGTGGACGTTGCGCCCGGTGAGGGAGAGCGACTTCGGCATCCTCGCGCTGGAAGAGGTCGGAGCCGGTGGCGGGTCCGCGCCCCCCGAGCCGCCGATGGCCTTCCGGGCGGCGCCGAACCCCACGGCGCCGGCGGCCAGCGCCAGCGACGACTTGAGCATCTGCCGGCGGGACGTCATCCCAAGCCCACCTCCCCCAAGCGGTCACGAGTACAGGAAGGCGGATCGTGCGCTTCTCGCCCGGTTTCGTCAAGAGAATCCGTCGGCCGGTGGGGCCAGGACCCGCGGGGCGAACCGTCGCGGTGCCCCGGCAGCCTCGAGCGCCGCTTTCGCGCCGTCGCCAGCGACGTGTACGGTCCGGCCATCCGACCGGAGGAGGCGATGCACCCGTGGAAGACATCCGCTCGTCGATCCATGCCGTCGTGGCCTACCTGGGGTCGCATCCGGACGAGGCCCGGTACACCGACTCGGCGGCCACCGCGAAGCTCGAGGAAGCGCTCCGCTTCCGGGTCACGGGCCCGGGCGGCGAGGTCGTCATCACCGACATGCCGGCCGCGGTGGGCGGCGGCGGCGAGCTGGCGTCGCCCGGCTGGCTGTTCCGGGCGGCCGCGGCGGCATGCGCGGGGAGCCTGATCGCGATGGAGGCCGCGCGCGACGACGTCCGGCTCACGTCGCTCGCCGTCGAGGTCGACAGCGAGTCGGACGACCGCGGGATCTTCGGGATGGACGAATCCATCCCGGCGGGGCCGCTCTCGTTCCGGTTCGTGGTCCGCGTCGCGACAGATGACGACGCCGACCTCGATGCACTGGTCCGCCGGGCGGTGGCGCGCTGTCCGGTGGCCGATGCGGTGGGCCGCGTCGTCGAGACGACCGTGGAGGTGCACGCCGGCTGAGGCCGCGCGCGCGGCCGCTATGATCCGGCACCTCCACGGGAGGTGGGTCGGACGCGGTACGGACATTTCGACGACGAGGCCCGCGAGTACGTCATCACCCGGCCGGACACGCCCCTGCCGTGGATCAACTACCTCGGGTCGGAGGACTACTTCGCGATCGTCTCGAACACCGGCGGGGGGTACTCGTTCTTCCGGGACGCGCGGCTGCGGCGGCTGATCCGGTACCGCTACAACGGCGCGCCGGGCGACGTCGGCGGGCGGTTCTTGTACCTGCGCGACGACGCCACCGGCGAGTCCTGGTCCCCGTCCTGGCAGCCGATGCGGACGGATCTCGAGGACTACCGGTGCCGCCATGGCCTCGGGTACTCGGTGATCGGCTCGCGGCGTGACGGCGTCGCCGTGGAGACCACGTACCTGGTGCCGCCCGGCGAGACGCTCGAGGTCTGGCGGGCCCGGATCGCCAACCGGCGCGAGGTTCCCGCGGACCTGTCCCTGTTCGGCGCGGTGGAGTTCTGCCTGTGGGACGCCTGGGACGACCAGACGAACTTCCAGCGCAACCTGTCGACCGGCGAGGTGGAGGTCGACGCCGGGCGCGGGCTGATCCTGCACCTCACCGAGTACCGCGAACGCCGGAACTACTTCGCGTACTTCGCCTGTTCCGAGCCCGTCGCCGGGTTCGACACGCAGCGGGACGCGTTCCTTGGTCCGTACCGGGGGTTCGACCGTCCGGCCGTCGTGGAAGCCGGCGCCGCGACGGGCTCGGTGGCCCACGGGTGGGCGCCGGTCGGGGCGTTCCAGGTGCGGATGCGGCTGGAACCCGGCGAGGAGCGCGAGGTCGCGTTCGTCCTCGGGTACGCCGAGAACCCGCCGGACGCGAAGTTCGGCCCGGACGGCCGCGTCGACACCGGCCGGGTGCTCCCGGTGATCGAGCAGCACCTGCGACCCGGCGCCGCGGACGAGGCCATGGGCGCGCTCCGGGCGCGGTGGTCGGACCTGCTCGGCTCGGTACGCGTCGAGACGCCGAACGAACACGTCGACCGGACCGTGAACCTCTGGAACCAGGTCCAGTGCATGGCGACGTTCAACCTGTCGCGCTCGGCCTCGTCGTTCGAGTCGGGCATCGGCCGGGGCATGGGGTTCCGGGACTCCAACCAGGACCTGCTGGGGTTCGTGCACATGGTGCCGGACCGGGCCCGGGAGCGGATCCTCGACCTCGCCGCGACGCAGCTGCCCACCGGCGGCGCGTGGCACCAGTACCAGCCGCTCACGAAGCGGGGGAACGACGCGGTCGGCGCGGGGTTCAACGACGACCCGTTGTGGCTGGTCCTGGCCGTCGCCGCGTACGCCAAGGAGACCGGGGACCTCGCGGTGCTCGACGAGCCGGTCCCCTACGACAACGAGCCGGGGACCGAGACGCCGCTGTTCGAACATCTCGAACGTGCGGCGCGGTACACGACCGACCGGCTCGGGCCGCACGGGCTGCCGCTGATCGGCCGGGCCGACTGGAACGACTGCCTCAACCTCAACACCTTCTCGACCGAGCCCGGCGAGTCGTTCCAGACCGCTGCCAACGTCGAGGGTGGCGTCGCCGAGTCGGTGTTCATCGCGGGGCTGTTCGGCCTCGCGGCCGAGGAGCTGGCCCGGCTCGCGGAACGGCGCGGCCTTGCGGACCTCGCGGGCGAGCTCCGGGCCCACCGCACCCGTATGGCCGAGGCCGTCGCCGCCCACGCGTGGGACGGCGGGTGGTTCCTGCGGGCCTACGATCATGGCGGCGAGCCGATCGGGTCCGCGCGGAACGACGAGGGCCGGATCTACGTGGAGCCCCAGGGCATGTGTCCGATGGGCGGGTTCGGCCTCGACGACGGCCGCGCGGCACAAGCGCTCGATGCCGTCGACGAGCACCTGCTGACGCCGCACGGCATCGTCCTGGTCCAGCCGGCGTACACGCGGTACCGGCCGGAGCTCGGCGAGATCACGTCGTACCCCCCGGGCTACAAGGAGAACGGCGGTGTGTTCTGCCACACCAACCCGTGGGTCGTCATCGCCCGGACGCTCGTCGACGATCCGGACCGGGCCCTCCGGGACTGGCTGGCGATCGACCCCTCGGCCCGCGAGGACCTGAGCGAGCTGCACCGGTGCGAGCCGTACGTGTTCGCCCAGATGATCGCCGGGCGCGACGCGCCGACCCACGGCGAGGCGAAGAACTCCTGGCTCACCGGGACGGCGGCGTGGAGCTTCGTCGCGATGACGCAGTGGATCCTCGGCATCCGGCCCGACCACGACGGGCTCCGCGTGGACCCCTGTCTGCCGTCCGACTGGGAGGGGTTCAAGGCGACGCGGAGGTTCCGGGGAGCGACCTACCGGATCACCGTGATCAAGCCGGTCGGCGCGACGGGGCGGGTCGCGTCGCTCACCGTGAACGGTGAGCGACGCGAGGGAACCCTGGTCCCGTCGGCGCCTGCCGGCGCCGACGTGCACGTCGAGGCGACCATCAGCGGTTGAGTCGAAACGCGGCGGCGTGCAAGGATCGCGCCCGGCACCAACCAGCGGGGAGGTCGAGATGGCGCAGATCGTCCTGGACGAGGTCTCGAAGATCTACTCGGACGGTACCGAGGCCGTGAGCGGGTTGAACCTCGACATCGCCGACGGCGAGTTCATGGTGCTGGTGGGTCCGTCCGGGTGCGGCAAGACGACGGCGCTCCGCATGGTGGCGGGGCTGGAGACCATCTCCAAGGGCGAGGTCTCGATCGGCGACCGGATCGTCAACGACATCTCGCCGAAGGACCGCGACATCGCGATGGTGTTCCAGAACTACGCGCTGTACCCGCACATGACCGTGTACGACAACATGGGCTTCGGGCTGAAGCTCCAGAAGATCCCGAAGCAGGAGATCGACCAGCGGGTCCGCGAAGCCGCCGGCATCCTCGGCCTCGAGGACTTCCTGCAGCGCAAGCCGAAAGCGCTCTCCGGCGGCCAGCGGCAGCGGGTGGCCATGGGCCGCGCCATCGTCCGGCACCCGCAGGCGTTTCTCATGGACGAGCCCCTGTCCAACCTCGACGCCAAGCTCCGCGTGCAGATGCGCTCGGAGATCGCCCGGATCCAGGACGACCTCGGGGTCACCACGATCTACGTGACGCACGACCAGGTCGAGGCCATGACCATGGGCGATCGCGTCGCCGTCATCCGCAAGGGCGTCCTGCAGCAGGTCGACACGCCACAGGTCCTGTACGACGAGCCCAAGAACCTCTTTGTCGCCGGGTTCATCGGCTCGCCGGCCATGAACCTGCTGGAGGTGCCGGTTCGCGAGTCGAACGGAACGCTCGCCGTCGAGCTCGGCGACGTGCTGCTGACCATCCCCGATGACGTGCTCGCGGCGCGGCCCCGCCTGGCCGCGTTCCGGGACCGCCCCATCGTGCTCGGCATCCGGCCCGAGGACATGGAGGACGCCTCGCTCGTGGCGGACGCGCCGGCCGACCGCCGCATCACATCCACGGTGAAGCTCAGCGAGGCCCTGGGATCGGACGTCCTCGTGCACTTTCCGGTGAAAGCCTCCATGGCCCTGACGGAGGACGTGAAGGAGCTGGCGGCGGACGTCGGCGAGGCCATCGAACACATCGAGCGCGCGGCCAGCGCCGAGGAGTCGCTCATGATCGCGCGGCTGAATCCCCGGACCCGGGCCACCGAGGGCGAGCCGATCGAGCTGGTCGTCGACACGCGGCGGCTGCACTTCTTCGACCCCGACGACGGCTCCGCGGTCTACACGGACGAACCGGCGGCGCGCGCCCCAGAACCCGCATCGGACCCGGTCGAGGACCCGGAGCCCGAGCCGCAGGCCTGAGCATCGCCGGCAGCCGACCTCCCGTCGTTGGGCCTCCGGTTGGAAGCGTTCTCACCGACTGACCAGGATTTGACACGCACCGGCCGGGTCGGTTATGAAAGCGCTTCCACCCAGGGAGAGCGGGGGTTCATGGCTCGGACACTGGACGAGTTGGCGGCGCTGAGCGGAGTCTCGCGCGCCACCGTGTCCCGGGTCATCAACGGCGGTCCCGTCTCGGAGGAGACCCGACGAAGGGTGCTCGACGTCGTCGAACGGACGGGATTCCGCCCGAACGCCGCGGCCCGCAGCCTGGCCACCGGCCGCGGACGGTCGGGGGTCGTCGGCGTCGTGATGCACGTCAGCCCGAGGGAGCTCTTCCACGATCGGTACTTTTCCCAGCTCCTCCAGGGGATGACGGACGAGCTGTCCGCGAACGCTGTCGGGATGATGCTCTGGCTGGGCAACCGATCGAAGGAGGAGACCCTCCGGCGGATCCTCGGGATGCGGACGCTCGACGGCGTGATCGTCTCGGCGGACCAGCTCGAGGACCCGATCGTCGACGGGCTGCTCGCCGCTCCCCTGCCGACCGTCCTGATCGGACACCGCCGCGACGACCGGTCGGCGAGCTACGTCGACATCGACCACGTCCGTGCCGCCGACGTCGTGACCTCGCACCTGATCGGGCTCGGCCGGACCAGGATCGGCCACATCACCGGCCGGCGCGGAACGGTGGCCGGGGAGGACCGCCTCGAGGGCTACCGACGGGCGATGCGCCTGGCCGGACTCGCGACCGACGGACTCGTCGCCGACGGCGACTTCTCGGTCGCGGGCGGAGCGGCGGCGGTCGGGGCCCTGCTCGACCAGGGCGTGGACGCGATCTTCTGCGCGAGCGACGCGACGGCCGAGGGTGCGCTCGGGGCCGTCCGGGCCCGGGGCCTCCACGTGCCGTCGGACGTCGCGCTCGCCGGGTTCGACGACTTGGAGTTCGCGGCGACGCTCGACCCGCCGCTCACCACCATGCGCCAGGGCGTCGAACAGCAGGGCGCCGAGGCCGCACGGACGTTGTTCCAACTCATCGACGATCCCGACAGCGGACCGCGACGCGTGCTGCTGCCGACTGAGCTGGTGATCCGCCGGTCGACGGCCGGCGGCATTCGGGGAGGTGATCGAGCAGCGACCGCGAGTTGACCTATCAGAGCAACAGGACTAGACAACCCGCACGGGGTAGGGAAGGGAGGAGTCGGATGCATCGGCTGAGGATGGTCATTCCAGGAGTCATCCTCCTGGTCATCGCAGCAGCGTGCAGCAGCGATGATGGCAAGGGCGACACCACGGGAGGCGCGAGCGCCAACATCGGCCGCGTGAGCGTGCTGAACGCCATGGAGCCGAGCGAAGCGCAGGCGCTCCAGGCCACCATCGACGAGGACATCAACAAGAACGCCGACTACGTGGCCACGCTCGAGGCGAACGCGAACTTCGAGGAGCAGGTCAAGATCCGGGTCGAGGGCGGCAACCCGCCGGACATCGCGATGTACCCGCAGCCCGGTTCGGTCATCGAGCAGGCCAAGGCGGGCAACGCGATCGCGCTCGAGGACCTCGGCGTCGACGTCGAGGCCATGAAGAAGACGTTCGGCGACTACTTCATGGAGCTCGGCGCGTACAACGGGAAGCACTACGCCGTCCCGACCAACGTCAACCTCAAGAGCATGATCTGGTACCCGAAGGACGACTTCGACAAGGCCGGGTACACGGTTCCGAAGACCTGGGACGAGCTGCTCGCGCTCTCCCAGCAGATCCAGGACGACGGCGGCACGCCGTGGTGCGTCGGGTTCGAGTCCGGCGGGGCGACGGGCTGGCCGGCCACGGACTGGATGGAAGACATCATGCTCCGGACGGCGGGCACGGACACCTACGACAAGTGGGTGACCCACGACATCCCGTTCAACGACCCGGCGGTGAAGACGGCCGGCGAGAAGTTCGGCGAGATCATGTTCCACGACGGCTGGGTGCTCGGCGGGGCCGACCAGACCCCGTCGGTCGCGTTCGGCGACGCCCCGCTGCCGATGTTCGACAACCCGCCGGGGTGCTGGCTGCACCGGCAGGCGAACTTCATCAACGCCTTCTTCCCGGAGGACGCGGTCGCCGGAACGGACTACGACTTCTTCCCGTTCCCGACGATCGACGACCCCAACCAGCAGACGGCGCTGATCGGTGGCGAGCTGTCCGTCATCTTCCGCAACGCGCCTGAGGTCAAGGACTTCATCACGAAGTTCGCTGGGGACAAGGTGCAGTGCGACCAGGGTGCGAGCGACGCCACGTCCCGCATCTCGCCGAACACCAACGTCGCGCCCACCTGCTACGCGAACACGATCCTGGCGGGCGCATCCGAGACGGTGGCGGCGGCGCTGAAGAGCGGGGAGGCCCGGTTCGACGCGTCCGACGCGATGCCGTCGGCGGTCGGCTCCGGGAGCTTCTGGACCGGCATGGTCAAGTACATGCAGGAGGGACCGGACTCGTTGGAAGGCGTGCTCGACGAGATCGAGAGCAGCTGGCCGGCGAGTTAGCACACGCTCGACCTGCACCCCCCGCCGGGGTGTGGGGCTTGGCGGGAGGACGGAAGCGGCCACCTACCCGGCCGCTTCCGTCCCACCCATTGGGGAGGAGGATTGCTGGGGTGATGCGTTCCCATCGGGGTAGCCCGTGAGCACGAACGTCGTCGAACCGAAGACCCGCGGCGCGCTGCAGTGGGTCCTCCGCATCCTGGTGGCCCTGACCGTCACGGTCGGGGCCGTGCTCTCGTTCGTCGTCGTCTTCAACTTCCTCCGCGACAGCCAGGCCAATCGCATCCTGGTCGTCCTCGTGGCCGTGACCTTCGGCGTGGCCGGCGTGTTCTTCGCGTACTGGGGCATGAACCGCGTGGTGAACATGCTGCCCGAGCGGTTCCGGGAGGGCATCCGGCCGTACGTGTTCGTGGGGCCGTGCCTCGTGATCCTCGCGGTGTTCCTGGTCTATCCGGTGATCAACACGCTGATCGTCAGCTTCAAGGACGCCAACTCCGAGGGGTTCGTCGGCCTCGACAACTACAAGTTCGTCTTCACCGACAGCACCATGCTGACCGCCATCCGGAACACGCTGGGCTGGATCATCCTGGTACCGATCGCGGCGACCGGCATCGGCCTGTTGTTCGCCACGCTCGCCGACAAGCTCCACCACGGCGAGGCGTTCGCGAAGTCGATGATCTTCCTGCCGCTCGCGATCTCGTTCGCGGGCGCGTCGATCGTCTGGCAGTTCATCTACGACTTCCGGCCCACGGGGTTCGGATCGAACATCGGGTTGTTGAACGGGATCATGATCGGGCTCGGGAAGAACACGGTCCCGTGGCTCGACCAGAAGCCGTGGAACAACCTCATGCTCATGGTGATCATGGTCTGGATGCAGACCGGGTTCGCCATGGTGGTCCTGTCTGCGGCGATCAAGTCGGTCCCCGACGAGATCGTGGAGGCGGCCCGCATCGACGGCGCCTCGGAGTTCCAGGTGTTCCGCAAGATCATCGTCCCCACGATCCTGCCGACGATCGTCGTCGTCGTGACCTACATGGTCATCAACGCCATGAAGGTGTTCGACATCGTGTTCGTCATGGGGAACGCGGAGGGCCGAGGTACCACGGTCTTAGCCGAGCGGATGATCACGTGGTTCTTCCAGCGCGACGACGACGGGAGGGGCGCCGCCATCGCCGTCGTCCTGTTCATCGCGATCATCCCCGTGATGATCTGGAACATCCGCCGCTTCCGTGAGCAGGAGGCCGAACGATGAGCGCGGCGGAGGTCCGCGAGGCGCCCCCCGTCGTCGCCCCCACCGACGCGGTCAAGGACAGGAGCAGCGGGCGCAAGTACCGCAAGATGACCCGGGCCCGGGCCAGCTGGCTCGTCCGGATCACGGTCATCGTGATCATCCTGCTGTGGCTGATCCCCACGCTCGGGGTGCTGATCAGCTCGTTCCGGCCGGCCGACGAGGTGAACACCACCGGGTGGTGGACGGTCTTCCCGCACCTGTTCGACAAGATGCAGTGGACGATCGACAACTACCGGCAGGCGCTCGGCACCGGCGGGTTCGGCAACGCGTTCCTCAACAGCCTGGCCGTGACGATTCCGGCCACGGTCATGCCGATCACGATCGCGGCGTTCGCCGCGTACGCGTTCTCCTGGATGGAGTTCCGGGGGCGGTACGTCATGTTCGTGACGGTCGTCGGACTCCTGGTCGTGCCGCTGCAGATGGCGCTGATCCCGATCCTGCGGCTGTACACGGGCGGCGGGCACCTCGGCTCGATGACGATCCTCCCCGACCTCGACCTCGGCGGGACGTTCCTCGGCATCTGGCTGGCGCACACGGCCTTCGGCCTGCCGCTCGCCACGTACCTGTTACGCAACTACATCGGGTCCCTGCCCTCGTCGATCATCGAGTCGGCCAAGATGGACGGCGCCGACCACTTCACGATCTTCTGGCGGCTCATCGTCCCGCTGTCCGTGCCGGCGCTGGCGGCGTTCGCGATCTTCCAGTTCCTGTGGGTGTGGAACGACCTCCTCGTGGCGTACGTGTTCCTGGGAGGAACGCCGGAGAACCGGGTGTTGACGATCGCCCTGCAGGAGCTGGTCGGAGCGAGAGGCGTCGAACTGGGAGCTGCTCACGGCGGCGGCGTTCATCTCGATGGCGCTGCCGCTCATCGTGTTCTTCTCGCTGCAGAAGTACTTCGTGCGCGGGCTGACCGCCGGGTCGGTGAAGGGATGAGCGACGTGCGTTCGCGGCGCCGGCGCGGGCCCGGCGGCATGGCGCCGCTGTCCCCGAAGGCCAAGTGGCGGTCGATCACGCTCGCCACGCTCGTGCTCGTGCCGGCGTACTGGTTCCTGCTGGCGGGCGTCGTGTCGGCGGCGTCGAAGAAGGGACCGGGACCGACGGCGGCCCCGTTCATCGCGTTTGGGCTGTGCCTGATCCCGTTCGTGTTCGTCGTGCTGGCGTTCACGTCGGGGCACCCGCGCGCGCCGGGGGCAGTGGTGCGCGCGATGGGGATGACCCTGCTGTTCGGGATCTCGGTGTCCGCGCTGGTTCCGGATGCGGTCACCGGCTTCGTGGCCGGTGTCGGGGCAGGCGGCGTCGTCGCGCTGCGGGCGGACGGCTACGTGTGGAAGAACCGCGCGATCGCCGTCGCCGTATGTGTGGTCTGGGTGGCGCTGACGGTCCGGGTGGTGCCCGAGGCGGCACTGCTCCTTGCGCCGGTGCTCCCGTTCGCGTCGCTCGGCGTGGCCGACCACCTGACGGAGCGTCGCGCGGCGGCCGAGGCGGCGACCCGGCGTTCATAACTCCTTCGCAAACGCTCCGAGGGCATTTCACGGATTCCGCCGTAGGGTGAAGACATGTCCGAATCCCTGGTCGGTACAGCCGCAATCGATGCCGCCGCCGGGCGCGGCGCCGCGGTCGAGGTCCGCGATCTCCGCAAGTCCTACGGCGAGATCGAGGCCGTCGGCGGCGTGTCGTTCGACGTTCCCCGAGGAGAGACGTTCGGGTTCCTCGGGCCGAACGGCGCCGGCAAGTCCACCACCATCAAGATGCTGTGCACCCTGGTCCGGCCGAACGGCGGCTCGGCGACGGTCGCGGGCCACGACGTGGTCCGGGAGCGCGACGACGTCCGGCGGAACATCGGGCTCGTGTTCCAGGACCCCACGGTCGACGGGTACCTGACCGCCGACCGCAACCTCCGGTTCCACGCCGAGCTGTACGGCGTTCCGCGTTCCCAGGTGAACGAGCGCATCCGGGCGGTGCTCGAGATGGTCGGGCTGTGGGACCGGAAGGACAGCCGGGTGCAGACGTTCTCGGGCGGCATGATGCGCCGGCTCGAGATCGCCCGCGGGCTGCTCCACTCGCCGCGGGTCCTGTTCCTCGACGAGCCGACGGTCGGGCTTGACCCCCAGACCCGTTCCTCGATCTGGGGCTACATCGAGGAGCTGAAGGCGAACGAGGACATCACGATCTTCCTGACGACGCACTACATGGACGAGGCCGAGTACTGCGACCGCATCGCGATCATCGACAACGGGAAGATCGTCGTGCTCGACACGCCGGAGGCGCTCAAGGCGAGCGTGGGCAAGGACCGCGTGCAGATCACGACGGACGACGACCAGGCGGCGATCGCGCGGCTCCGTGAGGTGTTCGGGGTGGAGGCGGCGATCCACGACGGCGCCGTGACGTTCCCGGTCGAGGGCGGCGAGCAGTTCGTGCCGCGGCTGTTCGCGGAGCTCGGGATGCCGATCCGCTCGGTGAACGTGTCCCGGCCGACGCTCGACGACGTGTTCATGAACTACACGGGCAAGACGATCCGCGACGCCGAGGCGGCGAACCCGCTGCGCGCGATGGCGGCGGCGTTCCGGAGGAGGTGACGGTTCCCATGGCGACGCTGGGTGAACGCGCGGCGCTGGCGCCGGTCCGGCTCCCGGAGCGGTCGTTCGGCCACGACCTCCGGGCGATCAAGGTCGTGTGGCACCGGGAGCTGATCCGGTTCGTGCAGGACCGGGGCCGGCTGGTCACCGGACTGATCCAGCCGGTGCTGTACCTGTTCGTCCTCGGGACCGGGCTGTCCTCGGTGGCCGGCGGCTCGACCAGCGGCGTGAACTTCCGGACGTTCATCTTCCCGGGCGTGCTGGCGCTCGCCACCATGTTCACGGCGATCTTCGCGGCCGGGTCGATCGTGTGGGACCGGGAGTTCGGGTTCTTGCGGGAGATGCTCGTCGCGCCCGTTTCACGCGGCTCGATCGTGATCGGGAAATGCCTGGGCGGGGCGACCGTGGCGACGATCCAGGGCGGCGTGATGCTGGCGTTCGCCGGCGCGGTCGGGATCCCGTACTCGCCGGTGCTGATGTTCACGCTGGTGCTCGAGCTGCTGATCCTGTCGTTCACGCTGACTGCCATGGGCGTCGTGATCGCGGCGCGGATGAAGAACATCCAGACGTTCTTCGCGGTGACGCAGATCTTCCTGCTGCCGATGTTCTTCCTGTCCGGGGCGCTGTACCCGCTGACCGGGCTGCCCGGGTGGCTGCACTTCCTGACGCGGATCGACCCGATGACCTATGCGGTCGACCCGATGCGGAAGGCGGTGTTCTCACATCTCAACCCGCCGATCGCGGTTCCCGGCGTGACGTGGGGGTCGTGGCACGTGCCGGTGATGGTGGAGCTCGGGATCGTGCTGCTCACGGGGTTCGTGCTGCTGTTCGTCGCGATCGGCCAGTTCCGCCGCACCGAGTAGCTGGCTCGGCCGGCTACGTGAGCTGGCTGATCGAGAGGATGTTGCCCTCACTGTCGGTGAACCAGGCCGCGCGCTCGCCGTCGATGTCCGCGATGCCGTTCACCGTCTTCAGGCCGGGGAAGTCGTACTCCTCGAACACGACGCCGCGCGACCGGAGTCCCTCCACAGTGGCTTCGAGGTCCTCGACGTCCCAGCCGGCGGCGGTGTTCTTCGCCGTTCCGGCCTGTGACGTCGGGTAGATGTCGAAGAACGACGAGCCCGAACGATAGCGGGCCCCCGCCGGCCACTCCTTCACCGGCGTGAATCCCAGCTTGTCCCGGTACCAGGCCTTGGCGCGCTCGAAGTCGGCGGCCGGCAGCGTCACTCCGATGTTGAACTGGTCGAGCATGGCGTCGAGCCTCCTTCCGCGGGCGGACGACATCTGGAACGACGGACCTGTCCCGTCGGCTGTCGGCGGTGTTACTGGGGCGCGGCGGCCGACGGCGGCTGGAACAGGCTGAACTCGGTTCCCTGGTCGTCCGCGCAGTCGGAGTACTGGCCGGACTCGGGCGAGCCCTTGACCTCGCCGGCCGTTCCGCCCGCTGCCGCAACCCGCTGCACGGCGCCGGCGATGTCCTCGACGTGGAAGTACGGCCGGAAACCCGGCGCGCTGCCCCCTTCGTGCATGCCGCCCACGGGGTTGATACCCGTGATGTGGAACCCACCTTCGATGTTCCCGGGCGCGAACTGCCAGCCGAACACCGACTCGAAGAACGCCCGCCCCCGGTCCGAGTCGGGGACGCCGATGGTGAAGTACACGAGATCGCCTGCCATGACGGGAGAGGTTGCACCACTCGGCACCGGCGCGCAAGACGAGAATCGGCGGCGCTCGGAGAATCCGCGGGGCCGGTGCTAGCCTGCTGGCCTTCTTGGGGAGGTGCGCGAGATGGAGAGCGTGTTCCGTCATGCGGTGGCGTCGGGCGACCCACTGACCGACCGTGTGGTGATCTGGACCCGGGCGACCACCGAGGGGAACGAGCCGGTCGAGCTGACGTGGACGATGGCTCGCGACCCCGGGCTGCGGGACGTCGTCGCCGCGGGAAACGCCGCCGCCGAACCCGACGCGGACTTCACGGTCAACGTCGACGTCTCCGGGCTCGAGCCGGACACCCACTACTGGTACACGTTCGACCACGGCGAGGGCGACCGCTCCCCCGTCGGCCGGACCCGGACGCTGCCCGCGGCGGCCGACCATCTGCGGTTCGCCATGGTGTCGTGCGCCAAGTTCAACGCCGGGTTCTTCAACGGCTACGCGCGGATCGCCGACCGGGAGGACCTGCAGTTCCTGCTGCACCTCGGCGACTACATCTACGAGGCGTCGCAGAACCCGCCCGCGTCGCAGACCAAGAGCAAGGACATCGGGCGGCCGTTCGAGCCGCTCAACGAGTGCGTGACCCTTGAGGACTACCGGACGCGGTACGCGCAGTACCGCCGCGACCCCGACGTGCAGCGGATGCACCTCACGCACCCGATCATCGGAACCGTCGACGACCACGAGTTCGCCGACGGGGCATGGCGCGACGGCTCCACCGAGCACCGCGCCGACCGCGACGGACCGTGGGAGGTACGCAAGGCGTCGGCGTTCCGGGCGCGGTGGGAGTGGTTGCCGTACCGGAAGCCCGACCCCGCCGACCCGTCTCGCGTGTGGAAGTCGGTCGACGTGGGCGAGTTTGCGGAGGTGTTCATGATCGACACCCGGTCGATGCGCGACGACCCCGAGCGGGCCGGAGCCATGGCCGATCCCGCGCACTCGCAGCTCGGGCCGGAGCAGGGACCGTGGCTGCTGCACGGACTCCGCGAGTCGAACGCCCACTGGCGGCTGCTCGGGAACGGTTCCTGCATGACGCACCTGTGGACCGACCGGCTGCCGGCGATCGCCGAGCCCGGCATCCTCGGCCTCAAGCTCACGAACCCGGAGTTCACCGGGCCCGACCCGGACCAGTGGGACGGCTACCCGTTGGAACGGGACAAGATCCTGCAGTGGCTGCAGGACGACGGCCAGGGCAACGCCGTCGTCCTGTCCGGCGACGTGCACATCGGGCTGGCGAGCGAGCTGTTCCGCGACCCGTTCCTGGACGACCCCGGCGATCCGGTCGCGGTCGAGATCGTCACCACCTCGCTGACGTCGCAGAACGTCGACGACAAGAAGGGCTGGCCGCCGGACACCGAGAGCATCCCCATGGAGGAGGCGTTCGTCGCCGCGCTCCCCCATGTGAAGTACACGGACTTCGACGGGCACGGCTACGTGCTGATCGACATGGACCGGGAGCGGGTCCGCGCCGAGTGGTGGTACGTCGACGAGGTCATCGCGCCGAGCGACGGCGAGCACCTCGACGCCGCGTTCGAGGTCCGCCACGGAACGCCGAGGCTGATCCGGACCGATTAGCTCCGGGGCTCGTCGTCCTCGCGTTCCTCCGCGTGCGCGTCGTCCGCAGGCTCCCGCTCGAGCAGGTCATCGTCGTCGAGCAGGAGGCCGTCGGTCGGCGTGGGCGTGGACGCGGGCTGCGGCCGAGGCTCGGAGCGCTCGTCACGGATCGCCTGGCTCGCCACCGCGGGCGCCGGCGCCTCCCGGTTCCGGCGCTGGATGGTGCTCACCAGCATGAGGATCCCGATCACGATGAGCGGCAGCGGCCAGACGACCGCGATGTGCAGGTCGCCGATGTCGGCGTCGCCGAACAGGAACGTCAGGCCGATGGCCGCGAACAGCGCTCCGAAGACGAACGAGATGGGGTCGAAGTTGTGGCGTCGCATGTGTGAATCGCTCCTTTCTCAGGCCTCGGCCCGGCTGACGACGATCCGGCCGAAGGAGACCGACAGGTCCAGGTCGAGCTCGGCGGTCTCGGCCGACTGGCCGGCCCCCCGGTGGACCGACAGGCCGTCGTCGTAGACGCCGAGGATGTCCAGCGCGCCGGCGCCGACCTCGGCCTCGACGTGAACGGGTGTGTCGATCGGAACCAGGACCTCGAGCGACCCGGCCACCTCGGTGGCGGTCACGTGGAGGGTTCCGTCCTCCTGGGTCGGGAGCTGCCGCAGGTCGAGCACCATCCGCCCGGCGATCTGGTGATAGGTCACCGATGAGCCGTCAACGACGCTGGCCACGACGGTGCGGTCGCCCCAGCCGCCCTTGAACGGCACGTCGACCAGGCTCGCCATGAACACGAACGGCACGAGCAGCACGGCGGGGAGGATCAGCCACTTGGCCCGGCCGACCCAGGCACCGATCAGCAGCCCGATCGCGAGGACGGTGAGCCCGAGCGCCAGGTACTGCGCGAGCGACATGTCGAACAGTCCCCAGTTGTCGAGCAGGGCGGTGACGCCGACGGCGAGCAGCGCAGCGCCGAACGTCGCGAGGCCGAGGCCCGAATGCTCCTTCGGGGGCTTCGGCGGCCGCGGACGCTCGTAGGGGCGGGGACGCTCCCACTCCTGCCAGGCCGGCTGCGGCGGGAGCCCGGCACCGGACGGTTGCGCGGTCTGCGGGCGGGCCACCGGAGCGAACGGAACCGTCGGCGCCGAGGAGGCGGTCGCGGGGCGGACGCCGAGAACGTACCGGCGTCCGGCTCGGTCGCCTGCGCTTCGGCGGTCGCGGGGCCGGGGGCGAACGGCGCCGGCGGAACCGGCCCGGCCGGGTGCGGCGCCATCTCGCGGCGGCCGCGGTCAGACGTGTGCCAGAACAGCAGCCCGCCGAGCGCGATCAGGCCGATGCCCCAGATGATGTCCCCGTGACTCGGGCCGAGCTGGCTCGCGAGGATCACGCCGCCGATGACCAGCAGCGCGACGGCCACCCAGCTCGGGGCGCGCTTCAGGCGCCGAATGGCGTCCTCGCCGGCGTTCGAGACCTCGTGCGTCGGCGGGACGACCCACCACATGACGAGGTAGGCCAGGACGCCCGCGCCGCCGAGCAGCGCGAGGATCACGAACCCGATGCGCACGAGCACCGGGTCGATGTCGAAGTAGTCGGCGAGGCCGCTCGCCACGCCGCCGATCATCTTGTCGTCGGTGCGGCGGTACAGCCGCTTGTGGGAACGCGGAGGGGGCGGGTTCCAGGGCCCGCCGCCGCCGGTTCCGCCCGGGGCCGGTTCGGTCTGCTGGGACATCGGTCGCTCCTATCGGTCGGTGTGCAGGTACATCGTGGTGCCCGAGGCAGGCCGTTCACATCGGGTATTCCCCTGAAAGAACCCTGACGCCGCGTCTCGGGGGTCCCCCCGATGGCTCGCGGCCCTGCGCTGTGGGACCATCGACGCAGGTCACCGGCCACTTCCCCCGTGACCGGGTTGAAGCCATGGCACGAACCGAACCCCGATCCGATCCCGCAGCGCAGGAGTCGCCGGATGCGGCTCCGCCCTCGGACGCTTTCTCCGCGCCGACCGCGTCCGACACGGGGCCTCGGACGTCCGGGCCGAGGCACGCCGCCCTCGCGCCGTGGCGCATCGAGCGTTCCAAGACCGACCGCATCCTCGCGGGCGTCGCTGGCGGGCTCGCCGAGCGCCTCGGCGTCGACGCGGTCATCGTTCGCCTCGCGTTCGTCGTGCTGTCGTTCGCGGCCGGCGCGGGGGTGATCGCGTACGTCGTGTGCTGGGCGCTCTCGGTGGAGCCGTCGGCCGATGCCCCACCTCCCGCTCGGCCCGATCCGTCGGTCGCCACGCAGCGTTCGATCGCGATCGGCCTCGTGGTGCTCGGGCTGCTGCTCGTGTTCCGGGGCGTCGGCGCGTGGTTCGGCGACGCCGTCGTGTGGCCGATCGTCCTCGGCGCCATCGGCTCGGCGATCATCTGGACCCGGGCCGATCCGCAGCGGCGGGCCCGGTGGTCGCAGGCGGCGCAGCGCCTGCCCCGGCGCCCGGGGGACACGTTCGGCTCGGGCCCCGTCTCCGTCCTGCGGATCCTGGCCGGCGGGTTGCTGATCCTCGGCGGCATGGCGGTGTTCCTCGCGGCGAACGACGCGTTCGCGCTGGGCGCCGTCCGCAACGTCGTGTTCGCCGTCGGCGTGACGGTGGCCGGCGCGGTGCTGATCCTCGGGCCCGGCGTGTTGCGGCTGGTCCGGCAGCTCACCGCCGAGCGCCGCGAGCGGATCCGTTCCGAGGAACGCGCCGAGGTGGCCGCGCACCTGCACGACTCGGTACTGCAGTCGCTCGCGATGATCCAGCGGGCGCGGACGGCCGAGGAGATGGCGACGCTCGCGCGCGCGCAGGAGCGCGAGCTTCGCGCGTGGCTGTACGGGCAGGGCCCGCCGCCCGGCGGGACGCTGCGCGGTTCCATGGAGGAGCTCGCGGCGCGGGTGGAGGCCCTGCACCACCTCGAGGTCGAGGTGGTGCAGGTGGGAGACGCGCAGGTGGACGAGCGCCTGCAGGCGCTCGTCCAGGCCGCCGGGGAGGCCATGACCAACGCCGCGCGCCATTCCGGCGCACGGCGGATCGACGTCTACGTGGAGGTCGAGACGAACGCGGTGACCGCGTTCGTCCGCGACCGCGGCAAGGGCTTCGACGCCGCGACGGTCCCCGAGGACCGTCGCGGCATCGCCGAGAGCATCCGCGGCCGCATGGAACGCGCGGGCGGCACTGCCACCGTCACGAGCGAACCCGGCGAGGGCACCGAGGTCGCGCTCCGACTCCCGAGGCAGGCGCAGTGACGGACGACGAGGCCGTCACGTCGAGCGGGGACGAAGGCGCTGCCGCCACCGCGGACGCCGCCGACCCGATCCGCGTGTTCCTCGTCGACGACCACCGCCTGTTCCTCTCCGGCGTCAAGGCGGAGCTCGGGCGTCAGTTCGAGGTCGCGGGCGACGCGACCGACGTCGCGTCTGCGATCGAGGGAATCCGTTCTTCGAGCCCGAACGTCGTGCTCGTCGACGTCCACATGCCGGACGGCGGCGGCGCCCGCGTCATCCGCGAGTTCGCCGGCGACCAGCACGCGCCGCGGTTCCTCGCGTTGAGCGTCAGCGACGCGGCCGAGGACGTCATCGAGGTGATCCGGGCCGGCGCCCGCGGCTACGTCACCAAGACCATCGCGCCGGACGACCTCGCAGACGCCGTCCGCCGGGTGCACGAGGGCGACGCGGTGTTCGGCCCCCGCCTCGCCGGGTTCGTGCTCGACGCGTTCTCTTCCGACGCCCCGCCCAAGGGCGACCCCGACCTCGACCAGCTCACCGCGCGGGAGCGCGAGGTGCTCCGCCTGATCGCCCGCGGCTACGCCTACAAGGAGATCGCGAAGGAGCTGTTCATCAGCGTGAAGACCGTCGAGACCCACGTCAGCGCGGTCCTCCGCAAGCTCCAGCTCAGCAACCGCAGCGAGCTCACCCGCTGGGCGACCGAACGCCGCCTGGTTTGATTCCTGTCCGATCCACTGCGTTCTTGCCAATATTGCGTTCGATCGGCAAACGTGGTCGTGTTCGTTGATGGTCGAACGCACGGCGGGATCCATCAGGGGGCGTCGGCGCACCATATTCCATGCTCTGCGGTCTGCGTGCCTCCCGGTTGTCGTGATGGTGTCCGTCGTTCGGATCGAGCCGGCGGCCGCCTCCATCCACACATGCGTGGAGCCGAAAGCCCAGCCTTCGAACCCCGGAGGCTCAACCCGGGACAACTTCCTCGCGGGCGTGTCCGCCATGTTTCCCGGGAACGTGTGGGCGGTGGGCTCGTACCAATCCGCCACGACCAACCGGACGCTCATCGAACACTGGAACGGTCGGAAGTGGATCGTTCAGAAGAGCCCGAGTCCCGCTGGTGGGAGCTTCCTCCAGGACGTGACGGCCATCTCGGCCTCCAACGTCTGGGCGGTCGGGACATTCATCGACGGCAAGCACAACCAGACTTTGATCGAGCACTGGAACGGCGCGGTGTGGGAGCGTGTGGCGAGTCCGAACCCTGCCGGGCTCTCGAACAATCATCAGCTTTTGGGGGTGGCCGCGACGACGGCGTCCGATGTCTGGGCGGTCGGCTTCATCGGCACGGATTTCGACTACCGCACCTTGATCGAACACTGGGACGGCACCACGTGGAAGCGGGTCCCAAGTCCGAATCCCTCCTCCATCAGCTTGCTGTTCGGCGTCGCTGCCATCTCCGCGACCAACGCCTGGGCGGTGGGGTATTTCAACATCGACGCCACGAGCCGACCGTTGATCGAACACTGGGACGGAAGGGCGTGGACGCTTGTACCAAGCCCGGTCCACGCAACCTCCCAGACGCTGGCGGACGTTGCCACCGTCTCGGCTTCCAATGTCTGGGCGGCGGGGGACTCATCCGACAACGCCGGCCGAGTTGATCGAACACTGATCGAACACTGGAACGGTAAGGTCTGGAAAGTCGTGCCGAGCCCGCACGAAGACGCCGACACCAGCCCTACGCTGTTCGGCGTTGTCGCAGGAGCATCGAACGTCTGGGCTGTGGGGCGCACGGGTATCAGCGGGAACACCCTCGTCGATCGCTGGAACGGCTCGACCTGGACGCGGGTGGCCAGCCCGGATCCCGGGAGCTCACGCAACTTGCTTCTCGATGTGTCGGCTCCCTCAGCCTCCAACGTCTGGGCGGTGGGCGCATCGGATGACGGCCCGGCAGCCCAGACCCTCGTCATCCGCTGCCGATAAGCCCTCGTCGTCCAGTTGCCCTGAGGGAAACGCGGTCGTCGTCATGGCGGCCCGGGAAGGATCAGGACGTGCGATACGGCAGACAGCCAGAACGTCTGCCAATCGAGGGTCATGGCCGGTTCGCGTGGCCGAGCACCTGAGCGGCGCCAGGCCCGGCGGGTGAGCCCGGCTTTGCGCGGAGGGTGACCGATGGCAAGCTTGCCTGCGATGGGCGCCCCGTCGACGAACGTCATCGGCCGGAACGACGAGCTCGCGGTCGTCGGCGTGTTCCTCGACTCGCTGCCGGAGGGGCCGTCCGCGCTCGTGTTCACCGGCGCTCCCGGGCGCCGGCAAGACGACCCTGTGGATCGCCGGAGTGGCGGCGGCCCGAGCGCGCGGCTCGACCGTCCTCGTCGCCCAGCCGGTCGAGTCGGAGACGACGCTCTCGTTCGCCGCGCTCGGTGACCTTCTCGGCGGCCTGGTGGACGAGGTCGACGCGGGCCTCCCGCCCCCCCAGGCGAGGGCCCTCGACGTCGCCCTTCTCAGGGTCGACCCGGGGGAGGTGCTCCCGGACAGCCGGGCCGTCTCCCTCGCGGTGCTCGGGATGCTCCGGTTCGTCGCGGCTTCCGGCCCCGTCGTCATCGCCGTCGACGACGTCCAGTGGCTGGACGCATCGACGGCGCGGGCGCTCGAGTTCGTCCTCCGGCGCCTCGAGTCGGAGCCGGTCGGGATGCTCGCGACGATCAGGGCGGAGGACGACGCGTCGGCCCCGCTCGGCCTCGATCGGGCGATCCCCGAGCACCGACTGTTCCGGCAGGGCGTCGGGCCGCTCGACACGACCGCGTTGGGTTCGGTGCTTCGCGATCGGCTGGGCGCCGAGTTCCACCTTCCGACGGTCCAGCGGATCCACGAGGCATCGGGCGGGAACCCGTTCTACGCCCTCGAGATCGCCCGGGCGCTCCTTCGCGGCGACGAGCCGGAGGCCGGGCAGCCGCTGCCCGTCCCCGGCACGCTGCTCGAGCTCCTCCGCAGCCGGGTTGCGGCGGTTCCGGAGGACGAGCGCGATGCGCTCTTGGTGCTGGCGGCGATGTCCTCGGCGACGGTCGCCACGCTCGAGTCCGCTTCGGATCCGCACCGGCCGGCCCGGATGCCCGCTCGCGCCGTGGACGCGGGACTGGTCGAGATCGACGGGGAGAAGGTTCGGTTCACGCACCCGGTCTTCAAGTCGGCGATCCTCGCGGAAGCCGCGCCGGATCGGCTGCGCGACGTCCACCGCCGGCTCGCAGAGGTCGCGACCGACGCGGAGGAGCGGGCACGGCACCTGGCGCTCGCCGCCGAGGGTCCGGACGCGGCAGTCGCTTCGGCGCTCGACGAGGGGGCACGCGCGGCGCGCTCGCGGGGCGCTCCCGACGCTGCCGCGGAGCTCTGCGAGATGGCCGTCCGCATGACGCCCGCCGGCTCTTCCGACGAGCGGACGCAACGGACGCTGGAAGCAGCGAAGCACCACGTGGCCGCCGGTGACGCGCCCCGCGCGATGACGCTGGTGGAGCGCGCCGTCGAGGAGTCTCCCCCCGGGCCGCTGCGGGCCCGCGCGTTGCTGTTCCTGGGGATCAGCCGGTCGCAAACCGGGAGCTGGAGCCGGGCGCTGGAGCTGCACGTCCGCGCACTCGACGAGGCCGGCGAGGACCCTGAGCTCCGAGGCCGGATCGCACAGTGGATGGGCTACGCCGAGCTGTTCACCGGCAAGCTCCCGGCGGCCGTCGGCCATGGCCGAACCGCGCTCGAGCTCGCCGAGGCGGGTGGCGATCCGGACCTCATCTCGGAGGCGCTCCAGTTCGTCGCGTTCTGTGAGTTCGCGCTCGGGCACGGCTTCCGGCGCGACCTCCTGGATCGGGCGCTGGAGCTCGAGCGTGTCTCCGAGGACCGCTGGGTCCTGGACTTGACCCGTCCGTCCTACGTGCTGGGACAACTGCTCCAGCACACCGACGAGCTCGACGAGTCGCGTTCGGTCTTCCAGGCAATGCTCGTCCGGGCCGTCGAGCGAGGGCGGGAACATCCGATCCCTGCCATCCACTATCACCTGGCCGAGCTCGAGTGCTGGGCCGGGAGGTGGGTCGCAGCGCGCGATCACGCGCGCCGATGCGTCGAGAGCTCGATCCAGATCGGCGAGACCCACTATCGGACGCTCGGGCTGTACGCGCAGGCGCTCGTGGACGCCCGGAGCGGCCGTGCCCAGGAGGCTCGAGCGGCCGTGACGGAGGGGATGGCGATCGCCGAGCGCCTGTCGCACGTCCTCGCCACGATCCGGCACGTGTCCCTCCTCGGCTTTCTCGACCTGTTCGAGGGGAATCCCGCGGGCGCGAGCGGCCACCTGGCCACCGCATCGGAACTGGTGGAGTCGATGGGCGTCGGGGAGCCGGCGCTGTTCCGCTTCGTGCCGGACCAGGTCGAGGCCCTGGTGGCGCTCGGCGAGCTCGACCGGGCAGAGGCGGTGCTCGATCCGTTCGAGGAGCGGGCGGAGCGGCTGGACCGGGCGTGGGCGCTCGCGACCGGCGCCCGGTGCCGGGGCCTGCTGCTGGCGGCGCGCGGGGACCTCGCCGGCGCGCTCGAGTCGCTGCGGGCGGCGCTCGCCCACCACGAACGCGTACCGGAGCCGTTCGAACAGGCGCGTACCCTGTACTGCCAGGGCCAGGTCCTGCGACGCGCCAAGCTCAAGGCCGAATCCCGAGCCTCGTTCGAGCGTTCGCAGGCGATCTACGCCGAGCTCGGGGCGCGCCCCTGGGCCGAACGGGCGAGCCGCGAGGCCCGCCGCGGCGCGGTTCGAACCGCGGGACCATTCGACCTCACGCCGACCGAGGAGCGGGTGGCCGCCCTCGTCGCCGAGGGCCGGACGAACCGCGAGGCCGCGGACGCCCTGTTCATCAGCGTGAACACGATCGAGTGGAACCTCTCGCGCATCTACCGCAAGCTCGGCGTTCGCTCCAGGACGGAGCTCGCCGCGAAGCTCCGCGAGGATTCGTAGCTACCGGCCCACGGGTCCATGGGCGTACCCCCGGATGTCCATGGGTTTCCGTGGTTTCTCGCTGTTCCCCCGCCCCTACGGTCGAACGGACGGCTGCGACGGGCGCGGCCGGCGACGAAAGGGGGCACCATGAGCGCACAGACGGAGCGGATCCTCCGGACGCCGGCTCGGACGGCGCGGTGGGTGATGGTGGCGCTGGCGGCGGCAATCGCCGTCGGGACGGCGATCGTCCTTCCGCGGGTGTTGAGCGGTTCTCCCCACGTGCGGGCGACCGACGACGGCCGGTCGACCGTGACCACGCCGCGTGATTACGGGAACCAGGTCGTGACCGGCACCGGCCCGGGCCTGGTCCAGGTGGCCGAGCAGTCCCGAGCGGCGCGGCTCGTCACGGGAACGGGGCCGGGCCTGGTCCAGCTCGCCGAACAGTCCCGGCTCGCGGGGATGTACCACGCGTCGCAGGTTGCGGGCACCGGCCCGGGCCTGGTCCAGCTCGCCGAACAGTCCCGGCTCGCGCAGATCTACGGCTCGACCCCGGTGAGCGGGACCGGGCCAGACCTGGCGGTCGTGGGAGCACAGGCCTTCATCTCCCGAACCTACTCGGGCCAGGTCGTGACGGGAACCGGGCCGGATCTGGCCCGGGTCGCGCACGGCCAGGCGTGAGGATCAACGTTGCGCTCCCCGCGGAGGGGCCGGGCTTCGCCGGCCCCTCCGCTCGGCTCGTCCCGCGCGCGCAGAGCTGCGTAGGGGACGAGCGGGGATGCTCGATCCCGGCTTGCCCGTGGGACGGGAGTACCCTTCGCTCGTGAGCTCGACCGAGCATCGCCGATCGCCGATCCGCTCCCTCGTGCGCCGCCGGCCGAGCGCGCGAAGATCCGAGGCCGACCGCGACGACGGCCTCTCGGTGCCGGAGGCCCCGCCGAAGGAACACCGGCCTTCTCCGCTCGTCGACAGCGCGATCTACGTGGACGGCGAGCGGGTCGCCTCTCCCGCCTCGCTCCCCGAGACGTTCGAGGCGCTGCGCCAACACCCCGAAGGGATGGCCTGGATCGGCCTGTACCGGCCGGAGGGGCATGAGGTCGAATCGCTCGCTTCGGAGTTCCAGCTCCACGAGCTCGCCGTCGAGGACGCGATCAACGCCCATCAGCGCCCGAAGCTCGAGCGCCACGACGACACCCTGTTCGTGGTGCTCCGGCCCGCCCGGTACCTGGACGACGACGAGGAGGTCGAGTTCGGGGAGGTCCATATCTTCGTCGGCCCCCAATTCGTCATCACCGTTCGGCACAGTGAGGCGCCCGAGTTCGGTTCGGTGCGCCACCGGCTCGAGAGCGAGCCGGACGTGCTGCGCCTCGGGCCCGAGGCCGTGCTCTACGCCGTGCTCGACAAGGTCGTCGACGGCTACTACCCCGTTGTCGCCGGCGTCCATCACGACATCGACGAGATCGAAGTCGAGGTGTTCAGCGGGGATCCCAAGGTGTCCCGCCGCATCTACGAGCTGTCCCGGGAGGTTGCCGATTTCCAGCGCGCCACCCGACCCCTGCTCGATGTCATCACGGCGCTCCGCGCCGGATTCGCCAAATACCACGTCGTCGAGGAGCTCCAGGATCGTCTCCGGGACGTCGAGGACCACCTGATCCAGATCACCGAGCGCGTCGACGAGTTCCGCCTGATCCTGCGCGACATGCTCACCGTGAACGCAACCCTCGTGGCGCAACAGCAGAACGAGGAGATGCGCAATCTCGCGCTGGCTGCGAATGCCCAGAACGAGGAGGTCAAGAAGGTCTCGGCGTGGGCCGCGATCCTGTTCGCGCCCACCCTCATCGGGACCATCTACGGGATGAACTTCCGCCACATCCCGGAGCTCGACTGGTTCTTCGGCTACCCCTTCGCGCTTCTGCTCATGGTTCTGACGTGCGTCAGCCTCTACGTCCTGTTCAAGCGGCGGCACTGGTTGTAGACGTGCATCGTGCCCGTCAGGTGCGCTGAACGTCCTCGCGGGTCTGGGCAGCGTGCCAGTTCAGCCCGAGCGCCTCGAAGCGATCCACGGCCTGGGCGATCAGATCGGGATCCCGGCGGACGACCCCGAGGGTTCGGAGCGCGAACGGCTCGAGGTAGGTGCCGGGCTGGACGAGCGGTATGGCCCGCGCTTCCGCTTCCTCGAGCCGGCCGAGGGCGATGAGGGCGTCCAGGCGGGTGGCGGCGCCGTCCAGGTGGCGCCAGATCGTCCAGAGCCACATGTCCGACCCCTCGATCATCGGGCCGAGGGCGTCGAGATCGCCCCTCACCATGGCCAGACGCGCGCGGGGAGGGTCCAGCCAGCCTCCATACCCTTCCATGCCCAGGGCGTCGGTGGCGTCCTCGAGCCGACGCGCTTCGGCGTCGAGTCCGAGCTCCCCGCACGCTGCGGCGCACGACAGCAGGCACCACGCGTTCATGACACAGGGGGTGTCGGCGTTCTCGACGACGACGCGTTCCACGCGCTCCTGGATGTCCCGAACCCGGTCCCACCTTCCCGCGGCCTCCTCCACCGTGAGCAGGTTGCCGACCGCGTGGACGGCATGGTGTGGACTCAGCCGGGCACCGATCGCGTCGTGCCTGCGGGCATGCGCAGCGGCCTCGTCGAGGTGTCCGAGCGCGAGCTCCGCGGTGGACGACTCCCACTGGATCAAGGCCAGGTGGTCGGGATCGGTGAAGCGGTCCGCAAGGACGAGCCTTTTCCCCGCCCACTCGTACGCGGACATGTAGTCGGATGCGACGAGGGCGATCGCGAAGAGCGTGGACAGGCCGAAGGAGAGCAGCTCGAGGTCGTCGAGCCGCTCGGCGATCGAGATCGCCCGCTCGGTCGCCGGCACGTCGTCGTCCCGCCACGCCTTCGCGATCGACGCGTGTGCGAATGCACGGCTCCCCGGAGCGGCCAGTTCGAGCGCCTTCGCGATCCACCCCAGGACGAGCTCGTCGTCCGGGCTCCGCTTCCACATCGCCCCCCGCATCGTCGTCTCGAACCCGAGCTCCCCGTAGAGCTCCGCGAGCGATTCCGGCTCCGAGGTCAGATCGACCGCTCGCAACATGGCCTCCCAGTAGGCCTCGCCGTCGAACTTGAGGGCGTTCACCTTGCCGATCTCGTGCCAGATCCCGCCGTCCCCCGGCGCCAGTTCTGCCGCCCGGTGGAGGAGCGCGAGCGCATCCCCGATGTCGAATCGCCCGAGCGCCAGGTCGGCCGCACGTCGGAGCCAGTGGAGCGCCTTGGCTTGCAAGCGGGCGGCTTCGTCGTCCCGGTCCCGCCAGGCGAGTTCGGCGACCTCGGGGTTCGCGGCTTCCGCGTAGTGGTAGGCGAGGGTGGCTGCGCGGCCGTCTCCCGCTTCCTGCTCCTCCAGCCAGACGGCGTACGTCGCGTGCAATCGGGCACGCTCGGCCTTCGGCAGGCTGCCGTAGGCGACCTCGCGGGACAGGGCGTGCTTGAAGACGAGCTCGGGCTCGGTCGGCCTGATGAACCCCCGTTCGACCAGCGTCCGGACCTCGGCCGCGGACCCGACCAGTGAGGCCAGGGCCAGCGTGCTGAACGACCGGCCGATCACGGCGGCCGCCTGGAGGGCGGTCTTCGCCGGTGACGTGAGGAGGTCGATCCTCGCCGCCAGGACCCCCTGGACCGAATCGGGGATCCCGAGCCCCCGCTCCTCGTCCAGCAGGGCCCATTCGCCGTTCCGTCGCTCCAGCAGCCGGCGGTCGATCAGCTCCGCGAGCACCTCCTCGAGGAAGAACGGGTTTCCCTCGGCATGCCGGATGACGAGTTCCCGTGCGGGAGCCAGGAGCGGGACGCCCAGCACCCGGTCGAGCATCTCCTCCGCCTCCTGATCTGACAGCGGATCGAGGTCCACCGATTCGCCGGCCGCGCGAAGCGACGGGCCTCCCGGCCGGGCCGTGGCCAGAAGCAGCAGGGGGCCGGCCACCTCGTCGAGGACCCGGTCGAGGAGCTCGAGCAGCGGCTCGGCCGCCCAGTGCAGGTCCTCGACGGCCAGCACCAGGGGACCCTGGGTGACGAGCCCGTCGAGCAGGCGCACCCACTCCTCCTGGAGCCGCTGTCCGGCGGCACGCGGATCGAGGTCGCCGGCCACGTCCAGCCCGAGCGTGAGGGCCAGGATCTCGCGGCCGCCCAGCCGGGCAAGCACCGCCTCCCGCGGATCCTCCTCTCGAAGCCCGAGCTCCGACCGCAGCACGTTCGCGAGTGGGCTGAACGTGACGCCGCGCCCGTAGGACAGGCAGCGGCCGAGCCGGAAACGAACATCCCCGGGGAGCCGCGACTGGAACTCGCGCAGGAGGCTCGTCTTGCCGACGCCGGCCTCCCCGACCAGGCTGACCAGCAGCGGCCGTCGCTCCTCGATGACTCCGCTGGAGTTCCCCCTGCAACGCCGCCAGCTGCCGCTCGCGGCCGACGAAGGCGGTGCTCAGGCCCCGGCCGCCACGAGGGCGCCGCGGCGCCACCATGCGGATGAGCCGGCGGCACGGGATGCCTTCCGGCTTCCCTTTGGCCTCGATGGTGATGGTCTCGTCGAACTCGAAGGCCCCGCCGACGAGGGCTGCCGTCCGCTCCCCGGCGAGCACCTGGCCCGGAGGAGCGGCCTGCTCCAGCCGGGCGGCCACGTTGACGGCGTCGCCGGTCACGAAGGAGCTGCCCTCGCGGGGACGGCCCACGACGACCTCGCCGGTGTTCACCCCGATCCGAAGCGCAAGCCGCTCGTCGAACAGCTCGGCCAGACGAGCCTGCATCCAGAGCCCCACCTGCAACGCCCGCTCCGCATGGTCCTCCTGCGCTGCCGGCGCGCCGAACACGGCGACGACGGCGTCGCCGATGAACTTCTCCACGGTCCCACCGCCGAGCGCGATCTCTGCGGCCATCGCGTCGTAGAAGCGATCCAGCATGTCCCGGGTCTGCTCCGGGTCCAGGGATCCGCCGAGCGCCGTCGATCCGACCAGGTCGGCGAAGAGCACGGTCGCCAGCTTCCGCTCCCGAGCGGCCGGTTCCCGCTCGACCGGCGCGGCGCAGTTCGGGCAGAACCGGGCGTCCTGCGGGAGCGGGGCAGCGCACCGACGGCACGTGGGCATCGCGGCAGTCATCGTGCCACGCCCATCCAAACGCCGGTGCCTCCGACGTCGGCGAGCCGGCGATCAGCCAATCTCCTCGTCAGGCCGAACGACCCGATTCAGGAGGAGCTTCGCGACTTCCGGCTTCCCGACCTCGCCGTTCGCCACGGCCATGACGAGCACGTCGGCCAACGGGCCGCGATCATCCCGTGGGCGAATGCACGCGACCTCGTCCGACGCGCATCGGTGACGTCGAGCCCGGTCGGACGTCGAGCCGGCGCAGACCCCAGGCCATGGCCGCGATCCAGACCACGGCGATCAGCGCGCACATCACGTAGGCGATCGTCTGCAGCACCGGCGACCCCCCGGTCGCCTCGCGCTGCAGGATCTGCTTGTCCGGCACGAACGACCGGGTGAACTCCGGCGTGGCAGGGACCCCTTTCGCCGGGATCGCCGGGTCGTTCGGGAGGTAGATCGGCACTGCCTGGATCGAGTTCCCGGTATGGATCCGGAGGAGCGCCTTCCACTCGCCGCCCACGGGGAACGGTCGGTCGGTCCGGTAGACGCCGGGCGAGACTTCCTCGAGCTGGGCGATCACCAGGCCCTCGACGCCCCCGCCCCACATGCCGCTGCCGCCCTGCCAGTCGGTCACGTTGAACCAATTCGGGTGCACGGCCGCGTCCGGCGGGTCGAGCGCGACCGTCGCGGTGACCGCGCGGGTGTCGGGGCCGAAGTCGGGGCTGGTCGAGGCCTCGGCGAGGCTCACGCGAGCCGTCCAGTCGGTGTTCGCGGTCATCGCAAGCGGCAGCGCGATCATCGCGAGCGCCGCGAGCCAGGCCAGCGCGCCGACCCCTCGAGGCGTGCGCTGCCGCTCGACGTTCGGCGGCAGGAGCGCGCGTCCGACGAACGCACCGATCAGGCCGCCCGCCACCGCGGCGACGAAGCCGAACAGCGCGCCCTCCGGCAGGAGCGACACATGCCACGGCGTCGGCGACCATACGTGGCTCCACGCCCACTCCGCAGCGAGGCCGACGGTTCCGATCGCGACGCCCGACAGCGCTCCGAACGTGATCTGCCGCGTCCGCGGTACGCGCGCCGCCAGGAGCTCCACCAGCAACGCCGACGCCAGGTACAGCGGCATGTGGAGGATCGAGCGACCGAGCACCGGCCCGATCAGCAGCGTGAGCAGGCCGCGACCGGCCAGGAACAGCACCGCCGCCTTGAGCGCCCCTCCCCGGCCGGCGCGCAAGCGAACGGCAACCAGCCCGATCCCCGCCGCGAGCGAGATCAGCACCGGGTGGAACAGCTGACGGAACTGCGGGACCCCGTAGTCGAACTCGGCCTGGAGCGTCGACAGGCCGAACAGGAACGTCCCGCCGATCAGCACGTCGGCGTTCCGCATGAGCCAGCCCGGCGCACGCCGAGGCGACCGGGCGCGGCGGCCTTCCTCGAGCAGCACCCACATCGCGAGCGTCGCGAGCGAGGCGCCGCCGATCATCTGGATGTGGGTCGGCCCCCACAGGGTGACGTCCTGGCCGAACAGCACGTGCCAGATGTCGTCGAGGGGGAACCCGGCCAGCGCGATGAACCCGCACACGGCGAGGAGCACCCCACCGATGGGCGCGCTCCAGCTCTTCGTCAGCCGGACCGAGGTCGGCGAGCTGCGGTCGGCGCCGATCACGGTGGCGAACACGCCGGCCAGCGCGATCCCGACCAGGCCAACGATGATCCAGTAGTGCGCCGGCGTTCCGAAGGGCCCATCGTCGCGCCCGAGGTCGATGTGGACCGCGACGTCCCAGTAGAACCCGAACACCGCGATCACCAGGCTGGCCGTGGTCGTCACCAGGCCGACCGGCGCCCAGGCGGGCAGGCCGGTCCGCTGCTCGATCCGGACGACCAACGCCTGGACGCGCGTCGCGCGGCCCCGGCGGTACCGGACCGACAGCCAGGCCACGCCGGCCGCGATCGCCGCGAACACGATGGTCGCGGGGATGACCTGCCCCGGTGGGAAGCCCCGGGCGGGTGCGAAATGGGCGAGAAGCGCGGTCACGGGCGTTCGTCCTCCGGGTCGCGAGCCGGTGGTGCGGGCACGGTTCCTGCTCGAAGTGTCACGCGACTATGTATCACCAAATGGCGTCACGTCAAACCCTGAGATATCATGCGGGCCGAACGACATGCCCACTCCCCCTGTTACTCATCCGGACGAACTGACCATCGACCGGCTCGCCGCGCGGGCCGGCATGACCGTCCGAACCGTGCGGTCGCACGTCACCCGGCGCCTGCTCCCGCCGCCCCGGCTCGTCGGCCGGACGGCGTACTACGGCGAGGAACACGTGGCCCGGCTCGAGCTGATCGCCGCACTCCAGCGCGAGGGGTTCAACCTCGCGGCGATCGAGCAACTCGTCCGGGCGGTTCCCGAGGGCTCGGCGGAACAGGTCCTCGCCTTCCACCAGGCCCTCGTCACGCCGTGGCTCCACGAGGATCCGATCGAGCTGACGCACGAGGAGCTGGCCCGGCGCATCGGGATCCCCGTCGACACCGCCGTGCTCGCCCGCATGGAGGAACTGGGCCTGATCGAGCCGATCGGACCCGACCGCGTCCGCGTCGTGAACCCGGCACTGGTGCGGGCGGGCGAACAGGTCATCCGGCTCGGGGTGCCGCCGGCGAGGGTGATCGAGGTCGACCCGGCCATCCGCCCGCATCTGCGGGCGGTGGCCGAGTCGTTCGTCGAGCTGTTCCAGGACACCGTGTGGCAGGCCGCCCTGGCGGGCGGCCTGTCCACCCGACCGCGTCCAACACGCCGCCGACGCCGTGCGCCAGCTCCAGCCCGTCGCCGCCCAGGCGGTCCTGGCGGTGTTCCAGCAGGAGATGGCGCAGGCGATCGCCCAGGCCATGGGCGAGAACCTCGAGCGGAACCTCGGGGACGCGGACCCCGCCGCTTCGTCGAACTGACTCCGTGACCTCGACGCCGCCCGACGGACGCGGCTACTTCGCGGCGAGCACCTCGATCGGGCCGAATGTCCGGAGGCGACGCGAGCAGCTCGGCCGCATTGGCCATGAGCGCCTCGGCGACCTTGCCGTTCAGGTGCGCCTGGCGTCCCGCCTCGTCCTCGAACGTGTCGAAGATTCCGAACTCCGACGGCCCCAGCCGAACGGCGTACCAGGTCACGGTGCCGGGCTCGTCCTGAACGAGCGGCAGGGCGCCCTCCAGGAAGCTCGCCACCTCGTCCTCCTTGCCCGGCTTCGCCTCCATGCGGGCAAGGATCGCCAGCTTCACCATCGCAGACCTCCTCTCGTCTCCCGGGGCACAGGCAGGTTCCGCATGCGCGCGCCGGACACGGGGGTATACGGACAGGCTCGCACAGTTGCCTGCGAACGGGCGCGGGGGCGACGTGCCGTGGTCCTGGGCGGTTCGGGTGCGGGCGCCGTTCGTCATGGTTCTCGTTCCGCTCGTCCGATCGGCTCAGATGCTCCCGCTGAACGTATCGCATGCCCGGGGGTCGCCGGTCGTGTACCCCACCTTGAACCACTTCGACCGCTGCTCGGACGACCCGTGGGTCCACGTCTCCGGGTCGACCCGCTGGCCGGCGGAGCGCTGGATGCGATCGTCGCCCACGGCGGCGGCGGCCTGCAGCGCCTCGTCGACGTCGCCGACCTCCAGGAGGTCCTCCTGCCTGGCCCGGTTCGCCCAGATTCCCGCGTAGCAGTCCGCCTGGAGCTCGAGCCGCACCGACAGCTCGTTCGCCTCGCCCGGATGCTGTTCCTGCTCATCCCGCATCCGCCGCTCGGTGCCGAGCAGCGTCTGGACGTGATGGCCGAACTCGTGCGCGATCACGTACGCCCGCGCGAAGTCGCCGGACGCGCCGAACCGGTCCGACAGCTCCTGGAAGAACCCCAGGTCGAGGTACACCTTGTGGTCGGCCGGGCAGTAGAACGGCCCAGTCGCCTCGTCGGCCAGGCCGCACCCCGACTGGGTCGCCTGGTTGAACAGGACGATCTTCGTGGTCTCGTACGTGCGCCCGTCGGTCCGGAAGTCCTCGCGCCAGAAGTCCTGGACGTCGTCGACGGTGAACCCCACGAAGTCGTACAGGTCCTGGTCGGCCGACACGGCGGGGCCGTTCGTCGAGATCGGCCCGTCGCCGCCTGCCGATGAGTCGCCCTTGAACGCGCCGCTGAAATACAGCACGGCGACGACGACGAGCACCAGCACGATCCCGCCGACGCTGATCCCGCCCGCGCGGGACCTCGGCATCGGGAACCCCCCGCCGCCACTGCCGCCACCGCCGAACATCCCGCCCAGCCCGCCGCCGATGCGGCTCGGCGGCCGCTGGGCCCGCCGGTCCTCGATCTGGTCGCGGCCGCGGCCGCGTTTCCATCGCATCGCTCTTCGTGCCTCCTAGCTGCGGGCATTCCAGCGCGATCACGCCTCCCCGCAACCGTACCCACGCTGGTCGCAGTTGATCGCCTCGCCGCCGAACGGGAATCATGACGCCATGAGGACAACTCCCGTGTACCTGGAAGTCGCGAACAAGCGCTCGTTCGCCGTCTCGCTCGACTGGCCGGGCTGGGCCCGCGCTGGGAAGACCCCGGACGAGGCGCTCGAGACGCTCCTCGAGGTGGCCCCGCGCTTCAAGACGACGATCGGCGCGGCCGGAAAGGCGTTCACCGTCCCGAAGACCGTCAAGGGCCTCCGGGTGGTGGAGCGGGTCAAGGGTAACGCCACCACCGAGTTCGGGGCGCCGGGCGTTCCGGCCAAGAAATCCGACGCGAAGGACCCGACGGAGCGCGAGCTCGAGCCCCTGCTGAAGATCCTCCAGGCGTGCTGGCGGGCGTTCGACCGTGCCGCAGAGAAGGCGGTCGGGAAGGAGCTCCGGAAGGGCCCCCGCGGCGGCGGACGAGAGCTCGACGCGATCGTGGAGCACGTCCTCGACGCCGACCGCGCGTACATGTCGAAGCTCGGCGCAGCCTTCACGCAGGAACCGAAGTCCTCAACGGAGGAACGTTTCGCCGGCGCCCGGGCGGCGTTCATCGAGGCCGCGACGCTCCGGGCGCGCGGCGAGCAGCCGCCGAAGCCGCCGCCCCGCTCGCCGATGTGGCCGGTCGCCTACGTCGTCCGCCGCTCGGCGTGGCACGCACATCGACCACGTCTGGGAGATCGAGGACCGTTCGTCCTGAGCATGCGGACGACGGAACCCGCGGACCACGATCGTCCGCGGGTTCCGTGAACGCCTGTCCGCCGCTCAGCCTGCGCGCTGGCCCAGCGACAGGATGTTCCCCGATGGGTCCTTGAACCACGCGGCCTTCTCTCCTTCGAGCTCGGCGATCCCGTCCACCGTCTTCAGCTCCGGGTAGTCGTACTCCTCGAACGTGACGCCCTTCCCCCGGAGTTCCGCCACGGCCGCCTCGATGTCGTCCACATCGAAGCCGGCGGCGGTGGCCTGGTTCGTCCCGGCGAACTGGCTCGGGTACACGAACACCCGCGAGGACCCCGCCCGGTAGTAGATCCCTCCGGCGTTCTCCTCGACGAGCTCGAGTCCGAGCGTCCCCCCGTAGAACGCCTTCGCGGCGTCGACGTCCGACACCGGCAGCGTCGCGGATGCCTCATTGACCTGCGGCATGCCGATCACCTCCCGGCGCGGATGCTAGGGCAGCGTGCCCTGCGCACGCAACGCGCGCTGGGCGGGACCTAAGCCCCGAGCGGTTCCAGGATCACGAGCGGAATCTCCCGGCTCGTGCGGTCCTGATAGCCCTGGTACCCGCGGTAGGTCTCCACGACCTTCGGCCACAGTCGGTCGCGTTCCTCGGAGGTCGCCTCACGGCCCCGGACGGTCATGCGCTTCGAGCGGACCTGGATCCGCACGTCCGGGCTGGCCAGGATGTTGTGGAACCACGCCGGATGCTTCGGGTGGCCGCCCTTGCTGGCCACGATCACGTAGTCGTCGCCGTCCCGGACGTACGCGAGCGGGGTCGTGCGCTGCTTCCCCGTCTTCGCGCCGACGTGGTCGAGCAGGAGCATCGGCGGCGCCCCCGGGAACGAGTGCCCGATCGCGCCGCCGGTTGCCCGGTACAGGAACACGTGCCCCTTGAACAGCCGGTCGAACAGCGGCCACAGACGCTCGGGAATCTGGACGCTCACGCCGGCCCTTTCTCGGTCGCGCCGCTCGCGGCGACCTGGCGTTCGCTGAGTTCCCACAGCCGGCGGGCCGCATCCGCGTCGAGCGCCTCGCGGCTCGGCCGGCCGAGGCGGCGATCGACGAAGTACCAGCCCGACTGCGCGCTCACCTCCGGCGAGTCGGCCAGCCACACCAGCGTGTCGGCGCCGCGCTCGTTGCTCCGGCCGAACGGGCGCGCGAAGAACATGGCGAACCGCTGCCGGCGGCCGTTGTTCCGGTTGAAGTTCGAGGCGACGAACCCCGGGTGGTAGCAGTTCGCCGTGACCCCGCTCCCCTCGAGTCGCCGGGCGAGCTCGGAGGTGAACAGGATGTTCGCGAGCTTGGTCTGGCCGTAGCGGCGGAACCCCGACGTGCGGTCGGCGCCCCGCTCGAAGTCGTCGAACGGGATCCGCGCGCCCATGTGCGCGTCGGACGCCGTCGTGACCACGCGGGCCGGGGCGCTCGCGCGCAGGCGCTCGGTGAGCAGGGTCGTCAGCAGGAACGGGGCCAGGTGGTTCACCGCCCACGTCAGCTCGAACCCGTCAGCGGTCACCACGCGCTTCGTGTTGATGGCGCCGGCGTTGTTCACGAGGACGTCCACGCGGGGGTACATCTCGCGTGATCCTTCCCGCCAGGGCTCGAACCGATGCCTGCGAGGACAGCTCGGCCATGAGGACGTCCGGCCGCGTGTTCGACGGGCTCGCGGCGGCGATGCGCGCGACGGCGGCCTCGGCCCGCTGCTCGTCGCGGGCCACGACGGCGAGGACGGCCCCGCGCCGGGCGAGCTCCTCGGCCGCGGCCAGCCCGATCCCGGCGGTGGCCCCGGTGACGATCACGCGCTTGCCGGCGACGCCGGCCCACTTCTGTTCGCTCATGTCGGCTTCCGGAGTGTGGCAGTCAGGAAGCCGGGTGTGCCCCGACGGCGTCACGCCTGCGTCCCCGCGCGTCAGGGCTGCGTCCCGGCGGACACCGGAGCCCGGGCCCGCCACTACGCTTGCGCCGTCCATTGCAGCCGACACGCCGGAGGTGACGCGCGTGCGCGCGGTCGTGATCAGGGAACACGGGGGGCCGGAGGTCCTCGAGGTCGGGGACGTCCCCGAACCCGTGGCCGGGCCGGGGAAGCTCGTCGTGGAGGTCGCGGCCGTCGGCGTGAACTACCGCGACGTGTACGAGCGGGAGGGGGCCGGCATGTACGCCGGCCCCACCCCGCTCGTGGCCGGCGTCGAGGGGGCCGGGACGGTGCGCGAGGTCGGCGACGGAGTCGCCGACCTCGCGGTGGGCGACCGCGTCGCGTGGTGGTCGGCGCCCGGGAGCTACGCGGAGATCGTCGCCGTGGACGCGGCCCAGGCGGTCGCCGTTCCCGAGGGGGTCACGGACGAACAGGCCGCCGCCGTGCTCCTGCAGGGGATGACGGCCCACTACCTGTGCATGGACACGTATCCCGTGCGGCCGGGCGAGGCCGTCGTGGTGCACGCCGCCGCGGGCGGCGTGGGCCTGCTGCTCACACAGATGGTGAAGGCGGCCGGCGGCACGCGTGATCGCGACCGTGTCGACGGATGAGAAGGCGGAACTCGCGCGGGGGGCCGGGGCGGACGAGGTCGTCGGCTACGACGACCTCGTCGAGCGCGTGCGGGAGGTCACCGCCGGCGGCGGGGCCCACGCCGTCTTCGACGGCGTCGGTCGCGCCACCTTCGAGGGAAGCATGGCCAGCCTCCGCCCCCGCGGGTACCTCGTCGTGTACGGCTACGCGAGCGGCCCGCCCGATCCGGTGCCGCTGCCGCTCCTCAACGAGGGGTCGTTCTTCCTCACGCGGCCCACGCTGCACCACTACGTGGCGACCCGTGCGGAGCTGGCGGAACGGGCGGGCGCGGTGTTCGCCATGGTCGCGGAGGGTCGGCTCGACGTCCGGATCGGGGCGCGATACCGGCTCGAGGACGCCCGACGGGCGCACGAGGACCTCGAGGCACGCCGGACCACCGGGAAGCTGCTGCTGATCCCCGGCCCGAGTTAGAGCAGCGACTCCTGGTTCTCCGGAACCCGCCGGCGCGGGCGGGCCTCGCGGTCCTCCTCGGCCGGGTGCTCCACCATCGCCACGACCCGTGTGGCCATGAACCGCCCCGTCCGGACCGGCTGGCCGGAGCGGGTCACCTCGGTCACCTCGACCACACCACGGGCGTTCACGACCTCGACGCGGCGCCCCGCTCGCGTGGCCGCGATCTCGAACGCCTGCACGCCGTTCCCGGTGTCGATCAGGATCTCGACTCGATCTCCGCGCATGGGGTCATGGTAGGCCCGGGCGGCGACACGGTGTTCCGGCAGGAACGGCTCAGCCCCGGATCCGTTCCGCGATCAGCCTGCGTGCCGTGCCGGCCTCCGGCAGGAGCGGGAACAGTGGATAGCTGTGCTGCATCGCCCGGGCCTCGTGGTACTCGACCTCGACCCCGGCCTCCCGGGCCCGCCCGGCCAGCGCCCGTGCGTCGGTGACCAGGAGGTCGTGCGAGCCCGCGACGACCGTGATGGGCGCGAGCCCGCGGAGGTCCCCGAACAGCGGGCTCACGAGGGGGTCGCGAAGGTCGAGGCCGCCCGCGTAGCACCGGCCCGACTCCCGCAGGCCCTCGATGCCGAGGATGCGGTCGTGCGGTTCGATCTCGCGGTGACCGGGATCGCCCACCGACGCATCGAGCCAGGGGGAGATCAGGACGACCTGCGCCGGCTGGATTCCGTTCCGGTCGCGGAGGCGCTGGGCCACGGCGAGCGCGATCCCGCCGCCGGCGCTGTCGCCCAGCAACGTCAGGCGTTCGCCGCCTGCCTCCGCGAGGAGCGACTCCAGGAGGTCGGTCATGGCCGGCACAGTCCGTTCCGCCGTCGAACCCGGGGCGAGCGGGTAGATCGGGACGTCGACCACTGCGGGCGCGTCGCGAGCCAGGTGGCCGCCCAGCCGCCAGTGGTGGTTCGTGATCTCGAAGGTGTACGACCCGCCGTGGAAGTAGCACACACGCAGCGGCGGGGCGCCGTCCCGCGGTGCGACGCGGTAGACGGTCGTGTCGCCGACCACCCGGGACTCGACCGACATCCGGTCGGCCAATCTGCGGGGTGGCGTGAACGGGGCCGGCTGCTGGACCTGGGACTCGATGCGTGCCCGCGTCCGCTCCGCCGAGGAGCCCGCCCGCTTCATCCCGCTGAGCCGCAGGGCCACGTTCTCGACGTGCGCCATCAGGCTCATGGGCTCAGGCCTGGTCCTGCTCCTCGGGCAGCGCGTCGGCGTCCACGACGTCGTCGATCCGGGCCCGGGACGGCGGCCGCTCCCGGCGAAGGCGCTCGGACACGCGCTCGTTCTCGCGCATCACGCGGAGGACGTTCCCGCGGGCGATCTTCGCCAGGTCCTCCTCCTTGTAGCCTCGGCCGAGCAGCTCCGCGAACAGGGCAGGGTACTTCGAGACGTCCTCCAGGCCTTCCGGCATCGCGGAGGATCCGTCGAAGTCGCTGCCGATCCCGATGTGATCGATGCCGGCGACGTCCCTGATGTGGTCGATGTGGTCCGCGACGTCGGTGAGCCGTGACGGCGGCATGGGATGGTCCTCGATGAACTGCTCCATCGCCTGGTGGACCGCATCGGGATCGTCCGGATGCTCTGCCGTGACCCGGAAGCCTTCGTCCCGGTACGCCTGCGCCACGGCCACCCCCTCCGGAACGAGGAACATCGGGACGAACGTCACCATCACGACCGCCCGGGTCTCGCGCACGCGTTCCAGGACGTCATCCGGGACGTTCCGCATGACCCCGGCCAGGGCGCGGGCCGATGAGTGGGAGAAGATCACCGGCGCCTCGCTGACGTCGATCGCGTTGCTCATCGTGTCGGCCGAGACGTGGCTGAGGTCGACGAGGACACCGCAGCGGTTCATCTCGCGGACGACCTCCTCGCCGAACGCCGTGAGGCCGCCGTGCACCGGTTCGTCGGTCGCGGCGTCGGCCCACCGCGTGTTGTCGTTGTGGGTGAGGGTCATGTAGCCGGCGCCCATCCGGGCCAGCATCCGCAGCGCTCCGAGCGACGAGCCGATCGACTGCCCGCCCTCGACGCCGATCATCGACGCGACTTTCCCGTTGGCGGCGGCACGCTCGACGTCGTCCGCGGTACGGGCGAGCGCCAGCGCGTCCGGGTACCGGTCGACCATGGCGTGGAGCGCGTCGATCTGCTCCAACGTGGCCGTGACCGCGGTGTCGCCCGGCAGGTCGGACGGCACGTAGACCGACCAGAACTGCCCTCCGAGGCCACCGGCGCGGAGCCTGGCCAGGTCGGTCATCAACTCCGGGCGCGGCTCGGCGAGGTCGTAAGCGTCGAGGTCGTAGGCCACCTTCGTGCGCAACTCCCACAGCACGTCGTTGTGGCCGTCGATCAGCGGCGCGCGCGACAGGATCTCGCGGGCCCGTTGCAGCAGGGCTTCGTCGCTCATCGAGCGGCGATCCTACGGCCTTCGGCGTCGTCCGGGCTCGGGCGAAGCATTCCGGCCGGACGATTGACAAAGCGGCTGGCTTCGGACCGATACTCCACGCTTCCGAACGGCCCTCGACCGCTGGAGGTCGCCATGCGAGGCTCAGTTCGTCCCGCCCGGTTCCGCCCGATGCTGCTCGCCGTCCTGGTCGGCGCCGCCTGGCTGGCGGCGACCCCGGCGCCGGCTTCCGCCGCCGCGCTCGTAGTCAACTCCACCGCGGACACGACCGACGGCATGTGCAACCTGTCTCCCAACTGCACCCTCCGTGAGGCGATCCTCGTGGCGAACGCGACCGCCGCCAAGGACAACATCACGTTCAACATCGGCTCTGGCACCCCGTCGATCGCGGTCGGATCGTCGGGGGGCGGCGACCTCCCGGCCATCACCCACCCGGTCTCGATCGACGGCAGCAGCGGCGGCGCGACGCGGGTCGAGCTGAACGGCGACGCCGCGGGATCGGACACCATCGGCCTCCAGGTCTCCGGCGGCAACAGCACCATCTCCGACCTCGTCATCGACGCCTTCGACGGCAACGGCATCCAGATCGACTCGGCCGGGGGCAACGTGGTCACCGGATGCCGCATCGGCGTCAACCCCACCGGGACGACCGCATCCCCCAACACCCGGCACGGCATCGAGATCCTGGGCGGCGGGGTCGGTGTCGGTGCGAACACGATCGGCGGGACGACCGCGGCCGCACGCAACGTCATCTCCGGGAACGGCCTGGTGGGGGTCATCATCGTCGGCAGCAACGGGAACGTCGTCCAGGGGAACTACGTCGGGACGAACGCCGCCGGCACGGCCGCGATCGGCAACTCCAACTCGGGCGTCGAGGTGCTGGGCGGCAAGTCGAACCTCGTCGGCGGGACCGCCGCCGGCGCCGGCAACCTCGTCTCGGGGAACGGCCGGCACGGCGTGGACATCGAGGACATCTTCAGCGGCACGACGACGTCGGGGAACGTCGTCGCCGGCAACCTGATCGGGACGAACGCCGCCGGCACGGCCGCGATCGGGAACGGACAGGACGGCGTGCACCTCGAGGGGGTCCCGATGTACAACCTGATCGGGGGGACCACGGCCGCGGCCCGCAACGTGATCTCCGGGAACGGCGACGACGGCGTCCGGCTCGCGCTGTTCGCCTTCGATCACCACGACACCGTGTCGGGGAACTACATCGGCACCGACGTGACCGGCACGGTCGCGATCGCCAATGGCGGCGCGGGCGTCCACCTGGACGCGGCGCGGAAGAACACCATCGGGGGAACGGCGCCCGGCGCCGGCAACGTCATCTCCGGCAACCAGGGCGACGGGATCCGCATCGACAACACCTTCGGTGATCCCGACGAGGCCCGCGGGAACATCATCCGCGGCAATCGCATCGGGACGAACGCGGCCGGCACGGCCGCGCTCGGGAACTCGATCGGGATCCACATCCTCGGCCAGCCCGACAACGTGATCGGGGGCGTGACGGCGGCCTCGCGGAACCTCGTGTCCGGGAACACGCTGGGGATCGACCTGGGGCCAAGCACCTCCGGGACCGTGGTGCAGGGGAACTTCGTCGGCACCGACGCCACGGGGCAGAACCCGGTGCCGAACGAAGCCGACGGCGTCACGGTGGAGTCCTCGTTCAACGACATCGGCGGAACGCTCAAGGGCGCCGGCAACGTCATCGCCTTCAACGGGCCGTCGATCGTCGGCGGCAACGGGGTCCTCGTGAAGACGGCCAGCTCCGTCTCGATCCTCGGCAATTCGATCTTCTCGAACTCCATCCTGGGGATCGACCTCGACGACAACGGCGTCACGGCGAACGACGCGCTCGACGCCGACATGGGAACGAACGAGCTCCAGAACTTCCCGACGCTGACGCTCGCGCACTCGAACGCGACGACCACGCACGTGACCGGCAAGGTGGCGAGCGAGCGGAACACGTCGTTCACGGTGGAGGTGTTCTCGAGCGCCGAGTGCGACCCGTCGGGGAACGGCGAGGGCGGCCGGTTCCTCGGCCGGACGACGGTGACGAGCGGCGCCGCGGGCAACGGGAACTTCAACGTCGTCTTCCACGTGCCGACGCCGGTCGGCGATCGCATCACGGCGACCGCTACGACCACCGGCATGAGTACGTCGGAGTTCTCGGCGTGCCGGAAGGTGGTCCAGGGCTCCTAGCCCTGGACCACGTGAGCATGCAGCGAGGGCGGGCCGCTTCGCGGCCCGCCCTCACGGTCGTCGTGGTCCCGGTTATGACTACCCGCGGGTGACGTGGAACGTCGCGCCGCCCACGTGGAAGCTCGCAACCTGGCCGTCGTCGTCGCCGCCCTGGTCGTCGCAGGACGTGTCGCCGTCGTCGTCGTTGCCGTCCTCGGCGCCGTCGTCCTGACCGTTCTCGTCCTGGTCCTCGTCGCCGTCGGACACGCCGTCGTCGTCGGAGTCCTCGTCGAGCGGGTTCTCGTCCTCGCCCTGGTCGTCGAGGTCCTGCTCGGTCTCGTTGTCAATCCCGTCGCCGTCGGAGTCGTCGACCGCGTCGGAGCCGCCGTGGTGGTCGGAGTTCCGGACCGCCGCGTTCAGCTCGTCGCCGTTGTCGACGCCGTCGCAGTCGAAGTCCTCGTCGGCGTCGTCCTGGCCGTCGTCGTCAACGTCGACCTCGTCGTCGACGCCCTGGCTGTCGCCGTCCTCGTCGGCCGAGTCGCCCTCGGTCTCGTTGTCGAGGCCGTCGCCGTCCGTGTCGTCCTCGGCGTCGCCCTGGCCGTCGCCGTCGGTGTCCTCGTCGAGCGGGTTGGTGTGCGCCTCGCCCTCGTCCTCGTTGGAGAGGCCGTCACCGTCGAGGTCGCCGTCGCCGTCCTCCGTGCCGTTGCCGTCGGTGTCGTCGAGGCTTGCGTTGAACGGGGCGAACAGGCCGTTCGACGCCGTCTTCCGGTCGAGGTTGTACTCCGTCACGGCCTTCAGGCCGTCGTGGTCCTTGTCGGTCCGTCCGTCTCGCGTCCCGACCTTGAGACCGTTCGCGCCCTCCCAGCAGTCCGGGATCTTGTCCCCGTCGCGGTCGGCCGACGACGCCGTGCACGTCGCACGGTGGCCCGCGCTCGCCCACGCCCCCGCCGTCCGCATCAGCAGGCCGGCGGGCGCGATGGCCGCCACGGCCACCATGATGCCGGCGCGGCGTGCCCACACCCTGAAGCTCACGACTCCTCCGTCCCTCCCGCGGACGCCGGCGCTTCCCAGGGAAGGAACGCCGAGCGGGATGTCTCGCACCGTGTATCGGCACTCGCCTGTGGAAAACCTGAGCAGGCGTATCCGGGCCGTGAGTGATCTCGATCGAGGCAGCACGAGCACCGAACATAGCGTTTCTGCTATGTTCCCAGGTCAACGGCCATGGATCGTCGGTCGATCGCGGCAGAGGTGCGCCTGGCCCGAGTCGGCGCCGGGCTCACTCAGGGCGAGCTCGCCCGGCGGACCGGGACCACCCAGTCCGCCGTGTCCCGCATGGAGTCTGGGCGCGTGACGCCGTCCCTCGCGGCGCTGGCCCGCGTCGCGGCAGCCGTCGGCCGCCCGATCACCATCGTCGTCGGTGCCCCCGGTGCGCCCCGGCCTCCTGCCGCCGCGCCGGCCCCTCCGGCGGCGGTCGACCCCGCCGCTCGGCCCTCGTCGGGGCGCCCGCTCCCCTCCGCCGCCAGGGCGCGCGGGGGCTGAACCGCCGAACCGGGGCGCGACCCACCGGTTCGGAGAGTCCGGGTTCGGCGCGCTTCGCGTAGGCTCCTCGGCGCAAGCAAGCCGAACACCGACGCGCCCGAGAGGAGGCCGACGTGGGCGTGCTCCCACCCGAGGTCGAAGAGGTGATGAACGCCGCCCTGGTCGCCGAGCTCACGGTGCTCGACGATCGCGGACGGGCCGTCACCCACCCGCTCATCCCCCTGTACGACGGCGAGAAGATCCTCATGACGTCGAGCGTGCTGTTCTCCCGCAAGCTCGAGCGGATCAAGGCCAACCCGAAGGTGTCCGTGAGCGTCACCGACCCAGTTTCCGCCGCGGGCGTCGAGCCGTTCCGGCGGATCACGATCCAGGGCGACGCGACGGTCGTCGACGACGACCTCCACTCGGGCTGGGAACGGTCGGCCCTCCCGCTGTGGCGGGTGAAGGAGCCGGCCATCGACTTCTTCCTCGGCAAGCGCGTGGCGCTGCCCCTGTTCTTCGAGCGCGCGGTGATCGAGGTCCGTCCGCGGCGCGTGTTCGTGTGGGAGGACGCCCGGACCGACCGGCCGCCCGTGGTCCACGAGATGACGGGAGCGGCTTCGTGAGCGTCAACGCGAGGTCACAGTCCAAGCCCGTCACGCTCGACGAGCTCAACGAACGCTTCGAGCACGCCATCGTCGTGTCGGTCGGCGACGACGGCTACCCGCTCTCGGTCGCGGCCGGGTTCCGCGCCGACGAGGGTCGCGGCGCCATCGAGCTCGACGACATCGAGCCGGCGCCCCCTACCGACCGCGAGGTCGCCGTCGTGTTCAGCCACATCCGGCCCCAGCCCGGCCAGGGCTACGACGAGCGCCGTTACGTCCAGTTCTGGGGAACGCTCAGGCCCTCGACCGGAACGGGCCGCGGCGGGTACACGTTCACGCCGGCGTCGAGCCAGGGTTGGGACGAGGAGGACGTGCCGTTCTTCGAGTTCTCCGAGCGGAACGTCCCGCAGGCGCTCGCCTACATGGACCGCCTCAGCGAGGAGACCGGCAAGCCCGTCCGTCCGAAGCTGTCGAAGGGCTGGCTGTTTCTCCGGGCCACCCGGCTGCCGTTCCTGTCGGCGACCGTCATCCCGGTCGGGCTCGGCATCGCCATCGCGGGCAACGACGGCGCGTTCGACTGGTGGTTCGCGCTGCTCACCCTGATCGGCGCCTCCTGCGTGCAGCTCGGCCTCAACGTCGCCAACGACGTGTTCGACACGATGTCCGGCGCCGACGCCGCGAACGTGACGCCGACGCAGTTCAGCGGCGGGTCGCGGGTCGTGCACTACGGCCTCATGAAGATGCGGTCGCTCGTGCTGCTGATGCTCGCCTTCTACGGGGCGGCGGTGGGGATCGGCATGTACCTGGCCATCAGCCGCGGATTCTGGCCGCTCTTCGCGATCGGCGTGGCCGGCGTGCTGATCAGCGTCTTCTACACCGCGCCGCCGCTCCGGCTCGTCCACCGCGGCCTCGGCGAGATCTGCGTCGCGATCGGGTTCGGGCCGCTCATGGTCCTCGGCGCGTACTACGTCCAGGCCCAGCGATTCACGTTCGAGGCGGTCTACGCGTCGATCCCGGTCGGCATCCTCATCGCGCTCGTCCTCTACATGAACGAGGTCCCGGACCGGGCCGGCGACGCGGCGGCGGGCAAGCGGACCCTGCCGGTCCGCCTGAGCAAGCAGGCGGTGATCGTCGGCTACGGGACCGCCGTGGCGACGGCGTTCGCCCTGATCGCCGTCGGCGCGGTCGCCGGGTGGATGGTCCGCCCGACCGCGCTCGCGCTGATCACCATCCCGATGGCGCTCCGAGTGATCCGCGGCCTCGGCGCGAACTACGACAGCCCGTACGCGCTGATGGGCGACATGGCCACGAACATCAAGCTCCACGCGTTCACGGGGATGCTGCTCATCGTCGGCTACGTGATCGCGATCGTGGCCGGGCACATCTGGCACCCGCCGCCGTTCTTCCTGCGCTGATCCCTACGCGGGCGGGCCGCCGTCGTCGGACCGCCGGTCGATCGCGTACGAGCTGAACGGCTGTTGCTTGGCGACGGCTTTCATCTCGTACGCCACCCGGGCGACCTCGCCGAAATGGCGGAACCGGCGCCGCTCGGTCGTGGCGATGCCGATCGAGAGGGTGATGAGGCGATGCCGGCCAATGCGCCGCCGCCGATCCCGGACCAGGATGAATCCCGCCGCCCGATCGGCCTCGTCGTACAGGCCCGGAACCGCACGATCGAACCGCTCGATGATCGCCTCTGCCGCGGCAACAGCGCTTTGCGGCGTCGTGATCAGCACGAAGTCGTCGCCGCCGATGTGGCCGGCGAAGGCGCCGGGTGCCACGTCGTTCGCCACGCTCTGGAGGATCCTGGCCAGCAGGGCGATCGCGCGGTTGCCGCGAACGAACCCGTACCGGTCGTTGAATGCCTTGAACTCGTCGAGGTCGACCACCAGCAGGGCGAACTCCCGTCCAACGGCGACGGCGTCCCGGAGCTCCCGCTCGATGGCGGTACCCCCAGGCAGCATCGCCCACGACGATGCCAGCGCGGAGCGAACGCGCCGGATCCGCGCCGTGAGGCGGGCCACCGTGTCCGCCGGGTCGGCCGGTGCGTGCACGTAGTCGTCGGGTTCCAGCTGCCACCCGAAGGCATCGTCTGCCGGATCGGAGCTGTCGGTGATGAGGACGACCACGGCGGACCAGGTCCGGTGGTGGCGCCGGATCCGTCGCAACACCTCGAACGCCTCGGCCGTCGGCAGGTACAGGACGATGCCGTCCGGCTGCCACTCGATCGCCCGCTCGACGGCGCGCTCGACGTCGGCGAGCACCTCCACCTCGTATCCGGCCCGCTCGAGCGCGACGCGGAGCGGGGCAGCAGCGTCCCGAGCCGCCACGACGACGAGCACCCGATCGGCCATCCGCCCTCATCTCCCGCGCTCTCACCGACAGCATCGGCCGCTGGGCGGGCAGGGCTGCATGGTCAATTGTGGGATGGACCCCGCCGGCTCGGCCAACGCGGGCACCCAGGGTGGAGGGAGGCGGAGGGGCCGGCCGCGTCCTGCAGGGGGACGGCCGGCCTCTCCGCGTTCGAGGGACTACAGGTTCGTGAAGAGCAGGTTGTCGTTCGCCGACTGGGCGTTCGTGACGATGCCCTTCGTCGTCAGCGCGGCCAGCCCGGAGGCGACCTGCGCGGGCGACGCGCCGGGGTTGCTCTGCAGGTACAGCGCGGCGACGCCCACCGTATGGGGGGTCGCCATTGACGTCCCGCTGATGGTGTTCGTCGACGTGTCGGTCAGGAACCAGTCCGACGTGATGTTCTCGCCGGGCGCGAACCAGTCAACGCAGGAGCCGAAGTTCGAGAACGAGGCCCGCGCGTCGTTCGCCGAGGTGGCGCCCACTGTCATGGCCTGGGCGACGTCGGCGGGCGACGAGGCGCACGCGTCGGCGCTGTCGTTGCCGGCGGCCACCCCGTAGGCGACGCCGTCGGCAATCGAGTTCCGGACGGCCTGGTCGAGCGCGGGGTTCACGCCTCCGCCGAGGCTCATGTTCGCGACGGCCGGCTGGCCTGCCTGGTGGTTCGAGGTCACCCAGTCGACGCCGGCGATGACCCAGGAGGTCAGGCCGTTGCCCGCGCACGACAGCACGCGGACGCCGATGAGCGCGACGCCCTTGGCGACGCCGTACGTCGAGCCGCCGACGGTCCCGGACACGTGGGTTCCGTGCCCGTTGCAGTCGTTCGCCGGCCCGCCGGGAATGATCGCGTCGAACCCCGGCACGGCGCGCCCGCCGAAGTCCTGGTGCGAATACCGGATGCCGGTGTCGATGATGTACGCCTTCACGCCGGCCCCGTTGTTCGAGTACGTGTACGTGCCGGAGAGCGGCAGGTTCGCCTGGTCGATCCGGTCCAGGCCCCACGTGGCGTTGCTCTGCGTCGTGTCGATGCTCACGCGGGTGTCGCGGACCACGTACGCGACGCGAGAGTCGGAGCGGAGGCTCGCCACCGTGCCCACGGGGATCCGGGCCGAGTAGCCCTTGAGCGCGCTGCGGTAGACGAAGTCCACACTCGAGCCGGACGCCTTGGCCTGCCGCGAGGACACGGCGGCCGGGTGCCGCACGCTGCCTCTGAAGACGACGATGTAGCGACCCGACTTCGCGCGCGAGCCGGCATTCGCCAGGTTCGCGGTGGAGATGAGCGCGGTACCGACGACGAGGGCCAGGACCAGCGCCCGAACTCGGGCCGCCCGGGTGGTTCCTACCATCGGAGAACCTCCTGGGTGATCGGACGCGGGGCGACCCCACGGACATACCCCACCAGAGCAGGCGCTATTCCCCGGCCCGGCCGGTCGGCCTACACTCGCGTCCGTGAACAAGGCGTCCATCCACGAGCGCATGGCCGGAAGCGGCATCGACGTGGCCGCGCTCGCCTCGTTCCTCGACCGGCTCGACCCGTCCGAGCGCGTCCGCCAGGTCCGGAGCCTCGCCAAGCCGGAGCAGGCCCGGCTGTTCGAGGCATCCAAGGGCGCCCGCCCGGTCGGCCTGTCGGACATGGTCCCGCCCGGCCGCGTCCCGCTGGCCGAGGTCATCCACGCGGGCCGGAACTCGCTCCCGGTCTTCCGCATCTTCGAGAAGCGGTTCTGCCGGCCGGCCGACGCCGACGCCGCCGGCGATCAGCTGTGGGGCTACAACGAGCACTCCGCCCGATGGATGACCGGCCCCGGGTACTTCGTGGCGAGCGCCGGCGAACCGGGCGAGGTGGTGATCGACTACCGCCACGTGCCGCCCGACAAGCCGGAGGCGTGGCCGGCGATCAGCCCGAACTCGTCGGTGCGAGGGCGGTTCGTCTACGGGGGCACGCAGGACGTGCTGCGGGGCGTCAGCGAACACGTCGCCGTCGGCCGGGCGTTCAAGGGCGGCAAGCCCATGGACAACTGGTTCGTGCTCTGCCGGGTCGGCTGAGTCAGCGCGACTCGAGGAACCGTTCGGCGTTCCGCGTCGCGAGCGACATGATCGTCTCCATCGGGTTCACGCCGACCGGCGACGGGAACAGGCTGGCGTCGGCGACGAGCAGCCCGTCGGCGCCGTACACGCGCCCGGCCGGATCGCACACGTGCCGGGCGGTGTCGGTTCCCATCGCCGCCGTTCCCATCATGTGGACGGTGAACAGCTCCATGGATGCCTTCGGCACCGGCCGATCGCCGAGCTTCCGCAGGTCGTCGGGCCCCGTCAGGTCGGGGGCGCCCTCGAACGGCACCATCACCCGCCGCGCTCCCGCGGCAAACATCGCCTCGCACAGGAGGGCGACGCCGCGGCGGATCGCCGCGGCGTCGCGGTCGTCGATCGAGTAGGTGGCGACCGCGCGTCCCGCGCGGGCGCGCACCCGCCCCGTCGTGGAGTCCTCGACCAGGACGCCCGCCGTGACCACGTGGTCGTACTCGAGCATCGTCTGCTGCATCTCCCGCCCGTACTGCGGCAGCGTCGCCGCGAGCAGCCCGGGCGGCAGGTTCACCGCGGCGAGCACCAGGCCCTCGCCCTCGAACTCCCGGACCTGGTAGCCCTGGTGCGCCCCGTGGAACCCCTTCACCTCCTCGTCGAAGAACGCGATCACCTTGGCGTTCGGGTGCATCGACAGGTTCCGACCGAGCCGCCCGGATTCGGAACGAAGTCCCGAGCGCAGCAGGAGCGCCGGCGTCTGGATCCCGCCGGCGCAGACGAAGGTCGCACCCGCCCGCACCCGGAAGCGGAGCCCGCCGGGGACCGTGAGCCGGCCGTCGACGCCGACGGCCCGGCGACCCTCGAACACGACCGTGTCCACGCGGCAGTCCGCGTGGACACGGGCGCCGAACCCCACGGCGCGCGGCACGTACGTGACGAGCGCCGACCGCTTGGCGCCCGTCGGGCACCCGTACGTGCACGTATTGCACCCAGCGCAGTGGATCTGGGCGCGCTGGTTCCGGACGACCCGCCACCCGAGGCGCTCGGCCCCTTCCCTGAGGAGCTCGTTGTCACGCCCGATCGACCCCGGATCCTGGGGCGACGCCGAGATGCAACGTTCCACCCGGTCGAAGTAGCGGTCCGAGACCGGTTCCAGGCCGTCCTCCCGCGCCCACCGGTCGAGGACCCGTTCCGGCGTGCGCCAGCTCATCGCGCCGTTGACAGTGGTCGAGCCGCCGACGCACCGGCCCTCGGCGAACTGCACCGGCGGGCGGCCCCGCGCGAAGTTGGCCGCGCCGTCGCGGTACAGCAGGCGTGTCATGGCCGTGGAGTCGGCGGTGAACTCCTCCGTCGTGTGGTGCCCGCCCTCCTCCAGCACGATCACGTCGAGCCCCGCCTCGGCCAGCTCGGCCGCCACGACCGCGCCGCCGGCCCCGGACCCCACGACCACGGCGTCGCAGGTCAGCTCCAGCGGGTGGCCGCCGGCCTCGTCCAGCCACGCCCGGCCGGTGACGACGGCGCCAGCCGGGCGCGCTTCCGCCGGCGCATTCCCCGGCACGAGCGGACGCGGCTCCAGCACGTCGCGCTCACGCCGAGCGACCTCGTCGCCGAACATCCGCAGCCGGCGGCGGGCGGTCGCCTCGATCCATTCCTCCGGGCGATAGCCGATGCGCTCCTTCACGGACCGCTGCTCGTACGACGCCATCGCGAACAGCGCCTTGATCGCCCGCGCGCCCGTCCGGCACAGCCGGAGCCGGCTCGACCACCATGAGGCGAACCGTCGGTCCGGCCCGCCCGGCAGCACCGTCGACGACGCTCCCAGGTACCGGAGCGCCGCCACGGTCGCCAGGCGAAGGTCCGGCGGGAACGACGCCACCGTCAGCTCCACGTGGTCGACGACGGCATCGACCAGCCCGAGCTCGACGACGTCGGGCGGGCACACGGCCGGAGCCAGCCGCGCCAGCGTCCGGCGGACCCCCCGCGGCAGCCGCCGCGAAGCCCCGGACCCGGGAGCCCTCGGTTCCCCGCCCACGCTCGGAAGTGTGCGCTTCCCGGCGCATGAGGGCGCGCTTGCCTTGTCGAACCGGGCGGGTGCGGCGGATACTCCCCCGGCCCGCCGCGCCCGTCCCCGAAAGGAGCACCCGAGCATGGGTTTGTTCAGCAAGGACGACGACCAGCAGACGGCCGAGCCCGGCGCCGCCGACCCCGACTTCGAGCCGATCGCCGGCGTCAGCCTCGAGCTGTACGCGGAGATCTCCAAGGGCCTCGCGGCCTACAACTACGACCAGTCGAAGGCCCCCGAGCTCGCCGCGGCCAAGGGCGTCCCGGCCGAGAGCTGGCAGGCGGCCATGACCGGCTGGAACGAGCGCATGCAGCGCAACCGCGCCGTCGGCCAGCGGTTCAACGCGCTGTACATGGGCCGGGCCTGACGCGGCGGCACGCACGACAGGGAGGCGCGTTCACGGAACCGTCACATCCGACTCTGGACGCGCGCCCCGTCGCCTGCCACGCTGAACCCGTGGAAGCGGAGGAAGCGGCCCCGATCCGCATGCTCAACCGCCACCTGTCGTGGCTGGATTTCGACGCCCGCGTCCTGGAGCTCGCCGAGGACGAGGCCCTCCCGCTCCTCGAGCGGGTGAAGTTCCTGGCGATCTTCTCGGGGAACCTCGACGAGTTCTACCAGGTGCGGGTCGCCGAGCTCGACGAGCAGGCCGACGCCGGCATCCGCGAGCTGTCCCCGGACGGCCGCACGCCGATCGAGCAGCTCATCGCGGTTCGCGAGCGGGCCGGCGAGCTGTTCGGCCGGGCCCAGCGGGAGTGGACCGACCGGGTCCGCCCGGGGCTCGCCGCCGAGGACGTCGCGGTGGTCGGCTGGCCGGACCTCGCGGACGAGGACCGCAAGGCGCTCGGCGAGGTGTTCTTCGAGCAGATCTTCCCGGTGCTGACGCCGCTCGCCGTCGACCCGGCGCACCCGTTCCCGTACATCTCAAACCTGTCGCTCAACGTGGCGGTCATGGTCCGCGACCCCGAGGTCGGCCAGCGGCGGTTCGCGCGGATCAAGGTGCCGCCGCTCCTGCCGCGGTTCCAGCCGCTGCCCGACGGGCGACGGTGGGTACCGGTCGAGGACATCATCGAGGCCCACCTCGACGCGCTGTTCCCGGGGATGAGGATCGAAGCGTCGGCCCGGTTCCGGGTCACCCGCAACCAGGACCCGGAGCTCGGCGAGGACGAGGTGTTCGACCTCCGGCGGGCGGTCGAGTCCCTGCTCCGCGAACGGCGCCGTTCCCACCACGCCGTCCGGCTCGAGATCGACGCCAGCGCCACCGACGAGGTCCGCGACCTCCTGGTGGAGGAGCTCGAGCTCGACCCGGCCGACGTCGACCCGGTGGAGGGGCTGATCGATCTCGCCGCCCTGTGGGGGCTGTACGGCCTCGAGCGTCCCGACCTCAAGGCGGAGACGTGGACCCCGGTGACCCCGCCCCGACTCGTGAACAAGAACGTATTCGAGGTCATCCGGCGGGCCGACGTCCTGCTCCAGCACCCCTACGACGACTTCGCGTCGACCGTGGCGGCGTTCCTCCGCGAGGCGGCCGAGGACCCCGACGTGCTCACCATCAAGCAGACCCTGTACCGGACCTCGGGGAGCGACCAGGGCATCGTCGCCGCGCTCGCCCGGGCCGCCGACGCCGGCAAGCAGGTTGTGGCGCTCGTCGAGCTCACGGCGCGGTTCGACGAGGAACGCAACATCGAGTGGGCCCAGGCCCTCGAGAAGGCGGGGGCCCACGTCGTGTACGGCGTGGTCGGGCTGAAGACGCACGCCAAGATCTCGCTCGTCGTGCGCCGCGAGGCCGACGGCATCCGCCGGTACGCGCACGTGGGCACCGGGAACTACAACTCGACGACGGCGCGCATCTACGAGGACGTCGGCTTGCTCACCGCCGACGAGGACATCTCGAACGACGTCGCGGAGCTGTTCAACTACCTGACCGGGTACAGCCGCGAGCGCACGTACCGCAAGCTGCTCGTCGCGCCGTCGACGCTCCGCCAGGGCCTCGAGGAGCTCATCCGAGAGCAGTCCCGCGAGGGCGGCCGCATCGTCGCCAAGACGAACGGCGTCGTCGACTCGGAGATGATCGAGCTGCTGTACGAGGCATCGCAGGCGGGGGCGGAGATCGATCTCGTCGTCCGCGGCATCAGCTGCCTCGTTCCCGGCGTCCCCGGCATGTCCGAACGGATCCGGGTGCGGTCGTTCGTCGGCCGGTATCTCGAGCACTCCCGCATCCTGCGGTTCGGGAACGGCGCCGAGGCGAAATACCTCATCGGCTCGGGCGACCTCATGCCGAGGAACCTGGACCGCCGGGTCGAGGCGTACACGCCGATCGAGGACCGCGCGGCCCGGGAGCGGCTCGACGAGATCCTCGGCGTGTACCTGTCAGACCAGGCCGTGCGGTGGGAGCTCGACCCGGACGGCACCTGGCGACACGTCCAGCCCGAGGACGGGATCGACGCCCAGCACCGGCTGTACCAGCTGACCTCCGAGCGCTGAGCCGGCCCGGGCCACCCGGCCCGGCCGGGCCGGGCCGGGTGTCCCTCCCGTGACCCGATGGATGCCGCGACGATCGCGGCATCGAGCGCGGGAGGTGGCCGGGATGGTGGAGGGATACGTGCTGGTGGAGGTCCAGCTCGGACGGGCGGCGGAGATCGCGCACCGGTTCGAGACGTACGACGAGGCGATCCACGCGGACGTGGTGACGGGGTGCTACGACGTCCTCGCCCGGATCCGCGCGGCCACGGTCGACGCGTTGGCGGAGATCGTCGAACGGATGCAGCGAGAGGACGGTGTGACCCGGACCCTCCTGGCCCCGGTCTCCCACGCAGAAGCCGCGGCCCATCAGGGCTGGCAGCCCTTACACGCCGCCGTGTGACCGCCGGCCGCTGTCAGCCGGGGATCGTCGTGCTCGGGAAGTGCGCGCTCACCGCGACGGGGTCGGGTCGGAGGACGGACGCCCGGACCGCCGCCGGCGCGACCGAGACCAGGTAGCCGCCATTCGGCGCGTCGCCGATGTTCCACCGGTCGGCGATCTCCGCGCCGAAGCGGCCGTCGCCCGTCGGCTCGACCGTGGTGTCCTCGTCGAACTCCGCCATCTCCGCCGTGTTCCTCCGGATCGGGGCCGGACCGCCGTCAGGCGAACCGTACGCGCACGATGCGGAACTCCCCCCGGAACCCTCCGAGCGGGTGGAAGTACGTGATCGTCACGACCCGCCCGTCCTCCCGGGCGAGCTCCGGGTGTTCGAACGCGGCGTAGTTGAACGCGCCCTCGGTCGGCGCTCCCACGAACGCTTCCACCGGTTCGCTCCACGGCCCTTCGGGCCGATCGGCGGTCCGCATCATGACCCGGTCCGTCAATCCGAGCGTGTACACGGCGAGGTACTTCCCGAGCCACGGGTTCCACGACACCGACGGTCCGCCGCTCGGCCCGTCGAGGACGAAGGCCGCCCGGCCGGCGTCGTCCGTCCATTCGGTTCCGTCCCAGAACTCGTACGCGGACCGGTCGTGGATCCCGGCGAGCGGCGCGCGGGCGACCCGGCAGCCGAACCGCGGCCCTTCGATGCGCGCGCATCCGTACAGGTAGACACGCCCATCGGCCAGGACGGCTCCTGCCGAGAACACCGGGTCCGGCTCGCTGAACAGCAGGCCTGGATCGCGGACCGCCGTGTCGGCGCCGGGCGCGACCGTCGCGACGCCCGAGGCCAGGACATCGAGGTTGAGCGCCCCGGGCGACACCTTGACCTCCCGGTAGAACACGAGGGCCGACCCGTCGGGCATGGCCAGGACGCTCGTCGGCCACACCGCGATGCGGTCGTCCGGCCGCCCGCTCAGATGGTTGTACTCGGCCTCGAGGTCGTCGAACGGGACGAACTGCACGGGCAGGCCCTGGTCGGTGACCGGGTCGTCGAGGCGGAACGGGTCGTCCGGGTCGCTCCGGGCCGACGTGTTGGACCGGAGGTGCGAGCCCTCCTCGTCCGCCGTCCGGAACAGCGTGTCGCCGAACACCCACAGGATCCGGCCGCCGACCAGCGCCGACTGGCCGCCGTCGCGGAACCAGTCGTGGGACTGGGGGATGGTCCCCGCCTCACCGACCGCCGCCACCTCGAGCGGGTGGCCGGAGGAGGACGGGCTCCACACGACGGCCACGGCGACGGCGACGAGGACCAGCAGGCCGGCGAGCAGGCGGCGGTGCGTTCGAGCGGGCTTCGCCGGCTTGGCGGCCTCCGTTCGCTCCTCGCGCGCCTGAGTCTCCACGTTCCTTTAGGCGTCGTGGACGGCGAGGAGCTGCCACTCGCCGTCGATGCCCTTCAGATGGTGCATCCCGCGGTCCTCGAAGCCCAGCTCGGAACCGGCCACGAGTTCCTTCACCGTGCGCGACACGAGGATCTCGCCGCCGGTCGCCTGGCCCATGATCCGAGCGGCGAGGTGCGCGGCCATGCCGCCGATGTCCTCCCCCCGGACCTCGACCTCGCCCGTGTGGATGCCGGTCCGGATCGACAGCTCGAGCGACCGGAGCTGATCCCGGAACGTCTGCGCGAACCGGATGCTCCGGCCGGGCCCGTCGAACGTGGCGAGGACCCCGTCCCCGGTCGACTTCACGTACCGGCCGCCGTTGGCCCCGCACAGGTCGAAGGCCATGGCGTCGTGGACGTCGAGGATGCCCCGCCAACGCGAGTCGCCCATCCGCTCGAGCATCACCGTGGAGTCGACGATGTCCGTGTACAGCACCGTCGCGAGGGTTCGGGTCGGCGGCGGCGGCGGGGCGATGCCGGTCAGGAACTCCTCGACGGCCTCGAGCGCCTCCTCCGCGTGTTCCCAATACAGCGGGCCGTCCGAGCCGGGCAGCTCGACGAACTTGGCCCCGGCGATGTGGTCGGCGACGTAGCGGCCCTGCGCGAGCGGCACCCAGTGGTAGCCGGTCCGGTGCAGCACGAGCGTGGGGACGTGGATCGCGGGCAGCAGCGCCCGGGCGTCGGCCAGGGAGTTCGCCTCGAAGAATGCCGCCACCGCGGCCGGGCCGGCGATGGACCGGGTCTTCTTGGCGTACCACCGCCGGAACCGCGGGTCGTCGGCGCGGCTCGGGACCTGCAGGATCACGTGTTCCTCGGTCCCCCACCGGTCCGTCATGGTCGCGCTCATGTCCTCGACGGCCTGCCGGGGAACGCCGATCGGATACCCCTCCCCCTCCACGAACCGGGCGCTCGTGTTCACGAGGATCAGCGCGACCGTGAGCTCCGGCTTCGTGGAGGCGAACAGCATCCCCATGGGCCCCGCGTCGTAGGCGGTCATGATCGCGGCGCGTTTCGAGCCCACCTCGTCCATGACGGCGGTCAGCTCCTCGACGAACGACTCCCACGGCGGGAGCGCGTCCAGCGTCAGCGGGTCTGACGCGCCGGTCCCCCGCCGGTCGAACCGGATCAGCCGGCTGAACGACGCGAGGCGCCGGAAGAACAGCTCCGCCGCCGGGTCCTCCCAGTCGGTGTCGAACGCGCCGAAGCTCCCGGCGGTGAGGACGAGGTCGATCGGTCCGTCGCCGACGACCTCGTATGCCACCCGCTGCGACCCGAGACGCGCGTACCCCGTGGCGCGCTCCATCGTGGCCCGATCATATGCATGGAGCGCGACGCGGGATGGGCTACAGGTCGACGACGAGGCCCGGGGCACCGGCCTCCGGGAACGTGGTCCGGTAGCCGAACTCGGCCCGGAGCTCCGCGTCGTCCCAGACGGCGTTGTGCTCGGTCCGGTAGTTGAAGAGCAGCTCGGGCCCGGTCCCGCCGTTCACCACCACCCGGGCCACCGCCTCCGTGTCGGGATGGCCGAAGATCGCGCCGCTCGAGGAGAAGAGGTACCGGCCGCAGGACAGCAGCGACAGCAGCTCGTTGCTGACGTTGTGCATGCTGCCGTGATGGGGAAGCTTGCAGGCGTCGACGGCGAGCCGCTGCGTTCCGCGCTCCTGCAGGAGTCTGGCCACGTTCGCAGTGATCACCTCCGGGAACCCGTCGCCGGCGAGGATCGCACTCGCCCCGTCGAACTCCGCGAGGACCGCGATCGTGCTGCCGTTGGCGACCGCCCGATCCGGGTCGAACTCCGAGGCCGCCAGCGCCTCCACGTCGAGCCGCTCGTCGCCGAGCCGGTCGAGCTGCACGCCCTTCCTCGCGGCGAGGCGTTCCAGGACCTCCCGCGCCCGGTCCGGGTCGGCCGGGTCGAGACCGGCGTCCTGGACGACCTTGGCCCACTCGCGCCGGAGGGCGAGGAGCTGGTCCGGCCCCGGCGACAGGAGCGTCAGCCGCAACCCGCCGGGGAGGTCGTGCCGGGGGAGGCCGCCCTCGGGCGCCACCACGGCCGGGCCCGATCCGAACGCCTGGTTCCAGGGCCATCCCGACGCGTCGAGCAGCACGGACAGGATCTCCCCGTCGACTGGCCCGAGGCGGTCCGCCTGCACTGTCTCGATGTGACGCCACGCGTTGAACCAGACGTCACCGAATTCGAGGCCGAGGTCGTCGTCGAGGAGGCGGAGGACGCCACCGATGTGGTCGGTGTCGATGTGGGTGACGATCAACAGCTCGAACCGCCGGTCGTCGGGCGCGAGGCGGGCCACCCGCTCGGCGACCACCGGCGCCGTGGGCGACGTCCCACCGTCGACCAGGATGCGGTGGGGCGCCCCGGCGTCGCCGTACTCGATCCACAGGGCGTCGCCCTGCTGGGCCGGCAGCATCTCGATCCGGAACACGTCAGCCCGCCGCCAGTCGCCAGTCGGCGTCGCCGTACGCGGCGAGGCAGAGCGACATGAGCTGACCGTCGGCAACCAGCTTTCTGCGGATGTCGCGCATGACCGCGCCGAATGTCGCATCTTCCTGGCCGGCCGCCGCGTCGTGGAGCGCCCGCGCGAGCGCCTGGGCCACCGGCGCCGCATGCTGTCCCAGCACTGCCGCGATCGTCCCCACCACGAGCGCCGCGCCGTTCTCCCGGAACTGCGCCACGAAGCTCTGGAGCTCCCGTTCGGCGACCGCCGTGTCGCAGCCGAGCAGCAGCACGATGGGGGCCCCGTCGGGGGCCGGACTGACGAGCGCCGGCGTGATCTGCGCCACTGCGCGGAGATCGCCCGCGCCGATCTCGAGGGCCACGGTCCCCTGCGTGTTCTCCGTGTGGGCCAGGAGGAGGAGCAGCGGCGGCCCCGCCTTGACACCGTCCGCCCAGGCTGGCCAGGTATCGGCCTTCGACGCCCGATCGCCCGTGATCTCCTGCAAGGTCGCGAGCACCTGGTCGATCAGGCCGGGTTTCACCAGGTCGACCTTCTGGCTGGCGCCGAACAGGGCGGACGAGATGGGCGGCAGGTGCGTCCGTTCCGCGTTCGGGTCGGCCCGAACCGCGAAGTCCCTGCCCCGCAGCTCGACGAGCGGGTTCCCCCGGCCCACCACCTGGCGCTCGATGACCTTGGAGAGCGCCCAGAACCCCGACGGGCAGACCACGTTCGAGAGACCCGTCGCGTCCTCGGGATGGTTGGCCGGGTCGCACGCGCCGTCGGCCAGCGCCGCCCGCCAGTTGGGACAGAGCGCGGCGTCGTTCGTCGGCGCCGGAGCGTCGTAGACGAACTCCACAGGGACCAGCCTGTTGGGATCGGACACGAGGACCTGGATCGAGCGGAGGTCCTCCCCGGCCAGGTCCTCGACCACGTACTTCCCCATCGCGGTGAACAGCTCGCGCCCCTGCAGGGCCAGCTGCCGGAGGAGCGCGACGTTGCCATCCGAGTCGAGCGGCGGTTGGTACTGGTCGGGGTTCCTCGTGAGGTCCTCGAGGATCGAGGAGAGCTTGGTCGCGGCCCGTTCGATCCCGTCGGCGTCGAAGGTCGACAGCTTCCCGTCGGCGGACCCGGCCACCGTCGACCCGGACTCGGCCGCACCCCCGGCGAACACCGCGGCGTCGAACCTGCTGCGCTCCTCGAGCCCGGTCGTTCCCGGCCAGATCACGGCCACGGTGAACGCGATCTCCGCATCCGCCGGGGCCGCGGCGGGATCGTCCACAACCGGGCCGCTCAGGACCGCGGCCTGCAGCGCCCGGTTCTCGTAGGTCACCACGATCTGCGCGGTGAACTCCGACCCCGCCGCCCCCGCCTCGAAGCGGAAGGTGACCACGCGCGTCGGGCCGGTCGGAGCGAGCGTGACCTGCTCCGACTGCTCCTCGCCGCGTGAGGGGCGGAACACCACGACGAGCTCGTGGCTCGTCCCGTCCGGAGGGAGCGCCTCGTCGATCGACGGCGCGCCCTCGGCGCGGCGCATGTCGGAACGCTCCGGGCCGACCTGGACCTGGACGAGATGTTGAGCGCCGGCTCGGAAAGCCCGGTCCACGGGCGTGGGATGCACGGGATCCGACGCGTCGTACGCCTGAGCGAGGACGAAGCGCTGCTCCGTGGGCGAGGGCGGCCCGACCTCGTCGAAGTTCAGGCCGCGCGTCCGGCGTCGCCGGCGGCGCGCCCACCGGCGCAGTCGTCCGTTCGGCTCCGGCTGTCGCGGCATCGACTCCGTCTCCGGCGGTGGCGGCATCGGCATCGGCTCCGGCGGTGGCTGTGTCGGAATCGGTATCGGCTGCTGCGGCATCGGCATCGGCTCCGGCGGTGGCTGTGTCGGAATCGGCATCGGCTGCTGCGGAATCGGCATCGGCTGCGGCGGCATCGGCATCGGCTGCGGCATCGGAGTGTGGCCGTTCGCTTCGGCCGAGTCGCCCGGCGGCTCGGCTTCGGCGGTGTGGCCGTTGCCCGACGCCCAGTCGTCCACCAGCACGTCGGCGACCGCGGCGGGACCGCCCGGGCCCGCTCCTCCCCCGAAGATCGGCGCGTACGCCTGCAGGACGTAGTCGGCGACGTCCGCGATGAGATGCCCCGCCGTCGCGACCTCGTCCGGGTCCGCCGAGGCGAGCGCGGGGCCGAGCTCGTCGATCAGGCCCCGGAGGCCGCCCCGAGAGATCGCCCATGCGACCTGCCACCGGAGTGGCCGGGCCCGTTGGAGCCGTTCCTGGCGGGCATACTCGGCCGCCAATCCGGTCACGTCGGGCCGGAACCCGGCCTGGTGGCGGACGATCCAGCCGACGATCCAATTCCCGAGGACCCAGTTCCCCTCCTCATCCCGGCCGGAGAGCTCGAAGAACGCGGTCGCCTCGAACGGGGTCGGCGCTCGTTCCAGCAGCGGCTCCAGCGCATCCGCCGAAAGCTGCCCGTCGTCGTCGAGTGGGCGAACCTCGGCGACCCACGACCGCGCGGCTGCCAGGTCGGCCTCGGTGTTCGGAGAGAAGCCGAGCCGGGCGCCCCCGGCCCAGGCGGGGGCGAGCGGCGTCCCGCCGTCCTCCCCCGCAGGGCGGGCCGGATCCGACGCCCCCACGATCAGCTCGGCCAGGTCGCCGTGCTCGTGCCCGCTCCCAGCGAGCGCGGTCAGCCACCGGACCGTTTCCTCCGGGAGGGGAGGCCCGGTCAGCTCGGCCAGGTTCAGGTTGGGATCGCCGGGGAACTCCTCGCCCGGCCGGCTCACGTGCAGCTCGTACATGTCGCGCTCCGCGCGGGCGAGGTCGTCGAACATCCGGCGGAGCTCGGCGTCGTCCCCCGCCCGGGCCAGCGCCAGGGCGAGCCACAGCCGGATGCGTACGTCCGCGTACGAGTCGCCGCCCGCCGCCATGCACCGTTCCGCGATCTGCTCGCGATACCCGGCCGCGTCGATCGTCGAGAGCCGGTGTGCGGCGTCGATCTGGAGCGGTTCGTTCGGCCCCGTCAGCGCGTCCACGACGGCCGGGGTCGCGCGCGGGTCCCCGATCAGCGAGAGCGCCATCGCCGCAGCCATGCGGTCGGGGTCGTCCGGGTCCTCGGCGATCCTGGCGACGCGCTCGCGGACCGACCGTACCGGGACGTAGGGGGCCGCCTCGATCACCGCGGTCCGTTCCCATGCCGACTCGGGAGCCTCGATGACCCAGATCGTGTACTGCGCAAGCTCCGACCAGTCGGACGGGTCGAGCGGGAGCCGGATCAGCGCCTGGAACAGCGACCCCCGCACGTCCGGCGGACCGTGCATCGCCGCCATGAGCGGGGCGACCTCGTCGCGTGTGAGGAAGGGAGCGGCCTCGACAGGCATCAGGTCCTCGGACACGGCAGCGCACCACCTCCCGCCCCCTCGGCGTCCGGATCATCGCATCCCTCGCGATGGGTTGAACAGGGTCCCGAACGGCCTCGATCCGGCGGCACCTCCGGGCTAGAGTGCGTCGGGGAGCGTTCGGTTCCCAAGGAGACCGGATGAGCGGGCCGGCCATCGAGTCCCCGCTGCCCGGGGGGACGGCCGAGGGGTCCGCCCGGCCTGCCCGGACTCCGATCCGGCCCCACCCGAGCCAGCCCTACAAGGGACGCGACCCCGACCTCGTCCGGCGGACGGGGGGCTGACCGGTGGCGGCGATCATCGGCTACCGGGACTTCGACCTCGCGCTCGAGGCGGCCGGCGCCGGGTACCGGGCCCGAGTCCTCGCATCGCCGGCGGGCGAGGGATCCGCCGGGATGGTCCTCCCCTTCGGCGAGCCGCAGTTGAACGACCTGCTGGCGTTCCTCCGCGATGCAGCGGGGGCCGCGCCTGCCTCCGGGGGGGACGGGCTCGAGCGGATCCGGGCGTTCGGCGGCGGACTGTTCGACGCCGTGTTCTCGGGCGTCGTCGGGGACCTGCTCCGCGCCAGCCTGAACGAGGCGACGGCGGCCGGGGCCGGGGTCCGGCTGCGTCTGCGCCTGGACCCCGCGCTCACGAGCATCCCCTGGGAGCTCCTCTACAACCGGACGCTCGACCGGTTCCTGACGCTGTCGGCGGAGACGCCGGTCGTGCGGTACCCCGAGGTCCCCGAGCCCGTCTTCTCGGCGCCGGCGGCCCTGCCCCTCGCGGTGCTCGTGATGATCTCCAGCCCGGCGGACCATCCTGCCCTCGACGTCGAGGCGGAATGGAACAAGCTGCGCGAGGCGCTCGGCGGACTCGTCGGGGCCGGGGCGATCGCGCTGGACCGCCTCGACGAGGCGACGCTCCCGGCGCTCCAGGCGCGGCTGCAGGCCGCCCCCTACCAGGTGTTCCATTTCCTCGGCCACGGGGCCTTCGATCCCCGGAACCAGGAAGGTGTGCTGCTGCTCGAGGGGCCCAGCGGCGCGGGAGTCGTGGTGCCGGGGCACGACCTCGGCGTGGCGCTGCACGACGCGCACCTCCGGCTTGCGGTGCTCAACACGTGCGAAGGGGCCCGGGGCTCGGCCCGGGACCCTTTCGCCGGGACCGCGCAGGGCCTGGTGCAGCAGGGGGTTCCGGCGGTCGTGGCCATGCAGTTCGAGATCTCCGACGACGCGGCGACGACCGTCGCTGAGGAGTTCTACTCGGCGCTCGCGATGGGCTTTCCGGTGGACGCGGCTTTGGCGGAGGCTCGGAAGGCGGTCTACTTCACGGGGAACCGGGTCGAGTGGGCCACACCGGTGCTGTACCTACGGGCGCCCGACGGCCGGCTGTTCGACATCGCGGGGGCCAGCCCGCCCGTGGCGGTCCGGGCGGAGGTGGACCCGCTGGCGGTGGGCGGGGCCGCGTCCACGACGCCGGCAGGCGTCGTGTACGCGGGGGAGGTCGTGCTCGCGCTCCGCGACCCCGCCGGCGCCGTGGCGGCGCCGGCGGGGCCCGCCGAACGACCGGTGCCGCGCCTCCGGCGGCCACCGGTCGACCTCCGCCCCAAGGACTTCGCGGACCTCCTCGGCCGCGACGCCGTGGTCGCGGCCGCGGCGTGGGCGTTCCTCGATCCGAAGACGCCGCCGGTCGAGATCACCGGCCCCGACGGCGCGGGAAAGACCGTGCTGCTCCGGAGCCTGGCCCATCACCCCTCGGCGCAGCTGCCGGACGGTGTCGTCTACTCGAACGGGGCGCAGCCCGCCTCCGACCTCCTGCAGTTCCTGTTCCAGACGTTCTACGAGGCCCCGGCGCCGGTGAAGCCGACCGACGCCGAAGTGCGCCAGTACCTGCACCCCGTCCGGGCGCTCGTGGAGCTGGACGACGTGCGGCTGTCCCGCGACGACGTCGGGCTGGTGGTGAACGTCGTGCCGAGCTCGCAGTTCGTTCTGTCGTCGCGGGAGCGCGTGCTGTGGGAGGAGGGGCCGGCGTTCCCGCTGGGCGGCCTCGACGAGGGTTCGGCGTTCGCGTTGATCGAGCGCCGGCTGGGCCGGGCGCTCACCGCGGAGGAACAGCCCGATGCCCGCGCGCTGGTCGCCGCCGTCGGCGGCCTCCCGCTGGAGCTGGTCAAGGCGGCGTCCCGGGTCCGCGACGAGGGAGCTCCGCTGCGGGAGGTCGCGGCAGCTGCGCCCTCCCCTCCTCCGCCGGTGGTCGACGCCGCCTCCCTGACCGGGGACGAGGAACGGGTGCAGGCGGTGCTGCAGGCGGCGGGGGCGCCGCTCTCCGACGACCTCCTGGCCGCCGTCGCGGGGCTGCCGGACACCGCGGCGCTCGACGCGCTCGAGCAGCGCGGCGTGATCGCTTCCAACAGCCCGCGATACGGGCTCACGGAGGCACCGCCGCCGGCCCTCGCCGCGGCGCTCGACGAGACCCCGTGGCCGGGCCGGGCCCTCGAGCTCGTCGTCGCCTGGGCGGAACAACGCAGCGACGACCACGCCCGGATCCTCGAGGAGATCGACGGGCTGGTCGGGATGCTCGGATGGGCGGAGCGCCACGGCCGGTGGCAGGAGGCCGTCCGGCTGGGAAGGGCCATCGAGGGCGCCGTGTCCGAGGCCGGGCGGTGGGGACGGTGGGAAGGCATCCTGGTGTCGGTCCTCAACGCGGCCCGCGCCCTCGGCGACCGGACCCAGGAGGCGTGGGCGCTCCACCAGCTCGGGACTCGCGCGCTCGCGCTGGGCGAGGCCGCGCTCGCCATCCAGACGCTGCGGCAGGCGCTCGGAGATCAGGGAGCAGATCGGCGATGTGCACGGCGCCGACCTGACCCGCCGCAACCTGGACGTCGCCGGCGGCGGAGGAGCACCGACGGGCGACGGCGGGGGCGGGGGCGGGGGCGGGCAGCCCCCGCCGCGGTGGTGGCTCCGCGCCCTGATCGGCGGCGTCGTGGCCGGAGTCGCCATCGCCGGCGCGCTGGTCCTGCCGGACCTCATCGGCGGCGACGACGGCGGCGGAGTGACGCCGCCCGAACAGGCCGTCGCCCGGGTCGATCCGGACGCTGTGCCGTTCGCCGATCAGACCGAAGGCACCGTGAGCGACGCCGCCACGATCACCGTCATCAGCGACGGCGAGGTGCCGCTCGAGGTGGGCGAGCCGCGGCTCCAGGGCGCGGACCCGGACGAGTTCCCCCTTGGTGAGAACACGTGTCGCGGGGTGCCCCTGGCTCGCGGGCAGCAATGCACGATCCAGGTCGCGTTCGCCCCCGGCGGTGCCGGCCCCCGGAGCGCGACGCTGGTCGTCGACACGAATGCCCCCGGCGATTCGCTCTCGGTGGCCCTGACCGGCACCGGCCTCTCTGGCGGCGGAGGAACCACCCCGCCCTTCGCGCGGCTCGAACTCGATCCCCCGACGCTCGATCGGTTCGTCAAGTCCGGGGAGCGGCGGCGTCTGACCATCCTGAGCACCGGGACGGCGCCGCTCCAGGTGCTCGTGTCCGTCTCGCCGGACGAGGAGCGGCCGGAGTTCCGGCTCGACGAGGAGACCGGCACGTGCGGGTCCGACGTGGCGCCCGGCACATCCTGCTTCGTCGACGTCGTGTTCGAACGACTGGAGGGCGGGACCGGCCTGGCGTCGCTCGTCGTCGAGAGCAACGCGGGGGACCCCATCGTGCTCCAGCTCGCCGGGACGCCGGAGGCCGATGTCCCCGCCGAGGCCCCGTTCTCAGTGGACAGGGTCGCAACGGTCACGGTCACCAACGTCGGCACCGCCCTGCTGACGGTGACGGGCGTCGGCATCGGCGGCGACAATCCGGACGCCTTCGAGGTCACGGACAACCCGTGCTCGTCCCTCGTGATCGACGGCTCCTGCACCATCACGATCACGTTCACCGGCGACTCGACGAGCAGGGCGATCCTGACGGTCGCCGACGACTCCACGGTGGGATCACACGACGTCACGCTGGCGTTCGATGTCGTCGATTAGTGTCGAACGGCCATCCCGGTCCCCTCGTCCGATCGGGCGACTGGACAGCGCGGCGCCGACGCGGTGAGACTCGGCGCGCGAGGGGCCGAGTGGGGAGGGTGGTGGTCATGGGCGTCGTCCCGGGGTTCCTGCCGTCGACACACGGCTTCCGCTTCGCGAACTCGTTCCCCCACGTGCCCCTGCGGTCGATCGGCGTGCCGGGCGTCATCGAGGTCCCGATCGGCGACGCGTCGAACGGGCTGTGCGGCGGCATGGCGTTCGCGGCGCGCGACTACTTCGAGGCGGGCCGGCCGCCGCCCCCGGACACCACGGCCGCCCGGGTCCGGCGCGCTGTACGACTACCTGGTCCAGCGGCTGCTCGACTCGTTCGGGCTGCCGCTCGGGCCGAAGCGGTACCTCGAGCTGATGAACCCGGCGCTGCCCGACGGGGAGACGTGGCTGAGCCGGCTGGGCTGGCTCCCGCACGGACGCGCGTGGCGGATGGCGCGGGAAGAATGGCCGAAGGTGCGGGCGGACCTCGACGGCGGCCGGCTGTCACCGCTCGGGCTGGTGAAGGTGAAGTCCCTGGATCCGTTCGATCTCGGCGAGAACCACCAGGTGCTCGCGTACGGCTACGACCTGATCGGCGACCGGCTGACGCTCCGGATCTACGACCCCAACAAGCCGAACCGCGACGACGTGACGATGGCGCTGTCGGTCGGCGACCCGCTGCGGCCCATCCCGATCACGTGCACGCCGGCGACGACCGTGTTCTCGTTCTTCCGGGTGACGTATTCGCTCCGCTTCCCACCGTGATCCGGGACCCGACGGGGACATCCTCACCGGCCGGCCGACCGTAGAACCACCGACGCGCCGGTCGGGACCGGCGCCGCGAGGAGGATCGGGGATGCGAGGCAGGATGCAGGGGCACACGATGGTCCGGATGGCGGGCGTCGCGCTCGTCGCGCTCGCGCTGGTTGCCTCGGCGTGCGGCAAGGACGACGGGAACGGATCCGGCGGGACGACCACCGGCGGAGGTACATCGACGTCGGCCCCGCAGGAGTCGGGCGCCACGAGCGCCCCCGCGACGAGCGCCCCGTCGACCTCTGGCGGGGGTTCCGGCGGCGCCACGGTGGCCGCGGCGAAGGTCGGCACCCTCGGCACGGTGCTCGTCGACTCGCGCGGGTTCACCCTGTACCACCTCGAGGGCGAGACCGCGACCAAGATCACCTGTACCGGCAGCTGCGAGCAGGCCTGGCCGCCGCTCGAGGCGTCGGGCGAGCCGACTGCGGGCGACGGCGCGTCCGGAGAGCTCGGGACCGCCAAGCGTCCGGACGGATCCATGCAGGTCACGTACGACGGGCTCCCGCTCTACACGTTCACCGGCGACACGGCTCCCGGTCAGGCGAACGGCCAGGGCGTGCAGGACGTGTGGTTCGCCCTGACGCCGGCCGGCGAGAACGCCACGGGCGACGGCATGGCGGGCCCCGGCTACTGAGCGGAGGCCTGTTCCCCGACCAACTGGTTCGGCCCCGAAGTTCAGGATTCCTCTGCGGCCCCGCCCTCGCCCTCGTCCCGGCCGCCGTCCTCGGTCAGGCGGCCGTACTGATCGGGGATCGTTCCCCAGCCCCAGATCGGGACCGGCGAGGGCGGGATCTCGCCGAACGTCTCGATCGGGTCGATACCGTCCTCGACGACGTCGCACTCGTGCTGCCAGTCGTCGCCGAGGTCGAAGACGTAGACGAACCGGTCCCCCTGCGAGACGGCCGACGCCACCGTGAGCGTCGTCTCGTCGGTCATCTCGGGCGCCCAGTCCTCGGTGTTCGAGGCGATCATCCGGCCGCCCGCGAGCTCGAACATGTGCGCGTGGGACAGGTCCCACCGGGCGAACGCGGCGTCGATCGCCTCGGCGAGGTGGGCGAACGTGTCCTGCGGGCTCACGATGAACACCCGCCCCGGCGGCGGGTCGCAGACGATCCCGCCTCCGCCGAGGAGCACCACCCTGACGTTCAGCCATCCACCCGGCATCCGTTGCGCCTCCTCCCGCCCCGTCGGCGATCGACCCAAGCCTGCACGCGCGGCCCGATCCGGCGCAAGCCGGAGCCGCTCGAATCCCACGGGTGTCATCCGTGTCGGTGGCCGTGGGCATCCTTCGCGGGCACTCCACCACGAAGGAGAACGGTTCCACTGGCCCTTCGCTACCCTGGCCTGCGGAAACCCACCTTGGGGGAGGTCGACCGAGCGTGATCTGCTCCGTCTGCGGCACCGAGAACGAGGCCGGACGGAAGTTCTGCGGCGAGTGCGGCTCGCCCCTCGCGCTCTCACTCGCCTGCGCCGTGTGCGGGACGGCGAACTCCCCGGGCATGAAGTTCTGCGGGGAGTGCGGCTCGCCCCTCCTCGAGGGGGCGGTCCCCCGGACACCCGCCCCCGACCCCGACCAGCCCGACGCGGAGCGGCGGCTCGTCTCGGTGCTGTTCGCCGACCTCGTCGGGTTCACCACGCTCTCGGAATCCCGCGATCCCGAGGAGGTCCGCGACCTCCTCTCCCGGTACTTCGAGACGTGCCGGCAGCTCATCGACCGGTACGGCGGCGTGGTCGAGAAGTTCATCGGCGACGCCGTCATGGCCGTGTGGGGCACCCCGACCGCGCAGGAGGACGACGCCGAGCGCGCAGTGCGCGCCGGCCTCGAGCTGGTCGAGGCCGTCGCCGCGATGGGCGAGGAGGTGGGCGCGCCCGACCTCAGGGCCCGGGCCGGCGTGCTGACCGGCGAGGCCGCCGTGACGCTGCAGGCCGACGGCCAGGGCATGGTCGCCGGGGACCTCGTGAACACCGCCAGTCGGATCCAGTCGGCCGCGGAACCCGGCACGGTCCTCACGGGCGACACCACCAGGAGGGCGAGCGAGGCCGCGATCATCTACGAGGACGCCGGGCAGCACGAGCTGAAGGGCAAGGCGGAGCCGCAGCACCTCCACCGCGCCGTCCGCGTGATCGGCGGCCGGGGCGGCGCGCTCCGTTCGACCGGGCTCGAGGCGCCCTTCGTCGGGCGCGACCGCGAGCTCCGTCTGCTGAAGGAGCTGTTCCACGCATCGGCCGACGAGTGCACGGCGCACCTGCTCTCCGTGATCGGCGTGGCCGGGATCGGCAAGTCCCGGCTGTCGTGGGAGTTCTTCAAGTACCTCGACGGGCTCGCCGCCACCACCTACTGGCACCGCGGGCGGTCGCTCGCGTACGGCGAGGGCGTGACGTACTGGGCGCTCGCCGAGATGCTCCGGGGCCGGGCCGGCATCGCCGAGGGCGAGTCCCAGCAGGATGCGACCGCGAAGCTCCGCGCCTCGCTCGAGGAACACGTCCACGACCCGGACGAACGCCGCTGGATCGAACCGCGCCTCGCGCAGCTGCTCGGGCTGGAGGAGCGCACGGCCGCCGAGCGTGAGGACCTGTTCGCGGCAGCCCGGCTGTTCTTCGAACGCATGACGGAGCGCTATCCGGTCGTGCTCGTGTTCGAGGACATGCAGTGGGCCGAGCCGGCGCTCGTCGACTTCATCGAATACCTCCTCGACTGGTCGCGGACCCACCCGCTGTTCGTCCTCGCGCTCGGCCGGCCCGAGGTCGCCGAGCGCCATCCCGGGTGGCCCTCGAACAAGCGGAACTTCACCTCGCTGTTCCTGGAGCCGCTCCCGCCGTCCGCCATGGACTCGATGCTCGACCGGCCTCGCGCCGGGACTCCCGCCCGAGGTTCGCGGACGGATACTCGACCGTGCGGAGGGCGTTCCCCTGTACGCCGTCGAGACGGTGCGCATGCTGATCGACCGCGGCCTGCTGGAGCGCGAGGGCAACGAATACCGGCCGGCACCCGGGCTCGGCGAGGACCTCGACGTCCCGGAGACCCTGCACGCCCTCATCGCCGCGCGGCTCGACGGGCTCGACCAGCGCGAGCGGCGCTTCCTCCAGGACGCCAGCGTGCTCGGCAAGACGTTCTCGAAGCAGGCGGCCGCGGCGATCACCGGCCGGCCCGAGGAGGAGATCGCGGCCATCCTCACCTGCGCTCGTGCGCAAGGAGGTGCTCTCGCTGCAGGCCGACCCGCGGTCCCCCGAGCGCGGGCAGTACGGGTTCCTCCAGGACCTCGTGCGGCGGGTCGCGTACGAGACCATGCCGAAGCGCGAGCGCAAGATCCGCCACCTGGCCGCGGCCGACTACCTCGAGGGCGGCGCGGACTACGGGGAATCGGAGGTCGTCGAGGTGGTGGCCGCCCACCTGCTCGACGCGCACGCGCTCGCGCCGGATGCGGACGACGCGGGTGCGATCCTCGACCGGGCCCGCTCGGCGCTCACCATGGCGGGCCGGCGCGCCGCCTCGCTCGCCGCGAACGAGGAGGCGCTCCGGCACTTCGAACGGGCGGCGGGGCTCACCGACGACCCCATCGAACGGGGCGGGCTGCTCGAGCAGGCCGGCGACGTGGCCTGGCGCGCCGGCAAGAGCGACGTGAGCCTCCCCCTGTACGACGAGGCGGTGGAGATCTACACGGACGCCGGGGCGGGCGACGACGCTGCCCGGGCGTCGGCGCGAACCGGGCTCGTCCTGTGGACGATCGGACAGCCGGAAGAGGCGCTCCGGCGCATGCGGGAGGCGGAGGCCGTGCTCACGGAACGGGGAGTGGACGGCGCCCAGGGCGACGTCGCCGTCCTGCTCGCCGAGCTCGCCCGGCTGCTGTTCTTCAAGGGCGACCTGGGTGAGGCCATGGACCGCGCGAACCGGGCCCTCGAGATCGCCGAAGCGGTTCCTCGCCACGAGACGATCTCGCAGGCGCTCAACACGAAGTCACTCATCCTCTCCGCGGAGGGGCGCATCGAGGAGGCGCTCGCCCTGCTCCACCACTCGTTGCGTGTCGCGCTCGAGCACGACTTCGGCGCGGCCACAGCCCGGGCCTATATCAACCTCTCGCACACGAACCACGAGCTCACCCGCCTCGATGAGGCCCTGGCCGTCCAGACCCAGGCCTTGGCCAACGCGCGGCGGGTCGGGATCCGGTGGGCCGAATGGTGGATGCTCGGACACCTGTGCCACACGTACGTCGAGCTGGGCGACTGGGACGCAGCCGAACGCGTCGCCGCCGAGATCCCAGACCCCGACGAGTACGGCGACGCGGGCTTCCCCGCCGCCGACGCCGGACGGTCCTTGATCGACATTCATCTCGCCCGCGGGGAGGTCGCGGAGGCGAAAGCGATCTCGGCGCGACACTGGGAACCACGCCGCGGCGAGGGCGACATGCAGGTATGGGCGTTCTCCGGCGGCCACGAGGTCGCTGGTGGAGCTCGGCGCCGGGCGCCCCCGCGAGGCGCTGGACGTCGCGGCCGGGGGGCTGGCTGCGGTGGAGACGCTCGGCATCAACCATCCGGGCGTGCGGACCTGCTGGATCGTGTCGGTGCAGGCGGCCCTGGCGCTCGGGGACCTCGAGCAGGCCGAGCGGACGCTCGACATCGCGGCCTCGCTCCCCGCCGGCCACGTGTACCCGTTCGTCCAGGCGTCGATCCGCCGGTTCCGCGGGGCGCTCGCCGCCGCGCACGGGGACGCCGAAGCAGCGAACGCCGAGTTCAGGGCGGCCGCCGCGGCGTTCGGGGACCTCGGGTGCGTGTTCGAGCGGGCGGCCGTCCAGACCGAGCACCTCGAGTGGCTCGCATCGGCCGGTCGCCGAGACGAGCAGGAGATGGAGGCCATCGCCGCATCGGCCCGGGAGATCTTCGAGCGTCTCCGCGCGACGGCGTGGCAGGAGCGGCTGGAGCGGCTCGACCGCGCCGATGCCGCGGATCGCGCGACCCCCGTGGGTTGAAGGCGTCCAGGTTCACCCGATCGCTTTGACCATTCACCGCAGCCTGCGGGAGGCTGGACGCGACGCCCATCGGAACAGGAGGTACGGGCATGACGGCCACGAGAACGGCCCGAGCGCACTGGGAAGGGAACCTGACCGAGGGACAGGGCACGGTCAGCACCGAGACCACGTCCCTGTTCACCGACGCCCCCATCACGTGGGCGGCCCGGACGGAGGAGGCGGACGGCCTGACGAGTCCCGAGGAGTTGCTCGCGGCCTCGCACGCCGCGTGCTACGCGATGGCGTTCTCGAACGTCCTCAACAAGGCCGGCACACCTGCGAGCTCGCTCGACGTGAAGGCCACCGCCACCTTCGGACCGAAGGAGGGCGGCGGCATGAAGGTCGCCAACATGGACCTCGTCGTGGTGGGCGACGTGCCGGGGCTCGACCAGGACGCATTCGAGCAGGCCGCGCGGGAGGGCGAGAAGGGCTGCCCGATCTCGAACGCGCTCCGCGGGAACGTGGAGATCACCATCTCGGCGACGCTCCAGTCGTCGTAGCGGTCATACTGACTCCCCCCGTTCGAGAGGCGTTCCCCACATGTCCGACACCAAGGTTCGCGGCAGGCTCGACCCCGCAGTGGAGCGCGAGCTCGAGCAGTACCGAACGGAGCTCACGGCGTACTGCTACCGGATGCTCGCTTCGGCGTTCGAGGCGGAGGACGCCGTCCAGGAGACGTTGATCCGCGCCTGGCGCGGCTACGCCGGGTTCGACGGGCGTTCCTCGGTCCGTTCCTGGCTGTACCGCATCGCCACCAACGTGTGCCTCGACATGCTGAGCGGCCGCCAGCGCCGGGCCAGGCCGATGGACCTCAACGCTCCCGGAACGGCCGCCGGCCCGCTCGGCGACCCGCTCCCCGAGGTGACCTGGCTCGAACCGATCCCCGACGGGCGCGTGTTCGGCCCAGAGGAGGGCGCCGACCCGGCGGAGGTCGCCGAGCAGCACGAGTCGATCCGCCTCGCGTTCGTCGCCGCGCTGCAGCACCTCCCGCCCCGGCAGCGCGCCGTGCTCATCCTGCGCGAGGTCCTGCGGTGGAAGGCGAGCGAGGTGGCGGAGCTCCTCGACACGACGGTGGCCTCGGTGAACAGCGCGCTGCAGCGCGCCCGGGCGACCCTCGAGGCGAGCGCGTCGCAGCACGACGAGACGCCGGCCGAGCTCGACGACGAGGACCGAGCGCTGCTCGACCGTTACGTCAAGGCGTTCGAGGATTACGACATGAACGCGCTGACCTCGCTCCTGCGCGAGGACGCCGTGTGGAACATGCCGCCGTACGCGCTCTGGCTCCAGACCCACCGGGATGTGGTCGACTGGTGCCTCGGCCCGGGCATCGGCTGCAAGGGGTCGCGGCTCATCCCGGTCAGCGCCAACGGCATGCCGGCGTTCGGCCAGTACAAGCCGGCGCCGTCAGGAGGCCTCGAGCCCTGGTCGCTCCAGGTGCTCGAGCTCGCCGGCGGCGTGATCAGCGGGATCACGTTCTTCCTCGACACGGAGCACCTCTTTCCGCTGTGGGGCCTCCCCGACCACCTCGACGCCTAGCACCTCCAGGCACGGAAGTACCTCGGCGAGCCCGGCGAGCTCCAGCAGCTCGATCAGCTCCCGGCCGGCGCGACGAAAGCGGATCCGCCGGTCGACGCGCCGCGCCGTGAGCTGGAGGCGGGCGAGCGCATCGACGTCGGCGGCGTCCGGAGCGTCGATCCGCTCGACGTCACAGACCACCTCCCCCCTCGGGTGACCCTCGCAGAACGCCCGCAGCTCAGCACACAGCTCCGGGATGCGGGCGCGCTCGACCGGACCGTCGATCACGAAGACGGCGGGCTCGAGCTCCGGCTGCGGTCGCTGTTGGTTCACTCCGAAAGGAGAGACCTTCCGTTCGGCGAGAACTCATCGGATTGGGAGAATGGCGCGCGTCAAGCCAGCCGTTCGATGAGTTCGTTTGGGGATTCGAGTCAGCAGGGATGACCATTCCATCGGCTCCACAGGAGGACCCGAGATGCAGTTTCGGACCACCATTCTGCAGGGCGGCAAGACGGCCACCGGGATCGAGGTTCCACCCGAGATCGTCGAAGAGCTCGGGTCGGGCAAGCGACCTGCCGTACGGGTGACCATCAACGGGCACACGTACCGGAGCACGGTCGCCGTGATGGGTGGGAAGTTCATGATCGGCGTCAGCGCCGAGGTGCGCGAGGCGGCCGGCGTGGCCGGCGGCGACAGCGTGGACGTCGCGCTCGAGCTCGACACCGCGCCCCGCGAAGTGGAGGTGCCCGACGACTTCGCCGCAGCGCTCAAGAAGGACAAGCAAGCCAGCGCGAAGTTCGACTCGCTCTCCTACAGCGGGAAGCTCCGGCTGGTGGCGCCGGTCGCGAACGGCAAGACACCCGAGACCCGGCAGCGGAACATCGACAAGGCCCTCGCGGAACTACGGAAGTAGCCGTCGACCGCGCCGTTTGGCCCGCGATTGATGTCGGCTTCGGGCACAGGTGAGATCACGCGCAGCCCTTGCGCCCGGCCTACATCGGCCGACTCCGGCAATCCGAGCGGGGGTCCCCCGAACGGGCGTCTTGACGTGGTTCGGACGGCCGGGGACCGTGGAACGGACTGGAGGTGGTGGCCGATGTCGGTCCAGGAACGAACGCCCGCCGGCACCTCGGACGAGACGGTCGTCGTCCCGCCGTCGACCACCGAGGCGCCTGCGCATCCGCAGCCCCACGGGCTGACGGCCGAACAGGTCGGGCTGCTCGAGCAGCGCCGGAAGCTCGCCTGGGCCGCGCAGCACGCCTACTTCGAGCGGGCCGGGGTGCTCAGCAAGCTGAACTACTGGATCGGGATTCCCGTGGTGATCGTCACGGCGCTCGCGGGGAGCGCGATCGTGGTGAACCAGGCCGACGGCAACACGGTTCCGTTCTGGGTCGGTCTGATCACGGTCACGGCCGCGGTGCTGGCGAGCCTGCAGACGTTCTTTCGGTTCGGGGAACGCGCGGCATTCAGCGCGGTCGCCGGCGCCCGGTACAGCCGGCTGAAGCGGCGCATCGAGGACTGCATTGCGTTCCCGCCGGACGGCCTGATGGCACGGCTCGCGGAGATCCAGAAGCTCGAGGACGACGCGGGCGAGCAGTCACCTCCGCTCGGCGAACGCCGGTGGCTGCGGTGGCAGGCGTTCGCGGAGCTCCCGACGCCGCCGACCAGGCGCGAGCGCTGGAAGGCGACGGTCATGCCCAACTCCGCGAAGCCGTCGCCCGGCCGCCACGAACGCTGATCAGAGCTTCCGCGCTGCGGACATCGGGAGGATGAGCCGCAGCGAGGTGTCCGGAAGTGGGCGGAATCCGTATCCGCGATAGAACCCGGCTGCGTCATCGTCCGTGGCTTCGACCAACACTGCCCCCCTTGAGGAGGCTCTAGGTACTGACGGCTTCCGCTAGGACGAACGGGAACGCCGGGCCGCTGCCAGCTTCGAGGAGGAGCGAGCCGACCACCGTGAGCGTCCAGCGCGAATCGACCACGTCGTCGATCAGCAGGACGGGGCCGTCGGGGACCGAGCCCCTCAGCTCGAACGCGTCGAGGACGTTCGTGAGCTGTTGCGCGCTGTTCTCCATCTCCCGCTGCGGTGGCGTGTCGCGGACGCGCGCGACGACCGGGCGGAACTCGATCCCGAGCGCGACCGCGAGCGCGCGGGCGAACCCCGGCACCAGGTCGGGGTGCTCGCGCGTCGGGATGCACGTCGCCCAGGTCGGGAACGGATCTGGATTCCACCGGCGGATCAGCCGGGCGGAGGCAGCCACCAGCTCGTCGGAGAACCGGCCGGTCGCCCGGCCGGCCCGGACCAGCTGGCCCCAGCCGCCGTCGTTGTCGACGCACAGCGCTCGGCCGATCTGCAGACGCAGCTCCTCCGCGATCCGGCCCTTCCGTTCCGAGAGCCCCGTCGGCCACTGCAGCCGGGGCTGCACCGAGAGCTCGCGGTTCCGGATGTACTCGAGCGCAACGGCGACGAGTGACGGATCCGGTCGCAGCTCGAGCGGCGTTCCCGTGCAGTTCATGCACCGTCCGCACGGCGTGGCGCCCGGATCGTCGAGCTGCTCCCGGAGGAACTGCATCAGGCAGCCCTCCGTCCGGCCGTACGCCCGCATCGCCTCCTGTTCGGCCCGCCGGGCTGCGGTGACGCGTTCGACCCGCTCCTCGTCGTAGGCCCACGGCTCGCGCGATCCGCTGCCAGCCGGTGCCGGCGCGCTCCACGGCGCCGTCGACCTCGAGGATCTTCAGCATGGCCTCGAGTCGGGACTTCCGAACGTTGACCTCGGCCATGAGCGACCGAGGTCGACAGCGGCCGCCCGGCTTCCTCGAGCAGCGCGATGACCTGTTCGGCCTTGGGCTTGCGGCGGGAACGCGGTCGAGATGAACCAGTCCTGGATCTCGCTCGTCCTCGCCGCCCTGCAGCAGGATCCCGTCGGAGCGTTCGAGCGCTCGGCCGGCCCGGCCGACCTGCTGGTAGTACGCGATGGCCGAGCCCGGGACTCTGGAAGTGGATGACGAACGCCAGGTCGGGCTTGTCGAACCCCATCCCCAGCGCGCTCGTCGCCACCACGACCTTGACCCGGTTGTCGAGGAGGTCGCGTTCGACCTGCTCGCGGATCTCCGGGTCGGTGTCGCCGCTGTAGGCGTGGGCGTTGATGCCGTTCGTCTCGAGCCAATCGGCGACGCGGATCGGTGTCGGTGATGGTGAGGCAGTAGACGATGCCGGTTCCCGGGAGCGTCGGGATCGTCTCGACGAGCCACGCCATGCGCTCGGCCGGCGAGGCATGTCGGAGCCCGCCGGAGCGACGAGGCTCTCGCGGTCCAGCGTTCCGCGGTGGACGGCGATGTCGGCAGCCGAGCTGCGCGACGACGTCGTCGACCACGCGGTCGTTGGCCGTGGCGGTGGTGCAGAGCACCGGGACCCCGGGCGGCAGCGTGTCGAGGACACGGGCGATGCGCCGGTAGTCCGGGCGGAAGTCGTGGCCCCAGTCGCTGATGCAGTGCGCCTCGTCGACGACCAGGAGCCCGGTGGTGGCGACGACCTCGGGCAGCACCTCGTCGCGGAACTCGCGGTTGTTGAGCCGCTCCGGCGAGATGAGCAGCAGGTCGACCGCGGTTCTCGCGGATGTCGGCCTTGATCTGCTCCCAGTCGTCCTCGTTGGCCGAGTTGATCGTCGCGGCGTGGACGCCGATGCGCGTCGGCCATGTCGATCTGGTTGCGCATGAGGGCGAGGAGCGGCGAGACCAGCAGGGTGGGCCCGCGCCCGTCGTCGCGGAGCAGGCGCGTCGCGATGAAGTAGACGGCGCTCTTGCCCCACCCGGTGCGCTGGACGACGAGCACGCGCCGGCGCTCGGCGTACAGCGCGGTGACGGCCTCGAGCTGGCCGGGGCGGAACTCGGCCTCGCCGCCGACCATCTTGCGGAGCAGCTCTCCCGCCCGGGCGTCGACTGCGGTCTGCATCACCCGCCAAGGCTAGCCGGGTCCGCCGACACCCAACTTCGACGCCCGGCTCGCCGCCGGCCGCCGGTAGTGTCTCGTCATGCCGCCGGGTCGCCCAGGGTCCGTCCGAACGCTCTCGCAGCGGGAGCTGAACCGGGCGCTGCTATCACGGCAGATGCTGCTCCAGCGCATGCGGATCGGGCCGATGCAGGCCGTCGAGCGGCTGGTCGCGATGCAGGCGCAGTCGCCGCGCGACCCGTACGTGGCGTTGTGGTCGCGACTCGCGGGGTTCGACCCGGCGATGTTGTCGAAGGCGATCGATTCGCGGCGAGCGGTTCGGATGACGCTCCTGCGGGCGACGCTGCACCTGGTGAGCGCCCGGGACGCGCTGGCGCTGCGGCGGATGTTCCAGCCGGTCGTCGAGCGGATGTTCTTCGGGCAGAAGGCATTCCGGGACGCGGCCGCGGGGATCGACCTCGACGAGGTGGTCGCGCTGTTCCGCCGGCGGCTGGAGGAACGACCCGGAACCCGCTCGGACCTCTCGCGGGTCGTCGCCGAACGGTGGCCGGACCGCGACGCGCTGAACCTCGGCTATGCGCTGTACCTCCTACCGACCGTCCAGGTCACGCCGCGGGGGCTGTGGGGGCGGTCGGCCCGAGCCGAGGTCACGACGCTCGAGCATTGGCTGGGAGTCGGGCAGCTCGACGAACCCGGCGCTCCACCGACGGAGCTGGTCCGGCGGTACCTGGCGGTGTTCGGCCCGGCGACCCCGGCGGACTTCTCGAACTGGTCCGGGCTGGCCGGCATGCGCGAGGCGTTCGAGGAGCTTCGCCCGCGGCTCCGTACGTTCCGGCGACGAGGCCGGGCGGGAGCTGTTCGATCTCACGCGGGCCCCGCTCCCCGACCCCGCCACACCGGCCCCCGTTCGGTTCCTCCCCGAGTACGACAACGTGCTGCTCGGCCACGCCGACCGGACGCGCGTGATCCCGGAGGGCGTTCCACAGTGGACCGAGGTCGGCTGGGGCTCGGTGCTCGTCGACGGGTTCATGACGGCACGGTGGAGGGACGACCGCGACGGCAAGCAGGCCTCGACCCTGCATGTCGAGCCCTTCCGTCGCCTCACACCCGTCGAGCGCCGCCATGTTGCCGACGAGGGGGAACGGCTCCTCGAGTTCCTCGCCCCCGATGCCGGCAAGCACGTCGTTCGCATCTCGAAGCCGGACGCGTCACCGGCCAACCGCAGGCCGGGCCATCAGCCGGGACGGCCCTGAGCTCCCGCTCGAAGCTGGCGCGGACGCGCAGGTTTGCGCCTGATTTGACGCGGTTCGGAGGGGACGCACTAGGATCGCCGGGCCCGCCGAAGTCGATCCTCCGCGCGAAGGCTGAGACCCGCACGGTCCGGCCATAGCGCATCCGGGGAGGTGGTGGCCGAGTCAGAAGCTCCCGTGCCCGCGGGATGAGGGGGAAGTCTCGAGGGGGAACGGCGCCCCACGCTTCCTGAAGGAGACTCGATGCCTCGACTTCCCGGGCGTGCACGGCTCGCCGCCGTCGCAGCCCCCCTGTTCTTGCTCGCCGCACTCCTCACGACCGGCACCGGCGCCACGGCCGCCGGCCATGCCTCCCAAACCCAATCGCCCTTCCTCGGCCAGTCCAGTTCCCTCGACCGCGACGCCAGGGCCGGCGCGATCGCACCCAGCGCCGCGCAGCGCCGACAAGTCGCCGGCCTCGGCGCCATGGCGCAGTGGAACCAGTTCGGCACCCCGGCGTCCCTGCTTCCCACCGGCGGGGCCCTGGCGACCGGCATGCACGGCAGCGCCGTCAAGGTGGCCAGACAGTTCCTCCGTCAGAACAAGGCGCTGTTCCACCTCACCAGGGCCGACGTCCATCGCCTGATCCTCGTGAACGACGCCCCACTCGGCCGGGGCCACGCCGTGCTGTTCCAGCAGCGCTTCGGCAAGCTCCCGGCCGAACCCGACGGGCTGGTCGCGGTCGGCGTGAACGGCGGCACGGTCATACTATCTCTCGTCCTCCATCGCCGGCTCCATGGCGGCACCCGCCCCGCCGACGATCGACGCAGAGAGCGCCGTCCGGGCCGCATCCGCCAACGTCGGCCGGCCGGTGAGCAGCAGCGAGGTCACCCGCACCGGCGGCGCGGGTCGCCGGGACGCCTTCAAGGTCAAGGGTCTGTCCGGGCCCGTCGAGGCCCGGTTGGTCGCCACCCCGACGCCCACGCAGGGCGTGCGGGCCGCGTACGCGGTCACACTCATGGGCGGCACCGCGGCCAACCCGCTCGGCGTCCAGTCCTACGTCGACGCCCGCACCGGGCAGGTCCTGGTCCGCGACGACCTCGTCGACTACCTGGCCGACCCCTCCAAGTGGAAGGCGTTCCCCGCCAACCCGCCGCTCGACTACTCCACCAGCGACACGCGCCAGCTGTGGTGCTGGGAAGCCGGCGACCCGGGCTGCCAGCGGATCCTGAACAACCCCGCCTCGCCGCTGGCCTGGGACATCGACCCATCCACCGGCAACAGCTTCGAGACGACCAACGGCAACAACTCGTTCGCCGTCCAGAAGTGGAACACCAACTCCGGCGGCGCCGTCGGCACGGTCTTCGCCACGAGCCGGCCCGGCCGCGACTACACGTACGACTGGACCAACCAGTGGCTCCAGCAGCGGTGCAACCCGAACACGACGTTCACCTCGCCGCAGCGCAACGACATCGACGCAGCCCTGGCGAACCTGTTCGCGATGCACAACCGCATGCACGACTTCGCCTACCGACCTGGGCTTCACCGAGGCGACGTGGAACATGCAGCGCGACAACTTCGGCCAGGGCGGCCTGGGCAACGACCCCGAGCAGGGCAACGGCCAGGCCGGCGGCGTCGTCGGCGGCTCGCCCGGCTTCCAGTCGCGAACAACGCCAACCAGGGCACGCGGCCGCGACGGCCTGCCGCCCGATCACCAACATGTTCCTGTGGCAGCCGGTCGCCGGCGCCTTCTACCCGCCGTGCGTCGACGGCGACTACGACATGACGGTGATCGGCCACGAGTACACCCACGCGATCACCAACCGGATGATCGCCGGTCCGAACACCGGTCTCTCCGGATTCCAGGGCGGGCTCGATGGGCGAGAGCTGGAGCGACCTCATCGCGCACGGAGTACCTGTTCGAGAACGGCTACGTGCCCACCGGGCGAGACCCCGTTCGCAGTCGGCGCGTACGTCACCGGCAACCCCGTCCGGGGCATCCGCGACTACGACGATCGACGACCGCCCGCTCAACTACAGCGATCTCGGGCTTCGACCTGACCGGCCCGGAGGTCCACGCCGACGGCGAGATCTGGATCGCGGTGAACATCGACATCCGCCAGGCGATGAACGCCAGGTACGGCGACGTTCCCGTCTCCGACGCCGCGCTGCAGCAGAGCTGCGCCGACGGGCTGACGCCGGTGGACGCGTGCCCGGGCAACCGGCGGTGGATCCAGCTCGTGTTCGACTCGTTCCTGCTGCTGGCGTTCGGGGAACATCAGCATGCTCGACACGCGGGACACCATGCTCGCGGCCGACCTGGTCCGGTTCGGCGGCGCGAACCAGGACCTCATCTGGAACGCGTTCGCCGCAGCGCGGGTTCGGCGAGTTCGCGTCGACAGCGGGCGGCGAGCGACTCGCAGGCCGTCCCGAGCTTCGAGTCGCCGTACGCGAACGAGGCGACCGTCACGTTCCACGCCGACGGACCTCGGCGGCGTGCCGGTCTCCGGCGCGCAGCTGTTCGTCGGCGACTACGAGGCCCGCGTCGTGCCGGTGGCCGACACCGACCCGGCGACCGCGTTGACCGACACGGTCCGGCTGGTGCCGGGCACGTACCACCTGATCGCCAGGGCGAACGGGTTCGGCGCGCGAGCGGTTCACGCTGACCGTGAAGGCGGGTCAGGTGAAGTTGTTCGAGCCGTCCCTGCCGCCCAACCTGGCGTCGTCGTCGAATGGCGGGACGGCCGCCGGCGACGGCACGGCGCTGGACACGTTGATCGACGACACCGAGGCCACCGACTGGGCGTCGCTCGGCTCGCCGGTGGCCGGGCAAGCAGGTCACCGTCCACCTCGACCCGAGCCGTGCCTCGTGGCAGGTCGCGCGGGTCCAGGTGAGCGCCCTGCTCCGTCCGCAGATCAGCCCGTCCGACCCGGCCGCAGAGCCGGTTCTCGGCGCTTCGCCAGTTCCAGCTGCTGTCCTGCGAGGTGAAGGCGGGCGTGGACTGCACGAACGACGCCGACTTCCACGTGCTGTTCACGAGCGCGCCGGACGCGTTCCCGGCCACGGTCCCGCGGCCGGTCGCGCCCGTGCTGATCATGCGGTCGTTCGACGTGCCGAAGACCAAGGCGACGTTCGTGCGCCTGGTCGTGTTGACGAACCAGTGCACCGGCACGCCGGGCTACGCGGGCGACCAGGACGACGACCCCGGCAACTCGACCGATTGCTCGACCGCGAGCGTCCAAGCCCAGAACGTCCGGGCGGCGGAGCTCCAGGTCTTCCAGAAGTGATCGCGCCGGCGTAGCTCGCGGCGGGTCCACGCGAGGAGCCTCCCCGGCGAAGCCGGGGAGGCTCCTCGCTGCCAGCGTGTCACCGGGGCAGGGAATCATGGGCCGGACCGATGAGTTGGCCCTTGGAAGAGAGTCAGAACGGGCGAAACGACCGCTGAATCGCAAATGGAGGTTGCTATGGCCAGGGTGGTAGTGAGCGAGTTCCTGACGCTGGACGGAGTGATGCAGTCGCCCGGCTACCCGGACGAGGACCCGAGCGGGGGATTCACCGAGGGCGGGTGGCAGCAGACGCTGTTCGACGATCGGATGGGCGAGTTCGTCATGGGCGGGATCCAGAGCGCGGGCGGGCTCCTGCTCGGGCGGAAGACGTTCGACATCTTCGCGGCCTGGTGGCCGAACCAGCCTGATGACGACCCGTTCGCCAAGCCCATCAACGCCATGCCGAAATACGTGGTGTCGACCACGCTGCAGAACCCGCTCGAGTGGAACAACTCGACAGTGCTCGGGCCCGATCTTGCAGATGAGGTCAACAAGCTGCGCGCCGAGCCCGGCGGCGACCTCCTCGTGATCGGCAGCGGCGAGCTCGCGCAGTCGCTGATGCGCGAGGGTCTGGTCGACGCGTACCAACTGATGGTCCACCCACTGCTGCTCGGCGACGGCAAGCGCCTGTTCCGTGGCGAGAACCCCAAGCAGATGTTGCGGCTGACCAGCAGCGAGTCAACGCCGAACGGAGTCGTCATCCTGACGTACGAGCCCGCGGGGGAAGCAGAGGGCGTCCAGGGAGAGGGAGCGACATGAACGAGACCATCCGAACGGAGGGGTTGGTCAAGCGGTACGGGGAGGTGACGGCGCTCGCCGGCATCGACCTGGCCGTTCCGCAGGGAACGGTGCTCGGCCTGCTCGGGCCGAACGGCGCCGGCAAGACGACAGCCGTGCGCATCCTGACCACGCTGCTGGAGCCCGACGAGGGCCTGGCGATGGTGGCCGGGCTCGACGTCACCAAGGAGCCCGACAAGGTCCGGGAGCGCATCGGCCTGTCCGGCCAGAACGCGGCCGTCGACGAGAACCTGACGGGGTTCGAGAACCTCGACATGTTCGGTCGGCTGTACCAGCTCGGCAAGCAGCGCTCGCGCGTGCGGGCGCGGGAGCTGCTCAAGGAGTTCTCGCTCGAGGACGCCGCCGACCGGCCGACCAAGACCTACAGCGGCGGGATGCGGCGCCGGCTGGACCTGGCGGCGGCGCTCGTGGCACGGCCCGAGGTGCTGTTCCTGGACGAGCCGACGACCGGGCTGGACCCGCGCAGCCGCTCGCAGATGTGGGAGACCATCAACGACCTCGTGCGGGGCGGTTCCACGGTGCTGCTGACCACCCAGTACATGGAGGAGGCCGACCGGCTGGCGGACGACATCGTGGTCATCGACCACGGCACGGTGATCGCCCACGGGACCTCGGACCAGCTCAAGTCCCAGGTCGGCGGGGAGCGGGTCGAGGTCGTCGTCGCGGAGGCCGCGGACATGCCGGTGGCCCGGATGGTCCTCGGTCAGCTGTGCGGCGACGACATCCAGGTCGACGAGCAGATCCGAACCCTGACCGCAACGGCGACCGGGGGCCCGCACGTGCTGAAGCGGGTCCTCGACCGGTTCGAGGAGGCCAAGATTCGCATCAGTGACGTGGGCCTCCGCCGGCCGACGCTGGACGACGTGTTCCTGAGGCTCACCGGCCACGTGGCGGAGGAGCAGCCGCCCGAGGAGGACGGCGACGGCGAGGGCGACAAGAAGGGCCGGCGCCGCGGTGAGGCCCGGGTGAAGGAGGAGGCGGTTCGATGAGCATGGCGAGAGTGCTGGCCGACGGGGCCGTCGTCGCCAAACGGAACCTGATCGCGATCAAGCGGGTCCCCGACATCCTGGTGTGGACGACGGCCTCCCCGATCATGTTCGTCCTGCTGTTCGGGCTGGTGTTCGGCAGCTCCATCACGATGCCGGGGGTCAGCTACCGGGAGTTCCTGATCGCGGGGATCTTCACGCAGACGGTGATCTTCGGGTCGACGTTCACGGGCGTGGGGATCGCCACCGACATCACCAAGGGCGTGATCGACCGGTTCCGCTCGCTGCCGATGTCGCGGGCGGCCGTGCTGGTCGGGCGGACCGGCTCGGACATCGCGTACAACGGGATCTCGCTGTTCGTGATGGCCATCACCGGGCTGATCGTGGGGTGGCGGATCCGCAACGGCGCGCTGGCGGCGATCGGCGGGTTCCTGCTGCTGCTGCTGTTCTCGTACGCGGTGTCCTGGATCATGGCCTGGGTCGGGCTGCGGGTCCGCGCGGTCGAGGTGGTCCAGAACGCGTCGTTCCTGTTCATCTTCCCGATCACGTTCGTGGCGTACACGTTCGTGCGGGCCGACCTGCTGCCGGGGCCGCTGCGGGTGTTCGCGGAGTGGAACCCGGTCTCGTCGGTGGCCCAGGCGGTGCGGGAGGCGTTCGGGAACACGGGCGATATCCCGGCGCCGACGGTGTGGCCGCTCGCGCACCCGGTGCTGTACTCGCTGATCTGGATCGCGCTGATCCTGGCGATCTTCGTGCCGCTGTCGATCCGTCAGTTCAAGAAGGCGTCCGCCAGGCAGTAGCGGCCCCATGTGCGGGGCCGGGCACGAGTCCGATGAGACCGGGCGCCAAAATCTGCGATGACAGGCTATGGTGCGCAAACCGAGGCCGTGCGACGCGCGGTCACGCCCGCCCTCTGAGGAGAAGGAGACCTGTCTTGCGCCACTTGATCCGCTCGGCCCGGTTCCGGTTCGGCTTCCTGTCATTGACCGTCGCGGCACTGCTGGTGCCGGCCACCACGGCGTCCGCCGGCGGCGGATGCACGTTCAAGACGGTCCAGCACCCGGAGGTCGGAAGCCCGTCGTTCGACCAGCTGTACGGAATCGACGCACTGTTGGGGACGAACATCTGGGCGGTCGGCAGCAGCGGGGCGGCCGGCAAGCCGCTCGTCGAGCACTGGAACGGGAACAAGTGGTCGATCGTCGCGGCGCCGGACAAGGGGTCCACGACTGAGCTGTTCGACATCACGGTGATCAGCGCCCGGAACGCCTGGGCGGTGGGCTACTACACGCCCGCCGGCGGCGGACACAACCGCACGCTGATCGAGCACTGGAACGGGCAGAAGTGGACCGTCGTGGCGAGCCCCAACCCCGTCGCCGGCGCCGACAACTTCCTCAAGGGGATCGACGCGGTGAGCGCGACCAACATCTGGGCGGTCGGCTCGAACGGGCGCCCAGGGACCAAGACGATCATCGAGCACTACAACGGGTCGAAGTGGGTGGCCGTGCACGGCGCGTTCCTGCAGCACGGCGGCGACCTGCAGGACGTCTCGGCGATCTCGAAGATGAACGTGGTCGCGGTGGGTTCCGCGGGCACGGCGGGGGGAACCGACGGCCTCGTCGAGCGCTTCGACGGCGGCGACTGGAACAGGGAGATGGTCCCGGCGGAGGACACGGCCGGCGCGAACCTGATGGGCGTGTCGACCCCGACTGCCTCGGCGCAGTGGGTCGCGGGGAGCAGGACCGGTTCGGCGTCCCTGCAGACCCTGACCCTGCGCAACACGGGATCCGGCTGGGACGTCGTGAACAGCCCCAACGTCGGCACCGACAAGATCAACTTCTTCAACGACGTCAGCGCGATCTCGGCGACCAACGCGTGGGCGGTCGGCGAGTTCGAGAACAGCAACTTCGTCCGCCGGACGCTCATCGCCCACTTCACGAACGGGAGTTGGAAGGTGGTCGCCAGCCCGAACGTCGGGACCGGCCACAATCGGCTCGCGGGCGTCGCCACGCCGTCCGGCACGAACGTGTGGGCCGCCGGCACGGCGAGCCACCCGATCGGATCGACGGGGCTCATCGAACACAGCTGCTGAGCTTTCGAGGCGTCGAGCTGTGCGCGGTCGCCGTGTTCGATTGGGCGTAGCGTCGGCTCCGTGGGTACGACCCCGGGCATCGAGCGGCACGATGCGGTGGTCATCGGAGCCGGGCCGGCGGGACTGGCCGCGGCGGCGACGCTCCGGGCTGAAGGCGTCGCGGCGGTCGTGCTCGAACGGGGGTCGGTCGGGTCGAGCTGGCGGAAGCACTACGACCGGCTCCACCTCCACACGGTCCGCTGGCTCTCCGACCTGCCGGGGCTCCGGATCGACCGGGGCGAGGGCAGGTGGGTCTCGCGGGACGGGGTCGTCCGGTACCTCGAGCGCTACGCGCGCCACCATTCGCTGGACGTCCGAACCAATGTCGAGGTCAAGGAGCTCTCGCGGGCTGCAGACGGCAAGGGCTGGCGCCTGAACACGAGCGACGGCGAGATCGAGGCGGACCTCGTGGTGGTGGCGACCGGGTTCAACCACGACGCGTTCGTCCCAGACCTGCCCGGTCGGGAGACCTTCACCGGCGAGCAGGTGCACTCCGCCGACTACCGCAACCCGGTCCCCTACCGCGGCAAGGACGTCCTGGTCGTCGGAACGGGGAACTCCGGCGCGGAGATCGCCGTGGACCTGGTGGAGGGCCGCGCCCGGCGGGTCGGCATCTCGGTCCGGACCCCGCCGAACATCCTCCGCCGCGACCTCGTTGGGCTTCCCTCGCAGGTCATCGGCGTGGCGGTCCGGCGGCTGCCGATTCCGGTGGTGGACCGGATCTCGAAGCTCATGCAGCGGGTGACGGTGGGCGACCTCACCCGATACGGCATGCCCGGGCCGCGCGAGGGGCTCTACACGCGGGTCAACAGGGACTCGATCCCGATCCTCGACGTCGGGCTGATCGGCCTGCTGAAGCAGCGTCGCGTGAAGGTGTTCCCGGCCGTCGAGCGCCTTGACGGACCCGACGTCGTGCTGGCGGGCGGCGGCCGGATCCGCCCCGACGCGGTGATCTGGGCGACGGGGTTCCAACCGGGGCTCGAGCCCCTGGTGGGCGACCTCGGCCTGGTCGCTCCGAACGGCCGCCCAGCGGTACATGGCGCCGAGACACACCCGAACGCCCCCGGCATGCACTTCATCGGCTACACCAACCCGCTCAGCGGCAACCTCCGCGAGATCGCCCTCGATGCCAGGCGCATCGCACGAGCGGTCCGCGAGTCGCGCCACCCCGCCGCCAGTCGAACCCCCGTCACCGGCTCGAGGGCTGTTTCGTCGCTCTGAAACGGGTAGGCTTGTCGGCGAGGGCTTACCGCACGGGTTCCGCTGTTGGTCTTACCACCACCGCTCCGAGTTCCGAGCAGTTTCCCTCCCGGCGACAGCCGGGGCCAGACCGGACGGCAGTGAGGTCCGAGAAGGCCAGGAAGGGAGGGAATGCTTATGACCACCGGAACGGTGAAGTGGTTCAACCCCGAGAAGGGGTTTGGATTCATCACCCAGGAGGAGGGTCCCGACGTCTTCGTGCACTTCAGCGCGATCCAGGGCGACGGGTACCGCAACCTGGAGGAGAACCAGAAGGTCGAGTTCGACGTGACGCAGGGCCAGAAGGGCCCGCAGGCGAGCAACGTCCGCGTCGTCGGCTAGATCACGGAACCATCGCTGGAGCCCGCCGCCGCCTTGCTCGAGGAGGCGGCGGGCTCCGGTGCTTTCGGGCGGAGCCTCGTGGCCGCGACCACGACGGCCGGCGAAGGAGTCGGGCAGTGGGGGACACGCACCGCACCGAGGATCCGGACGGGACCGAGCCGTCGGACGCTTCGTCCGGCCGCCGCAAGCCGTCCGGCGTGTACAAGCGGGGGAAGACGGTCTGGCGGATCAGCGAGAGCGTCGAGGGCGGGCTCAAGGTCGAGGTGCTGACCGATGGAACGTGGGTCTCCGGCCCCGTCAACCTGGTCGGGCTCCGGCTCGACAGTGCCACCACCAAGCTGAACCAAGAGTCGATCGACGCGTTGCCGGCGTGAGGGGCCTGGCGGCTCCAGACGTTTCTCTGCGTGACGAGGAGCGCCCATGGCCGAGCGTGTGACGCTGACGGCTCGGCGGGACTCCTCGACCCGAACCCGGACGCTCGCCGTTGCCGACGCCGAGGTGGAGGCGGAGCGCCTCCGCGGCGACGGGTGGACGGTCACGGTCGGCCCTCCCCGGGCGGATCGGGAGACGGCTCGGACGAAGAAGCAACGGGCAGCGGTGATCGCCGCCCACCGGAGCGCCCGGAGAGCCCGCCAGGGCGTGGACGACGCCGCTCGGGCGGCCGACGACACCTCCGGCTGAGCGCCGGCCGTCGCTCGAACAGTCCAGGGAAGGCGGGTCAGTCGTACCGGGTCGAGCCCCGGTTGCCCGCGTAGCGGACCGCGCCGACCTCGAACTCCTGGCGCTGCTCGGCGTCGGCCTTCAGCGCCGTTTCGATGACCGCGAGCAGGCGTGCGCCCTCCACGTCGGGGTCGGTGCTCCTCGGCTGTGCAGCGGTGCTCTGGAACCTGGCGTCGACCTCGAAGATGATCACTCCGCTCCAGGTGCGGTCGTCGTCGTTCACGTCCGGCCCCCTCCTTGGATCAGGCGCCCCTGGTCGTGGCGCCTCCGGGCGGAACCCTACGGCGTGACGGGTGCATCTGGCGCGAGGCGGCCTCCCCGGGCCGGCGGATCGAGATCTGCTCGCGGCCCTCCTGGATCCACCGACATCCGCAGTCGCTGCATGAAGCGCGGGGCTTGGGGCCCAGCACGACCAGGATTCGGGTGGATTCGCAGTTGGGACATCGCGACACGGTGCCTCCCTCGTGTGTAGGCGTCCGGGAGAGTGAGGAAGAACCGGATCGCGGGTCCGGCGTTCATTCGCTCATCGCGAACCGCAGGCGGGAATGCCTGCTCGTCGACGCAGTCTACTCCAGGGCCGGTTCCCGCGGGTCGGCGCCGAGTCCGAAGGGGCTCCCCTCGGAGTCGCGGCAGACGCTCCAGCGCTCGCCCGGGTGGATGACCTCGCCGCCGAGCTCGCGCACGCGTTCGAGCGCGGCCGCCATGTCCGGTACCGAGAAGTACGGCAGCGACACGCGGTCGCCGGGCCCGGTTCCGCGTGGGTGGACGCCCAGAGCGGCGTCGTCCGTATGCGTCTGCCAACCCTGTCCCTCGTCGTCGCCGCGTGCGTCGAGTTTCACACCGAGGACGCCGTCCAGAACCGGAGCGCCCGATCGGGGTCGTCCGCCGGGAATTCCACGAGCCGGATCGGGGAGGTCATCGAGCTTCACCCTACGACGGTCCGGGTCCGGATCGCGCTACGAGAGGCCGAGGACGGTGAGGATCGCCTCGTCGATCCCCCACATCTCGTGCGGAGTGGCGTGGCCGACGATCTCGCCCAGCCTCGAGGAGTCCACCGCGCCCAGCTGTTCGACGAGCACCTTCGTGGACTGGTCCCCCACCCGGATCTCGGGCCGGAACGAGGCGGGCCGAGCGCTCCGGGAAGTGGGCGCCACCAGGATCACCGACCTCGGGAGCAGAGCATCGGACTGGACGACGACGCCGTATCGGCGGCCCCGTTGCTCGTGCCCGGTCCCCCTGGGAAGGCTGAGCTCGAACACATCACCTCGGCGCACGCAGGCCCTCCATCATGGCCGCGACCTCGAGCATCTCGCCCCGATCGCCCTCGTCGGCCTCCAGCGCCTCGCGCTCCGCAGCAAGTGAATCCAGTCGCCGAAGCCGGTCGGACGCTTCGACCAGGGCCCTGCGGATCGCCTCGGAGCGGCTGAGGCCGGTCGCCTCCAGCCGAGCGAGCGCCCGGAAGGCCTCGTCGTCGAGTCGAACGGAGATCGCTCGAGCCACAACAGCGACTGTATCACGATGTGTCATACGGATTCCGCCGGACGCCGGGACCCCCTGGCTCCGAATGACGTCGTGCGCGGACCCTACTCCAGCGGTCTGACATCCCGATCGGCCCGATCCTGGCGCCGGCCGGTGGGCCCCGTCAGTGGACGACCAGGTTGCCTCCGTCCAGCGGGCGCTCGACGGTCCTGGAGCCGTTCCAGTCGGACGAGAACAGCAGGGTGCTTCCGTTCCACAGGGTGACCCCGATCGTGTCGGCGGAGCCGGGCTCGCCCTTGTCGGTCATGGTGATCTGCAGGGTGAGGTTCCCCAGGCTCGAGCCGGGGCTCGACGGATTGGTGACGTCGTTGAGGTTCGCCTTGGACCGGAATTCCGCGACCCCCCAACAGGTCGCGCTCGGTGGTCCGCTGCATGGCGTCCCGCCGGACGTCCGGAGGGCGATCCCCAGCGAGTCCATGGCGGTGCTCTTGATCTGGTAGGTCCGTCCCGCCCGCCGGAACAGGATGTTCGCGTGGCCCTGCGGGTTCTTCGGGTTCTTGTTGCTGACGTTGAACCCGAAGTTGGAACGGGAACCCGGATCCGCCGCGTAGCTCCCGCCGGAGGCTTCGATCACGCGGTAGCCGCCGCCGGTGACGAAGCTCCCGTTCGGCTGGGCGACCTCGACCGTTCCCATGGCCACGGGCGCCGTGTAGAAGCCATCGACCACGACATCGATCGTGTGGGCGCCGAGCGACAGCGGCGTCGTGCAGCTCGCCGTTCCGGTCGTGAGGGCGCCGTCGAAGAGCGTCACCGGGAGCGGACCGCACAGCGTGGCGGCTCCCTCTTTGAACCCGACCGTGGCGTTCCGGATGTCGCCGGGCTCCGTGTCACCGGAGAAGAGGGAGCTGTCGCGAACCGTCGCCCGGAGCACGACGTTGGCGCTGCTCCCACCTGCAGGCGTGAACACCAGCACGTCGCCCGAGTACGCGGCGTCGGCGTCCTCCTTCGTGACCACGAGGGTGAACGACGTCGAGTCCTCGCGCGCCGAGTCATCCGTCACCGTCACGGTCACGGGGTACGGGCCCGGCGCGTCGGAGGCGGGGCCGCCGACCTTCCACGTCCTGGTGCCCGGCCGGTCGCCGTCCGCCGAGGTCGCCGTCACCTGGAGCGACATCCCGGCCGGGAGGCCGGCCGCCGCTGCGGTCAGCGCCGAGCCGTCGGCGTTCCCGTCGGTGGCGGTCACGGTCACGTCCGGTGACGGCGAGTCGCTGTACTGGACCGACTGGCTCCCGCCTCCGAGCGAGTCGGTCACCTCGGGTCCGGTCTCGATGGTGAAGTCGGCGTTCGAGATGTCGAAGAAGACGTTGCCGACCGCCTCGACCTTGATCCGGGCGTGGGCGGTCGCGACGCCCGGGATCGTCACGCTTTCGCTGCCGTCGTTCGGCGTGCTCGCGACCAGGACGTCCGGATAGGTGAACCCGCCGTCGGACGACAGCGAGATCTTCACGTTCTGGGCGAGCGCCGCGGTGTTGGTCCCGGCGACGCTCCACGTCACCGATTGCGTGGATCCGCCCTCGTAGGTCACCGACGTGCCCTGCGACGTCACGAGGAACGGCCCGGTCCCCGGCGCGAGCGTCATCGTCGTGTCGGCGCTGTTGACTCCGCCTCTGCCGTCGCGGACCGTGAGCCGGAAGTCCAGCCGCGGCGGGGCGGCGTTCACGCCGACCACCCCCGCGTAGTCGGACGTCGGGAGGAACTCCATGAAGCACTCGGTCGCGGCGACCGGGACCGGCGGCGCGATCGTTCCCACCGGGCAGGCGCCGGTCTCGGCGTTGGTGTTGTTCGCGAGGATCTGGCCGAGATCCGGGAACACCCGCATCGGGCTCGTGCCGACCGCGTTCTCCCCGGGGGAGTTGTACGTGAGGCTGTCGGCGTCGCTGATCTGCCCCGACACCGGGAACATGGCGAACAGCGGCCCGTTCGCCTTGACGTTGCTCAGGAGCGAGGTGCCGTTGGTGCCGCCCCGGTCGTTCTGCTCCCAGGAGTACGTCAAGGGGTCGCCCTCGGCATCGGTGGCGCTCCCGGTGAGGGCGAACGGCGTGCGCAGCGGGATCGTGTGCGCCGGCTCGGCCGTCACCGCCGGGAACGTGTTCCCGGTGGGCGTGGATGTTCCCTTGTTGTCCACCGTCCCGCCCTTGTCGGTCTCGCCGAAGAACCCGGTCGCGCTCCCGCTGAAGTCCGTCAGCCCCAGGCTCGGCACGTTGGTCTGCGCCAGCGTGCCGCCGAACGAGACCTGGAACCCGGTGGTGTTGACCGCGCCGCCGCCGAAGCCGGCGACTGTTGCGGTGCCGCCCGCGGGCCAGCCGGGGATGCCGGTGATCGCGCTCGAGATCCCTCCGGCCGTGTAGGCGGCGGTGCCGTTCGTGATCGCGGTCGAGCTGTTGCCGTTGAGGGTGATCCGAAACGAGTCGTTGGCGCCGCCGTGGTTCGTCTCCTCGACCGACGAAAAGCAGCCGCCGCAGGTCAGGTTGACGATCTGCAGGCTCGGCACGTCGAGCCCGGCCGAGGGGCCGCCGTAGCTCACGGTGAACCCGGCCGAGGAGAGCGCCGAGACGGTGACGGTTCCGGCGAAGCCGGCGATGGCGTTGATCGCCGCCTGCACGTTCGGGACCGTGTAGGCGGGGCCGAGCCCGCCGACCACCGACGAGTCGTTCCCGCCGATCCGGACCTGGAACGGCGAGTTGTAGGTCGCCGTCCCGCCGCCGGAGCTGAGCAGGCCGGCTGCGCCCGCCGTGTACTGGAACTGACGCACCGTCGGAACGGCGGAGACGGTGAACGTCCCGTTGTAGCCGCCGACCCCCACGCCGGAGACGGTGACGACGTCGCCCACCGACCGGCCGTGCGGCGCGCTGGTGGTGATCGTCACCGTGGTCCCGGATTCGGTCGCGCCCGGAACGCCGAGCGTGACCGTGCCGCCGCCGGAGATGGGGAGCCCGGCCGCCGGGTTCGTGTACTGGAACGAACGGGTGGTCGGCACGGCGGTGACGGTGAAGGTCCCGTTGTAGCCGGCCGCGCCGACACCGGCGATCGAGACGACGTCGCCCACGGTCAGGGTGTGGGCCGTTCCCGTCGCGATGGTGACCGTGGTGCCGGTCTCCTGCGCTCCGCCGAGGGAGGTCGCGCTCGGCGCCCCGTTCACGGGGACGGTGAGCGGCTGGATCGACGCGACCTGCGAGTAGCCGGGACCGAACGTCACGGTCTGCACCTCGCTGCCGCCGCCGAAGTGCACGAGCGAGGCGGTTTGGAGCTCGTTGATGGCGGCCTGGTTGGACGTGACGTAGGTGGTGATCTCCTGGAGGCTCCGCTGCGAGAAGTACGGGTCGCTATGGCGCTGGAGGTCGTCCGTCAGGCAGATGCCGGCGTACGCCATCACCGACGAACCGCTCCCCGGCTCGACCGATGTTGCAGCGTTGCGGTTGCGCCGGCGCAGTTCAGCTGTGTGCCGTTGAACGGGTGGTTCCCGCCGAACTGGTGCCCCATCTCGTGGGCGACGTAGTCGACGGCGTAGAAGTCCCCGACCGGTGTCGGGATGCCGGTGCACCCCCCAGCCTTGTTGGAACGGCCCACGACGCCGAGGTTCGCGACACCGCCGCCCGGCTGCCCGAGCGCGAGGTGGCCGATGTCGTAGTTGCCGGCGCCGATGATCTGCCCGATCACCAGGCGGGCGCGGGTCGTGCTCAAGCACGCCGTGACCTGGGACTGCGTGAAGCACGCGGCCGCGCCGCACGGGCCGTTGGGGGCGGTGGCCTGGGCCCACGTGTTGAAGTTCAGCAGGTCGTTGTTCGCGACGAGGACGATCCGGATCGAGAGGTCCTGCTCGTAGACCTGGTTGACGCGGTTCATCAGGGTGACCTTGGCCGCGGTGACGTTCGCGGGCCCGAAGAACGCGGCGTAGCCGGGGTCGGTGATCAGGGCGAGCCGGTAGGTCCGGAGCTGGTCCCCGGTGGGCGGGTCGACGGACTCGTCCTCGGCGGTGACGACGTCGTACGGAAGCGCTCGTCCGGTTCGTTCCGTCGTCTGCGTCGACCACGTGGGTGCCGAGGGCGCCGTCCGGGTCGGCGGGGAAGCTCACGACGAACGAGCCGTCGTCGCCGACGGTGGTTTCCGTCTCGCGGGACGGGAAGACACCGAGCGGGTCGTGGATGGTAAGCGCGACGGTGGCGTGAGGCTCGAAGCCGTTGCCGTGCAGGTCGACGGTCTCGTCGGGGTGGTAGTACGGCCGGTCGGCGGTGACCTCGGCGGGGCCGTTCGCGGATTCGGTGAAGTCGCCGTGCGGGCTCTCCGTCAGGTCGCGCCCGAAGTAGGAGACGTAGAGGCTCTGGTCGCGGTGGTAGTAGGGGTCGATGTACCACCAGCCGGTCGGGCTCCCGACCTGCGCGTGGAACCCGAGCGGCGTCAGGTCGAACCGGATGGTGGCGGCCGGCTCGTCGATGCCGCGGCCGCTGTACGTGCGGATGTCGGGGTGCCGGGCGGCGAGGCCGGGCTCCATGATCGGAGACTCCTGCACGGCGAACCGCTGGAACCGGCCGTTCGGCCCGGGGAGCGAGATGACGAGCGGCTTGCGGGCCAGGCGCGCCGATTCGCGAGGGGCGGACGTCAGGGTCTGAGCCATGCCCCGCTGGTTCAGCGTGAACGAGGCGAACCGTTTGGGGTGGAGGTAGGACCGGTGCCCGTCGTGGGTGTTCGACGGCTTGCCGCTCTGCTTGCCCCAGAGCGACCGGGTCTCGGCCGGCGTCGGGGCGCCCGACGGGCCCCCCGACCGTGGGGCCGCGGCGGTCGGCACCTCCGTGATCACGAGCGCGCCGCCGACGAGCACGGCCAGGGCGACCGCCGTCCAGCGCCTCGTGACTGGCGAACGGCGAACTCCCTGTTCTGGTCCCCGCATGGATTGGATATCGGCAAACGAGCGGCAGGAAGCCGAGAGGCCATCGGTCCTTCTGTAGGCCGGCGCAGGGGACGCTGTTCGCCCCGCTCGGCATCCCCACCGGCGACTCGGCCGCATGCGCTCGCGCTGTTTCGCCGGGCCGAAAGGCGGCTACGCGGATGTCTGGGCGTCGTGGGTCAGGGGCCGAATGCCGCGAAGCGGTTCTGGTAGCCGACGTAGACGACGCCGTCCGCGACCGCCGGCGAGGAGTCGACCGTATCGAGCGTGGCGATGCTCCGCAGCGGGGAGCACGGGTTCGAGCAGGACGCGGGGAACGCGTACAGCTTCTCGTCCGCGGACCCGACGTAGACGACGCCGTTCGCGACGGCCGGCGAGTCCGTGACGTCGACATCTGCCGACCACAGCGGGGTGCACGGGTCGGAGCATGCGGTCGGGAACGCGGAGAGGGCGCTCGTCACGGACCCGTGCGAGCCGACGTAGACGACGCCCTTGGCCACCGCGGGGCCGTCGGTGATCTCGCCGGCCATGGTGGCGGTCCACAGCGGGGAGCACGGGTTCGAGCACGCTGCGGGGAACGCCCGGAGCTTGCCGTCGCTCGCCCCCACGTAGACCACGCCGTTCGCCACGGCCGGCGAGGACTCGACGGCCGCGCCGATGTCGGCCGTCCAGTCCGGGGAGCACGGGTCGGAGCAGGCGGTCGGGAACGCGTACAGCGTGCCGTCGACTCCGCCGACGAACACCCTGCCGCCGGCCACTGCGGGCGACGAGGACACGCCATGCAGGACGAAGCGGTGCCAGACCCACGAGCACGGGTTCGAACAGGACGCGGGGAAGGCGAAGAAGTTCCCCCCGAGCGCGCCGACGTACACCATTCCGTTCGCCACCACCGGCGACGAGACGATCGGCGCCGGGTTGGTGAAGCCGGTGGCGGTGCTGCCCGTCCACAGCGGGGAGCACGGGTTCGAGCAGGACGCCGGGAACGCGTACAGCTTGGTGTCGCGCGACCCGACGTACACGACGCCGTTCGCCACGGCCGGCGTCGACACGATGGCGTCGTCGGTCTTCCCCGTCCAGAGCGGCGAGCACGGGTCCGAGCACGACGCGGGGAACGCGTACAGCTTCCCGTTCTCGGCGCCGATGAACGCCACGCCGTCCGCCACCGCCGGGGAGGAACGGGTGCCGGTGTTCCCCGCATCGGGCCCCTTCCACAGCAGGTGGAGCGCGGGGACGTTGTTCGTGCCGAGCTTCCACTCGAACCCGTTGAAGCCGGTGCCGGTCGTGTCGTGGTGGAACCGCGGCCAGTCGCTCTTGATGAACAGCTCGAACTGCGGGAACAGGACCATGGCGTCGGCGACCGAGGGCGACGACGACATGCCGGTCGGCGGGTTGGCCGTCGCCGGCTCGGTCGGGATCTCGATCCGTCTGAGGTTCTGCATCGACGGGAGGGACACCGCGTGGACGGCGCCGGGCGCGTGGAGGGTCGGCGAGGTGTGCACCCACGCCATCCCCGCGGCCACACCCGACGTCGTACGGATCGGGTACCCGAGGTCGACCCAGACCGAGTCGGCCGCCGTCGGGTGGGCGGTGTCGATCAGCCAGAGGCGACCGGCCGTCGTTCCGACCACGACGTCCCGGCAGGCGGGAGCCCCGGGAGTCGGCGGGCAGGTGAAGAGCGCCGGGGAACCGACCACGGGCGCGCCGACGTTGACCGACCACAGGCGGTGACCGTCGTCGCAGGCCAAGGCGAACACCCGCCCCGCGGTGGACGCCGCGACGATCCCGCCGCAGCCCGGCGCCGAGAGCGAGGAGCTCGGCAGGACCATCGGCGAGGCGACGACCTTGCCGCCGAGGTCGCGCGACCAGTAGGGATCGCCGGTCCGCGCGTTGAAGGCGCGGAGGGTGCCGTCCGTGGAACCGACGGCGACGGTCGGGTGCTCGACCGCGGTGGGCTTGCCGGCCGTTCCAACCGTGACCCACACGGCGAACACGGCCGACGAGACGACCGCCCCGCCGGCGGGGGCGGCCCATACCTGGGAGCCGTTCGCCAGCGACAAGGCGTAGAGATTCCCGTCGTTTGACCCCACGACGACGAGACCCGACGGCGCGCCGGCCGGACGAAGGTCCGGGAGCACCAGCGGCGAGGACCGGACCGGCCCCCCGCTCTGGAACCGCCACAGCTTCTGTCCGGTAGCTGCCGAGAGGGCATAGACCCTCCCGTCGTCCGAGCCGACGACGACGGCGTCCTGGACGGTGCCGCGGATGCGGGCGCCGAAGACGAGCGCAGGGGTCGACCGGACCGGCCCGCCGGTCGCGAAGGACCAGTTCTGATGGCCGCTGCGGGGGTTGACCGAGCGCACGCTGCCGTCCGCCATCCCGACGAGCATGCCCCCCCGGGCATAGGCAGCCGACGACGTGGCCCGATCGTGAGTCAGCACGTCGACCGCGAGCCCCTTGATCCGCTCCCGGGTGAGCACGTTCTCGAAGGGGTTGGCGCCGGTTCGCCCGGCATCGAACCCGAGCATGGGCCAAGGTGTCGTCACCGTGAACGTCGCCGAGGCGCGGAGCCCAGACGCGGGGTCGGTCGCTGCGATCCGATGCCGGATCGGCGTCGCGGAGTCCGGAACCGTGAACGTCGTGCCGAACGACCCGTCCGCGGCGGCGTTCGTCTCGCCGACCGGGGTGGAATCGAACGTGATCTGGACGGCGGCAGCCGGGCTGAACCCGGTGCCGTCGGCAGCCACCTCGGTGCCGGGCGAGCCGGAGGTCGGCGCCAGCGCCAGCGTCGGGCCACCTCCGGCGAGCGCGGGACCGGCCCGGGTGAGGAGCCCGGCCAGCAAACCGACCACAATCAGGCAGCGGAACCCCGTGATCGACCGGCTCGTCGTGGCCATGGCCGCGTCAGCACCTCCGGCCGTTGGCGACCCAACGGCCGCCGCGAAGGTGACACGGGTGAGCCGCGCGTGCAAACGTGCCAAGCTGACGTCGTGAATCGTGCGGAGTACACGGAGCTGGTCCGCGAGCAGGGGAACGAGGCGGACGTGCGGGTGCTCGGCCGGGTCTTCGCGTGGGCCGACGAGCACGACCTCAAGGAGACGTGGGAACCCAAGTCCGCGCACGGCGTGGGCTGGGTACCGGTGATGAAGCGGATCGAATGGGAGCCGGTGCCGATCGGGATCGCGTCGACACCGCCGCGACTGTTCGTCTCGGGTGAGGGGCTCCGGCGCCATCACCCCTTCCGCATGGAGCAGCGCTGGCAGTCGGTGCTGGACCAGCTGTACGCGATCCCCCACGTGGTCGAGACGCCGAAGGGCTTCTACCCGAACATCCTGCTTCGGGACCTCGACGATCGCGCCGTCTGGTCGGCGTTCTTCGGCGTGATCGAGGCACTCATGGCCGAGGTCCGGCGCTCGGCCGATCGCGGAATCCGCTGAGGCGACAGAACTTCCGGCCGAAGCGGCTCCCGCCTCAGGGTTGGACGCTGTCCGTGTAGATGTCGAACTTGTGCAGGGTCCCGTCCGGGTTGTTTCCCGTGCTGTTGGAGTTGTCGGCCCACGCCGGGTGCGCGACGCCGCCGAAGAACGAGATCGAGGTGTAGTCGCCGTAGTCGATGCCGTTGTGTGCGGCGGCGGCGTTCGACGTCCCCACGCTGACCTTCCCGTTCGAGAACGTCGCTCCCCCGTCGGTCGAGAACCCGGCCCAGTACTGCGCGTCGGTGTTCACGAGGCCGTCGGTGTCGCCGGCGCCGACCCCGTTGTCCGCCCGCGAGTCGTACCAGGAGACGGCGAGGTTGCCGGACGTCTGGTCGAGCGAGATCTTCGGCATGAACTGGCTCTTGTTCCCGGCGTCGTTGTTCACGCGGACGGGGCCGCTCCACGTGGCGCCACCGGTGTCCGAGTGGCGCACGAGCACGTCGGTGTCGTCGCTCTCGTTCTTGTTCTCCGCGGTGTAGACGAGGTACACGCGCCCGGCGTGGGCACCGCCCGTCCGGTCCCACGCGAGGCCCGGCTCGGCGTCGACCGAGCGCCCCGACTGGGGCGGGATGAAGTCGAAGCCGCCGATGTGGGTCGCCGCAGCGAAGACGCGGTCGCCGAACGGCGCCGGGCCGAGGCCGTCCGGGTCGACGTTGACGAACAGCTTGCCGCCGCCCTGCCCGCTCTCGGTGAGGGTGCACACGTTCATGACCTGGCCGTTCGGGCCGATGGCGATGTCGCCGTACGTGCAGTTGTTCGTCCCGGGGACGACCTCGCGCGCGGCGAAGGCGCCGACCTGCCCCAGGCCGGTCACCGGGGCGCCGGCCGTGACGATCGGGCCGCCCGCGTTGAACACGACCCAGACCTCTCCGTGTCCGGAGGTGATGGTGGGCTGGTCGACGAACCGGAACAGGCCGCGCCGCTCCCCCGCCGCTCCGCTCTTGCCCTTCGTGCCGTTCTTGGAGAACCCCGTGCTGTCGATGTTGGCGATGACGTTGAACGTCAGCCCGCCGTCGGTGGAGAGGGCGACGGGGATCGCGTTCACGAAGTTGTACAGGTACGTCATGAACAGATTGCCGTATTGGTCGAACGACAGGCTCGGGTCGCAGCAGGTCTCGCCGAGAACATCGTTGCCTTCGCCGACGATGCGCCTGTTCCAGGTCTGCCCGCCGTCGAAGCTGACGCCGAGGAACATCCCCGAGATCCCTTCCTGGATGTTCGTGAAGACGACGATGTTGCTGCGGGTTGGTCGGGTTGACGGCGATGGCGGTCTCGGATTCGTTGCCCGCCCGCTGGCTCACGTCGACGTTGGCCGGCGGCGGCACGAACGGCCGGGGTGCCGCCGAGACCCACACGGCAGAGACGGACGCGAGCAGAACGACGAGCGATGCGAGCAGAAGCTCGAACGAATGACGACGGCGCACAGGAAGTCTCCTTCCCGAGGGCGCCAGCGAACCTACGGCGACTTGGGAAATCGCGCAAATAGCGCTCCGCTCTCGAAGGCCGGTGCTCGGAGGGCGACGAGGAGGACCACTCACATGACGGGCTCGACCTCCGCGGGCGACTTCAGCCTTCGCACCCGAAACGGTGCTCCCCCGCCTCGGCAGATGTCGAAGCCCGTTTCGCCGTGGAGACTGTCGCCACCCGCACCGTTCGTCCCTCCGTCCAGGGTGTCGTTCCCCGGTCCGCCAGACACATTGTCGTTGCCCGCTCCGCCGTACAGTACGTCGGCCCCCGCCCCGCCCGTGAGGGTGTCGTTGCCGCCCAGACCGCAGATCACGTCGCCTCCGACCGTGCCGGATAGGACGTCCGGCCCGGGCGTGCCGGTGACGGTGCATGTCCCGACCTTGGCCACGAACGCGTCGAAGCTGAACCCAGCCCTACTGTTGAAGGTGAGGTCGGGGCCCACCGTGACCGGGAACGTGGCCGGAAGCGAGCCCGTGCTGCCGGTCACGTAGGCGTTCCCGGAGCCGTCCACGGCGATCCCGTTACCAGAATCGGAGCTCGCCCCACCGACGTAGCCGGCGTAGTCGAGATGGGTACCCGAGGCATCGACCCTGCCCACGAATGCGTCGCCGCCTCCAGCAAAGGTGAGGTCGGGCCCCACCGTGACCGGGAATGTGGCCTCACGCGAAGCCGTGTACCCGGCCACATAGGCGTTGGCAGCGCCGTCGAGGGCGATCCCGTTGCCGAAGTCCTGGCCGCCCCCCCCGATGTAGCCGGCGTAGTCCAGATTGGCACCGGTGGCGTCGACCTTGGCCACGAACGCGTCGTTGTCTCCGTTGGCGGTGAGGTCCGGCCCCACCGTGACCGGGAAGGTGGCCTGCTGCGAGTGCGTACTTCCGGTCACATAGGCGTTCCCCGAGCCGTCAACGGCGATCCCGCGGCCGACGTCGGAGCCGCTTCCCCCGACATAGCCCGCATAGTCCAGATCGGTACCGGTGGCGTCGACCTTGGCCACGAACGCGTCGTAGGTTCCATTGGCGGTGAGGTCCGGCCCCACCGTGACCGGGAAGGTGGCCTGCAGCGAGCGCGTACTTCCGGTCACATAGGCGTTCCCGGAGCCGTCCACGTCGATCCCGTAACCATTATCGGAGCTCGCCCCTCCGATGTAGCCGGCGTAGTCGAGATCGGTGCCGGAGGCGTCGACCTTGGCCACGAACGCCTCCTGATCTCCGTTGAACGTGAGGTCGGGCCCCACCGTGACCGGGAAGGTGGCCTGATCCGAGATCGTTGATCCGCCCACGTAGGCGTTCCCGGCGCCGTCCACGGCGATGCCGGCGCCGGCTTCGTAGCCGGCGCCGCCGATGTAGCCCGCGTAGTCGAGATGGGTACCGGAAGCGTCGACCTTGGCCACGAACGCGTCCGCGTCTCCGTTGTACGTGAGGTCCGGCCCCACCGTGACCGGGAAGGTCTTCTGGCTCGCGTGCGTGTTTCCGGTCACGTAGGCGTTGCCCGAGCCGTCAACCGCGATGCCCAAACCGTAGTCGTCGCCGGCGCCGCCGATGTAGCCGGCGTAGTCGAGATGGGTACCGGAGGCATCGACCTTGGCCACGAACGCGTCGCTGCCCCCGTTGATCGTGAGATCCGGCCCAACCTTGACCGGGAAGGTCCCCTCAGTCGCCCGCGTGATTCCGGTCACGTAGGCGTTCCCGGAGCCGTCGACGGCGATGCCGGAGCCGTCGTCGTTGATGAAACCTCCGATGTATCCGGCCCGGATGAGCACCACCGGGTCGATCACCACGGTCCTCGTCGGGTCGAAGGCTCCGACATGAAAACCCCAAGCCCGCCGACCCCGCAGCGCATAGGAGGCCCGCACCGGGGTCCTGTGGCCGCCCGCCTCCTGGTAGGCCACCAGGTTTCCGTCCGTGAAGGAGCGAACCGGGGTGCCCACCCGAAGCCGGCCATGGGCCAGCCGCATCGATGCGGCCCCCCGGTACGCCAGGTGGATGTCTTCGGGGTCGGCGCCGGGATGGACCACAAACCGGTAGCGCAGGCCCCTGGCCGAACCCGAGTACAACAGGTCGATTCCCGGCCACAGGCCCCGGTACGCCACCTGGGCGAAGGTGGGGATTCCGGTCGACCGGGTGGATGCCCGGCCGGAGAAGTAGGACACCACCCCGGGGAGACGGCCCTCCCCTCGGGGGTGAACCTGGGCGTGCCCGGGCCCGAAGTCGAGCTTCACCACCCACCCCCGCGCCCCACCGGATCGACGTGAACGGTCCCCGGCCTCGGGCGGAGCAGGAGCGGAGCGGGTCAGGACGAACGTGAGGCCCGAAGGGCTGAAGTACACACTGCTGGTGGACCCCTGGACGTAGTAGTCCACGGGGCCGGCGATCTGGCCCCGGTTGGGGACGAAGGACAGAGGCAGACGTCGCAGAGCCTGGGCGGGAGTGGTGTGCGTGGCGGAGCGTGTCAGGCTCGACTCCTGGGCGGGGTCCCCCGGCGGACGTGAGCGGTGCAGGGCCAGTCCCTCCGGCGCGGAGGCTGGCGCTGCCACTGAAACCAGGCCGATTCCGAGTACAGCGCACAGGATGGCAGTGAGAACAGCGCGGCTACGTCGCATTGGATACCCCCCACGGTGCAGCTGCGTGCCGCCCTTGCGGCCCCGCCAGTCCGCACCGGCGGCCATCCTCTACCCATGCTCCGGAGAGGTCAACGGAGGGTGACCCACTCGGGTGCCCGCTCTCTCCATGATCACCGAGGAGCTCGACCTGCCTTCCGTCGGATCTCTCAGAGTCTCCGGAGAACGGCCCTCACGAACGAAACGAGCCGCTCAGGACTGCCCCGAATCGACAGAGCTCACAGCCCGTTTGACTCGATGCGATCAGGTCACTGGCGTTCGAAGGCGCCGATGTCGCAGCGCGGCCCCTGGGGCCGGGAGACACCCCGCTGGTCCTTGCCCACTGCGCAGGCGGCCCCGGCGATGGCGTCGAGCGCGGGGCTGGTCGCGGCGATGGCCCTCGTCTCGGTGGGCCCACCGTTGTGCGCCAGCAGCCCGAGCTTGGGGTCGACGTTCGTCTTGTCGGTCGGCTTCTTTGCGAAGTTGCAAAGCGCAGAGGGCTTCTGGACCAGGTTGTGGCCGTTCGACGACAGTGCTCCGGCACAGTCGGCACCGGCGGCGGCCGCCTTGTTGAGCGCCAGGATCGTCGCCTCTGACGTCGCTGCGCCTGACCCCTCAACGAACATGCCGGCGCCGGCCAGCGGGAAGCTCGGCGTTCCGGACCCGGCCACCCTGTTGCCAGCCACCGTCGCGTCGGTGAGCACGAGCGGCGACAGGAACGTGTCGATCCCGCCGCCGAACGACTTGAACGAGCCCGACCCCGTCTCCTTCGCGGTGACGGTGTTGTTCGCGATCGTCGAGTTCGTGATCGAGCCGGAGTCGGTCTGGCTGGTGAGCCACAGTCCGCCGCCGCGCGCCCGGGCGATGCCATCCGCCGTGGTGCCGAGGACGGTATTGCGGCTGACGGTCGAGGTCAGGACGGACACGGAGCCGGCCGCGCACGCGCCGCCGCCGCCCGCCTGGGAGTCCATCGAACCCGCACCGGCCGAGAGGTGGTTGCGATCCACGGTGGACTTCACCAACGACAGGTGCTCGCCGGTCGCCTGGTCGATCCCGCCGCAGAGGGCGCTGGCGTTCGCCCCACTGGATTGGGCGTGGACCGTTGCCGTGGTGAATCGGGACGAGATCGCGGTGAGCGGTCCGCCCCGGTTGAAGATCCCACCGCCGGTGGCGGCAGCGTCGGTGGCGCCCTGCGCGGAGAGCCGGCTCCCCGCGATCGTCGTGGAGGTCAGGGTCGTCGCCGCGGATGCCGAGTAGATGCCGCCGCCGGCCGCTTCCGCTCTTCCGGCGACCGAGACGACGTCAAGCCTGTTTCCGAGGAGCTTCGAGCCCGACACCTTCGCCGAGGGCGCCTGGACGTACACACCGCCTCCATAGGCGACGCCGGTGCTGCTCGAGGCGTCACTCGTCGTGAGCGAGTTCCCGGACACGGTGGACGACGTGATCGAGAGGTCCTCGTTGGAGATCATGTAGAGGCCGCCGCCTTCGGCGAACTCGCCGGACGCCGCCTTCGCGAGCACGCGGTTCCCATCCACGTGCGACGAGGTCAGCTTCACCGCAGCCGCGCCGCTCACGTGGATCCCTCCGCCGTACGCGGCGGCGGAGAGGACACCGGTCGAGATGGCCGCGGTTCGGTTCGAGCTCACGGTCGAACCCTGGAGGGTCAGCGGCCCTCCCGAGTAGATCCCCGCGCCTTCCGCGATCGCCGATGGGTCGCCCCTGCCCAGGGCGCGGTTCCGCACCACCGACGAGGAGGTGAGGGTGAGGGTTCCGGCTTCCGAATAGATGCCGCCGCCGGACACGTGGGTCACAAAGGCGGCGAGGTTGTCGCGGACGCTGACCTTGTTCAGCGTGAGGGTGCCGCTCCCCTGCTTGTTGATCCCGGCCCCGGTGGGGAACACGCCACCGGTGATGGTGAGCCGGATCAGGTGCACGGTCGGGTTGCCGGTGATGGTGAGCACGGACCCGGAGTCGGTGCCGTCGAGCGTGGCCGCGGGGTTGCCTTTCAGCGTGAGCGGCGTCCCGGCGATCGAGAAGTTCCCGAAGCAGGTCCCCTTCACCAAGATCGTGTCCCCGGGCCCGGCCGCTCCGATCTTGGCCTGGAGACTCCCGCCGGTGTCGCAGTTCACCGACAGGGTGTCGGCGCTGACGCCGGGCGATCCGACCCCGACGAGCGCCGCGGTGAGCAGGCCGACCATCGAGGCGCGCGATCACGCGCCTCGCCGTGCCCCGTGACCTTGATCCCCGTCGCATCGAGTCCTCCCTCCCTCCGACCCGGGCGGACCAGGACACCACGGGCCTGCCGGTCGTCGCGTCCGTAGGGTAGTTGGGAGTCGATCGAATTTCAGCGGCCTCGTCCCAGCCCCTGCATGCCCGCGCTCTTGCGGAGGGTCAGAGCGTCCGGAGCTCGGCCCGTTCCGCGAGGTCTCCGGCGCGCGCGGGATCGAGCCGGCCCGCCCCGGGAATCTCGGCGTTCGCGGCGGCCGCCCCCAGGGCGTGCCGGAGGGCCGACGGCCAGTCGGCGCCCCGGTCCAGGGCCACGACGAGGCCCGCGAGGAACGCGTCGCCGCTCCCGACCGGGTAGCGGCCGCGCTCGTACAGGACGCCCTCGTACCGGGTGCCGTCGGGCGCCGCGACGACGACGCCCTCGAGGCCCCGGGTCACGATCCCGGCGTGCCCGTCGCCGCCGGCCATCTCCCGGATCCTGACGGCCGCCGCCAGCGCGTCGTCCCGGGTGGCGGTGGGAACGTCGAGGAGCTGACCGACCTCGTCCGCGTTCACCTTCACGACGTCGGGCTCCGCCTCGAGCGTCCGCCGCAGCCGCTCGCCCTCGGCGTCGATCGCGACCCGCATCCCCGCCGCGCGCGCCCGGCGGGTCAGGTCCCGGTAGCCCTCTTCCGGCGCGCCCCGCGGGAGCGACCCGGAGATCGTGAGCCACCTCCCCGGGTGGAACAGCGCGCCCACCGCCTCCTGGCAGTCGGCCCAGACCGAGGCCGGAATCTCCGAGCCGTGCTCGTAGAACTCGGTGAGGTCGTCGCGGTCCCGGCTGGCGACCGACAGCGACGAACGGCTCTCGCCGCGGAAACCAGACGAACGCGCCGTCGATGCCTTCGTCCCGGAGCGCTTCCTCCAGCCACCTCCCCGCGTGGCCGCCGAGGATCCCGGCCGCGCGCACGTCGGCACCCAGCGTGTGCGCCGCGCGCGCGACGTTGAGGCCCTTGCCCCCGGCGGTCTGCACGAAGGCGACCGGACGGTGGATGGCGCCCGGGACCAGGCGCTCGACCTCGAACAGCCGGTCGATCGAGGGATTGGCGACGAAGCACACGATCACGAGGAACCTCCGGGGCCGACCGCGATGCTAGCGTTCCCGGCCGTGGCGAAGGTGACGATCGTCGGCGCGGGGAGCGTCGAGTTCACCCGGTCGATCATCGCGGACCTCGGCGCGTACGACGAGCTGCACGGGACGCTCGAGATCGCGCTGTACGACATCGACGCCGACCGGCTGGGGTACGCGGAACGCGCGGCGCGCCAGCTGGTCGAGCGATCGGGCTCCGGGTACCCGGTCTCGGCGCACGAGGACCGCGCGCCGGCGTTCGACGGCGCCGACTACGTGATCAACGAGATCCAGGTCGGCGGGTACCCGGCGACGCTCACCGACTTCGAGGTGCCGAAGAAGTACGGGCTCCGCCAGACCATCGGCGACACGATCGGCATCGGCGGCATCATGCGCGGCCTCCGAACGATCCCGGTGATGGTCGAGATGGCCGACGAGCTGGCCGAGCGCTCCCCCGGCGCGCTCCTCCTCAACTACACGAACCCGATGGCCATGGTGCCCTGGGGCGTGTGGGCCGGGTCGAGCCTCCCGGCCGACCGGGTCGTCGGCGTCTGCCACAGCGTCCGCGACACCCACGCGTTCCTGGCGCAGGACGGTGGGGCTTCCCGAGGAGCGCATCGCGTTCCGCACGGCCGGGTTCAACCACCAGTGCTTCGTGTACGTGTTCCGCGACCGCGAGACGGGCGAGGACCTGTATCCGAGGCTGCGGGAGATCGTCGACGCCGACCCGGAGGGGCTGGGCCGGCGGGTCCGCGTCGAGCTGTTCAAGCGGTTCGGCTACTTCCCCACCGAGTCGTCGGAGCACAGCGTGGAGTACGTCCCGTGGTTCCTGCACCACGACGACGAGGTGGCCCGGTACCGCAGCGAGATCGACGAGTACCTCCGCCGGTCCGAGGAGAACCTCGCCGACTGGGAACGGCTCGAGCGCAGGCTCGACGCCGGCGAGGACATCGAGGTCGAGCTGAACGACGAGCTCGCGAGCCAGTTCATCCGGGCGCTCGAGACCGGGACCGACGCCGAGCTCTACGGCAACGTCCGCAACGCCGGCCTGATCGAGGGGCTCCCCGACGACGCCTGCGTCGAGGTGCCGGTGCTGGCCGGCAGGAACGGCGTGCAGCCGACCCGGATCGGCGCGATCCCGCCGCAGTGCCTGGCCCTCAACCGGACGTTCCTCAACGTGGTGGAGCTCACCGTCCGGGCCGCGGTCGAGGGGTCGCGCGACCTCGTGTACCAGGCGGCGCTGCTGGATCCGAACACCTCGGCGACGCTCACGGTCCACCGGATCCTCGACATGGTCGACGACCTGATCGAGGCCCACGGCGAGCTGATCCCGGAGCCCATCCGCCGAACGCCGCCGACGCCGCGCTGAACGCGGCCGTCCGTCACACCACGGTGACGGCGACGCCGGCGTCCCGCAGTCGGTCGCACCGGCTCCGGCCCGGCGCCCCCGTCGGTGATGACCTCGTCGACCCGGTCCAGGGGGCAGATCTGCGCGAACGCCACCCGGCCGAGCTTGGAGCTGTCGGTGACCACGACGACGCGGCGGGCCCGCTCGATCATCGTCCCGTTCGTGTGCGCCTCGACCTCGTGGTGGGTCGTGAGGCCGGCGCCGACGTCGATCCCGTCCACGCCGACGAACGCGACGTCGAGGTTGAGGCGCTCCAGCGCCCCCTCGGCGACGGGCCCCACCAGCTCGTAGGACTCCGGCCGCACGGTGCCTCCCGTCACGACGAGCTTCAGCTCCGTGCGGATGGCGAGCTCGCCGGCGATGTTCAGCGCGTTGGTCACCACGGTGATCCCGCGCCGGTCGACGACCCGCCGGGCGACCTCGGTCGTGGTGGTCCCACCGGTGAGCCCGATGATCGCCCCGTCCGCGACGCGCGAGGCGGCGAGGTCGGCGATCCGTCGCTTCTCGTCCTGGTGCCGCGACGCCTTGTACCGGAGCGGCAGCTCGTACATCACACCGCGCGCCACCGCGCCGCCGTGGGTGCGCTCGAGCATGCGCTGCTCCTCGAGCAGCTGGAGGTCCCGCCGAACCGTCGCCACCGACGCCCCGAAGCGTCCGGCGAGGTCCGTGACCTCCACCGCACCGCTGGACGCGAGCTGCTCGAGGATGGCGGACATCCGCTCCGTCTGCCGCATGTCGCGCGGGAGCATACGCCGCGGATGCGCGCTTGTCGTCGCAGCACGTTTGACCGGATGAGCGTTTGTGATCTAGTTTCCGCTCGAATGAACGAAACCGCGAGCGAGATCGCGTCCCAGCCCGACTGCTGGCGAACCGCCGTCGGGATGGCCTCCGCGTCGGACGCGGATCTCCCGCACCACGGGCAGACCGTCGCGGCCGTCGGGTGCGGCACGTCGCTCTACGTCTCCCGTGCCTACGCCGTCCTCCGGGAGCAGGCGGGACACGGCCCGACCGACGCGTTCCCGGCCTCGGAGTTCCCGGACGGGCGCCGGTACGACCGGGTCGTCGCCATCACCCGGAGCGGGACCACGACCGAGGTCCTCCGACTGATGGGCGGCCGGGACCCGGCCTCCCTGGTCGTGATCACCGCCGACGCCGGCGCCCCCGCCGCCTCCATGGCGGACGCCCGGGTCGTCGTCGACTTCGCCGACGAGCGTTCCGTCGTGCAGACGAGGTTCCCCACCACGGTCCTCGCCCTGCTCCGGGCGCACCTCGGGGAGGACCTCACCGGCGCGATCGCCGACGCGGAGCGCGCGATGGAGGCTCCGTTCCCGGTGGAACCGGACGCCATCGACCACATCGTGTTCCTGGGCCACGGCTGGACGGTGGGGATCGCGGAGGAGGCGGCGCTCAAGATGCGGGAGGCGGCGCGGATGCACTCCGAGGCGTACCCCGCCATGGAGTACCGCCACGGCCCCATCAGCGTGGCGGGCCCCCGGTCGCTGGTGTGGATCCTCGGGCACCTCCGACGACGGCGTCGCGGACGACGCGCGGGGAACGGGAGCCGCGGTTCACACGGCGACGTTCGATCCGCTGGCCGAGCTGGTCCTGATCCACCGCTTCGCCCTGGCCGTCGCCGGCCGCGAGGGGCCTCGATCCGGACCGGCCGCGGCACCTGACGAGATCGGTCATCCTGTCGTGAGGCCCTTCGGGGAGGTGTCCTGAATGAGGAAGCACCATCGGCTCGCGATCCTGGCCGCGTTCGTCCTGCTCGCGACGGCGTGCGGAGGAGGAGGCGGCGGCAGCGACCCATCGGCCAAGGCGACCGGACCGGTCACGCTCACGATCTGGCACGGCTACACCGACGTCGAGGCCGACTGGTTCAACGCGGCGATCAAGGATTGGAACGCGCAGCACCCCGACATCACGATCAAGCCGCTGTTCGTGAACAACGACAAGGCGCTGCAGAAGCTCACGGTCGCCCTCCAGGGGGCCAAGCCACCCGGACATCACCTACCAGTACGGGTCGTCGCTCGCCCAGGTCGCCGCGGCGCCGGGCCTGGTCGACCTCACGTCGTGGGTCAAGCAGCCCGACGTGGGCTGGGACGACTTCATCCCGGGCGCGACGTCGGCCGCGACCTTCGAGGGGAAGGTGCTGGGCATCCCCGCGCTCATCGACAACCTGGCCCTCGTCTACAACAAGACGCTCTTCGACCAGGCCGGGCTCTCGTACCCGACCGCTGATTGGACGTGGGACGACTTCCGGGCCGCGGCGAAGGCGCTGACCGACCCGTCGACGAAGCAGTTCGGGTGGTCCTATCCGATGGACGCCACCGAGGACACGGTGTGGCACTACGACCCGCTGCTGTGGCAGAACGGCGGCTCGATCCTCACCCCGGACAACACGAAGGCGGCGTTCAACTCGCCGGAGGGGGTCGAGGCGCTCCAGGCGATGACCTCGATGGCGGTCGACGACAAGTCGGTGTTCCTCGACCTGCAGAACTCCGTCTACACGCAGCTGTTCAACAACGGCAAGATCGGCATGCTGGTCACCGGCCCGTGGGACCTCTCGAGCTTCCCGGACGTCGACTACGGCGTGCAGGTCCTGCCGGGGTTCAACGGCGACCACCAGACGATCGCCGGACCCGACATGTGGAGCGTGTTCGACAACGGCGGCGGCCGGGCCCAGGCGGCCGAGGAGTTCCTGCAGTGGCTGACCGCCCCCGCGCAGGTCGAGAAGGAGGGGCTCGCCACGGGACACCTTCCCATCCGCCTGTCGCTCGTGAACGACGCCTCGTTCGTCAAGCAGCTCGGGCAGGCGTACCCGGGCGTGGACTTCTTCGCCGAGAACCTGAACAACGTCAAGCAGGCCCGCCCGGTGCTCGCCGCGTATCCGCACGGTCTCCGAGGCCATGGGGAACGCCATCGTCTCGGCGATGCTGGGCCAGAGCGACCCCAAGGCCGCGCTGGACAAGGCGGCCGCCGAGTCGAACGACGCGCTCGCGCAGGCGGGCTAGCTGAAGGGCCGGACGGCGACGGCTGACGCGGGTCGAGGTGACGCGGCTCCGCCGGCTCCTCGTCTCCGATCACGCCGCCGGCTGGGCGTTCATCCTCCCCTCGGTGATCCTGGTCGTCGTGTTCGGGCTGATCCCGATCGTGTGGGGACTCGTCCTGTCGTTCCAGAAGGCCAGCCTGATCTCGCCGGAACGCCAGTGGGTCGGGTTCGACAACTACCTGCAGATCGCGCACGACCCGAAGGCCCGGCAGGCCGCGCTGAACACCGTCTACTACACGGTCCTGTTCGTCCCGATCTCCATCCTCGGGGGGCTGTTCTTCGCGCACGCGCTCAACCGGAAGATCCGGTTCATCAAGTTCTACCGGCTGGCCGTGTTCCTCCCGGTGGTCACGTCCACGATCGCCACCGGGATCATGTTCCTCTGGCTGTTCGACAAGAACTACGGCCTGGCCAACTTCCTGCTCGGGAAGATCGGGCTGGGGCCGTTCGGGTTCTTCGAGGATCCGAACCAGGCCATGATGGCGCTGGTCCTGATGACCATGTGGGGGTGGCTCGGGTTCGACACGATCATCTACCTGGCCGCGCTGCAGGCCGTTCCACAGCACCTCATGGAGGCGGCCGCCATCGACGGCGCCAGCCGGTGGACGACGTTCTGGCGGGTGACCTGGCCGATGCTGGGGCCGGCCACGCTCCTGCTGGTGGTGTGGTCCACGATCAGCGCGCTGCAGCTGTTCGACGAGGTCTTCTTCGTCACCCACGGAGGACCGCTCGGCCGAACATCGGTGGTGGTGTTCTACGTCTACAAGCTCGCGTTCGAACAGGGCCTCGGCAGCCTGTCGCTGGCCGGGTACGCGGCCGCCATCGCGTACGTGCTGTTCGTCGCGATCCTGCTGCTGACGCTGGCCCAGTTCTGGCTGGGCCGCCGGGTCGATCCACTACGGGTCATGAGATGAGCGCAGGGACCGCCGTCGCCGAGGCTCCCGACCGGGTGGACGTGCGGTCGCTGCCGGGCGAGACCGGCATGGTCGAGCGGAAGCGGCGACTGCTGCCGTTCGATCCCGTGGCACCTGTTCCTGGCGCCGCTGGCCGCGATCATGCTCCTGCCGATGGTGTGGATGGTCGTGACGTCGCTCGAGACGCCGGCCCAGACCCTGCACTTTCCCCCGATGCTGTGGCCGGGGACGCTCCGGTTCGGGAACTACGCGACGACGATCCGGCAGTCGGCGTTCGGGACGTGGTTCTGGAACACCACGGTCGTGACCACCGCGGTCGTCATCAGCAACCTCGTGCTGTGCTCGCTGGCGGCGTACGCGTTCGCCAGGATCCGGTTCCTCGGTCGTGGCGTCGTCTACTTCCTCCTGCTGGCGACCCTGATGGTGCCGCTGCAGGTGGTGCTCATCCCGACGTTCCTGATCGTGAAGGACCTCGGGCTCATCGACCAGCTCGGCGCCCTCGTCGCGCCGAACCTCGTGAACGTCTTCGGCATCTTCATGCTCACCCAGTTCTTCAAGACGCTGCCCATCGAGCTGGAGGAGGCGGCGCGGATCGACGGCGCGTCGCGGCTGTCGATCCTGGTGCGCATCGTGCTGCCGCTGTCGCTCCCGGCGCTCGCCACGCTGGCGGTCATCCAGTTCATGTGGACGTGGAACGACTTCCTGTGGCCGCTCGTGACGATCCTCACGAACGAGGGCGCGTTCACGCTGCAGCTCGGGCTGGCCACGTTCCAGGGCGCGCACAACACGCAGTGGCAGCTGGTCGCCGCGGCGAACATCATGTCGATGATCCCCGTGGTGATCCTGTTCCTGGCCGCCCAGCGGTTCTTCGTGCGCGGGATCGCGACCCAGGGCCTGAAGGGCTGACCTTCTTGGCACAGGTCGCGTTCTCCGGGGTCACGAAGGTCTATCCGGGGCCGGTCGTCGCGGTCGAGGACCTGACGCTCGAGGCGCCCGACGGCGAGTTCCTGATCATGGTCGGGCCGTCGGGGTGCGGGAAGTCGACGGCGCTGCGGATGGTGGCGGGGCTGGAACGCGTCAGCCGCGGCGAGATCACCATCGGCGACCGCGTGGTGAACGACGTGCCGCCCAAGGAACGCGACATCGCGATGGTGTTCCAGAACTACGCGCTGTACCCGCACATGACGGTCGAGCGGAACCTCGGGTTCGGGCTCCGCCAGCACCGTGTTGCCAGGGACGACGTGCGGCGCCGGGTGGACGAGGTCAGCCGGATGCTGGGCATCGAGGACCTCCTCCGCCGGCGGCCGGGGCAGCTCTCCGGTGGGCAGCGGCAGCGGGTCGCGATGGGCCGGGCGCTGGTGCGCCAGCCTTCGGTGTTCCTGCTGGACGAACCGCTGTCGAACCTGGACGCCAAGCTGCGGGTGGAGATGCGGGCCGAGGTGAAGCGGCTGCAGGCCCGCCTGGAGGTCACCACGATCTACGTGACCCACGACCAGGTCGAGGCGATGACGCTGGGCGATCGCATCGCCGTGCTCTCGGGCGGTGTGTTGCAGCAGGTGGGCCGGCCGCAGGAGGTGTACGACGATCCCGACAACCTGTTCGTGGCGGGCTTCATCGGCTCGCCGCCGATGAACCTGATGCGGGGGACGGCGCAGGGTGGAACGGTCACGGTGGGCGGGCTCCCGGTGGCTGCTCCGGGGGTGGCCGATGGCGAGGTCGTCGTGGGCATGCGGCCGGAGGCGCTGCATCCGGTGGGCTCGGACGGGCCGGGCTTCGAGGTGCTGGTCGACGTGGTCGAGCCGCTGGGCGACGAGGTGCTGGTGCACGGGTCCGTGGACGCGAGCCGGTGGAGGTTCTGGCGGGGCGGACGCTGAGTGCCGACGATGCGACCTTGCTGGCCGACACGGATGGCCATCGGGCGAGGGTCACGCTGCGCCTCCCGCCCCACGAGCACCCGGACCCCGGGTCGCGGCTGCGCGTCGGCGTGGCGCGGGCGGACGTTCGCCTGTTCGACGCCACGAGCGGTCTGGCGATCCGGCCGGGCTGACTCGGTTTCAGACGATCGCTCGCACCTCGTCCATGGTGGGCTGACCGTCGACCCCGCCGAGCGCGCGCGTGGAGAGGGCGCCGCACGCGTTCGCGATGGCCAGGGAGCGCTCGAGGGGCTCGCCGGCGAGCCACGAGGCGAGGAAGCCGGCGTCGAAGGCGTCTCCCGCTCCGGTGGTGTCCACGGGGACGGTCGGAACGCCGGCCGTCCGTGTGAGCTCGGTCCGCTCGGGCGGCCACGGCTCCCTCGGGGCCCAGCTTGGCGACGACGAGCCCTCCCGAGCGCTGGGCCAGGCTCAGCACGGCTTCGTCGATGGTCGGTTGGCGGGCGATCGCACGCCGC
>CAVPQW010000014.1:0-26549 GCA_963707645.1 uncultured Actinomycetes bacterium
CGGTGCCGCTCGGGCGGTTCGCGTGGGATCGGCCGTCGCTTCGCGCGGCCCGGCCGTAGGCTGCACGGAACATGCCACGCACCCCGAACGCGTGCGCCCGGTGCGGCGAACGTCCGGTCGAACCCGGCCAGCTGCTCTGTGCGCAGTGCCGGGAGGAGGTCGGTCCGGCGGCCCGCGACGCGTCGGCGGCGCCGGTGGACACCGACCTGGACGAGCGCCGGACCAGGTGGCCGGCGACCATGGTCAAGCCCAGCCCGGTCCAGTACCACGCCACGATCCTCGTCACGATCGCGGTCGTGTTGCTCGGCCTCGGCGTGTGGGCGTTCCTCAGCCACCGCGGGGTCGGCCCATTCGACGCCCAGGTGACGAGCCGGACTCCCTACGGGGACAGCACCCAGAGCATCGTCGTCACGGTGACGAACAAGGGCTCCCGGGACAGCAAGGCCACGTGCACGTTCCGCGCCCTCGACTCGGTCGAGACCGAGCTCGCCACCGTGACGGTCCTGACAGAACCGATCCCCGGCCACGCGCAGCATCGCCGTCACCCAGGTGTTCCGGCATCTGTCCGAGGAACCCGCGGGCTACGACACGGTCTGCACCTGAGCCCAGCGCGCCCGGGCGGCTCCCGACCCGGGCGTGTCAGTGCGCGTGCGCCGGCGCCGGGATCCGCCCGGCCCGGAACGCCTGCACGAACACCCGGACGACGTCCGGATCGAACTGCGTCCCGGCGGCCTCCTCCAGCCGCCGCAGCGCCTCCTCGACGGGCAGGGCGCGGCGGTACGACCGGTCGCTCGTCATGGCGTGGAACGCGTCGCACACGAAGATGATCCTGGCCGCGAGCGGGATCTGCTCCCTTGCCAGCCCGTCGGGATAGCCCCGCCCGTCCCACCGCTCGTGCCCGGCCCGGACGACGGGAAGGACCGGCTGGAGGAACTCCACCGGCGCGAGGATCTGCTCGCCGATCTCGGAGTGGCGCTGCATCGCCGCCAGCTCCCGCTCGTCCAGCGGGCCGGGCTTGTTCATGATCTCGTTCCCCACCCCGATCTTGCCGATGTCGTGGAACATCCCTGCGAGCTCGAGCGTCCGGAGGTTCTCGTCCTCGACCCCGAGCTCCCTGCCGAGCATCACGGCACACCTCGGCGACCTGCCGGGCGTGACCGCTCGTGTACTCGTCCTTGGCCTCGAGCGCGTTCGCCAGGACCTCGACCGTCTGCAGGAGCGCGTGCTCGAGATCGGCGAACCGCGCCGCGTTCCCCATGGCGAGCGAGGCCAGGTCGGCGACGCCGCGGGCCATCAGGAAGTCGCGGGGCCCGAACGCGCGCGACCGGTCGGCGGCCCAGCCCACGAGGACCCCGAGGCCGTCCGGTTCCCACGTGAACGGCGACACCAGCACGGGGAGGTCCTCCGATGTCACGCGAATCGCCGGCGGCAGCGTCGCGACGACCTCCGGCGCCACCACGAACGGTTCTTCCGTCGAGGCGAGCAGGCCGGCCGCGATCTCCGCCGGGAACCGCAGCGCCCGGATCTTCGCGAGCTCGGAGGGCTCGAAACCGACGTGGCTTCGGGCGGTGAACGACCCGTCCGGCTGCCGGACGCAGGCAGCCGCTCGCCGGAGGTCGAGCAGGTCCGGGATCGACCGGACCACCTCGTCGAGCACCCGATCCGGGTCGCGGGTCCGGGTCAGCACCTGGGATATCTCCAACAGCGAGCTCGCCGCCTCGGCCGACTGGCGTTCATCCGCGAACAGCCGCGCGTTCTCGAACGCCACGGCCGCCGACGAGGCCAGCGACTCCAGCAGGCGGAGGTCGTCGGCGTCGAACTGGTTCAGCCCGAGCTTCGATAGCACGATCGTGCCGATGACCTGCTCGTCGAACTTCATGGGAACGGCCAGGATCGACTCGTCGATGACCTTCGTTCCCTCGATGTGCTGGGCGAACTCGCAGTTGTCGGCGTCCGCCGCGTAGATGGACTCGCCCGTCAGCGCGACCCGGCCGGTGATGCCCTCGCCCACCGGCGTGACGAGCGCCTCCTCGGTCTCGCCCTCGTACTCCGTTAGCGTGCCGTGGAACGCGACCGGGAGCAGCGTCTGGCCCGTCTGGTCCAGCAGGTGCACCCGACAGTTGTGGTACTCCACGAGGTCGCCGAGCTCGTCGAGGATCGCGTCGGCAATGTGGCGCACGTCCTGCAGCCGGTTGAGCTTGCTCGACACGCTCTGCAGCGCCCGAAGGTGGCCGACCATCCGGGCCTCCCCCTTGGGAACGGCGCGCACACCGCTCCACTCCCCCGCCTGGTAGACGGAGACGCGGTCGTGCCCGGCGGTCTTGGCCTGGAGCAGCGCGTAGTTCGCGCTCGCCAGCAGCTCGCCGGCGTCGCTCCCGTGGCCCGGCCCCTCGGCCACGCCGAGTGAGATCGTGAGGTCCACGCCGAACGCCGGGACGCTCTCGGCGAAGCCCGTTCGGATGGCGTCGGCGACCTGGGCGGCCTCGTCGGCGCCGGTCGCAGGCATCAGGACGGCGAACTCGTCGCCGCCGATGCGGCACACCAGGTCGCCCGGGCGAGCCGCGTCCCGGCACAACGACGCGACGGCCGTGAGCACCCGGTCGCCGGCGAGGTGGTCCTGTCCCTCGTTGACGCGCCGGAACCCGTCGACGTCTGCCAGCACCATCGCCACCGGCCGCCCGGTGACCTGCGCGCGGCGCAGCTCGTCGGCCAGTCGCTCCTGGAAGTGCCGGTGGTTGTACAACCCGGTGAGACGGTCGATCACGCTCTCGGACTGAAGCCGGGCCCGGATCTGCGCGTTGTCCATGGCCAGGCCGGCAAGCTCGCCGAACCGCCGGGCCAGCTCGAGCTCGTGCGCCTCGAACGGCGCCCGGTCGGGGCCCGACCGGTACAGGTTGAGGACGCCCTTCAGCTCGTTCCGCGCCACGAGCGGAACGCTCAGCAGCGACTCCGCCTCTTCCTCGGGAGTCCCTTCGATCTGCCGGGCACGGGGGTCGCGGCGGGTGTCTTCCACCAGCGCGGGCTCCCGGCTGACGGCGACCTCGCCCGAGACGCCTTCGCCGTACCGGAACAGGTGGACGTAGATCTCCTTGGCGTCGGCGTCCAGGACCTGGATGGGGCGCAGGACGCGCAGGCCGGAGTCCGCTTCGAGCACGATGAGCGAGTCGGCCGGAACGAGCTTCCGCACCACCTGCGCCGCAACGTCGATCACACGCGAGTAGTCGGTCTCCGAATGCAGCAACCGCGCCGCGTCCGCGAGCATGCGGAACGCGGGCTCGTGTCCGCCCGGGGCTTCGTGTTCCTGCACCAATCCAACCTCCAGCGCGACCGCAGCCAGGACCACCGGGGCGGGTGACCCGGCCCCCGGCCGCTCTCTGGATGTCGGGACGGCGGCGACCCGACTTGAGCGGGCACGGATCCGTGCGCGAAGGCTGCCGTTCATTGACGCCGGGGTAATCTCTGGTGCAGTGGACTCCGTCGTGTTCTCCTCACGCCCCGAGATGGAGCGTCCCGTGCTCGTCACGGCATTCCGCGGCTGGAACGACGCCGGCGAGGCGGCCAGCACCGCGGCGAACTACCTCAAGGAAGTCTGGGACGCCGAGCCGTTCGCCCTGATCGATCCCGAGGAGTTCTTCGACTTCCAGGTGTCCCGCCCGACGGTGCGCCTGGCGGAAGGGGTCACCCGCGTCATCGAGTGGCCGGAGTGCGAGTTCTCCCACGCCCGTGTGCAGGGCCGCGACGTGGTGTTGTTCACCGGCATCGAGCCGAACGTGAGGTGGCGGACCTTCGGGACCTCGATCGTCGACACCGGTCGGGAGCTCGGCGCCGAGCGGCTTGTCACGCTCGGGGCGTTCCTCGCCGACGTCCCCCACACCCGCCCGGTGCCCGTGGTCGGCTCGGCGTCGACGCCCGAGGAGGCGGAGCGCCTCGGACTGCAGATGTCCCGCTACGAGGGCCCTACCGGCATCGTCGGGGTGCTGCACGACCTGTCGAACAGGGGCGGTTTGCCCTCGGTCTCCTTCTGGGCCGCGTGCCCACACTATGTCCAGGCGGGCGTGAACCCCCGGGCCACGCTGGCGCTCGTGCAGCGCCTCGGTGACTTCCTGGAGGTCTCCGTGGACGTCGACCGGCTGGCGCCGGCCATCGCCGCCTGGGAACAACAGGTGAACGAGATCGTTGAAGACAACGAGACCCTCACGGACTACATCCGGCGCCTCGAGGAGGCCGCAGCCGACGAGCCTCCGCTGCCGAACGCCCCTTCGGGGGAGTCCCTGGCCGCCGAGGTCGAGGAGTTCCTGCGGGAGCACGGCGGCGGCACCGAGAGCCCGTGAGCGTCGTTCGTTCGATCTTGCTTCGGAGGAGCTGAACCAATGGTGCTGCGTGGACTGCTGAAGAACCGCCCGGAACCGATGCGACCGCATGCAGGCCCTGTTCCCGAGCAGGGCACCCCGGCCGTCGCCGGCGGGCGGAGCGGAGCGCTCCGGGCCGCGATCTTCGGGGTGAACGACGGCCTGGTGTCCAACTTGTCGCTGATCATGGGCGTCACCGGCGCCGCTGTGGACAACAACATCCTGGTCATCGCCGGGGTGGCCGGGCTGGTGGCGGGGGCGTTCTCCATGGGTGCCGGCGAGTACGTCTCCATGCGCTCCCAGCGGGAGGTGTTCGAGCGGCTGATCCACCTCGAGGCCCACGAGCTCGCCACCGAGCCCGAGGAGGAACGCCAGGAGCTCGTCAAGATCTACGTCGACAAGGGCGTGCCGCGGGACGTGGCCGAGCAGCTCGTCGACGTCGTGCACCGCGACCCGGACCTGGCCCTCGAGACCCACGCCCGGGAGGAGCTCGGGCTCGACCCCGAGCAGGGGCTCGGCTCCCCGTGGGCTGCCGCGATCTCGTCGATGCTGACCTTCATGTTCGGGGCGTTCGTCCCCCTCGTTCCGTTCCTGTTCAGTTCGGGGACCGGCGCGACGGTGTGGGCGATCGGGCTGTCGGGCGTGACGTTGTTCGCGGTCGGCGCGGGCCTGTCGCGCATCACCGGGCGTTCGCTCTGGTGGTCGGGCGGGCGGATGCTGCTGGTCGGCGGCGTCGCTGCGGGGATCACCTACGCCGTGGGCAAGGCGCTCCACGTCGGCGGCGCGGTCGGCTAGGCGCGGGCTTCAGCTTCGATTCCGTCAGCCGGCTGCGGAGCGGTCGGCGAGGACGATCACACGGGCCGCGTGGATGCGCGCGGACGGAATCGACTCGTCGCCCTCCATGAGCTGACGGAGGCGTTCCCGCTTCTTTTCCCCTCCGACGAGGAACACCGCGAGCTTCGAGGCGTTGTGCACCGGAAAGGTCAACGTGAGCCGGGGGAGCGGGGGCGGCATGCCGGGCTCCGGCACGTAGACGACCCAGCGGTCGGTGACGTCGAGCGCCGGCTTCCCGGGGAACAGCGACGCCGTGTGGCCGTCGTCGCCGATGCCGAGGAAGTTCAGGTCGATCGACGGCAGGTCGACGTCGCCGAACACGGTCTTGAGATCCGCTTCGTAGGCGTCGGCGTCGCAGTCGTACATGGGGTGGACCCGCGCGGCGACCTTGCTCAGCAGGGCCTCGTTCGCCATGCGGAAGTTGCTCTCGGGGTCATCGGGCGGGACGCACCGGTCGTCGCCGAAGAACACGTCGACCTCGGACCACGGGTAGTCGACCCTGGCCAGCCGCTCGTAGACGGGCTTCGGGGTGGAACCGCCGGACAGCGCGATGGTCCTGGGGCGTTCCGCGAGGAACAGGTCGACGGCGCCCTGGACCAAGGCGTCGAGGTCCTCGTAGATGCGCAGGTCGCGGTCGGTCACTCCTCCTCTTCCTCCTCGTCGCCGACGATCCACTCGAGAGCCACGCGGACCTGCTCGTACCTGCGGTCGCCGAGGCCTCGCCGGGTTCTGCCTTCGATCGCCTGGAGCGCCCGCCGCGACTCGGCCACGTAGGTCCGTCCCCTCGTCGTCAGCCGGACGATCTTGGCACGCGCGTCCTCGGGGTCGGCGACCCGCCGGACGAGCCCTCGCGCCTCCAGGTCGTCGATCAGGAGCATCATGCCCTGCTTCGTCATCCGGGCGCGCGCGGCGAGCTCGGTGAGCCGGGTTCCCGCCCGCCGGTCGATCGTCAGCGCGATGACGGCGTGCCCGGCACGGGCGCTCGGGTAGCCACGTTCCTCCATGTTGGCCACCCACTCTCCCGCGAGCGAACGATGCGCCTCGAGGAGCAGCCGCGCCAGGTCCGGCTCACGCACATCGGCGATATTCCACGATGGACGGAGATTCGTCAATCGGATTGACGAATCGGCCGCTCCGGTCAAGCGGCCCGACTCGCCGGGATGCCCATCCGTCGAACGCGCACGCACCTGTCGATCCGGAAGCGGCGGTGGGCTCGCTGCTCCTTGGCCGGGAAGTAGCTCCCCGCGGCCTCGATCGGCAGGATCTGGGGACGGTCGACCTCGTATGTCTCTCCCGCGTGCACGATGGTCGCGCCGCCGGCAGCGAGCAGGTTCTTCAACCAGTCGCTGTTCGACCCGTACACGGTCGCGATCACGAACCCGTCATCGGTCGGCACGGCGCCGACCGGCGTCTCGTAGATCGTTCCGGACCTCCGACCTCGGTGCCGGATCACGGATGCGTAGGCGCCCGGCGTGCCGGCCGACCGCATTTGGAACCGGTTGATGACGGCATGGTTGAAGCCCCGGACGGCATTCAGCACGCGCGGACTCTTCGCGCGCATCCCCAGCACGAACACCACGACGACGGTCAGGAGCACGAACAGCAACGCCCCCACCCCGATCAGGATCGGACCCATCATGGCTCCCTTCTCAACACCGACTCCACTCACGATGCGCAGGTGAGGGCGGTGCGTTGATGGTCGACCGGCCCGGCCCGGACGGGTCACCTGGCGACGGCATCCCCGTCCGTCCCGGCATCGGCACCGGGGACCGCCCGGTGCTTCAGGTCTTCGCTCGACGCCATGAAGAGCGCGACTCCTCGTAGAAGTCGCGGCCGTCGGCGTCGTTGATCACCCAGGCCGGGAAGTCCTCGAGCGTGATCTCGCGCACGGCCTCGGTGGCGAGATCGGCGTAGGCGATGACCCGTTGTTCACGAACGCTCCGTGCGGCGATCGCTCCTCCCCCGCCGAGTGCCGCGAGATACACGGCCGTGTGCCGCGTGAGCTCCTCGCGGACCTGCGGCCCGCGACCGCCCTTGCCGACGATCGCCTTCAGGCCGCGTTCGAGGAGCATCGGCGTCCAGACGTCCATGCGCGACGCGGTGGTCGGGCCCGCCGAACCGACGACGTTCCCCGGGCGCTCCGGCGTGGGGCCGACGTAGTAGAGGATCGCGCCGGCCGGATCGAAGGGGAGGTCGCGTCCCGCTTCGAGGTCCTCTGCCATCCGCTTGTGGGCGGCGTCCCGCGCCGCGAACACCACACCGCTGATCAGCGCGACGTCGCCGGCGTGCAGCTCGCGGACGTCGTCGTCGGTGAGCGGCGCCTGCAGGCGGACGCGGCCGTCGTCGAGCCGCTCGACCGACACGTTCCGTTCAGAGCTCCCGCACGCCGGTGCGGTGCGCGTGGCACTCGATGTTCACCGCGACCGGCAGCGACGCGATGTGCGTCGGCGCCGTCTCGACGTGCACCGCCAGCACCGTCTGCGTTCCGCCGAGCGCCTCCGGGCCCAGGCCGAGCTCGTTGCAGGCGTCGAACAGCTCCTGCTCGAGCTCGGCGATCCGCGGGTCCTCGCTCGGCTGGCCGACCTTCCGCATCAGCGCACGCTTGGCGATCAGGGCGCTCGTCTCGAAGTTGCCGCCGACGCCCACGCCGATGATCCCCGGCGGGCAGGCGTTCGGCCCGCTGAGCTCGACGGTCTCGAGGACGAACCGCTTCACGCCCTCGAGCCCGTCGGCCGGCTTCAGCATGGCGTGGCGGCCCATGTTCTCGCTGCCGGCGCCCTTGGCATCGACCTGGATGCGCACGCCGTCCCCCGGCACGATCCGCGACGTGCAGGAACGCCGGCGTGTTGTCGCCGGTGTTCCTCCGTTCGAACAGCGGATCGCGCACGATCGACCCGCGCAGGTAGCCGTCCGCGTACCCCTCGCGGACGCCGCGATCCACCGCCTCGGTCAGGTCGCCGCCGACGACGTGGACGTCCTGCCCCAGATCGAGGAACACCACCGTGTAGCCGGTGTCCTGGCAGTACGGGAACTCGCCCTCCGCCGCGACCGCCTGGTTCTCGAGCAGCTGGTCGAGGATCTGCCTCCCGAGCGGCGACTCCTCCCGCTCCCTGGCCCGCCGCATCAGGTCGACCATCTCCGGCGGCACCCGGTAGCAGATCTCCATGCACAGCTCGCGCACGACCTCAGCGATCTCGTCGGCGTGCACCTCGCGCACGGCGCTCATCACGGGCAGGATATCCGGAGCCGCCCACCCCTCCGGCTCACGGGGGATCGGCGATCTTGGCTCGGCGCTATGCGGTCCGGAGCGCCCGTCCCTCGCCGGCCGCGGAAGGCGTGGCCACTTCGCGCTCGCGGGCCTGCTCCCGAACCGCGTTCACCTCCCCGCCGATGAGCAGCGCGAGCGCGCTCAGGAAGAGCCACAGGCAGAGGATGATGACGCCCGCGAGCGATCCGTAGGTCTCCGCGTAGGTCCCGCCGAAGTTCGAGACGTAGAACGAGAACCCCAACGAGGCCAGCAGCCAAATCGCGGCAGCGACGATCCCGCCCGCCGAGATCCACGGGCTCTTCATTCCCTGCCGGTTGGGGGCGATCCGGTAGAAGAGCGAGAACAGCAGCACGACCGCCAGAACCGTGACCGCCCATCGCACGATCGTCCACAGGACGGGGAAGGCCCCGCCGAGCGGAACGACGTCCCGGATGGGGTCGCCGAGCGGCTTCCCGAACACGAGCAGCGCGGTCGCGACCCCACCGAGTACCAGCGCCACGCCCGTCAGCACGAGGCCCACGCCACGCTTCTTCACGAACTTCCTGCTCTCATCGACGTCGTAGGCGTGGTCCAGACCCTCCTGCACCGCCACCATCCCGGACGAGGCGCTCCACAGGGCGATCGCGATACCCAGGATCACTGCGACGAGACCGCCCGAGGTCACCTCGGTGCCCTTGGAGACTGCGTCGGTGAGCACCTTCGCCGCACCCGATGGCAATGTGGACTCGATGCCCTTCGTCAGACCGCTGAGCAGCGACTCCCCGTGGATGAGGGCGACGATGCCGATGGCGGCGATCAACAGCGGGAACACCGCCAGGAACCAGTAGAACGCGACCCCGGCCGCGGTCAGCGTGATGTTGTCTTGCTTGCCCTTCGCGACGGTTCGCCTGAGGGTCGATGATCGCCGCTTGGTACGCGTGTCGCCGTCCATCGGCCGGTCGCCGTCGAGAGTGCTCTCGGGTTTCCGCATGGGTGCCTCCTTCGCCATCCCTGTCGGGAAATGGCTCGTTGCGGGCCGAGGTGTTCTCTCGTACCTCGGTACCTACCCGGGGTCAGTGCGTGGCTAACGACCCGTGATGGTCCGCTCCGAAGGGCGGCGGACCTGCCGGGGAAGGGGCATCCGAGCCGAACCTCGCCGCGAGGCGTCGTCGCAGCTGAGGGAATCCCGCGATCAGGCCAGCGCGACCAGGTCGAGGTAGTCCTCGGACCAGTGGTCGAGCGTTCCGTCGGGCATGAACAGCACCCGGTCGGGTTCCAGGGCGTCGACGAACTCGGGGTCGTGGCTGACGAGCACCATCGAGCCCGGCCACTCGGCCAGCGAGCGGGCGACGGCCTCGCGCGAGGGCGGGTCGAGGTTGTTGGTCGGCTCGTCGAGCAGCAGCAGGTTGTGCTTGCCCGCGACGAGCTGCGCCAGCGCGAGCTTGGTCTTCTCCCCGCCGGAGAGCGTTCCGGCGTCCTGGAACGCCCGTTCGCCCGTCAGGCCGAACATCCCGAGCAGGGACCGCAGCTGCTGCTCCGGCGCGCCGGACATCTCGCGCATGTGCGTGATCACGTCGACGCCGGGGCGGATGCCCTCGTGTTCCTGGGCGTAGTAGCCCAGCGAGACCCCGTGGCCGAGCCTGACCTCGCCGGCGTTCGGCTCGGTCTCCCCTGCCAGGATCCGGAGCATCGACGTCTTCCCCGCGCCGTTCAGGCCGATCACCATGAGACGCTCGCCGCGGCCGAGGTCGAACCCGACCTCCTCGAACACGAGCGGCCCCCCGTAACCCTTCGCGAGGCCCTCGACCACCAGCGACACCCGCCCGCTGTGCGGCGGCTCGGGGAACCGGACGCGGTACTTCCGCTCGCGCCGGCCAGCTGTGACCTGCGTGGCGCGCATGCGCTCCACCCGCGTGTCGAGCGTCTTGGCCTTGCGGGCGCGCTTCTCGCTGGAGTGCCGCATCGAGTCGGCCAGGGCCCTCAGCCGCTCGATCTCGCTCGCCTGCCGCGCGGCGACCTTGGTCCGGCGTTCCTCGTCGCGCTTGCGGGACTCGCGGTACTGCGAGTAGGTCCCGCGGTACTCGATGAGCTCGCCCTCGTCGAGGTGGAGCACCCGCGTGATCGAACGGTCGAGCAACGCCAGGTCGTGACTCACGACGAGCAGCGCCCCGCGGTAGGTCACCAGGAACTTCATCAGCCAGTGCTTGGCGTCGACGTCGAGGTGGTTGGTCGGCTCGTCGAGCAGCAGCAGGTCGCTCCCTGCGAACAGGATCCGGGCCAGCTCGACCCGCCGGCGCTCGCCGCCGGACAGCACCGACACCGGCAGGTCCACCCGGTCGGCCGTGAGGCCGAGCCCGGCGACGATGCGACGGGCCTCCGAGTCGGCCGCGTAGCCGCCCGCGTCGCGGTAGGACTCCTCCTGGCGGGAGAACTTGGCGATCCGCTGGTCGGTGGGCCGTTCCTCCATCTGGAGGCGGGACTTCTCGAGGTCGACCGCCGCCTGCGCCAGGCCGCGGGCCTCGAGGATGTGGTTCAGCGCCGAGTGGCCGGCCCGCTCGCGCGCCAGCGGTTCCTGCGGGAGGTAGCCGAGCGCGCCGGCCCGCTGGATCAGCCCGCCGGCCGGCTGCGCCTCACCGCCGAGCGTCTTCAGCAGCGAGGTCTTGCCGGCGCCGTTCCGCCCGACCAGGCCGACCTTGTCGCCGGCGCGCATCGTGAACGAGGCGCCCTCGACCACGAAGACGCCGCCGACCTCGACGGACAGATCGCGAACCTGCAGCACACAACCAAGTATGCGCGCTGCGACCGGCTATTCCCTGGTCCAGCGCGTCCCGTTCCAGTGGATCAGCCCCAGCCGATCCCCTCCCTGGCCGCCCAAACGTCGTGCGCGGTCCGGGCGCTCAAGGCGACCAAAGGGAACTCGGACCGCATCGATCGGGGACCGTCAGTCCAGTTGGGCGAGGTCCGCGCACTTGGCGCGGATGCCTTCCGCGGCCTCGCGCAGCTTCGATACCTCGTCGTCGGAGAGGTCCAGCTCGACGATCTCCTCCACGCCCGCGCTGCCGAGCTTGGCCGGAACCCCGACGTACACGTCGTTGATCCCGTACTCGCCGGTGGTCCAAGCGCACACCGGGAGGATCTCCTTGGTGTCGCCGGCAATGGCGTTCACCATCTGGGCGACCGAGGCGCTCGGCGCGTAATACGCGCTTCCCTTCTTCAGCAGGCCGACGATCTCGGCGCCGCCGTCGCGGGTCCGCTGGAACAGCCGCTCGAGCGTCTCGTCGTCGACCAGCTCGGTCAGCGGCTTCCCGTCGACCGTCGCGTGACGCGGGAGCGGGACCATCGACTCCCCGTGCGAACCGAGCGTCATGGCCTCGACCTTCGTCGGCGACGCGCCCAGTTCCTCCGCGATGAAGAACCGCAGGCGCGCGGAGTCGAGCACGCCGGCCATGCCCATGACGCGCTCCTTCGGGAACCCGGTGACCTCGGCCGCCAGGTACGTCATCTCGTCGAGCGGGTTGCTCACCACGATCAGGATCGCGTTCGGGGAGGCGTCGCGGACCTGAGTCGCCACCGAGCGCATGATGCCGGCGTTCTTCTCGAGCAGATCCATGCGGCTCATGCCCGGTTGTCGCGGCAGGCCGGCTGTGATGACCGCGATATCGGAATCGGCGGTGTCGGCGTAGTCGTTCGTGCCGGTGATGTTCGGCTCGAATGCCTCGACGGGCGCGGATTCCTTCATGTCGAGGGCCAGGCCCTGGGGCAGGCCATCGATGATGTCGATCAGCACGACGTCGTCCGCGAGGCCCTTCTGCACGACCCGCATGGCCGTGGTGGCCCCGACGAACCCGCTCCCGACGATCGTCACCTTCATGTGCGGTCCTCCTCCATGCTCGTCCGCAGGTCAAGAAGACGACGCCGCAGCCGCCCGGTCGCACTCCTGCGCGCGGAGCGCACGCTGGAGCTGGTCCCGGCCCTCGACGAGCGTGCGCGCGATCGGGCCCGGAAGGCGGTCGGCCTCCAGGTGGCGGTCGGTCGCTTCGACCGTCGCCTGCTCGATCAGGTGGCCCGGGTACATGTTCCGGGCGAACGCCACGGCGACCTCGAGCGTGCGGTCGGCCCACATCGGCGCGAGCTGCTCGAAGTACGGCTCGACGTAGTCGCGGAGCGCGTCCTGCTGATCCGGCCGCTGGAACCCCCGCATCTTCGCCTGGAAGGTGGCCATCGGCAGCGACGCGTCGCCGATGATCTCGGACCAGGCCTTGGCCTTGGCCTCGGCCGTCGGGCGCGAGGCCAGCGCCTGCGCCGCGTACCGGCGGCCGTAGTCGGTCGGGTCGCGGTCGAACTCGGTCTGGATCTCGGCGGCGTCGGCGTGCCCGCCCTCGGCCAGCGCCAGCACCAGGTGCCACCGCAGCTCGGTGTCGATGGCCAGCCCGTCGATCACCCGGGAACCGTCGAGCAGGGCCCGGACCACGCCCACGTGCTCGTCCCCGACGGCCGCCGACGCGAAGGCACGCGCCCACGCCAGCTGGAAGTCGCTGGACGGTTCGGCCCGCTCCAGGGCGTCGAGCGCGGCGGAGGCGAAGCGCTCCCTCGCGGCGTCGAGGTTCGCCGGGTCGCCGTAGGCCACGATGGCCGCCGCCAGCTGCCCAAGGATCCGCTGCACCACGCCGATGTCGGTCTCCGCTCCGATGTTCCGCAGGACGAGCTCGAGGAACTCCCGCGTCGGCATCTCGGCGTCGCGGAGCATGTCCCACGCCGCGCCCCAGCACAGGGCCCGGGCGAGTGGGTCGCGCAGGTGCCCGAGCCGCTCGACCACCGTGTCGAGCGAGCGGTCGTCGAGGCGGATCCTCGTGTAGGTCAGGTCGTCATCGTTGACGAGCACCAGATCGGGCACGCGCTCGCCGACGAGCTCGGGCACGTCGGTGGCGGGCCCTTCGATGTCGAGCTCGACCCGCGTGCGCCGTTCCAGCCCGCTGTCGTCGGTCGCGTCGTACAGCCCGACGGCGACGCGGTGCATGCGCAGGATCGGGTGCTCGGCCGGGGCCTCCTGGGTCACCTTGAACGAGGTGAACGTGCCGTCCTCGCCTGCCTCGAACGACGCGCGGAGCACGTTCACGCCGGTCGTCTGGAGCCATTCCTTGGACCAGGCGTGGAGGTCGCGCCCGCTCGACTCCTCCAGCGCCGTGAGGAAGTCGGACAGGTCGGTGTTCCCGTACTCGTGGCGCTTGAAGTACGTCGCGAGACCCTTGAGGAACTCCTCCTCGCCGACCCACGCGACCAACTGGCGGAGCACCGAGGCGCCCTTGGCGTAGGTGATGCCGTCGAAGTTCGTGTGGATGGACTCGGTGTCCGGCATGTCGGCGGTGATGGGGTGCGTCGACGGCAACTGGTCCTGGTAGTAGGCCCACGTCTTCTCGCTGTTGGCGAACGTCGTCCACCCGCTGCTCCACCGGGTGGCCTGGGTCTGGCAGAGCACGGACATGAACGTGGCGAACGACTCGTTGAGCCACAGGTCGTCCCACCACCGCATGGTCACCAGGTCGCCGAACCACATGTGGGCCATCTCGTGGAGGATCGTCTCGGCGCGGCGCTCCCGCGCGGCGTCGGTGACCTTGGACCGGAAGATGTAGAGCTCGTTGTACGTGACGCACCCGATGTTCTCCATCGCGCCCGAGTTGAACTCCGGCACGAACACCTGGTCGTACTTGCCGAACGGGTACGGGTAGTCGAACGCCCGCGAATAGAAGTCGAACCCCTGCCGGGTGATCTCGAACAGCTCGGACTCGTCGGGCTGCATGTGCTTCGCCAGCGACTGCCGGCACAGCCATCCGAGGGGAACGTCGCCCCACGTGTCGGTCGCGACGTGGTACTCGCCCGCGGCGACGGCCGTGATGTAGGCCGACATCCGCGGCGTGGTGAGGAACCGCCAGCGCTTCGCGGCCGAGCCGACGCCGTCGTCCTCGTCGGTTGCCTCGCCGTCGAGCGGCATGTTCGACACGACGACCCAGCTCGCCGGGGCCAGCACCTCGAACGTGAACTCGCCCTTGATGTCCGGCTGGTCGAAGCACGCGAACGCGCGATGTGCGTCGAAAGGCTCGAAGTCGGTGTACGCGTACCGGCGCTCGTCGACGGGGTCGATGAAATGGTGGAACCCCTGCCCGGTGTGCGACCAGGCGATCCGGGCCTTGACGCCGACCTCGTTGGGCCCCTCCCGGAGCGACGGCAGCCGGAGCCGCGCGCCGGCCTCCGCGTCGTCCACGGGCTCGCCGTTCATTTCCACCGACTCGACCTCGAGCGCGATGAGGTCGAGGAACGTCGTCGCCCCGCCCGCCACCCCGTCGAAGCGGATCACGGTCTCCATGCGGTAGTCCTTGTCCCCGCCGGTGAGGTCGAGGAACACGTGCTGCCGGACGCCCGAGACGAGCTTCGCGCGGTCGCGCGCCTCGTCGCGGGTCAGGTTGTTGCCCTGTTCCAATGCTCCGCTCCCGCCTGCTCGATGGTTTCTCTCACGACCGCCCGGCACCCGCTCCGGACGGCCCGAGCGGCGTAAACACGACCTTGAGCGCGCCGCTCCCCTTGCCCATCGCAGCCTCCAGCGCCGGGACATGGTCCTCCAGCGCGAAGACGTGCGTCACCCAGTTTCCCAGGTCGAGCCGCCCGTCGGCGACGAGCCGTCTGACCAATTCGAACGTGCGGACCCGTTCCCCGTCGATCTCCTCGTACCCGTAGCAGTACGAACCCAAAACGCGGAGCTCCTTGACCCAGGTCGGCGACAGGTCGACGCCCTCGGCCGATGCGGAACCACCGACGAGGACGGTCGTCCCGAGCTCCTCGGTGAACCGGAACGCCAGGTCCACGGCCTGGCCCGAGCCGACGCACTCGAACACCATGGGGAAGCCGCCAACGACGGTGGGCTGGTCGATGGAGGGGCCGGCCAGGCGCGCGCCGCAGGCGCGCGCTAGGGCCTCCACGTGCGAGCCGTCGTCGGCCAGCCGGACGACGGCCGCGCCGGCGGCTTCCGCCGCCGCGGCCTGCTGCTCGTGCTTGGCGAGCGCCACGATCGACGCTTCCGGCGCGAGCGCCCGAAGCGCCGCCACGGTCGCGAGCCCCATGATCCCCGATCCGATCACCAGAACCGGTGATCGGATCGGCGCCATCAGCGCCGCGTGTACCACGCACGCGGTCGGCTCCAGCACCACCGCCCGTTCGTCCTCGAGCCCCTCGGGCACCTCGAACACGTTGGCCCGAGGAGCCACCAGCTCCTCGGACCACCCCCCGCCGACCGTGTCGGCGTAACCGATGAGCCCGCCGAAGTCCTCGCCGAACCGCCGACAGTTCTGGGGCTGGAACGCGGCGCACGGCGGGCACCATTCGTCCCGCCCGAGGGCCTCGCACCCGAGGATGCCGTCGACGACCACGCGGCGCCCGTCCTCGTCCTCGGCCACGATCTCGTGCCCGAGCGTCGCCGGGAGGTCCAGCAACGGCGCCAGGAACATGCTCGCGGAGAGCCGCAGCAGCGAGATGTCCGACCCGCAGATCCCGGTCAGGCGGGGTCGTAGCCGGACCCAGTCGCCACGGGCCGGCGGGGTCGGCGGGTCGACCTCGTGCAGCGCGAGCGGTGGGACCTCGGAGAAGTCGAGTTGGAGGGCCCTCACGCGGCGGATTCGCCCTCGACGGTCGCCCACCCCTCTGCCGCGAAGGTATCGCGGAGCCCCTGCTCGAGCGAGCGGGGGTTCCAGCCGATCTCCGCCTTCGCCTTGTCGGCCTTGGCCCAGTACGTGACGCCGTCGCCCGCTCGGATCAGCTCTCGGATGTTCGACCCGAGGCCGAGCGCCTTGCCGACGAGCGGCCCGAACGGGATGCCCATCTTCACGACCCACGTCGGGAGGTTTCCCCGGGGCGGCTTCTTCCCGGCCACGGCGGTCACGGCCTGCGCGATCTCGAGGTTCGTCTTGGCCGGCCCGGCGATCACGTAGAACTCTCCGTTCCGGCCCCGGTCATGTGCCGCGACGACGCCGGCGGCGATGTCGTCGACGTGCGCGACCGTGACGCCGGCGTCCCCGAACGGCGCCCACTTCATCCGGCCCTTCCGTCCCATCTCGAAGAGCGTCCCCAGCGCCGAGTGGTCGCCAGGGCCGTAGACGCCGCCCGGCGCCGCGATGATCACGGGGTCGCCGGCCGCGATGAACTCCTCGGCCACGAGGTGAGCCCGGTACTTCGTCTCGTCGTAGCAGGACAGGAACCCCGTGGACTCGTCGCGCCGGAACATCTCGTCGACGAGCTCTCCGCGCGTGTTCCCGAACACGCCGACGGTGCTGACGTACACGGTTCGGGCGATCCCGGCATCGTGCGCCGCCTGGAGGACCGCACGCGTCCCGTCCACGTTCGCCGCGTGCATCTCCCTGCAGTCGTCCTTGGAGACCCCGACTCGGTAGTCGCCGGCCACGTGGTAGACCGCGTCGGCGCCGGCCATGGCCTTCGTGATGGCGCCCACGTCGCCCAGGCCGGCCCGGACCAGCTCGCACCCGAGGTCCTGCAGGCTTCCCTGCCTTCTCTGGGCTCCGGACCAGCGCGACCACCTCGTCGCCGCGCGCGCGGAGCAGCTCCGCGACCCTCCCCCCGATGAACCCCGTCGCCCCCGTGATGAACGCGCGCATGGCTCTACGCGCCCTGCATCTTCGCAACGACGGCGTCGGCCACGTCCGAGGTGCCGACCGCCGTCGGGTCGTCGCGGGTCGGCTTCATGTCGTACGTCACGGACTTCCCCTCGGCGATCACCGCGGCGATGGCCGATTCGAGGCGGTCCGCGGCTTCGTCCTCCTCCAGGTGGCGGAGCATCAGCACTCCGGACAGCATCATGGCCATCGGGTTCACCTTGTTCTGGCCCTTGTACTTCGGCGCGCTCCCGTGGGTGGCCTCGAACACGGCCACGGAGTCGCCGATGTTCGCGCCGGGCGCCACGCCGAGCCCCCCGACCAGGCCCGCGCAGAGGTCGCTCACGATGTCGCCGTACAGGTTCGGCAGGACGAGCACGTCGTACTCCTCCGGCCGCTGGACCATCTGCATCGACAGGTTGTCGACGATGCGGTCCTCGAACTCGATCTCCGGGTGTTCCTCGGCGACCTCGCGCGCGACCTGCAGGAACAGCCCGTCGGTGAACTTCATGATGTTCGCCTTGTGGACGGCCGTGACCTTCTTCCGGCCGTAGCGCTTCGCGTAGTCGAACGCGTACCCCACGATCCGCTTCGTCCCGGTCACGCTGATGGGCTTGATCGAGATGCCGGAGTCCTCGCGGATCCGCTTGCCGGTCTGGTCGGCGATGAAGTCGATGAGCTTGGCCGCCTCCGGCGTTCCCTGTTCGAACTCGATCCCCGCATACAGGTCCTCGTGGTTCTCGCGGACGATGACCACGTCGACGCCCTCGTAGCGCGTCCGGACGCCCGGGTAGTGCTTGCACGGCCGGAGGCACGCGTACAGGTCGAGCTCCTTGCGCAGGGCCACGTTCACACTCCGGAACCCGGTCCCCACGGGGGTCGTGATCGGCCCCTTGATGGCCACCCCGTTCGAACGGATCGACTCGAGCACGTGCTCCGGAAGGGGCGTCCCGTACTTGTCCATGACGTCCACGCCCGCGTCCTGGACGTCCCATTCGAACTCCACCCCGGTGCCCTCGAGGGCCCGGCGGGTGGCCTCGGAGAGCTCGGGCCCCACCCCGTCCCCGGGGATCAGCGTCACGCGGTGCGCCATCGGTCAGCTCCTTCGTGTCGGTCGGTTCCGCGGTTGCGAGCGGTCATTCTCCCACCGCGCTCGCACGCCCTGCTGCCGGCTCCGGGACGGTCATCAGGGGCGCTCCGAGCACGCGGGAAAGCCGGAACCTACCCGTGGGTATACTGCGGAACAGGACTGGCATTCGTTCACGGAGGTGCCGTTGGCCGGCAAAGGTGGACTCGAAGAGGTCGTCGCAGCGCAGACCAAGCTGTCCGACATCGACGGCAAGCTCGGTCGCCTGTACTACGTCGGCTACGACATCCACGACCTGGCCGAGCACTCCACGTTCGAGGAGGTCGTCTACCTCCTCCACCACCTCCGCCTCCCCGACCGGGACGAGCTCGACGAGCTCTCCGAGCAGCTGGTGGACGAGCGCGAGGTCAGCGGGTTCCTCGCGGAGCTCATGCCGACGCTCGCGGCACAGACCTCGCCCATGTCGATGCTTCGGACCTCGGTGTCGGCTGCGTCCGCCTACGACCCCGACGGTTGGCAGAACGACGACCCGGCCAATCTCCGCAAGGCCATGCGGCTGATCGCGCGGACCCCAACGCTGATCGCCACGTACCACCGCCTGCGGAGCGGCGAGGAGCCGATCCCGCCGAACCCGAAGCTCCCCCACGCCGCCAACTTCCTGTACATGCTCCTCGGCGAGGAACCCGAGCAGGACGCCGCCCGCGCGCTCGACATCACGCTCGTGCTGTACGCCGACCACACGATGAACGCGTCGACGTTCACCGCGCGCGTCATCGCCTCGACGCTCTCGGACATGCACTCCGCGATCACCGGCGCCATCGCCGCGTTGAAGGGCCCGCTGCACGGCGGGGCCAACGAGGAGGCCTTCAAGATGCTGGAGGACATCGGCGAGGTCGACAACGCCGAGCAATGGGTCCACGACGCGCTCGAGCGCAAGCACAAGATCATGGGGTTCGGGCACCGCGTCTACAAGACCGAGGACCCCCGGGCCACCCACCTCCGGCGCCTGTCCCGCGAGCTCGGCGAACGGGCCGGCGACACCAGGTGGTACGAGATCTCCGCCCTCGTCGAGAAGGTGGTGATGGAGGAGAAGGGCCTGTACCCGAACGTCGACTTCTACGCCGCGAGCGTGTACCACTCCCTCGGCATCCCGACCGACCTCATGACCCCGATCTTCGCGCTCGCCCGCATGTCCGGATGGACCGCGCACGTGCGCGAGCAGTACAACGACAACCGTCTGATCCGGCCGGAGTCCGAGTACATCGGGCCGACCAACGGACAGGAGTACGTGCCGCTCGAGGAGCGCGAGGGGGCATCGTCGTGAAGGTCTCCGAGATCATGACCCCCGCCGCGGTCACGGATCGCTCCGACGACACGCTTGCCGAGGCCGCCCACAAGATGTGGCAGCAGCAGACCGGATCCCTGGTCGTGACCGACGGCGACGAGCTGATCGGCATCATCACCGAGCGCGACATCCTCAAGGCCGTCGCGACCGGCGTCTCGCTCGTCGACACGCGGGTCTCCGACGCGATGACCAAGGACGTCATCACCGCGCACCCCGGGATGAGCCTCCGCGAGGCGGCGGCGATCATGACCGACAAGTGGATCCGGCACCTGCCCGTGGTCGACCGCGGCGCCCTGGTCGGCATCCTGTCCCAGCGCGACCTGTCGGGAGTGCTGGCCGGGGCGCTCAACGAGCCGGAGACGCTGGAACGGGTCGTGGATGCCTCGCAGCTCGCCCGGGACCGCCGCCTCCAGCGGATCGAACGCGGAGTCTGGGACTGACCCGGGCGCTCAGCCCTGGAACTGGCCCGGCGGCGGGTACTGCCCCTGCGGCGGCCACTGCTGGACCTGCGGCTGCCGGCCGGATGCCGCCCGGAACCATTCCCCCGCCCTGGCGAGCAGCACGATCACGATGATGTTCATCGCCAGGAACGCGAGCGAGAACACGATCCCGCCCGGGCTCGGGCCCGTGCTCACGTCGCTGAAGCCGCTGTTGTCGTCCGGGCCGTTGACCGAGCCGATCAGCCCGAGCACCCAGAGCACGGCCGCCATGGAGCAGAACACGATCGCCGTGATCCGCCACGCATTGCTGCCCGCGAGGACCCGGACGCCGGCGATCAGCTTGAACACCCCGTAGACGAGCGACACCACGCCGAAGACGACGATCACGCCCTCGGCCGCGTCGAGGAAGTTCGAGAACGCGGAGTCCTCGATCCGCCCGTTTGCCCGGTGGAACACGGCCGCGCCGGCGAACGCCAGGATCGCGACGAGGATCGGCAGCACGGCCAGGATGATGAGGAGCACCGAGGCGGCGGTGACCGATCCCGGACGCGGCGGCCGTCCCTGATACGCGACGGGCTGGTTGCCGGGCCATGGCTGCGGGGTGGAGGGGTTCTGGGGCGGCGGGGGGTACTCGGGAGGCTGCATTCGGCCACATTAGTCCCGGTGCGCGAACCGCTCAATCGCGGCGTTTCGCCGGGACCTCGCGCTCAGGCGACGGTGGGTCGCGGGAGCAGCCCGGCGTCTGCGATGACACGCCGCACGGACTCCTCCTTACCGAGGCCCATCACGTGCACCCCGGCGATCCCGGGGATCGCCCGCAGCCCGCGGACCACGTCGACGGTCAGCGCGACGCCCTCGTCGGCCGCGCCGTCGGGGCCGGCCGCATCGAGCCGCTCGACCACGCCGTCGGGGACCGCCACGCCGGGGAGGTGGTCGCGCATGAACAGCGCCGATCGGGAACTCCGCGGCGGCGCCACGCCCGGCAGGACGAACATCCGCTCGAAGATCCCGCGCGGCCGGACCGTCTCCGCCCATTCCCCGAACGCGTCGACGTCGTACACGATCTGCGTCTGCACGAAGTCGGCCCCCGCGTCAGCCTTCTGCTCCAGCCGGGCGGGGTCGTATCGCTTGGCGAGCGGCAGGTCGGCGACCCCGATGAAGAACCGCGGCGCCGGCCTGAGCTCGTGCCCGGCGAGCGACCGGCCGTCGGCGCGGAGGGTCGCGGCGAGGCGGACCAGCTCCATCACGTCGAGGTCGAACACCCCCTTCGCGTCGGGATGGTCGCCGAGCGATGTGGGGTCGCCGGACAGGCACAGCACGCTCCGCGCGCCGAGCGCCCACCCGCCGAGGAGATCGCTCGTCAGGCCGAGGCGGTTCCGGTCCCGGCACGTCAGCTGGAGCACCGGCTCGAGACCGGCCGCCGTCACCAGGGCCGAGCCGGCCACGGGCGTCATGTGGACCGATCCCGTGGGGTTGTCGGTGACGTTGACGGCGTCGGCGTACCCGACCAGGGCGCGGGCCTGTTCGGTCACCGTGGACGGGTCCGCGGAGCGGGGCGGCACGACCTCGGCGGTTACCGCGAACGTCCCCGCGTGGAGGATACGCTCGAGGCGGCTGCCGGAGCGGATCACGACGCGCGCGAGGTGCGGATCACGACGGGGGCGCGGCGGCGGCCCGCTCGGCGGCGGCGAGCGTGTTCACGAGCAGCATCGCGCGGGTCATGGGACCGACCCCGCCGGGGACCGGCGTGATGGCGCCGGCCACCTCGGCCACCTCGGCGTAGGCCACGTCCCCGACCAGCTTGCCGTCCGGCCCGCGGTTGGTCCCGACGTCGATGACGGTCGCGCCCGGCTTGACCATGTCGGCGGTGAGGGTGGCGATGCGGCCGGCGGCCACGACCACGATGTCCGCCGTGCGCGTGTGGGCCGCGAGGTCGCGGGTGCCCGTGTGGCACAGCGTGACGGTCGAGTTCCCTCGCGGGGTCTTCTGCGCGAGCATGATCGACAGCGGCAAGCCGACCAGGCCGCCGCGCCCGACGATCACGACCTCGGCGCGGTCGGTGGGGATCCCGCTCCGGACCAGCAGCTCGACGATGCCGAACGGCGTCGCGGCGAGGAACGACGGCTCGCCGCGGACCATCAGGCCGACGTTCGCGGGATGCAGGCCGTCGACGTCCTTCGACGGCTCGACCGCCATCTGGACGGCGAGCTCGTCGATGTGCTTGGGAACGGGCAGCTGCACGATCATCCCGGAGATCGCCGGGTCGGCGTTCAGCGCGGCGATCTCGTCGAGGAGCGCCTCCTGCGCGGTGTCGGCCGGCAGCTCGACACGGCGGGACTCGATGCCGACCTCCGCGCAGTCCTTCTGCTTCGCGCTCACGTAGACGTGCGAGGCCGGGTCGTCGCCGACCAGCACCGCGGCGAGCCCCGGCTGCGCGCCGGCCTGGGTCAGTGCGCGGACGCGCTCGGCCACCTCGGCGCGGATCTCCGCCGCGACCGCCTTCCCGTCGATGATCCGTGCAGTCACAGGTGCCGCATCCTACGGGGCCGGCGGCGGTCCGTCAGAGCCCGGGTACCGTGCACGGGCGTCCTAGTGGCGGAAGTGCCGTCGGCCGGTGAGGACGACCGCCATGCCGTGCTCCTCGCAGGCGGCCAGGACCTCGTCGTCCCGCATCGAGCCGCCGGGGTGGATGACGGCCGTGACCCCGGCCTCCGCCGCCCGGTCGATCCCGTCCCGGAACGGGAAGAACGCGTCGCTCGCCATGACCGAGCCCTTCGCGCGGTCGCCGGCCTTCTTCGCCGCGATGTCGACCGAGTCCACGCGGGACATCTGCCCGGCGCCGACGCCGACCGTGGCGCCCCCCGACGCGAACACGATGGCGTTCGACTTCACGCCGGCGGCGACCGTCCACGCGAACAACAGGTCCCGCCACTCCTCCTCGGCGGGCTGGCGGAACGAGGCCACCGTCATCTCCTCACGGCGTTCGACCACGGCGTCGGGCTCCTGGACCAGGGCGCCGCCCTCGATGACTCGCACCTCGAACGGCTCCGCGAGCGGCTCCCCGACACGGACCACGCGAAGGTTCTGCTTGCCGGAGAACGTCGCGATCGCCTGCTCGTCGAAGGCCGGCGCCACCACCGCCTCGGTGAAGATCTCCGCGATGGCCGCGGCGGTGGCCGGGTCGACCGGGACGTTACACGCCACGACTCCGCCGAACGCCGACACCGGGTCGCACGCGACGGCCGCGCGGTAGGCCTCCTCGAGCGACTCCGCCACCGCGGCGCCGCACGGGTTGTTGTGCTTCACGACCACGGCGGCGGGCGCGGGCAGCGAGCGGGCGAGCGACAGCGCCGACTCGGCGTCGAGCCAGTTGTTGAACGACATCTCCTTGCCCTGCAGGACCTCGGCGCCGCCGAGCGGACCGGAGCCGCCGGCCGTCCGGTACAACGCGGCCCGCTGGTGCGGGTTCTCGCCGTAGCGCAGGTCGCCGGCCTTCTCGAGCGCGAGGAACGCCCTGGCCGGCAGCTCGTCCTCGCCGCCCGTCTGCATCCGGAACCACTGCGCGATGGCCACGTCGTAGCCGGCGACGTGGTCGAACGCCTCCGCGGCGAGGGCCAGACGGGTCGACCGGGTGAGCGCGCCCTCACGGCGGAGCTCCGCCAGCACGTCGTCGTAGCGCTCCGGGGAAACCACCACGGCGACCGACCCGACGTTCTTCGCCGCCGCCCGGACGAGCGTCGGCCCGCCGATGTCGATCTGCTCGATGACGTCGTCGAAGGCCGCACCGGCGGCGACCGTCTCCCGGAACGGATACAGGTTCACGACGACCAGGTCGAACGGCTCGAAGCCCAGCCGATCCAGCTCCTCGACGTGTTCCGGATTCCGGCGGTCGGCCAGGATGCCGGCGTGCACCGCGGGGTGCAGGGTCTTCACCCGGCCGTCGAGCGTCTCCGGGAACCCCGTGACGTCCGAGACGTTCGTGACGTCGATCCCGGCCGAGCGGATGACCTCCGCCGTGGAGCCGGTGGAGACGATCACGACGCCGAGGTCCCCCAGCCCCTCGGCCAGCGTGAGCAGGCCCGACTTGTCGCTCACCGACACGAGGGCGCGCCGGACCTCCGTCGCCCCCTCCCGCACGAGGCCGCTCACGTGGCGGCCTCCACCGGTTCCGCGATCACGACCGCCCGCCCCTCGACACGGAGGCGCCCCTCGGCCAGCGCACGAACGGCGCGGGGCAGCAGCCGGTGCTCGGCCTCGTGGATGCGGGCCTCGAGCGTCTCCCGGTCGTCGCCGGGCCGGATCTCGACGGCCTCCTGGAACACGATCGGGCCGTGGTCGACCTCCTCGTCCACGAGGTGCACGGTCACGCCGGTCACCCGCACGCCCCACGCCAGCGCGTCGGCCACCGCGTGTGCCCCGGGAAACGCCGGCAGGAGGGAGGGATGGACGTTCAGCAGGCGGCCCTCGAAGGCCTGCACGGCCTCGGCGGACAGGACCCGCATGAACCCCGCCATGACGACGAGATCGATCGAGCGGCTCCGCAGGAGCTCGACCAGCGCACGTCCATAGGCGTCCCGGCCAGAATGCTCAGTCTGGATCGAGTATCACGGCCTCCACGCTCCGCGCGTGGGCACGTTCGAGCGCGTAGGCGTCCGCACGGTCGGCCGCGACAAGCGCGATACGGCGACCGACGTAGTCGTCGTCGAGGAGCGCTTGGAGGTTCGTTCCGGATCCGGACGCGAGAACGGCGATGCGGACCTCGCCGGCGCGGTCGGGGGGGTTCGCGGGATCCACGATCGCCGAACCTAGGTTTGCCCGGCGTGAACTGTCAACCGGACGCGGCGTCGCGTTCAGTTCAGCGTCCAGGCCGTGACGCCCCAGAACGGCACCACGTTGCTGCCGCAGTCCGGGCAGTAGTCCGGCAGCGGGCGGACCTCGAGCGTGGCGATGCGCTCGCCGTCGTGCACCACGTCGATCACATAGACGCTGCCGTGGCGGGCCGCCGGCACCCAATGGAGCGGCCCGGTCTCCCAGTCGACGGAACCGTCGAGGTCCGAGAAGTCCTGCCGAAGCAGCCATTCGCGCCATTGCGCCGCGAAGTCCGGCCACGGATGCGAAGCCTCGACGTCCGGCGGCAGGAACGTTGCATAGAACTCGCACATCCGGGCCTGGCTGATCGCTCCTATCACCTCGACCATCACCGATTCGATTCCGTGGCCCTGGAGCTGAGCGCCACCGTCGGAGTCGCCGTCGTCGCAGTGCGTGGCCGTGCCGCCGAAGAGCGGGAACGGGTCGCCGCCGCACTGGGGTTCGGGCCACTGGAACCGAGCGTGCGCCACGAGCCACTTCGACCCGTCGTCCTGCACGACCACCTGGTCGCCGGCGAGGTGCTCGAAGTGCTCCCCGAGCTCGCGGACGACCGATGCCGGCTGCTCGCTCCGCGGGCCCGAGCTGCCGTCCCCGCCGGGCATGGCCGGGCCCGAGAACGCGAGCGTGTCGAGGTCCGGCCGCGCGGTGATCGTCGCATCGAAGCCGGGGCTGTCCGCGGCGCCGCCGACGTGGCCGAAGCACGCCGAGTTCTGGGTCTCGACGATGACCTGTCCCCCCTTGACCTGGGGGCAGCACGACCCTTCGTCGGTGGTCGAGATCTGCAGGCGGGTGCCCTCCGGCAGGTTCGTCGTGGCCGTGACGGTCGCGTCGAACTCTCCCTTCGCCTCGGCGTGGTCTGGGAACGCGATGAAGTAGCCGGTGTTCGCCGGCGCCGCCGATGTCGACCCTGAGGTGTCCGAGGACCCCGAGGGACCGGACGGCGCTCCGATCGCCCCACGCTCGTCGTTGCGTCCGAACGCCTGCCAGCTCAGCAGGCCGGCGGCCGTGCAGACGGCCAGGACCGCCGCGACCGCGATCACGCCGGACCGGCGCCGCTCGGGCTCGAGCTCGCGGCGCGGCCCCTGCTGGGCCCGGCGGAACAGCTCGTCCGACGGCGACGCCGAGGAGAGCCGGCGGAGCTCACGCCGCCATCGCTCAGGCATCGTCGTCCTCGCCGAGCAGGGCGGCCAGGCGCCTGCGGCCTCGCATCAGGTGCACCCTCACAGCGGGGGCAGAGGTCCCCATCGCGCGGGCCACGTCGCGAACCGGCAGGTCGGCCTCATAGTGCAGGTAGACCGCCGCGCGCTGGGACGGCGTGAGGCTCCGGAGCGCGCGGACGAGGTCCGGCATCCCGTACGAGTCCTCCACGGCAACGTCGGGCACCTCGCCCCGGTTCCGCTCCTGCCGGAGCTCGGCCGCGGCCAGCCGGAAGGCCACGCGGAACAGGTACGCGTCCGGCGACCGGACGTCGTCGCCGCGTTCCATCGCCCGGGCGAATGCCTCGACCACCACGTCGTCCGCGATCTCCTTCCGGCCGCCGGTGTAGGCGAACACCGCGCGCCACAGACGGGGGCCGACCTCGTGCCAGATCGCCTCGTAGCGGTTCGGCCCGTCGTTCACGTTGCGACCCTACAGAGCGTCGTGACGGCGAAAAGGTGAACCTCGAACGTCGGAAAAGGCCCTGCCGGCTCCGATCCCCGGAGGAGCGTGAGGGGCGTCGTACA
>CAVPQW010000015.1:0-35715 GCA_963707645.1 uncultured Actinomycetes bacterium
GCTCCACGTGGAGGAACCCACGGTGGCCCACCTCGAGGAGCCCCTCGCGGGCGACCCGGAGCCGGTGGATACGCCCGACCTCTCAGGGCCCGAACTCGTCGAGATGCCGGCCCTCGCAGAACCCGAGACCCAAGCACTCGGCGTCGGGTGGAGCCTCGCCAACGAAGCGATCGCATCCGGACCGCTCGTCATCCACATCCCGGAGGCGCCACCATCGGAGGCACCACCAATGGAGCCGCGCGGCCACCACGCCGCGAGGCACCGCGCGCCGTCTCCGGTGCGCCGGGTCGCGGCTGCCGCAGCCCGGGTCAGCCGCCGTCTGGGCGACCACGCCAAGGCCGGCATGGGCAACCTGCGGCCGGCGCTCGTCGACGAGCCAACCGGCCTCGAGCCGCCCGACCCCGCCGACGAGATCGACGAGCTCGAGGAAGGCTTCGAGCCCCGGATCCCCGAGGTGACGCCGCCGGCGCCGGAGCTCGACGAGCTCCGCCACCAGTTCGAGGAGCGCGAGCTCGACCTGGTGGCGGCCGGGAAGGGCTGGAGCGGGCTCACCCACCGGGCGTACGGCGAGCTGCGCTTTCTGCCCGCGCCGCCTCCGCCGCCGCGCCCCCGGAAGCCGTCGGTCGAGATCGACGACCTCGACTGGGACCCACCGACCTGGAAGACGATGGACGACACGTAGGAGCGAACAGCATCCGCCTGCGGCTCGAGCGCATCGCGCGATCTCGGCCTCGCGCCAACCGGCATACACTCGCCACGGCGTCCAGTGAGGGGCGGCCCCAAGCCGTTCCGGAACAGGAGGCACGGTGGCAGCCGTCGAGCAGCAAGGCGATGGCTGCGGGGAGCGGTCGGGCTCCGTGAGGTCGTCTTTCAGTCCATCACGCACATGGCGCCGGCCGCGGCCGTGGCGTTCTCGATCCCGAGCGGGATCGCGTTCGGGAACGGGGCCACCCCGCTGGCGGTCGTGTTCGCCCTGATCGGCTGTCTGTTCGTGGCGATCTCGATCGGCCAGCTCGCGAAGCACATACCCTCGGCCGGATCGTTCTCGACCTACACGTCGAAGAGCCTCCACCCCGGGCTGGGGTTTCTGATCGGGTGGGGGTACGCGTTCGTCGAGCCCCTCATCGTCCCGATCCTCATGCTGAACCTCGGATTCGCCGCGGCGGCGTTCTTCAACACGGAGTTCGGGTGGGACCCGGGCCTGTGGTGGCCGTGGGCGATCGCGGGCTCGGTGCTGGTCTTCGCCATCGGCTACCTCGGCGTGCGCGTCTCGACACGGACGGGGACCATCCTCGGCATCTTCGAGATCGGGATCTTCGCCCTCATCGCGATCTGGCTGATCGGGAAGGCCGGCGGCAACAACACGCTCGCGGTGTTCACGACCAAGTACGCGACCACCCCCGACTTCAAGGGGGCGGAGGGGGTGATCGCCGCCTCGGTGTTCACCACCCTGGCCTTCATCGGGTTCGAGGCTGCGGCTCCGCTCGCGGAGGAGGCGAGGGAACCGAGACGCACCATCCCCCGCGCCGTGGTCGGCTCGGCGCTCGCGATCGGGCTGTTGTACGTGCTCTGCACGTACGCCGCGGTGGTGTTCGTCGGGCCGACAATGCCTCGACGGAGATCACGTTCGGCGAGGGGTGGCTGAACCTCGGACGCTCCGCATGGGGCGGCATCGGGTTCCTGCTGGTGTTCCTGGCAATCATCAACTCGACGATCGCCAACGCCAACGCCGGGTCGAACGCGGCGACGCGGACGTGGTACTCGTTGGGGCGAATCCGGCTGCTGCCGCGGTCACTGGCCACCGTGCACCCGCGGTACCGGTCGCCGTCGGTTGCGACCGTCTGCCAGTTCGTCGTCGGGATCGGCGTCTCGCTGTGGCTGGGATTCCAATACGACCCGATCACGGCGTTCGCGCTGCTGGCGACCACGCTCACGGTGTTCTTCGTGCCGATGTACATGCTCCTGAACATCTCCTGCTCGGCGTACTACCCGCGACACGAGCGGGACGAGTTCAACCCGCTGAAGCACCTCGTGATCCCGATCCTCGGCGTGCTGGCGTTCATCCCGGCGTTCTTCGCCGGGGCGGGGATCCCGGTGTTCAGCTTCATCCCACGGCTGCCCTAGCCGATCTCGTACGCGGGGCTGATCATGGGCATCTGGATGCTGCTCGGCGTGGTGTACCTCGTGTACCTGTCGATGCGCGACCGGGAACGCCTGCGCGCCACCGAGCGCGTGTTCCTCGACGAGGACCCGGAGGAGCTCCGCGCGGGCGAGCCCGGGCCGGACTCCGCCCGGGCCCGGCGCCGCCCCGCGTGAGCCGCGAGGAGGGGTTCGTCGACGTCGGGCCCGGCCGGGTGTGGTGGTGCTCGCTCGGCGACGGCCCGGGACTCCCGCTGCTCTGCCTGCACGGCGGGCCGGGGATGACGCACAACTACCTCGAGCCGCTCGAGGACCTCGCCGACCGGCGGCGGGTGATCTTCTACGACCAGCTGGGGTGCGGGCGCTCGACCTGGCCCGGCGACACGTCGCTGTGGACCGTCGACCGGTTCGTGCAGGAGCTCGCGATCGTTCGGGACGCGCTCGGGCTCGACCGGGTGCACCTGTTCGGCTCGTCGTGGGGCGGAATGCTCGCGATGCGGTATGCGCTCGACCGCCGGCCGGCGCTCGACTCGCTGGTGCTGTGCGGTTCGCCGGCGTCGATGCCTCGCTGGATTCGTGAATGCCGCGAGCTTCTTGAGCTGATGCCCGACCGCGACCGGGAGGAGATCGAGCGCCATGAACGCGACGGCTGGTACTCCTGCCCCGAGTACCAGGCGGCCGTGCTGACGTTCTACCGGCGGCACGTGTGCAAGCTCGACCCGTGGCCGCCGGGATGGGAGCGGTCGCTCGCCGAGGCGGGGTGGGACGTCTACACCACGATGAACGGGCCCACGGAGTTCACGGTCATCGGGAACTTCAAGGACTACGACGTGACCGGCCGCCTGGGCGAGCTCGCCGGCTATCCCACCTTGATCCTGGGCGGCGAGGACGACGAGGCACGCCCCGCGCACATGCGGGACATGCACGAACGCATCCCGGGGAGCGAGATCACGGTCTTCCCGGATGCCTCGCACCTGTGCTTCTACGAGCGCCGGGAGGAGTTCATGTCCGGGTCAACGAGTTCCTCGACCGAGTGGAGGGCGCCGCGTGAGCGATGTGGAGGTCGTCTCGTACCGTCCGGACCCGTCGGAGTTCGCCTGGACGTTCGGTGGTGTCCGGCCGGTCCGCACGGTGCGCCCGGGACGGTCCTGGAGCGTGGACCGAGGACGCGCTTCGGCGGGCGGGTCCGTGGGCCCGAGCGACCTGGCAGCGCGGGTCATCGAGTTCCCCTTCGTCAATCCGCAGACGGGGCCGTTCCTCGTCGAGGGCGCCGAGCCCGGCGACACGCTCGCCGTCCACTTCGTCTCGATCAGCCGACCCGCGACCGCGCCGCGTCCTCGACGATCCCACTCTTCGGCTCGCTCACCGCGAACCGGCACGAGCCACCGCCGACGCTGCAGGATCCGCTGACGGGGCGGTCTGGATGTACGACGTCGATCGGGTGACGCGGACGGTGACCTACCGGCCGCCGCGCGGGACTACACGTCACGCGAGCTCCCGCTCGACCCCATGCACGGCACGGTCGGGGTCGCGCCCGCGTACGTTCGAGGCACGGTTCGTCGCTCGTCCCCGATGCTCACGGCGGCAACATGGACACCCCCGAGATGCGCGTCGGGACGACCTGTTACCTCGGAGTGAACGTCGAGGGGGCGCTGTTCTCGATCGGCGACGGTCACTGCCGCCAGGGCGAGGGCGAGTCCTGCGGCGTGGCCGTCGAGGCGGCCATGGACACCGTGCTGATCGTCGACCTGATCAAGACGGCGACGACGCCGTGGCCGCGCCTGGAGAACGACGATTACCTCATGAGCGCGGGCTCGCAGAAGCCGCTCGAGGATGCGTTCCGGATCTCGCAGGTCGACATGGTCGAGTGGCTGTCCGCCCAGTCCGGGTGTCGACCGGCTCGACGCGTACCAGCTGCTGACGCAGGCCTCCGAGGTCCCGATCGCCAACGTGGTCGACCCGAACTACACCGTCCTGACGAAGATACGGAAGTCCTACCTGCCGTCGACGGACGCCTACGGCGGAACGCACGCCCGGCTCCGCGAGATGGCGGCGGCGTACCGGTCGGAACGCGGTTCCTGACCGCGCCGCGTTCCGGCAGCGGGGCCAACCGCCCCGGGTTCCGTGCCGAACGCGGACAGTCGGCGTAGCCTCGCCCCGACAGACGGCCCGCGCCGGATGGCCAGGAGGCGGACATGAGCGAGGGGAACGGGCGCGACGACACCGACGACGTCGAGGGTTCGGCCGCGCCACCGCCTCGCCGCCTCCGCCTCCACCGCCTCCTCCTTCTCGCGCCGCCGCCGCCGACACCGCCCTCCCCGCCACCTCCGCCGCCCACGCCCGGGGCCCAGCCCCCGCCGCCCCAGATGCCGCAGGCCCCTCCGCCGCCGGCGGGGAGCACCGAGGACGAGGACGAGGACCGCGATGGAATCGTCGCCGCGGGCGGAGCGGGAGCCGGCGCGGGGGCGGGAGCGGGAGCCGCGGCCGGCCTCGGCGACTCGGCGACGACCGCGCCGCTCGCAGGAGCCACGGGGCCGACCGCCTCCGGTCCTGCCGCCGCAGCGGGGCCGACGGCTCCGGCCCCCGCCGGTGCGGGACCGACCGCACCGGGCGCTCCGGCGGCCGCCGGGCCCACCGCCCCCGGAGGCGCTCGGGGCCGGTCCGACGGCGCCTCCCGGCGGGCCCGTAGCCGCCGGCAAGGTCGCCGGGCACGGCGCGCGACGCATCCTCGGGCTCCCCGCCAAGGCCGTCATCTTCGGGGCCGCGGCCGTGGTCGTCGCCGGCGGCACGTTCGCCGTCGTGAAGGCGGCGACCGGCGGTCAGGACGAACTCGTCGCCGTGCCCACCTCGGCGGCGACCGACTTCCCGACCTCCGCCCCGCCGACGAGCGCTCCGCCCGCCACCACGGCGCCTCCGGCGACAACTGCAGCGACCTCGGCGCCCCCGACGACGGCGCCGTTCACCTCACCGCCGACATCGGCTCCAGCCACCACGGCGCCGACGACTCCGCCCACCACGGTCCCGGTTCCGCCGGGCGGTCTGGCGGGCACCTGGAACGGCACATGGACGAGCCAGACCTTCCCGGTCTCCGGCACGTTCACGATGAAGGTCACCGTGACCAACGGGGTGATCGACGGGACCATCCTCGTCCACTCGCCGGGGCAGACCTCGAGGGGAAAGGTCAGCGGGACGGCGTCCGGGGACACCATCCAGTTCGGGCGATCATCAACGCCCCCGTCACGTTCACTGGGAAGGTCGCGGGCGACCGGACGTTCGGCACCTACCGGGCCACCGACGGCAGCGACCGCGGCACCTGGAAGGCGACGCGGGCTCCCGCGTAGCGGGCGTCAGCGGCCTTTCACGGGAACGAGACCGCGCCGGCGCCGAGCCGGACCAGGCCGCGGGTGATCCGCCCGACCGGCCGGCCCTCGTCGTCGTTCCGTTCCTTGCGCGCGATGGCCGCGCGCACCGCATGGCCGCCGATCCACCGCGCCGGCTCGGGCGGGAAGGTCCCCTCCGGGACCCCGACGAGCGGGAATCGCGACCACTCATCGTCGCTCCCGAGGGCGAGCGAGGCCAGGATGCGCCCGCCGAGGTGGGACGGCCCCACGCCGTTCCCGGAATACCCCACGCCGACCAGGACGTCGGGCTGCCCGTCGAGCGGGCCGAAGAACGGCAGCCCGGTCCGGGTGCGGTCGATGGGCCCGGTCCACGACCGTTCGAGCGGGACGTCCGCGAACCCGGGGAACGTGGCGCGGAACTGACGCCGTAGCTCGCGCATCCGGCGCGAGCGTTCCTCGAACCGCTCGCCCACCCCCGACCCGAATGCGAGCGCCCCGCCGCCCTTGCCGAAGGCGATGCGGCCGTCGGCGGTGGTCCGGTAGTAGTGCACGAGCAGCCGTGAGTCCGAGATCCCGAGCCCGTCGGTCCAGCCGGCGGACGCCAGTCGGCCGGGGATGGGCGCGGTGGCGCAGATGTCGGAGCCCACCACGATGACCCGCCTCCGCACGCTCCGGAACCGGACGGCCCAGGCGTTGGTCGCCACGACCACCGTGCCGCAACGTACGGACCCGGCCGCCGTCCGGACGACGGGAGCGCCGTCCCGGCGGGCAAGGCCCGTCATCGGCGTGTGCTCGAACACCCGGACGCCGCGGTCGATGGCCGCGCGGCGGAGCCCCCGGGCCAGCAGGGCGGGCTGGACGATCGCGCCGCTCCCCTCGATGACGCCCTCAAGGTGCGCCCGCGTCCCGGTCCTCGCCGCGAGCTCCTCCGCCGATGCCTCGCGGAATGGATGCTCCCCGCGGCGGGCCAGCTCCTCCACGACCGGCGCCCAGGACCCGGCCTGCTCCGGGCTGGTGGCGGCCCACAGGTAGCCGTCCCGGCGGTAGTCGGCATCGAAGCCGAGCCGGGCGCATTCGTCCCCGATCGCGTCGACCGCCCGGGCTGAATGCCGGGCCATGGCCAGCGCGTCGTCGACTCCGTACAGCTTCCGGAGCGTGGAGAACTTGCTCCACCACGACAGGACCATCCCGCCGTTCCGTCCGCTGGCGCCGCAGCCGCACACGTCGGCCTCGATGACCACCACGTCGATCGACGGATCCGCATCGCGGAGGCGGATCGCGGTCCACAAACCCGTGTATCCGCCGCCGACGATGCCGACATCCGCCCGCTCCTCCCCCCGAAGCCGAGGGGCATCCTCCTCCCCGGTACGGGACAGCGCCTCGTCGAGCCACAGACTGCGGGCCACGCCGTCGTCCACCGCATCCTCCAGTCGCAGCCCGACCGACACCGGGTTCGGCAAGGATACGGAGCAACGCATCCGGTACCGCCAGGGAGGAGCAGCCATGGAGTCACCGAGTCGCCGGAAGGTCGTCTCGCCATTCGAGGTCGACGACGAGTGGGTGTCGTCGCTGCCGTTCGAACGGGCGCCGCGGGGCATCACCCACCTCCCGCTCGAGTGCGTCGTCTACGTGCCCTCGACCCGGGGCGACGACGCGATCGACGCGGAGGAGTTCTCCCGGCGGAGGAACGAGACCGCGGCGATGCTCGTGACCCTGTTCGGCGGGTGCCGGGAGACGCTCGGCACCGGGCGGTACCGGGCCAAGGACGGCGAGATCGTGGCCGAGGAGGTCGCCGTGCTCACGGGGTTCGGCGACGCCGACGACTACGAGGGCAAGCGCCGCCAGCTGCTCGAGTGGCTCCTCGATAAGCGCGACGAGTGGGGCCAGGAGGCGCTGGGCTTCGAGTTCGAAGGCGACCTCTGGTACCTGTAGCGGGCCTCAACCCTCAGGTCGCGTCCGACACCCGGACCTCGCCCGAGTCGCCCTCCGCCTCCACGTCCCACCGCCCGCCCAACGCGTGAATGCCCCGAACATGCACGTGCCCGATCTCCTCCGGGATCCGCGGGTCGATCGCGAGCTCGCCGCCCTGGATGGACAGCCCCAACATCGCGTTCAGCAGGAAGAAGGGAGACGCCGTGGCCCACGCCTGCGGGCTGCAGGCCGTCGGGAACGGGACGGGGAACTTGCTCACCCCCCGCGGGAACCCGGCGAACGCCTCGGGGAGGCGCCACCGGAGAACGACGCCGCGTCGATCATGGCGAGGGCGATGCGGTTCGACTCCTCGCGGAACCCCATGCGCGCCATGCCGACGGCGATGATCGCGTTGTCGTGCGGCCAGATCGTCCCGACGTGGTAGCCGATCGGGTTGAACCCGGCCTCCGCGGAGGACAGCGTCCGCACCCCCCACCCCGAGAACATCTCGTCCGACATGAGCTGGCTCACGACCACTCGCCGCCCGGTCCTCGGGCACGATGCCGCCGATCAGCAGCTGGCCCATGTTCGAGGTCTTGGAGTCGATCCGCTGCTTGTCGGCGTCGAGCCCGATCGCGTAGAACCCGCCGCGCTCGTCCGACCAGAACGCCTCGTTGAACCGGTCCTTGAGCGTCTGCGCTTCGTCGCGCAGCCGCGCCGCCCACGCCGGGTCGCCGAACACCTGCTCGGCGAGCTCCGCGGTCCGGACCTTGGCGTCGTGCGTGTAGCCCTGCGCCTCGGCGATGGCGATCGGCAGGTACGGGATCCGGCCGTCGGCGAACTGCACCCCGTCGAACGAGTCCTTCCAGCACTGGTTCCCCAGCCCCTGCGCCGACCGCGTCTGGTACTCGACGAACCCGTCGCCGTCCGCGTCGCCGTACTCGTCGATCCACTCGAGGGCCCGGACCACGTTGTCGCGCATCCCGAGGACGAACTCGCGGTCGCCGGTCCACCGCCAGTACGCGTTCAGCAGGATCAGCCAGAGCTGCGTGGCGTCGGTGTTCCCGTAGTACGGGTTGTGCGGCTTCAGCCCGAGCTGGGTGAGCTCGCCCGCCCGGTACTCGTGCGGGATCTTCCCGGGTTCCTCGTCCCGGAAGTCGTCGACCTTCGTGCCCTGGAGCGCGGCGAGCGCGGTGAGCCCGCCCCGCGCGAGCTCGGGCCCGACCCAGAGCGACATGAGCGCCGTGACGAGGGTGTCCCGGCCGAACAGCGTCATGAACCACGGCAGGCCGGCCGCCGGGAAGCCCCATCTCCTCGGTGGTCCCGGGGAGCGTTCCCGAGATCCGCAGCGCTGCCAGGTCCTCCACGGACGTCCGGAACACGCCCGTCAGCGTGTCCGAGCCGGATTCGAACCGGGGGACCTGGCTCATCCACCGAGAGAGGGAGTCGTCCGCGTGTTGCCAGCTGTCGCCGAAGTCGCGATGTACGTGCTCGAGGAGCAGGCCGGACGCGTCGACGGTCACCTGGAGAGCGGTCTTCCATTCGCCGCGCGGGGCGAGCTCGACCTGCCACACGAGGTCGTCGCCGTCGATCGTCGGGTCGCCGGTCGCCTGCACGTGCGTGGCCGCCTCGAACGGAGGATTCACGTAGTGGAACGACAGGAAGCCCGTCGCCGGGTCGTGTTCCTTCTTGATCATGGCGCTGCGGTCCCGGACCTGGGCCTTGATCTCGAACAGGTCGGCGAAGTCGCACCCCACCGCCAGACGGACCTCGAACCGGAGCGGCTCGTCCGAGAAGCTGTGGATGTCGATCTCCTCGTGGAGGTCGCCCCCCACGAAGCGGCTCCGCCGGATCGACATGATGTTCTTCGGGAGGTCGGCGAGCGCGGGGTTCGTCAGGAAGAACACCGCCGAGTAGTAGTCGACGGCGTCCGACCGCAGGATCGGCGGGGGCTCGCCGTCGATCGTCAGGACCCACGTGCTGAGGAACCGGGTGTCCGCCCGGACGAACCCGCCGATCGAGCCCGCCGGCACGTCGCCCCGGGGGTCCGAGTAGCAGAACGCGCGGCCCTCGAGCACCGCGATCGCGCCCGCGCCGAGCTCGGGCGGAATGATCCGCTTGGCCCCCGGAACGCCGGCCGCCGCCTTGGCGCCGGGCAGGGGGTCGGCCGGCGTCGGCCGCCCCGTGGTCGAACGGGGCGCGAAGGCGGCCGCCCCGGGTCTCCCCCCGCGCTGCTCGGGGTCCTGATGTCGTCGACCTGGGGGGGAGCCGTCGCACCTTCCATCTCGATCTCGCCTCCTGCGGGCTCCGCTCGGAGCATGCACTTCGAATGAGGCGAGGAAGTGAACACCGATCGGACGGGCGTCTTCATCATCCGATGGGGACAGTTCTCGTCGCCCGGCCGAGACGATCGAGACGTCCCGGATCAGTCGATCCCGAGCGCGGCGCGGACCCGGGCGAGCTTGGCCGGGTTCGCCACCGAGTGGATCCGCAGGATGCGCTCGCCGCGGATCTCGAACGCCAGCACCGCGACCAGGTCGCCGCCGTCCCGGCGGACGGCGAGCGCGCCCGGCTCCCCGTTCACGTCCATCGGTCGCAGGGCGACGTCGAAGTCGCGGAGGAACCGCAGGAACAGCGGCGCGACGTGGTCGACCCCCGTGACCAGGCGGCGCGGGGCCGCCGGCAGCCCGCCGGTGTCCGCCCAGCCCGCCACCGACGGGTCGAGCACGTCCCGGAGCGCGTCCATGTCGCCCGCGGTCGCCGCGTCGATGAAGCGGTCGACGATGCGCCGGAGGTCCGCGGCGTCGACGCGGAACCGCGCCGGCTCCGTCTGCTCCGCGATGTGCCGGCGGGCCCGGCTGGCCAGCTGACGGACGGCGGCCGGCGTCCGCCCCACGATCGTCGCGACCTGGTCGAACGAGAACCCGAACACGTCGTGCAGGACGAACGCCGCCCGCTCGGCCGGGGTGAGGCGTTCGAGCACGACCAGCAACGCCATGCGGACGCTGTCGTCCAGGGTCACGCGGTCGGCGGGGTCGACGGCGGCCCCGTCGGCGGGGTCGACCAGCGGCTCGGGGAGCCAGGGACCCACGTAGGCCTCGCGCCGAACCCGCGCGGACCGCAGCTGGTCGAGGCAGAGCCGGGTGACGACGACGACCAGCCACGCCCGGACGTCGTCGATCGCGGCGACGTCCGCCCGCATCAGCCGGGCGAACGCCTCCTGCACGACGTCCTCGGCGTCCGTCACGCTGCCGAGCATCCGGTACGCCACATCGAGCACGTACCGGCGATGGTCGCGCCAGGCGGCGTCGAGTCGTTCGTCGTTGTCGTTCGTCATGAGGTGAAGACGGTCCGCGACGCCGATCGTGACATCGACCGCCGCTGGCGTCTCCAGGGATCGTCGGCGACCGGCGGCCTCCCGTCCCGGACCGCGCGGATGTCACATCGCCGCCGCACGTGCCGTCCTGCCATGCGTCCGACCGAACCGAGTGACGAGGAGGTTCATCACCATGGCAACCACGTCGACGCACCCGGCGATCGAGGTCCAGGGGCTGCGCAAGACGTTCCCCGGCGGAGTGGAGGCGGTGAAGGGCGTCGACTTCGACGTCGCCGCCGGGGAGGTGTTCGGCCTGCTCGGCCCGAACGGCGCCGGCAAGTCGACGACGATCGGCATGCTCGGCACGACGATCGCGCCCGACCGCCGGGACGGCCCGGCTCGCCGGCTTCGACGTCGTGCGGCAGCCGCTCGCAGGCCCGCGCGGCGAGCGCGGTGGTGTTCCAGGACGCCGTCGTCGACCGGCCGCTCACCGGACGGCGGAACCTGGAGATCCACGCCCGCCTCTGGGGCGTCGCGTCCGCCGACACCGCGGCGCGCATCGACGGCGCTGGCGCGGACCGTTCGGCCTCGACGAGATCCTCGACCGGCCGGTCGGCACCTACAGCGGCGGCCAGCGCCGGCGGCTCGAGATCGCCCGCGCGCTCCTGTCGAGGCCGCAGGTGCTGTTCCTCGACGAGCCCACCGTCGGGCTCGACCCGCGGATCCGCTACGAGCTGCTCGACGTGATCGCCGGGCTGCGCGACGAGGGGCGGATGACGATCCTGCTGACCACGCACTACCTCGACGAGGCCGAGCGGCTCTGCGACCGCGTCGCCGTGGTGCACGAGGGACGGATCGTCGCGCTCGACTCCCCGGCCGGCGCTGCTGCGGGGCGCTCGGCCCGGAGATCGTCGAGGTCCGGGTCGACGGCGACCCGCACCAGGCGCTTGCCGCGATGCGCGGCGGCGGCGTGGCGGGCGACGACGCGTTCGCGGTCGGCTCGACCGTCACCGTCCCGTGCACGGCGGCGGGTCCGCGCGAACGATCGCCCGGATCGCCGACCTCGGCGTCCACACGGCGTCGGTCGGCGCACGGGCGCCGACCCTCGACGACGTCTACCTCCGCCTGACCGGCGACCGGCTCGCGCCCGCCGCCTGACCCGACCGCACCACCTTCGAGAAGGAGACTCACCATGGCCACCACCGTCACCGCGCGCGGCACACGGCGTCGTCGTCGACACGCCAGCGCCGGCCCGGCCCCTCGGCGCGTTCGGCGACGCTCGCCCGCCGGCGGTTCGCGCTCAGCGCGCGCACGCCGCGCGAGCTGTTCGTCCCGCTGCTCACGCCGATCCTGTTCGCCCTCGTCATCGCGCCGGCGCTGGCGAACGTCGTCGGCGGAACGACCGCCGGCGGGCTCGACTACATGACGTTCGTCGCCATCGCCACGGTCGGGCTGCTGATCCCGATCAACATGATGTTCTCGGGCATCGGCGTGATCGTCGACCGCGAGACCGGCGCCCGCCGCGACCTGCTCGCCGCGCCGATCGCCCGGTCGCTCGTCGTGTTCGGCAACCTCGCGGTCGCGTTCGCCGTGACCGCCCTGCAGGTCGTGACGCTGATCGTGGCCGCGACGCTGCCGCGGCGCCGACTTCGTCACCGAGCGCCGGCAGCGCGCTGTGGTTCGTCGGCGGCGCGTCGCTGCTGGCGATCGGCATGTACGGGGTCGCCGAGACCATGGCCAATCGCGTCGACCGACAGGAGGAGTACATCGCCGCCGTGCCGGCCATCGCGATCGTGCCGTGGTTCTTCGCCGGGTCGCTGTTCCCGCTGTCGGCGCTGCCGGCCGCGCTCGCCGGGTTCGCCCGGGCGCTCCCGCTCACCCACGCGATGGCGCTGATGCGCTACGGCCTGCTCGACCGCACCGGCAGCGGCCTGCACGACATCTGGGGGTTCGGCTCGACGACCCAGGAGGCGTTCCTGAGCCTGGCGGTGGTCGCGTTCTTCGCCGCGCTGATGCTCGCGGTCGCGGTGCGGGTGTTCCGGCGGGCCTCGGTCCAGTGACCGTTCACTCGCGGTTCTGCAGCGCGGGGGCGGCCATCTCGAAGTAGGCCAGCAGCGCGTTCGCCACGTCGGGCGGCGGCTCGAGTGACTCGATCGCCGCCCGCATGTGGTGGAGCCAGCGGTCCCGCGCCTCGGGGCCGATGTCGAATCCCGCGTGGCGCATCCGGAGCGCCGGATGGCCCCGGAGCGCGCTGTAGTCGGCCGGGCCGCCCCAGTACTCCCCTAGGAACAGCGCCAGCTTCCGCCGGGCAAACGTCAGGTCCTCCTCCGGATACACGAGGCGCAGCACCGGGTCCGACTCGACGCCGTCGTAGAAGCGGTCCACCAGCCGTTCGAAGAATTCGAACCCGCCGGCCTCGTCGTACAGCGATCGCTCCTCCCGCATTCGCCCGAGTGTACGGACGGCGAGCCCGGGGGGGTGCGCCGGGCGTCGACCCCTTCGAGCGCCCGGCCGTAGGATCGGCGATGGTTCCGGGCTTCACGCCCGTCGGCGATCCAGGAGGTGAGATGGTGGCTTCGGTCCCTCGATTCCGGTCGGCATTCGGAAGACGGCGGCTCGTGGCAATCGTCGCGGGGATGGTGCTCCTGGTCCCCGCCGGCGTCACGGCCGGTGCGACGCCGGCCCCGAAGCACCGGCCGGCCGTTGGTCGGCCCAACCCGTCCGTCACGTACTTCTCCCTCACGAAGAAGATCCGCGACCCCTTCTGGATCACGGCGGGACCCGACGGGAACATGTGGTTCACGAATCCCGGCGGCGACACGATCGGCCGGATCACGCCGAAGGGCGTCGTCACCGAGTTCCAGCTGGCGAAGGGGACCCGGCCCCAGACCATCACCGCGGCCGACGACGGCAACCTGTGGTTCACGATGCGGAGCCAGGACAAGCTCGGGGTGATGGACACGTCGGGCATCTGCTGCATCAGTATTCGGTCGAGCTGAGCCAGGCGTCGCCCTACTCGATCGCACCCTCGCCGGACGGTGCGGTGTGGTTCACCGACTACTCCAACGAGACCACAGAGACGATCGACACGGCCGGGCGGATGACGCTCGACGGGGACACCGTGGACAACTACCTGCTCGGGCCGTGCTGCCTGGCGCTCGGGGCCACCTACGGCCCCGACGGGAACATGTGGATCAGCGAGGAGCAGGGCGCGACGCCGGAGATGAACGGTTCGGCCTTCGGAACCGTGGACCGGGTCTCGCTCGACGGCAAGACCATTGATCGGTATGCCATCGACGTGGACCACCAGGTCCTCCCCCAATTCCTCACCCCGGGCCCGGACGGCAACGTGTGGTTCACCGAGATCGACTACGACAAGCATTCGCTCGGCCGCGTGACGCCCGATGGCACGGTCACGGAGTTCCACATCGCAGACACGCTCGCGGGGACAGGCGTCGTCGCCACGGGAGCCGACGGCAACCTGTGGTTCACGGAGGCGGGGACCTCGGACGGCGACATCTGGCGCATGCATCCGAACGGGGCCCTCATCGGCGCTTCGATCCCGGTGCACTTCAATCCGATCGGGCTCGCGCTCGGGCCCGACGGGAATCTGTGGTTCACGTCCAGGGAGTCCGGCGAGATCGGCCGTCTCGCCGTCGCCCCGGCGGCCAGGAGCTTCGTGCTCGAGATCGCGTCCGGCTTCACGCCGGCGCTGCGCACGGTCTCGCTCGGCCGCACGGTGGAGTGGGTCATGGAGGGGCCCGGGATGCATCGACTGCGCGACCTCACCGGGATGACCCTCTTCGACTCGTTCCCCGAGCCGCCCGTGTGGTTCGCGACCTACTCGTTCAAGGCGGCCGGAACGTACCCGTACACCGACGGCCCGCCCCGGACACCACCGCGCGAAGATCGCCGTTCGGATCGATGCCCCGACCACGGGCCACGTCGGCGATGCGGTCCACCTCGCCTGGGCGCTGCCGGGCACTTCCGCTGGTGCGACATTCGACGTGCAGATCCAGCGGCCGGGTGAGGGTCGGTTCAGCGCGTTCCGCACCGACGTCGGGGCCAGGGGCGCAATGTTCACGTTGCGGGAGCCGGGCGTGTACCGGTTCCGGTCCCGCATGCAGGGGCCACCGGCGGGTGGAACCGGGTTCTCACCGGTCCACATGATCCACGTGAGCTGAGCTGGTGCGGCGCCCGCGATGGTTCGGGGTCGCCGCAGCGATCCTCGCCGTCGCCGGGATCGTGCAGACCGCGGGAACCGCGGCCGAATCCGCGTCCGACCGCCCGACCGGGTTCCCGGCGCCCACGAGCGGGCTCGTGCACACGGATCCGTCGCTCCTTCGTGCTCGGTCGTCCCGGCAGGTCACGGTGTTCGTCAAGCTCGATGTGGACCCGGTGGCCCTGTACCGGGGCGGCCTCCCCGGCCTGCCCGCGACCAGCACGTCGGTCACCGGGCGGCGGATCGGCCCCGGACCGGGGCGCACCGCGCGGTCACGGACGGCCGTCGACTCCTATCTGCGGTACCTCGGCGACGTCGAGTCCGACGCTGCCCGGCGGATCCGTGCAGCCATCCCTCGCGCGCGACTCGTGTACCGCTACTCGTACGCATACGGCGGGCTCGCCGTCCGACTCCCGGCCAACCGGGCCGCGGCGCTCGCACAGGTTCCCGGTGTCGTGGCGGTGCAGCGGTCCCGGCTCGAGCACCCGCTCACCGACGTGACCCCGGGGTTCCTGCGGGCGTCGGATCTGTGGCCGTCGCTCGGCGGAGCGGCCCACGCGGGCGAGGGGGTGCTCGTCGGCGTCATCGACACGGGGATCTGGCCCGAGCATCCCTCGTTCGACGACGTCGGGCTCGCCGACCCCCGGCCGGGCCACACGTACCCGTGCGGCTTCGGGAACGGGAGCGACCCGGTGCTGGGGGACGCCTTCACGTGCACGCGCAAGCTGGTCGGCGCGGAGGCGTTCACGACGAGCTACCTCCAGGCCTTCGGCGCGCTGGCCGGCGAGTTCTGCCGGGTCGCGACCCTGACGTGCTCGGCCCGCGACGCGGACGGCCACGGATCGCACACGGCGTCGACGGCAGCCGGCGACACGGGCGTGCCGGCGACGATCTTCGGCGTCGCCCGTGGGCAGGTAAGCGGCATGGCGCCGGGCGCGTCGATCATCGCCTACCGCGCGTGCCTGTCCCAGGGCTGTACCGAACCGGACCTCGTCGCGGCCGTCGACCGGGCCATCGCCGACGGCGTCGACGTCGTGAACTACTCGATCTCGGGCGGCGGGTTCACCGACGATCCCGTCGAGCAGGCGTTCCTGTCGGCATACGGCGCCGGAATCGTGGTGAACGCCGCCGCCGGAAACTCCGGTCCAGCGGCCGGCACGGCCAACCACGTGAGCCCGTGGGAGGTGACCGTCGGCGCCTCGACCGGCCCGCGGCGGTTCTCGTCGACCGTCCACCTGACGGGGGGCGGCGACGCGCTCGACGTCACCGGCGTCAGCGTCACGCCGGGGCTCTCCTCCCCGACCCCGGTGGTGTACGCCGGCGACGTGGCGGGCTACGCCGACCCGCTCTGCTCCACGAACCTCCCGGCCGGTTCGGCCACCGGGAAGGTCGTGGTGTGCATGCGCGGCGGCGACACTGCGAGGGTCGACAAGGGCTATCACGCGCTCCAGGGCGGCGCGGCCGGGATGCTCCTTTTGAATCCCGTGGCCGAGGACGTCGAGACCGACGACCACTGGCTTCGGGCCGTCCATCTCGACTTCGCCGAGGGGCAGCAGCTCCTCGAGTTCCTCGACGACCATCCGGGCGGAGTCGCGGCGACGTTCCCGCCGGGGCAGGCGGCGGCCGGGCAGGCGGACGTCGTGGCTTCGTTCTCCTCACGCGGGCCGGCCGGGGACTTCGTGAAGCCGGACGTGGTGGCGCCGGGCGTCCAGGTCCTGGCGGCCAAGTCCCCCGAGCCGGTCGAGACCTTCGGTGGACCGCCCGGCGAGCTGTTCCAGGCGATCGCCGGCACGTCGATGGCCGCCCCGCACTCGACGGGCGTCGCGGCGCTGCTGCGGGCGATGCACCCGGACTGGACCGCCGGACAGATCAAGTCGGCGCTGATGACCTCGTCGGTGACCGGCGTCGTGCAGCAGGATGGAACCACGCCGGCCGGGCCGTTCGACATGGGCGCCGGCCGCATCCGGGCCGACAAGGCGGCGAACCCGACGCTCACCTTCGACGTGCCCGCCCAGACCTACGTCGACGAGATCGGCGACGCGCCGCATCTCATCGACCTGAACCTGCCGAGCGTGAACGCCCCGGCCGTCCCCGGGGCCGTGACCACCACCAGAACCGCGCAGAACGTGACGGGCTCGTCCCGGACCTTCCACGTCACGACGTCCGGGCCGCCCGGAGCGATCGCGGTCTCGCCGCCGGACTTCACGGTCCCGGCGGGAGGAACGCAGGAGCTGCAGATCACGATCGACGGCTCGGACCTTACGGCGGGGCGGTATGCGGGGACCATCCTGCTGGACGCGGCCGCCCCTGCCGCCACCGACGTGCACCTCCCGGTGGCGTTCGGCATCCACCAGGGCGTCGTCACCCTCGCCACGTCCTGCGCGTCGACCGACCTCCGGGTCGGCGCGTCGACGGCCTGCACCGCGACCGTGTCGAACACCGCGGGCGGCACCACCACGTTCGACCTGGGCCTGCACGCCGGCACGGCGCACGCCAACCTCGTGGTGGGCGGCTTCGGGCCGCCGGCCGAGCCCGACGGGAACGGCTTCACGGCCGCCGACACGCTCCAGCCATCGACGGCCCCGCTCATCCTCGGCTTCCGAACCGGCGGACCGCGGTTCGTCGACCTCCGGGCCCGGGGGGTCCCGAAGCTCTCCGGGATCGGCGACGAGACCATGGTGAACGTGGCCACCGGCTCGTCACGGTTCATGTTCGGCGGCACGTCGTACCACACGCTCGGGATCGCATCGAACGGCTACGCCGTCGTCGGCGGGGGCGACAGCGGCGACCTTGCCTTCCGTCCCCAGGACGCTCCGGACCCGGCGCGGCCGAACAACGTCCTGGCGCCGTACTGGACCGACCTGGACCCGGGGGCGGGCGGCGGGATCTACGTCGGCCGGGTGCGCTCCGGCGGCGACCGGTACCTGGTCGTGGAATGGCGGCGGGTCCACGTCGTGCACTCGAGCGCGGTGCGGACGTTCGAGATCTGGATCCGCCTCGGGGCCTCGCAGCGAGTCTCCTTCGCCTACGGCGGGATCGCCGGTGGCGGCGCGGCGAGCGGGCTGTTCGCCGGAATCGAGAACGGCGACGGGACGAGCGCTGCCGAGCTGCCGGCTCAGCCGGCGAACGGAGCCCGATACGTGGCCCGCACGAGCGGGCGGCGGCCCGGCGAGAGGGAGACGATCCCGTACACGCTCACCGCCGGGTCACCGGGCGAGTACACGGTGACGGCCGTGATGCACTCCCCGCTCGTCCCCGGGCAGACCGTCGTGCGGCTGCAGGTCCACGTGCACGCCTGACGCCGACCCGAAGCTTCAGCCGAGCGGCGGCTCGCACTCCAGGGCGCCGCGGCCGGCGGCGGTCTCCTCCCACCGGTTCATGAGGAACCCGAGCATCCCGGCCAGGTGCTCCTTGCCGGCGTCGGTTGGGTGCACGCCGTCGCTCACGATGTCCTCGGGCGCGACCTCCGACGCCCAGTCGACGACGGCTCCGTTCGGCAGCGCAGCCATCGCCCGCACGATGTCCGCGTTGAGCTCGGGGACGAAGGACAGGTCGCGGTGGACGGTCACCCACACGACCAGACGGGCGCCGTCGACGAGCGACAGGACCTGCTGGATCCGGTCCGGGAACCCCTCCGGCGTCGAGTCGTTCGTGCCGAGCTCGACGACCACGACGTCGTCGTTCCAGACGTCGCGGAACGTCTTGGCCACCTCGACGCCCTCGGCGGTCGTCCGGCCGACCTCGGCCCGGAATGCGGTCCCCCACCCGGCCAGCGCGCGGACCACCGCGCCGCGGCTCCCCAGCATGATCGAGTCGCCGAGGAACAGCGCCTGCGGCGGTCCGTCGACGTGCTCCACCAGCGTGAGCCACCGTTCGATCCGCTCCCCCGTCCTGACGAAGAGCGTCGGACGGTCGCCGGGCGCGACGTAGAGCTCCTGTCCCCCTCCCCGGGCGACGAGCTGGCTGGCGGCCGGGATGCCGGCCACCATCATCGCGAATCGCCCCCCGACGAACCGCAGGCCGGCGGCCTCGATGATCGGGTCGACGCGCTCGTCGCACCGGAACCCTCGCAATTCGTCCTCGGCGATGCAGCCGCCGTTCGGCGCGTCGTACAGGGTGACTTCGACGCCACCCTCGACCACCGGGGTGGACGACGGGCACGGCTCGGGCAGCGTCGACAGCGACGGCACCGCCGACCGGAAGACGTGCGTGGGCTCCTGTGACACCGGGGTCGCAGGCCCGAGGCCGGGGTCGTCGGCGCCCGCCCGCCCGCAGGCCGCCAGCAGGGCGGCCACGAGCACGATCGGAAGGGGAAGCCTGCGGACGGTCACGGCAGGGCGAGTCTAGGCACGAACGGGCTCATTTCGGGGATGTCGCCGGTGGTTCGCGGGGCTCAGGTGGCGCGTTCGCCAGCTTCGTCGGTGTTGATCACGTCGTCGCCGACGGGGTTGGCCTCGCCGAGCCATGGCGCATCGGGGTCGACGGGCTCGGTGCCCGGCGGGGCGACGTCCACGCCGGACGCCCGGAGCTCCTTGCGCTGCGTGCGCGCAGCCCGGCGCTCCTCCTTGGCCGACAGCTTCCTGGTTCTCGCGTCGCGCCGCTGGCGCTTCCCGAACGTCTCCGGCATCTGTTCCTCCGTCTCGCCGTTCGATCAGGAGCGATCGAGCGGCCGGCGACGCTCCGGCTGGCTGTGCGTCCAGCAGGTCGTCGCCGAGTTGTACGTCGACAGGACCGTCGTGCACCCCGGGTGCCCGCATTCGCGGCCCCTGGCCCCCCGCGCGGTCGCTTTGCCTGGCAGCGGTGCGCCGAACTCGACGCCGCGCGAGGTTCTCGCCATGGTTCTCCCCTCTCGGGAGTGCTGTACCGAAAGCGCGGGATCCCTGCCGGTCGACCGATGGGCGGGCCCACCGTTCGTGCCGCGGCACGAACCCTCGAAGGTCCTTCGAGGCACTCAGCCTACTAGGTCCGGCTCCATTGCGGACAGAAGAGTCAATGGCCCCGGGGCCCCTGCGCTGCTAGGGTCGCGGGTGACAACGGACCGAGGTCGGCCAATCACCGCCCCGGCATGCCCTGGGCCGAGGCCGCTTCGAGAGTCGCAGCGGCAGTTGAGGACAGGAGTGTCCCAATGGCATCCACCCCGCCTTCCTCCACCGACACGGTCACGCCCGGAGGGCTCCGCGAGATCGCATGGAACGGCGCCACCGGCCCGTTCCCGCTGCTGCTGTCGCCCACGGTCTTCGCACCGACGTCGACCTCGAAGCTCCTCGCCGGCGTCATGGAGATCCCTCGTGGCGCCACCGTGATCGACGTGGGGTCCGGGAGCGGGGTGCTCGCATTCGTCGCCGCCCGCCAGGGCGCCGGGCGCGTCATCGGCTGCGACTCGTCGCCCGAGGCGGTGACCGACGCGCAGCGGAACGCCGAACGGCTGGGCCTCTCCGACCGGTGTGAGTTCCGCGTCGGGAACCTGTTGGAACCCGTGCGCGACATCCGGGCCAGCGTGATCATCGGCGACGTGTCGGGGATCCCGGACGACCTGGCAGCCGAGTCGGGGTGGTTCCCGGGCGGGCGGGCCGGCGGGCCGACCGGAGCGGAGCTCCCGGTGGCCATGGTGGAGTCGCTCGGCGACTGCCTCGAGCGGGGCGGCGTGATGTACCTGCCCACCGGCACGATCCAGGCCGAGTCGCGCGTGCTCGCTGCGGCCCGACGTGCGTTCGGCGAGTCGAACATGGACGAGGTCGTCAGCCGCGAGGTTCCACTTCCGGGCCTGCTCGCCAAGTCGCAGGCGCTCGCGCAGCTGGTCACCGAGGGCCTCGTGAACCTCCGGCGCAAGGGCAGCCGCCTGCTGTGGCGCATCAGCGTGTGGCGGTGCCGCCGGAGCTGACCTTCCTCGGTCCTCAGCCCGCGGTCACGAGCCCGACGATCCACGCCGGGTGCAGGAACACCAGGCCCGCCAGCGCGAGCATGGCGAACCCGGCGAACGTGGCCGCCCGCTCGCCGTCGCGGCCGTTCTTCTCGACGACCATGAGCGCCGTCAACGCGGCCATCCACCAGACGCTCCCCACACCCGCCGCGAACATCACGAGCATCAGCGCCCAACAGTCGCCGAGGCACGCGAGCCCGTAGGCGACTCCCGACCGGAACCCGGTCCGTTCGTCCGGATCGAACGCGCGGCACCGCGCCAGGCAGGCCCGCTTCGCCCCGGTGAACTGGAACAGCCCGGCCACCGCGAGCACCGCGCCCGCCACGACCCACCGGTGGCCGGCCATCCACGGCACGCGGTCGACCGTTCGATGCAGGACGGCGTCGCCGAGGAACGCCGCCGCGCCGAACGCGGTCCACACCAGGGCGTAGGCGCCGAGGAATACGACGACGGCTGCTCGGCGGGGCGCCGCGTGAGTCCGGGAGATGCGCCCGACCACCGGCATGGCGCTCGGCACCATCATCGCGGCGAACATGACCTGCCACGCCAGGAGCGACGCGCCCAGCGCGAGCCACAAGGGGAGCGTCGAGTGGATCAGCGCGTCGTGGTGGAAGCCCGTGGCGCGACCCGTGGCCTCGGCGGCGGCGGCGAGCGCCCACCCGGCGGCGGCGAGCGCGACGGCGGCTGCCGGCGCCCGCGTTCGAACCGGCACCGCCGCTCGAGATTCCCCCATCGCGATCGCCAAGGACTCGACCTCCCCCGCCGTTCGGCGGATGCTACTCCCAGCCCGTTCGTACGGTGAACTCGCGGGGGGAGGACGACGTGGGGAGCTTCGAGGACTGGACGCCGGCCGTGGCCGACACCGACCTGCCGGACGCCAAGGCCATCAAGGTCACGGTCGAGGACACGGACCTGTTCCTGTGCCGGATCGGCGAGCGGATCTACGCGATGAACAACAAGTGCACGCACGTCGGCGGGCCGCTCCACAAGGGCCGGCTGAACGCGGCGGCTGCGCAACCGACCATCTCCTGTCCGTTGCACGGCAGCACGTTCTGGCTTGCCGACGGCCGCGTGATCCGTCCGCCGGCCACTCGGGCGCAGACCGTGTACGACACGCGGGTGGAGGGCGGCATGGTCGAGGTTCGCGCGAAGCCGGATGCGTAGCTGGTCGTCGCCGACCGGGGCAGAACGCCTATCGGGAGAGGAGCGCGCCGAGGTCCTCGAGGCTCTCGAGGTTGTGCCCCGCGACGAACTCGTCGATGAACGGCAGCGCGGCGGCGATGCCCCGCGCGAGGGGCTCGTAGCGGGGGCTCCCCTTCAGCGGGTTCACCCACACCAGGCGGTGCGCCAGGCGGTGGAGCCGTTCGATCTGCGCGGCCAGCATCTCCGGGTCGCCGCGTTCGAGGCCGTCGGAGCAGACCACGACCTCGGCGCCCCGGAGCGCGGCGCGCTGGCTCCACCCGTCGAGCAACGACCGCAGCGATTCGCCGATGCGGGTTCCGCCCTCCCAGTCCTCGACCGTCTCGCCGATCCGCCGGAGCGCCTCGTCGGCGTCGCGCAGCCGGAGCAGCGGCGTCACGCGGCTGAGCTCCGTTCCGAACACGAACACCTCCACGCGCGCGCCGCTCGCCATCGCCGCGTGGGCGAACAGCAGGAGCGCCCGCGAGTACGGCGCCATCGAGCCGCTCACGTCGAGGATCAGGACGATCGGGCGGCGGCGGGTCTTGCGGGAGCGCCACTGCCGGCGGAGGGGCTCGCCCTCGGTCTTCAGCGACCGCCGGAGGGTCTGTCGGAGGTCGAAGCGCGATCCCTTGCCGCTCGGCCTCGTGCGGCGCGATCGCCGCTCCGGGGCCCGCAGGCGGAGCTGCCGGATCAGCGCCTGTGCCGTTCGTTCCTCGTCCTCCGTGAGCTCGTCGAACGACTTCTGCCGGACGATCGCCACGTCGCTCGCGACGATGCCGATCGCCGCCTCCTCGTCGCCGGGCTCGTCGCTCTCGCCGAGCGGCCGCCACCGGACGGAGGTCGTGCCCACACGGGCCTCGAGGTTGTCGGGGCCCCGGCCGGGTGCGTCGGGTCGCGGTTCGGCGTCGACCGCATCGGCCGGCTCCATCTCGACGAGCACCGGCGTTCCCTGTTCCCGGAACCACGCGTCGAACGCGGCGTCGTAGTCGGCGATCAGGTCGTGCCGCGAGATCAGCGTGGCCCGGCCCGCCCAGTACAGGTCGGTCCGATCGGCGGGGACGAGCGCGGAGACCGCCCGGACGAACGAGAGCACCCGGCCCGGCCCGACGGGGAGCCCCAGCCGGCGCAGGTACCGCCCGAACCCGACGAGCGGCGCGACCGCATCCGGTCCGGTGCCGCCGGGACCCTGGGCGACGGTGTCGGGCCCGCCGCCGCTCCGGCGCGCGTCAGGCGTCGCCGGCCACCACCCGCGGCAGGACCGGGCGGACCATCTCGATGTCCTCGTGGTCCTTCAGCACGAGCCCCAGCGTGTCCTCGGCCGTCTGCACGTCGAGCGAGCCGTTCCCGACGAACGCCAGCGCGTGCGCCCAGTCGATCGTCTCGGCCACGCCGGGAGGTTTGGCGACGGCCATCGCGCGGATCCGCGCGACGGCCTCGGCGATCTGCCGCGCCAGCGCCTCGTTCGCCTCCGGTGCCCGGAGGCGAACGATCTCCACCTCCCGCTCGATGCTCGGGTGGTCGATCCAGTGGTAGAGGCAGCGCCGCTTCAGCGCGTCGTGGAGCTCGCGGGTCCGGTTCGAGGTGATCACGACCGCCGGCGGGCGCTCCGCGCCGATCCTGCCGATCTCCGGGATCGTCACGGCGAACTCGCTGAGCACCTCCAGCAGGAACGCCTCGAACTCGTCGTCCGCGCGGTCCAGCTCGTCGACGAGCAGGACGGCCTGGTCGCCGCTCCGGATCGCCGCCAGCAGCGGGCGTTCCACCAGGAACTCCGGCCCGAACACATCGTGCACGAGCGCGTCGCTGGCCTCCTCCTCCCGCAAGGCCCGGACGGCGAGAAGCTGCCGCGAGTAGTTCCACTCATACAGGGCCTGACTCGCGTCGATCCCTTCGTAGCACTGCAGGCGGATCAGCTTGCGCTGCAACAGGTTCGCGAGCGTCTTGGCGACCTCGGTCTTCCCGACGCCTGCCTCGCCCTCGAGCAGCAGCGGCTTGTCGAGCGCCAGCGCCAGGTGGATCGCGGTGGCGAGCCCGCGGTCGGGCAGGTAGGAGGCGCCGCGGAGCGCCTCCGCGACCTCCTCGACCGACCCGAACGAAGCCCCCATGACGACGAAGAGCCTACGACCGGCCCGACCCGACGGACGCCCGCCGCGCCGCTACCGGGACGACGCCTCCTCGAGCGCCCGGCGAACCAGCACGCCGGCCAGCGCGCTGCGGTACTCGGCGCTGGCGAACGTGTCGGACGGCGGGTTCGTTCCCTCCGCTGCCTGCTGGGACGCGGCTGTCGCGTCTGAACCGGAGCTCAGCGCTTGCTCCACCGCCGCAGCCCGGATCGGGGCCTCGGCCATGTTGGTGTAGGCGACGGCCGCGTTCCCGTTCTCGCCGGTGAGCACCGCCGCCACGCCGACGATCGCCCAGTCCTGCGAACGCCGCTGGAACTTCTGGTACGACCAGCCGCGACCGCCCGTCTTCGGAACGCGGATCTCGGTGAGCACCTCATCGGGGTTCAGGGCGGTCTCGAACAGCCCGCTGAAGAACTCCCCGGCAGCGATCTCCCGCGTGCCTGAAGGCCCTTGTGCGGTGAACGAGGCGTCGAGCGCCAGCAGCACGGTCGGCATGTCCGACGCCGGGTCGCCGTGGGCGACCGAGCCGCCGATCGTCCCCATATGGCGAACCTGCGGGTCGCCGATCAGCCCGGCCGTGTGCGACACGATCGGGCAGTGCTCGTCGAGCAGCGCTGCGTTCGCCACGTCGTGGTGCCGTGTCAGCGCGCCGATCGCGACGTGGTCGCCGTCCTCGCGGACGTACGACAGGTCGGACAACCGGCCGATGTCGACGAGCACCGCGGGCGAGGCCAGCCGGAGCTTCATCAGCGGCAGCAGCGAGTGCCCGCCGGCCAGGAGCTTCGCGTCGTCGCCGTGCTGCTGGAGCAGCGCCACGGCCGCGTCGACCGAGTCGGCTCGTTCGTAGTCGAACTTCGCCGGGATCACTGAGCCCCACCTCCGTCCTCGGCAGCCGCCCGTTCCGCGGAACCCGTCCCCGCGCCGGCGCCGGGCCCGGAGGCCTCCTCCGGCGCCGCCTCGCCGGCGCCGTTGATGGCCCGCCACACCCGTTCCGGCGTGGCCGGTCTGCCGACGTCGATGTCGCCGAGATGCGAGAGCGCGTCGTTCACCGCGTTGATCACCGCCGGCGGCGACGCGATCGTCCCGGTCTCGCCGACGCCTTTGAACCCCATCTCGTTCGACGTGGACCAGGTCTCGTTCGCCCGCCCGATCGTGATGGAGGGGACGTCCGACGCCGCGGGCACGCAGTAGTTCGACATCGACGACGTCATCAGCGTGCCGTTCTCGTCGTAGATGGCCTCCTCGTACAACGCCTCGGCGATGCCCTGGATGACGCCGCCCATGACCTGCCCGTCGACGATCTGGGGGTTCACGATCCGCCCCACGTCGTCGACCGCCACGTACTTGACGACATCGACGTGCCCCGTCTCCGTGTCGACCTCCACCACGCAGATGTGGGCGCCGAACGGCCACACGAAGTTCTCCGGGTCGTACATCCGCCGTGCTGATCAGGTTCGGCTCGACGTCGTCCGGGAGGTTGTGCGCGCTCCACGCCGAGAACGCCAGCGCCGGGAATCGTGAGCGCCTTGTCCGGCGCCCCCTTCACGCTGAACGTTCCGGCCGTCGTAGTCGAGGTCCTCCTCGCTGACCTCCAGCTCGTGGGCCGCGATCTTCCGGGCCTTCTCGACGATCTTCATCGCCGCCCGGTGCACGGCCACGCCGCCGATCGCGAGCGAACGCGACTCCGTACGTGTCCATGCCCAGCGGCGCCAGCTCGGTGTCGGAGTGGACGACCTCGATGTCGTCGAACGGGATGCCGAGGTCGTCCGCCACGATCTGGCGAACGTGGTCGCGTGTCCCTGGCCGTGCGGCGACGTGCCGATCGCGAGGACCACCTTGCCGGTCGGGCAGCACCCGGATCTGGGCGGCGTCCCAACCCCCGGCCGCGTACCGCAGCACGCCGAGGATGCGCGACGGCGCCAGCCCGCACATCTCGAGATACGTCGAGAATCCGATGCCGAGCGCCTTGGTGTCGCCGCGGTCCCGCCGTGCCTGTTGGTCGGCGCGGACCTCGTCGTAGCCGACCAGCTCGAGCGCGGCGTCGAGCGTGGACTCGTAGTCCGAGCTGTCGATGGTGAGCCCGCCCGGCATGTCGAAGGGTTCGGTCGACGCCGGCATGAAGTTCATGCCGGCGGATCTCGACCACGTCCTTGCCGACGCGCTTGGCCGAGCGTGTCCATGATCCGCTCGATCGCGTAGGTGGCCTCGGGCCGGCCCGGCGCCCCGGTACGCGTCCGTCGGGGTGGTGTTGGTGAACACGCCGGTGAACTCGATCCCGTAGGCCTCGCCGCTGTAGCAGCCGCCGTACAGCCACGCGCCGAGGAGCGGCGTTCCCGGCGTGATGATCATGAGGTAGGCCCCCATGTTCGCCAGGATCTTGGCCCGGAACCCCCTGATCTTCCCGTCCTCGTCCGCGGCGAGCTCCATCTCCTGGATCTGGTCGCGTCCGTGGTGGGTGGCCAGGAAGTTCTCGCTGCGCGTCTCGATCCACTTGATCGGCCGCCCGAGCCGCTTCGCCAGCGAGAGCGCCAGCTGCTCCTCGGCGATAGACCTGCAGCTTCGAGCCGAACCCGCCGCCGACGCGCGGCGCGATGACGCGGATCTTCTGACTCGGGGATGCCCGTGCCGAGCGCCATCGCGACCTTGACGATGTGCGGGATCTGCGTCGACGTGTACAGCGTGTAGTCGTCCCGTGCGGCGTTCGGCTCGCAGAGCACGCCCCGCGCCTTCCATCGGCGTTCGGGACCTGCCGCTGGATGACGAACCGCTCCTTGACGACGACGGGCGCCGCGTCGAACACCGCGTCGACGTCCTCTCCGTTGGTGTGCTTCCAGATGTAGCAGCTGTTCGTGCCGAACTCGTCGTGCACGATCGGGGCGCCGTCGGCGAGCGCGGCCTCCATGTCGACGACCGGGTCCAGCGGGTCGTAGTCGACGTCGACCGCCTCGGCCGCGTCGGCGGCCTGGGCGCGGGTCTCCGCGATCACGACCGCGACGCCGTCGCCCTGGTACCTCGCCTTGTCCCTGGCGAGCGGCCAGTGCGGCGGGTTGTGGATGTCCTCGGTGACCGGCCACGCCATCAGCAGCGGCCCGGGCCAGTCGTCGGCCAGCTCGCTGCCGGAGAAGGCCGCGACCACGCCGGGCATCTCCTTGGCCCGCGACAGGTCGACGCCGTTGATCGTGGCGTGCGCCAGGGGGCTGCGGACGACGTGCATCCACAGCATCCCGGGCACGACGAGGTCGTCGATGTACTTGGCCTTGCCGGTGATGAGCTCGGGGTCTTCCTTGCGGAGGACCTCGGTTCCGATGACCTGCGTCATGGTTCGGTCCTCCTCCCTATGCGTTGGCGGGCGCGCCGGACATCTCGTCCTGCGCGGCCAGCACGGCGTTCACGATGTTCTGGTAGCCGGTGCACCGGCAGAGGTTGCCCTCGAGGCCCTCGCGCACGGCGTGCTCGTCGAGCGGCCCGTCGGCCTCGGCGATGAGCCCGGCGGCGGCCATGATCATGCCCGGCGTGCAGTAGCCGCACTGCAGGCCGTGGTGCTGGTGGAACGCCTCCTGCAGCGCGTGCATCTCGCCGTTCGACGGCCATGCCCTCGATCGTCCGGATCTCGCGCCCGTCGGCCTGCAGCGCGAGCAGCGTGCACGACTTCACGGACTCGCCGTCGAGCAGCACGGTGCAGGAGCCGCACGACGACGTGTCGCACCCGACGTTCGTTCCGGTCAGTCCCAGATGGTCGCGCAGGAAGTAGACGAGCAAGGTGCGGGGCTCGACGTCCGCTTCCCGGGGCGACCCGTTCACCGTGACGGATACCTGAGTCAACGGTGCCTCCTTTCCCTCACCCGATTGGGGAAGCCCGGATCGTATGCCCGACAGGGCGCGGGCGTGAAATCGAGCCCTTGAATCGAGCCCATGAGATGGCGTGCGATCAGGCCGTGAGCGGGTTCCGGACATTCAGTGGGGGAACCTGGCGAAATCGCGGTCGGTCGTGCAGACGGTCGCCCCATGCTCGAGCGCGAGCGCCGCGAGGTGTGCGGCTGATCAGACTGGGGGAGCGGCGACTACTGGAAGTTGACCAGTCAACCGTCGGGGCGGCACAATCCCGCTTCCAGCCGTCGCACCGCGGCGGTGCAGCACCGGGGGGTGTTCGAGACGCCGACGCGTTCGTCCGACAGGACGCCCGCAGTCCTGAAGGTCCAGTCGTTCGTAGTGCTTGCGCCGGGTTCCACGCGGAGCACCCACCCGGCCCCGACCCACCGAGCAGTGAAGGGGGACTGACATGCTTCCCGCTGCGTTCGAATACCACCGTCCGGAGACGCTGGACGAGGCCCTGACCTTGCTGTCGACGCACGGCGACGAGGGCAAGGTGCTGGCGGGAGGGATGAGCCTGATCCCGCTGATGAAGCTCCGGTTCGCCGCGCCGGAGCACCTCATCGACATCAACCGCATCCCCGGGCTCGACGGCCTGGAGGAGGCGGACGGACAGCTTCGTGTCGGGGCCATGACCCGCCACACGACGCTCGAGCACTCGGAGCTGCTCAAGCAGCGATACCCGGTGATGGCGCAGGCGGCGCCGATGATCTCCGACCCGATCGTGCGGAACCTCGGCACGATCGGCGGGTCGCTCGCCCACGCCGACCCGGCCGGCGACTGGGGCTCCGTCATGCTGGCCATGAACGCCACCGTGATCGTGCGGTCGGCGAACGCCGAGCGCGAGGTGCCGATCGGCGAGTTCCTCGAGGACACGTTCACGACCACGCTCGAGCCGAACGAGATCCTCACCGAGATCCGCGTTCCCCAGCCGGGCGGCCGCTCTGGAGGCGCCTACCTGAAGATGGAACGCAAGGTCGGCGACTTCGCAACGGTCGCCGTCGGGGTCCACCTGGAGCTGTCGAACGGCTCGATCGGCAGGGCCGGCATCGCGCTCACGGCGGTCGGCTCCAAGAACATCCAGGCCTCCGAAGCCGAACAGAGCCTGGCCGGCGCAGAGCCCACGGACGAGGCATTCGCCGAGGCCGGCCGGCTCGCCGCGGCGGCCTCCGAACCCAACTCCGACGTCCGCGGCTCCGCGGAGTACAAGCGGCACATCGTCGAGGTCTTCGTCCGTCGCGGCCTGGCCCGGGCCCTCGAGATGGCCCAGGCCGGGTAGGAGGGGACCCAGATGGAAGTCACGGTCAACATCAACGGGGCGGACCACTCGGCCGACGTCGAGCCCCGCCAGCTGCTCGTCCACCTCATCCGGGAGACCTTCGGGTTCACCGGGACGCACATCGGGTGCGACACCACCTCGTGCGGAGCCTGCACGGTGCTGCTCGACGGAACGCCGGTCAAGTCGTGCACGGTGTTCGGCGTCCAGGCCGATGGTCGCCAGGTCACGACCGTCGAGGGCATGATCGGCGCCGACGGGCTCGACCCGATCCAAGAGGGCTTCAAGGAGGAGCACGGCCTGCAGTGCGGTTTCTGCACGCCCGGGATGATGCTCGTCGCGAAGCACCTCCTGAACGAGAACCCGTCCCCGAGCGAGGACGACATCCGGTGGGCCATCAGCGGGAACATCTGCCGCTGCACCGGCTACATGAACATCGTCAAGGCCATCCAGTGGGCGGCGCACAAGAACGCCGGCAACGGCGACGGCGCCGGTGACGCGATCAGCCCCGACAGCACGGCCGACGAGTCCGGCCTCGGCCCGGAGGACTCGGTGCCGGCCTCCGACGTCGCCGAAGAAGGCGTCACCACGGCAGCACCGAGCGGGGGAGACAACTGATGGCGACCGAGATCCGAGGCATCGGACACAGCGTCAAGCGCAAGGAGGACGACCGGTTCATCCGGGGCCAGGGGAACTACGTCGACGACGTGGTGCTCCCCCGGATGCTGCACATGGCCATCCTGCGGAGCCCGCTCGCGCACGCGGAGATCAAGTCGATCGACACGTCACGTGCCAGCGAGCTGCCGGGCGTGGTCGTCGTGGTGACCGGCGAGATCATCGCCGCGCACAACCTGGCGTGGATGCCCACCATGTCGGGAGACACCCAGGCCGTGCTGGCCACCGACAAGGTGCGGTTCCAGGGGCAGGAGGTCGCGGCGGTCATCGCGGAGAGCGCCTACATCGCCAAGGACGCCCTCGAGCTGATCGACGTCGAGTACGAACCCCTCGGCGCGGTGACCAACCCGGAGAAGGCGGCCGCGGCCGACGCGCCGGTCATCCGCACCGACAAGGAAGGCCAGGACTCGAACCACATCTACCACTGGGAGTCCGGCGACAAGGACGCGACGGAGACGGCCTTTGACGGCGCCGACGTGGTGGTCAAGCTCGACACGCACTACCCGCGCTCCCACCCGTCCCCCCTCGAGACGTGCGGCTGCGTGGCCGACGTGAACATGGGAACCGGGCAGGCCACCATCTGGATGACCTCCCAGGCGCCGCACGCCATCCGGACGGTGTTCGCGCTGGTCACGGGCCTGCCCGAGGAGAACATCCGCATCCTGTCGCCGGACATCGGCGGCGGATTCGGGAACAAGGTCCCCGTGTACCCGGGCTACGTCGTGGCGAGCGCCGCGTCGCTCCTGCTCGGCCGGCCGGTGAAGTGGATCGAGGACCGCACCGAGAACCTCATCTCCACCGGATTCGCCCGCGACTTCCACATGCACGGCGAGATGGCGCTGTCGTCGGACGGCGCCATGAAGGGCCTGCGGGTGTCGCTCCAGGCGGACGAAGGGGCGTTCCACGCGGACGCGCAGCCCAGCAAGCTCCGGATCGGCCTGTTCCACGTCGTGACGGGGTCGTACGACCTGCCGGCGGCACACGTGGAAGCCGACGGCTACTACACGAACAAGGCGCCCGGCGGGGTCGCCTACCGGTGCTCGTTCCGGGTCACCGAGGCCTCGTACATGATCGAACGGCTCGTGCAGAACGCCGCGTACGAGCTCGGCATGGACCCGGCGGACCTCCGGAAGAAGAACTTCATCCCGAAGGAGGCGTTCCCCTACACGAACGCCACCGGGCTCGTGTACGACTCGGGCGACTACCGGGGCGCGATGGACGTCGCGCTCGAGAAGGCCGGGTACTCCGACTTCCGGGCGGAGCAGGCCGCGGCCCGCGAGGAGGGACGGCTGCTCGGGGTGGGGCTCGCGTCGTTCACGGAGATCGTCGGGGCCGGGCCGCACAAGGACTACGACATCCTCGGGCTGAAGATGAACGACGGCGCCGAGCTGCGGGTGCACCCGACCGGCAAGGCGATCCTCAAGCTCTCGGTGCAGACCCAGGGCCAGGGTCACGAGACGACGTTCGCGCAGATCGTCGCGGCGGAGCTCGGGATCCAGCCGGAGGACGTCAAGGTCATGCACGGCGACACGGACAACACGCCGTACGGGCTCGGGACGTATGCGTCGCGGTCGACGCCCGTCTCGGGCGCCGCAACGGCGATGGTCGCCCGCCGCGTGCGCGAGAAGGCTCGGAAGATCGCCGCGCACCTGCTGGAGGTCAGCGAGGACGACCTGGAGTGGGAGGCCGACTCGTTCCACGTGAAGGGCGCGCCCGACCAGGCCAAGACGATCCAGGACGTCGCGTTCGCGGCGTACACGAACTTCCCGGACGGCATGGAGGCCGGCCTGGAGGCGGTGTACTACTACGACCCACCGAACCTCACGTACCCGTTCGGGACCTACGTCGTGACGGTCGAGGTCGACGCCGACACCGGGCAGTGGAAGGTGCTTCGGATGGTCGCCGTCGACGACTGCGGCGTTCGGATCAACCCGATGATCGTCGAGGGCCAGATCCAGGGCGGGCTGACCGAGGGCTACGCGACCGCGGCCATGCAGCTCATCACGTTCGACGAGGACGGCAACTGCATCGGCTCGAACTTCATGGACTACCTCATCCCGACCGCATGGGAGACGCCGCGGTTCGAGCTGGACGAGACCGTCACGCCGTCGCCGCACCACCCGATCGGCGCGAAGGGCGTCGGCGAATCGGCCACGGTCGGCTCCCCGGCCGCATACGTGAACGCCGTCATCGACGCGGTGTGGCACCTCGGTGTCCGCAACATCGACATGCCGGTGACCTCCGCCAAGGTGTGGGAGGCCATCCAGGCGGCCAAGGCCGGCGGCGACGGATCCACGGACGCCCCGCGCGAGCAGGCGCTCGAGCAGGCGGGCGGGTCCGAGGTCGTGTCCCACGACGAGAGCGGTGGGTTGCCGGGGAGCTCCGGGGCCGAGGGGTGAACCGGCAGGTCCTGGAGCTCGCGCGCGACCTCGCCGAACGCGGGGAGCCGTTCGCGTTCGCCACGGTCGTGTGGCGGCGGGCGCCGTCGTCCGGCAAGGAAGGCTCGACGGCGATCATCCGTTCCGACGGCACCGTTCGTGGGTGGCTGGGCGGCGCCTGCGCCGAGCCGACCGTGGTCCGCGAGGCCAAGCAGGCCATCGCCGAGGGAACGCCGCGCCTGCTGTTCCTGGGAACGCCCGAGGAGCTGTCGGAACACGAGCGCGCCGGTGTGGTCCGCGTGCCGATCGCGTGTCAGAGCGAGGGAGCTTTGGAGGTCTACGTGGAACCCGTCCTGCCCAAGCCGCACCTCGTCGTGATCGGCCGCTCCCCCGCCGTGGACACCCTGGCCGCGCTGGCCACGGCGCTCGGCTGGGAGGCGGTGGTCATCGACGACGGCGCCGCAGACTCCGCGCACCCGACCGCGTCGCGCGTGGTCACCACCCTCGACCTCGCGGAAGCGGGCGCGCACGCCGGTTCGTTCGTGGTCGTCGCCACGCAGGGCCACTACGACGAGGACGCCCTGGAGCGGGCGCTCCAGTCGGAACACGCGTACGTGGCCCTGGTGGCGTCGCGGAAGCGTTCGGAGTCGGTGCTCGGGTACCTCCGGGACCGCGGCGTGCCCGAGGACGCGCTCGCGCGGGTGCACGCCCCCGCGGGGCTCGACCTCGGCGCGGTCTCGCACGAGGAGATCGCGGTGGCGATCCTCGCGGAGATCGTCAAGGAGAAGGCCGCGGGAGAGATCGCGTCCGGGGTTCCCGCCGACCACGCCCAGCACGGCCACCACGGACACGACGCGACGGCGGGTGACACCGAGCTCCGCCACGAGGAGGTCGACCCGTGTGCGGCATGACGGTCGACGTCGCGACGGCGCGCAACGTCGCCTCGTTCGAGGGCCGGACGTACTACTTCTGCTCGGCGGGGTGCCGCGCATCGTTTGAGGCCGACCCGGCGACGTTCGTCTCGGTCGCCTGACTCCCCCGCGATCTCGCGTCCCTGCCACCGGGCCGGTTTGACCGCACACGGCCGGCGTTGCCATGCTCGGTCTCCGACACCCAGGGAGGGTTCCGGATGACTCGTCGAACGTCCCTTGCCGCGTTGCGTCGCACTCGTCGTCGCGCTCGTCGCCGGCGTTCCCGTCGGTGACGTCGGCCGCGCCCCAGCCGCGCCTGCGACCCGTTCACCACCCCGCCGAGCTACCTGCACGTGGCCCCCACCTCGCAGCAGTTCCTGGGGTTCCCGCTCGGCTCGCAGGAGGTCGACGTCGCCCAGTCGAACGCCTACCTCGACGCGGTGGCCGACTGCGAGCGACCGGGTGATCTCGGGAACGGCGGCAACGTCCGTGCAGGGCCGGCCGCTCCGCTACGCGGTCGTCGGCCGCCCGGACCGGATGACGCCCTCGGCGCTCGCGACGATCAGGACGAACGCGCACCGCGCTCCGGAACCCGACACTCACACCGTCGCAGGCCGCGGCGCTCGAGGCGGCGACGCCGGCGATCCTTTGGATCTCCGCGAACGTGCACGGTGACGAGGAGAGCGGCGCCGACGCCGCGCTGCAGGTCCTGTACGAGCTGGCCGACCGGACCGACTGCGTCGTCACACACGTCCTGGACAGTTCGATCGTGGTGATCCTGCCGATGCAGAACCCCGACGGTCGTGAGGACACCCGACGCAACGCGTACGGCTTCGACATGAACCGCGACTGGTTCGCGCGGACGCAGCCGGAGACCGACGGAAAGCTCGAGCTGCTCCGCCAGTACCCACCGATGCTGTACATCGACGCACACGAGTTCGGCTTCCGACTACTTCTTCCCACCGAACGCCGATCCCGAGTACCACGAGATCCCGACACCGCGCACGACTGGATCAACGACCTCTACAGCCCGGCGATCGCCCAGCGAGTTCGACGCGCGAGAAGATCCACTACTTCCACGGCGCGCCGTACGACTTCTTCGCGCACGATCTTCGGCGACACCGTCCCGACGGTCGGGTTCCACGCCGCCGGAATGACCTTCGAGAAGGAGAACTCGAGGCCGATCGCAGTCCGCGTTCCACGAGCACTTCACGTCGATGTGGTCATCGGTCCGGCCGGGGCCGGCGACTCCACTATCGTGCGCGACTGGCACGACTCTTACGTGCCGGCATACCAGGAGGGACTTGACGGGCAGCTCGAGCCCAACGAGGTCTTCGAGCCGGAGCACGCCTACTCCAGCCGTGCCGACGGCGCCGGTCCGTCACTACTTCCTGCTGCAACGACCCAACGCGAGCCGCTACGAGCTGCAGCCGCTGGTGCGGCGGCTGCAGCGGATGGACGTCGACGTGTACCGACTGACGCGCCGCTCAGCGTGCTCGGACTTCCACCGTACGCGGACCGCCGCACGCCGACGACGCTGCCGATCGGGCACGTACTGGATACCGATGGCTCAGGGTCAGAAGCACTGGATCCAGTCGATGCTGCGACGAGGACACGTACATCCCGTACAACGTCACGTACGACGTCACTGCGTGGAGCAACCCGCTGCTTGATGAACCTGAAGGGCGGCTACACCGGCGACGAGCTCGACGCCGGACGGCCTCGCTCGTGGCGCCGGCCGCCGACGCCCGCCTGGCCGACCCCGGGCACGTCCCGTCGATCGGGCTGTTCCAGATCCCGGGCAGCACCGCGCGGCTTCGAGTCGGCCGGCCAGGCGCGATGGCTGTTCGACAGCGGTGTGGCACTGCCCGTACACGACGACGTGACGGCCGCCGACATCCGGCCGGCGCTCGCCGACATCGACGTGCTGGTCGTGCCCGACGGCTACGCGAACTACGGGCTCCAGGCGCTCGGCGCCAAGGGGAAGAAGGCGCTCGTCGCCTGGGTGAACGGCGGGCGGGCGGTACGTCGGGTGGGAGGGCGGCGCCGAGATCGCGACGCAGGATCGGCGTCTCCACCGCCGTGCTCGTCATGTCGCACACCAACATGCCGGGCTCGCTCGTGCGCGTCACCATGGACCCGGCGAGCCCGCTCGGCGCCGGCGTCGGGCTCGACGCGCTGGGTCATGTACCTCGACGACATGGTGATGCGGCCCGGCGCCGGCTACGCGGCGGCGGCGTTCCCGGCGCGCGGGAGCCCGTACTTCGTCGTCTCGGGTCTCGACCGAGGGGATCGACCAGCTCGGAGGGACCGCGGCGGTCGTCGACGAGCCGGTCGGCTCGGGACGGTCCGTCGTGTTCTCCTTCGACCCGATCTTCCGCGGCTGGACGCCAGGGGACGCAGCGGATCCTGTGGAACGCGATCGTGGGGCCCGACCCGTCGGGACCCTTG
>CAVPQW010000016.1:0-37583 GCA_963707645.1 uncultured Actinomycetes bacterium
CATCGCCGCCAGGTCGCCTCGACGTACGCCTTCCGGAGCGGCCCGACCAGGTCCTCCAGGCCGTGCATGGCGAGCACCGGCGCGTACGTCCGGGTCGTCGCGTAGAACCCCAGCTGCATCGCCGCCTCACGCCGGGCGCGGTCGCCGTCCGCGTCGACCTGCACGACGAGGTTGGTCGTCACGCTGACCTCCGACGGGATCTCGGCCGGCCTCGCCGCGCCGCGCTCGATCGCCGGGCGGAGCACCTCGGTGACGTACCTCGGACTCGTCATCGGGTGGCCGGAGACGCCGTCGGCGACCCTGCCGGCGGTCTCGGCCATCTTCGGGTTCACGGCGGCCAGGTAGATCGGGATGCGACCGGGGGCCGGTCCCGCGCCGGGGAACGGCGCCATCGTGATCGAGTAGAACCGCCCGCGGTGCTCGGGCGGCACTCCGCCGAACGCCCCCAGCACGGCCCGGACCGCCTCGACGTACTCGCCCATCTTCGGCGCGGGGTGCTCGAACGGCACGCCGAAGCGCTGCTCGTTCACCCGCTTGACCTGCGGCCCGAGGCCCAGGACGAACCGCCCGCCGGACAGCTCGGCCAGGTCCCGGGCGGTCATGGCCGTGATCGCCGGGCTCCGGGGAAAGGCCAGCGCGACGGCCGTCCCGACGGTGATCGTGGAGGTTGCCTGGATTGCGAGCGTGGCCTGGACGAACGGCGTCCGGGCCGTCTCGGCCACCCACACGCTCTCGAAGCCGGCCTCCTCCGCCCGCCGGGCCAGAGCCGGCAGCCCGGCCAGTTCGCCGCCGATCACGATCCCGAGGTCCATCGAGCCGGAGGGTACCCGCCCCGAGCAGGGACGATCCGCCGATACAAGGTTTGGGAATGGGCACGACAAGCTTCGCGAAGGAAGGTTGGCACCGGGCCCGCGAGTGGGTAGGAATGATCGGATGCTCACCAGCGACCGGGTCCTCGCGGACCGATACCGGATCGAGGCCGAGGTGGGGCGCGGGGGAATGGCCCGTGTCTACCGCGCCACCGACACGGTTCTCGGCCGCACCGTGGCCGTGAAGGTCCTCAACGAGGAGTTCGCCTCGGACCCCACGTTCGTCGAACGCTTCCGCCGGGAGGCGCGCGCCGCCGCGCGCCTCAACCATCCCCAACGTGGTCTCGGTCTTCGACACGGGATCTGACGGCGACGTGCACTTCATCGTCATGGAGCTCGTCGAGGGGCTAACGCTCGCCGACGTGATGGTGGCGGATGGGCCGCTCGATCCGGAGCGGGCGGCCGGCATCGCCCGGGACGTCGCTGCGGCGCTCTCGTTCGCCCACGCCGAAGGGCTGGTCCATCGCGACGTGAAGCCGGCCAACGTCATGATCACGCCCGTCCGGCCAGGTCAAGGTCATGGACTTCGGCATCGCCCGCCTGTCCACGGCCCACACGATCACGCAGGCGTCGACGGTGTTCGGGACGGCCGCGTACCTCGCGCCGGAGCAGGCCCAGGGGCAATCGGGTCGACGGCCGCGCGGACGTCTACGCGCTCGGCGTGGTGCTGTACGAGATGCTTGCCGGGCGGGTGCCGTTCGTGGCCGACTCCGCGCTCGCGGTCGCCTCGAAGCACGTGTTCGAGGACCCGGAGCCTCCGTCCGCGGTCCGTCCCGGATATCCCGCCGGCGCTCGAGGCCGTGGTCGTGCGGGCCATGCAGAAGGACCCGGATGCCCGGTATGCGGACGCCGCGCAGATGGCGGCGGCGCTCGACGCCGCGGTCGGCGCGGGCCGGCACCCGGGCGCGACCCTGCCCATCGCCGCAGTGGCGGCGCAGCCGAGGGCGGTGCCGCCGGACCGGACCGCCGTGCTCCCCACGACGCCGGCGACCCGGCGCCACGCCGCGCCGCCCCGGCGCTCCCGGTGGTGGATCCCCGTGATCGCCGCCGTCGTGGGCCTGTTCCTGCTCGCCGCGTTCCTGCCGACGCTGCTCGGCGGCGACGAGCCGAAGGGGAATGCGGGCCCGAAGCACTCGGGCGGCAACAGCCCCGCCCCGGCCACGACGGCGCCGCCCACCTCGACGCCGCCGACCACGCCCGCCACCTCGGCGCCGCCGGCGACGACCGCTCCCCGAGCAGCCGACGGGACCCGCAGCGTCGGCGACGCCATCACGGCGGTCGGCACCATGGTCGACAACGCGCTCGCCGCAGGCGCGATCGACGACCACCTCGCCAAGGACGTCCACCACGCCGCTGGACGAGGTCGGCAAGAGGCTCGACGACGGCGACGTGGACAAGGCGCTCGAGGAGATCGGCACGGCGGAGCAGAAGGTCGCGGAGGCCGTCGACAAGGGCGATGCCTCGTCCGAGGCCGGGGCGGCCATCATCGGGTCACTCGGACAACTGGCGACGACGGTGCAAGGGTCGGCGGCGACCTCGTCGGATGAAGGCAACGGCGACTCCTCGGGACCGGGGCCCGGCCACGACAAGGGCCACGGGCACGACGACGAGAAGGACTGACCGCCCGCTCTTAAGTCGCGGGCCGCGACTTCGTGACCTGACGCAGCCGCGCCGCCACGACCTCCAACAGCTTCATCGCGATCGACGGGTATTCCGTGAGGATGCCGCGGAACACCCACGCCGTGACGCCGAGCAGCTTGATCGGGGACGTCGCCGTGACCGACGCCGTCCTCGGGCCCCGGTCGAGGAGCGAGATCTCGCCGAAGAAGTCCCCGGCCTTGAGCCGCGCGAGACCCTTGCCGCCGCGGCTCACCTTGGCCTCGCCGTCGAGGACAAGGAAGAACCCCACGCCGCGGTCGCCCTCACGCGCGATCACATGGCCCTCCCGGTGCTCGACCTCCTTGCCGGCGCGGACGATCGCGTCGAGCTCCTTCTGGGTCAGCCCGGAGAACAGGGGAACCTTCGCGAGCTGCTGGGTGACCTCTCGAGATCCCAACTGACCCTCCCTCGCTGCGTCGCCGTCGCGGTCGAGCCGGGCTCGGCGCTCTGCCCGCCCGGCCGCGCGATTCTAGCGGACCCCGCCGCGTGGGTTCCCCTCCCCCGCCGGACCGGCCCGCAAACGGTTATTCGCAACCACGGGCCGGGTACCTACGGGGAGCACGTATGTACGCCCCCTTTGCGCGGGAAGGAGGCTTGGGATGCTGTTGACGATCATCATCATCGCGCTCGCCATCATCGGCCTGCTCGCTCTGTTCGGGCGCGGCCGGTTCTGGGGCGCTCGACGCTACTGACCTTGCACGGAAACCGCGGGCGGGTGCGCCCGCCCGCGGTGAAACCATGTGCGAATCCGGCCCGGGCGGCGCCTACCTCGAGTAGGCGCCGCCCGGGTCGAGGTCTTCCCGGATCAGGCGGAGCTCCTCGTCCGACGGCGCCGGCGTCTCCCGGACGTCGTCCGCCACCCGCAGGTCCCACCCCGTGTTCTCCACGGACCTGCTCAACGGTGACTCCCGGGTGGGTCGTCGCGAGCTCCATCTCGCCGGTGGCCTCGTCGAACCGATAGGTCCCGAGCCCGGTGACCACCGCGGAGGGGCCGGCCCCGAGCCACGACGACGGCCTCCGTCCCCGCAGGAACCCGGGGCTCGTCATGAAGTCGATGCGTTCCACGAAGGAGCGCTTCGACTGCGGCATGATCACGAACACCTTCTTCGCGTTGATCGCGATCTCGCACGCCCCGCCGGACCCGGGCAGCCGCACCTTCGGCGACGCGTAGTCGCCGATCACGGTCGTGTTGATGTTCCCGTAGCGGTCGATCTGCGAGGCGCCGAGGAACCCGACGTCGACCAGCCCGCGCTGCAGATAGAACGCGAACAGCTCGAACATGCTGGTGATGGCGACCGCGCCGGTGGCGAGCGAGGGATCGCCGATCGACAGGGGGAGGCGGGCCGGCTCGGCGCCGAACACCCCGGCCTCGTACACGAGCTGGAGCCGCGGGGAGACGGTTCGTTTGGCGAGATTGCAGGCGATGTTCGGCGGCCCGACGCCGACGAAGCACACGCGCTCGCCGGCCAGCAGGCGCGCCGAGGCGACGATCATCATCTCGTTGCCGCTGTACGCGGGCTTCGCCTCGACCGCGACGTCCGTCACGAGGGGCCGGCCTGGCGTTCGACCCGGTCCTGCACCTCGCGCAGGCGGTCGGCCACGACCTCCAGGAGGTGCACCGCCACGCTCGGGTTCTTGATGAGGAACGGCTTGAAGTACATCGTCTCGATGACCATCGCCTCGACGGGCTCTGCGGCCGTCACGGTGGCAGAGCGGGGCTTCTTCGCCAGCAGGCCCATCTCCCCGGTGAAGTCGCCCGGCTGCAGCGTGTGCTGCTTCCCGCCGGCCTCCACGGTCGCGCGTTCCGGAGAGCAGGATGTAGAGCCCGCCGGTGTCGTCGTCCTTGTGGACGATGGCCTGGCCCGGCTCGAACGAACGCCGCTCGCCGATCCCCGCGATGCGGTCGAGGTCCTCCGGCGTGAGGTCCTCGAAGAACCGAACCCGCCGCAGCGCCTCGACGTCGTCCGGCAGGTCGTCCATGGCGTTCCTCCCCTGATCCTGGTCCGCTCGCTCGGCGCCCGATCCTATCGAAGCGCCCGTCCGTTCCACTCCTGCCGTCCGGTCGATTCGGGGGCCGGCCGATCCCCCGTTAGGGTTTCCCTCATGGCGAAGAAGGAGGAGTTCCTCGACCTCGACGGCATCGAGGTGAAGATCTCGAACCCGGACAAGGTGTACTTCCCGCAGGCCGGGCTCACGAAGTTGGACCTGGTCCAGCACTACCTGACGGTCGCGGACGGGGCGCTCCGCGGGGTGGCGCGGAGGCCGATGGCCATGAAGCGCTACGTGAACGGCGCAGAAGGCGACTTCTTCTTCCAGAAGCGCGCGCCCGAGTCGCGGCCTGAGTGGATCGAGACCGTCGAGTTGTCGTTCCCGTCGGGACGGACCGCGAACGAGGTCGTCGTGAGCAACCGCGCGCAGCTGGCGTGGGTAGTGAACCTCGGGTGCATCGACCTGAACCCGCACCCGGTGCGGGCCGACGACGTCGACCACCCGGACGAGCTCCGCGTCGACCTCGACCCCATGCCCGGCATCGAGTGGCCGCAGATCGTCGAAGTCGCGCTCGTCGTCCGCGAGGTCATGGAGGACTTCGAGCTCACGGCCTGGCCCAAGACGAGCGGCTCGAGAGGGATCCACGTCTACACGCGGATCGAACGGAACTGGACGTTCCCGGAGGTCCGCCGCGCCGCGCTCGCGGTCGCCCGCGAGGTCGAGCGGCGCGCGCCCGACATTGCCACCAGCAAGTGGTGGAAGGAGGAGCGCCACGGCGTGTTCCTCGATTACAACCAGAACGCGAAGGACCGCACCGTGGCCTCGCAGTACTCGGTGCGGCCGACGCCCGACGCCCGCGTGTCGGCGCCGCTCCGGTGGGCCGAGGTCCCGGGGTGCGACCCGGCCGCGTTCACGGTGGCGACCATGCCGGAACGGTGGAAGACAGCCGGCGACCCGTCCGAGGGTATCGACGAGGCCGTCGGATCGCTGGAACCGCTCCTCGAGCTGTCGAGACAGCACGAGGAGGCCGGGTTCGGCGACGCGCCGTGGCCGCCGCAGTACGCGAAGGCCGAGGGAGAGCCGCGCCGAGTCCAGCCGTCGAAGCGCAAGGCCGGCGGCGAGGACGAGCCGCCGAGGCAGGGCGTCGTGCCGCCCCCGGCCCCGGGGAAGCGTGCCGGCCCAACCGGCCGCCGCCGGACCACCAAGCCGCTCATCGAGATCGCCCGGGCGGAGACGCAGCCCGAGGCGCTCGAGGGGCTGGAACGGTGGAAGGCCAAGCACCCCGTAGCCGCGGCCGCCCTGGAACCGGCCGACGTGCTGGTGGACGCCATGCGGGGCCGGTTCACCGCGTGGTACCGGATCCGAGTCAACCTCGAGCACGTTCCCGAGCGGGACCGTCCCGAACAGGAGGAGCTGGAGGTCGACTACGACCCCTGGGAGGGGTACGACGGGGCCGTGCCGCCCGGCGGGACGCCGCCCCCGGAGAACTGATCCGGGCGTTCCAGGGAGAATTCGGACTCCGCTGTCGAGAACCCCTTTCGCCGTTCGTCGTCTGGGTGCAGCGCGGACAAACGAGAACCGCGCGGGAGGAGGCAGCGATGGCGGATTTTCTGCTCGTCTACCGGGGCGGCTCCATGCCGGAGACCGAGGAGGCCCAGGCGAAGGTCATGGACGCCTGGACGGCGTGGTTCGGCCAGCTGGGCGGAGCCCTCAAGGACGGCGGCAACCCGTTCACGCCGGTGTCGAAGACGGTCTCCGCGGACGGCAGCATCTCCGACACCACGTCGGCGCCGCCGGCCACGGGCTACACGATCATCACGGCCGACTCGCTCGACGTGGCGGTCGACCTGGCGAAGGGCTGCCCGGTGCTCGAGGGCGGCGCGAGCGTGGAGGTGTACGAGACCTTCCCGGTGATGTAGCACGGAACCGACCGACACGACCCGCCCCGCGCAGAGCGGGGCGGGTCGTGTTCGGGGCCGGCTCCTTCTCGTTGGTTCGGCGCAAGAGGATGCAGCCCGCGAGGTGTCAGCGGCAGTACCGGGCGGGTTTCAAGTTCGAACGAGGATCCGGGCAGTTGCCTACCCGTCGCCCTTGGCCAGGGCCTCCGTCAGCTCCTGCATTGCGTCGTTCGGGAGGTCGGTCTGGAAGACCTTGCCGCCGAGGGGAGCGATGGCGGCAAGCGCCTTCTCCCGGTTCGTGGCGACGCCCAGGATGAGCACGGCCGAGGTCCCCGGCTGCAGGTGCTCGGCCACCCGCTTCTTGAACTCCTTGGTGATCCCGGTGTCGGTTTCCCGGGCCGCGAAGGCGCCGAGCCCGGCCCCGGCGACCAGGCCGACCACCGGCACGGCGAAGAGCGCGCCGACGACGACTCCCCAGATCGCACCCTTGCCGGCGCTCTTCCCTGTCCGGTCCGCCGTGTCCACGACGTGGACCTTTCCGTCCGCGTCGCACGAGATCGCGACCGCGTCGGTCAGGGCGATGTCGCCGGACTTGTCCAGCTCCCTGAGAACGGTCAGCATCTCGCCGGCCTTGGCTTCCTCGTCGAACCCGATGGCGACCAGGTAACCCTCGGCCTGCCACACCCGCTCTCCACCGCGGGGCATGTCCTCGAGCGACATGCATCTCCCCTTTCATCCGGACGAACTTCGATCGTGCCGGAACGGTGCACCGATCCGACGGGCTCCGCATCACCCACAGAGGCTGATGGCCGCGGAACGGGGCGGGACGGTCCCATCGAACCACGACCCGAGGATGTCGGTGTCCGAAGCCCTACGTCGCAGGCGCCTCCGCCATCTTGCGCTCCAAGGCATCGCGCAGGTGGTCGCTCGAGGCCTGCACCTTCGCGGCGGCGGCTCCCCAGTCGGCCGTGAGCTTCCCGCCGCGTTTCTGGATCCTGCCGCCCACGATCACCGTGTCGACGTTGGACGTGTCGGCGCACAGGACCACGCTGGCGACCGGGTCGATCACCGGGGCGATGCCCGGCCCGGAGCCGTCGATCACGACCACGTCCGCATGCTTGCCGGGGGTGAGCGAGCCGGTCCGATCCTCGAGCCCCGCGACGAACGCCCCGTCGAGCGTGGCCATCGTCAGCATGTCCCTGGCCGTGAGCGCGTTCGCCGGGAGCGGGTCCTCGCTCTCCCACACCGAGTCGTTCGACCGCCACCGTTCGGCCGCGAAGGCGCACCGCATCTCGGTGAACATGTCCCCGGGAACGGTCGTGACGACATCGATCGACAAGCTCGGGCGCAGGCCGTACGAGCGGGCCTTCGCCACCGGCGGCCACCCGTGGCCCATCTGCATCTCGACCTGAGGCGAGATCGAGATCGTCCCACGGCTCTTCGCTACGAGCTCCCATTCCTCGTCACTCAGGTAGCAGCTGTGGATGTAGGTCGTGTCCGAACCGAGCAGGTCCATCTCGTCGAGCCGCTTGACCATGCTCCACTTGCCGGCGAGCTTGCCCATCGCGAAGTGTGTCGTGATGGGGATGCCGAGGTCCCTCGCCATGCCCCACTCCTGGCGGACGACATCGTCCTGGCAGAACGCCCGGGCCCCGAGTGGCGAGCCCCATCGTCAGCAGGCCGTCGCCCGAGGAGAAGTAGGTGCCGTGGATGCGCTCGACGTCGTCGCGGGGGATGACGATCGAGCTGTTGAACCAGTAGTCGGCGAGCGAGGTGTTCGCACTGCCGTACGCATACAGCGCCCGGATTCCTGCTTCCTTCAGGCCCTGGATCCCGGCGTCCGGATGATCCGGCGTGTTGTTGATGTGCGACCAGTCGACGAGGGTCGTGATGCCCGCGTTCAGGCATTCCAGCGCGCCTGCCAGGTTGCTCGCGTAGACGTCCTCCGGACGATACAGCGGCGCGAAGCTGTCGAGCACCTCGACGAAGTAATCGTCGAGCGTCGCGTTCGGCGCGCAGCTCCGGATGGCCGCCTCCCATGTGTGGCGGTGGGTGTCGACGAACCCCGGGATCACGATGCCGCCGGTGGCGTCGATGACGTCGGCGTCCGCGCTGAGGTCCTTCGCCGACCTGCGCGATCGTGTCGCCCTCGATCAGGACGTCACCGCCCGGGATGTCCCCCAGCCCGGGGTCCACGGTGAGCACGTGACCACCCTTGATCAGGATTCGGTCGGCCATGAACCTCCCCCTTGTCGTCCGAACGGCGACTGTACGGCAGGTCGGCCGGAATCATGTGGGCGAGCTCACGAAGCCGCTGCCTCCGGAGCGCCGGGTCGCAGGCTCGCCCGCAGGATGTCGATGCTGAGCACGAGGATCCACGCCGGAAACAGCAGTTCCACCCACGGCGTCAGCCCGACGCTCACCAGCATCACGACGGCGAACGCGTACCCCGAGGTAGCCGATCCACCTCGGGATCACCCCGGTCCGGAGCGCGATCGTCGCGGTGCTGATGGTGAACACGGCCGCCATCCGCAGGGCGTACACCCGGAGCAGGATCGCGGTGACCCCCCGGCCGACCGCGACGGTGTCGGCCCCGGGGGAGGCGCCGGTCTTCGCGGCGATCGCGATCAGCCCGCCTCCGAAGGCCGCCGCGACGAACAACATCGCCACGAACAGGAGCCCGCTCCCGAGGAACACGGTCGCAAAGAACTTGTCCTCGTGTTCCCCGACCCGCGATCGCACCACACCGATGAACCACAGGAACGCGATGCCCGCGAACGGGACGAGATTCAGCGCGACGGCGACGGCCGTCCGCCGGCCGGAGTCCGTGAGCCACGATCCCAGGGTGCCGGTGTCCCGCGGGACGGAGACGATCAGCAGCGCGAACACCGCTGCGAGCAACAGCGCGAACACGATCCCGGCGACTGCTGCTGCCCGCGGCGTGCGCAGCCGCGGCGCCGTGACCGGTTCGGATGGATCAGATGCCATGGTTCCCTCGCCGAGGCTCGACGGTGGACGGCCGATGAACGGTGGCCGGTGGGGGTTCGGATCACCGACGAGGATATTCGACAGATCGCGGATCTCGCGGCATTGACAGCGAACGCCGCATCACCTAGAGATTGTCCACCCAGGGACCGTACCTTCGACGGGGGGAGCCATGCGGGGATCTGTCGTCCGATCGGCCATGTCGATGCTGCTCGCGATCCTGATGGGGGCCGCTCTCGTGGTCACGCTGGCCCCGAGCGCCTTTGCCGCCACGTTCACCGTCAACTCCACGAGCGACGACACCGACGCCGGCGGATGCGAGCCGTCCCCCGGCGACTGCACGCTGCGGGAAGCCATCGTGGCCGCCAACGCCACCACCGCGAAGGACACCATCGACTTCGACCTCGGCTCCGGCGTGCCCCTTATCCAGGTCGGCACGTTGACCGGCCTGCCCGAGGTCACGAAGCCCATCGTCATCGACGGGTCGAGCGGCGGGGCCACGCGGGTCGAGCTGGACGGGACCGGTGCGGGGATGTTCGCGAGCGGACTGGTGATCTCCGGCGGCCGGAGCAGCGTCTCCGACCTGGTGATCAACGACTTCTTCCAGAGCGGGATCCATGTCCTCGGCCACGGCGGCACTCGCATCACCGGCTGCCGCATCGGAACCGACCCGACCGGCACGATGGCGGAGCCGAACCAGGTCGGCATCGCGCTGTCCGGCCTGGGCGCCGGCCCGATCGACGGCACCGGGAACAACCTCGTGGGCGGGACCACGGCGAGCGAGCGGAACCTCATCTCCGGGAACACCTTCGACGGCATCCAGATCGCCCACAGCAACGGCAACGTCGTTCAGGGCAACCGCATCGGCACGAACGCCGCCGGCACGTCCGCCCTGCCGAACGGGCGCGACGGCGTCCTCCTCCAGGTCGGGCTGTCGAACGTGATCGGAGGGACGACCCCGGGATCGCGGAACCTCATCTCCGGCAACACCGAGAACGGGATCGACTTCATCGACTTCGCGGAGGGGACCACCACCTCGGGGAACGTCGTTCAGGGCAACCTGATCGGCACCGACAGTTCGGGCACGGGGGTCGTCCCGAACGGGGAGGACGGCGTCCACTTCGACAACTTCCCCGTGAATAATCTCGTGGGCGGCACCACCGCCGCCGCCCGCAACGTGATCTCCGGCAACGTGGACGACGGCGTGGGGATGGACCTCAAGCAGTTCGACCACCACGAGGTGATCCAGGGGAACTTCATCGGAACGGACGTCACGGGGACGGTCGCGCTGGCCAACGGCAATGGCGTGCACATCAACGGCGGCCGCAAGAACCTGATCTCGGGCAACGTGATCTCCGGGAACTCCGGGCAGGGGATCGCCATCGAGAACACCTTCGGGGCACCGGAATCGGCGCGCGGCAACGTGATCCAGGGGAACCTCATCGGCACGAATGCCGCCGGCACCGCCGCGATGGAGAACACGTCCGGGATCGCCATCGACGGCCAGCCGGACACCCTGATCGGGGGCACGGCCTCGGCCGCCCACAACGTCGTGTCGGGGAACGGCATCGGGATCCTGGTCGGCAACACCACCGGCACCGTGATCCAGGGCAACCTCGTGGGGACCAACGCCGCGGGAGCCTCGAGGATCCCCAACCTCGAGGTCGGGATCTCCCTGACCGGGTCCAGCCAGACCCTCGTGGGGGGCACGGTCGCGGGGGCGCGCAACGTCGTGGCGTTCAACGCGGGAGTGGTGTCCGGCGCCGACGGCGTCACGATCGTCGGGGGGACGGGGAACTCCGTCCTCGGCAACTCGATCTTCTCGAACAGCGGCCTGGGGATCGATCTCGACGACGACGGCGTGACCCCCAACGACGCCAGCGACGTTGACGCCGGCACCAACGACCTCCAGAACTTCCCGGCCGTCACGTCCGCGAGGTCACACGGCTCGGTCACGCACGTCAAGGGCACGGTGTCCGGCCGGCGGTCGACGAAGGTCGTGGTCGAGTTCTTCTCGAACCCGTCCTGCGATCCCTCGAACCACGGCGGGGGCAAGCGGTTCCTGGGGCGCCGGACGATCCCCACCGGACCCTCGGGTACGGGGAGCTTCGACATCATCTTCTCCGTCGGCACGACGGTCGGCCACCGCATCACGGCGACCGAGACGAACGCGGGCGGAAGCACGTCCGAGCTCTCGCTGTGCCGCAAGGTGGCCGCGGGGAGCTGACCCGGAGGAGCGTTCCGCGCTCGGCAGGAGATCCGCCCACCTGTTCCTCGCCTCCGCGGTGTCCGTGGACGGGAGAGCCGTCCGACCGAGGAGTTGCGAGGCCGAGCATGTTTTGCAGTCACGTCGAGCCGCGGCTCGCCGATCCCCCCGCCAGAGGCCGGGGCACTCCTCGACGGCGTTCACGGCGGACCAGTACGTCCACCCGGGGACACCGAGCGCAAGGCCGAGTCGGCCGTGTTCAGGAACGCCATCGCCGGGGCCTAAGCGGGACGAAGGGGGAGCCATGGCGGGAAAAACGAAGCGGCACGGGGGAATCCTGGGGGAAACGACAATCCCCGGAGCCAGGTGGACGGCTCCGGGGATTGTGTGTTCGCGCTGGTCAGCGGTAGTTTCCGCTTCGTCGCGGGGGTAGGATTTGAACCTACGACCTCTGGGTTATGAGCCCAGCGAGCTACCGGACTGCTCCACCCCGCAAACGGATGGTAGCAGACGCGCCTCGCCCGCCAACCTCGACACGAGCTTCGCGGGCGGGACCTCTCCTAGGCCAGGCCGTTGCCCAGTGTGGCCGTCTGGATCCCCGAGCCGAGCGCGATTGCGGCGACGATGATCGCGACGGTCGCGCCTGCACGGTGCGCGCCCGTCACCTGCGCGACGATCCGAGCTGCGATCGCCAAGCCGAGACACAGGATCGCGACTGGGAGCGCGGGCCTGGCGGTCGTCCCCGACGACAGGCCCATCACAAATGTGAACACTGCGAGCACGACCGAGGTGACGATCAGACGGGTCACCCACGGAGCGGAGGTGGACTCGAGCGGTTCGGCGGAGATCGCCATGGAATTACCGCCTCTCTGGCGTACCGGGCGCGTCGTGCCGAGCGGCAGGCCGGAGGGCCGGTATCCCCTCGAGCGTACGTCTTCCGGGTGACGAGGAGCACGCCAGGCACGCGCGAGCGCCGACGGCGCTACTCGGTGGCCGGCTCGGTCGTGCGTTCGGCGTCTGCCTCGCGCGGCTTGCGGAACCGGAAGTAGCCCCAGAAAGCCACGGAGAACAGGGCGAACGCGAAGAACAGCACGAGGACCACGATCACCGGCGCGTTCGTGGAGCCCTGGAAGTTGCTGCCCGGCCGCAGCAGCAGGTGCACGAACGCGAACGCCCCGACGAAGAACACGATCGCCCACAGCACGCGCCGCCAGATGAAGAGCCGATGCCCGTCCAGGAACCGGAGCGGGATCAGGCCGAGCACGGCCGCCTCCAAACCGCAGACGAAGATCGCGGACAGCACGGCGTCGAGCACCAGGATCCCCATGCCGGCGCCGGGCTCGTTCGCGGCGTTCGCGACCGGGACCCACGCGAACCACGCCGCCACGCTCGCGCCGAGCAGCACCAGCGTCGCCACCAGTACGCCTCTCGCCCTCCTCATCCTTGTTCAGCTGCCGCGTGAAGGCCGCCGCCGCGATGAGCCCGTACAGGTAGCCGGGCAGGAAGTTCGCGAGCCGGGAGATCGCGACGCAGACCACGGCCACCACGAGCGAACCGGCGAGCACCCGGATCCGGCCGCGGTCACTCTGACGGCGCAGCAAGAACACCATGGGGAGCTCGGCGAGCAGCGCCACGGCCACCAGCCCGGCGAGGAGTCCGAGATACAACGCGAGCGACGCCTGGTTGAAGCCGAACGTCGGGTCGAGGAAGCCGTACACCAGCGCCCCGATCGCGCAGAAGCCGACCAGTGTCAGCAGCCCGAACCGTGCCCGCGAGCTCTTCGCAGCCGCGGCGCCTCCGGCCTCGGCGCCGGCGGCGGCACCCGCCGCTGCCCCGGCAGCCGCCATCTTCCCGAAGCCGAACCAGCCCCGCACCTCCTCGTAGTGCTCCTCGTACGTCGAGTTGAAGAGCACGCTCGGGAACAGGATCAGCAGCAACAGCAGCAGCGCGAGCAGGCCGCTCTTCGACATCTCGGCGAGGCTCCACGAGATCTGGCCCGGGGTGTGGATCGACCGAACGAACTCCGACCGGTCGGGGTTTCCCGGCCCGGCCGGCGGCGGCGCGCCGGTCGGGGGCGGACTGGGCGGACCTGTCGTCTCGCTCGGGACCGGGACGGGCCCGCCCGACTCCGTGGAGGACGGGGACGGCGAAACGGTGCCCGTCGGCTCCGCGGTGGGCGACGGCGGCCGGGTGGTCGGCGGGGGCGCCGTCGTCGGGGGTGGAACGGTCGGCCCGCCGGTTGGTCCGGGAGTCGTCGGAGGCGGGAGGCGGCGGCGGGGGGGTCGTCGGTGGCGGCGTGGTCGGTGGTGGCGTGGTCGGTGGTGGCGTGGTGGGGGGCGGGGTCGTCGGCGGAGGAGTCGTGGGTGGCGGCGCGGTGTCGTCGTTGACGATCGTCGCCACGCCCGTCCCGTCCGCGACGCCCGCGTTCGTCGTTCCCGTCACGCGCAGCGAGAAGGTCTCGTTCGGCTCGACGTTCGGGTCGCCGTTCACGGTGACGGGAACCACCACGCCCGTGTCTCCCGGCGCGAACGACACCGTCACGTTCCGCGCCACGTAGTCCGTTCCCGCGGTCGCGGTGCCGTTTGCGGTGGCAAGCGTCACGGAGACGACCGACGGGTTTGCCCGGTCGAGCGTCACCGGGAAGCTCGCCGGGCGCGTTCCGGAGTCGCCCTCGTTCACCGTGACGTTGCCGACGGACACCCGCGACTGCACCACCCGGAGCGTCACGGCGCCGCTCGCCGCCCGGACGTCGTAGAACCGCCCGCCGGTCAGCGTTGCGCCGTTCACCGTTCCGAACGACCCGCTCACCGACGGCGCGGTGAGGATCCTGAACTCGTCCCCTACCGCGGGGGAGAACGAAGGGGCGGTGGCAATCGAGAGCGTCCCGCCGAGCGTCGCCGCGCCGGTCAGCGCGAGACGGTCGAACTCCGTGCCCGGCCCCGCACCGTTGATCTCCACGGAGAGCGTCCCGCCCGCGCCCTGCGAGTACGTGCCGGCGCCGTCGAGGATCCCGGGCGAGAGGCCCGGCGCAACGGTCCCGCCGCCCACCACCACCGAGCCGTCCATCGTTCCGATGCCCTCAACGCGGCCCCCGTCCACGGTGAGGGCCCCCGGCGCCGATCTCAAGACGGTGCCCGTGCCCCGGAGCGAGCGTGACGCCGCCCGACTGGTGGAACGAGGCCGCGGCGACCGTGCTCTTGCCGAGGAGCGTGAGCGAGCCGCCCTGTTCGAGTGCCCCTTCCACGTCGAGCACCGTTCCGCTCGCCGTCGTCACGTCGCCGGCAGCGGCGTTGTCGAGCGAGCGAACCGTCAGGGTCCCGGCGTCGACGTCGACGTTGCCCTGGTTGTCGAACGGCACCTCGAACCCGGCGGCTCCGGCCCCCGCCCTGTTTCGTCAGGGTGCCGGTGTTCACGAGCGTCGGCCGCGTCCCGCCCTGCGTGAACAGCAGGCCGGCGTCGGCGCCGAGGTTCACGTCGAACAGGCCGGCGTTCCGGAGCGCGATGCCCTGCCCGGACCGGATGTTGCCGCCCGTCCAGTGCAGGTCGCCCTGGTTCGTCAGGTCGCGCATCAGCACGTGCGCCGCCGCGCTCCCGATCGTCATCGACGCGGACTGTCCGACGGTGAGCGTGCCGTTGCCGGCGAGACGCCCGGACTGGAAGTCGAGCGACGAGGTCACCGTGAGGTCGGCACCGCCACCGAGCGTGCCGCCGCTCATCGTGAGGTCCTGGAGCGCGGACGGCGCCGTCCCGTCGGTCAGGTTCAATGTGCCGGCCGAGATGTCGAGGCCCTCGTGCGTCTCGATGCTCTTGATCGCCGGTCGTGGTGTTGGCGTCGTAGGCGATCGTGATGTTCGGCCGTCTGGTCGCGACGCAGACGTAGTCGTTCGGCCCCGGGAGGCGAGGGCCCGCGCCCGACGCCGAGCCAGTTGTTCGGGTCGAACCACGTGTCCGTGCGCGCCGCGGCCGATCCACTCGATGGTCATGGTTCCGACGTCGCACGCCGACGCCGAGGCGGGCGCGGCCGGCAGCGACCGCCAGCGCCCCGAGCGTCATCAGGACGGCCGCGACCGCCCGCCGAACCCTTCGCCTGCCCCTCGAGATGTCGTTACCTCCGCGTCACCGGCGCGCCCCGGCCGGTCCGGGCGCCGCTTCCAAGTCGGACAGTGAAGCATCCGGGCACCGAAATGGTCGAAGGAGTGCCGAGAATTTCGCCCCGAGGGAAGCCCGGAGCCGGCGGGTCAGCGGCCGGTCGTGGGCGCCGGCGAGGCCCCGCCCGTGCCCGACGGGGTCGAGCTCGGCGTCGCGGTCGGGGTGCCGGATGGCGTCGGCGTCGGGGAACCGGATCCCGCCGCCAGCTCCTGGGCCCGCTGGATGTCACGCTGGGCCGCCGCGATCTCCGTCTGGTAGGTCCCGAGGTCGCCGGCCTTCAGCGCCGCGTCGGCGGCCTGGAAGTGCTGCACTGCGTCGTCGAGCAGGGCCTTGATCTGCTCCTCGACGGTGCCCCCGCCGGTGCCGCCGTCCGGCGGCGGCGGTGGCGGCGGCTGTGCGCCGAACGAGTCCGCGATCGCCGCCTCGAGCGTGTCGCCCAGCCCGACCACCGAGCCGTGCACCACGACCACCCGCTTCAGCAGCGGGAACGACTGGTCGCTGTTCCCCTGCACGAAGACCGGCAGCACGTACAGGAACCCGTTGTCGATCGGGATCACGAGGAAGTTCCCGAACTTCACGGCGGATCCGCCCTGGCTGAGCAGGGTCCGCTGTTCCGAGAAGTCGGGGTCGGAGTTGATCTGGTTGAACACCTGCACCGGCCCGAGGACGTTGTTTCCCGACGGGAACTCCGCCGAGACGAGGTTCCCGTAGTCGGCGGGATCGCTCGGCGCCGACATCCACGCGACCATGTTCGTCCGGCCCTGCGGGCTGAACGGGAGGAACAGCGTGAACTGCTCCGACGCGGCCCCCGGGAGCAGCGTCTGGACGTAGTACGGGGCGAGCTGCGGGGCTTGCGCCGAAGCGCCCTGTGCCTCCGGGTCGAACGTGGGCTCGTCGGGAATCTGCCAGAAGTCCTGCTTCCCGTAGAACGTCCTCGGGTCGATCACGTGGTAGTTCGCGAACTGGTTGGCCTGGAGCCGGAACATGTCCTCCGGGTACCGGAAGTGCGCCCGGAGGTCCTCCGACGCCTCCGCGAGCGGCGTGAACAGCGTCGGGAACACCTTCTGCCACACCTGGACGATGGGGTCGCGCGGGTCGACCACGTAGTACTTCATGGCGCCCGAGTACGCGTCGACGACGACCTTCACGGAGTTCCGGATGTAGTTGGCTTGACCGTGCAGCCCGAGCGTTACGGTGGACAGGTCCATGCTCTGCGAGTACGGGAACTGCGCCGTCGTGGTGTACGCGTCCTGGATCCACACGAGGTGGCCGTCGACGATGGCCGAGTACGGGTCGCCGTCGTACTGCAGGAACGGCGCCGGCTTCGGGATGCGCTCCCCGATCGAGCGGTAGATGAGGACCCGGCTGTCGTTGTGGATCAGTCCGGAGATCAGCAGGTTGACGTCCTTGAAGCGCCAGGCGAACAGCAGCTTGCCGAGGAACCCGCCCATCTGGATCCCGCCGCCCGTGTACCGGGGCGCCTGGACCTGCCGGTTGTCGGTGCTCTGGTAGTCGAGCTCGCCGGCGCCGGTGTTCGCCACCACGAAGGAGACGTCCTCCCGCTCCCCGAAGTAGACGCGCTGCCCGGGCCCTGTCGCCTGGAGGGACGGCTGCAGCGTCTTCGGCGGGATGTCCTGGAGCAGGAATGCCGGCTCGCCCTGCGCGGTCGCCGCGTTCACCTGGCTGGCCACCGCGCCGAACCCGTGCGTGTAGACCAGGTGGCGGTTCTGCCAGGTGTTCCCGGAGCCGGGGATGCCGTCCTGGCTGACCTCGCGGGCCGAGATCATCACGACCCGCTGGTCGCCTCCCACGTCGTACCGGTCGACGTCGACGTCGTTGAACTCGTAGAAGCTCCGGATCCGCTGTAGCTGGTCGTAGTTCTCCTTCAGCAGCAGGGGATCCCACAGGCGGATGTTGTCGATCGTGTTCTGGTTCTGCTCGACCTGGTCCTGGCTGATGTCCTCGGTCGGCGTCACCTGCCGGTTGCCGATGCTGATCCAACGCGAACGCCGCCCGCGTCGCGACGATGTTCTGGTGGATGTACGGCTCCTCCCGCTGGAGCTCCTGTGGCGCAACCGAGAACCGCTGGACGGCCGCCGGGATGATCGCCCCGACCACGACCGCAACGACGGCCAGCAGCCCGACCGCGACCGCCGGCGCCGCCCATCCGCGGAAGCGGATGTTCACGAAGAACACGATCGCGCAGATGACCGCCACGATCATCAGGACCGACGAGCGCGAGCTTCTGCGCGTGGAGGTCGGTGTACGACGCCCCCTCGACCACCCCGCGCTTGCTGAGCAGCAGGTCGAACTTCCCGAGGTAGTACCCCCACGCCTTCACGAGCACGACGAGCCCGAGCAGCACCGACAGATGGGCCTTCACCTGCGGCGTGACGCGCTCCGAGCGTGGCCTGGAGGCGGATGCCGCCCCACAGGTAGTGGGCGATGGCGACCAGCACGGTCACCCCGACGAGCGCCGAGAACAGCCAACCCTGCACGAAGTGCAGGAACGGCAGCTTGAACACGTAGAAGGAGATGTCCCGGTGGAACACGGGGTCCACGCGCCCGAAGTTCACGCCGCCCGAGTTCCGCCACAGCTGGAACGCCTGCCACTGCGAGGAGGCCCCGATCCCGACGAACAGCGCGATCACGAGCGACAGCCCGGGCAGGATCCACTTGGCGTAGGGCTCGATGGCGACGCGGTACCGCTCGACCACCTCCTGCTCGGGGGTGAACGTCCGGAAGGGGGGCGTCAGACGCCGGACGATCAGCAGGTTCGCGTAGAGGATCCCGAAGAACACCAGCCCGAACAGCAGCCCCAGCACGACCTTCGACCAGAAGACCGTCCAGAACACGTTCTGGAACCCGACCTCCTTGAACCATAGGAGGTCGATGTAGAACCCGGACATCACGTTGAGGAAGATCACGAGCAGCACGACGACGGCGGCGACGATCAGCAGCCAGCGTCGACGTCGCGTCACGATGCGTTGGGCCACTCGGAACTCTCCCCCTCGGCGTCGGGCGCCGGGTCGCGCAAGCGTATCACCGGGTTTTCGCCCGGCAGTAGGCAATGGAACACGGCCGGGTCACGCCCCATGCAGGTAGTCCAGGGCGTCCTGGAAGGTGTCCATCGGCACCAGCGGCAGGTCCCCGGAAACGGACTTCGCCGCGGCGTAGTTGGCCCGGGGAACCAGGAACACGTCCGCGCCGGCCTTCGTGGCGGCGGCGATCTTCTCCTCCACGCCGCCGATCGGGCCGATCGTGCCGTCCGTGGCGATGGTCCCGGTGCCCGCGATGGTCCGCCCGCCGGTGAGGTCGCCGGGCGTGAGCAGGTCGTACAGGCCGAGCGCCCACATCGTCCCGGCCGACGGCCCGCCGATGTCACCCGAGGAGATCGACACGTCGTACGGGAAGTTCGCGAGGGTGCTGATGCCGATGAGCGCCTTCTTCGGCCGGCCCGGATCGCACGGCCGGCGGGTCAGGTGCACGTCCGTGGTCTCGCCGCCCGCCGTGACCCGGAACGTGAGCGGCGCCGAAGGCTTGGTGCGGTCCAGCACGCGTTCGAACGTCGCCGCATCGGGGATCTCCGTGCCGTTGACACGTTCGATGAGATCACCGGGAAAGAGGCGCCCGTCGGCGGGACACCCGGGCCCGACGGACTCGACGAGCACCCCCGGGCCGTGGTCCTTCGGGTAGTCGGCGAGCCCGGTCAGCACGAGCGAGGTCGCGTCGATCTTGCTCTGGTCCATCTCCGAGATGGAACGCTGGTCCGCTTGCTGCTGCGTCTCGCCCGGCGCGATCAGCAGGGACTCGGGGATGACGTTCTGCGCGGGGTCGACGGCCGCCTGGATCAGCCGGGGCAGGGTGAGCATCCCGATCGACACGGCGGTCATCACGAACTTGCCGTCGGACCGGTACAGGGCCGGCGCGCCCGTCACGTGGATGCGGGGTTCCACCTCGCGGGCCGGGCCCGGGCCCTCGGAGAAGTACGGCAGGGGCATGGCGAACAGCGCCAGCGCAAGGGCGGCCACGGGGACGAGGGCGAGGGTACGGCGAGACACGCGGCATCGATCGTACGGAATCAACCTGAGAATCAAAGAAGCCGATCTACAGTGGTGTCGTGCTGCTCTTCCTGATCGTCATGCCGCTGGTCGTGGCCGGGGGGATCTCGCTGCTCCTCGCCCGGCGGGAGGCGGCGACCCCTGCCGGCTCGGTCGTGAAGCACCCGCCCCGTGCGGCCGGGTTCGGCATCGGCGGCCGGCCGGTCCCGGTCGAGACGAACGGCGAGCCGGGGCTCCGGACGCTCCTCGAGCCCGACTTCCACCGGCCGTGGTGGATGCGCGCGCTGCGGATCCTCGTCCTCGCGGTGCTCCTCACTGCGGCTGCCATGGTGATCGCGGCCGGGGTCTACTTCGTGGGGAAGTGGGCCGGCGACGCCCTCAAGTCGTTCGTGAAGGGATAGCGCGCCCCTGGGTCACCCGCCCTGCGTGAACAGGAACGACGACTTGTACTGGCTGAAGTGCTCGAGCATGCGGCCGGCGCCGAGCACGACCGTCTCGAGCGGCGCCTCCGTCACGTGCACCGGCACCTCACACTCCCGCGCCAGGCGGACCTGCATCCCCTTCAAGAGCGAGCCGCCGCCGGTCAGGAACATCCCCGTCTCCAGCACGTCGTGCGCCAGCTCCGGCGGCGCATCGGAAAGGGAGTCGCGAGTGGCCTCCATGATCAGACGGACCGGCTCTGCGAGCGCCTCCCGGACCTCCTCCTCGGTGACCTCCACGGCCTTCGGGAGCCCGGTGGCCAGCTCGCGGCCGCGGACCCGGGCGGTCGGGATTCCCGCCGTCGGGTACGCCGACCCGATCGCCATCTTGATCTGTTCGGCCGTCCGCTCCCCCACCGCGATCCCGTAGACCTTCCGGACGTGGGCCTGCACGGCCGCGTCCATGTCGAACCCGCCCACGCGGACGGCCTTCCCGGCGACGATTCCGCCCATCGACACGACGGCCATCTCGCTCGTGCCGCCCCCGATGTCGACGATGAGGTTCCCGATCGGCTCGTGGACCGGCAGGTTCGCGCCGATAGCGGCCGCAAGCGGCTCCTCCACCAGCACGACGTCACGGGCGCCGGCCATCTCGGCGGCCTCCTTCACGGCGCGGCGTTCGACCTCGGTGATGGCGCTCGGCACGCAGACCATCACGCGAGGCTTGGGGAACCGCCCCACCCCGACCCGCCGCAGGATGAGCCGGATCATGTGCTGGGTGATGTCGAAGTCGGTGATCGCGCCGTGGCGAAGGGGGCGCATGGCGACGACGTTCCCGGGGGTCCGGCCGATCATCTCCCAGGCCTCGTCGCCCATGGCCAGCACGTCGCCGGAACGGGTGTTGAGCGCGATGACGGTCGGCTCGTTGAACACGATGCCGTCGCCCTGCCGGTAGACCAGGGTGTTCGCCGTTCCGAGGTCGATCGCGAGGTCCCGCCCCATCTACGAGCCCATCACCCAGTGCGACTCGCCTGCGGTGAGGGCCTCCTTCTTCCAGATGGGGACGTCGCCCTTGGTCCGTTCGATGCCGTGGCGGCAGGCCTCGAACGCCTCGGCCCGGTGCGGAGCGCTGCACGCGACGACCACGGCGGCCTCCCCGATGGCGAGCTCCCCGGTCCGGTGCAGCAGTGCCGCCTTGCGCACCGGCCACCGCTCGAGCATCTCCGCGGCGACCTCGCGCATCCGCTTCCCGGCCTCCTCCTCCCACGCCTCGTAGGTCAGGCCGGTCACCCCCCCCGCGTCGGAGTGATCGCGCACGGTGCCCACGAAGACACATGTGCCGCCCGACCCGGGGTCGCCGACCCACGCCAGCGCGGCGGCCGGGTCGAGGGGCTCGGATGTGACGCGAACCAGGACGCGATCGTCCGTGTCGTCCATTCGGGCAGTGTATCGACGCATCCTTGGCCGGCGGCTGAGGCTTGTCGAAGGAAACCCGCCCGGGGGCCTTGATCGCGAGCCTGCCTACAATTGACGTATGTCCCCCGATCTCCCCGAGCCGACCGGGAACCCGTCGTCCGGAGGCGACCCGTTCTCCGACATCCCGCTCTTCCGCGAGATCCAGCGCGTGCTCATGTCGAGCTCGGGCCCGGTGAACTGGGAGCTGGCCCGGCAGGTCGGGATGGCGGTGGCGGCCTCGGCCGGCGACGATCCGGCGCCCGGGGCCGACGACCTCCGCACGTTCGAGGACACCGTCCGCGCGGCAGAGCTCCACGTGGCCGGGTTCACCGGGCTCGCGCAGCCGCCCGACGTCGTCAAGGTCGAGGTCGTCCGCAGGGCCCAGTGGGTGGCCGCGGCGATCCCCGGCCTCAAGGACCTGGTCGAGCCGTCCGCGGCGCGCATGGGGCAGGCGTTCAACACGATGGAGCAGCCGGAAGGCGAACAGCTCCCGCCGATGGCCGGCGCCGTGCTGCAGCAGGTCGTCCCGCTCCTGCTGGGAGCGCAGGCGGGAACCGCGTTCGGCATGCTCGCCCAGCGCTCGCTCGGGCAGTTCGACGTCCCGGTGCCCCGCCCGGGAACGCCCGGCGTGTCGATCGTGGTCCCGAACGTGGCCGCGTTCGAGCGCGATTGGTCGCTCCCGGCCGTCGAGTTCCGGGCCTGGGTGGCGCTGCGCGAGGTCGTGCACCGGTTCCAGTTCTCCCGGCCGTGGGTCCGCGACCACGTGCTCGGACTCATCCGCGATTACGCGACCAACCTCACGGTCGACATGGGCCAGCTCATGGAACGCCTCCAGGGCCTCGACCCGATGAATCCCGAGGCGCTCCAGGAGCTCATGCGGCAGGGCGACGACCTGCTGACCCCGCAGCTCGACGACGAGCAGCGCCTGCAGCTGGCCCGCGTGCAGTCGTTCCTGGCCGCCGCCGCCGGCTACGGCGAGCACGTCGGCCGGGCGCTCGGCCGGCAGATGCTGGCGGTGGCCGACCGCATCGAGGAGGCCGTCCGCCGCTCGCGAGAGGGCGAGGCCGGAGAGCCGGTGTTCGAACGGCTCCTCGGCGTCGAGATGGCCCGCGAGCAGTACGAACAGGGCGAGCGATTCTGCGAGACCGTGGTCGAGCTCACCGACGAGCAGACGCTCGCCAGGATGTGGGACTCGGCCGAGTCGCTCCCCTCGAAGCCGGAGCTCGAGGAACCCCGCCTCTGGCTCGCGCGCATCGCCTGACGCGCGGCCTCCGTTATCCTGTCGCCCGCCATGCCGGTCGGTGAGCTCGTCTTCGCCAACGTCGTCGACCAGCGCGTGTACGTGGTCCAGGGCAGGGAGGGCCAGCCGGGGATCTACGTGCTCACGCTGCCGGGCCGGGCGCTGCCGTTCACGGTCTACCGTGCCTGGAAGGTGCCGACCGGGCTGGTCGCCGAGGAGGTTCGCCTCACCGGCCCCTCGGGGCGCGTCGCGTACCGGTGGGGCCCGACCCCGCGCCGCATGCGCGGTTCCATGGACCTGACCATCGAAGCCGACCTGGTCGAGGACGCGGTGCTCGGGGAGGCCGGGCTGTACGCGGCGTCGTTCATCCTCGACGACCAGGTCATCGCGGAGATCGAGGTCCCCGTGTACCTCCAGGAGTTGCCGTCCGCGCTGCCGAAGCACGTCGAGGACGGCCTGAAGCGTTCCGACGTCATCTGGGTCGGCCAGCCGAACAAGCCCCGCCCGCAGCACGGGTTCCTTCGCAAGCGGCCGGGCCGTCCGGTGCCGTACACGATGGTCCCGGCGTGGTTCGCCTACAAGGGCGGCAAGATCTACGTGCTGTCCCAGAAGGAGCACGGCCCGGAGGAACAGACCATCCCCGGCCTCGGCGACACGCCCGAGGTCACGGTGGTGACCCGCCGGAAGGGCCGCGACACGTCGCTCGACGAGTTCCCGGCCACGGTCCGCATGCTCGACGAAGGCCCCGACTACGAGCAGGCCCTGGCCGCGCTCGCCGACCGCCGGCGCAGCCGGAACGGCCCGCCGGAGGACTCGATCGAGCGCTGGAAGCGGACGGCGGTCGTCGCCGAGCTCACCCCGACCGTCTCGCTGTAGCCCTCGGCGCTCCGCTCAGGCCATCGGGCGGCCGAGCGCGCCGGCCAGGGCCGAGAGCTCCTTGCCGAGCACCGTGACCTCCTCGGGCGTGAGGGCCTGGGGGCCGTCGCACAGCGCCTCGCTGGGGTTGGGGTGCACGTCGATCATCACGCCGTCCGCGCCGGCCGCCAGGGCGGCGCGGGCCATCGGCGCCACCAGGTCGTGTCGACCCGTCGCGTGCGACGGGTCGACGATCACCGGCAGATGGGTCTCCATCTGCGCGGCGACCATCCCGGCCAGGTCGAGCGTGTTCCGCGTCGCGGTCTCGAACGTCCGGATGCCCCGTTCGCACATGACGATCTCGGAGTTCCCCTGCTGGGCGATGTACTCCGCCGCCATCAACCATTCCTCGACGGTCGCCGAGAGGCCGCGCTTCAGCATGACCGGCTTGTGGACGCGTCCGACCTCCTTCAGCAGCGCGAAGTTCTGCATGTTCCGCGTCCCGATCTGCAGCGCGTCCGCGACGGCGGCGACGTGTTCCACGTCGCCGGCGTCGACCACCTCGGTGACGACCGGCAGGCCCGTCTCGGCCCGGCACTCGGCGAGGATCTCGAGCCCCTGTCTCGCCAGGCCCTGGAACGCGTACGGCGACGTCCGGGGCTTGTACGCGCCGCCGCGCAGCACGGTCGCGCCGGCCTCCTTGGCGGCCATCGCGGCGGCTAAGGCCTGTTCCCGGGTCTCGACCGCGCACGGGCCCGCGATCACCGAGAACGTCTCGCGGCCGATCCCGGCCGCGCCGATGTGGACCGTCGTGGATTGGGGATGGAGCTCCCGCGCCACGAGCTTGTAGGGCTTGCCGACGCGGACGATCTGCTCGACACCGGGCAGGGTCGCGAGGGGCAGCGACAGGAACGACTCCGTGTCGCCCACCAGCCCGATGATCGTCCGGAACTTCCCGGCGGAGACGAACGCGTCGCCCCCCGCCTCACGGACGCGCTCCACCACGCGCTCGACGTCGGCCTCCGCCGCGTCGCTCCTCATCACGACCACCATCGCGACCTCCCACTCGGCCGGGTCCCCGAGGTTCCAACGAAGAAACCCCGGGCTTCGTGCCCGGGGTCCCTGTGCGGTGTTCCTTCGTGCAGGTGACTACGCCGGGCTGCGCCCCGCGAAATACCAGCTCGTAAAGAAGGACCGCTGCTGCATCAGGCAGGCATTGTGCCCGAGGAGGACCCGGAAGGCAACCCCGAATTGCGGTCGGCCGGGGGCATCGGCGAGGATGCGGCCGTGGGCCTCACCCTGGTCGACCACCCGCTCGCGCAGCACCTGCTGACCTCGCTCCGCGATTCGCGCACGCCGCCGCCGATATTCCGCACGCTGACCAAGCGCCTCACGCTGGCGCTCGTGCTGGAAGCGGTGCGCGGACTGCCCACCAAGGAGGTCCAGGTCAACGGGCCGCTCGAGTCCTCCCAGGGCCGCCTCATCGACGCGGACCTCGTGGCCGTGCCGATCCTGCGGGCCGGCCTGGGGATGCTCGAGGCCGTGACGGAGCTGTTCCCGGAGGTCGCCGTGGGCTACGTCGGTCTCGAGCGCGACGAGGCGTCGCTGCTCCCGCAGTCCTACTACCGGAAGATGCCGCCGCTCGCCGGCCGCCAGGTGCTCGTGCTCGACCCGATGCTGGCGACCGGCGGCTCGGGCGCCGCCGCGTGCGCCGCGGTGAAGGAGGGCGGGCCCGCTGGGATCCGGTTCGTGTGCGTCGTCGCGGCCCCGGAGGGCGTCGCCAAGCTCGAACAGGAACACCCGGACATCCCGATCTTCTCCGCCGCGCTCGACCGGCAGCTGAACGACCGGGGCTACATCGTGCCCGGGCTCGGGGACTTCGGGGACCGATTGTTCGGCACGGAGGGGTAGCACCACGCAATCACGGAAGGCCGAGATGCCCGTATCACCGGACGAGCCCTTGCGGCTTGACCTCAACCGAGCGATCGGGAAGAGTTACGCCGCCTCGGAGTGCCGGGTCCGGCGGGGGGTCGGCTGAGGCAAGGGGAAGGAGGGGCAATGAAGAAGGTCCTACGGCCGCTCGCGCTGCTCGCGATCCTCGCGATCACCGCGGCGGCCTGCAACGACAACGGATCGCCGGGTACGACGACCGGTACTGCCACGACGGCGGCAACCACAGCCGCGACGAGTGCCGCCACCAGTGCGGCGACCTCTGCCGCGACCTCGGCGGCCACGAGCGCACCTGCGCCGACGGGCCCGGCGGTCAAGGTCGGCCTCGTGTACGACACCACTGGTCGCGGGGACAAGTCGTTCAACGACTCCGCGGCAGCCGGGCTGGACAAGGCCAAGAACGAATTCAACATCGAGTCGAAGGAGCTCACCCCCAACGCCGGCGGGACCAACCGGGCCGACCTGCTGAGCCTGCTCGCCACACAGGGGTACGAGCTCGTCATCGGCGTCGGCTTCCTGTTCGCGCCGACGATCGGGGCGGCCGCGGTGCAGTACCCGGACGTCGACTTCGCCGGCGTCGACGCGTTCGTCGACCACACGACGTGCGACACGTGCGTCGACGAAACGCCGGACGGCAACATGACGTCGCTGCTCTTCGCAGAGAACGAGGGCGCCTACCTCGTCGGCTGCGCGGCGGCGCTCAAGTCCAAGACCAAGCACGTCGGCTTCATCGGCGGCGTCAACATCGACCTGATCCAGAAGTTCCAGGCCGGGTACGACGCGGGCGTCGAGAAGTGCGGTCCGGGCACCAAGGTCGATCACACCTACATCAGCCAGCCGCCGGACTTCACCGGCTTCGACGACCCGGGGAAGGCCCAGACGATCGCTCAGGGCATGTACCAGGGCGGGGCAGACGTCGTGTACCACGCGGCGGGCGGCTCGGGTTCCGGCTTGTTCGCGGCCGCCGCGGCCTTCTCCAATGAGGGCACGAAGGTCTGGGCCATCGGCACCGACTCCGACCAGTACCTGTCGGCGCCCAAGGACCAGCAGCCGTACATCCTCACGTCGAACCTCAAGCGGGTGGATGTGGCCGTCTACGACATCATCAAGGACTTCGTGGGGGGCAACTTCTCCGGCGGAATCAAGACGTTCGACCTGAAGGCCGACGGCGTGGGCTACGCCACGTCGGGGGGGTTCGTCGACGACATCAAGACGCAGCTCGACGACCTCGCCAACCAGATCAAGGACGGGACGATCGAGGTTCCGGCCACGCTGAACGGCTAGTCGCCCGGGAGTTCGGGCTTGCGCTGACGGACGGGCCCGAGGAAACTCGGGCCCGTCCGCTTCTCGAGGGTTGGCAGGACACATGACCGACGTCGTCACACAGGCTGCGGGGGTCCGGCTGCGGGGGATCACGAAGCGGTTCCCCGGGGTCGTGGCGAACGACGACATCAATATCGAGGTCGGCGCCGCCGAGATCCACGCGATCGTCGGGGAGAACGGCGCCGGGAAGTCGACCCTCATGAAGATCCTCTACGGGATGCAGCGTCCCGACGAGGGCACCATCGAGGTCGACGGACGGGAGATGCACTTCCGTTCACCCAAGGACGCCATCGGCGCCGGCATCGGCATGGTGCACCAGCACTTCATGCTCGCGGACAACCTCTCCGTCCTCGAGAACATCGTGCTCGGGTCCGAACCCCACAAGGGGCCGCTCCTCGACTACGCCAAGGCGCGCGAGCGGATCACCGAGCTGTCCGGGACCTACGGGATGCCGCTCGACCCGGACAGGCTGGTCGAGGAGCTCTCGGTCGGCGAACGCCAGCGCGCCGAGATCATCAAGGTGCTGTACCGGGGCGCCCGAATCCTGATCCTCGACGAGCCGACGGCCGTGCTGGTCCCGCACGAGGTCGACGAGCTGTTCCGGAACCTCCGCGAGCTCAAGCGAGAGGGCGTCACCGTCATCTTCATCTCCCACAAGCTGGACGAGGTGCTCGCGATCGCGGACCGCATCACGGTGATCCGCGCCGGTCGCACCGTGAAGTCGGTGGATCCGGACGAGGTGACGGCGCGGCAGCTCGCGGAGCTGATGGTGGGGAGCGAGCTCCCCCGGCCGGAGACCAGGGCCTCGACGGTCACCGACGTGGTGGAGCTGGCGGTCGAGGGCGTGGGCGTCCGGGGGGTGGGCGACAGGTGGCTCCTGCAGGACGTCTCGTTCGAGATCCACCGGGGCGAGGTGGTCGGCGTCGCCGGGGTCGAGGGGAACGGTCAGTCCGAGCTCGTCCAGGTGATCATGGGCCTCCGGACGGCTGAGCGGGGCCGGATCGTGCTGTCGGACAGGGACATCACGCACGATTCCACCCACGACCGCCGGACGTCCGGGATCGGCATCATCCCCGAGGACCGCCACGAGATGGGACTCCTCCTCTCGGCCCCACTCTGGGAAAACGCGATGCTCGGGCACCAGGACAAGGAGCCGTTCGCCAGGGGCATATGGGTGAACAAGTCCGGGGCCCGTGAGCGCACCGCGCAGCTGATCCGGGATTTCCGGGTGGCCGCCCCCAGCGTGGACGTCTCGGCCTTCGCCCTGTCCGGAGGGAACCAGCAGAAGCTGATCGTCGGCCGCGAGATGATGGCCGAGCCGACGCTGCTGATCGCCTCGCAGCCGACCCGGGGCATCGACGTCGGTGCCCAGGCGTCGGTGTGGGAGGCGATCCGGAAGGCCCGGCGGAGCGGGCTGGCCCTGCTGCTCATCTCGGCCGACCTCGAGGAGCTGATCGGCCTCTCGGACACGCTCTACGTGATCTACGGGGGCCGCCTGGTCGCCAAGCTCGATCCCGACACCGTCACCCCCGAGGACCTCGGGTCCTACATGACCGGCGCGCGCGGCGACGGCGACGCCAGCGGCGACGGGACCCCGGCCGCGTCGCCGGCCGGCCCCGGCGAGCCCGCCGGCCTCGCCACCGGCGTAGAGCCGGCCGGCGGTGAATCGGCGTCGGAGGCGCCCGGCCACGAGCGCCCGGCCGGGGAGCCGCCCGCCGCGCCCGCCGGCGGCACCGGGACCCCGGGCTCCGAGCGGACCCACGAGCAGCCGGAGGGACCGGCGTGAAATGGCGCAGGATCGTCTTCAGCGTGGTCGCCCCGATCACGGCGCTGATCGTGGCGCTGCTGGTCTCCTCGATCGCCCTGCTGCTGATCCACAAGAACCCCATCGACGCGTTCAAGTCGATGATCAGCTACGGCGCTCAGGGCAACCAGATGATCTCGATCGCGAACTCCGCGATCCCCCTGTACATCGCGGGTCTCGCCGTCGCGATCGGATTCAAGATGAACCTGTTCAACATCGGCGTGAACGGCCAGTACCTGCTGGCCGCCCTCGTCGCGGCCTGGGCCGGCACCAAGCTCGACATGGTGGCCCCGCTGCAGATCACCTATATCCTGCTGGTCGCCGTCGCGGTCGGCGCGATCTGGGCGGGGGTCGCCGGCGTTCTGAAGGCATCGCTCGGCATCCATGAGGTCATCGCTACGATCATGCTGAACACGATCGCCACCGGCGTGTCGTCGTACCTCCTCTTCAACTTCTTCCGTCAGCCGTCCACGGCAGGGAACCTCACCACGCAGACGCCCTTCCTCCCCGATTCGGCGAGATTCCCCGATCTGGTGAAGGGCGTCCCGGAGAGCCTCTCCGGCTTCGCGCTGGTGGCCATCCTGGTGGGCGTCATCTACTACGTGCTGGTATGGCGGACGAAGTTCGGCTACAACCTCCGCGCCGCCGGCCTGAACTTCCAGGCGGCTCGGGTGAGCGGCGTGAACCCGGGGGCCATGATCGTCAAGACGATGCTCATCTCCGGCGGCATCGCCGGGCTGGTCGGGATGACGTCGCTGCTCTCGTTGGACCACGCGTACACGCTGGACTTCCCGGCGGGCCTCGGGTTCACGGGCATCGCGGTCGCGCTGGTCGGTCGCAACAATCCCGTCGGCGTCGGCTTGGCCGCGCTCCTGTTCGGGTTCATCCAGGTCTCCTCGCAGATCCTGGACTTCAACGAGATTCCCAAGGAGATCTACCTGATCATGGAGGGCGTGATCATCCTGGCGGTCGTGATCACGTACGAGATGGTTCGGCGGGTCGTGGAGCGCCAGGAAGTGAAGGCCGCGGCGGAGCAGACGCGCCGGCTTGCCGAGGCGATTACCGGGGAACGTGAGGAGGTGCCGGCCTAATGGCGATCGTGCAGCGCCCCGTCGAGCCCCTTCTGCCGGAACGGACGCCGCTCGACCGTATCCCGGACCGGTACCGCCCGCTCGCCATCGGGCTGGCGTTGTTCGCGGTCCTCGTCCTCGTCCGGTACCTCGCCAACGTCCCCGACCTGACGTCGAGCGGACTCACCGGGGCGGCGATCGTCGCCATGCTCCCGATCATGCTCGCCGGGCTCGGCGGGCTGTGGTCGGAACGGACCGGCGTCGTGAACATCGGGCTCGAGGGCATGCTGATCATGGGGACCTGGTTCGGCGCCTGGGCCGGCTGGCATTGGGGACCATGGGCCGGCGCCCTGGGCGGCGCGATCGGCGGCGGCCTGTTCGGCCTGATCCACGCGATCGCCACCGTGACGTTCGCCGTGGACCAGATCGTCTCGGGCGTCGCCATCAACATCATCGCGCTCGGCGCCGCGCGGTTCCTGTCGGCGGTCGCCTACGCCGACCCCGCCACGGGCGGCAGCGCCACGCAATCGCCCCAGATCACCGGCCACATCGGCACGTTCGACGTCCCGTTCATCGCGAACTGGACCGGCGCGCTGGAGGCGAAGAAGATCCCCGTCATCTCCGACATCGCCGGGCCCATCCATGGCCTCACGTCGGACATGAACTGGCTGACGCTGATCGCGTTACTTCTCGTGCCGCTGACGTGGTTCGTCTTATGGCGCACCAAGCTCGGCCTCCGCATGCGCTCCGTGGGCGAGCATCCGGCCGCAGCCGAGTCGCTCGGCGTCGCCGTCTACCGGATGAAGTACATCGGGGTGATCGCGTCCGGCATGCTGGCCGGGTTCGGCGGGGCGGTACTGGTGATCGAGTCGGCAGGCATCTTCCGCGAAGGGCAGACCTCCGGTCGCGGGTTCATCGGCCTCGCCGCCCTGATCTTCGGGAACTGGCGGCCGGTCGGAGTACTCGGCGCGGCCAGCCTGTTCGGCTATGCGGACACGCTCCGGCTCCGGAACGCCGACTCCCCCCACGGCCTGATCCTGTTCGTCGCCATCCTGCTGGGGGCCGCCTTCATCTATCTGCTCTTCTTCCGCCGCCGGTGGATCCCGGCGGCCGCCGCGGGGTTCTTCTGCGCCGCGACCGCTGTTTGGTACGTCACGTCCGAACAGGTGCCGCCGGAGTTCCTGTCGTTCACGCCGCACCTCGTGACACTGCTCGTGCTCGCCTTCGCTGCCCAGCGGCTCCGCCCGCCGGCCGCCGACGGGAAGCCGTACCGGCGCGGCCAGCAGCTATAGACGGCGGCCTCCGACGGGTTCAGTGCGCCCACCGTCCGTTTCGCGGCGGCCGCGCTAGCGTGGCGTCGTGCGCGATCTCGAGCTCGCCGCCGAATTGCAGGCCATGGCCACGGAGGAACAGGAGGCCCGTGCCGACCTCGTCCGGCGGGGCGTGCTCGATCAGGGGCACCCCCTGCGGGCCATGCATCTCCGCCACGCGAATCGGCTCCGCGAGATCCTCGACGGGCACGGATGGCCGGGGATCGACCTGGTCGGGACGGAGGGCGCCGAGGCCGCTTGGTTGGTCGCGCAGCACGCGGCCGCCGTGGACCTCCCGCTCGCGGACCGGTGCGTCGAGCTGTTGGGGGCCGCGGTCCGGGCCGGGGACGCGCCGGCGCGCCACCTCGCAATCCTGACCGACGCGGTCAGGTGGCAGGAGGGCCGACCCCAGGTCTACGGCAGCGTGCACGTCGTCGACCCGAAGTCGCAGATGGTCGTGCCGTGGCCGATCGAGGACGCCGACAGCGTCGACGACCGCCGGGCGGCGGTCGGCCTTCCCGAGCTCGCGGCGCACACCCGGTCGCTGCAGGAACGGCACCGGACCGAGCGCGGGCTGTCGTAGCCGGGCCGTTTACGCGGGGCCGGCCAGCAGGACCTCTTCGGGGAACAGCGATGTCATGTGTTCCGCGGTCTGCTCGTCGGTGTGGGGCGACTCCGCGAGCTGGATCAGCGCCCCGTGGGCGTCGCGGGGATGGACGAACGCCTCCCGCCAGTTGGGGTCGGCGAGGTTCACGCGGATCGGCGTGATCCCGCCGGCCCGCAGCCGGTCGACCTGCCCGGCGAGGTCGGGGACCCTGAACGTCAGGTGGTGGATCCCCTCGCCCCGGGTGTCGAGGAACTTCTGCACGAACCCCGGCGCGATGGGCGTGAGGAGCTCGAACTTGGCGCCGGACGGCAGGCGGTACTGGGCGAACCGGAACGCCTGCGGCGCCACGTCGGCGCCGTACAGGAACCGGCCGCCGAGCACGTCGCGGTACACGTGGGCCGCCGCCGCCAGGTCGCGCACCGCGATCGCGACGTGGTCGAGCACGGCGTCCCGGACGAGGGGGAGCCCGTGATCCGGGTCAGGCATCGGCGGCGCCGAGGTCGAGCAGGCGGGTCTCCGCCTGCTCCTCGAGCTGCGTGTTGCCGATCTCCCGCGCCGCGGCGAGGGCTTCCCGGAGGAACGCCTCGGCCTGGCCCTTCCGCAGCTCGGCCTGGTCCTCCCTGGCGTACTTCAGCCGCTCATCGGCCTTGACGATCAGCTCCCAGATCTCGTTCGGCTGCACTCGCTCGTCCTCCGCTCGTCGGTGGTCGCGCCGGGCCCGCGCCACGTTACCCGGAGGCGCGGGCCGATGGGCTAGCCTTCGCGGCAGCGCTCGCGACAGGAGGGGAAGTGGACGGCGAGGACGTCTCGGAGGCGCTCGACCCTCGATACCTGGAGGAGCTCAAGACCCGCGTCGGGAGCTCGCCGTTCCACCAGTGGGCGGGCATGGATCTCATCTCCGTCGGCGACGGCCAGGCCGAGGTCGCGCTCACGCTGCAGCCCCAGCACTTCAACCCCCAGGGGATCGTGCACGGCGGGATGATCGCCGCCATCGCGGACACCGCGATCGGGCTCGCCCTCCGCTCGATGCTGAAGCCGGGATTCACGCACCGGACGGCGCAGCTGAACGTCCACTTCGTGTCCAAGGGCGAGGGCAGCCGCATCGTCGGGCGGGGCCGATCGGTGCACCTCGGCCAGCGGATGGGCTACGGCGAGGCGGAGGTGGTCGATGCCGGCGGCCGGCTGCTGGCGCGGGCCAGCGCGACGTTCATCGTCCTGCCGGCCCCCGGGGCGTTCTGAGCCCGTCGCCCCCGTCGTTCGGCGTGCTCGGGTGCGACCCCTTCAGTCGCCCTCGCCCGGCGCCGTGGCGGGCCCGGATGGCGTCGCGCCCGGCGACGGCGGCGGCGGATAGTCATCGGGGTCGCTCGACAGCGTCCCCGTTCGAGCTGCAGCCGGAGCTGCTCCAGGTCGTAGGTCAGCCCGCCGGAGAGGAACTCGGCCGGGCCGCGCAGGGTCGCGAGCCCGACGCCGTCGTTCGCGAGCGTGGCCTGCAGGACGCCGGGCTTGAACGTGCCCCGGACCTCCCGCGAGATGCAGCCGCCACAGCATCACACCGGCGCGTTCCTGGACGGTGGTCATCCACAGGCGCGGCGTGGACGCGGTCCGGCCCCAGTCCCACCCGGTGCCGGATCATTGACGAGTCGCCCACCCCGTGGAGCACGCCGGCCGCGCCGCGCGAGGCATCGCCGGCCACGGCGAGCACGATGTCGGCGCCCTTCGCGACCAGGCGCTGGGCGGCCCGCTTGCCGGTCGCCGGGTCGTCGACCGAATCGGTGAACAGCCCGGTCTGCGTCGCGGCGTCCCATCCCAGCAGCGCGATCGCGAGCTCGCGGTCGGCGTTCAGCTTCTGGACGCCTGCGGAGAACCCGTTGAGCACCCGGACGACCTGCGGGGCATCGATGCTGCCGAACGCCCCCACGATGCCGGTCTGGCTCAACGCGGCCGCCAGGTAGCCCGCCAGGAAGGCCGCCTGCTCCGTGTGGAAGTTCACCGCGGCGACGTTGGGGAGCCCGGCGCCGATGGTTCCGCCGATCAGGGCGAAGTGCTGCGACGGGTGTTCGCGCGCGGCCCGCAGCGTTGCCGGACCGGCCTCGACACCGGTAGCGGCGATGAGGTCGCAGCCCCGCCCGACGAACCGTTCGATCGCGGCGGCGACGCCGGGGCCGCGGGCTTCGACGAGCGAGCCGGTCGTGGCGAGCTCGCGGTGGGCCTTCCACAACGCGTGATTCAGCGGGATGCGGAAGCGGGACCCCTCCGGGCCGGGGGTGCCGACCACGACGCAGATGTGCGTTCCCGCGCCGATGGTGGACGTCGGTCGGGGATGCGGACGCTCCTCGGCGCCGGCCGAGACGAGGACGATCGTCGCCGTGGCCGCCACGGCCACGGCGACGAGGGCGGTCAGCGCGACACGAGGCGGGCCGGAGCGCTTGCGCTCCGGCCCGCCGGGCGGTGCCCACGTCGGGGAGATCAGTACTCGACGTCGATGTCCTTCAGCGCCTGTGGCAGCTGGCCGAGCACGCCCTGCAGCTGCATGAGCTTCATGAGGTCACCCGACACGCGGAGCTTGCCGCTCATGTACGCGGCGGTGCCGGTGAGCTCGTTCTTCGACAGCGCGGCCGCGGTGTCGTAGTCCTGTGTGATCGTGGCGTCGGGGTTCTCGATGTCGCCGAGCCCCAGGTCCAGATCGCCACCCTCGAGCTTGAACCAGTACTTGACCTCGCCGTCGGGGCCGTTCACGACCTGTTCGATACGGGCGCTCATCGAGCCGGCGGCGGACTTCACCGCTTCGTTCGTGGCGAGCGCGGCCTTGACCTCGTTCGCCCACTCCTCCGAGAGGAACTTCGCCACAACTGCCTCCTTGGTCTTGGACTTCCGCCGAGTATAGCGGGACGGTTCTGACGTGACTGACCGCCGGTCAGTCGGCATCCGCACTGGTCGCGGCCCCGGCGGGGGGCGCGAACAGCCCCGGCTGGAACAGGTGGAGCACGTCGTTCAGGAACCGCACCCGGGTGCTGAGACCGTCCAGGTCGAACGTCGAGATCGACGTGTTCTCCGGCATGAAGAACATGTCGTGGTCGACGCCGAGGACATACCCGGCGTAGGCGTTGACCACTCCCCCGTGGGCCACGACGACCACGTCGCCGTCGGGGTGCCGGGCCGGCGTGGCGTCGATCGCGGGGACGACGCGGGCCCGGAGCAGCTCGGCCGACTCCCCGCCGGGCGCCACCGCGAACATCGCCTCGAACTCCCGCGCGCGGCGGGCGACCTCCTCACTCTCCGACAGGATCTCCTCGAACGGGATCCCCTCCCATTCGCCGATGAAGACCTCGCCGATGTCCTCGTCCTGCACGGGCTCGATGCCCGCCGCCGCGACGAACGGCGCGATCGTCTCGAGGCACCTCGTGAAGGGCGAAACGTAGATCGCCGCCGGACGGCGCATGGCGAGCAGCCGGGCGGCGAGGTGGTCGGCCTGCTGCCTGCCCTCCTCCCCCAGCGGCGGGTCCCGCTGGCGCCCGCGGCGACTCGCGGAACCGGTCCCGGGCGTCGAAGTCGACCCCGGCCGTGGCGAACGAGGAACAGCCGCCGGGTGGTCACCGGGCCCCGTCCTCCGGGCCGGCGGCGGCCGCCCGGGAACGCTTCCGGGTCCGCGCGAACGCCTCGATGTCATGGCGGCGCCAGCGCGCGGCCGGACGCGAGCGCCGCCACCGGCTCGGGAACGACCCCCGCCCAGGTAGGTGAAGATCCGCCGCTTGTCCCACCCGAGCACCTCGGCCACCTCCGCCACGCCCACCAGCGCGGGCTCGACCTCGATGGTCGAACGGCGCGGCACCGGCTGCGGCCCGGAGCGAGGCCAGACAGGCCTCGCGCGTGGGGGCGGCGACGTCACGCCCGAGGTCGGCGCCTTCGGCGCCGACCTCGGCCCGAGCCGGCCGTGCCACCGGCCGTCGGCCTCCACATCCGCGCCCGAATCTCCCTCGACATCGCTGGACGAAACCCTACCGGCGATGCGACGCGGCAAACGGGAGCCAGGCCCGGCCTCGGCGATCGGGGCCCGGCGCTACCAGCCGCAGCAGGGCTCGATGTAGCCGCAGGACGGGCACTTGTGGTGCGCGTGCTCCGGTTCCATCGGGTGATGGCAGACCGGGCACGGCGGGCGGCGCGACTCGACGACGGGCCGGCATTCGGCGGCCGGCACCACGGACTCCTCGCGGGCATCCAGGGCCGGTTCGTTCACCGGTCGATCCTAGACACCGCCGGCCGTGACCCGTTCCACGACCGGGCCAAAAGACCTGTATTGGCCTGCGCGGCCGAGGATAGGATGATGATGCCCACGGACGCAGCATGGGCCCGTCCAAAGCGCGTACAACTGGGCGACAAATCTCATGGAAGCAACGTCAACGAGGCATCGGCGGCGCCGGGAGGCGCAGGGGAGGGCGCTCCGGCGCACCGCCCTCCTCGCCGTGTTCGTCGTGCTCGGTGCGGGGGCCGGGTTCCTCGTGGCGCCGCTCGCCGATCCGTCGGCGCGGGCCGACAGCACGAGCGGGGTCGACGTCCTCGTGAACGGCGAGGCCACGCACGTCGAGATCCACGCGGACCAGTACAACTCCGGCCCGACCAAGTACATCCTGCGGTCGCGCGACGAGCAGAGCAGGGTGACGCTCTCCGGCGTGTCGCTCACGCAGTTCATCCGGAACGCCGGCGCGGACGTCTCCGAGACGAATCTCGTCCAGGTCCGTCGGGAAGACGGGACGTGGGTCAACCTGAAGCCGCCGGACTTCGCGGACGAAGGGGACCTCAGCTTCCGGGAGGGGCCGGCCCTGTTCTACGACGACGAGGGGAGTGCCGCGTTCTTCCAGCCGGTCCGGGACCTCGAAGACACCAATGCCTACGATGCCGTCACGGCCGCCGATGGGACGGCCCTGCTGCGGTCGATCAGCTCCCCGGGGACCTGTACGTCGACGCCACGGCCGACCCCGAGGCGGTGCAGATCAGGCACTTGGTGGACTTCCGGTCGGTCGCCTCGGCGGCATGGAGGGGGAGCATCTGACGTACACATGGCATTTCGGCGACGACGCGACGGCCGACGGACGGGACGCGGCGCATCGCTACGAAGCCCGAGGGCGAGTACCGGGCGTGGGTTGCGGTCGTCGGTGACCAGGACTCGAGGGGCCATTCGCGCGCCATCAAGATCACGGTGACGGTGGACAAGCCCTCGCCGACCCCCTCGCCGACTCCGAGCCCGTCGGACTCGACCTCGCCCTCCCCAACGACCTGTCCTCCTCGACTACGGCCTCTCCGACGGCCTCCCCGTGGCCTCGGCTACGGCCTCTCCGACGGCTTCCCCGTCGCCCTCGGGGGCGGTCTGCCCGTCGCCCTCGGGAACGGCCTCGCCGACTCCCACGTACACGACGTATTCGCCGCCGCCGTACACGTACAACCCGCCTCCGTACTCCCCGCCGCCTCCGTATACCCCGCCGCCGCCGAAGCCGACGCACAAGCCGCACAAGCCGCCGTCGCCGACGCCCTCCCCGGCCCCGGTCGCGACCAGCCGACCCCGACCCTCGTGTCGGGCTTCCTGGTTGCCGGGCCGGGCGACGGCTCCCCATGCCCGACGATCAGCCCGGTGGCGCCGGCTACCTCCGGGCCGGAGTCGGGCGGGTCGTCGGGCGACGGGTCCTCCGATGACGGATCGGCGGGGAGGGTCGCGTTCGCCGTCGCAGGAGGACTGCTCGGC